>NZ_AP035994.1:0-271963 GCF_059730695.1 Pantoea sp. X-Soil-OKNW-556 | reverse complement strand
GACCGGCGGCTTCCATTTCATCAATGGCCTGCTCAACGGCACGACGGCTGAGTTTCGGCATGTTTGCAACTGAATTTCGGGTAAAGGTTTGATAGTAACGGTCAAGTCCAAATTCATGACGTTTATCGATGATGTCGTCACTCATACTGCGCAGCATAGCGTTCGCCCTGCGGGCAGTTTCGTCCACGCCACCATAGTTACTTTTCATACCATTACTCCATTGGCAAAATTTTTCCTAAGTGTACATGGCATTTTGCTACGTGCAACATTTTTCGTTTTTCAGAAAAAAGTTGTACGCGCCGACAATGCCAGTACATCTCCTGAACAAGAGGTGTGCGTTAAATAGAGGGTTCTGTTCTCAACTATGCCGTGTCACAAGAATCAATTTGTGATCCTGTCACATTGCTGATTAATATTTGCGCATTGGTTTCCAGTTATATGCTCCGTAGAGGTTCAGTGAAACACGGTCAGACGGATTAAAATGAAGAAAATATGAGCTAATCTTTATTGGAAATATATAAAATTCATATGGATACATTAATATTCTACGGCTGGGTCTTCTGGGTATCCCCCAAAAAGGTTATCGGTCATATGCCAAAATGTTCAACGTGACAGGATCACATATCGGATCCAGGCTGCGATCTTTTAAAGCTACACCGCAGTGTTTGCTCAAAGGTTTCCAGTCGTATGCTGAAAATTGGCATTCATACGCTTCTACCCTTTGATAATTCAGCGATCTGGAAAAATGTGACGTGGATCACTCATCAGGATGGAGCGAAAGGTTATCAGTCATATGCAAAATGACTTCTTCTTATTTATCAGTGAACTCACCCACTTTCGATCTTTCAAGGTTTCCAGTCGTATGCAAAAAGTTATCTGTCATATGCCAGAAATCAGCAGTATTGGCGGTCGTATGAAGATCGTTTACGGCCCTTTTCAGATCAATTAGGGTTGGCCGTTATATGCAAAAGGTTTCCCGTCATATGCTCTAAACACGTCGAGGATTCTCTGGCCGTTTGAAGTTTAAACACAATGTACGCAGACAGGGTATTTGCCGGGTTAAAAGGTTATCTGTCGTATGCAAAAAGTTTCCCGTCATATGCCAGTCACTCGGAATGACGCAAATGCATTAACTTCCTGTTTTTTGCCATATGATGCATAAAAGGTTTTCAGTCGTATGCTAAAAGGTTATCTGTCGTATGCTGAAGATACCGCACTTATTGATGCATTGTGGCAACGTGTTATGCTCGTTTTTCCATTAAATATCAGAATATTAGGTTTATTTTTCAGGGTTTCATAACTGGAAGGTTGGCTGTCGTGCGCAGATATTGTATTGATGAAGCATATGGGGGTTTAAAAGTTATCGGTCGTATGCTTATCAGGGTTGATTAAACGGAAAGGTTATCGGTTGTATGCTGTTTTGCGGTTATGTTTGCAGATAACCGCAGTGTGAAAGCGATGGTTTGCACCAGAGGAACGCAATCAGCTCATCCATAACTGGCTGAATGAGCTGATGAAATTAGAAAGGTTAGCCGTGGTATGCTGGCAAAGTTATCACTGAGATGCCACTCACCGGGAATCGAGACTGATCAGGATCTTGGCTATCTCTTCCTCGCTAAAGCCGGAATCTTTCAGCTTACTGATTTTGGCGATCATCGCCTCATCAACGACCTGAGGTTCATCCTCCGTGCTCCTGTCGAGTTTCAACGACTTATCCGGGATAAGATTTGGATTTCGCTTGGTAATGTTGAAATAGACCGACCTGCCCCGCTTGGTTTCGGTGTATTCGAGATAATTGATCTCTTTGAGCTCCTCCAGCGCCTTACGCACAATGTGATTTTGGTAAGCAATGCGCGATTTCAGCCTCAGACGCTCTCTCAGGCGTTTCATTGAGACCGGGGCCGGATTTCTGGGAAGGCTTTCAATAAACGTGTAGAGGGCCTGTGCAGACTCTTTACGGGGCAAATGATCGATAGCCTTGAGACGCAGATAAACTTTGTAATCCATCTGATAGAGGTCAGCCAGCCGATGATCTCCCTCAATTTCGACTTCGTTCTTCACCATGTTGTAATGCGCGCTATTGACCAGGCCGGTAGTCAGAGAACCTGTGTCATTACGGAACTGAATTGTCACACCACGCAGGCGCATCAATGAGTCATCGATACGCTTCTTCATGTCTTTGTTTGAACGTTTTGAGTCGAACCCACAGTTCTGTAAAAACTTGGTGAAAGGGAGTTTTAACTTACCGGCAAAGGTGCCGTTATCGTAGATCGAACGAATGATCCCCAGCCAGACACGGAAATCTGTCGCCATATCAAGGCGTTCAGAGCGGATAGAGATATCTTTATACCCTTCCCGCTTTACGACTTCCAGATGGTAAAGATCCTCGGTAGCATCCACGGTGGACTTAACCGTATTGACGGAGCTCTTAGCCTTCGCGTGATCCGTATTTGGCACGAAAAGCCCCAGCCGCATCAGAGCTACAGGCTGCACCGTTGCAGTTGCCGAAGGATTTAAGTGGACAACTTCGCCCGTTTTCTTATTAACTTCCTCGGTCATGCTATCTAAGTCATTGACTTTCTTAGCCATAAACAGGATCCATTTATCAACAGTTAAATTTGCCACCGCATATGACCGATAACCTTACCAGCATATAAGCGGAAATCAAAGTGCACCTGACAGATAACCCTTTGCATATGACCAGAAACCTTTTGCATACAGGCGGAAACCTTTTGCATATGACTGATAACCCAGACCTTAACGTAACCCAGAGATACCAAGGCCTGTAGCGATCCGGGGATCGTTTTGGCTTTTATAGGATCGATATAAGATCGTATTAAGATCAGATTATTGGATCTACCCTGTGAATAACGTGAATAAGTCGGAATGGATTTCAGCAAGACAGAGGAGGTGGATTCCCGGTAATGCCAAAGGCTATAGCAGGCTTACTGATACCGCGTAACACACTCGACTCATCAATAAACAACCCATAACAATCATATCCCAACATAACTATATAATTAACTATATGATTTAATTCATTAAATTTAAAAAATTTCAATTTGAAATTCCCATTTAATCGGTAAAAAAGAGCTTGAGAGTTGGGGTAACCAATGATGATCTGGCTTTGGTATCCGGTCAGTGACATAAATTGCCGTATCTCAATGAGTAACATTCTGTCATCACCCCTGCTCACTCCCTTTCACCTCTTTGTTATCCTGGAAAGCGCAGCCGTCATGTACATACTAAGTCGCTTTTAAGCAAACAGGAAAATTATGCTGGAGCTGATTGCGAAAACCTTGAAACACGAATTTCAGTAGCGACAGGATGAGAGAAGAACAAAATCGTAAGGTTTTTGGTTCTTTAAAATGACGTCGTTACGTGAAAATTCGGCAGGAAAGACCCCGAAACATTCTCAGAAATGACGTAGCGGCGTCATTAAATTTACATGCATTTGCCATGACTCATTAACTGATTGAATAATCTGCTTTATACAGACGGATAATTCTTTCCCCCTCCCCTCTTCATAGTACGTACCTGGAGCATGGTTGATACATACAACTGAGGCATAACACCTGACGACATAGTCAGCCGCCATTATCCGTTGTCTGCCGCTACTGCCCCGGCAGTTGTCGTGGGCCGCTTCGATCACGACGCGCTGGATCAACTGTGGCAGAAGGACTTCAAGGGGCATTTTGCCTGGAACGGAGGATACAGCCATCTGCTGACCTGCTTGATGACCATTCACGGCCCGGTCATCCGCAGACGCAGGGCAAGCTTGAGCGGCTGCATGAAAGGCTGGGAATATGATGATACAGCTACGTTATGTGGAACATCGATCTGAAAACCAGGTCGATTTGGATGGGTACACAATATTGAAAGGTGTCTGCCATGTCCTCAGTACCTATATTCATCAAACGTTGTCAAATCCGGGAAAAGAGCCAATATTGGCAATTTACGCTATCCTTTCTCATCTGGATGAAATGGAATGACCAGAGTCACTGCGTTGACGCTGTCCTATCCTGGCAGTATCTCCTATGTTCTAATTACTTCTCGGCAAACGTATTGATGTGTCCTTGGACAGGGTAAAATTACCCTACAGAAAATTAAGCATAACTTATTGTTTAATATCGATTATATCGGAAAATTTCAAATTGAAATTCCCTGCATTCGTTCAATGAAACGTGAAGGAAACACCCGACACGGGATGTCCGTGGATGTTTTAAGACTGAATCCGCCGTGCCAATTTTGCGCGTTACCACCCGTCAGATTTTGAGGGCATATCAAATCAACTGATGATGTTAGAATCTATTTTTCTCTTTTCATCACTGCAATTCAGATATGCTACCTCAACTCGCTGTCGCATCCTGTCGCTCAAAGCAATTACCACGCCGCCCTGCTGTCATGCATTGCGTTTACCTGAGGAGAATGGTTCAGACACTTACGGCTGTTCGCAATGTTTGGACCCGATATTAAGGAAACATCTGCGACCTGTCTGGTGACGCGTTATGGTACTAAACCTGGTGGTCAGTAAGTAACCGTCATATCTCTGAGCGTCATGACAAGCGAGCCGGTCAGTTTTATCCACAGGGTTTTGAGTCAGATATGCACCGTGATTGTGGACAACATTTAAAATGTACAGGGATAACAAGGATGCAATGGGAATCAGAAAGGTTGTTATACAGAAGGTCGACTCCTGACGATGTAGGCGATTTGTTCCGTATTTATGGTGACCCCGAAACGCATAGATTTAATCCTCGTGGTCCGTATCCGAATATTGAATATGCGCGCGCTGTGCTGGAGCGTACCCTGCTTGAATATCAGCAATATGGTTTTGGTGACTGGACCATTTTCGCAAAATCGAATCCTGACAGAGTCATTGGATTTGGTGGTGTGTTTGCCAGTCAATTTAATGGAAGTAATACCAACAATCTGGGGTATCGATTTGAGCCTGATGCCTGGGGGAAAGGTTATGCAACGGAGCTTTCCCTGCGCGCCATTCAGTATGGGTTTGAGGAAGTCGGGCTAACGGATATTGTGGGAGTGGTTCGCGAGAATCATCTGGCGTCACGTCGGGTGTTGGAAAAGGTCGGCATGACATTTCTGGAGAAAGTGATGGATCCAGAAGGTTTCGCCCCCAGTCTGATGTTTCGTATTACCAGGGAAGAATGGACGAAATTATGATGGCGTCTGAACAAGTCAAAGCAAAGTATCCGGCGGTCACAGCGTGGTCGTTTGGCGATTCTCCGGAGATGATGGATGAGCTGGCGGCATTGGTGGCGAGTGGAAAAAAAACCGCCACCTGTGGGTCAATGGCTGGATGTGCAGAAGATGAATGCTTTCCGGTAATCGGTGCCTATGCCCTGGTGGAGGATAGTCAGGGGCATGCCGTTTGTGTCATACGCGTTACCGCCGTCCATCTGCTCCGTTTTGAAGATGTCAGCGCAGAACTGGCAGCAAAAGAGGGCGAGGGAGACCTGAGTCTTGCATACTGGCAAACAGAACATCAACGTTTCTTCGAACGCGAAGGGACATTCTCAGCCACGATGGAACTGGTCTTCCAGGAATTCGAGGTTGTTGAGCTGATTACTCATTCAGTCTGATGCGGGGGGAAGATGATGGATGACCGACACTATGGAGTCCATCTCAATCCCCGGATAGTGCTCACGCATACCAGCCAGTAACACATCGTCTGGCCACGCCTGGATTTTGCCAAGATGCTGTGCCACGGAGAAGAGTGGCATGGTCTCCACATGCGTCACCCAGACAATGACCATGTCAGAAACATCCTCGGCATTCACATATAACATCGGGCCAGACGTGATTTCACGTTCCTGCCAGCGGATGGTGTGGCGCTTCTTCCCGGAACGCACTTCAGGGAGCAGTCGGGGAACAATTTTAAGGCTCTGCATTGTTTTGACTCTCCCTTCAGTGATCAGTGGTTATGATCCCGTAGAAATACCGTCATGACATCCTTCGGAGGAACGCCACCGCATTCTGATATCAGCCAGCCCACTGCTCCACGGTGATAGGTACCGTGGAAAAGGACGTGGTTAATCATATCGATGGCCTTCATTTCGCCGTCACCGCCGTCAACAAATCTGAAGTTAATGGTCTCGGCAAAATCTGCGTCGTTCATCGCACTGATATGTTCAATATACCAGTCAGTACAGGCGTTCATATTGGCTGCCAGTTCGTCACATGATGGTGTCTCAGGCGTATTCAGCGCGGTATATCCATGTGACTGGCCGGTGATATTGGCGCGAAAAATCATATCGACCACGTAGATGTGGTTCATCAACCTTAGCATCAGATGGCGCTTCTGGCTGTCAGCAGAAGCGTTGAGAGAGATTATCGACTTCAGGGTGGCCGCATCAGCCCACTTCTTATACTTCAATAACGTGACTACCGTGTTTCTGTCCATGACCTTCCCTTATGGTTTTTATGTATCAGCAGGATACGCGCACGATGACGTTCCTGTTGCGAGAAGAGTTATATATGACAAGTTATTGAAAGGGAACTTATACGGTGGATTTTAACCCTGAATATCCTGACGATGCTGTTTCATCACTGAATGCGGGGTAACGCCGAAGGCTTTGCGAAAAGCATGACTGAAGTGAGAGAAGTCAGAGAAACCGTAATCCATCGCCGCCTGAGACACACTGGCTACTCGCCCCTGTACCAGCGCCTCACGGCTGGCTTCAAGACGTTCCTGCCAGATTATCGCCGCCGGTGTTTTCTGATGCCGGGCAAAGGCGCGAGTCACCGTGCGCACCGAGACATGGTGGGCGAGGGCAATGGTTTCCAGATTCAGAGCTGGATCGGTAAGGTGTCGGCGGATGTAATTTCTGATTTTCGCGTATAAATCACGTTCAACATACTCTTTTTCCGGCGTCTGTAGTTCCAGGCTGAGTACCAGCAGGTCAAGCAGCGTTTGTGAAAAACGCCCGGCCAGATGAGGGTCGCTGAGAATTTCTGGAGATCGCACTGCCTGGTAGATCATCTCACGTAACGGAATGATGCCGGGACGCGCCTCATCCAGCACAGTGGCTGTCATCGCGTCTGCTCCGGGTAGTTTGCCGCACAGTAAATGTCTCGGGATACGAATCAGGTGGTTGTTTTGGCCGCCAATGCTGAAACGAAATGTCTGCGCAGCATCGTAAAGCACCAGGTTAGTTGAGCTGAGGTTAGCCTTTCTTCCCCCCTGTTCCAGTTGACCGTAGCCGTCCTGAAAACAGCCCAGCCATAAGTCATCCTCTGGCCCGGTGCGCAGATGTTTTGCCTTGCGTTCCCAGTAATGCAGGCTGGCACTGAGGGTGCAAATATCAACCAGTCCAACCTCACGTACGCCCAGCTCACCATCAAAGGTTCCCGAGAGGGGTTTACCATCAGAGGGGATGCAGTGGCGCAGAATCACATCATTCCAGTACTCAAAGCGCTGTGGTCCTGCAACCTGTGCGGTGGAATAGCGGACATTATCGGGAGCAAATGTACTGTTCACAATCACACCTCATCGTGGCAATTAATTGTCATAACTCATCATTTCTGACTGAAAGCAATAATTGCGCCATAACTACTCGGTATCTTTTAAATCAGTAGGTTACTGCCAGTTAAAAATGGAGGGTGCGCCAGATTAGGGCAATCCTGCACCATTTCCATCCCACCAGCGAGTGTTTTACCCCCTGTCCAGAACAACCAGGATGTTGTCCACCACAACCAGGTGAGCCGCCGATTTCTCCTTAATATCGATGATGATTTTTCTTAACAACAATAACGCCTCACCAGGGAGTCATTATGGAATCTGCCATCGACACGCATCTTAAATGTCCCCGCACGCTTTCCCGTCGGGTGCACGACGATTATCAACCGCCTTTCCCGATGTTCGCCGGACGAGCCGACGCCAGCCTGACTCAGGTGGTGATGGCCTATCTGGGCGTGCAGTTTCGTGAAGAACAACGTGCAGCAGCCATCAATGCCATGCAGCAGATGGTGCGTAGTTTCAGCCTGCACAACGGGCCCGCTAATCATGACGTGACCTTTCACACCGATAACCAGGGGTTTGGAAACTTTATTGTTGTCGGTTACTGGCGCGATCCGGCGGCATATTGCCGCTGGCTGCATCAGCCAGAGCTAGTCGATTGGTGGTCATCGGATGATCGTCTGCACGAAGGCCTGGGATATTTTCGCGAGATTATTGCCCCGCGCGCGGAGCAATTCGAAACGCTTTACGCGTTTAAAGAGGATCTACCCGGTGTTGGTGCAGTGATGGATAACCTCAGTGGCGAAATCCAGGAACATGGTTATTGGGGTTCCGTACGCGACCGCATTCCGGCGTCCCAGACGGACTGGCTGCAACCGGATGGCGAACTCCGCATTCTTTCCGGCAACCCGGCGGTGGGGGGGAGGGTAGTGGTGCAGGGGCATGACAATATCACCCTTATTCGATCAGGCCAGGACTGGATGGAGGCAGATGAACAGGAGCGAGCGCTGTATTTCACCGAAATGTTGCCACCTCTTCAGGCTGGGATGGATTTTCTGCGTGATGAAGGGCAGGCGCTCGGCTGCTACAGCAATCGTTTTGTGCGCAACGTAGACATCGACGGTAACTTGCTGGATGTTGCCTACGATATTGGTTTCTGGCGCTCACTGGATCGACTTGAGCGCTGGGCGGAATCTCATCCCACCCATCTGCGCATCTTCACCACCTTCTTTCGCGTAGTGACCGGACTGCAAAAACTCCGGCTCTATCACGAAGTATCGGTTTCAGATGCGCGCTTTCAGACGTTTGAGTACATCAACTGCCATCCCTGTACCGGGATGCTGCGTGATGCCGTGCGCTGACCCCCTTTGTACGCCATTTTCCGAGGAATGATTATGCCAGGTTTACGCTTTTGCCTGCTGGGTATGCTGTTGTCTGCGACATCGGCGTTTGCTGTTGAAGTCGCGCCAGGCGATTACAGCCAGTTCCCCGACGGTACCACGGTTGGTCTGTTGTATTATCAACACGCCACCACCGGCTCGGCCCGCTCTCACGGTGACAAAATCAGTTCTGATTACAATGTCACGTCCGATATCGGCATGTTGAGGTTATTGCATACCGTGCAAATCACCGAGACGGCAACGCTTGATCCACAGTTTCTGCTGCCGTTCGGTCGGGTTTTTGGCAGCGGGGATGCCGCTTCACTGGGTTCAGCCAATGGCACCGGTGACCTGATCCTGACGGTTCCGCTCAAAATTCGGCTGAATAGCGGGGGAGACATCTTCGGTTTTGCCCCCTATCTCTATGTCCCAACCGGGAACTATGACCATGACAACGCGCTAAATCTGGGTGAGAACCGCTGGAAGGTGGATTTACAGGCCGCCTGGGTGAAGTTCTTCAGCGAAAAATGGGCGCTGGATATGGTCGGGGACGCCATCTGGTATGGCGACAACAACGATTACGGCGCGGCGTCATCCCGTCTGAAGCAGGACAACTCGTGGGCTGCGCAGATTATGGGGCGCTATATCCCTGATCCGACGCTTTCGCTGGGCCTTGGTTTCGGGCAGACCTGGGGTGGTGAAACCCGTATCGACGGCGTAGAGCAGGACAACCAGAGCCAGACCACCAACGTCCGACTGACGGCCACCAAGTTTGTCACGCCACGCGATCAGTTCCAGATCCAGTTGGGCAGGGATCTGCGCGTCGAAAATGGCGCGGCAGAGGATTTCCGCCTGAATCTGCGCTACGCCCGTGTGTTCTGAGGTTGTCCTTCCTGACCAGGAGTTTGTCCGTCTCAACCATGTGAACAAACAACAACCACGTTATGTTCGGGTCAGGGTTAACACCGTTAATGATTTAAATCAGGGAAAAAATGATGGCTATTGAACGTCCGGATGCAGCGCAGCTGCATCACCTTGCCAGCCAGCTCCATCTGCAACTCAGTGATGAAGAAGCGGCTGAATATCTGGCGCTTATGCAACCCAATCTGGATGCCTATGACCTTATCGATGAGCTGTCAGATGAGATGCCGCCCGTTAATTATCCGCGGCAGCAGGGCTACCGTCCGGCCGGAGAGGAAAATGCACTGAATGCCTGGTATTACAAAAGTGAAGTCAAAGGGGCAACTGAAGGGCGACTGATCGGCAAAACCGTGGCCCTCAAGGACAACATTGCCCTCGCCGGAGTACCGATGATGAACGGTGCGACGTCGCTGGAAGGGCATGTCCCCCTGTTTGATGCCACAGTGGTGACCCGTCTGCTGGATGCCGGCGCCACCATCCTGGGCAAAGCCACCTGTGAACATTTTTGTCTGTCGGGTGGCAGCCATACCTCCGATCCTGCTCCGGTGCAGAATCCCTGGCGACAGGGCTACAGCGCGGGAGGCTCCTCGTCAGGCAGTGCAGCGCTGGTCGCGGCTGGCGAGGTGGATATGGCAATTGGTTGCGATCAGGGGGGATCGATCCGCATTCCCTCCGCATTTTGCGGCACCTATGGCATGAAACCCACCCACGGGCTGGTGCCTTATACCGGCATCATGCCGATTGAAGCCACCATTGATCATGCTGGTCCTATCACCGCGACGGTGGCGGATAACGCTCTGATGCTGGAAGTGATGGCCGGTCCGGATGGCCTCGATCCCCGACAATATATGTCACGCGGTGGCAACTATAGCGCGGCACTCGGCAAGGGGGTCAAAGGGTTGAAAATTGGCATCCTCACCGAAGGATTCCAGTTGCCCAATCTACAGCCTGATGTGGCCCTTAAGGTGCGTAATGCCGTGGCCAAACTGGAAAACCTGGGTGCCGTGGTTGGCGAAATCTCGGTGCCGGGTCATCGGCTTGCCGCCGCCTTATGGTCACCAATTGGCTGCGAAGGGCTGACTATGCAGATGATGCACGGCAATGGCATGGGTTTTAACTGGGAAGGGCAGTATGACGTTGCTCTGCTCGACAAACATGCCGCCTGGCGCGACCACGCTGACTCGCTCTCTCCTTCACTCAAAATTTGCATGCTGATAGGCCAGTACGGACTGTCGCGTTACCACGGCCGGTTTTATGCCAAAGCACAGAACATCGCCCGGCGTGCGCGTGCTGATTATGACCGTGCCCTGGGTGATTTTGATCTGCTGGTGATGCCGACGGTACCGATCACCGCACAACCCCTGCCCGAACCTGATTGCTCCATCACTGAATACATTTCTCGCGCCTTCGAGATGATTGGCAATACCGCTGCGCTGGATGTCACCGGCCATCCGGCGATGTCGGTTCCCTGTGGAATAGTGGACGGACTGCCAGTTGGCATGATGTTGGTAGGTCGCCACTACGCGGAAAGCACGATTTATCAGGCCGCTGCTGCATTTGAAGCCAGCGGGGACTGGAAACAGCTGTAAGCAATTAACCCACTGTCATTACGGAGAAACACGATGGCACACGACCATGATCATGAACATACCGAACCCCCGGCAGAGATCGCTTTACGGGTGAAAGCGCTGGAGTCGCTGCTGGTTGAGAAAGGGTTGGTGGACCCGGCGGCAATGGATGCGCTGATTGACACCTATGAACACCGCATCGGTCCACGCAATGGTGCCAGGGTGGTGGCAAAAGCCTGGAGTGATCCTGATTACAAAGCACGTCTGTTGGCTGACGGGACTCAGGCCATTGCTGAGCTGGGATTTTCTGGCGTGCAGGGCGAAGACATGATGGTGGTTGAGAATACCCCGGAGGTCCACAACGTGACGGTCTGCACGCTCTGTTCCTGCTATCCGTGGCCGACACTGGGTTTGCCTCCGGCATGGTACAAATCCGCGCCTTACCGCGCACGCATTGTTATCGACCCGCGCAGTGTACTGGCTGAGTTCGGGGTGACAATTGGTGCAGATCGCGAAATCCGCGTGTGGGACAGCAGTGCTGAACTGCGTTATCTGGTGCTGCCGGAAAGGCCAGCCGGAACCGAGGGCTGGAGCGAAGATCAACTGGCCGATCTGGTGACGCGAGACGCGATGATTGGCACCGGCGTGGCATTACAACCTGGCAGTAATTAACGGGAGACACCGATGAACGGGATACACGATCTGGGCGGCATGCACGGTATGGGTGCTGTCATTACCGAACCTAACGAACCGCCTTTCCACCACGAATGGGAGCGCCGGGCTTTCTCGCTATTTGCTTCGTTGTTTGTTGGCGGTCACTTCAACGTCGACATGTTCAGACATGCGATTGAGCGCATGAACCCGGCGCATTACCTGGAAGAAAGCTACTACGAACACTGGATGCATGCCTTTGAGACTCTGTTGCTGGAGAAAGGGGTGATTACCCGCGAGGAGCTTGCAGGCAAAGTCGCAGCCGTGCCCGCCAGCGCGGAAACACCGGTGCTGCGTTCAGATATGGTGCAGGCCGTGGTCAACACCGGCGCTTCAGCTCGGGTGAATGAAGAGGTGAGCGCCAGATTTCGTGTTGGTGATCAGGTCAGAGCGAAGAACCTTAACCCTGTCGGTCATACCCGACTGCCACGTTATGCACGCGGGAAAATCGGCACCATTGAGATTGATCACGGCGTGTTTGTCACACCAGACACGGTAGCGCATGGGCTGGGTGAACATCCGCAACATGTTTACAGCGTCAGGTTTGCCGCCACCGAACTGTGGGGAGCTGATGCGCCACCGAAAGATACGGTACGTATTGATTTGTGGGACGACTATCTGGAGGCCTTATGAGCAAAGATGTCGCGATCGTTATCCCTGGTCAAGATGCCGACAGCGCGCCTTTTGAACATCCGTGGCAGGCACAGGTGTTCTCGCTGATTGTTCACCTGCATCAGGCGGGAAAATTCAGCTGGAATACATGGGTGGAGGTCTTCAGCCGAGAAATCAAAGCCGCACCGGCACGGGCGGATGAAAGCATCAACGATGCTTATTACCGCCAGTGGGTGTCTGCGGCTGAGAAGTTGATTTTGTCGCTCGCAATGACCGAAGAAGCAGACATTGCACAACGTGCTACGGAATGGCGTCAGGCGTATTTGCATACGCCGCACGGCATGCCGGTAATACTGAGTAACGCCAGTTGCCCGCCCGCGCACAGCCATCAACACCCAACATTGCGGGTGCCGGTGGCGGTTAGCCCGGCCGCCCGTACCGCTGAACTTTCATAATTTAAGAGGAATTTGTATGAGTCACGTCGCGACATCGAGCCAGATCCAGAACACACCCATCCCGCTGGTATCTTTGCTGCCCTGGGCGGCATTCATCACCTTGATGGTGTTGCTGGCTGTCTATTTTGTTGGTGCCGAACAGGGGGCTACCGCCGTCTTTTCTGGTAACCAGGTCCATGAGTATTTTCATGATGCCCGCCATTTGCTGGGTTTCCCCTGCCACTGAGGATAAGTCTATGACCGGAAAACTCCTGTTGCAGGGCATGATGGCCGGGATTCTGGCGGGCATCATCACCTTTGGTTTTGCACATATTTTTGGCGAGCCGCAGGTCGATCGGGCAATTTCTATCGAAGAACAACTTTCTCATCCGCATCTGCCTGCCAGCGCTGAGAAGGGTCATCACCATGATGAGGCTGATGGGGAAGTCTTCAGTCGCCAGACCCAGTCCGGTGCCGGATTGTTGAGCGGGATGATCCTGTTCAGCGCTGCAATGGGGGGCGCGCTGGCGCTGATCTGGTCTTTTTGCTGGCAACGCACTGGCCCGGCGCATCCTCGCGCCCTGGCACTGAGTCTGGCGATGGCCGGGTTTCTGGTGATGAGCCTGATGCCGGGCCTGAAATATCCACCGAACCCTCCGGCGGTGGGGGATCCATCCACCATTGGTTACCGGACCAGTCTCTACTTTGCCATGCTGCTGATCTCCGCCGTCATCATCGTGGCGGCGGCGTGGAGTGCGCATCAGATGAAACGTCGGCTGGGGGCATGGAATGCCGCGCTGTGGGGCGCGATGTCAGGCTGCGTGATGATGATTGCCGCCTGTATGCTGATGCCCGCGATCAATGAGATCCCGGCCAGCTTTTCTGCGGATGTGTTGTGGCGCTTTCGCCTGAGTGCCTTCGGTACCCAACTGACGATGTGGTGCGTGATGGGAGTGCTGTTTGGGGCTTTCGCCGAGAAGATTGTGCAAAAACCCGCCCTGCGCCAGTGGGCGGATGTGCACTGATCCCGATGGCAATTACCCTGCAACTGATTTGCCAGGGGGAAACCCTGGCAAACCGGCAATCACGGTTTCCCGCTGATGACCCTTTGTGCGAACAGGCTTTACCACAACGGTTCGGGCCTTACAGTCAAATCTGGATTGCGGCGAGTGTGGCGAGCATCCAGACGGCCCAGGCTTTGGGGCTAAGCGGAGAGCAGGTGACCGCGCTGGTGGAACCTGGTTATGGTCGCTGGTCGGGTTTAGCCATCAGGGACGTGATGACACAGGAGCCAGACGTTTTTATGCGCTGGCTCAAAGGCGAGGCACCACCTGATGGGGAATCTCTCCAGCAGTTGATGGCCCGCTGTGAGGGATGGTTGACGCAGTGCGTCGCGCTACGGGGACTGCACTGCGCCATCGTGTCTTCAGCCGTGATCCGCGCGATGGTGGTCACTGTCCTGGGCGCGCCACCGCACGCGTTTAACGCCATCGATATTCATCCCTTGAGCGTGACGCAACTGCGCAGCGACGGTAAACGCTGGCATTTGTGCCCTGGCAAGTGACAGGTTGCGCGTCAATATTCTCGCTCTTCTTCGCTGTGCATAGCTCGTTCTGCTTCAGATGAAATGAAGGCGTGCTGTTAACATCAACGCGTTTTGCAGGTGAGTGCTGCCGGAGCGTGGCTGCTGTTATCTGCTTTCTTCCACATCTAAAGGAAAATATTGTGTCGATCGTTAATGAAAAACTTGCCTGGCGCTATGCGACCAAAAAATTTGATGCCAGCAAAGTGGTGCCTGAGGATAAGCTGGAACGCATTATTGAAGCGGTACGCTTAACCGCCACCTCCAGTGGCTTGCAGCCGTTTGAGCTGTTGGTTGTTACCAATACTGAAATCCGCGAAAAAATTCGTGCGGTTGCCTGGGATCAGGCGCAGGTGACGGATTGTTCTCATGTGTTGGTGTTTGCTGCCTGGGATGACATCACGCCAGAACGCGTCCATATGATGTTTGATCTGACCAATGAAGTCCGTGGCTTCCGTAATGAAGGCTGGGAAAACTATCGTCAGATGTTGCTGGGTATTGTGGGTGAGCGTGGTACTGAAGCAAACTATCAGGCGGCAGCACGTCAGGCGTATATCGCACTGGGTAGCGCCCTGATTGCGGCGGCGTTTGAAGAAGTTGATGCTACACCGATGGAAGGTTTCGACCCGCAAGCCGTGGATGAAATCCTCGGTCTGAAGGAGAAAGGATTACGCAGCGTGATCATTCTGCCGTTGGGCTATCGTGCGGCTGAAGGTGACTGGCTGGTCAACCTGCAAAAAGTTCGTCGCAGCCGCGAAAACTTCGTCACTGAAATCAAGTAAACGAAACCGTAGCGGCAAGACAATTCGCGCCGTTACGGCTTAGGTTCCGCCATTATGCCGAACGTAAACGCAGGGTGGCGGGAAGTATGACCTGGTTTTCTGCCGGGTCTTGTCCCTGAATCATCTGTGTCAGCATGGTGAAACACTCCTGCGCCAGGCGTGGTACGTTCTGTTCGACAGTGTCAATCGGCACCGACAGCGAATCGTACAGGTAGTGATCATCAAAGCTGGCGATACGGATATCACTGGTCAGTAAATGATGCTGACTCATATAACGCAACACCCCTTCCAGCAGACCACAGGCGGCGGTAAATAACGCTTTTGGCGGTCGTCCCAGACGAGCACACAATGCCGCAAACATCTCGTAACCACTGCTCGGGTGATAGTTGCCGTGAATGATCCACTCCTGACGCGGCGTGACCCCTGCGCGTTCCAGTCCCTGCATAAAACCCGCCAGGCGGTCTTTGGTGGGGGACAGACGCGGCTGCCCGCCGAGAAAATAGATTTCGTCAGGGTTGGCGCGCGCCAGGCGCTCGACTAAATCGGCGGTAGGAGTGATGGAGTCGGTAATCACCAGCGGTAACCGGGTGTCATTCATATGACGGTCAAACAGCACCACCGGCAATTGTTCGCTCAGCTTCACATAGTCGCTGTCGCTTAGCATACTGGATGCGACGATCAGGCCATCCACCTGACGCGCCACCAGATTGTTCACCACCACCATTTCCTGACCGGCATTCTCGTCAGTGCAGGAGATGAGCAATTGCAGACCCGCTTCGCGGCAGAGATTTTCCAGTTCGTGAGAAAACACCGCGAAACCGTGGTTGGTGATTTCCGGCACCACCAGCCCCAGCGTATGGCTGCGATCATCGCGCAACAGACGCGCATGGATGCTTGGCTGGTAGTGGTGTTGTTGGGCGAGGGTGAGCACTCGCTCGCGTGTCTCCTTCGCGACCCGCAACTCTTTACCACGGCCGTTCAGCACCAGGCTGGCAGTGGCTTTGGACACCCCTGCCAGCGCGGCGATATCACTGATGGTAACGCGTTTGGTTTTTCTCACGACAATGCATCGGTTAATGAAACAATAACTTATTCTACCATGCAGTGTCGTAACGACCAGTAGCGGGCCTGCACTTCTGCGCGACCGATCAGGGTTAATTGTGCCGGATGTGGCGGGAAGTAGCGGCTGCTCATTACCCCTTCACCGTCGTTGATAAAGATCTCCACGCTGGAATGATCACACAGGATTTGTAAACGGTTTGCCGCACCGACCCAGTAGCGATAAAGCCACTCCCCGGTTTTCAGGCTGCGACGAGCCAGGCGCAGTTCATGCTGATGCCATTGCAGGATCACATTGTCGGCAAAGTTCAGCGTGATATCACCCTGACATTCCAGCAACAGCTCCAGACGCTGTGCCTCCAGCACCGGTGCGTTATCAGCGCTGCCGTGATAAACCTGTTCCTCTGCGCGTAATGTCTGCAATTCGGCAACCGGCTGTTGATACAGTTTGCCATCGCGGGCGCTGAGTTCGCGCAGGCAGGTCATCTGATGGATCCACCCGTTGCTGACCGTTGGCTGGCACATCTCTTCACCATCCGGCACCCCCATCCAGCCCACCAGCAGACGACGACCATCAGCTGTCAGGGTGGTTTGCGGGGCGTAAAACTCGAATCCTGCGTCCAGTTCATGAAACGCACCGTGGCGGAAGCTGGCTGTCTCATAATCGAGTTCGCCGCTGATCCATGCACTTGCGTGGGTATTCAGGAAACGCTTTTCCTCGCGCTCGATGCCCTGTGGACAACAGATAAGCCAGTTGCGATCGCCAAGGGAAAATATATCCGGGCATTCCCACATATAACCCGCCTGACCAAGGCCGCCAAGGCCACTTCCGGCGATTTCGCCGAGGTTTTGCCAGTCGTGCAGATTCTCTGAACGCAACAACAGCACTTTACCCTGAAATTGTTGGTCCTGTGCCCCCAGCACCATGTACCAATGCTCTCCGTGTCGCCACACTTTGGGGTCACGAACATGGCCGGTATAGCCTGCCGGCAGTGCCAGCGCCGGTCCGAGTTTATCGAAGCCACCTGTGCTGTTTTGTACCGCCAGGCACTGCCAGGCTGTGCGGCTGCCATCCTCGAATTTGACGTTACCGGTGTAGATCAGGGTCAGAACTCCCGCGTTATCCACGGCGCTACCCGAGTAGCAGCCGCTGCGGTCATAGTCGTCATCGGGCATCAGCGCGATGGGTTCGTGTTGCCAGTGCAGCAGATCTTCTGAACTCCAGTGCCCCCAGCACTTGTGCTGATGCTGGCAGCCCAGCGCATTCCACTGGTAAAACAGATGGTAACGACCGGCGAAGTGGATAAATCCGTTGGGATCGTTAAGCAGTCCGGTGACCGGCGCCAGGTGCCAGCTAGGGTAGTGGCTGTCATTAAGGGCGTTGGGCTGACCGTGCATCACCGCTTTTAAAATGGCGGCCAGGCGTGTTGATGATGCCATTATTCAGAGTCCGTTTTGTATTTAAGCAGGTAGGAGAGAATAAACGCCGTACTGAAGGCGATAACCATACCCATCGCATAATTGAGCAGCGAACTGGCTTGTACGATGGCCATACCCGGCAAACCGGTCAACCCGACAGCCGTCATATAAACATGCACCGACACTACCCATGCGCCACCGACAGCCCCGCCGATCAGCGCCGCGATAAACGGCTTCATAAAGCGCAGGTTGATACCAAAGATCGCCGCTTCGGTAATCCCCAGCAGGGCCGAGAATGCAGAGGGCAGGGTGATGGCTTTTATTTTCGCATCTTTAGTTTTAAACCAGACCGCCAGGCAAGCACCGCCCTGCGCGACGTTTGCCATCGCCCAGATGGGTAGCAGGAAGTTGACGCCAATCGAAGGATTACCCAGCAGCCCGGCTTCAATGGCATGGAAGCTGTGATGAACACCGGTAATCACAATCACCGAATACAACCCGCCAAACAGCAATCCGGCCAACCATCCTGCATGGGCGATCAGCGTGCTGAGTACAAAGGAGATGCCGTCGCCCAGCATACGCCCGGCCGGGCCGATCACCAGCAACGCGATAAAGCCGGAGATGATCACCGTCAGGAAGGGGGTCAGGATCAGGTCCAGCGCATCCGGGATCACCCGGCGCAACTGCTTCTCCAGTATGCTCATAAACCACACCGCCAGCAGCACCGGAAACACGGTGCCCTGGTAGCCAATCATCGCGACTTCAATGCCAAAGAAGTTCATGGTGTGGAAACCTGCCGCCACGCCCCAGGCGTTGGTGAGTGCCGGGTGGGTGAGGATGCCGCCAAGCGTTGCCCCAAGGAATGGGTTACCGCCAAATTCCCGCGCGGCGGTAAAACCAATCAGGATGGGCAGAATGATAAAGGCGGCGGAGCTACACATATCGAGCATAATGTAGAGCGCGTTATCCGGGTTGACCCAGCCATACGTTTTCACCATCCCGAGCAGGCCCATTAACAGGCCGGAAGCGACAATGGCCGGGATAATCGGCACAAAAATATTCGACAGCAGACGCGCAATGCGCTGGAATGGGTTCAGCTTACGGGCGGCAATGTCGGCAGCTTCCGACTTGCTCGCTTCGCTAATCCCGGCTTCGGCGATAAAGGCGGCGTAAACTTTGTTAACGACTCCAGTGCCAAAAATCACCTGAAGTTGCCCGGCATTACGGAAACAGCCTTTCACTCCCTCGAGTTTACCAATGGCATCGGTATCCGCCTGGGCGTCATCCACCAGCACCAGACGCAGGCGAGTGGCGCAGTGGGCGGCGCTGGCAATATTGTCCCTGCCTCCCAGCAGTGGCAGTAGCGACCGGGAAATGTTTGCAAAATCCATACTTACCTCTGTTTTTCGTTTTTATGCTATCAACCCGTCTGAAATGGCCCCCACAGGGGCCAGGCGGTCAGAACCAGGTTTCCATTTGTACCCCGAAGTTCCATTCCCCACCGGCTTTGAAGCCATTGCTGCCGAAGGCATCATCGCTGGCGTAGTTATCCAGCCGATGATCCCAGTCCATCCAACTGGCGAAGAGGCGTATTTCCGGGCGTTTCAGGAACTCACCCACATCACTGGCTTTCAGCGTGGGGGCGACGGTGAGTTTGTAGAAGCTGCCGCTGACGGCATTGCGGTTGTTGTAACCTTTCGGACGCAGATCCATGTATTGGTAAGATCCTTCGTACTGCATCTCGAAATTCTGCGTAAGCTCCTGAATCAGGCGCAGGTTGGCGGTTGCCCATTGGTAGCTGTCGCCTTTGACGTAACGATCCTTGCTGCTTTGTGCCAGTACCGCCGGGGCGATATGCCAGCCTCCACCAAGCGGTGTGATGCCATAACTGGCGAGACGCCAGGTGTTGGCTTCTGGCAGCAGTGCGCCGTCGGAGCCGATTGATTTGACCTCAGCCCCCAGGCCGTGGCCGTAGAGCAGGGCGGTTTTGGCCGAACCTTCACGCAGGCCGTAGAAGCTGTCGTTATGCAGTCCAACCAGGGCATGCAGGCCGGTATTCGCCGCATCGCCTTTGACTTTGTTGCCTTCGGTATCAACACGATCATCGTTATCTTTGGCGCGCATTCCGCTTACCATCAGCTGTAACGGGCCATAGAAGTTATTCAGCGACAGGATGTAGTTCTGCGAAGTGTTGTCGTTGTTTTCGATATCGCCAAAGGTGCGCCCATACAACGAGAAGTTACTGCGTGCGTCATCGCTCCACTTCATGTCGTAGATACCGGCACCAGTACCCGCAAGAAACACCACATCAGAGTCGATCCAGTGGATATCGAAGTTATCGCGGTCAAAGCGCTTCCCGGCCCAGACGGTGCTGTCCTGGAACGCGCCGGTAAAGGTGGGGAGATGGCCGATTTCCGTAAAGGCCTGACGCAGGTTGAGATCGCTGCTGGAAGCGGTCCAGTCGTTGTAGGTACGCTGGCCGTCGGCGAGCATCACTTTAAAACGCGTAGTCGCGCCATTCGACAGCGTTTGTTTATGCTCCAGATTCAGTTCGACGTAAGTGTCGGGTTCGTTGCCCAGACGACCGATATTGCCACCGGTTTCACCGGCGGGTGTCACTGTCGGGCCTCCCTGAGTTTTTGACGCGGAGTTGTTCATCAGCAGCCCGGAACGGGCATAGCCGTGGAACTCAAAACCACTGTCATCATGGGGGGCTTGCTGCTCCAGTTTGGCTGTGCGTTGCTCAACCTGCGCGGTAGTGGTTTGATTTTGTTGTTGTGCGGCGGCAAGTTGTTGCGCCTGCTTTTCCGCGACCTGAGCACGGTTTTCGGCGGCATTGGCGCGTTGCTCAGCTGCCTGCAAACGTTGTTCTAATGCCGCCAGACGTGCCTCGATACTGCTCATGCTGGGGTCTGCCGCCCAGGTGTAACCGGAACCCAGTAACACTCCAAGGGTTATAGCGAGAGTACTTTTTTTCATTGTTTTGCGTCCCTGAGGAAAGGCTATCATCACAAAGTTATTTTTTGCTAAACCGGTTTAGGCGTTGAATCATAGCCACGGGTAATTTCTCCGCGCAATGAAAATTGCTAAACCGATTTAGTGATTGTGAGATAGCTCGCAAAACGCAGCGGCAAATGGTCCTGAATCAGCTGAGCTGTTGTTCCAGTTGCTGAAGTCGGGGTAGCGCTGTCATCGCACCTTTAGCGGTGGTCGCCAACGCGCCGCAAATTTGGGCACAGGTGAGACGTGCTGCCAGTTGGGGTTCATCATGCGGCAGGCCATGCTGCGCCAATCCCCACAGCAAGCCAGCAACAAAAGCGTCACCCGCACCGGTGGTATCCACGCTTATCACCGGCAGGGTGGGGTAGTGGTAGATCCGGTTATGATGCCAGGCCAGCACGCCTGCTTTTCCCTGCGTTACCAGCAGCAACTGAATATCAAAAGTGTCGGCCAGTTTTTGCATGGCGACATCGGTCTGATCCGATCCGGCAATAAATGTCAGTTCCTCTTCTGACAACTTCACCACATCGGCTTGCTGTAAGGCCTGACTCAGACAGGTTTGTAACAGATGCGCGTCTGACCACAGGTCGTGGCGAATATTCGGGTCGAAACTGACCCGGCCCCCTGCGGCTTTTACACGCGCCATGGCGGTGACGGTGGTGGAGCGTGAAGGTTCTGCGGCCAGCGCTATCGAACAGCAGTGCAGCCATTCACCCGGCTGAAAGGGGGGCAAATCAGCAGGCTCAATAAAAAGGTCTGCCCCCGGTCGTACCATAAAGGTAAACGAGCGCTCACCCTCTTCATCCAGCGAGACCACCACGGTTGAGGTGCGATAGGTCGGGTCGGCGGTCATAAAATGGATATCCACCTGCTCATCAGCCAGCGTTTGACGCAGAAAATGACCAAAGGGATCGTCACCGACCCGACCAATAAATCCACTGTTACCCTGCAATCGCGCAATACCAACGGCAACATTTGCCGGTGCGCCACCCGGACACTTCATCAGTCGTCCATCCGCCTCCGGCAACAGATCGACCACGGCGTCTCCCAGACACCAGACTCGTGCTGACATGAAATTTCCTCCATAGAATGAGTCTGTGAAAACTAACTAAACCGGTTTAGCAAGGCAACAGAAATTTTATCTGAAGTCGGATGCTATAAGGAATTCTGAGGTTCTGCCGATACTCAGATTTAGTCAGAATGGTCGAAATAGATCTATTCGTTTCAGCAGGAAGCCGGTAATGATGAAAAAGAGAAACGTAATATTTATTGCAGTAGGCATTTTATGGCACATGCCGGGATACGCAGCTTCGTTTGATTGCAAAAAAGCCAGCAGTTACGCCGAATTGACTATCTGTTCCACACCGTCTTTATCTTCCCTCGACGATAAACTGAATGCGCTGTACCGCAAAGCATTAACAGAAAAAGCGGATCAAGCGACGATGATAAAAAAATCACAGCTGTTGTGGCTGAAGAGTATCAGAAACAAAGCGACAACAGTTTCGCAACTTGATTCGGCTTATAAGGGGCGAATCAATGACTTAGTGGCTGTGCTGGGCGTGCTTTCGGAACAAAAAACCGCTGAATCTGCTGCACCTTCCGTCCGTCAGGTAAACCCGGCATCACCACCAGCACCAACTAATCTTCAGCAAGCGGTACAAGATGATGGTGGTGTCCCGCCGAGTTTTCCTTCTCACATGGATCCGGTGACAAAGGTATGTAAGGTATCCATGCAGTATGGTCGTGGATTTAAGGACAAATATCTCAGTGGCAAGAAAAATGATCCTTACACCATTAAAGTGACGGATTCTGGAGACAGCTTTGTTATTCATTTCGACCAAAATTACGGGCTTGGCGATATGGACAGCGGAGAGATAAGTGCTCTGGGCCAGGAATACTTAAATATTAAGAAAGAAAGTGACGGCAGTACCTCCTACTATACGCGCCCTGCCAATGCTAAATTTTCCAGCTATAGACTCAAATCAACCAGCAATAACGAAACTCAGCTACAGGTGATACTGTATGCTTGTAACGTTGCTGCGGCATCTTGAATCGAGATACAGTCTATTCGTCTTGTCATTTTCTGACACAGGGCTGCTGTTGCAGCCCTGAACTCACCTTCACAGAATACGAGCGCAGTAACCCCGTTTCCGCATAACTGTATGATTTAAAAGTAAAGTTATGTAGGGTGGGACATTTTTCAACCCTGCCAGCCCTGACCGTGATTCTGATCATGAACATGACTCATGCTGTATTGAAATTAAATCACTTTTCTCCATCCAAAAGCTCTGGCATAAAATATGCATTATCAATGTTAAATCAGATAAAAAATACTGAATGAGAAAACCCCAAAAAAATTGGGTGACTTTCAACCAACCAAACGTCTTTTCAGTATTTATCTCAGATATCAGGGTGCCGGATTGCGATGAATAAAGATCTTACATTTTCTATTAAGCGTATTTCTTTCGACGAAAATTATAACCCTTCCAAAAATACGCGCATCACGACTAACTTTGCGAACTTAGCACGAGGCGAGAAACGTCATGAGAACTTGCGTAACGCCTTAGTGATGATTGACAATCGTTTCAATTCGCTGGCGCACTGGGATAACCCTAATAGCGATCGTTATTCAGTTGAACTGGAAATAATTTCTGCTGAGTTGAACATTGGTGCTGAAGTTACCTTTCCGGCGATTGAAATATTAAAAACAAATATCGTTGATAAGAAAACCCATGAGCGTATTGACGGTATTTTAGGCAATAATTTCTCTTCTTATGTACGGGACTATGATTTTAGTGTGGTTCTTCCTGAACATAATAAAAAACAATCTGGCTTTAGCACGCCCGATAACTTTGGTGATCTGCATGGAAACCTATTCAAGTCCTTCGTGAATTCCGATGCGTATAAAGAGAATTTTAAAAAATCACCGGTTATCTGCCTGAGTGTTTCCAGTAAGAACGTCTATCATCAGACGGGAAATCAGCATCCGGTACTTGGCATCGAATACCAGCAAGATGAGCTATCCCTGACTGACCTTTATTTCAATAAAATGGGGTTACAGGCACGTTATTTTATGCCGGCGAACAGTGTTGCGCCTTTGGCCTTCTATTTTACTGGCGACTTACTCAGTGATTACACCAACCTTGAGCTGATCAGCACCATCAGCACAATGGAGACGTTCCAGAAGATTTATCGCCCTGAGATTTACAATGCTAACTCTGCGGCAGGAAAATGCTACCAGCCAAGTCTGAAGCATCAGGATTATTCCTTAACTCAAATTGTTTATGATCGCGAAGAACGTAGCCAGTTGGCTATTGAACAAGGAAAGTTTACTGAGCAGCACTTCATCAAACCTTATCAAACTGTTCTTGAGCAATGGTCTGCTGCGTCCGTTCTTTGATTAACCGAAAGTACAAGGTCACCTGTGATGAAAAAATTATTACCTACTTCAACTGCTGGCAGTTTACCTAAGCCTTCCTGGCTGGCACAACCTGAGACACTTTGGTCACCCTGGAAATTGCAGGATGCGGAATTAATTGAGGGCAAACATGATGCGCTGCGTTTGTGCCTGGAAGATCAATTAAAAGCCGGTATTGATATCGTCAGTGATGGTGAGCAAACACGCCAACATTTTGTCACGACCTTTATTGAGCATCTCAGCGGCGTTGATTTTGAGAAACGCGAGATCGTTAAAATTCGTAATCGCTATGAAGCGAGTGTACCGTCCGTTGTGGGTGAAGTTGCTCGTCAAAAGCCCGTATTTGTCGAAGATGCTAAATTTTTACGTCAACTAACCAGTCAACCGATCAAATGGGCCTTACCAGGTCCGATGACGATGATTGATACACTTTATGATGGACACTATAAAAGCCGTGAAAAACTTGCCTGGGAATTCGCCAAAATTCTTAACCAGGAAGCCAAAGAGTTAGAGGCGGCAGGTGTTGATATTATCCAGTTTGATGAACCTGCATTTAATGTCTTTTTTGATGAGGTGAATGACTGGGGGATTGCTGCTTTAGAAAGAGCCATCGAAGGGCTTAAATGTGAGACGGCTGTGCATATTTGCTATGGCTATGGCATCAAAGCCAATACCGATTGGAAAAAGACTCTGGGGAACGAGTGGCGCCAATATGAAGAGGTGTTCCCTAAACTGCAAACATCCAACATTGATATCATTTCCCTGGAATGTCACAACTCGCATGTTCCAATGGATCTGATTGAACTGATTCGCGGTAAAAAGGTGATGGTGGGGGCGATCGATGTGGCAACCAATACCATCGAGACCCCGGAAGAAGTCGCCGCTACGCTGCGCAACGTGCTTAAGTTTGTCGATGCTGACAAACTCTATCCGTCTACCAACTGTGGCATGACGCCGCTATCGCGCCGGGTCGCCAGAGGCAAGCTGGAGGCGTTAAGCGCGGGTGCAGAAATCGTTCGAAAAGAGCTGCTGGGCTGACGCTAACAAACTGTGATTGATGGCAGGGCGCGATTTATCGCGCCTTTTTTTATATTCAATTTTTTTGAATTATTTCAGCAAATCCCTCAGCTTTTACTCCCCCGCCGTCAGGTCTATTCTCTCTCACATCGAGGCACAACGCCTCACCGATTAAACAAACTTCTGAGGAAATGACCATGAAATCTATCAAAACTTTCGTTGCAGTTGCCGCCCTGTCACTGGTTTCTTTCGGTAGCTTTGCGCAGAGCATCACCGCTTCCGCTTCCACCCTGGATGGCGCAGAAGCCAAAATCGCTGCTCAGGCCGCTCAGCAGGGTGCGCAGTACAAAATCACCGGCGCACGCGTGGACAACGGTGCTTACCTGTCAGCTGAACTGACTAAATAAGGTAATAATTAGCACGATCACAGTTATCGCACTAATTATCAATCATGAAACGATAACTATGGTTATTATTACTTTCATCGAAGGCACACAGCCTTCCAAACAAACTAATTAAGGATTAAGACCATGAAAACTATCAAAGCACTGTCAATCGCCGCTGTAGCCGCTCTTTCCCTGATGTCAGCAGCCAGCTTCGCGCAAAGCATCTCTGTCACCTCTTCAACCCTGGACGGTGCAGAAGCGAAAATTGCTGCACAGGCCGCACAGCAGGGTGCACAGTACAAAATCACCGAAGCGAACACTAATAACCGTGTTCACATGACCGCAGAACTGTACAAATAACGGATGGTCGTACAGGGAAGTGCCGGAAGAGGTCGCCGCAAGGCGGCCTTTTCCGTTTTAAATGCAAGTCAGTGCACATCATAGCTGCCGGGCTAAAGATGGCAGCAGGCGGCTTTCTGTCAGAAATGCATCCCGAGCTCCATATAATAAGTCCGTCCCGACTCGTTATAGGTGCGCGCTCCTGCACCATAAGCGTAAGTGCCGTTGGCGCCCGAGGTCAGCGCGTTGCCTGCGCGGAAGTGGCGTTTATCTAACAAATTATCGATACCCGCTGTGATATCGATATTTTTATTGATGTTATAAACTGCGCTCGCACCAAAAATGGCATAGGGGGAAACCTGCCATTTTTCACTGCCGGACGTGTCCTCACCCTGGGAGTTATATTTAGGCGGCTTTTGGCGGCCATACCATGTCATGGTTCCCTGGACAGAAAGGGCGTTGGTTGCCTGCCAGTCCAGCGTCGAGTTAATGGTATATTTCGGGATAATCGACAGGTAATCGCCAGAGGTTTCGTTTTTATTGTCGATGATGTAAGTGAAATTGTTGTTCATGGTCAAATTTTCGCTGATCGGAAAATTCAACGTGCCTTCCAGCCCCTGAACGACAGATTTTGGCACGTTCTGCCATTTATAGATGTTTGATGTACCGTTGCTGTACGCCGGGGAATAGCCTGCCTCGATTTTGTTGTGATAGTCGTTACGATACCAGGTCAAACCGGCCTGCACCCCTTCATGATGGTACTCGATACCGATCTCTTTATTGACGCTGGTTTCGGCTTTGAGATCCTTATTACCCTGTAAATAACAGCTGGTGGAACTGGCGTAGCATCCGTTGCCGCTGCTGTAGAGCAGATAATTGGGGTTGGTCTGGTACAGGTTAGGTGCCTTCCAGGCACGGGCAATGCCCAATTTCAGGGTAAAATCTTCCCCCAAATCCTGCGACAGGTTCAGCGAGGGGCTGATATTGCTGCCGGTGTAGGTTTGATGATTGAAACGTAATCCCGGAGTCAGTCGGGTTGAGTCGGTCAGATCAATATTATCTTCAGTGTAGACGCCATAGATATTGGCTGAGCTATAGATGCTCCGACCGGAACTGGAGACGCCGTCGACCTCCGAAGTATTGGTCAGAGTATTGGAGGTGGGATCTTTCATCGTTTGATGATTCATCTCCGCACCAAAGGTCATTGTCTGGCTAACCCATCCGTCAAAGGGAATGTTTACCTCGGAATGCAGGTTGGTATCATTCAGAACAATGGTAGAAAAACCTTCATCTGTCGTGCTGAATAATCCCTCCAGTCCACCGGACAGACCTTCGTTAAGTCTTTTATTACGGGTTTTTTCGAACTGAATGTAATTGTTGGTGGTCACGCCGTTATCCCAGGCACCGGTATATTTCAGGGAGAGTGTTTGCCGGTAAATCACGTTGGTTTCTTTACCGTAATTTTCCTTAACCAGGGTGCTGCTGTTGGTGTTCTGCGTGTCACCGGCGTAAAGGTTGCCCTGGCGGCTATAACCCGCATTCAATTCCAGCGCCTGCATGGGCATAAACTCCCAGCGCAATACGCTATTAATGTTTTTATTGATCACCCCTTCACGGCCTGCCGGCACCATACCTGCGTATTTACCGCTACGCTCAGCTTCATGCCCGCTGTTAATATTCTGCGCGTCTGCCTGTGTTTTACTCCAGTTGCTATACAGGCGCAGGGTCAGATTATCCGTTAAAGCGCCGCTCAGGCTGGCGTTATAACGTTTGGTGGCCCCTTCAGATTTGTGTTCTGGCACGTTGTAATAAGTGTTGAAATTACCATGCCACTCTTTTTCTGCCGGTTTGGTGATGATGTTGACCACGCCTCCCATCGCGCCATTGCCATACAGCGCGGCCGCCGGGCCGCGAATAACCTCAATACGATCGATCATTTCGGGCGGCACCCAGTTGCTGTCGCCACGGGTATCACGCTCACCACGCCAGCCATAGCGCACCGAGTTGCGGCTGCTGACCGGCATCCCGTCAACCAGAATCAGGGTGTTTTCGGGACCCATACCGCGAATATCAATCTGGCGGTTATTACCACGCTGGCCGCTATTGGAATTACCGGTTAGATTCACGCCGGGCATGGTGCGGATCAGTTCAGAAACATCACGCTGGATAGGGTATTTTTTGATGGCTTCACTGTCGATGATGGAGACGCCAGGCGCTTGCAGGGTTTGCTCGCGGGCGGTGACGACCAGAGTATTGTCGCTACTGCTTTTTTTATCGCTAATCGCCAGTTGTTGCACTGGCGTTTCACTTATTATTTCGTTTGCAAATGCAGGGGAGTTTCCAAGGCTGTACGCAATAAGACAAGCCAGTAGAGAATAGCGGGATATTGTTTTCATCATGAGATTTGTCATCTGTCCTTTGCCAACAAAAATGAAAACGCGAACTATAATGAGAATTATTATTAATTACAATAATGGTTTTTTATTGATCAATAAATGGCGGGAATAGATGCCGTTTCGTTATTATTTCGTCGGTTGACTTTTTGGCAGCGGTGGCAAGAAGGGAATGCGTCGCACCAGGTTGTGTGAAAGACCCATTAACCTTATATATCGACCTGGCATCTATTTTATTTTATCGGCCAGAGATTCAATCAGAGGTCTGATGATATCAGGTATTCAGAAAGGAATTCGGAAACCTCATTCTGGCAAATCCCCAAAGTGAAACTGATGCCTGCATGCTGCAATATTTCAATGCCCGCACCCTGATTCTTTGGATGAGGATCGAGTAATGCAATGTAGATATGATTTGGTTTCAGTGAGGCCAGCGTCTTTGCACACGAGGGGGTTCTTCCCTGAAACGAACATGGCTCCAGCGTGACGTAGATATCGCAATCATTCACCGACATTTCAAGCTTCGACAGGGCAGCAATCTCTGCATGGTGCAAGCCCGGTGATTGGGTAAAACCGGAAGAGACCACCTCGCCATTTCTCACGATCACACAACCCACGGGCGGGTTTGGCCGACAGTCCGGCAGCGCATTTCTGGAACACTCCAGTGCTAACAACATATACGTTTCCGGCTTATTCATTTGATCTGCCTCAGTGCCAATCCAGGTAAATAAAGCAACTACCAAATTTAGTAGTGACGATAATCACGGGTAGTTTTACAGTGCATACCGGGCCTCGCGGCCATTTTCTGCTAGTAGTAACGGTTGTCGGACACATAATCCAGTCTTAATTTGCCTTACGTAATATTTACAATTTATTTTCGATATTCTTATTATGTGTCGTACCCCAGTGATTTCATAAAAAGCGTTGGACTGCAATGGTCCGAAAGCGCGAGGCCGTTCGTTCAGCAGTTATTCATAACTATTGATCTTATCCAGGGGAAGGGAAGGCATGGGAATTTCACAGGCAAAACTGATTACTTTACGTCGTATGCAAAGTGGCACTAAGCACCGGCTACGTGGTGATAAAGCCATAGGGCTGGAAATGAAATGTGATTTTGAAATTGAAATGTGCAAACGAAGGGATATTACCTGCCGAAGTTTGGCGTCATTGATGCGGTCGGGGCTGATTGAATTCATTGCCTCGCCCACGGATATGTCACGCTATTACGAGGTAAGACTAACGGAAGAGGGTGAAAGGGTGGTGAATGACAATCGATGAATTCACCTGACTGATCCCGGCCAGCACCCCGAGGTGCTGGTTTCAGCCCGACAGGGCTGATGATAAATCAATCGTTTTATGCAAAAGGAAGCTTTTTAATGAATGGAAACCTCCGCATTGTGAGTGTTGTCGCTTTATCTCTCCTGTTACTGAATGGTTGTGCGCAAACGGATACCAGCGCCAAACGGCATGCGACTAAATTCGTCTATAAAGTCGAAGATTCGGATCCCAATTTTGTGATGAACAAGGCTGACTCCATCCGCATGGCGACGCCTTTTTTTGCCCAGTTCTGGCAACTGGGCAAAAAAGATCGTGCACAAGGTGTCTCCAGCGCCGATGCGCAGAAAAGAGTCAGCTATTTCCACAGCGATGAGTTCATAAAATCAATCAGTGGAACGTCGCACTTTGCCGGTAAAGAATATAAAGATGACGCCACGTTATCACCGCGCTGGCGCAACAATATGTCGGAGGCGATTGCACAAACCTATATGGACGGTTATCTCGGCATAGAATAACTGTCCGTATCTGACGGTGTCCGGTTATGCCGGGCACCCGCCATCCTGCTGAATATCCTTGGTAAATATCAAACATCAAAAAAACATGATTTTTTTATTATATATTAGAGTGTTATGCGTATCGCCTCTCGTTTGGTCATGAGTTTTTCAGGTTGTTTTTGTTTATATATGAAATGTATTTAAATAAGAAATTCATCCTTTTCATAAGGAAGTGGAACATATATAGAATTTGGATGGATTACTATTTGATAAAGGGATTTTTATGAATTGTCGTTGGGTTATCGCAGCCGGAGCGGTGGGTATCCATATTTCTTTAGGTTCAGTTTATGCCTGGAGTGTATTTAAAAAGCCTTTTATGGATGCCTTTGGCTGGAATGAGTTTGAAGCAGGGTTGCCATTTGGTCTGGCTATTTTTGTACTGGGGATGTCTGCTGCGGTCATGGGGCATGTTGTTGAACGACGTGGGCCGCGATTTTCGGGGTTTCTCGCCACGGGTTTATGGGGTGTCGGTCTGATGGGGGCCGGTGTAGCCACCTCTGGCATGATATCGAACGATACGTTGCGCTTAGGTTTGTTACTGTTTTTTTGCCTGGTCGGTGGCTTTGGGCTGGGGACGGGGTATGTCACCCCGGTATCGATGTTGATGAAATGGTTTCCTGACCGGCGCGGTCTGGCAACGGGCCTCGCCATTATGGGCTTCGGCTTTGGGGCTTTTTTAGGCGGGCCGATTCTGAGTTTACTTATTGGCTCGGTAGGTATTGCTCAGACCTTTTTCCTACAGGCAATCAGTTACACGGCAATTATGTTGTTATCATCAGCCTGTCTGAAATTACCGCCACCAGACTGGCAACCCGCGCGGGAAAAGGTGAAGCCCGGCAAAATACCGGCTCAGGGCGTGATGCCAATGACAGCCAATCAAGCGGTCCGTACTCGCTGTTTTTTAGGGTTGTGGCTGATGATGTTTATAAATATCACCTGCGGTATTGCGTTAATTTCCGTCGCTTCTCCACTGGCTCAGGAAGCAACGGGTATATCAGCACTGGCAGCGGGGTCGCTGGTTGGGATGATCGGGTTATTTAATGGGCTGGGGCGAATTGCGTGGGCATCTTTCTCCGATATTATTGGTCGTCCCAATACCTACATCCTCTTTTTCGCTCTGCAAATTGTCGCGTTCTGGCTACTGCCCTCATTGCAGCACGTCTTACTGTTTGAAGCGGTTTTGCTGTTGATCATGACTTGCTATGGCGGTGGTTTTTCCACGTTGCCTGCCTATATTGGCGATATTTTTGGCTCCCGCCAGGTCAGTGCTATCCACGGATATGTGCTGACCGCCTGGGCGCTCGCAGGGCTGGTCGGATCGTCCGTATCCTCTCTGCTGCGACAAAGTACCGGCAGTTACGAGGCAATGATGCAGGTGTTTGTCTGGGGATTAGCGCTGGCGTTGCTGGTGTCGGTGGCAACGAAAATGTACCTTGTACGCCAATTGCGTCCCGACGCTCGTAGGTAATCAGCGGATACCTGCCTGCCCGTTTATGCTAAATCGGGCAGGTCAGTGCGGTCGCCTCGCGTGGTAGGGTGGGAAATAACAATAAACTCTACCGCGTCATCGCTGTCGTTTCTGGCCTGGTGTTTTGCCTCGGGAGGAATTTCGATGCCCTGCAACGCAGCGATTTCCTGCTTTTCACCTTCCAGCTCCATGGTCAGCACGCCCTTCACGACAAAGAAAAATTGTCGGGATACGGCGTGGTAATGCCGCTTTTCCTCGGTATGCGGTGGCATTTTTTCGTGAATAACCAGCATGTCCTGGCGTTTGACCAGATACCATCCATCGCATCTTTCACCCCAGATGTAGTGCTCGGCATTATCTTTAGAAATCATCTGATCCTCTGGCCTGATTTAACGGTTCATAACGCGGTGGAAAACAACAATTCTCGCAACCAGCGATGTCCCGGATCGCGATGGGTGCGCTCATGCCAGGCGACGGATTTGGTAAAACCTGGGATATCCAATGGCGGTGCCACGATTTTCAACCCGGCGGTGTTCAATGCCAGCCTGCGCGGTACCACGCTGATTAAATCACTCACGCGCAGGATTTCCGGCAGAACCAGAAAACTGCACACCGAGAGCGTTACCCGGCGAGAACGCCCCAGTGTCGCCAGTGCTTCATCGGTGACACCATAAAAACTGCCTCCAACATACGACACCAACGCATGATCCTGGGAGCAGAACTCATCTAATGACAGGACGCCGGATTGTGCCAGTGGATGATCGGCGCGCAGCAGGCACACATAATCTTCCGCATATAGCGTTTTTGCGTGTAACTCGGGTGGGGTGGTTTCTGGGGTAATCAGCGCGACATCCACCGCGCCACGTTCAAACTGCATCGGCAATAGGTCGTTATTGACCGGGAGTACCGCCACACGGATGCCCGGTGCCTGCTGACGTAAGGCGGCCATAAACGGCACCACGACAGCGCGCAACGCATAATCTGTCGCGGCGACGTTGAGGGTCATCTCAGCGGTTGCCGGATCAAATTCACGCGGCTTCAGCAGCTCCCCAACTTCGGCAAGGATGTTTTTTACCGGCGTTGCCAGTTCAAGCGCACGCAAGGTGGGCACAATGCCACGCTGCGCGCGGGTGAATAACGGATCGTCAAAGCATTCACGTAACCGGGTAAGCATACCGCTGACGGCGGGCTGCGTCAGTGATAGTCGCTCCGCAGCGCGCGTGACGCTGCGTTCATCCAACAGCGCGTCGAGTGCTTTCAGCAGGTTGAGATCCAGATTTCTGATATCGGTTTTCATGTTATTCACCTGGTGGGTGAGAAAAGATATTGCGAAAAACTATATCACGGGAAACAAACTTCGGTTCTCGTTATTTCACCGTTGGATCTTCAACGTTCCACCGGCGGCATTGATGCCGACCGGGTCAGGTGCTGAAGCCGTCACTTTCCAATGTTTAAAAATGTGATCAACCTGCGATATATTTATTTTGTAATCGATTACTTTTCATTTCGTCGTGAATTGTAATCGATTACTTTTCTCTGTGAGGCTTATATGCTGTCTACAACACAAGATTCTGAAAACACAGCAGTCGCCCAGCGCATGCTGGTGCCACGCCTGTCATTGATGATGTTTCTGCAATTTTTTATCTGGGGAAGTTGGTCGGTCACCCTCGGATTGGTGATGACACAACACAATATGGCGTTACTGATTGGCGATGCGTTTTCCGCCGGACCGATTGCGTCGATTCTCTCCCCTTTCGTATTAGGGATGCTGGTGGACCGCTTTTTTCCGTCGCAGCGCGTGCTGGCGGTGATGCATCTGGCAGGGGCGGTGATTCTGTGGTTTGTCCCCCAGGCGATGATCGCCGAAAACGGCGCGCAGCTGATCGCGTTGTTGTTTGGTTACACGCTGTGCTACATGCCAACCCTGGCATTAACTAACAACATTGCTTTCCACAGCCTGGCGAGCAGTGAGAAGAGTTTTCCGGTGGTGCGCGTGTTTGGCACTATTGGTTGGATCGTCGCGGGTATTTTTATCGGTGTCACAGGCATTGCCGCCAGCACCACAATTTTCTCCGTGGCGGCGATTTGTTCGGTGATGCTGGCGGTTTATAGCCTGACGCTGCCGCACACCCCTGCGCCCGCTAAAGGTCTGCCGTTCAAAGTGCGGGATTTGTTCTGCGCTGACGCCTTTGCGCTGCTGAAAATTCGGCACTTCTTTATCTTTGCGTTGTGCGCCACGTTGATCTCGATTCCGCTCGGTACCTACTACGCCTATACCGCTTCCTGGTTATCTGACGCCGGGGTTGAGAATGTCAGCACCATCATGTCCTTCGGCCAAATGTCAGAAATCTTTTTCATGCTGGTGATCCCGTTGCTGTTCCGCCGGCTGGGTGTGAAATACATGCTGCTGGTGGGGATGTGTGCCTGGTTCGTACGTTATGCGTTGTTTGCCTTGGGGATGGGGGAAGAGGGACGTGCCTTGATCTGGCTTGGCATTCTGCTGCACGGCGTCTGTTACGACTTCTTCTTTGTGGTGGGTTTTATCTACACCGACCGCGTTGCTGGCGAAAAAGTGAAAGGCCAGGCGCAAAGCATGGTGGTGATGTTTACCTACGGTATCGGCATGCTGCTCGGCTCGCAAATATCGGGTGCGCTGTATAACCACCTGGTCGCGGGTCAGGTATCGGCGCAGAGCTGGGCCCTGTTCTGGTGGATACCGGCGGTTGCCGCTGCCGTTATCGCTGTCATTTTCCTGTTTTCATTTAAATATCGCGATTGATGGTTTTGGAGGTGGTTGTGCAGACGTTAAAAGGTCCGGGTATTTTTCTGTCACAGTTTATTGGTGCCGGGGCACCTTACAACTCGCTGGAGGGATTGGCGCAGTGGGCTGCCGCGTTGGGGTACAAGGCGTTGCAGATCCCCTGTAATCATCCACACATTTTTGATCTCGCAAAGGCCGCGACCAGCCAGACCTATTGTGACGAGGTGATGGGTTCGCTGGCGCAATATGGTCTGGCGATCAGTGAATTATCTACCCACCTGGAGGGGCAGTTGATTGCCGTACATCCGGCACATGATGCGGCATTTGATGGTTTCGCCCCGCCGTCAGTACGTGGGAATGCGACCCAACGCACCGCATGGGCGACGGAGCAGGTGAAACGGGCCGCCGCTGCATCGGCCAGGCTGGGATTAACGGCACATGCCACGTTTTCGGGGGCGCTGGCGTGGCCCTATCTTTATCCCTGGCCGCCACATAACCCGTTGTTGCTGGAGGAGGCGTTTGCTGAACTGGCACGTCGCTGGCGACCCGTGCTGGATGTCTTTGATCAGCACGGCGTGGATGTGTGCTATGAACTGCATCCTGGGGAAGATCTGCATGATGGCATCACGTTCGAGCGTTTTCTGGCGGCGGTGAATAACCACCCCCGTTGCAATATTCTGTTCGATCCCAGCCATCTTCATCTGCAACATATTGATTATTTGCAATTTATCGATATCTACCATGCGCGCATCAAAGCCTTTCATGTGAAGGATGCTGAGTACTTACCCAACGGACGCAGCGGCGTATATGGCGGCTATCAACGCTGGATCGATCGCGCCGGACGTTTCCGCTCACCCGGCGATGGACAAATCAATTTCAAAAGCATTTTCAGCAAGCTGGCGCAGTACGACTACGACGGTTGGGCCGTGCTGGAGTGGGAATGCTGCCTGAAAGATGCCGATACCGGCGCGCGCGAGGGGGCAGAATTTATTCGTCAGCACATTATTCCGGTGGCGGATCGCGTGTTTGATGACTTTGCCGCAGGCAGTGACTCACGCGCCAGCGTTCGCGCTCAGCTTGGCCTGACGGGAGGTGTCGGAGATGATTAATGTTGGCATTATCGGTACCGGCTTTATCGGTCCGGCGCACATTGAAGCGCTGCGCCGACTCGGCAATGTTCAGGTGGTGGCGATTTGCGATAGCGACCAGGCGAGCGCTGAAGCGCGGGCGTCGCAGCTCAATGTTCCGAGTGCGTATAGCGATGTCGCGGCGTTTTTACGCCATCCCGGTTTGCAGGCGGTCCATAACTGCACGCCGAATCATCTGCATGCGGCGATCAATCGCCAGATTATTCAGGCGGGTAAACATGTGTTTTCAGAGAAGCCGTTGTGCATGACGCTGGAAGAGGCGGCTGAACTGGTGCGACTGGCGGATGAAGCGGGCGTGGTACACGGCGTCAGTTTTGTTTACCGTCAGTTTGCCCTGGTGCAACAGGCGGCCAGCATGTTGCGCCAGGGGGAGTTGGGCCGATTATTCGCGGCGCAGGGAAGTTATTTGCAGGATTGGATGCTGGAAGAAACCGATTATAACTGGCGTGTTGAGGCCGGGAAGGGAGGAGTGTCGCGCACGGTAGCTGACATTGGTTCACACTGGTGCGACACCATTCAGTTCATTACCGGACGTAAAATTGTCGCGGTGCTGGCCGACCTGGCAATCGTCTGGCCGACACGCAAAGCCAATCTTAACGCGGTATCCACTTTCAGCGCCCGGCAGCAGCAAGTCTGCTATGAAGACCGCCCGGTGACTACCGAAGATATGGGATTCGTGCTGTTTCGCTTTGACGATGGCAGCAAGGGGTGTTTCAGCGTGTCGCAGGTTTCTGCCGGACGCAAAAATCGTCTCAACCTTGAGGTGAGCGGCAGTGCCGCCTCGCTGGCATGGGATCAGGAAACGCCGCAACAGTTGTGGCTGGGTTACCGGCACCAGGCTAACCGGGTGCTTTCAGACGATCCATCCCTGATGAATGCCGACGTTGCCGGACGGGCGCGCTTTCCGGGCGGCCATATTGAGGGCTGGCCGGACGCATTCCGCGCCATGATGCAACAGTTCTATGCGGCGGTGCAGCAGGGAGGGATGCCTGCGGGCGGTACGGCAACGTTTGCCACTTTTGCTGACGGCGCGCAGGTGATGGCGATTGTTGATGCCATTGTGCAAAGCCATCAGCAACAGCGCTGGATGACGGTTGCGTGATGACGCGTAAGCCCGGTCGATGCCGGGCTTACGTATTTATGGTAGCCTGCATGCCATCAGTTTCTCAGCAGGAAATATTGCCAACATGTCCATCCAAAAAATCGCCAGGCTGGCGGGCGTTTCCGTTGCCACGGTTTCGCGTGTGCTGAACAACAGTGACACCGTAAAGGAAAAAAATCGGGTAAAAGTCCTGGAGGCAATCAAAGCGAGCAACTATCAACCGAACCTGTTGGCGCGTCAGTTGCGTACATCACGCAGTTCCATGGTGCTGGTTCTGGTTTCTGATATTTCCAATCCCTTTTGCGCTGAGTTGGTCAAAGGGATCGAGGAGCAGGCCGAGCAGAACGGCTACCGAATTTTACTGTGCAACTCAGGTTCAGATATCAATCGCTCACGCTCCAGCCTGCAACTGCTCTCCGGCAAAATTGTGGATGGGGTCATCACCATGGATGCCATCACCACCCTGCCTGAATTAACCGAATTGATTGGCACCACTCCCTGGGTGCAGTGCGCCGAATATGCCGACGCCGGGAATGTTTCCTGTGTCGGCATCAGTGACATTGATGCTTCACGTCAACTGGTATGCTATCTGGCCGGGAAGGGCCGCCAGCGCATTGCACTGATTAATCACGATCTCAGCTACAAGTATGCCCAATTGCGTCAGCAGGGTTATCAGCAGGAACTGGCCTCGCTTCAACAGGATTGGCAGGCGATCACTTACGCCAGTGAACTGAGTTTTCATGCCGGTAAGCAGGCAATGGAAATGTTGTTGAAGCGCGAAACGCGACCGGATGCGGTGTTCGCCGTTTCCGATACGCTGGCTGCGGGGGCGATGTCAGCGATTGAGCAGGCAGGCCTGCGGGTGCCGCAGGATATCGCGGTGGCCGGTTTTGATGGCACGGAACTGGCGGAAATGGTTTCGCCGCCGCTAACCACCATCGTACAACCCTCACGCGATATTGGCCGTAAAGCTTTTACCCTGCTGCTGGCGAAGATCGAAAACCCAGACTCCCCGCCGGAGAGAGTCATCATGGACTGGCACCTGGAAGTACGTGCCAGCGCCTGACAACTCACTGCGGCAGTTTTTCCAACGCCGCACGCAGATTCTGATGTGAAGTGGTGATGATCTGCCACGGATCTTTTGGCAGGTCGTGTTCAACGATAAACCACTTCACGCCGCTGGCTTTGGCGGCGGGTAAAATGGTTTTCCAGTCGAGAAGACCGTCACCCAGCGGTGCAAAATTCATTTCATCATCACGCACCCCGATACCGGCGTTGTCTTTGGCGTGAAGGGCATAAATCCGCCCCGGATAGGCTTTCAGCAGGCGGGCAGGGTCCTGACCCCCGCGTGATACCCAGGCCGCATCCATTTCCAGCTTGAGGTTATCGCGTTTTGTGTGGTTGAGGATGATTTCAAGCGCGGTGATACCACCGTATTTCTTCATCTCAAAATTATGGTTGTGGTAGCCCAACTGGATGCCATCCTTGCGTAATTTTGCTCCCAGCTTATCCAGCTTTTGTGCGTAATCGATCCAACCTTGTTGGCTGTCCGGGCGATCCTGTGGCTCAATCCACGGCACAATAAGGGTGTGGTTACCGATCGCCTTATTAAACGCCACGGTGGGTTGATAATCCTGCTCCAGCGCCGACAATTGTACATGCGCTGAGGTGACGGTGAGTTGATTGTCTTGCAACAGCGATTTCATTTGCGCTGCACCCAGCCCGTGCGTCCCCACCAGTTCCACATGCCTGAAGCCCGCTTTATGCGCCATCGCAAACTGCTCAGCCGGGGTGCCTACATTGCGCAGGGTGTACATTTGCAGTGCGATTTCATTTTCCACATCGGCCGCGCTGGCCTGGGTAATGGGGAGAGCCAGTGACGTGACTAAACCAGCCAGTACCATTAGTTTTCTCATAATTTTTCATAGCCTTATTTTTAAGTAATCGATTACAATTTGTATTGGCCTGAATGTATATCGTCAATGGCAAGAACATGAACTTGTTCGCAAAACGGTAAAAAAAGCGGTTCTTTGCCGTATCCTGTGTTTGGGAATTGCGGGAATCAGTGGCATGTCACCTTGTGCATCACCAGGCTCATCGCCGCAGGCAGAACCGTCAGGGTCACCACGGTGGCAACACCTAGCCCGCCGATAATGGCATAGGCCATCGGTCCCCAGAATACCTGTTCTGCAATCGGCAGCATGCCGAGTATCGCCGCACAGGCGGTCAGCAGGATCGGCCTGGCCCGGTGTTGCGCTGCTGTGATGATCGCCGCCTCACAGGACATCCCGTGACGGAGATTGCGGTCCGCTTCACTAATAAGAATGACCGCGTTGCGGATGATCATTCCCGCCAGGGCGATAACGCCCAGCAGCGCGACAAATCCCATTGGCGTCGCGGTTGGCAGCATGGCCAGCACCACGCCAATCAGCCCAAAGGGTGCCATCAACAGGGCCAGTAACATCCGTGAGAAACGCTGTAGCTGGATCATCAACAATACCAGCATCACGACAAGCGTGAGTGGCAGCATGGCATACACTGAGCCGTTGCCTTTATCCGACTCGGCAACCGCACCTCCTTCTTCTATCTGATAGCCGGGTGGCAGCTTGGCACGCAGGCGATTTACTGCCGGTCGCAACTGTTGTGAGACGGTCTCAGCACGCATCCCCGGTGCCAGGTCGGTTTGAACTGAGATATAAGGCAGGCGCTGGCGTCGCCAGATAACCGGATCATCCACTCCCCATGCAGGTGTAGCCACCTGGCTGAGGGGAATTTTTTCCCCCTGGTCATTCGTCAACAGCAAAGCGGACAACGTGGTCAAATCCTGGCGCTCCGTGTCATCGGCACGTAGCACCACGTCGATAAGACGATTGTGGTCGCGCAGGGTGGTGACGGTCGTACCGGACCAGATGGTATTGAGCATCTGCGCGATACTTTGCGAAGAAACTCCCGCCGCCCTGGCGGCCGTTTGGTTAATTTTCAGGGTGATGGTTCGCTCCGGTTCCCCGGCTGTGAGGTTGACCTCGCGCGTGTATGGGCTCTGGCCGAGCGTTGACGCCAGCGTCTGTGCGATCGCCTGCACCCGACCATAATCCGGGCCGGTGATGCGGTATTTCACCGGCCAGCCGACCGGTGGGCCGAGTTCCAACGGGGAGACGCGGGTGGTGATGTCGCTGAACTGTTGGGCCAGTAGGTTTTTCAGCTGTTTTTTCAGCCGGTTACGTGCGGGGAGGTCTTTCGCCACGATAACCAGCTGGGCGATGTTTTCATTTTCCAGCAGAACATCCATTGGCAGGTAGAAGCGTATGGCCCCAGAACCCACGTAGCTGGAAAAGTGGTCTATGTCCGGATTGTGAATCAGCGCCTTTTCCAGCCGCGACGTCTGCCGCCCGGTTTCTCTCTGAGAGGCGTTAGCCGGTAGCGTCAGGCTCACCAGTAACTCAGGCCGATCGGAAGCGGGGAAAAACTCGCCCTGCATCAAGGTTGCACCGTATGCCGCCAGGCCGAGCAGGCCCACGGCAACTCCGATCGTCAGCGCCCGGTGGTGCAGAACGGTAAGCAGCAGACGTTGATAGCCACGCCTGAGTCTGCCCGGAGGGCTGCTGTGATCCAGCGCGTTCAACTTAACCGGTAACATCCACACACCGATCAGCGGCGAAAACAGGATGGCGACCACCCAGGAACAGAGCAGAGCAATCAACATTACGGCAAACAACGTAAAGCAGTATTCCCCGGCGCTTGAGGCGGCGAAACCCACCGGAATAAATCCGGCAATCATTACCAGCGTACCGGTTAACATCGGGAATGCCGTCGTCTTAAAGGCATGCGTGGCAGCGTCCCGAGCGGAGTCTCCAGCCTCCAGCCGAGAAATCATGGTTTCCACCGTTATCATGGCATCGTCCACCAGCAACCCGAGTGCGATAATCAGCGCGCCAAGCGAGATACGTTGCAGACCAATACCGGCAAACATCATGCCGGTGAAGGTTAGCGCCAGCACCAGAGGGATCGCCGCCGCCACCACCAGGCCAGCACGCAGGCCAAGTGATACAAACGACACGGCAAGCACGATAACCACCGCCTCAGCCAGCACCCTGATAAACCCACTAATGGCGCTGGCAACCACGGCTGACTGGTCGGCAACCTTCGCCATCTCAATACCGTGCGGCAGTTGCTGGCTGAGCGTAAGCATGCGTGCGTTCAGAGCCTGGCCAAAATTCGTCATGTTGCCGGTGGCGGCCATAGAAATGGCCAGACCGATGGCGGGCTGGCCGTTCACCCGAAAAACCGGTGCGGGTGGTTCAGCCGTTTCTCTTCGGATGGTGGCAATGGCGCTCAAGGGGATATACCGATCATTGATGTGCAGCGTGACGTCACGCAAGCTCTCTGCCGAGGTCAACGCGCCGCTGACGCGCAGGGCCACTTTCTCGTGGTCTGTGCGCAACGTACCGGCAGGCTCGACGATGTTCTGCGCCTTTAGCGCGTCACTGATCTGTTGCAGGTCAAGCCCCATGCCAGCCATCTGCCGGGGAGAGAAGGTGATCACCAGCTGTTCTTCCTGCTCCCCGATAAGACGGATTTTGCCCACGTCCGGCAGCGACATCAGGTCGCGACGGATCGCTTCCACCCGGTCACGCAGTTCTCGCGGGGTAAATCCCTCGGCGGTAAATCCGTACAGGGTGCCAAAGGTGTCATCGAACTCGTCATCAACCGACGGCCCCTGCACGCCTGACGGCAGCGACGCGACAATATCCTGCATCTTATTGCGCACCTGATACCAGATGCCTGCCACCTGTCCGGGCGGGGTATCATCCCGCAGGTTGACAAATATCACCGCCTGACCGGCGTGAGTGTCACTTTCCACATAATCCAGATACGGAATCTCCTGTAGTTTTTTCTCCAGCGTGTCGGTGACCAGATTCACCGTATCCTGCACGTTGGCTCCAGGCCATGAGGCTGTTACCACGGCGGTTTTGATGGTAAAAGCCGGGTCTTCGTTACGCGGCAGCTGTTGGTAGCTGATGATGCCTGCTGCCATAACCAGCAGCATCAAGAAGGCGATGAGCTGCTGATGATTCAGCGCCCAGGCAGACAGGTTAAAGGTGAAGGGTGAGGATGGCTGGCTCATTGAACGTTATCCCCGAAGGCGACAGTCTCTCCCGGTCGTAGTTTGCTGACGCCAGCGATCACCACAGCCTCTCCCGGCACGACACCCGCCGACACCAGGATATCACTGGCGGTATAGCCACCAGGCGTGATGTGCCTCAGTTCCAGTTGGTGGGAGGCTGTGTCAACCACGAAGACTGCCGGTTTCCCCGCCGTCCAGGTCAGTGCCTCAGCGGGCAGCACAATCATGGCTGGCCCGGAGCCAGGCTGCATAACCTGTATACTTGCCCCCAGCGCCATGTTGGGCGGTGGGTTGTTGAGACTGATGCGCACGCGCCAGGTGCGCGTCTGCGGGTCCGCCTGCGGACTGATATCCCGCAGGGTGCCACTGACGATGACGGACGGGTCGTTCACCAGTGAGATGCTGAATACGCCGGTGTGGTGAGAAAAACTCTGTGGATCCGCCACATCAATGACGGCGTCACGACCACTGCTGACCGCGAGGGTCAACACCGGTTGTCCGGCACTGAGCACCTGTCCTGGCTGCGCGTTGACCTGTGTAACCACGCCCGCAGCAGGGGCGGTCAGGCGTGTCCAGCTCAGATCTTCACGCGCTGTCTTCAGCGCGGCCTCACTGCTCTCACGGCGGGAGACGGCGGTTTGCCAGTCTGAGCGGGCGGTATCAAGCTGGACACGGGCAATGGCACCGGAGGGCATCAACGCGGTCATGCGTTTCAGGTTAAGCGTTGCCAGACGCTCAGCGGCAACAGCGCTGTTAAAGTCGGCGCGAGCACTGTCGAGCTGGTTCTGCGTGGTATCACCCTCCAGCGTACCCAGTAGTTGCCCGCTGGTCACACTTGTCCCCACATCCACCACTCGTGTCAACAGACGGCCATCAAGACGGAATCCCAGCATCACTTCATCGTGCGGGCGGATTTCACCGGTCTGACAGAAGATGCTGGTGCGTGATGGCGGTGGTGCTGTGATGGTTCGAACCGGTCGTGGCGGTGCTGCCGCTTGCGTGTCAGGCTTGCCGCCACAAGCGGTAAGCAGCAGAGCGACTGGCAGCGCCAGTATGCAATATCCCAGCAGGGTCAGCCGGTAGGGAGTAAAGAGATGGCGTAATACCTGCCGCGCGCAGTCGGGCAGGTCAGAAAAGTTTTCCGTCATGGCAGTGTTCCTGAACAAGGTTACGGCCATTCAACCGCAACAGTGTCAGGATTTACCCCCGCGTTCTGTCAGGAACCTGTCAAGACGGAAAATTTAGGCGCGGATATTTCCAACCGGTAGCGTGATGGTGATCATCAGCCCCTGGTCTTTGCCCGGAGAGGCGTGAATGCTGCCACCGTGCGCTGAGCAGATACCGCGGGCAATGGATAATCCCAGTCCGCTGCCACCGGAATGGCGCGCCCGTGATGATTCTGCACGGGTGAAGCGCTCAAACATCACCGGCAGAAAATCAGCGGGCACGCCGGGACCGCGATCGCAGAAAACCAGTTCACATCCGGCTGGGGTTTGCCGGGCCAGGGCGGTTAACTCGCCCCCCTCTGCTGCATAGCGCAGGGCATTTTCCATCACAATGGTCACCACCTGTCCGAGACGGACCGGGTCAGCTTCGCAGCAGCAGGAAGCGTCAGAGGTGATACTGAACTGCATGCCCGCCTCCTGGGCCTGGGGTGCCAGCCATGCTGCTCGCTCGCGCAGCAATACGGTGAGATCCGTTACCGATTTATTCAGGCTGAGCTGACCGGCATCAGCCAGCGACAGCAGGTGCAGTTCATCTGTCAGTCGATTGAGGAGTTGCAGCTGTTTCATTACCATCGCCAACTGCCGGGGTTCAGGGGTGAACACGCCATCCATCATGCCCTGCAGACGACCGATGGCCGCCGTCAGTGGCGAACGCAATTCATGCGCCATCGCCACATGGGATGCCCGTAGTTCACGATCGTAGCGCGCCAGTTGCTGCATCATGGTATTAAAGTCCTGGGTAAAGCGGCCCATCTCCAGCGGGGCATTATCTACCTGCGCAGCCTGCGCACTGAAATTCCCCTCTGACACCGCGCTGGCGGCAGCCGCCAGGTGACTGAACTGCGCCGCAAGTGGCCGCGCGGAGCGTAACCCCAGCACCACAATAAATGGGATGATGACCACCACCAGGATAGCCACCGTCAGCCAGTCGGCTGAGGCGATAGAGGGGTCGGAGTAGCTGATACCCCACCATGCATCGACAATCTGATGAAAGCGAACGGGATCGGAGGCCGGATGCGCGCGCAGCAGCGCAAATTCGTCGCGCAGGGCCTGCGGCATCTGGTGCTGTATCCACAGGCTTTCAACGGCAAAACGCAGCCACATGCACAGCGCGATGACCACCACGGAACCGACCGCCAGCGCCAGAATCCGTACGCAAATCCAGCGCCACAGCGTCTGCTGCTGTAGCGTCTTCATGGCTGACGGAACCGATAGCCGATACCGCGCACGTTAACCAGCACGTCAGAAATACCGGCAGCTTCCAGCTTTTTGCGCAGGTTATAGACGTGGGTATCGACGGCCCGCTCCAGGGCATCACTTTCTGGCAGACAGCGTTCAAGCAGGGTCTGGCGTGAGAAGGGGCGCACGGGTGCTCCCATTAATGTGGTCAGCAGACTGAACTCGGTGGGCGTCAGTTCGAGGGTGGCGAGACCGCCCTCGTCATGACGGACACTGGCCGTCATCATGGCGGTGTCCACCTCCAGACCCTGCCAGCGCAGTGACTGCACTTCAGGTTCTCGCGTGACACGGCGCAGCACGGCCTGTACGCGTGCCACCACTTCACCGGGATTATAGGGTTTGACCACATAATCATCGGCACCGTAACGCAGGGCACCGATCTTATCCGGCATATCACCCATCGCCGTCACCATGATAATCGGCGTGTTATCTTTGCGCCGTATCGCTGCCAGTACCTCAGTACCATTCATTCCTGGCAGCATCACATCCAGCAGAATAAGGTCCGGGCGCAGACGTTGACTCATCTCCAGGCCAGCCGGACCGCTGTCTGCCACAAAGACGTCATAGTTTTCCCGCCGTAAATACGCGTCCAGCACATCGGCAGCGTCCGCATCATCTTCGATAATCAGTATTCGTTTTCCGGACATTCAGACACCTTGACCGTTTCTTCATAAATCCCTGACAGTTTACTGATACTGCCTCCGTATATTCACCTGGCATACACGGCCACCGCGACAACGGCACGTTAATGATACAGGTGCGGAGCAGTCTCAATGATATCCAGAAAACTAAAGTTGTATATGGTCTGTTTTACCCTCACAGCTGCCGCTTCGGGGGCCAGTGCGTCACCGTCGAGCCTGACGGTGGGGGTGGTGGGCCAGAGCCTTCCCCGCTATAGCGGATCTGACCAACGCCGCTGGCAGGTGGTGCCGTTGGTGCAGGTGCGGGATGGCGCATTGTTCTTCGATTCACAGAAAGGTCTGGGCTATGACTTGCAAAGTGACAGCGGGTTTTACCTGGAACATACGCTGGGCTATAACCTTGGACGGTCAGAGCAGAATTCGAACTGGCGCGATGGCAGCGACAAACTGAAAGGTATGGGAAATATTAACGCGTCGGTCAACACGGCCATCGCGGTTGGCTGGACAATAACCCCCTGGCTGACGTTGGAGAGCAAAGCGACCCTGCCGCTGAGCGACAGTCAGGGAGCGAATTACCAGACCTCCGCCACGCTGATCCCGCTTCAGACCAACACGGATACGGTGGCACTGAGTACGGCGGCATTGTTCGGCGACAGTCGCTATATGAATACCTTCTATGGTGTCAGCGCCAGGCAAAGCCGCCGCACAGGCTACACGCAATATCATGCGCCCGGTGGTTTTTATGGTACTGACATCAGCCTGACATGGAGTCACCAGTTCACCTCAAGTTGGGGCGCGCTGGTGAGTGCCGACTACATCTGGTTGGATAAGCACACAGAAGATAGCCCGATTGTGTTCCGGCATAATGAAGCGTCGGCACTTCTCGGGGTGCTCTACACTTTTTGAGCATCTTACCTTCAAGGGACAGGGCAGTTTTTCGGATGCGGCTAACAGAGCGATTTCCGCATAAATATACGACTCGTCCCCTCGGGTAAACAGTCGATTCGGCCGAACTCTTCCCAGCCATGCTTTTTATAAAAATCCGGTGCCTGGAAATTGATGGTGTAGAGAAAACCAGCAACGCAGCCCCTTTTCCGTCCCTCGTTTTCAAATCGCTGTAGAAGCTCAGTGCCGAGTCCTTTTTTACGTAACGATGATGGCAGATAGAACAGGTCGATAAACAACAACCCCAGAGAGGTACGTCCCTGCATGCCGCCCAGCACTTCCCCGTTGGTGGGGTTTTTGATCACCACAGCCAGCGGTTTGCGATCGCTAATACCGGTCATCAGGTCGTTAAATGCATTTAGCCCGGTTTCGATAGGCAGTAGCTGCTCATCCGTCATATTGTCAGAAACTTCCATAACCAGGTTTTCTACGACATTGTTCATGCGATGCATCCCTTATGCGGCGGTACGACGATGGTCAGTATTCTACCCTGACCTGGATTCTGGCAGGAGATGTGTCCGGCTGAATCTTTCAACCCGTTGATTATTCATTAGGATTGAGCGCGCTATCCTGTGATCCCATTTTTTATCAAATTTTCAGTGGACTAAATTTACATGCGTAAGCTTTCGATGCTGGTTGTCACGTTGGGCCTATTGTTGTCCGTCACTTCCCAGGCGCGGGCAGAAGGCTGCCTGAAAGGCGCTGCTGCCGGGGCAGCGGTAGGGCACCTTAAGCATCACGCCATTATCGGCGCTGCGGTTGGCTGTGTGGTGGGCCATCATTTGGCGAGTAAGAAGCAGGCAAACGCGGCAGAAAAACATTGATTTATCAGTCAGAGGGGCCAAAAGCCCCCCTCTGACTGAAGGCGAAACCCCTCAGATTTGCTGCTGATTAAGGTCCTGTGCCAGCTCGTGAGAAAGCGTCCAGTGTTCTTCAATGGACACGCGTGAACGTTTACGCTGCGTCACTGGCAATGTCGGTTCGGTCCACAAGAAAGGGAAAAAACTATACACCTCGTTTCCACTGAGTGAGGAGATCTCCTCCCGCCACCCATGCCACCGTACCGTCTGATAAAACGTATCCAGATCGCCGTTGAATGCCCACGCCAGAAAGCCAGAATAACCAACGCCCAGGCTTTCCCATATGAGGGAATCAGGTGCAAAGTAGTATATCCCCCCCTGATCGTCGCCCAACCCGCCGCCATTGAGGGCGAAAAAACCACCCGATACATCATCAGCGATTAACAGGGCCTGTAAAGCATGGCGTTGGGAGAGTATCCGTGTCCAGACAGCAGGGTTACGGGGTAATTCTGGATGACCAGACCCCAGGATACGCAACCAGCCCCCATCAATTAACATGCCACCGGTTTCGTAAACGACAGCGCCCAGCGGTGAACGTGTTGTTACCTGGAGATCAATTAAAGCCTGCGCGGCGAGGTTGTTATCCTTAACCAGAACATCGACATGGTTGGTGGCATTAGTTAGCCATTGTTGTACGCTGTCCCAGCCTGGTTCCTGGCGATTAATTAATTCATCCAGTCCTTTCATAAATACTCCCGTAACGTTTTTAATCCCTGCTTACTCTGTTTCTACCACGATTCTACGGTACGAGGTGAGCGAAGGTGTTCCGCTATCGGTCACGGCCAGAATTACGTGCTCCGTACCCGGATTACGGATTGTTATCTCCGCCTGATTCCCGCTCTCTTTCGTTACCTGCAAAACTGGTGGAGCACTCAGATAGTCTTCACCACGCACACCCAGTACTTGTTTGATGTCGATCTGCTGGGAAATGGCCGAGGTCGCTTCAGGATAGGCGAACCATTGGTAGCTGAGTTTATCGCCGTCAGGATCTTGCGTTCCTTTGGCATCCAGGCGCAGGGTTTCGCCCACTTTGGCCTTGATAAACAGCGGTTGCTGGCCTGATGAACCATTTACCACCACCTGCGGATTATGGTTACTGTGCTGGAAGTCCTTGATGGTCCAGTCCATGCGTGCCGCAAAATCGTGCTGGAAGGCTGCACGCCAGCGCCAGATGGTGGCCTGATTGGAGGTGTATTGTTGACCATCGGCCCCGGTCACCGTATCCGCGCCATTCGGGTTGCCGGGGAAAAAGTCACCGCCACTGGTCCAGATCGGATGCGGTTCGTTTTGCGGCGTACGCACGATGTAACGCCCACCCCAGCCGCCCCAGCCAGGGTTCATTTCGCTGGCAAGTCCGTTACGGATCAATCCGAGAAATGCGGGGGTATCCCCTTCCATGATAAAGGCGTATTGCAGATAACCTTTGCCCATCGGTCCTTTGCTGCGGATGTTCTTGTCCAGCCAGGATTGCGACACGGTGGTGAAATCTGCGCCTGGGGCATTGCGGTAATAACGGTCGCCGCTAATTCCGGTCCAGGTCGCGCGCGCATAATCCTCACCTTTTTGACTGGAAGGATCAACGATGTAAGTGATCTGCGGGTAATGGACGCGAATCCAGTGCCCGGCATCATCCTGATCCGAGATGGAATAGACGATCAGGTTTTTCGTCAGCGCCGTTACCTTATCTGCCGGATGGCTGGCTGACAGGTCGGTCAATGCCTGTGCCAGCGTGTTAGCGCCGCCCCACAGATTGATATACAGCGGGCGTTTACTGTCCGTCGAGCGTTCAATGGCTTTGACCAGCAATGCCGAACCCGCAGTCGACTTCCCGGCACCGACATCGGCCATGCCGTAAGCGGCTTGTCCGGCGGCGATCAAGGCTTTCAGCGTAGCCGCACTCGGGTAATCCGGTTTATGTTTCAGCAGGTTAGGTTGCACCTCGGCATAATGTCCCACCACCAGTTCCATCATCTCCGGGCTGACTTTACTGCGTTGCCAGGTCGAAGTAGTGGCGACCAAACCTTCAATATTCATTTCATTGCTGTACAGCAGAAAACGCGTGAGTGACATCTGATCATCGGGTTCGTTACCGATATCGGATAATACAAATACCCGTGGCTTCGCCTGGAATGGCACCGTTTTTGCGGCAATATCCTGAACCGTTTCTGCCGCAAGGGCGCTGAGCGGGGCGATTAACGCCGCTGTTAGGGGGAGTAAAGACAGGGTGGGGTACTTATTATGAGGTTTCATCGTTTTCCTGTTGGTTGGCCAGTAAAGATTGAACCAACTTAGTTAACCAAGGAAACAAAGTAAAAAAATCGCTGCCAAAATGTCGTTCAGATCACAAAAAAATCAATCAATCAGCGGGGTTATGGCATCTGAACTCAACCGGACCAGGCCTTTCATGCTGTAAAAGCGCTGCGTTTTGATGTAGCGAAGTTGCAGGGTGTTGATATGCGGGCTGGGGTGGCTGGTCAGGCGCGCGACAATATGCGGGATAAAGTCGGCAGGCACGTCATCAAAGAACTCACCGGTCAGAATAACCTGCTTAATGTTGTGTACCGGGGCCGTGCAGTGAATGGCAAAAAGCAGCGCGTCGATGCTGGCAGCAATCTGCTGGTCATCCGGATCGCCGTCGAGGGCAAAGGCTTTTTCCAGCCCACCCGGATAAGGAAGATGCACAATCTCAGGATAGAAACCGTTAGCGCCAAACACCGGTTTACCGTCGATATAGTAGCCAAAGCCGAGGCTACTAAATCCGGGCATCAACGCAATCCACGATCCGGTAAGCCTCTCGGTTTTTGCCAGCATATAGCTGGAGCACCAGGCAATATTTACCACCGCGACACTCAACGCCGTCGCCAGCATCAGTTGCGCTTTAAGTGGGATATCACGTTCAACAAACGCCGGGCACCATTTGACCACACCGGTATCCTGCTCAATGCCGCCCTGGAGGGCAATCCCGATATGCTTCAGACGCGCAGCATCAATCCCAGCGGTTTGGCATAAGCGTGTCGCCAGATCCTGAACGTGGCTGATAAACCGCGCCAGCGTGACCGGCGCGTCAAACGTGATACCTGCTGCGGCCAGACTCAGTTCCCCGGTGTGGTAATCATTGATTGTCGCTTCCACCGTCAGCTCCCGCACCATAATATTGAGGCTGAAGTATTGACGTTTGCGCACTGCCAGCAGTGTTCTGGGCCGTCCACCGCCCGAACTCAATTGTTCCGTCTGCTCAATGACCCCTTCTGCCAGCAAGGCATTGGTGAGTTTGGTGATGTAGGGACGTGTGACTTCAAGCTGCTCTGCCAGCGAAATACGCGATTCGGGAGCGCTGTGCAACATGTTCAGCAGTTCATGCCTGAAGTTCATAAGTTCCTCTACAAATCCAGCGAGGTCGCCGCATCCGTTAACAACGCTGCGAAAACGTTAACGATATCGCAATTCAGCGCTAAAACATTACTTTTTCGCTGGATTCGTTACCTGATACATTTGCCACAGACACGTCGGGGGGCGGCCTGTTACGCTTCGGTTGCCTACCTTCAGCTTGTTGACTAAGGTGATTACTAGCATCGCTACCCAGCTGGATGCCGTTCACCAACAAGGCATCAGGGGGGCTGATGTGTATGCCAACGCGAGGCAAAAACATGCAAGACGCCACCCCAACTCCCGCCACAGACCCTGATTTTCAAAACGATGTTGTCCGAAACCTGATTTGCCGCCAGGCGCGCTATCCGGATATCGCCACGCCGCAGGACTGGTATATGGCGCTGGCTTTCACCGTCAAAGATCGCATGCTGGAAAGCTGGGCAGCGTCGACCAAAACCTATGCGGAACATCATGTGAAGGTTGCCTGTTATTTGTCGGCAGAGTTTCTCATCGGGCCACAGCTTGGCTGTAACCTGTTGAGTCTCGGCCTTGAAGATGAGGCACGAGCAGCGATGCGTGCGCTCGGACAAGATCTTGATGCGTTGCTGGCGCTGGAGGAAGAGCCGGGGTTGGGTAACGGCGGTTTGGGTCGGCTGGCGGCGTGTTATCTTGATTCGCTGGCGACGCTGGAGATTCCGGCCATCGGCTACGGTATTCGCTACGAGTTTGGCATTTTCGATCAGGATATCGTCGATGGCTGGCAGGTTGAGCGTACTGACAAATGGCTGAAAATGGGCACGCCGTGGGAAATTGTTCGGCCGGACGTTAGCTTTTACGTTTGCTTTGGCGGGTACACGCAAATGCAAACCGATGCCCAGGATCGGTTGCGTGTGCAATGGATACCGGCCCGTCAGGTAAAAGGCGTGGCATACGATGTGCCGATCCAGGGATATCGCGTCAATACCTGCAATCTGTTGCGGCTATGGAAGAGTGAAGCGGTCGAATCTTTTGATTTTGAGGACTTCAACGCCGGTGATTATTATCAGGCGGTGGAGGAGAAAGTCGTTTCGGAAACCCTGTCAAAAGTACTTTATCCCAATGACGAACCGGATGTGGGTAAACGGCTACGCCTTGCCCAGCAATACTTTTTTGTTTCCTGCTCGTTGCAGGACATGCTGCGGCTGATAGATATCAGCCATACACCCGTTGCTCATTTTGCTGAGCGTTTAGCTGTGCAGTTGAACGATACGCATCCCTCAATCGCCGTGGCTGAACTGATGCGCCTGCTGGTGGATGAACGCCAGATGGCATGGGATGACGCCTGGTCAATCACCCTGAATACCTTCGCCTATACCAATCACACCTTACTGCCCGAGGCGCTGGAGACCTGGGGCTTGCCGTTAATGCAAAATCTGCTGCCCCGGCTGCTGGAAATCATCTATGAAATCAACCGACGCTTTCTGGAAGAGGTGCGTAACGCTTTTCCTGGTGATGAGGCGCGTGTCGCACGGATGTCATTGATCGATGAACAGGGCGAGAAAAAAGTGCGGATGGCCCATCTGGCCTCGGTGGGCAGCCATGCTGTTAACGGCGTGGCTGCGCTGCATTCTGAACTGCTCCGGCAAACGGTGCTACGTGATTTTGCCGACATGTATCCGAAGCGATTTCTTAATGTCACCAATGGGGTGACGCCACGGCGTTTTCTGATGCTGAGTAATCCCGGTCTGGCGAGTTTGCTTGATGAAACCCTGGGTGCTGGCTGGCGCAGTGACCTGACTCGGCTTGAAGCGCTGAGTGACTATGCTGATGACGTCGCCTTTCAGCAGGACTGGCGCGCCATTCGCCTCAACAACAAGGCGGCGCTGGCTGGACGTATCAGCCAATTAGTCGGCGTCAGGATTGCGCCTGAGATGATGTTCGATATTCAGGTGAAACGTATTCATGAATACAAGCGCCAACACCTTAATGCGCTGTATATGATCTGTCTGTATCGTCGTTTAGTTCGCCATCCTGACCAGCAAGCAGCTCCGCGCTGTTTTATCTTCGGCGGGAAAGCGGCACCAGGTTATTGGATGGCAAAATTGATGATTCGCCTGATTACCGGTATTGCCGAAGTCGTCAATCGTGACCCGGTGATAGGAGGACGGATGAAGGTGGTGTTTTATCCGGACTTTAATGTTAAGAACGGCCATTTAATCTATCCGGCAGCAGATCTGTCCGAGCAGATTTCAACCGCAGGCAAAGAAGCCTCAGGAACCGGCAACATGAAGTTCATGATGAATGGCGCGTTGACTATCGGCACGCTGGATGGTGCTAATGTGGAAATTCGGCAGCAGGTGGGTGGGGATAATTTTTTCGTTTTTGGTATGACCGCACAACAGGTGGAGGCGCTGAAACGCACCGGGTATCGTCCTGGGGATTATGTCCAGGTCAATGATGAGCTGCGTGATGCGATCGATCAGATCGCCGCAGGGCGATTCTCACGCGGGGACAAAGCGTTGTTCGCCCCTCTGCTCGATAATTTGCTTAATTATGACCCATTTTTGGTACTGGCTGACTATGCCGACTATGCAGCCTGTCAGGAGCGTGTCAGTGAGGCATGGCAGGATCAGCGCCAATGGACGCAAATGTCAATACTCAACTGTGCCCGTTCCGGTATCTTTTCTTCAGACCGCGCCATCGGCGAATATTGTCAGCATATCTGGCAAACGCAAAAACCGGCACCCCGTTTGTAACACCAGGCAAGATAAATCGCCGGGCAGGCCGTGCTAATTCTCAGACTTTACTCCTTTTTTCAATCGTACACGTATTGTATACTTTCCAGTAAATGTCTTAATGGTGAGTAGCAAGTGACCTCAGTAAAACAAGCCTCAGCAGAGAAGTTAGGTGAACTGGCCTATCAGACACTGCGCCGTATGATCCTGGAGAAAACCCTGCGTAGTGGTGGGGCGGTGGTTGAAGGACGACTGGTTGAAGAACTCAATATTTCCCGTACGCCATTGCGTGAAGCGTTGTTGCGGCTCGAAGGTGAGGGATTGCTGGTCAGGTCGAGCGCCCGTTCGTATTCCGTGCGCTTTATCAGCGCCCAGGAATATTTTCAGATCATGAAAGTGCGTGAGCTGCTGGAAACCGAAGCCATTGCGTTGTCCATCAACAAGATAGAACCTGATGTGATTAATCAGCTTGCCGACCAGGTGCAGTCTCTCGCGGCAGGTCAGCCTGAACAAGCCTACTGGGATGTTGACGATACCGTGCACACGCTGTTCGCGCAGCACTCGGGTAATGCGGTGCTGGCGCGGATGATTGAACAGGCGCGCACCCAGAGTCGAATGTTCGAGTTGATCACGCCGTTCAACCGCATCGAAGAAGATCGTGAAGAACATCTGGCGATTCTCAATGCGTGGAAAAGTGGCGATGCCGCGGCGGCCAGCCAGGCGGTGAGAACGCATATCAGAAACCTGTCAGCCTTTGTGTTGAAACGGATCACCGAAGGCAATTAATCGCCGCAAGGGTATGCGTCAACCGCATACCCTTCAGCCACTCACTTAATGACGCCGGGACAGCAGGGGCATCCCTCAACATGCAACGGGTTGCGCACCTCCGCGCCCGGTTTGCTGCGCAGCAACACCGGTTGAAAACTGACCTTCCGTTCGGCGTTTTTCTGGCAGATCGGGCAGGGCGCGGGTTCATCGCGCGCCGCCACAGAACGGCGCAACTCAAATGCGCCGCAGTCTGAACAGAGATAATCATAGTAAGGCATTGCGCTCTCCTACCATTTACCCACTTCACCACGCGGGATAAAGCGTCCCTGGCCGGTTTTGCCTACCCATTGGTCATCACTCACCAGCAGCTCGCCGCGCAGCAGCACTTTCTTCACTTTGCCCTGCACCTGATGCCCTTCAAACAGCGTGAAATCCACATCGCTGTGTTGTGTTGCAGCGCTGATGGTGTGTTTTTCGTTGGGATCAAAGATGACGATATCGGCATCGCTACCCACCGCGATGGTGCCCTTTTGCGGGAACAGACCGAACAGCTTGGCCGGGGCGGTGGACATCAGCTCGACAAAGCGGTTAAGCGAAATACGGCCACTGCGCACGCCGCCGTCATACACCACCGTCATACGGGTTTCGACGCCGGGCACGCCGTTAGGAATTTTGGAGAAATCGTTGGCACCCAGCGGTTTCTGATTAATTTTTCCTAAATGGCCTTCCTTCATGCAGTACGGGCAATGGTCGGTAGAAATCAGTTGCAGGTCATCGGTTTTCAGCGCCGTCCACAGCGCGTTTTGCGCTTCTTTCGAACGCAGCGGCGGGCTCATCACGAAGCGTGCGCCATCAAAGCTGTCGGATTCGTCGCTGTCAGCGTAAGACGACTCATCAAAGAACAGATAATGCGGGCAGGTTTCGGCGAATACCGGGATGCCGAGGTCGCGCGCTTCCACCACATGTTTCAACGCTTCTTTTGCCGAAAGATGGACAAAGTAGACCGGCGCCTCCGCCAGTTCCGCCAGCTTAATACCGCGATGGGTCGCTTCCCCTTCCAGCAGTGCGGGGCGTGTCAGGGCATGATGGCGTGGCGAGGTGTGGCCCTGTGCCAGCGCTTCCTGAATCAGCAATTCGACGATGGTGCCGTTTTCTGCGTGCAGTGCCACCATGCCGCCATGCTGGCCGACCATGCGCATCGCCTGGAAAATGGCCGCATCATCGGACATCACCGTGCCGGGATACGCCATAAACATCTTGAAGCTGGAAACGCCTTCATGACGGATGGCGTAGCGCATATCCTCCAGTACCTGCTTATCCACCTCGGTAATGATGACGTGAAAGCCATAATCGATGCTGGCGACATTATCCGCTTTGGATTGCGCGCGCTCGATGGCCTGCAACGGGCTGGTGCCGTGATTCTGCAAGGCAAAATCGATAATGGTGGTGGTGCCACCATAGGCTGCCGAACGGGTGCCCGATTTAAAGTTATCGGCGGTCACCGACGGGCCAAAGGTGTTTTCCATATGGGTATGGCAATCAACCCCACCGGGGAACAGCAGCATGCCACTGGCTTCAATCACCTGGCAGTTAGCGCCAGGTTGCAGATTCAGTCCGATACTGACGATTTTTTCATTCTCGATCAGAATGTCGGCGTGATAATCGTCCACCGCCGTGATAATCCGCCCACCGCGAATCAGGGTACTGGTCATGTTAGTCTCCGCTTGTACTTAGGGGGTAGCCGTAAAGGATTGTGCAAAGGTCAGCGCTGTCGCTAACCGCTGGCGCTGCGCGTCATCGACGGCAGGCACTGGCGGGCGCGGCATGGCGTGAGGAAGATGCCCGGCAAGATGCAGACAGGCTTTTAAGCGCGCATTGGCATGGGTGCCCGGCCAGGTGCCGTAGATCTCCTTCGCCAGTGGATAAATAAATTGATGCAGGCGCTGCGCTTCAGCGAGGTTTTGCTGCTGCATCGCGTCGTACAGCGCCACCACCAATTCGGGCACCACCGCCGCCAGACTCACCAGGCTGCCATCGGTGCCAAGGGCAAAGCAGGTCAGCAGATGCTCGTCACCGGAGGCCATCACCGCCACATGCGGTGCAACTTCACGGACCAATCGCAGGTTCGCCTCATAGGTGGCGGTTTCCCAGCTCCCTTCCTTCACCGCGACCACGTTGGGCAGGCAGACCAGTTGCTGAAGCAACGCCGGGGGATACGCCATACCACCGCTGTTCACGCCGGACTGATACAACATCATCGGTAACGCGGCGTTGGCATTGGCGATACGGTGGTGATTCAGCACCGTTTTCTCGTCGGTGGAGAGCGTCCAGGAGTAGGGTGGGAACAGCAGAATGGCATCAGCACCGGCGGCTTTCGCATCGTCAGCCTGCGCCTGTGCATCAAAACTGTCCTCGGCGTTAAGACCGGCTACCAGCAGCGTTTCCGGCGGGCACACCTGGCGCGCCAGGGTTACCACGCGACGTTTTTCCTCACGCGAGAGCGCGAAGTTCTCACCGGCATGGCCGTTGATGAGCAACCCGCGAATCCCTGGCACCTGCGAAACCTGGCGCAAATGCGCAATCAGGCTCGCTTCGTCGATGTATCTGCCACTTTCGTCCATCGGACAAACAGTCGCCGCATACACACCCTGGTAATGGTGTAACTCTTTCATTTTATTATTGGCCTCTGGATAAGGATGCGACTGCCTGGTCATCAGTGGGCAGCAGTCGTGATGGATCAAAAAGCGGCATTTCGGGTTGCTGGCCCAGGATCTGCTGCGCCAGCAGCTTGCCCATATACGGCCCGCTGGTATAACCGGAGTGGACGCAGCCAATCACGAAGAGATCCGGGTGTTGTGCCAGTGGCCCAATCATCGGCATCGCGTCGGCGGTTTCCGACTCCAGACCCAGCCAGATGCGTGCAACACGGGCAGACGCCAGTGCCGGAACGGCATGCTGACCCAGCCGCAGGTTGCCGATCAGGTTTTCGGGGATGGTTTCCCGACCGCCCAGCTCACGCGACCCGATGCCCTGCCAGCCGCCGCCGATCACCACGGTGCCGTTGGCAAACTGCTTCATGGATAACAAACCATTGGCGATGCTGAGTACGGAACGCATCACGGTTGGCATTCTTTCGGTGACGATCAACTGGTTAATCAATGTCTTAACCGGGATATGGATGCCGATCATCGCCAGCATCGGCTCCAGCCAGACACCGCCCGCCAGCACCAGACGGCTGGCCTCGATGGACTGGCTACGGTCCTCGGTTGAGACGCGATAACCGGCGTTTTGCCGCTCGATATGGCCGACGGAAAATTGTTCGATGATGGTTACACCGGCTTCACGCAGCGCGGCATAGAAGGCACGGCCTGTCAGGTAGGCGCTGGCAAAGCCATCGATCTCACAGAATGCCGCCGCTTTGATGGAGCCGTTGATGCCCGGATCAACCTTCATCGCCGCCTGCGGTGAAATCACCGAAATATCGGCACCATACTCACGCCGGGCTGCCGCGCGCTCTTCCAGCATCATTACTTCGACATCGGTAAAAGCGAGAGACAAACCGGGTGCATGGGTTGCCAGCACCCCCTGGCCGAGCCAGGTTTCCGGCCGCATCCACATCTCCCACGCTTTCATGGCGTAGGGCACCAGCGCGGCGCGGGTCATATGCAGCGTGAGTGTCCCGGCATTGACGCCGGAGGCACTGCGACAGAGGGCATTGCGTTCCACCACCACCACACGCATCCCGGCTTTCGCCAGAAACAGCGCGGTGGAGCAGCCCATCACGCCGCCGCCAACGATGCACACATCAAAGCGTGTTGAAGTCACAGTGGGGCCGCCTTAGGAATCGGGATATCCGCATAGTCGTAGTCGCCGGTCATATCGCTGATGGTGAGCGGGCGCAGCGGAGTGCGGGGTGAGAAAATCCCCACAGTTTCGCGCGACACCCCCAGTTTGGTTGCCAGCAGTTCGGCGGCGATATCGCCGCAGGTGCGTCCCTGGCAGGGACCCATACCGCAGCGCGTCCAGGCCTTCAGTTGGTTAACATCATGCGCGCCGGCTTCGCAGGCTTGTTCGATCTCGGCGCGCGTGACGTCTTCGCAACGACACACAACGGTGTGCGGCGGGATACTGTCAACATGGCCTTCACGCAGCGCCATCATCGCGGCCATCTTCTGCCCGAAGCGGGCGGCGTGCTGCCAGGCTTTGCTGAGGTTTTCAGCTTCCGGTTCTGGCACGGTTTTGCCCTGAATGATGGCGACACAAGCCAGTCCGACGCGTTTGCCTTGTTCCATTGCCGCAGCGGCACCACGAATACCGGCACCGTCACCGGCAACAAACAACCGTTCACGGCTGGTCTGGCCGTTTTCATCGGTTTCGGCAATCCAGCCGCCGGCCTCGCGGGAGTATTGATGTCTGGCATGGAGCAGACGCGTGATGTCGGAGGAGGGGGTCAGACCGTGGCCGACGGCAACACAATCCACCAGAATTTTTTTCGTTTTACCGGCGACAGGTCGTGCTGCTGCGTCACAGGGTGCGATTTCAGCCAGCAACTGGTCGCCCTGCGTACTGACCTTCACCAGCGTATGACGTGAATACAGCGGGGTTCTGGCGCGCAGAATCGGCAGACCATACGTCAGGCTTTGCTTGAAAATCGCCGGACGACTGAGCAGCGCCGAAGCGGTGCCAAGCCATTCGCCGCGTGAAGCAATGTCAACAATCGCCTTCACGTCACCGCCTGCTTTCAGGGTATTTCCCGCCACCGCCACCAACAGGGGGCCACATCCCGCCACCAGGGTGGTTTTCCCCGGCAGGGTACGCTGCGATTTCAGCAAAATAGTGGCGGCAGCCAGCCCGATCACACCCGGTAAAGTCCAGCCTTCAAACGGGACCACGCGCTCGGTGGTGCCGGTTGCCACCAGCAGCACCGTGGTGGTGCAGGCGATTGAACCGTCCGGCCCAAGGGCATCGACACGATAGTCGCCGGTCACCGCCCACACGACATGCCCCAAAAAGAGGCGCACCTTGCTCCGCGATAAGGCATCGCGCAAGGTTTCTCCGGCCCTGAATTCAGCGCCATCCATTTTTGCATCGGGCATGATCGGCGCGCGATACACCTGTCCACCGGCCGCCGCGTTTTCGTCGAACAACGCAACCCGCAGTCCTTTCGCTGAAGCCATCAGTGCCGCTGAAACCCCTGCCGGACCGGCACCCAGGACGATCAGATCATAATGATTCATAAGGATCGCTATCCGAAACAGAGTGAACAACCAGATCGGCCCTGGCCTCAGTTTTGCAAGCTAATACCCGCTTACCCTCCACCATGACCAGGCACTCCTGACACGAACCCATCAGGCAAAACATGCCGCGGGGCTGATGTTGATGGGGACTGAAGCGTAACGTTTTGACGCCGCTGGAAAAAAGTGCGGCGGCAATGCTTTGGCCCGGTAATGCCATATATCCCTGATTGTCAAAAACGAAACGGACGTTTTTCCCTGAAGTGTGCTGCATAACGTCTCCCTTTTTGGTCGACAACTGCTCATTGAGACTTGACAAGATGGAAGGCATGGTATCGTATACCAATCGTATATGTAAAGCATACGAAGTTTATATCGTTGGTCATTTGCCAACACCAGGGTAAGCAATCAGACGACACCGGGAGTTAAATAATGAGTAAAATTAGTATGTTAGGAAAGCTGGTTATCGCAGGCTGTATCGCCAGTTCGCTGTTGGGTGCCGCAACGGCCAACGCCAGATCGCTGGATGAGATCATGAAATCGAAAACGCTGATCGTCGGTGTGAACCCGAATCTTCCACCGCTCGGGGTGTATGACGATAAAAATCAGATCTCTGGTTTTGATGCGACAGTGGCGAAGAAAATTGCCGATTCTATGGGCGTGAAACTGGAGCTGGTGGCGGTGGGTTCGAATGACCGCGTGCCGTTTATCATGTCGGACAAAATTGATGCGGTGATGGGCGGAATGACCCGTAACGACGATCGCATGAAGGTGGTGGATTTCACCGATCCGGTTAACACCGAAGTGCTGGGCATCCTCACCACTGATAAAAAACCGTACAAAAAATGGCAGGACCTGAATGACCCGTCAGTAAAACTGGTGCAGGTGCGCGGCACCACGCCAATCAAATATATTCAGGACAACATTCCCAAAGCTCAGCTGTTGATCCTCGATAACTACCCGGATGCGGTGCGCGCCATTGCGCAGGGCCGCGCTGATGCGCTGATCGACGTGCTCGATTTCATGCTGGATTACACCAAAAAATATCCTACCAAGTGGCATGTGGTGGATGACCCGATCGAAGTGGATTACGACTGTATCGCCGTCAGCAAAGGCAACACCGCGCTGCGTGAGAAGTTAAATACCGAGATCGCCGCGCTGCATAAATCAGGCTTTATCGGCAGCAGCTGGAAGAAATGGTTTGGTCACGCCATGTTGCATGACCCAACTGCCTCGCCGACGAAATACTGAGTTTCGTTCTGATTTAATCGGGCGCCCGCAGTTTGGGGCGCTCTTTAGCGATTGAGCGTTGTTCTGATGAACCTGAATTTTTTCCCCATTCTTGATCAACTGCCTTACCTGTTAGGCGGCGCCTGGATCAGCCTGCAACTGGCGGTGCTGGCGTTCGCCTTCGGTATGGTGATTGCGATGATCTGTACCAGCATCCTGCGCTATGGCCCTAAACTGGCCGGTAAGTTTATTAACGCCTATGTGGTTTTTGCCACCAACACGCCGCAACTGGTGCAGATCTACTTTCTGTTTTTTGCTCTGCCGGAAGTGGGTATTTTGCTGTCGCCGTTCACCGCAGTGCTGATCGGTGCCACCTTCAATGCCGGGGCTTATTTATGTGAAATCCAGCGAGCGGGCTTTGATTCGGTCCGTCGCATGGAAATTGAAGCGGCAGAAGTGCTCGGCTTCTCCCGTGTGCAGATTATCCGTTACGTCATCCTGCCGCATGTCATCAAGGTGATGTTCCGACCGCTCTCCAACCAGTTCATTGTGATGACGCTGGGGACGTCAATGGCCTCGATGTTTGGTGTCGAAGAACTTACTGGCCGTACCTATAACCTCAGCTCACAAACCTATTTGTCAGTGGAATCTTTCTCCGTCGCTGCCGTGATTTATATCGTGATCACCATTGTCGCCACCTTTGCCCTGGCGATTATGGGGCGGTTTCTTTTCCGTGCCAGAACAGGGGTATTTTGATGAGCTACTTCGACTGGTCGGAAATTACCGGGTTGTTCTCGTACTACAATCTGTTGTTGTTATTGCAGGGGTTAGGCATCACGCTGGCACTGTCGGCGTTTGGCTGCCTGATTGGTTTTCTGGCGGGCTTTGTACTGGCGGTGACCATCAATACCAAAGCGGCGATCCTGTCACCGCTGCGTGGCGTGGTCCATGTGTATTTCTTTATTTTCCGGCGCATCCCGTTCCTGGTGACGTTATTTCTGGTGTTTTTTATCAGCCAGTATTCCGGCCTGCGCTTCTCCACCTTTACCGTGGCGCTGATCAGCGTGTGTATTATCGCTGCCGCCTATCTTGGCGAGATCATCCGCAGTGGGCTGGAATCGGTACACCATAACCAGTGGGAAGCGGCGGTGACGCTGAACTTTTCCTATTTGCAGACGCTGCGCTACGTGATCATTCCGCAGTCCCTGACGGTGGTGATTCCGCCAACCTTTAGCTTCTTCGTTATGTATATCAAAGACACGACGCTGGCTTCGCAGATTGGCGTGATGGAACTGACCTCCGCCAGCAAAATCCTGTCGGATAAAGGCTACTCGGCCACGCTGGTCTATGCCGTCGTCCTTATGCTGTATTTCATTGTGTCTTATCCGTTATCGCGTCTCGGTAAGCGTCTGGAGAGAAAAATTGCCACAGCTCGACATCATTAATTTAAAAGCCGCCTATAACGACCAACCGGTACTGGAGAACGTCACTTTATCGGTGGAGAAAGGCGATATCGTCAGCCTGATCGGGCCGTCCGGCTCCGGCAAAAGTACCCTGTTGCGAGTGCTGATGGGTTTACTGCTGCCGAAAGAGGGACAGGTTCTGCTGGAAAATAACGCGGTGGATTACGCCAATAAAGGCGAGTTGCGCCAGCTGCGTGAATCTATCGCCATCGTATTTCAGCAGTACAACCTGTTCCAGAATATGACGGTACTGGAAAACGTGATGATTACGCCCACCAAAATTAAAGGCTGGCCAAAGCAGCAGGTGGAGCAGGACGCGCGCCGTTTACTGGAACGGGTCGGGTTGTCACATCGTATCAATGCGTATCCGGACCAACTCTCCGGCGGTCAACAACAGCGCGTTGCCATTGCCCGCGCGCTGGCGCTGAAGCCCACCATCCTGTTGCTGGATGAGGTGACGGCGGCGCTCGACCCCGAGATGGTGAACGAAGTGCTGGATACCATTCGCGAACTGGCCTCAGAAGGGATCACGATGTTTATCGTTTCCCATGAGATGAGTTTTGTTCGTGAGGTGTCATCAAAGGTGGTGTTTATGGCCGATGGTCAGGTGGTGGAAACCGGCTCGCCACAGCAGGTGTTCGACGCGCCCACTCACGAACGCACGCGGCAGTTTGTCAGCAAAATTTTACGTCACTAAGGAAGATGTTTTGAACAAGCCTGTTTTTAGCCAGCTCAATCCCCCGCAACGCCTGTTAATGGGGCCTGGCCCGATCAATGCCGACCCACGCGTGTTGCGCGCCATGTCAGCACCCCTTATCGGACAATACGATCCAGCAATGACGGCGTATATGAACGAAGTGATGATGCTGTACCGCTCGGTATTCCGCACCAGCAACGACTGGACGTTGCTGGTGGATGGCACATCGCGTGCCGGCATTGAAGCGATTCTGGTTTCAGCCATCCGGCCTGGGGATAAAGTGCTGGTGCCGGTGTTTGGTCGTTTTGGTCATTTATTATGTGAAATCGCCCGTCGTTGCCAGGCGGAAGTTCACACCATCGAAACCCCGTGGGGCACGGTGTTTACCCCCGATCAAATCGAAGAGGCGATCAAACGGGTGCGGCCGACCATGCTGTTAACCGTACACGGTGATACCTCCACCACCATGCGTCAGCCGCTGGAAGAGTTAGGCGCAATTTGTCGGCGATATGGTGTGCTGTTTTATACCGATGCCACCGCGACTCTCGGTGGCAATCCGCTCGAAACCGATGCATGGGGTTTGGATGCGGTTTCAGCCGGAATGCAAAAGTGTCTGGGCGGTTCAGCCGGTACCTCGCCCATTACCCTGAGTGAACAGATGGCAGACTCGATCACCCGTCGACGTCATGTGGAAGAGGGGATCCGCGATAACCGTCATCAGGACGGTGACGAACCCATTATCTCGTCCAACTATTTTGATTTGGCGATGATCATGGATTACTGGGGCAGCGAACGCCTGAACCACCACACTGAGGCGACCTCGGCGCTGTATGGTGCCCGTGAGTGCGCACGATTGATTGTGCAGGAAGGTGTGGACGCCGGTATCGCCAGACACCAACTGCATGGCGCTGCATTGCGTGCCGGGGTTGAAGCGATGGGGCTGGAGGTGTTCGGCGACCCACGGCATAAGATGAATAACGTGCTGGGCATTAACATTCCTGACGGGCTGCATGATCAGCAAATCCGTGAATGCATGCTTAACGATTTTGGTATCGAAATCGGCACCTCTTTTGGCCCGTTAAAAGGCAAGATGTGGCGTATCGGCACTATGGGCTACAACGCGCGCAAAGACTGCGTGTTGCAAACCCTGGCGGCGCTGGAAGCCACGCTTAATCGTTATGGTTTTAAAACGGTGCAAGGGGCAGGGATGGAAGCCGCGTGGAATAGCTACGCTAACTGATCATAGCGGCGCACTTTATTGCGCATCTTTTTCAGCGCGATAAATCGCGCCGCTACAGATGCGGTGCGTTCTGGCGTTCAGCAAAATTCGTAAGCATAGCTGGCGGGTATCGTCTATCTTTACCCGTTGTTACTTAAGCTGTTTACTGATGAGGTCTCTATGCCGGGTTCTGCTTTACCATCCTCACTGAGCATCTTATGAGAAAAGTGCTCAACGCTTTTCTTCCGTTATATGTCACGACATTGCTGATGTTGCTCGGTTCTGGTTTGCTCACGACCTATGTGTCATTGCGCCTGGCGCATGAGCAAGTGAACGGCACGCTGATTGGCGCTATCACCGCGGCTAACTATGTCGGGCTGGTGATTGGCGGCAAAGTCGGACACAACCTGATTGCCCGCGTCGGGCACATCCGCAGCTATGTCGCCTGCGCCGGAATCGTGACCGCCTCCGTGCTGGGTCACGGGTTGACGGACATGATCCCGATATGGGTATTTTTACGCCTGATCATCGGTTTGTGCATGATGTGCCAATATATGGTGCTGGAGAGTTGGCTGAACGATCAGGCGGAATCCTCCCAGCGCGGCACGATTTTTGGTTTGTACATGGTGGCGACCTATCTGGGTCTGAGTGGCGGCCAGGTGATCCTCGCGATGCAGGATGGCTTTGGCATCAGCACCTTGTTGATTGTCGCGCTGTGCTTTGCGCTCTGTCTGGTGCCGATTGCCCTGACCACGCGAACCAATGCGCGTGCGATGTCTCCAGCCCCGATGGAGTTGGGTTATTTTCTCCGCACCATCCCGCGTTTACTGGCCACCACGCTGGTGAGCGGGATGGCGCTCGGTGCGTTTTATGGCTTAGCGCCGGTCTATGCCAGCCGTCAGGGTTTCAGCACCGAACAAACCGGTTTGTTTATGAGTGTCAGCATTTTCGCCGGGCTGGTGACTCAGTTCCCGCTCAGTTGGTTATCGGATCGCTTTGACCGCCAGCGGCTGCTGTTTTTTGTCGCGTTGTTGTATGGCCTGGGCGCGCTGACATTGGGTTTGCCCTGGACTCTCTCGTTCCAGATGTTGTTGGTGATCGCGTTTTTCGTCAGCATGATGCAGTTTGGACTTTATCCGCTTCAGGTGGCACTGGCGAATGATCAGGTGATGCCGGAAAGGCGCGTCTCCCTGAGCGCCTGTCTTTTGATGGCGTTCGGCATCGGGGCCAGCATTGGTCCGCTGGTGGTGGGGGCGCTGATGCAACCCTTCGGCAGCCATGTGCTGTACCTGGCGTTTACCTTGTGCGCATTGCTGATCGCCCTGATGAATCGCCCGGTCAAAGCCCTGCCATTGCCCACCACCGAAGTCCCTTTGCCGCATGTGGTGATGCCGGATAGTCTGGCGACTTCTCCGATTGGTGCCGCGCTGAACCCGACGCTGGAGGAAGACGCGATTCAGGCGACGATGGTGAATGAGGAACCGTTTGAGGCGGAAACCGCAGAGCGAAACGGATAATCCCGCCAGCAGGGCGCTTGCCCTGCTTGATAGGGTTATTAAATATGGAAGGCAACCCGTTTGCCGGTGGGTAATTCCACATCCAGGCTGAGTTTTCCGCCCATGGCTTCGATATAGCGTTTTAAGGTGGCGATTTTGAGATCATTGCCACGTTGTTCCAACTGCGTTACCGCTGGCTGGCTTATTCCCATCGCTTCAGCAACACTTTTTTGAGAGAGCTGTAACTCGTCACGTATCATCTGGAGTCCCGTCTCCAGGATCAATTCATCAGCCATTTCTTTGATTCGCGCCTGGCTATCCGGAGAGCGGGCGGCCAACACTTCATCTAACGTTCTCATTGGTTATCCTCCATTCTTGCCAGATGGACCGAAAATTCATCATCCGCGATACGGACCATTCGTTCATAAAATTTTTTGTCATTACTTTTATCACTTGCACACAGCAAAATGGCTCTTCTTACCGGGTCAAACGCAAAGAATGCACGTACGGGACGTCCTGAATATTGAACCCTCAGTTCCTTCATATTCTTATGCATGGAGCCATTTACTGTGTCTGCATATGGACGTGAGAGTGAAGGTCCATATGTTTGCAGATTGACCAAGTCTGCGAGGATCTTTTCCTGTAATCCATTTTCCTGATCATGAAGCCAGTCATCAAAACGTTGGCTAAAAAGTATAGTCCACATACCAATTCCCTATAAGCTGTGGCTTATAGTTAAAACTATATAAGCTAAAGATTATTATTTCAATAGACATTGAATGGTAAGTGAGGGGGCTGTTTCTTGGGAGCAATAGATGTGGGGGATTCGGGGACAAATCATAAGAACAGCGCGATAAGTCGCGCTGTTAGCGGCCAGGGAGATGGAATTACCCTGCCAGTACCTTTAACGCATGAGCAAAGAAATCTCTCCGGCCAAAATTTCCTGATTTCAGGGCCAGCGCCAGCGGTGCTTCCGGTTGTGCGAACAGCGCCGGAACGCCGGGGTCAATCTCCTCGCCAACCTGCAACGATCCCAGATTTAGCGCGCTCACCACCGCGCCGGAGGTTTCTCCGCCGCCGACCACCAGACGTTTAATACCCGCTTCGTACACCAGTTTGCGCGCCGCATCGCCAAACAGTTTATCGAGGTGGCGGGAGATATTATGCTGACCAAACTGTTGCTGTGCCTGCTGCACGCTGTCGGGATCGCCGGAAGAGTACACCAGCGGACATTCCTGCTGGTGTGCCAGGATAAATTTCACCACATCATTGGCACTGACGCGTTCATTCATCACATCGGTGATATCCAGCGCCAGCACCGCGTGGTGTTTTTGATGCTCCTCGATCTGCCCGCGTGTGGCACCGGAACAACTGCCGACCAGAATGGCGGTCGCGCCGCTGACGGCCGGGTTGTTACTCCGATGGCCCAGTGCCTGCCCGGCCTTGATAAAGTTATGTGGCAATGCCCGGGCAATGCCGGAGCCGCCGCTGATGAATTTAAGCCCCGCCGCAGCGATACCAATAATTGTCAGGTCATGATCGCTCAGGGCATCCACCACCACCAACTGTGCGGAGTCATTATCCTGGGTTTCCAGTCGCTCACGCAGCCCCTCGCTGCCTTCCACCACCTGTTGCCAGCGAATATGGCTGACAGGGGTATGGGACTGGCGTGCCAACAGGCGGCGAATATCGGCATCCTTCATTGGCGTTAAGGGATGGTGCTCCATACCGGATTCATTTAGCGGTCGATCGTGAACAAACAGATTACCCTGATACAGGGTGCGACCCATCGCCGGGAACGCCGGGCAGACAATCACGCGCTTTGCCTGCAAACGTGCTGTTAGCGCATCGAGCACTGGCCCGATATTCCCCTCATCGGTGGAATCAAAGGTCGAGCAATATTTAAACACAATCTGGCTACACCCCTGCGCCAGCAGCCATTCGCAGGCCGCCAACGACTGCGCGACCGCTTCTGACGCAGGCAGCGAGCGGGATTTCAGGGCAATCACACCGGCTTCGACTTCCGCATGCGCAGGTTGTTGTGGCACGCCGAGATATTGCGTGGTACGCAAGCCACCTTCGCCGGGTAAGCCTTGTGACAGCGTCACCGCGATATCACTGGCTCCTGTAAAATCATCTGCGATAACGCCAATCAACATGATGATGCTCCTGTGGCTGCCTTCATTTTCTGCACCGCCGCATGCGGGGCCGTCAGCACCGGGATATCGACACGCGCACGCACCGCATCTGCGGCGCGAGAGGTGGAAAAGTGCGCCAGCATGATCACATCACAATGACTGAGTTGTGGCGCATATTCGGCGACCAGCCGGTTGTGGGTGTCGACATCCCCTTTACGTAACCGATCGATGGCGTCCGGCACCAGGACGGTTTCCAGCCGGGCACCAGATCCGATTTGCGCCGCATACTGATCGAATTCGGCGCACATGGTCACCAGTGACGGGCCGAAGGTCGCTAACATGCCGATGGTTTGGCCCTGCTGCAATGCGGCTTCGAACATCGCTTCGTTGGGTTTTAACACCGGCACCGGCACGGCGGCTGCCAGTTCATCAATCGCCGGACCGAATGCGGAGCAGGTGACCAGAATACCCCGGGCATCCATGCTGTAGCCGTAACGACCAAAAGCCACAAAGCGATCCGTCAATCGACGCGACAGTTGCTCCTCTTTGGCGCGGTCAATGGTCAGCCCGTCATCCAGCAGATTGACTACCTCAGCCTCGGGCCATAAGTCGTTAAAAGCTTCCTGAATCGGGGTCATCGCCACCGGGGTAGCGTGCAATAAAACAATGCGTTGGTTCATGGTTATCTCCGTCAGCAGCGACGATCAAAGTGGACTACAGCACACCATACTTAATCCGGGTTGAAAATGTAAGGGCTTACATTTCTGTTCATATGGTGACGGCGATCACACAAAAAAACTGCGCGTCTGTCAGGATATAAACAGGATAGCCTCGTAATAACCCCTGATTTGAAACCGCTTACTTTCCATAAAATTGAGAACGCACTATGACAACTCGTGGAGACACCACCGCTATTAACATCGCCGTGACGCCAGAAGTGCAGGTTCGTCCCGCTAATACCGTACCGCGCCATTTTCGCGATCTGCTGGCGCTGGACGACTTCGAACGTCATGCACGCAAGCGCTTACCAAATATGATTTTTCAGTACGTAAAAGGCGGAGTGGAGACCGGCAGAGGCATCGCCGCAGCCTATGAGGCTTATCAGCAGTATGTGTTTGTGCCGCGCATGTTTCGCGACGTGTCCGGGCGTGATCAGCACGTCAGCCTGCTGGGGCATAACTGGTCCCATCCTTTTGGTGTCGCCCCGCTGGGTGGCGCGTCTTTTGTCAGCTACCGTGCCGACCTGATGCTGGCAAAAGCGGCCAGAGCGATGAACGTGCCGATGATACTCAGCGCATCGTCACTGATTCCACTGGAGGAGGTGATTGCTGCTAATCCCGATGCCTGGTTTCAGGCCTACCTGGCGGGCGATCAACCGCGTATTGACCGTCTGGTCGAGCGTGTTGAACGCGCCGGGTATAAAACGCTGGTGGTCACCGGTGATACGCCGATGCTTGGCAATCGCGAACACAACACCCGCAGCGGCTTCAGCATGCCAATCAAAATCACGCCGAAAGTGATGTGGCAAAGCGCCCTGAGTCCGCGCTGGCTGCTCGGCACCGTAGCACAAACCTTCCTGCGCCACGGTGCCCCGCATTTTGAAAACACCGATGCGGAACGCGGACCGCCGATGATGTCGAACAAAGTGCGTAACACCAACGCGCGTGACAAGTTGAGCTGGAAACACGTTGAGGCCATCCGTAAGAAGTGGAAAGGCAACCTGGTGATCAAAGGGCTGATGTCACCGGAGGACGCCTTTATCGCCCGTGATTTAGGCGCGGATGCGGTCATCCTCTCCAACCACGGTGGACGCCAGCTTGATCACACCGTGCCGCCGTTGCATACCTTGCCTGAAATCGCCGCGGCGAAAGGGAATATGAAGGTGATAATCGATAGCGGCATTCGTCGTGGTACCGATGTGATGAAAGCGATGGCATTGGGTGCCGACTTTGTGTTTCTTGGCCGTCCGTTTCTGTACGGTTCGGTGATTGGCGCCCAGGCAGGCATCGAGCATGCCATGCATATCCTGCGTGATGAGATTGATCGCGATATGGCGCTGATTGGTGTCACCAAACCCGACCAACTGGATGCCGCGTTGTTGCGCCGTGCTCCGCTGTTTGCCCGCGAGGGATAATAATGACGTTACCTATTTATAGCGCGCTCGCCCTGAGCGCACCGTTCAACACGCTGATTGATGTTTGGCAGTCGGCACACCCGGATACGCCGCTGGCAATATGCTGGCATCCCAGTACCGTTATCGAGCAACAGCTGAACCAGGGGGCGGAAGCGGATGTGGTGATCGCCACGGTGGACACCGTCGATCGCCTGATTGACAAAGGGATTGCCGATGGCAGCAGCCGCATTGAAGTGGTTGACTCTCCGATTGGTGTGGCGGTGCTGGCCGGTGCCGTAGCGCCGGATATCAGCAACCTTGACCGACTGATTGCCAGCCTGCTGGCGGCGCGTTCTGTGGCCTGGTCGGAAGCGGGGGCCAGCGGCGTCTGGTTCTCGCGGTTGTTAAAGCAACTCAATATCGATGAGCCGCTACGTGCGCGCGGTACGGTGATCCCGGCCGGGTTTACCGCTGAGCAACTGGTTAACGGCAACGCAGATCTCGCGGTGCAACAAATCAGCGAACTGCTGATGGTGGAAGGGATTGACGTGGTGGGTCCGCTGCCGCCGGAAGCACAGCAACCGATCTCGCTGTCGGCGGCGGTGCTGACGTGTGCGCAACAGCCAGAACGGGCCAGTGCCTTTCTGGCCTGGCTGAAAACGTCTGCGGTGACAGACATCTTCAACCAGTTTGGTATGCAACGCCGCGATTAGCGTTCCTGACGGGGCACAGAACCGCTGCTGCCCCGAACAATCAATTCAGTCTTAATCAGCGTGTGTTGCGGGGCAGGCAGGTTATTGAGCGTATTCAACAGATAATGCGCGGCATGTTCACCAATTGAAGCCAGATCTACGCGCATGGTGGTCAGTGGATGTTCCAGGTGCTCGGCATACTCATAGTCATTGAAACCGACGATGGAGATGTCGCCGGGAATGCGCAGATAACGCTCGCTGGCGGCGCGCATGGCACCGAATGCCAGCAAATCGTTACCACAAATGATGGCAGTGGGCGGCTCCGGCCCGTCCAGCAGGCGGAACACCGCTTTGCGTGCGTCGTTCATGGTGAAAGCGTTATCGACAAGATGGCTATCCGCCAATGTCAGCCCCTGTTGTTGTAGCGCCCGTCGTGTCCCCTTCAGGCGATCCGAAACACGATCGTTTGACGGCGGCGTACCGACAATCACCGCAAATCGCTGATGCCCCAGTTCCAGCAAATGTCTGGCAATGGTTTCTGCTGCACCTTCGCTGTCATAGCCGACGCAGGGCTTCTCGCTGTCATGGGAGAAGGTCTGGATACAGGCAATTTCTTGCTGACTGATGCGCTCCCACAGGCGTGGATGGTGGGTGTTGCCCACCAGCATCAGACCGTCGATGCCGTATTCAATCAGCTTGTTCACCTCTTTCAACTCGGTGTCCGGGTCGAAATTGGAGTTCGCCAGCAACAACGTATAACCCGCATCATGGATTAACTGCTGAAACGCCGCCAGCGCGCGGGAGAAGGTTTCCGTCGCTAATGTTGGCACCACGGCACCAATGGTCATGCTGCGTCGCGAGGCGAGGGTGCGCGCTGCGCGGTTAATCACATAGCCGAGCTCTTCACAGGCTTTTTCCACCGCGGCGCGGCGCGCCGCTTTAACGGTAGTGCTGCCGTTCAACACGCGAGAAACAGTGGCCGTTGACACGCCAGAAAGGCGGGCAACATCTTCCAGTGATACGCGGCCGGATCCATTTTGTTTTTCACTCATCAAGTCACTCCTGCTGAAAGAGTGAGCTTGTCCACAAAATTCGCAGACAACTCACCATCAATTTTGAAAGCGCTTACTTTTGGCTTGACTGTATTTTGTAATCGCTTACTTTTTACATCATGTTATCAGGTCGGGGATGCCTGCTCACGTTTTTTTAACAGTTTCATGATGTCTGTCCCCGATTTTTAACGACACCGGCGGCGGCTGCACGCGTGATGCGGCTAAACCTCCTGTAACCCATAAATAAATCATAAAGGAATTCACCATGCGCAGATATCCACGAATTCGCTGGCTGATGATCGTGTTCTGCTTTTTCGCCATCGCTATCAATTACATCGATCGTATTAACCTGGCGATCGCTGCTCCGCATATCAAAGCCGACCTGGGCATCGACGACACCAGCATGGGGCTGATCCTCGGCGCTTTCTTCTGGACTTACGCCCTGATGCAGATCCCGGCCGGTCGCCTGATTGACCGCCTGGGGGCGCGTGCCGGACTGGCGCTGGCCGTGGGTTGGTGGTCGCTGTTTACCGTATTCACCGCGTTTGGCAAAGGCTTTGCCTCGATTTTTGCCGCTCGCCTGGCATTAGGCATCGGTGAAGCGGGGGGAAACCCGGGTTGTGTCAAAGTGGTGTACAGCTGGTTTGCCAAAAAGCAACGCGCCACCGCCAGTGGCATCTTTGATGCTGGCCCGCGCGCCGGCAGCGCGATCGCGCTGCCACTGGTGGCGTGGTTAATCAGTACCTGGGACTGGGAAACCTCTTTCGTGGTGACCGGGGCGTTAGGTTTGGTTTGGGTGGCTATCTGGTTGCTGTTTTATCGCGAGCCGGAAGAGATGAAAGGGCTGGATGAAACTGAACGGCAGAATTTGCTGGAAGATCGCGCCGTGCCTGCGACGCAGAACAACGGCAAGATCGAGATGTGGTCGCTGTTCCGCCATCGCAATGTGTGGGGCATGATGATTGGCTTCTTCTGCATGAACTTCGCCACCTATTTCTTTGTCACCTGGTTCCCGACCTATCTGACTATGGCGCATGGCTTCTCGCTGAAAGAGCTGGGTACCTTGGGGGCCATTCCGGCGCTGATGGGGATCCCCGGCAGCTTACTGGGCGGGGTGGTATCTGATGCGCTGTACCGTAAGGGGTTTAGTCTGACGGCGGCGCGCAAAACCTGCCTGATCACCGGGATGTTGCTTTCCAGTGTGATCGCATTCGCTGCATTTACCGACAGCATCACCGTGATCCTGACGCTGTTCTCCATTACCTATGCGGGCCTGGCCTTTACCGCCGCCAACATCTGGACGTTGCCAGCAGACGTGGCACCCGCCAGCAACTATGTCGCTACCCTCGGCGGTATTCAGAACTTCGCCGGTAATCTCGCCGGGATTGTCACCGCCTCGTTTACCGGCGTGATGCTTACCCTGAGCCACGGCTCGTTTGTTGTGCCGTTACTGGTGGCCGGCGGTATCTGCGTACTGGGCGCGCTGACCTTTATGTTTGTGCTTGGCAAACTGGAACCCCTTCCCATCAACACCCAAAGTGAATCGCCTGTCGTTGCCACGGCGAGCGAGTGAGGAGAAAAAACTATGCAAAATGAACAGTCGTTACGCGAAGAGATATGCCGGGTAGGGGAAGATCTGTTTACCCGCGGCTACACCACCGGCACCGCAGGCAATATCAGCGCTCGCCTGGAAGATGGCTGGTTGATCACGCCGACGGATGCCTGTTTAGGCCATCTGGAGCCGGCGCGTATCGCCAAAGTTAACCGCGACGGCGAGTGGGTTTCCGGTGATAAGCCCTCGAAAACGTTGCTGCTGCATCGCCAGATTTATGACCGCAATCCCGATGCGCACGGCGTAGTACATACCCATTCAACCCATTTGGTGCAACTGACGCTGGCGGGGGTCTGGCAGCGCGACAGCATTCTGCCGCCGTTGACGCCGTACCAGGTGATGAAAGTTGGCCGTATCCCGCTGATCGACTATCGCCGTCCAGGCCACGCCGAGGTGGCTGAGCAGGTTGCCGGTTTGGCTAACGAGGTGCGCGGCGTGATGCTGGAACGTCTGGGGCCGGTGATATGGGGCACATCGGTCTCAACGGCCAGCTTCGCATTGGAGGAGTTGGAGGAAACCGCGCGTTTATGGCTGAACTGCACAACGAAGCCAACGGCCTTACCGGAACAGGCGGTGCTGGAACTGTGCGAGCATTTCAACACCCGTTGGTAACTCAATCTCTGAACCCTACAATAAGTGACGATAAAAAATGAAAAAGAGAATCATGGCCGCAGGAATGATGTTATTTGCTTCCACTGTGATGGCACAGGAAAAGGCGTATGTGTATGTTTCGAATGGCGACAGCGGGACAGTGACCGCCTATACGCTGGATAAAGCACAGCGTCAACTTAAGCCGCTTGGGGAATATCCCACCGGTTTGAAAAGCATGCCAATGGCCGTTTCCAGCGATAAAAAAACGCTTTACGTGTCGGTACGCAGCCAGCCTTATCACGTCTCGGCCTGGCATATTCAGGCGGATGGCACCCTGAGTCACTTTGCGGATACACCATTGCCGGAAGCGATGGCGTATCTGGCGCTGGATAAGAGCGGCCGTTTTCTGCTCTCCTCTTCCTATGGTGGTGATCTGTTCAGCGTCAATCGCATCGCCAGCGACGGCAAAGTGGAAAGCGCACCGGTACAGGTGGTGCATACCGGTAAGCGTGCGCATTCGATTCAAACCGATCCCAGCAACCAGTTCCTGTTTGTTCCGTTACTCGGTGCTGATCAATTGTTGCAATACCGCTTCGACAGCCACAGCGGCAAGGTGACGCCCAATACCCCGTCGTTTGTGAATATTCAGCGTGAAGCGGCTACCGGTCCTCGCCATTTTGTCTTCGCGCCGCAACGCGATGAGCAGGGCGCGCAAAACATGTATTTGCTGACTGAGATGGCCGGCAATATCTCGCGTCTGACGCTAAATCAGGACGGTACCATGACCGAACATGAAGCGACGCCATCACTCGATCCGGCCATTGCCCGCAATATGCAACGTGGTGAGGCGCGTCCACTGACCGGTGATGATGATTTACCGAAGTCAGCCAAGCCGCGTTTGTGGCAGGCGGACATTCATATCACCCCGAACGGTCGTTTTCTCTATTCCACCGAACGCACCAGCAGCAATATCACGGCTTTTCGTGTTTCTCCGGTTGATGGGCGACTGACGTTAATTAACAGCACCAAAACCGAAACCCAACCACGCGGTTTTGCTATTGATAATTCGGGTCGTTATTTGATCGAGTCAGGGCAAAAATCAACCCAGGTGGCGTTGTATTCAATTGACCAAAATACCGGCAAGCTTTCATTAATTGAACGCGTGCCAACCGGGAAAGGTGCAAATTGGGTCACCATTGTTGAGTAAATATCAATCACCATCATCATGTTACATTATTCATTCAGCCTGAATTTGAATGATATTTATGCGTTAAATAAAGGAGTTGTCATGCCTAAAATTCGTCATGCGTTGCTGAACGCCTTATTATCCTCTGCGATTGTGGCTGGTAGTGTGCAAGCCAGTGCGGCGGAAAAAGTGGTGGCAACGGATCTGGAACCGCTGCATCACGTTATTCTGGAAAATAAGTATGTCACAGTGATGCGGGTGCTAATCCAGCCCGGACATTCCACGCTGTATCACGAACAACATCTGGATTACGTTAATACTCATATTGAAGGCAGCCCGGTGAAAATCGAATATCCGGACAAACCAGCCAACAACACCGAAATGAAAACCGGCAATGTGAAGTTCGGGGAACATCAGGGGAAATCTGATACCGATAAAGTCACCAACACCGGCAATAACGTTAATCATCAGGTGGCGTTTGAAATCAATATTCCGGGACCGCAACATTTTGGCGGCGCCACCCGCCCGTCAAACGAGGCCTTCCAGCAGGTGCTGGATAAGAAAACCGTAAAAGGCTGGAAAGTGACCCTTAAACCGGGTGAAAGCACCGGCGAATATACCCAGCATGGGCCGGGAGTGCGGGTGTTCTTCACAGAAGGGCGGGTGTTGTTAGCCGACCCTACCCATGTAAACCGGGTAAAAGAAGTGTGGGTTCATCCCGGCGATGCGTTTTTGACCGAACCTGGCAAAGTTGATATCACGGCGGCCAGTGGTGAAAATATTGTTTTCAATGATTACGAACTGTTATAGCACCGTTTGTATTTTGTATAGATTTACAATCTGTTAACCTTGCGCATCTGTGGCATTGCTACAGATGTGCATTTCTTATTTTAATAACACTAATAATTATTTACCGGAAGCAATTACCATGAAGGCAAGAAAGGTGAGACAGAGTTGTCTGCCTTTCGCGTTGAGCATTCTGATGTCTGCGACATTTTCAGCCCATGCTGAAAATGCGACAGACTCTGCATCGCTTATTGCGAAAGGCAAGTATCTGGCTATTGCAGCAGACTGTGGGGCCTGCCATACCGCACCTGATCACGGTGCAGCAATGTCGGGGGGGTATATTATCTCTTCGCCACTCGGAAATATCGTTTCCAGCAATATCACCCCATCGAAAACAGCGGGAATTGGCGATTATACCGAACAGGATTTTGCCAGAGCCGTCAGAGAGGGGATTAATAAACAGGGGCAGCATCTTTATCCGGCGATGCCCTACACCTCGTATGCGAAAATTACCGATAGCGATATTCACGCCTTGTACGCGTATTTTATGCACGGCGTGAAAGCTGACGATAATGTACCGGCACCAACAAATTTGCCATTCCCGTTTAATATCCGTTCAAGTATGTTCTTCTGGAATATGTTATTCGCGGATGCCAAACCTTTTACGCCTGCTGCCGATAAATCCGCTGAAATTAATCGCGGTGATTACCTGGTGAATGCGCTGGCGCACTGCGATACCTGCCATACGCCACGTAATGCGTTGATGGGACAAAATAACGATCAGGCCTTAAGTGGCGGCAGTCTCGGTAGCTGGTATGCGCCGAATATCACGCCGGATAAACAAGCCGGTATTGGTAACTGGAGCGATGCAGAGATCGCGCAGTACCTGAAAACCGGTCATGTGGCGGGCAAAGCTCAGGCCGCAGGCCCGATGGCCGAAGCGGTTGAACACAGCCTGCAATATCTGTCTGATGAGGATATCCAGGCGATGGTGGCTTATCTGCGTCAGGTTCCGGCGGTGAGTCAGCCGGTCAGTCAGGCGCGCGATAATATCGGCCAACCGGCAACCAGTGAAGCACTGCAACGCGCCGTGAAAGATCCGGATGCGGGCTGGAAAGTCTACAGCAGCACCTGCGCCAATTGCCATCAGGCGGATGGTTCCGGCAACACTATCTATCCCTCGCTGTTCCATAACACCACCACCGGTGCCGCTCAGGCTGACAATTTGATCGCCACTATCGTTTATGGGGTTCATCGTCAGGTCGACGGCAAAGATATTGATATGCCAGGTTTCGGCCCGGATGCGCTGTTTACCGATCGTCTGACCGATCAGCAAATCGCGGATGTCAGCAACTACGTGTTGAAAAACTTTGGCAACGCCGAGCTGAACGTGACGGCCGATCAGGTGAAAACCGTGCGTGAAGGTGGTGAACGACCATTGATTGCGCGTCTGGCCCAGCCCGCAGTCTGGGGCGGTGCAGTCATCGTGGTGATTATTCTGCTGGTGCTGTTAGTTTCACTTTCGCGCAGGGGGAAAAAACATGGCGCATAACAACTCTACCGCCATCTCCCGTCGCCGACTGCTGCAAGGGATGGGCATCCTGTCTCTCGGCGCGATGTGCAATTCACTGTTTCCGGCGCGAGCGCTGGCGGCAGATCAGTTGGCTGATTCGGGGTTTCTTCAGGTGTCGCAATTTCTCGTCAGCCGTCCGTGCGGTCCGTTGCTGGGGCAACGCTATTACGACGCACTGACGCGTCATGATGCGCAGTTCAGTCAGAAGCTCAGTAGCCTGAAGACATTGTTGCAACAGCGTAATTTTTCTCATGTTGATGAATTCCTGGCGGCCTTCACCGCGGACAACAGCGACTGGCAAACCGCCAAAACCCTCATTTCTGCCTGGTACACCGGCGTAGTGGGTAGCGGCAGCGATCTGGAGTTGATCGCCTATGCCGATGCCATGATGTACCTGCCCACCAAAGATATCCTCGTGGTGCCGACCTACGGCGGCGGGCCGTTCTATTGGGCAGTGACACAAAAAGGTCAGGTGGCAACAACAGGAGAACACGCATGAGTGCACAAAAAGTCGATGCTGATGTGATCATCATCGGGTCAGGAGTGATGGGTGGCCTGATCGCGACCCAAATGGCGAAGGCCGGTAAATCGGTGATCATCCTTGAGGCAGGACCGCGGGTGTCACGTCAGGAGATCGTCGAGCGCTTCCGTAACTCACCGTTCAAAATGTCACTGACTAACATTAAATTACAGGGCGTGGGTTCACCCTATCCGAACCCGCCGCATATCCCCTCGACCTACGGTGATTATTTGCAACAGGTGGGGCCGGTGAAGTATCCGACGAAATACCTGCGCGTGGTCGGCGGCACTACCTGGCACTTCGGTTCTGCGCTTTGGCGCATGATCCCGAATGATTTCAAGCTCAACAGCCTGTATGGCCGGGGCCGTGACTGGCCGTTTGGTTACGATGAGCTGGAGCCGTGGTATGGCAAAGCGGAGCATGAGCTGGGCGTTTCCGGCGTGGATGGTCAGGATGAGAGTGGACAGGGCGGAAAAGCCTGGCCGCCACGCTCCACCCCGTTCCCAATGCCAGGTCTGCCGACCAGTTACCTGTTTGACCGCCTCAGCGACCTGCTCGGTAAAGGGGGCTACAACCCGGTGCTGGAGCCGAACGGTCGTGCGACCAAACCGTGGGGCAAACGCCCGATGTGCGCCGGTAACAACAACTGCAATCCGGTGTGCCCGATTGCTGCCAAGTACGATGGCTCGATGCATATCGATGAAGCCGAGCGTCTCGGCGCAAAGCTGCTGGATAACGCGGTGGTGTACCGCATTGAAGCGGCGGATGACGGTAAGATCACCGGCGTCTGGTATAAGAAGCCGGATGGCTCCGAACATCATCTGACGGCGAACTACTTTGTGTTGGCGGCTTACGGTATTGAATCGCCAAAACTGCTGTTGATGTCGACGTCAGAGAAGTACCCCAACGGCATTGCTAACTCTTCTGACCAGGTCGGGCGCAATTTGATGGGACACACCGGCATCAGCATGAATGTGATGATGTCGGAAGATGTGTGGCCGGGTCAGGGCCCAACCGAACTGCTGGTCTATCTGAACAATCGTGATGGCGCGTTCCGCAAGGATTTCCCCAGCTACAAGATCAAGGTGCGTAATACGGTGCCGACCGCCGATTATGCCGCGTCGCTGATCGCAAAAGGGGTGTTGGGTTCAAAACTTGACGCGGAGATTCGACGTCAGTCGGCACGTTCACTTAACTTCGCCATCGATTTTGAGACCCTGCCGCTGCCGGAAAACCGCGTGACGCCGAGCAAAACCAAAAAGGATGCGATTGGGATTCCGCTGCCGGAAATTTATTACAGCGTGACCGATTATTGGCATGCCGGTAAGGATGAGGGTATTAAGGATTTCCACAAGTTTGCCGAGCTGCTCAACGCGGAAATTTTGTCGATTGATACCAAGTATCAGGACAGGCAGCACATCATGGGCACCACCATTATGGGCGATGATCCGAAGAATTCGGTGGTGGACAGCAACTGCCGTACCCACGATCACCCCAATATGTGGATTGCGGGCACCAGCGTGATGCCTTCGGCATCCTGCATGAACCCGACACTGACTGGCGCAGCGCTGAGCTTACGCCTGGCGGACCATATGCTGAAGTCGATGCAGGTGAGTTGATATAGCTTAAGACTGAGCACCTGCCTGGCCAGGAGGTGCTCAACAATTCTTAACGAATTTATGGGTTTTATATAAGCCATTAAATCGGTTAATGAATCATAGGGGAATCAAAATACTTTTCTGTGTAATGCTCCAACCTTCCTCAATTAATCCGCCGGTGCCTCTGCAATCCTCACCAGATGGACGATCAGCCACAGCAGCTCATCATCGGTCATCTCAACCTCCAGCATTTTCTTCACATAATCATTAATCACCAGCGCACAGCGGTGCATACGCGGGTGCTGGCGGATGATTTGTGGCAGCAATGCATTGCCCTGGCTGTGGTTGAGCTGCCCGGCGAACATCCGCTGGATAAAGAACTGCATATGGATCAAAAAGCGTGAGTAATTCAGCGAAGAGGTGTCGATAGTGATCCAGGCGTGGTACTGAATGATATTGAAGATATCTTTCAGCATGCGCATCGCCAGCAATGTCTGGCTGGTGTCGCTGTGCTCCGACTGACCATTTACCAGATGAAAAGCGATGTTGCCCGCCTCTTCGGGGGGCAATTCAAGCTGGAACTGACTGTTGAGTCGCGCGACCACCTGCTGTGCGAGGTTAAATTCGGCTGGCCAGAAACGTTGTACCTCAAACAATACGCGGTTTTGCAGCATGATCCCTTTGCGGCTGCGCTCCACTGCGAACATCAGGTGGTCGGTTAGGGTAAAAAAGATTTGCGGACGCAGCGGATGGCTCAGTTCCTGCTGCGCCATCTGCATCACCAGCGCGGTCATCTGGAAAATCTCTTCCGGCATGGCGGCGAAGGCGTTCAGATACTCCGCGCCGGGCAGATTTTCCTGCACCATAAACAACTTTTCGACCTTCTCGCGCGGGATCAGGTCACCAACATGGCTGTTAAAACCAATGCCTTTACCCATCACGATGGCTTCTTTACCTTCGCCATCCTCGATCAGCACCAGGCTGTTGTTCAGGACTTTAATGACCTTCATCTGCTAACGGGTGTCCTGTAATTGGTGTCCGTTACTGGCGATCACCTGCTGGTACCAGTAAAAACTGCGTTTGGGTATGCGCCGTAGATCGTTCAGCGTCTGCTCGTGGCGATTAACATAAATGAAACCATAGCGTTTCGCATAGCCCTGATGGGTACTAACCACATCAATCGCTGACCACGGGAAATAACCGATGACCTCAACGCCGTCGGCCAGCGCCAGTTGAATTTGCTCAATATGCTGACGCAGAAAATCGATGCGGTAGCCATCATCGACGGTGCCGTCGGCAGCCAGGGTGTCAGGCGCACCGATGCCGTTTTCGGTGATCATCACCGGCAGGCCATAGCGTTCGCAGACCTTGCGCAGCGTTAAACGTAATCCAACCGGATCAATCACCCAGCCATACGGGGTTTTGGCGGTATAAGGATTCTCCTCTGGCCGGTACACGCCGGGTTCACCTAACATAATCTGCTGATCGCCGGCGCGCGGCGCAACATCGGAGGCATCACCGCGGCTGGCGGCGATGGTGGCGGTGGAGTAGTAATTGATGGCGACAAAATCCGGGCGTGCCGCCGCCAGTTGCGCGGTATCCTGCGGCAGCATCTGTGGCGCAAGGCCACGATCCTGCAAATAACGCAGAGCGAGGGCGTTATAGCGGCCATGTACCGCGACATCGAGAAAGCTCCAGCAACGCAGCGTTTCCCAGTTGTGCGCGGCGATGGCGTCCTCCGGGCGACAGGTGGCGGCGTACATTGAGGTGGTGTTGATCGCCGGGCCGATTTTCGCCTCGGGCAGTCGTTGATGACAGCGCTGCATCACCTGTGCCTGCGCCACCAACATATGATGGCTTTGCTGATAGAGTGATTTTTTATCCGGTAACTCGCGCCCCGGCGGTGTGCCAATGGCGCCGGGATGCAGAATCATGGTGTTCTGCTCATTAATCGTCAGCCAGAAACGCACCTTGTTGCCTAACGCAAGGAACAGCACATCGGCATAGCGCACAAAGGCGTCGATGGTGTGACGATTCAGCCAGCCGCCTTTCTGCTCGAGCGCCCAGGGCAGGTCGAAATGGTACAGCGTGACGATCGGTTCAATGCCGTGCGCGCACAGGGTATCCACCAGGCGACGATAAAAATTCAGGCCCGCCTGATTAACGTTACCATCGCCGTCGGGGATCACCCGCGACCAGGCAATGGAGAAGCGGTAGGCTTTCAGGCCAAGCTGGGCGAACAACGCCACATCGCTTTCCATACGTTGATAATGGTCGCTGGCGACGGTGAAATCCGCTTTGCCCGCCGGATGGGTCAGCATATCCACCACCGACGGGCCTTTGCCGTCACTGTCCCAACTGCCTTCCACCTGATAAGCCGAGGTAGAGGCACCCCACAGAAAACCGTCAGGAAACGCGGCTTGTGTCTGATAAATCATGCGGCCTGCTCCCTGAGACTGAGTTCCATAATCGGCTGGCCGAAATCGACCGGTGCGGCAGGGGCCGTGGTGACGGCATATTCATCGCTGTTAATGATCACCACCGGCGTGATCAGGTCATAACCGGCGGCTGCAATCGCTGCCAGATCGAAACGCACCAGCTCATCCCCCGCCTGAACTTCATCGCCCACCTGTAAGGACGAACTGAAATGCTGACCGCCCAGCGCCACGGTATCCAGACCGATATGCACCAACACTTCCATACCATCGTGGCTCATCAGGCCTACGGCATGGCAGGAGGGCAGGAAGGTCATCACTTTGCCGCTCACCGGAGCGCGCAACACACCTTCCTCGGGACGGATCGCCACGCCCTGGCCCAGCAGGCCGTGGGAGAACACATCATCTTTGACTTCAGCTAATGGCACCATCTCGCCGCGCAACGGGCTGATGATGGTGCCGGGCTTCAGGTTTACCGGTGCCGGTGCGGCTTTGAGGGGCTGAGTGTCGCCATCAGGGATATCGTCAAAACCCAGTATCCAGGTGAGGGCGAAGGTGACCACGATCGCAATCACACAGGTGATCAAGGCATGAACGATGTTCATCGGGTTAGCCCCAATAAAGGCAGGCAGGGCGGCCAGTCCGGGGGAGACGAACGCATAACGGACCAGGCCACTTAACCCGGCATAGATACCGGCACAGCCGCCACCAATCATCGCCGCGATCAGCGGTCGTTTTAACTTAAGGGTCACGCCATACAGCGAAGGTTCGGTAATGCCCAGCAACGCGGTGAAGCCAGCGGAAGACGCGAGCTGACGCAGGTTTTTGTTGCGGGTTTTCAGCGCTACGCAAAGGGTCGCTGCGCCTTGCGCGATGTTAGAAGCCAGCATGCCGGGGCCGTTAATCATTTCAAAACCGTTCTTGCTCAGTTGACCGGTGGCGATTGGCGTCATCGCCCAGGCGGTGCCGGTAATCACCAGGAACGGTTGCAAGCCACCCATCAGCATCGGGATCAGCCAACTGGCATGACGGTCAATAATCACTGCGCCGGAGGCAACGACATCATTCAGCCAGATGCCCAGCGGGCCGACCACCACCAGCGCCAGCGGTGCGGTGACCAGCAGGATAATCATCGGTTTGACGAAAAACTTGATGATTGACGGTGAGACACGTTCAGCAAAACGTTCGATGTACGACATCAACCAGACGGTAAGGATGATGGGCAGTACCGAACCGGCATAATCCGCCAGCTGGAACGGCAAACCGAGGAAATCCACCGGCTTGCCGCTGGCGAGCATTTTACCCAGATCCGGATGCAGCAGCGCGCCGGCAATGGTCATCGCCAGAATCGCGTTACATTCGAATTTCAATGCCGCGCCATAGGCAAGCAGCACCGGCAGGAAGAAAAACGCTGCGTCGGAGATGATATTCAGCAACTGCCACGTTGGGCTGCTCTCGTTCATCACGCCGGTGAGTTTGCAGATCGCCAGCAGCGCTTTAATCATCCCGGCCCCGGTAATCGCCGGGATCACCGGGGTGAAGGTGGTGGAGATCACGCTGATGATTTGAGAAACGATACCGCCACGCTCTTGTTTGGCCTGGGGCGTGGTCGTGGGTTTGTTGCCGCTGGTGGCTTTTTCCAGTACGCGGAATACCCGTTGTACATCGTTACCCACCACAATCTGGAACTGTCCACCGCGTTCCACCACGCTGATCACGCCGGGTAATTTTTCAATCTGCTCGCTGTTGACCGCAGCACGATCGTTGAACTCCATCCGCAGTCGGGTGGCGCAGTGTGTCAGGGTACGGATGTTATCGCCCCCGTTGACCAGACGCAGGATTTCATCAGCTAACTCGTTATGACTCATCATTTTCCCTTTTCGTTAAGGCAAAAAAAAAGACCAAAACAAAAATGCACTCCAGAAAAGACTGGAGCTGGCATTTTTATTTTGGTCTTGCCTGCCGAAGCAGTAGCACGCCGCAATAAAACGTATGTGGATGTTGCGGCGGGAGTATTCAGCACGCTCTGCAACATTGGCAATTACTAATAATAAAAATTGTGAAGCTGCGCAATTATTTCTCAGCGCATCAGACAGGAGATCACCGAGAAATCATCTTCATCTATATGAAAATATGATAATTCAGACGGGGCAGCGCACGTCTGCGGCTAAAAACGCCTACCACAGACGGTGTGGGTAATAGGAAAATCGTTCGGATTCAGGTTGCCGCCTTCACCAGCGCCTGAGTCTTATCCAGCAGCCAGGGGCGCAAATAACCTACCGTATTCGACAGCAACAACACATCCTGATGCAGCCGGATATGCAGCACCTGTTCAACATAGCGCCGCCGTGCCTGCATCCGCTGCCAGACTTGCGGGTAGCTCGCCGCAATCTCTTGTTGCAGCTGTGCATCTGCCAGCGCCACCGTATCTTCGATGCTGCATCCTGCGTAACCCGGCACTGAAGGGATGATATCGATCTGCAATAACATGCCACTGCTTAACACCGCACTGGACCCTGCACTGACGGGTGAGCACAGCCACTCTTCATCGGCCACCAGATGCCCAGGATTCAGATGCCAGTGCCAGCGCTCCTTCGGCAACACATTTTCTACCGTCTGATACAGTTCACCGCCGGTGATGCCGCATTTGAGATGCTCCAGCCAACTGACCACCGTGTGGTAGTAGGGCACCGCCACGCGTGTGAGGTAATCCGCCACTTGCGCAGGGAGATCGTCAGCGCAGGTCACCACATACGCGGCTCTGCTGCTCAGCCCGCCTTTGTAACCGACCGTCAGGGAAAAGCGGTCGCCCAGCGCGATCAATTTGTCGCGGGGATAAAGAGTGGCATGGCTGAAACGGTCACCGGTGGCGGCGATACTGATGACATTGTTCGGTTGTCCTGCGGCGGCCAGCCGTTGTCCAATGGCTTTTTCACTCAGGCCGATTTCCACCGCATCCAGCGCGTTGAGCAGGCTGCCCGATGCCAGATTGGCACCGTATTCATAGAAGGCGACTTCAGCCGCGCGGTTACGGATACGCACCCCGTCGTGCGGGGAGATAAACAACCCGGTCGCGTTGCTGATACGTTGTTTGCCACCGGAAGCCTGAAATACTGCATCGGCGACAAATGCCGGGACATCAAACAGCGCGAGATCGGCGAACAATTTCCAGCCGACGATCCCGGTGCGGCTCATGGTGCCGATACCACAGCTTGCCAGCAGCTTGTGTAGCGGTTGGTCGCCATCCATCGGTTGATTTGGCAGGGAGAAAATCGGGGCGTGCAGGCAGGTGCCGGGGTTGCGGGCAAACGGCACCAGCTTGAGGTTCTCATTGCCCATGATGTAGCTGAGAGAGCCGCCCGCACTGACCACCAGCAGGGCTTCCTCAAAACGTGGGATAAAACCGGCGAGATACTCAAAGTTTCCGCCATGTTCTTTATCCGCGTAAATGACCAGGTAATCCAGTTGTTGTGCGTTCATGCGCTGAAGGAGTGCAGCGAGACGTTGCTGCATCACGGCATCCGGGATGATTACGGAGCGCGCATCCGTAAACGTCGGCGGTGCCGGTATGCGGGTGAGCCTGTATTCATACTGCTGCGTCATTATCCGTCTCCTCACTCCGGTGGTGTCAGCGCGGAATGATTAAGTTTCCGCGTAACGTACAGGAACCCAACATATCTTGCGTCTTTCTCGTCAGCCAACCAACAATTCTGGCTGCCATCGCATCCAGTGAATACTCAATGGCCGGAATGGTGGGAATGCCCGGTAAATGGACTGAACCGGCCAGGCTGAACACCATAATGTCGCCCGGCACCGATTTATTAAAGGCCTGTAGCTGGGTAATAACCTGTTGTGCTTCCTGGTCGTTGGCCGTCAACAACGCAGTAAAATTCAGGGTACTGGCATTGTTGAGCAGCACCTGAAGCGCGACCGATGATGAGGGCGTATCCATAAACACCAGATTACGATTATAGGGCAGGAGGTTATTTTCCAGTGCGAGCTTATAACCACTCAGTACCTGCTCGCCTGCGTTACCGGCCTCGGGATAGATCAAAGCAATCTGGCGCTTACCCTGGCTGATCAGATAGTTACAGGCGGTCTCAGCGGCAAAACCGTGGTCAAACTGGATGCTGTTGGGCCAGTCAGTTTCGGCACAATCGACCAGAATCACATTGTCATCCTGGATATCGAGCGGGAAGCGCGCGCCAATGATCAGCACGTCATCGCACAGGCCACAGCTCAGTTCATCGAGCGCATGTAACACATCGGCTTTGTTGTTGGCGAAGCGTAACAGGAGATGTTTCTGGTGCTGGCTGAGTTGTTTTTCCAGCGCATACAGGTAGCCGGTAGTTTGGTTGATGTTTTCCTGGGCGCAGATGACGCCAATACAACCGGTAGACTGACTGAAGAGTGACTGAGCAATAACGTTAGGTCGATACTTGAGTTCGTCAACCGCTTTGAGCACTGCCTGACGGCTGGCTTCCTTCACTCCGCGCGAACCACTCAACACCCGAGAAACTGTGGCTTTTGACACCCCAGCTAAGCGCGATACATCGTTGATCGTAGACATCTTTCTCCCCGGAAACCCTGAGCAAACTTTAGCCAGCAGAAGTATAACGACTTCCCTTATTCTTGGAAACCGGTTTTCCATTTTTGCGCAAAATCACCATCCCGTAGCGGCACGATTTATCGCGCGGTTTTTTAACTATGCCAAAATGACGCGCGATAAATCGCGCCGTTATGGGTTGAAATAATGATGTTTTGTGATGCGAATCTAATAAAAAAAGCGCCGATTCATCAGAAATTGATGCGGGTCACACTTCGTTCAACCTTTCATGGAAACCGGTTTCCGTATGATATCCAATCGTAACCACATTGAGGCATAGCTTTAAGGATGGATGACGATGATCAGGATTATGTTGTGTTGTTCGGCGGGGATGTCCACCAGCATGCTGGTACGCAAAATGAAAGAAGTGGCGCAGGAACGCGGTCTGGCCGTTGAAATTGATGCGTATGGCGTGACCGAATTTGACGAGCAGTTTGCGCGTTATCAGGTGGTGCTGCTGGGACCTCAGGTGAAATACATGCTGAAAACGCTGGCCGACAAAGCGGCAAGCGCCGGGATCCCTGTCCAGCCAATCGAGATGATGGACTACGGTATGCAGCGCGGCGACAAAGTGCTGGATTTCGCGCTTTCGCTTATTGAGGCGGCTCACGAATAAAGGTGATGGTATGAGTTCGTTATATCAGTCGATGATTGGCGTTATCGAAAAAGCGATCACGCCGCTGGCCGGACGTCTCGGGCAACAGAAATACATCATAGCGATCCGCGACGGCTTTACTGCCGCGCTGCCGTTTATGATTATCGGTTCTTTCATGCTGGTATTTATCTTCCCGCCATTCTCGGCCACCACCACCAACGGCTTTGCCCGTGCCTGGCTGGATTTTTCCGCGACTTACCGTGAGCAACTGATGTTGCCGTTTTACCTCAGCATGGGGGTCATGACCTTTTTTATCTCGGTGGGGATTGGCGCAAGCCTCGGGCGGCAGTTCTCGCTCGATCCGGTCATGTCGGGGTTGCTGGCCTTTATGGCGTTTCTGCTGGTGGCCGCACCTTACTCCAACGGTACTATCTCCACAGCCTATTTATCCGGGCAGGGGATATTTACCGCGTTGATCACCGCGATTTATTCGACGCGGGTTTACGCCTGGCTGAAGCACAACAACATCACCATCCGCTTACCCAAAGAAGTCCCAACCGGTGTGGCTCGTTCTTTTGAAATCCTGATCCCGGTGGTGGTGATCATTGGCACGCTGCACCCGCTCAATCTGTTTATCCAGGCGCAGACCGGGATGATTATTCCCGAAGCGATTATGCATCTGCTTGAGCCGCTGGTGTCGGCGTCTGACTCGCTGCCAGCGATCTTGTTGTCGGTGCTGCTTTGTCAGTTGTTCTGGTTTGCCGGTATTCACGGAGCCTTGATCGTCACCGGGATTATGAACCCATTCTGGATGGCTAACCTCTCCGCTAACCAGGCGGCGCTGGCGGCGGGCACCGCGTTGCCGCACATCTACCTTCAGGGATTCTGGGATCATTACCTGTTGATCGGGGGTGTGGGTTCCACCTTACCGCTGGCTTTCCTGCTGTTGCGCAGCCGCACCACCCATCTGCGCACCATTGGCAAAATGGGTATCGTGCCGAGCTTCTTCAACATCAATGAACCGATAATGTTCGGCGCGCCGATCATTATGAATCCGATGATGTTTATCCCCTTTGTCTGCGTACCGATGGTTAATGCCATCCTCGCCTGGACCGCCACCAGGATGGGCTGGCTGGCCCAGGTGGTGTCGCTCACGCCCTGGACCACACCGGCACCAATTGGTGCATCCTGGGCTGCCAACTGGGCGATCAGTCCGGTGGTGATGTGCCTGATTTGCATGGTGATGTCAGCCCTGATGTACCTGCCTTTCCTGCGTGCGTATGAGCGTTCCCTGATGAAATCTGAAGAACAAAAAGCCCAGGAACAGGCGGCGACAACTCAATCCGGAGAGAAACGTAATGAAGTATCAGTTTCCTGAGAATTTTTGGTGGGGCAGTGCCAGTTCGGCCCTGCAAACAGAAGGTGCCAGCGATAGCGGCGGAAAAAGCGCCACTACCTGGGACCACTGGTTTGCACAACAACCGTGGCGTTTTCATCAGCAGGTCGGGCCACAGCACACTTCGACCTTTTACCAGCACTGGCAGCAGGATATTGCCTTACTTAAGCAACTTAATCACAACAGTTTTCGTACCTCCATCAGTTGGTCGCGGCTGATACCGGATGGCACGGGTGAGGTAAATGCGGAAGCGGTGGCGTTTTACAACTGCGTGATTGATGAGTTACTGGCGCAGGGCATCACGCCGTTCCTGACGTTGTTTCATTTCGATATGCCGCTGGCGATGCAGGAGAAAGGCGGTTGGGAGAGCCGTGACGTGGTGACAGCGTTTGGTCGCTATGCGCAGGTCTGTTTTGACCTGTTCGGCGATCGGGTGCTGCACTGGTTCACCTTTAACGAGCCGATCGTGCCGGTGGAAGGTGGCTATCTTTATGATTTCCACTATCCCAATGTGGTCGATTTTCGCCGGGCCGCTACGGTGGCGTATCACACCGTACTGGCCCACGCTGCGGCGGTGAGTGCGTATCGCGCCGGGGACTATCGCGGCGAGATCGGCGTGATTCTTAACCTGACACCGTCGTACCCCCGTTCTCAACACCCTGCCGACCTTACCGCCGCGCATCATGCGGATCTGCTGTTTAATCGCAGCTTTCTCGATCCGGTGCTGCTGGGGGAGTATCCGCCAGATCTGGTGGCGTTGCTGAAGCAGTACGATCAATTACCGGCGTGCCTGCCGGGGGACAGCGCCCTGATCGCGGCAGGAAAAATCGACCTGTTGGGTATCAATTACTATCAACCTCGGCGGGTTAAATGCCGCGAAAATGCGGTCAACCCGGCGGCCCCCTTTATGCCGGAGTGGTTCTTTGACCATTATGAAATGCCGGGACGCACCATGAATCCGTATCGTGGCTGGGAAATCTACCCGCCGGGCATCTATGACATTCTCACCAATCTGCGAGTGAATTACGGCAACCCACGCTGTTTTATTTCCGAGAATGGCATGGGGGTGGAAAACGAGCAGCGTTTTGCGCAAGACGGGCAGATTAACGACCAATACCGTATCGATTTTATCTCCGATCACCTGAAGTGGCTGCACAAAGGCATTGCCGAGGGCAGCCACTGCCTTGGTTACCACATGTGGACCTTTATTGATAACTGGTCCTGGTGTAACGGCTACAAAAACCGCTACGGTTTTGTACAGCTCGATCTCGCCAGCCAGACGCGCAGCGTGAAAAAAAGCGGTGAATGGTTTGCTGCCACGGCGGCAAATAACGGCTTTGACGGAGAGCAATGATGATCGATTTAGAAGAGGCGGTGATGGAGATTATCGTTAACGCCGGTCAGGCACGCAGCCTGTGCTTTGAGGCGTTGCAGGCTGCCAGGGCGGGAGATATTGCCCTGGCACAACAGCTGTTGCAGCAGTCCGATACCTTCACCCGCCAGGCACATAAAATGCAAACCCGCCTGATTGAGCAGGATGCGGGAGAAGGTCGCCAGCCCATGACCTTGATTATGGTCCATGCGCAGGACCATTTAATGACATCGTTGCTGGCGCGGGAGTTATCGGCGGAGATCGTCCATCTGTATCAGCGTTAAACCTGCCTTGCCCAGGCGGCGGCCTGACGGAAGTGTTCATCGGAAGGACGGACACCGGTATACAGGCTGAATTGCTCAACCGCCTGAATGGCAAAAACCTCCGCACCGCTGATCACCTTTTTGTTCTGCTCACGGGCAGAACGGATCAGCGGTGTGTGTTCCGGCAGCGCCACAACATCAAACACCACCTGAGCGGCCGTAATCGCCGTGGATGAGAACGCCAGCGTCTCCGCCTCCGGACCACCCGCCATTCCCAGTGGCGTGGCATTGATCAACACGTCAGCCGTCACTCCTTCCATCGTATGGCGGTGCTGATAGCCGTGCGCTGCCGCCAGGGCTTTGCCGCTCTCGTCATCTCTGGCGATGATGTAGCCGTGGTGAAATCCGTGATTTTTTAACGCACAGGCGACGGCGCTGGCCATGCCGCCGCTGCCTTGCAGGGCAAAGGTCAGTTGCGGCGCAACGTCGTATTTCTGTAGCAATTTTTCGATGGCGATATAGTCGGTGTTGTAGCCGGTCAGATAGCCGTCGTTATTGACGATGGTATTCACGGAGTGAATCACGGCGGCGGAGGGGGCCAGCTCGTCAATCAGCGGAATGCACGCCTGCTTAAACGGCATCGATACCCCACATCCCCGAATCCCCAACGCTCTGATACCCGCGATGGCCGCCGCCAGGTCCTGAGTGGTGAACGCTTTATATAAATAATCCAGTTCCAGCGCCTCGTAGAGGTAATTGTGGAAGCGGGTACCGAAGTTGGTTGGTCGCGCCGCCAGTGACATACATATGCGGGTGTCTTTGTTGATCATTCTGCTCATGGGGGTTCCCGTCGGTTTGATTGCCTGCGGGAAAATAGTGCGTTAAAAAGAGGAAATGAAAAATTGATGTCTTTTGCGCTATAGAGTTCATCTTTTATGAGTAGCCAACGTCTTGAGCAGCATTATCAAAAGTTGTTAACCCTGTTTCCGCAGCGCGAGGCACTTACCACGCTGCAAACCCTCGCTGATGCGCTGTTTTGCAGCAAACGACATATGCGCACCCTGATTATCCAGATGCAATCTGCCGGGTGGCTGGCCTGGCATGCCCGCCCCGGTCGCGGGCATCTGGCAAAACTGGAGCTACGCTATTCACAACAGCAACTGATGCTGGCAAAGGCTGAACGCCTGCTGGATCTGAACGATATGCGTGGTGTCCTGACATTATTGGGTGATGAGAAACACCATCTGGCCTCCCTGCTGCGCGGTCGCCTGGGCCACAGCGTGCAGGATGAACGCCAGTCGCTGCGTGTGCCTTATTATCGACCTCTGCAAAATCTCTATCCCGGAACGGCGTTGCGGCGTACGGAAATTCACCTGATCCGGCAGATATTTAGCGGGCTGACACGTATTGATGAGCACTCCGGGCAGGTTGAGCAGGATATCGCGCACCGTTGGCGCAGGCTTGATGCGCTGCACTGGCGATTCTACCTGCGTCCCGGAGTGCTGTTTCACGATGGCACGTCATTAACCAGCCACGATGTGGTGGCTTCTCTGACCCGCAGCGCGCAATCCCCACTTTTTTCTCATCTTAAAAGCGTGCTGGCGCAGGGTGAGCTGAGCGTCATGATTGAACTGAGCCACCCGGATGAGTTGTTGCCACAATTGTTGGCGGATGCCGCCGCATTGATTCTGCCCGCCGACCATCACCAGCGGCCTGATTTTGCCTCGCACCCTGTCGGTTCCGGGCCTTATCAGGTCACGGAAAATAACGAATGGCACCTGCGCCTGACCGCGTTTGATCGCTACTTTGGCTTTTGCAGCCTGTTGGACGAAATTGATATCATTACCTGCCTGGAACCCGTCCCTTCCGACCGACCTTCGGCGTTGCTGAGTTCCGGGATGAGCGATATCGAGTACGTCGCCGCGCTGGGTGCGCACTTTACCGCGTCAGCGGAAGAGCCGGTACTGGAGCGCGGCGGCTACTTTTTGCTGTGCGACAGCCGTTCGCCCCTGTGGCATAACCCTGCACACCGACGCTGGATTCGGGCGCAATTGGCACCGCAAGCCATCAGGCAACAGATGCCGGAAACGGTCCGGGCGCTGTGGCTACCCGCAGAGAGCTTGCTTTCCGACTGGTCGCATCAGATTGCAAAAGGAGGAATGCGCACTCCCGACCTTCAACGCCTGCGTCTGGCGTACCACCATCAACACTGGGAATTTCCCGTGTTAATTCGGGCATGTCAGCAGATTCTGGCAGCCAGTGGTGTTGACGTTGAGGCGATTGAAATGCCCTATGAAGCCTGGGCGGCAGGCGCCGGTGATGCGGATTTATGGTTAGGTACGGTGAATTTTACCTTGCCGGAGGCCTGGAATGTCGGTGCCTGGCTGACCGGTATGCCATTATTAAAAACCTCCATTTCTGGTGGCGATGAGCATTTATTTTCCCACTGGCAGCAGCAGTGGCGTGCGGGTGTACTCCCTGCCAGGCAACTGACGGAGATCATTATCAGGGAAGGGTGGTTGCAGCCATTGTTTCACCACTGGATGCGTTTGCAGGGGCCAGAGCAGGCACAGGGGATGCATTTTAATAATCTGGGCTGGTTCGACTTTACTTCAACCTGGATAGAACCGGAATAACGCTGCCCTGAGAGGCTATCTCAGTTGGCTGTCTTTACTGCCGCGACGGTTGTACCCGCTGTGGCTGGCCTCATGTTTGTCTCGCTCGCTCTGGCATTTGATACAGTAGCGAACCCCAGGTAATGCCAGCCGTCGAGCCTCGGGAATCGGCTCACCACATTCGTCGCAATAGTGGGCGCTTTCACCCTGGCCCAGATGACTCCGTGCCCGGGCAACGGCATCATCAACAGTGGCGTCAATCTGATCCTGAACGGCGCCATCACCAGACCAGCCGCTAGCCATATTCTCTCTCCTCAGTCTGAGTTAACCTTATAAGGTTAGAGTGAATCACCACTATTTGAGAAATCGAACGTTGCTCTTTTTAAGGTGATGCTGATGATCAAACCCAAAATCAGTAACAGGCTGGATGAAGATATTTGTGTGCATATCTTTATGGCGTCGGCGGCGATGGTCGGCGTTTGTATTACGGTTATCGGTATTTTTCAGGTTGTGACCACCCTGAGACGTGAAGATACGCTTGGCGATGATCTGCTCGCCATCAATGCCATTCTTTATCTGGCGACCACCATCATGTCTTACTGGGCGCTACGCACCCGCAACCAGCGGCGCAATCACCGGCTGGAAAAAATGGTCGATATTCTTTTCCTCGTCGCGCTGACCTTCACCACGGTAGTGGCTGGGGTGATCACCTGGGCAATGACGTTTACCTGACGTGACGGTGTGACATCACTCATCAGGCCAATGCCAGGCGGGTACGTCGAGAATATCCTGTCCTTTAATCTGCGTTTGCCCCAACTCCTTTTCCAGCTCAATCAGGTGACATTCTGAGTCTTGCATCAGCGCATTAACCAGACGGCTGGCGTGAGAGATTACCCAAATTTGCGTATGTTGCGAGGCCTGAAAAATTAAGCGCGCCAGTGCAGGCAGCAGATCCGGATGCAGGCTGGTTTCAGGTTCGTTCAGCACCATCAATTCGGGTGGGCGTGGCGTCAGCAAGGCGGCAACCCAAAGAATAAACCGCAGCGTACCGTCGGAGAGTTCGGCGGCCGAAAGAGGACGTAGCAGACCATGTTGGTAGAAAGCGATCGCACCTCGTCCCTCGCCTGGCTGTATGACCTCCAGCCGACTGCCAGGAAAAGCATCGTTAATTGCACGGGCTAGCGCCTGGCGATCGCCGGTTTCAATAATGGTTTGAATTGCTGATGCCAGGTCTCTGCCGTCATGGTGCAGAACCGGGGTGCGCGTTAACAGTTGCACCTGGCGTGCAGGGGCGTCTTTATCGGTACGGAAATGATCGTAGAAACGCCAGTTGCGTATCATTTCACGCACCTGGAAAACCTCAGGCGCAGTGGTGGGATCGGCCAGTTGGTCGAACATGCTGCCGTAGACCGGTACTTTCTGTGTGGCGACCTGCCATTGTCTGTCTGCGCGGACTTTAAGCAGATTACCTTTTCGCTCGACTAATGAGGAAGCCGGGCGGTAGTACAGACCATTAAAAATAACCTCTCGCTTGATCTCCGGGTCATGAGCAAAGGCTGATGAACTCGGGGTCGGCAAGCCCAGGCTAATCGCATAACCATAATGGTCACTGGCAAAGCCCAGCTTAAGGCGCACCTCATGATGGCGTGGCCCACCTTCGATTGGCACATCACCACGTTTCATACTGCGCGACAGCGTTTCCGGACCTGCCCAGTAGGTTGAGGTCAGCCCGCCTTCTTCTGCCAGCGCATTGATCACCCCCTCTTTGGCTGTCTCGGCAAGCAGGCGCAGCGCCTTGTAGAGGTTTGATTTACCGCTGCCATTCTCGCCGGTAATCACATTCAAGCGTTCCAGCGGCAAGGTCAGATCGCGGATGGATCGATAATTGGCGATGGAAAAGCAGGTTAACATAGGCTGGTCCCTCCCTTGATTGCCTCAGTAAACAACGTCCACTGCCGATTCACAACCTTAACGGCTGGCAACAGGGAAAAACACGAGATCTTTCCCATGCACTGGAAAATATAATTTATTGATAGTTATTAAATTAATTCGTATATTTCAATATGAAATTCCCGCATGGCGATAGATGCATGAGATTGCAACGCCTCACAGATTTGATAATGTGAATGTTTCTCCACAAAAATGGATGATCACATTGAAGACTCAGCATGAGTGAGAAAAACAAAAACTGGGTGAAGGCCGAAGATGTGGCCCGTCTGGCGGGTGTTTCACGTTCTGCGGTGTCACGTACCTTTACTCCCGGGGCATCCGTTGCGGAAAAAACGCGCGCCAAAGTATTACAGGCCGCTGAACAGTTGGGCTATCAGGTCAACATTATCGCTCGCACGATGAATACCGGGAGCAGCAATTTCATCGGTATTATTACCTCCGGTTTTGACAACCCTTTCCGCAGTAAGCTGCTTTCGCCGCTGGTGCATCAGTTGGCGTTGCAGGGGTTTATGCCGTTGCTGATGAACGCCGACGATCCCGAACAGCTTGCGCCTTCGCTGAAACAACTGCTGAGTTACCATGTGGCGGGGGTGATTATTACTTCAGGTGCGCCGCCACTCTCCCTGGCGGAGGAGTATCTGGCGCGCAAAATCCCGGTCACCCTGATTAACCGTGATGCCAATCTGCAAGGTTGCGATCGTGTTGCCAGCGATAATGCGCAGGGAATGCAGCTGATGGTGGATTACTGTCGGCAACGAGGCTGGCAGGATGTGGGGTTTATTGGAGAAGATGCGTCGAATTTCAGTACGCGCGAGCGTTATCAGGCGCTGGTGTTAGCTGCCCCTGATTTTAACATCACCCCACAATTTATCGCGGGTGGTGGTTATGCGGCAGGGCGTGCCGCTGCCATCACCCTGAGTCGCTGCCATGTGCTGATTTGTGCCACAGATATGCTGGCGCTGGGCGCAATTGACGGTCTTCGTTCCCTTAATGATGGGACGGTACTCCCCGCTGTCATCGGGTTCGATGATATACCCCAGGCTGAATGGGATCCCTATCATCTTACGACAATTCAACAGGATACCGACGCACTGGCACACCATGCGGTCGATCTTCTTATCACACGGATTGCACAGTTTGATCTCCCTTCACGGCAGCGTGCCGTACCAGTGAAATTAATTATCCGTAACAGCGCTTAATGGAAAATTAATTTTATGCGGCATCGGTCACAGTATAATCTGTCGACTGCCGCCACACTCTCTCTGCCCTTCGGGGCTAATTTTTTATCGCATAATGCACGCGTGTGCATTTTAGGGAGAGATTATGTTAACCAGTGAAAATGATTCGCTTTTGGCGCGCTATCGCTTCGCCTGTAGTCTTGCTGAGTCAGGTGGAAAACTGGCGTATGAGTTCTATCAACAGCGTGACAGTCTGCAAACCCTGCACAAAGGGAGCGACTTGCAGGATGTGGTCAGCCGCGCCGATTGTGAGGTGGAGTCCTTCGTAAAATCGCGGATAGCGGAGGCATTTCCGAACGATGGTTTCCTCGGCGAAGAGAGCGGCACGGCCGATGAGGGGAAATCGGTGCTGTGGGTAGTGGACCCTATCGATGGCACCAGCTGTTTTCTCAACGGCCTGCATACCTGGTGTCTCTCGCTGGCTATCGTTATTGACGGCGAACCGGTGATCGGCGTGGTGTATGACCCCAATCACCACGAGCTGTTCCATGCCTGCAAAGGGCAGGGCGCGTGGCTGAACGATCAGCAAATCTCGCCGCATCCGGCGACCACCGTCGCGGGTGGGGTGATGGGTGTTGGCACGTCGCATCGCGTTTCTACCGAAGATTTCCTGCCGTTTCTTGACCAACTTCTGCAACATGGCGGCATGTTCGTGCGCAATGGCTCTGGAGCGTTAATGAGCGCCTGGGCTGCGGCGGGTCGTCTGATTGGTTATTACGAGCCGCATATGAACCCCTGGGATGGATTACCAGGGATCGTGTTGATGCGGGAGGCGGGAGGTATCACCAACGATTATCTGGCGGCGGAGGGGATCGCGCGCGGAAATGTTGTTCTTTTGGCAAGTGAAAAGATTTACCCACAATTAAAACAATGGGTTAAACAACCCTTACTTTAACCTGCACGGGTAGGGCATCTGATTATGTACTCTACACAACAGGGAACACGCTCTCAGGGATGAAACACATCAATCAGCACCGCCTCCGCCCAACGGAGATACGATGATGTCTGGATTACTCAGCTTTTTCCGGGCCAGCCCGGCGAAAGACGGCATAACTTTTAATGAAAACCGTTTTCGTGTGGTGCGCTGGCAGACCTTTCTGGCGATGACACTGGCTTACGTCACCTTTTATGTGTGCCGTCTTTCCTTTACCGTTGCCAAAAGTGCGCTGGTGGATTTAGGGATTTCACCGTCAGAATTGGGCATGATTGGTTCTGCACTCTTCTTTAGTTATGCCATCGGTAAGTTTGTGAACGGGTTTCTCGCGGATCATGCCAACGTGGTGCGCTTTATGAGCCTGGGATTATTGCTCAGTGCGGGCATGAACTTGATGATGGGCATGACCACCAATGCCATGATGCTGGCGATTTTCTGGGGCATCAATGGCTGGGCACAGTCAATGGGGGTCGGGCCATGTGCCGTGTCGCTGGCACGTTGGTACGGGACGAAGGAGCGCGGCACCTTCTATTCCATCTGGTCAACGGCGCACAATATCGGCGAAGCCATGACCTACATGGTGATTGCTGCGGTTATTGCCGGTTACGGCTGGCATATGGGGTATCTCTCCACCGCGGCGCTGGGTGCCGCTGGCGTGGTGATCATGCTGTTGTTTATGCGTGACTCGCCGCAGAGCAGTGGCTTTCCCTCAATCAATACCATCAGCGATGAACCGCTTGAAGAAGAAGAAGCCAGAAGTTCGGTGCTGCGTAATCAACTGATGGCGCTGCGCAACCCGGCGCTCTGGACGCTGGCGCTGGCTTCGGCATTTATGTATATCGATCGCTACGGTGTGAATTCCTGGGGCATCTTTTTCCTGCAACAAGGCAAGGGGTACACCACCGTCGAAGCCTCCGCCATTATTGGTGTAAATGCCATTGCCGGCATCGTTGGCACCATTCTCGCTGGCGTGTTATCAGACCGTTTCTTTGCCCGCAATCGCAGCATTATGGCGGGTTTTATTAGTCTGATTAACACCGCCGGATTTGCCTTGATGCTGTGGTCCCCACACAGCTACTACACCGATATTCTGTCGATGGTGATCTTCGGTGCCACCATTGGCGCGCTGACCTGTTTTCTGGGCGGTTTGCTCGCTGTGGATATCTCCTCGCGCAAAGCAGCAGGCGCTGCGCTGGGCACCATTGGTATTGTCAGCTACGCTGGCGCGGGTTTTGGTGAGTTCCTGACCGGCTTTATCATCGATAAAACCTCGGTGATGGAAAACGGCAAAAAACTTTACGATTTTCACACGTTGTCCCTGTTTTGGGTGGCAGCCGGTCTTGTTTCCGCGTTGTTGTGTTTTGTCACTGCTGTGATGGTGGCGAGACGCAACGCCAGCGAACACCGCACCCTGTTTTCATCTTAATTACCTCAATAAAGGAAGAGATTATGATGCCACGCAGACATCAGGCCGCTGCACGCCTGTTCATCGCCGGAGCACTGTGGTTATGCGCAACGCAAACCCACGCAGCAGCACATTATCAACTGGAGAAAGTGGTGGAACTCAGCCGCCACGGCATCCGGCCACCCACGCCGGATAACCGCAAGGACATCGAGGCCGCCACGCATCGTCACTGGACAACCTGGGTCACCCGTGACGGTGAACTGACCGGACATGGTTATGCGGCGGTGGTAAACAAAGGACGCTGGGAAGGTGAACACTATCGCCAGCTCGGTTTACTGACCGCCGGTTGCCCGCAGCCACAGGATATCTATGTCAGAGCCAGTCCGTTACAACGTACCCAGGCGACAGCCCTGGCGTTGGTTGATGGGGCATTTCCCGGTTGTGGTGTTGCCATTCACCGCGTGAAGGAGGAGAACGATCCGTTGTTCCAGACCGAAGCGTTTCCGGCGACGAACACCGAACCGGCAACACAGTTGGCAGCGGTACAGGCCAAAGCGGGGGATCTGGCGGCACGACAACAGGCATTGCAGCCTGCGGTGAGCGCACTGAAGACCGCGGTATGCGCTCCCGGAACGGACTGCTCTTTTTTTGATAAACCCTGGCAAATTAAACAAAGCAAAAGTGGCAAAACCTATGTTGAGGGTCTGAGCGTGCTGGCTAATATGGTGGAAACCTTGCGGCTTGGCTGGAATGAAAATTTGCCGCTCAGTCAGCTCGCCTGGGGAAAAATCACAACGGCTGCACAGATAACCGAGATCTTGCCCTTGCTGACCGCCAATTATGATCTCAGTAATGACGTGCTTTATACCGCGCAGAAACGGGGTTCCATATTGCTGAACGCCATGTTGCAGGGGGTGGATCATACCCCGGCGTCGATGCCGGATACGCGTTGGTTACTGCTGGTTGCACATGATACCAATATCGCGATGGTGCGCACGCTGATGGGCTTCAGCTGGACGCTGCCGGGCTATACGCGTGGCAATATTCCGCCGGGAAGCAGTCTGGTCTTTGAGCGCTGGCGTGACACGCAAAGTGGTGAGCGGTTTATCCATGTCTTCTTTCAGGGACAAAGTCTGGACGACCTGCGTCATTTACAGTCAGTCGACCAGGCTCATCCGTTGCTGCGTGAAGAGTGGCGTCAGGCCGACTGCCGTATCACTGACGTCGGTACGTTGTGCCCGATGAAGTCGGCAATCAAGACATTGAGTAAACATCTCGACCCGAGCGCAATCACACCAGTGAGTTACCCGTAAATCCTTGATGAGTGGCAGCAGACTGAGAGGTCTGCTGCTATGTTAACGCAGCGATTTTGCTATTTCCGTGCGTCAATTTATGTAAATATGTTATTTTTTGTGTCAACACGGGGTTGCTCACAAAATAAAAAATAGTGTGAAGCAGTTAAAATCAAATTGGTTATTTTCACAGAGAATCAGCTCCTGATGGCGTTAAATCCGGGCAGATGAACGATGCTTAATTCAGTGTTTAACACCAGGCTTAGAGGGAATAAAAGGTGAATAACCACAAATAAGGTCTGCCCCTATGCCTGAAAAACATCTGTTAATTAAGAATGCCATTGTTATTGATCCCGCCAGAGGAACGGAATGCCGTCAGGATATCCATATCCTGAATGATGTCATTGCCCCGGAGGATACGCCTGTCAGCGGCACGACTGAGATTATCGACGCTGCCGGTTGCTATGCGTTTCCCGGGTTAATTGATTATCACGCCCATGTATTTTATGGCGGCACCCACAGTAGCGTACCTCCCGATCTTGCCACCCTGCCGTTTGGTGTCACTACCGTGGTTGATGCCGGTTCTGCCGGGAGCGCCAATGTCGAAAGCTTTCTGCGCGACCAGATCCCCCGTAGCCTGGTGCGTATTAAAGCTTATGTCGCAGCGTACCCGGCAGGCCAGCTCTGGCAAGAAGAGAATCACGATCCGGCGTATTTCGACCTCCCCCGATTACAGCAACTTTTCCGCCAGTATCCTGATGTTCTGCTCGGTCTGAAATTGAAAGAAGAACGCGGCATTGTCGGTGAACTGGGTTCCCGTCCGATGATACGTGCCGTTGAGATGGCTGAGACGCTAAATTGTCGTGTCGCCGTGCACATGACTGACCCGGTGCAAACCACCGAACAACTGCTGGAGATATTCCGTGCTGGGGATGTGTTCGCCCATTGCTACCACGGCAAAGGGGACACACTGCTTGATGAACAGGGGCGCGTTAAGCCTGCGGCGCGCCAGGCACGCCAGCGCGGGGTGATCTTTGATTGTGCTCATGGCCGCAATAACTTTTCCCAGCGGGTGGCTCAGCGTGCCGTGGAGGATGATTTTCTGCCGGATATCATCAGTAGCGATCTGTCATCAATGACGTTACACCGTGCACCGGTGTATGGCTTGCCTTGGGTGATGTCGAAGTTTCTTGCGCTGGGTTTGTCGCTGCACCAGGTGGTTGCCTGCTGTACCGCCCGGCCTGCGGCCTTACTGGGAATGCAACATCAGATAGGCACCCTGGCGCCGGGCAGTTATGCCGATGTGGCGCTTTTTCGGCTTGAAAATCGTTCGATTACCTTTACCGATGTCCATCAGCATACCCTGACAGGTAGCCAGTTGCTGATGCCTCAACTCACCCTGAAAGCAGGCGTTCCCTTGTGGCGCGCTGCTGACTTTTACTGAGGTCATCTCTATGCAATCTCCATGGTTACGTATTGGCGGTACGCTGATGTTGGGTATGTTTATCTCTTACATCGACCGCACTAATCTCTCCGTTACGCTGAAGGACGTGGCTCAGGATCTCGGTTTTAGCGGAGCTGGGTTTGCCACCACCTCAAGCCTGGTACTGACGGCTTTTCTCATCGGTTATATCGTTGCGAATATCTCCGGCGGTATCTTCACCACCCGATTTGACCCTAAAACCATTGCGATCGGTATGATGGCACTTTGGTCTTTGGCTACCCTCACCACCGGCCTGGTCAGCAGCGTGGCCTTTCTGGTCGCCTGTCGCTTCGTGCTGGGGGTGGCGGAAGGGATTTACTGGCCGCAGCAATCCCGCTTTGTGCGGCTGTGGTTCTCCCCGGCAGAACTGACCCGCGCCAACAGCCTTATCCATTATTACGGCCAGTTTTTAGCGCTCGGACTGGGATTTATCATCCTGACACCGCTACACAATATGATGGGCTGGCGTAATCTCTTTTTCCTCTGTGGCGGCATTGGATTACTTGTGATGGTGCCGCTCTATGCCCGCGTGCTGTTGAATACGCGTGATGCGCCGTTGCAGCAGGCGCAGGTGGCCCCGCGCAAAGTGCGTCTGACCCGTGAGGATTTTGGTGGCATGTCGTTTGTGTTGCTGATCATCACTTATCTTACGCAGGGGATGTTGTTCTGGGGGATTACGCTCTGGATTCCAATGGTGGTGACATCCCTCGGCTTCACCGGATGGAGCCAGGCATTTGCCAGCGCGCTGCCCTACCTGCTGGCCGTATTGCTGGCTATCCCTATGTCATGGCTGAGTGACAAAACCGGTAAGCGGATTTTAATCGCCGCATTGGGTCTGCTGATCCCTGGCGCGATGTTGCTGCTGTTGCCGTGGGTGGAGAGCGCCGTGGTGAAAATGACGTTGATCACCCTGGCAATGGGCTATTACGCCAGTAGTTTTACGCCGAATATCTGGTCGATCATCCAGTCAAGTGTGCGTCCTCATGCGGTGGGGGCTGCATCGGGCATCGTCAATGGCATTGGTGCCGGTGGTGGCGGGACGCTGGCGGGTTTCATGGTCGCGATTCTGTATGCGCGTACGGGAAGTTATATGTCAGGCTTCACCTTGCTGGGTGCTCTGGTCATCATTGGTGGAATTTCTTTACTGAGCTTTGGCTGGTGGCGGCAGCGGCACCCCGTGAGTCTGGCGCAGGTGGCGCCGTTTTAACGGTGACATGCTGGCGGGCTTAAGGTCCGCCAGTGCTTGTCCCATTATTGTTCAATGACCAGGTATCTCTTGTTTAAAAAGTAAGGTGGGACATAATTATCCCACCCCTTACAATAGCAATATTGCAGCAGACTCGAGGTATTCAGTGCTCCCGCCTTCTGACAACAACGTATTATCCTGTTCCTTAACGTGAATGCGCTAATACCGAGCATGTCTGACATGATGTTCTGTTTGACACTGCAAAATAATAGTAAAATCACTTCCCATTCCCGGTCGGTGAAAAAATCAGAAGGTTTAGTGAATACCAGTGATCTTCGACTGGAATGCGTGATGAACGTTGAAAAATAAACGTTAGCCAACTCAATGTAAGTACAGATGATGCCGACTGAGCCATCTTTGAACTGCCAGGGGCGTTTTTCAACCCTGAATGCTTTGCGTTCATCCTTTCCACCATAACTCACGATTTTCACCACAACACTCATCCTGCCGGTGCGGGCGATTTTTTGATCATCGAGTATGATGCTGTGGTAAACGCTATCAATATCTTTAATCAGATCCCGGTCTGTACACCCGTTTATTTTATCAGAAGGGATGTTGAAGTAATTGCAGGCTCGGTCATTGGCATAAACGTATCGGGATGAGTGATCTTTTACCGCCCATCCCAGCAATGAATTTTTGAAGTAAAATTCCATTTTTTCTCAACCAGTTATGACGATGTGGCCTTTTTTGAGGAAAAACTGAGGAATATAGTTATCAAATCTACTGGTTCTGCAAAAATCAACTAATGCCGCCGATGAGTTTACACCGGTTTTTCTGAAGGAGCTTCTCAGCCTCCCGTTCACGGCATCTACAGAAATGCCAAGAACATTACTTATCTCCTTAAGGCTGAGATTACAAAGTAATAAATACATTACTTCCCATTCCTTTTCTGTAAAAATATCAGATGGAGTTTGAAAAGTAGCGTGTTGATTCAGCTTGCCATTTAATAATGATGTGGGTGTAAGGATATTAACGTGTCTTACGCTTATTATTGTCCCTATGCATGTGCCGCTTTCGTCATAAAGTGGTTCCTGAATATTATAAACCGGCTGCATTATCTTTTCACGACCCTGAATATGCGTCGTGATGGCTCTTAAAATAGTTCCTGTGCTTTCTACAAACCTTTCCTGCTGCTCAAATATATCGGCAAATTCAGCGACTGGTACCGGAACGTCGTGGATCTTACGGCCTTCGTAATCATAAGAGGTGGCGATAGTTTGCCAGATCTTGAATGCTTTATTTACATAGACAAATTTTGAGGTACGGTCTTTGATCGCCCACCCTACCACGGTGTCATTTTCAAACATCTGAATTAAATTATGGGGTATTGATAATGATTTCATCGATTTTGTCTCTCCGTTGACATAGAACTACATAAAAATAACCCTACATAAATCCAACCCTACCTGAAGTCAACCTTTCACATCTGTACCGAAACGGCATACTTTTAAGCTGAAAAAGCAGCATCAGGGAAATACTAGTAAAAAAACAAAAAAAAGGAAGTGAATTCGCCCATCTCTGTTTTGGAAATGGGCTTTTTTCTGAGGAAATAAATATGCGGGTTGTCAGGAGAAGGTTGACTGGAATCAGACCCGGCGCCATCCGTGGCACGGTAGGGCTTAAAGCGCTTTTTTCAGTTCAATACGTTTAACCGGACCAACGATGACCACAAAGCTGAAAATGGCGATGAGCGCATGGATCGCAACGAATACCAGTGCCCATTCAAAATGTCCTGTGGCTTTTACGATATAGCCAATGACAACCGGAGAAATGATGCCTGCGAAATTACCACACAAATTAAACAACCCACCGGCGACACCTGCCATCTCTTTCGGGGCGGTATCTGACATCACTGCCCATCCCAGTGCGCCAATGCCTTTGCCAAGAAAAGCCAGTGACATGAATAAGACAACCAGGTAAATCGAGTCGACATAGTTACAGAACACCATCACCATGGAGAGCAGCATGCCGAGGACAATGGGCGTTTTACGTGCGATAGACAGTGATTTTGTGATGCGTAAAATACGGTCCGAGATCACACCGCCCATCAATCCGCCCAGAAATCCGCAAATTGCCGGGATGGCCGCAATAAATCCAACCGTTTTGATATCCAGACCCTTATCCATTGCCAGATAAAGTGGAAACCAGGTAATGAAAAAGAACGTCAAAACGTTGATGCAATATTGACCAAGATAAATCCCTAATAACATGCGATTAGTGACCAATTGCTTGAAGGCGCTGATATTGAATGCGGAAGCTGTCTTTGACTTGCCCTGATCCATATCCACCAGGGCGCCGCCTTCACGGATATACTCAATCTCTTCGTCATTCACGCGGGGATGGTTCAACGGATTATGGATGACTCTGGCCGCAGAGAAAGTAATGATGATACCCAACAGGCCCATAAAGATAAAAATAGATTGCCAGCCATAATTCAGTGTCAGCCAACCCATTATGGGTGCAAAAATCGCCGTCGCGAAATATTGCGCCGAATTAAAAACTGCGGCGGCGGTAGCCCTTTCTTTAGAGGGAAACCAGGCGGCGACAAAACGACTGTTTCCCGGCATGACCGGCGCCTCACACAGGCCAACCAGAAACAGGAGAACGGTGAAACAGATGATGGCAGTGGAACCGTGGAAAACTTCCACAAAACCCTGCAATAAAGTAAACACTGACCACAAACACAGGCCGCAGAGATAGATTTTTTTTGAACCGAAACGATCCAGTAACCAGCCGCCGGGAATCTGTGCCATACAGTATGCCCAGGCGAATGCTGAGAATACCCATCCCATCTGGCCAGGGTTAATTCCCAGAGAGGTGGTCATATCTTTACCGGCAATTGCCAGCGTGGAGCGATCGCCAACACTCACGGCGGTTATGATAAAAAGAATAATAACAACATGCCACCTGACATTGGTTTTCCTGGCATGAACAACATCGCCGACTTCATTGACTTGAGCCATCTGGCACCACCTTAAACTTGATAGAATTTTAAAAATGTAAATAATGAATTGTTCAAGTCAGGGATGCCTGGAATAAATTAATTATTTACACTGGAAGAATGCAGGTCGCTTTGCACATATCAATCCTGATTTAACGTTGTTATTTATTTCTCCACCAGAAAACGATAAGGTTTACCCTGACGCAAGGCAATGTGCATTTGCATAATAAAGTTATTATTTTTTTCAGGTATTTACGGCATTTTAAAATTTGTTTGAAGTCGATCACATATTTTATAAATATTAACTGTCTGTCGGGATTTCAATTCGCCACCAGATGTGGCGAATTTAACCGTTATTATCGATATTCAGAAACAATTAATTCATATTTTGGTCGGTTGCACACCCCATCTTATATTTCCAGCCAGTCCATCATACCTTGTGCCGCATGACGACCTTCGGCCATCGCCGTCACCACCAGGTCTGCACCGCGCACCGCATCACCGCCAGCGAAAATTTGCGGATTGCTGGTCTGGTAACGGTAGGTGCTGTTAACGTTGGCAGCAATGCGGCCACGGGCATCCAGTTGAACATTCTGACTCACCAGCCAGGGCAGGGCGTGAGGATTAAAACCAAACGCCATAATCACGATATCGGCAGGCATGACAAACTCGCTTCCCTCAATCGGCACTGGCCGACGGCGGCCCGTCGCATCTTGCTCACCCGGTTGTGTGCGCAGCAGACGGATACCGCAAACCTTGCCACTGTCGTCCAGTTCCAGTTGCACCGGCTGTACGTTGAATTCAAACGCTGCCCCCTCATCATGTGCGTTTTTCACCTCCTTCCTGGAGCCAGGCATATTGGCCTCATCGCGACGATACGCACAGGTCACTTTATTCGCCCCGTGGCGTAGCGCCGTGCGCACGCAGTCCATCGCGGTATCTCCCCCTCCCAACACCACGACGTTCAGACCGGCGGTGTTGATAAATGGTTGTCCGGCAGCGGGTGGCAGCCCCATCAATTGTCTGGTATTGGCGATCAGGAAGGGGAGTGCATCGCAGACACCGGGGGCGTCTTCGTTAGGCAGGTTTGCCTTCATCGAGTTATAGGTTCCGACGCCAATAAATACGGCGTCATAGTCACTGAGCAATGTCTCCAGCGCTATATCTTTGCCAATCTCACAGTTCAACTCAAAGCGGATGCCCATAGCGCTGAAGATCTCACGCCGACGCGCCAGTAACGCTTTATCCAGTTTAAAAGAAGGAATACCAAAGGTCAGTAAACCGCCGATCTCCGGGTGGCGGTCATAAACTGTCGCGCTTACGCCGTTGCGCACCAACACATCCGCGCAGGCCAGCCCGGCTGGACCCGCGCCAATAATGGCGACGCGTTTATTCACCTGTTGCACCGTGCTTAAATCGGGCCGCCACCCCTGCGCCAGTGCCTGATCAGAGATAAATCGCTCAATATTGCCAATGGTAACTGAGCCATATTCGTCGTGAAGCGTACAGGCACCTTCACACAGGCGGTCCTGCGGGCACACGCGACCGGTGATTTCGGGCAAACAGTTGGTTTGATGTGAAAGTGCCACGGCGGCGGCGATATTGCCTGCTTTCACTTGTGCTATCCATTGTGGAATGTGGTTATGCAGGGGGCAGTTCCACTCGCAAATGCTATGCTCGCCACAAGCGAGGCAGCGCTGTGCCTCACGTTGTGCCTGCTCTGCATGAAATGGCAGGTAGATTTCATCAAAGCTTTGTTGGCGCATTACCAACGGGAGTTTGTCTGCTTCTCCCCGTGGTGGCGATGCTTTCATTTGCCGTACTTTGGCATGGTCAGATACAGGTGGCAGCACGGCGACCTGGTGCCAGGGTTGCGCCTCCTGACTGGCGGCACGCAGGCGGCGTGATTGCACCAGTTTGGTCAGGGTAACGTTATTCACCTGTTGCAAAGCATGCGTAGGACAATTTTGCGCACAGGCCGGCCCATCCCGGCGTTCAAGGCAGAGATCGCATTTGTGCGCGGTGGCTTTGCCAGTGGAAGTGATTAACACCTGAAGGGTGCCAAAAGGGCAGGCGATGACACAGGATTTACAGCCGATACACAGCTGCTGATTAACCTGCACGGAATCATTGACGCGGCTGATTGCGCCATTTGGACAGCTACGGGCACAGGGTGCATCTTCACAATGATGACAGGTGACAGCGTTACGCTGTTGTTGATGTTTAATCACCGTAATACGAGGAGTGAACTGCTCGGGGGTTAACGCATGTTGCTCATCATTATGAGCCATGACACAGGCGACTTCGCAGGCTCGGCATCCGATGCATTGCTGGCTGTTTGCCATCATAAAACGGTTCATGACAACCTTCCTGATACCCATTTAAATTTTATGGTTATTAAGGTTATCCGCAACACCCGCCACTGACAATGTTCATTTGCCCATATTGGTCTTTCGGTAGCAGGATATTAACGCTGCGCTCTTAGTTACAACAACCTAGTTATTTCCGTTAAAATACGGCTTCGGTCAGCAGGAAACTTTTCCAGATTGCGAGACTGAGGGCACCTTTCGCCAGTGTCACAAACCAGTATTTTTTTGTATTCTCTTTTGTCTGTTGTAACTAATATCATCGAGAAACCGCAAAACATTGGTATTTCCTGTGTAGCTGTTTGCTATGACCACTTTCCATATTTCGGTGCCGACCGAAGCATCGCTTTCTGTCGGGCATAAACTGACGCCATCTTAATGATGGAGTGTTGAAATGATTGCGGTTCTTTTTGAAGCAGAAGCCTTACCCGCTGCCCAGGCGCGCTATTTGCAACTCGCCTCCGGGTTGAAACCCTTGCTGGCAGATGCGCCAGGGTTTATCGCCCTGGAAAGGTTTCAGAGTCTGAATAATCCCGAAAAGATACTTTCCCTGTCATGGTGGGAGGATGAGACGTCGGTGGCCCGCTGGAAAGACAATCTGATGCATCAGTCTGCCCAGGAAGAGGGTAAAAGTTCGATTTTTGCGTTTTACAGAATTCGCGTTGTCCACGTATTACGGGATTACTCGTCAGATCAGGAGTCGCTACACCATGTATGATATTCACGTTGTTCTTAAGCATACCCCCGGCTCACTGGCTGCTTTTGGTAAACTGTTGGGTAAAAATGGTGTTGGCCTGGAAGGGGGGGGGGATGTTTGCAACCGCCGAAGAAGAGCATGCTCATTTTTTGGTTGAAGACGGTGAAAAAGCGCTTCAGGTACTGGCTGACGCAGGCTTTGACGTCAGGAACATTTGTCGTCCATTGATCAGAAAATTACGTCAGGAACGTCCCGGAGAATTGGGGGCAATTGCCGATGCAATTGCCCGTAGCGGTGTGAATATATTGGTACAGTACAGCGATCACAGTAACCGGCTTATTCTTGTCACTGACAATCATGAACGGGCCGCCGAAGCGACGCGAGAATGGGAAACACCTCCTGCATGAACCTGTTGAATATCGCATCCGATGACTTGCCGGAGAGTTCGCTGGAACAATCCATGTCAGCCGTTGCCGCCGCCATAGCTGACCCGTCGAGGGTCAGTATGCTCTGCGCATTAATGGATGGGCGCGCCTGGACCGCGACCGAACTCAGTGCGGTGGCGGGCATTGCGCCATCCACCACCAGTGGTCATCTCTCGCGGCTGCTCAGTAACGGGCTAATCCTCTGCCTGACACAAGGGCGACATCGCTATTATCGCCTTGCCGGACGCGAAATTGCCGGGCTATTGGAAACGCTGATGGGTGTGACGATAAACCCCGGCACGTCAGCGGTATCACGAACACCGCGGCATCTCCGCCATGCCAGAACCTGCTATGACCACCTCGCAGGTGAAATCGCTGTGAAGATTTACGACTTTATGCAGCAGGAAGGCTGGTTGGAACCCGGAGGTGCAGCACTGACACCTGCGGGCAAAACCCATTTTTTGCATCTGGGCGCGGTGCTGAATCCTTTATCCCGGCGTAAAGCTTGCTGTGCCTGCCTCGACTGGAGCGAAAGACGCTTTCATCTGGGAGGGGATGCCGGTGCGGCACTGCTGACGCTGTTCCGGCAAAAAGCATGGATAGCCATCACGCCCGGATATCGGGAGGTGACCTTCACCGCCAGGGGCAAAATTGCGTTACAGCGGCAGTTTGGGGTAATGAATCCGTGAATGTTTTATACGTTGTTCAGGCGTTTTGCGTCGGGGAACATCAGACCAAAACAGGTGATACCATCCCGGCTTTCAACCCAGCAGCGTCCCTGGTGCAACTGCATGATTGAGTTGACGATTGACAGTCCCAGCCCGCTGGAATGCGCCGAGTTGTTACGGGAAGGGTCAGCCCGATAAAAACGATCAAAGATCCGCTCCTGGTGTAAGGGGGCGATCGTCTCACCGTGGTTAATCACCTGGATACTCATCCCATCAGACAGAGCTTCAGCAATCAGATCAATTTTGCTTCCTGCGCGAGCGAAACGCACGGCGTTTGACAGCAGGTTTGCCAGCGCTCTACGCAACAGCATGGCATCGGCAAATACCTTACCGCCGCCGTGCGTCCGGAGGGTCACATCCCGGTCGGCGGCCAGATCTTCGAAATAGGCGCAAATCCGCGCCATCTCTGCACTGATATCGATATCGCTACACTGGATGACCTGGTCAGGTTGTTCCGCCTGCGCCAGAAACAGCATGTTGTCGATCATCCGTGACATGCGCTGTAACTCCTCAAAGTTCGACCCCAGCAGTCGCTGATAATAAGCGTTATCCCGAGTAGCACTCAGCCCGACTTCCGTCTGCCCCAGCAGAGTAGTAATGGGCGTTCGCAAGTCATGTGCCATATCGGCACTCACCTGCTTCAATTGCTGAAATCCCCGTTCCATACGTTCCAGCATGGCATTCGTCTGGTCAATTAACGTATCCAGTTCAGTCGGGACATCGTTCTTATTCAGCCGGAAGGAGAGGGTCCTGGTGCCAATCTGCGCCGTACGATCTGCTAACCTGCGCAGCGGCGAAACCCCACGACGGGCAAAAATAACCGCGAGCACCACGGATATCACCGCCATCAACGATGCGAAAAATAAAATATTATTACGATACTCGGCAAGAATATGGGTTCTGTCGCTTAACACCCGTGCTGTCAGAATCTCCAGTGGTGGCAAATTATTCGTCGAGGGGCTGATGGCGGCCATGTAAATCATCGGTGTCCCATCTGCACTGTCTGCATGATGCACCGCCTCCAGTGAGAGTTTTTGACCGGCGGCAACAGGGGTAGCGACAGGAATTGCGCGCTGCATTGGATTCACTTCCAACAACGTTGCACCGTCAACATAGCGGATTACCAGTAGCGACTCGGTGTTGCCCAGCATATTGGCAAACAGATGCGGTTTTTCGCGGATCAACTGGCGCGCGTCGAGATTTTTCAACAAGGTGCTGATTTGGTCAATGCGGGACACCAGCGCCGCGTCATCGCGCAGGGAGAGCTGATGTCGGAGTGCATAGTAAAGCGCACTGCCCATCACCGCCGATGCCACGAAAGAAAAAGCGGCCAACAACAGCGACAGGCGAAACGTGAGCGAGGCGCGCTTCATGCCTCGACCTCGCAACGGTAGCCAACACCATGCACGGTATGGATCAACCGTACCGGGAAAGGATCGTCAACTTTTTGTCGTAATCTGCGGATGGCGACATCCACCACATTGGTATCGCTGTCAAAGTTCATATCCCAGACGCGGGAAGCGAGGAATGTGCGCGAGAGCACCTGACCGGGGTGTTGCAATAAACACAGCAGCAGCTTGAACTCTTTATTGGTCAGCGTGATACGCTTACCTGCACGCTCACAGCGAAATTTCGCCACATCCAACATCAAATCCCCCAGCGACAGGACTTCTTCCGCTTCCGCTATCGGTTGACCTCGCCGTAAAATGATGCGAATCCTCGCCAGCAGTTCAGCAAAAGAGAATGGCTTAACCAGATATTCGTCGGCCCCCAGTCCTAACCCACGCAGACGATCTTCCAGCGTACCGCGTGCGCTGAGAAACAGCACCGGCGTTTGATTGTGGGCGCGCAGACGCTCCATTACCGTCCAGCCGGACATCTCCGGCAGCATGACATCCAGCAGAATCAGGTCATAAACTTCTTCCCGCGCCAGGTGAAGACCATCAATACCGTTCGCCGCCCAGTCAGCGGTGTAACCCGCTTCATTGAGGCCATTCACCAGGTAAGCTGCCGTTTTTGCTTCGTCTTCGATAATGAGGATTTTCAAACGATGGCAATCCCGTAACAAGGAGAGAAGAGGGTACGAGGCGCACCCCATTCGCGTCATTATAACTTAGTAACCTGGGACGTGAGCGGCTTTCATAATCAGGTTGGCCACCGCGACAGGCTGTGAAATCAACGATACATGGCTGGACTTGAGTTCGATAGTTTGTGCGTGCATACGCTTCGCCATAAAGCGTTCTAAATCCGGGTTGATGGTGCGGTCTTCGGTTGATACCGCATACCAGGTTGGTTTGTCATGCCAGGCCGCCATCGTGGTTTTTGCCTGGGTGATGGCTTTACCGATCGGCTGCTGTACTGCGTAGTATGACAGGGCTTCTTTTGTCGGCAGGTCCCCGGCAAAATCATGAATGAAAGCTGATTCGGTTAACATACCATAACCGCCATTATTCCACTTCAGGCCCGCCGAGGCCGGTGCCGCCGGGTATTTTTTGGTCAGCGCCGGGTAATCTTCACCGGCTTCAGGGGCGCGGGCGGCAATATAAACCAGGCCTTTGACTTCCGGCTCATCACCCGCCTGGCTGATCACCATGCCGCCGTAAGAATGCGCCACCAGAATAACCGGGCCGTTCTGCTGTGCCAGCGCGCGTTTGACGGCGGCAACATCATTATCCAGCGAGGTTGTCGGATTTTGCACCGCCGTAACGTGCAAACCTTTCGCCTGCAATAGGGGGATCACTTTGCCCCAACTGGAACCATCGGCAAACAGGCCGTGGACCAGAACGATGTTCTTCACTTCCTGTGGTGCCGTGGTGCTATCCGCGTGAGCAGTGGCGCTACAAGCCGCCATGACCAGCGATGCGATGGCGGAGAGATGACGTAATTTCATGATTTATCCTCAAATTCAACAAAGGTGTTCATGCGCCAATCTATCCGCCTGGGACCAACAACGTGCTGACAAGAAGATGACAAAAAAATGACAAACCAGCCGTCATCACCGTCCCGATGGTTTTATCCGCGCCAGTGCATCCTGTAACCGAACCTGGCTTTCGCTATCGTGTGAGGTGCTTTCATCCCAACGCGTATGTGATGCCTTTAACTGCTGGCGCGCCTGCATGGGAGCCTTAATGCGCTCCAGTGCAGCGATCGTGTCCAGATAACCCTGCTCGCTCCACGACTGGATATTCTCTGCGCTAAAGCCCAGCAGGTCTTTCGCGCCACCCAGCGCCCCTTGATTACGGCGTAACGTGGTTCGCGGCCTGATTTCGAGGATCGTGGTGTCAGGAAATGAGTGGCGATCCCATAATGAACTGTCACTCAGATGGGTAACGATTATGCAGTTACAACCGGCTGCAACCAGCGGCGTGACCGGGGTGTTGCCCTGTACGGTGCTCCACCCGCCCATCCCGCCATCACTGTAACGCTTGCCGTTAATCTCGCGTGGTTTGAACAACAACGGCAGAGCAGCCGAAGCCAACAGCGCCTCCTTTTGCAGCGCTGTTGGCAGCGCCTGCACGAGTTGAAATTCTGAGGCATTAGTTTCACTTACCCCAACCTCAGCCAGTAAACAGCGCAGGATATCGGCAATACCCCCGTCCGTTGGATACAGAGAAACATGCAACGGAATGCCGCTCGCTAACTCGTCGGGTGCCAGAAACCGGTTCATCAAGTCCATCAGCGGCTGATCCGACAATAAGGATTCATCCTGCTGGAGAGTGCTCAGCCTGGAGACGCCCAGTTGTGCCATCAAATTGCTGACCAACCAACCCATTTTGCCTAACACCGGAGTCAGCCCCATCGACAGACCAAACTGGGTGATAAAGCGCAGATAGATCGATTTATTCAGTTGCAGAACGTTGTTGCCGCCTAAGTGTTGCCATATCTCCCGCAGGCGCGCGGCACCGGCATCCAGCGAAGGCGACGAGGCGAGAATCGCGCCATTCAGCGCACCAATACTGGCACCGGCAATCACATCCACCTGGGTACCGGATTCAGCAAGGGCGTTGACTACGCCGACCTGATACGCACCAATGGCACCACCGCCAGAGAGGGCAAGTCCTACCTTAAGTGTCTGATTCATGCGTGCTCCTTGCTAAAGACTTCATCGACCAGGGTAGCGGCAATACGTTCTGCTGAACAAATGCGTGGGATGCGCAGCGGCAATGCGGCTCCGGGTTGCGTCACTGCCCGGCACATCGGCTGACGCACATCGGTACTCCAGTCAGCCAGCCAACTGAGGGTTTCCGGCCAGTCAGGGGTTTGCAGCGTATCCTGCTGCCAGCTCAACCAGTTACGGATGTCATGGCGTGCGTGGCCATTACGGCCATAATCCTGCGCCATCTGCGTCAGCACACGATTTTTTAGCGTTTCGATCAATTGCTGACTTTGTTGCACCTCACCGTCGCGAATCACCTCGCCGAATGCCCCCCAACGCAACTCCTCCAGCGCCACGTAGCAACGACTGGCGATGGGAATGGCGGCATAACGGCCTGCGCTCCACTGAGAAAGGACGCGATCAAGATGCAACTGACCGCGCTGAACGCTGTCGATACGCTTCAGCTGTTCATCGTTGTTTGCCATCCACAGATGGACTTTGTCGGACAGTTCGAGCAGTAACTCGCGCGTATCCGCAGAATAATGGGCGATGTTGGCCGTGTCCTGCATCAGGGCATTAACCCGATCGTTCACCTGCGACACGGCGAAATTGGTTTTAGCCTGAGAAAGCGTCAATTCGGTCAACCAGGTGAGCGAAGCCTGCAATCCGTCATGCACAGCGGCATTGATCGCCTGCTGGCGTGCCGCAGACTGACCACTTATCCCCTCTTTAAGCCGCTGGAAAAAGGGACGGTTTTGCTGATGGCGCAGATGATCATCAACCACATCAAGACCGTTGGCGAAATCCACGATAAACTTTTCCGGAATACTCTCCAGTACCTGGCATGCCTGCATCTCGGGAAAACATTGTTTAAATAGCGACATCAGAAAACCATCCCCAGTTCGTCTTTTAACGCTTTCGCGTCACGCATTAACTCCGGCGTCAGTTGTTGCAGCTCCTGCAAGCAGCGGGTCAGTTGCAGCCGTTGTTGCTGATCAGCACGTTGATCCTCAGTGCTTTGGATCAGCGTATTGCGTAGTTGCTCCACCTTGCTTCTGAATTGCTCAAAGAACTGGTTGATTTCGTTGATGATCGGATTGATGATTTGCGCCTCGATGTGGCTTTCCAACTCCGCAAAATACTGATCGGTATGCGTGGTGATCTCTTCCCTTATTTTTCTGACATCCACCTCGGCTTGCACCACATCAACGCTGAATTCCTCCCAGCCCCAGTCACTGGAATCAAACCAGCCACACACGGTACCCCATACCCCATCAGCACGACGACGACGGGATTCACGGATTTTTTTGGCTTCCAGCAGATGAGCGATGCGCGTTTGCACCGCCAGATTGGCTTGTAAATGGGCAACCTCGGGGAACGCGATCGTCATCGAGAAACCCTCCTCGCCAAGGCGCGTATTGATTTGCTGCGCGATGCCTGCCACGGCAGACATGGCGTTACCCTGGAAACTCTGCTCAATGCCGGAAACAATGGCGTTCAGCCGGGTTTTTACCTCTTCTTCAATCGGGGTGAGTAACGTCTTCATCGCGTTTTCGACGTTGGTAATAAAATCTTCAGCTTGTTTGCGGCTACTGAATTTAACCATCGGCTGGCGGGGATCAAAGTCTCTGCCATCTGCATGACCCTGCGCAAAAAAGTGCATAAACGATTCGGTTGGCGAGGCAGTACGTTGCTGTCGGGGATCGCGTTCGTCCCGTAACTTACCTTCACGAAAGTAACAGGCAATCTCATCCGCCAGTTGCTGCTGCACGTCATCGAGCAACTCAACCGTTTGTTGTTCAATACGATGTTGGGAGGCCGTCACCTCCTCAGCGATAACTTGCTGGTGCGAAGTGATTGCCGCGCTGTCGGTGAGCAACGCATCAATTTGCTGCTGCAACGCTTCCACGTCAGCGTTGAGTCCCTGATGACGAACCGCGAGATAAGCGCTGACCTCTTGCGCATTTTGCACCAGCCTGGCCACCGCAGAATCGACGGCCAGCGCGGCAGCTTTGTTATGTGCTGCCTGAACCACTTCGGTAATCAATTGTTCCAACAAAGATTCCTGCCAGATGTCTTCAGCAAGGCTCAACGTTTGCGCCCGGTCAGCGAGTTTTTCCTTCCAGCGACGTCCGTAAGCCAGTTGGGCAAAATCGGCCACCCACTCTTCACTGGCCGAGAGTGAGCCGCCACGGTTGAGCGTACTTCTGGCACGGTTTGCCAGGTAAGCATGACGCGCCGACCCCGGATAAACCCGTTCAGCGCTCACCACATGATCATCAAACATCAACGGCACCCGGCGTTTCACCGTTGCTTCATCATCGCTGTGGCGGTCTTGCTGATCAAACTTATTCACCAACACAAAAAGACGTCCCGCCGCGGTGGCGGTGAACGCATTCAACTCGTTGCGTACTTCCTGGTCGGCCAGCGAATTTAATTGTGTGTAATCCAGCACCGCCAGCACCGCTGAAGCCTTTTGCAACTGCTCGCGCATCATCGCCTGGATATGCGGTTGACCCGCCTCATTAGGGCCTGGGGTATCCAGCAGGGTGAGGGTGCCCTGGCTGTCATCCATACCTGTTAAATGGCTAAATTCCACCTCAATCAGCGGTAATTCGTGGAATTCATTAAACGCGTCAAAAGGAAAAGTCACGTTCAGCTCACCGGACAAACGCACCAGATCATTCAGATGGTTCAGGAAGGAAAAGATGGCCTCTTCCCCGTGATAATTGTCCTGTAGCCAGTGCTGATCGCGGATAACATTGAGCAGCCTGCTCTTCTCGTCATCTTTCATCAGGCCGAATAGGCCTTTTCTCGCTTTATCACCAGCGGTTTTTTCCTTTAACTCAGCCAGCAGCGACCGCAGCACCTCAGTGTTACGCACGGTTAAATCCGGGGTAATCTTACCTGGCACATGACGGATCAGGGTCGGTACGGACGTCATTGGCGTATTACGGTTAGGCAGAATTTCTTTGCCAACAATCGCGTTAATGGTGGTGGATTTACCGGCTTTCATGGTGCCGACAATCGCCAACACCATCTCTCTTTGGGCGATTTTTTGTTGTTCCCCGGCCAGTTCTTCTCTCTTCTTCGCCGCTTGCTGGCGATCAAATAACTGTTCCTGGTCACCCGGTTTTGTCTCTGGCAGCATTTGAGGTTCATCGGTCATCTTGTGCAACAGATCAATATTCAGTTGCAACAAGCGACTGGCTTCATCACAAAGCAGAGCGATGGTGGTTTCGTGCATATCTATCCCTTGTAAACGTTAACTTTGCGCAGCGGGGAAAAATTTGGTGCGGCATCGAGCATTGACTGCATAACCTCCCGGCCAGTGGCATCCCCCTGTAGTGCACTGACGGGAAAAGGATTGCCATGCAGTTGGGCGCGTAAATTGTCCCAACGCTGGCGTAAAACCTGCCAGTGGTGTTCGTCGTAGGTGCCTTTGAAAATAACCGGGGAGAAATTAATCGTCGGCAACGCAGCCCCGCGTTTACCTGCGGCCAGTGCCTCGTCCAACAGTTTGTGCCACAGGCTATTTAAACGATCGACCCGGCCAATTTGTTGTTCTGCCACACCGGGATTCCACTCCAGATGCAGCATAATCACCGTGCGGCAGGCCAAATGGAGGTTCAGTCCCTCCCTGGCGACCCGCGACTGAGCCACCAGCACACCAGGTCGACTGTGCTGGCGGTTAAAGGCCAGGTTGAGGAGATTACGGGTCGCCGTTGAGGTTTTGCCGTCCATCAGTCGGGCAAAGCCACTTTCGCGTCGGCTGAACTCCTCCTGAAGAATCTCCAGCACCCGTTGCCAGCGTTGTTCCGCCAGTTGGCTCTCATCTTCATCCTCGTCAACCGGCTCGATATGGTCACGGTTGCGTGCCGCGTTCACCAACTCGCCAAAGGCTTCAGCAAGATGTGAAGGTGAACGCCGCTCCTCTGCGGAACCGGTTAGTGCGTAGAGCGCATTGGCAACGTTGGTCAAATCGTTGGTTTGCCGCTCAAGCGCCACCGATTGCTCAAATACCGTGAATACCGCTTGCAGGCTCAGGTCGTTGCCAGCAGCAATGCCTTGTTTCAACAGGGAAAGGAGATGACTGCGCAACGAACGTCGCTGCTGTTCGAGTTTTTTGTACTGTTTACCCAGTTGGTCGTCGATTTCACGCTTGTTTGCTTCGCCGTGATACAACTGACGCCAGGCATGTTGGATGGCAAGCCATTCATCGGCATGCACTTTTTCCTGTGGCCAGTATTCTTTACCCGCCGCCAGCGTGCGTAACATGGCACGCGCATTCAGTAACTTCGTTAAGGCAGACATCGGCTGGGTAAAACGACCAAACACCAGCACCTTTTCCCCACTGTCCCAGACCGCTTCGACGGCTTTTACGGTCGCCAGAATCGCAGGGTGGTTAAACAATGAACCGCCTGCATCCGCCTGCATGGCGGCACTCAGCCGCTGCTGCCACCACGCCGCGCGTTGCTGGCGTTTGTCGTCCAGCACAACGGCGGGTTCCTTCTCATCTTCGTCTTCCTGAGGATGATTAAGCAGAGAGGAGATGCCATGACCGTTGCCGAAGGTCAGCCGTACCCGTTTGGCGCTGCTGTTTTCATGTAATCGACTGACAAAGGAGAGCGCTTCTGCGGCACAGACGGCCTGTTTCCAGTTCATCGGCAGGGTGAAGGTATCCACCACGATTTCCTGTTCACGCCGGTAAGCCTGTCCGGCATGTTGATGGAATTTTTGCACCAGCTCGTCTTCACGCTTGTCACGCCGCAGCAGATAAGGGGCAAGCACCTGCTCGAAAGCGGCAGCGGCCTGACGATAGCGTTGCTGTACCCGACTGTCGGCATAGTCATGGCGAATCTCTGCCACCGCGGATTGATACTCACCAATCACTGGCAGCAGGGGTGTCGCGTTAACCTCAATGCGGCTCAGCATCTGCTGCCATTGATGGCTGTCCAGCTCAATCGGCGTGGCACTGATCGCCAGACGGCGGGCGTCGTGAGCCGGTTGAATCACCTCTTCCAACAAACGGTTGAGGCTGCTGTCTGATCCCCGACTTTTGTGAGCTTCATCGACAATGATTAACTCAAAGGTCCCCAGCCCCAATCCGACACTGGTCGCAAGCTGGCGACGTTGTGGCGAACCGACCGCATAGTTTTGCTCGGAATATCGGGGCTGATTACCCACCTCTTTGACCAGCTGATTGATTCGCTTGCGGGCGGGATGTGCTGCGGGCAGGCGGCGGATCGCCTGGCAAATCAGTCGCGCCGCCTGGCTGAGTTCAGGGGTGGATAACTGGGGACAATCGGTTTTGTCCCGCCAGCGGTGAACCACCGCCGGAAGCCATCCCCAGCGCCATTCAAGGCTGTTCCTGCCCAGACGCCAGTTGGCCATCGCATGAGAGATCATCAGGCAGGGTTCTTCAAACCAGGGGCGTGAGGCCGCCTCCGCGTGCCAGGCCGCTTTGTATTGCCGCAGGCTTAACAAAGGCGCACCCGGCGTAATGCCCGAGACCTGCAACTCAGCACGCCAGTTGGCCGCCAACCCACCGGGGATCAGTATCGCCACCCGGCCTCCCGCAGCCATAACGCATTGGGCCAGCGTGGTGGCAATGCGAGTTTTGCCCATACCCACTTCATCGGCCAGAATCACGCCGTGCTGCTCAATTCTTGCGGCTATCGCCAACAACGTCGCTTTCTGCCCGGCATTTAACGCGACGTCGTTCTTCACCACCGCGCGCAGTGATTGCGCCACCACCGGCCAACCGGCGAAACTGTTATTCATTGGCTGTCTCCGCAAAAGCGTGCAGATCACTGACACCCCAGGCCGTTTCGATACGTCGCAACATCTGCAAATAATCCTGACCCGGCAGGCTGTCGTCATCTTCGGCAAACGCCGGGCGGAAAGGCGCGGCTTTTAACGCACTCAACGGGTTAATGCCCAAATCGGTGAAACGGGCCAAATCGGCGTTGCCGCTGGCCTGGAGCAACGTTTGCTCAAGGCTACGGCACCAGTAAAGCCATTGATCTTCACTCAGACGGGTCTGACACTCGGCAATCCCTTCGATCAGGGACATCACCTGGCGGATCGGTTGTGAAGTCAGTGACATGTCCTCGGGGTGACTTTGCAGCATGTCGGGGAGCAGGCCAGCTTGCTCACCTTCCGGGTCAACAACATCAAGGTCAGGTGGTTGGGGGAAATGGGATAACTGCCAAAGCACCTCATCGAGGTTCAGTTGGCGCAGCGGCGTGGCGGCAATACGACCCAGTTCATCCATAACCGGGATATCCGCCCCGAAGCTAACCCCCTCTGACTGCCAACGGATGCTCACGCTGCGTGGCATTTCACCCTGCCAGACAAACCCCTGCGTCACTTCAGGGCAGGGCACGCCCGCCATATCCAGCACGGTGATCGTTATCGGCGAAGCAGAGGGTGGGGAAAGCAGCCCCTGATTCCCCGCGCCAGGTTGCCATAGCAACCCACTGATGGGCGGTGCATAGTGAGGAGGGCGTTCAGTCATCTCCTCACCAGCCTGCAAGGGAATTGACAGATCGTCACAGTCGCCGTCGGATTGAATGGGCAGCAACCAGCTCAGGGTGTTCTCTGCTGGCTGTTTCCCGGCGGAGGTCTTCGCCAGGCGGTCAGGGCAAAAGAACACCCCCGCCTCCAGATTACCCACGGCGGGTTTCATGCGTTGCATAAACCCCGGTCCGGTGAGGTTGCCGGATCCCAGATATAACCAACCGCGTGTCAGCATGTCGCTCACGCTGCGATGATTGGCACTGAAAATGAATTTGGCATGCAGCGTGCGCTCAACCTGGCGGAGTTGGGCGGGCGGCCTGATGGTCATGCCCTGTGCTTGCAAGGCTTCGACACGCTGGGCGACGGCCTGGCAGGCGTGCGGATTAACGTACAGATCAATCTGCGCGCTATGGGTTAATGCCGCCGTTTCCTGTAACAGTTGCACAATTTTTTCTGGCACCAGCGGCGCCGAGCCGTTACCGCCTTCATAGAAGCCAGACCCCATCGCCAGATAATTACGCTTTCCCTGTCGTTCCGCATCGGAAAGCCAGCGCTTGAGTTGGCTAAACAGCGATGTCCTGCGGTTATCCACCAACCGTGGGGTGCCCCTGGCGTATTTGCGGCATTGGCTGAGCCAGGACTCCACTTCCCGCCGTGCAAGGCTGCTGAGGGTAGGTTGATCATTGATGGTCAGAGAAAGCAGTGAGGTATCACACCAACCGGCAATCTCATCAAAGAGCATCTGTGCAGCCCGGAAATCGGCACAGCTTTGCCGCCATGCCTCTCCCGGCTGATGTAAGGCTTCCGCGGAAAGGTCGAGGCACCAGACCAGATCGAGACTCTCCTCCAGGGATTGCCGGGTCCAGTTGCCAGTGCTGACCAACAGCCGCAAGCGCCAGCCATGTTGTTCATCATGGGGTTTGAACCCGAGGAGCGCGACTTTGGCATGGAGAAGATTAAGTGGCGGTGCGGCAGACATCTGACAATGCATCACGCCGGGCACCGTCAGCGGCGAAATAAACCGATTGCCCGCATCCAGAAACAGCGCCAGCTTGCTATGTCCATGATGCGCACGCGCTGCCTTATTCAGACCGGTGAAGCGATCCAGCGCCGACTCCAGAAAATCCTCGCTGGCTGAATAGCCGCACAACCAGCCGAAATGCCCAGTGTAGCCGCGAGGCGCATCAAAGTAGTCGACCAGTGACGGGGGCAGTTTTGCATAACCGGTCATGCGACTTTCCCCTTATCGAGCCAGGCCGACAGCTCACCATGCAGGTCCAGATTGAGTAAAAAAAGATTGTGCATCCGCCTGGAGAGATGTTCGGGCCAGAAGTCCTGCGCAGATGGCGGTTCCACCGCGTCCTCGTCCTGGTTCGTGTCAGCAGCGCTATTTCCCCGAAAGGCGTTACCGGGTTCAATCTGTTCAGCGTTGAGTTTCAGGATATGGCCATCGCGCTCCACCAGTGCGCGCAACACAGCTGCGGGTGGCTGGTCACATTCATGGCAGAACTGCCTGGCTGCCGCGTCAGGATGCTGCAACAGCAAAAATGCCTGCGCGCGCTGGCGCAAATGCTGTATCGCATCCAGCAGAGGCGGCGAAAGAGGGGAGCGTAAATCGTGACACACACCGGAGTGGTGTTGCGCCATCTCGACTTCGAGACGCTCCAGCAGTTCCAGCGCGGCAGCGCGGGTGGCAAAAAAATACGCGCCGGCTTGCAAATCATGCCAGTGTTCAACGGTAATCTCTGCCGGACGCTTTTCCCAACGGATGCGCGCGGGGCGTGACTGGCGCAGCCGATCCATCCAGGCCAGAGCAGCACTGCGCCGCTGGCTATCCGTTTCGCTCCCCGCGTGTTGCAGTTGGCTTCGAATCAGCTGACAGGCATCCGATGACAGCGCTTCGTACGAAGGCTGCACCGCCCTGGTGGCTATCGAGTCTGGCGCGGCGATCCAGCGGGTGAACAACGCCTGTTGCCCTTTATCCAGCCTGAGCAGTTGTTCGCCTGTGGCGGTGCAGTCGAACGCGTTAAAGCTGCGTTGTGGAGTGACAAAACCCAGCGCGGGTAACGCCTCAACCGTCCCCATCCGCATTGGAATGGTGACATAAAATGTCCGTTTCCGGGCAGCGTTAAACGTCAGGTCTTTGGCATGCAGTTTGCGAATCTTGTTAAAACCGCGCAGACGCGCATCTCTCTGCTTTCCCTCAACATATCCCTTCCAGCAGCTTAGCGCCTCAATCGCGTTCGCCGCTTCAATATTGCTGGTGCCGTTATTTAACTGGCGCGCAATCCACACACCCTGTAAGGCCATAACGATTTGCCGGGCAAACCACACCCCGCCGAGGCCCGGTACGGCAAGCTGATTGAAACGTGCGGCTATCTCGTTCAGTTGCAGCGTGCGGGTTCTGCGGATGGAGGGGACAGTGGCAGGCGCACACAAGCCCCAGGTCATGCTGTTCATCGTATGGCATCGCCTTCTGTCACGGGTTGGCGTTGTACATGACTTACCGCATCACCAAATGCCGCCAGAAACCATTGCAACATGGCGCTATCAACCACGGTGGCGGAAATCTCCAGCCGGTCGGGCGGGATTTCGCGATGGGTCTGGTCGATCGACAGCGGGGACTCAAGCAGATGCAGCCCGGCCGCCCGGTCAATTTCAAAAGTCAGGTAGATCTGATGGCCCTCACCAAAACCAAAACGGCCATCATCATCATATTTTTTCAGGTTGAACCCGGCCGGCCGCTCAAAGCTGAAGGTGCTGACGCTGGCCGCCAGAATGCGGTTTAGTGCCAGGCTGCGTTCATTGTCGTAACCGTCAAAACGGCACACCAGATACAAACGCGGCCCTTGCTGCGCCAGACCCAGCGGCATGACCTTGTTTTCACTCTCGCGACCTGCTGCGTTACGGTAGGTCAGTTTTAGCCAGCGATTGAGATACAGCGCCTCGCTCACGGCTTCAAACACCCCCTCCGCGATGGGGGGTGGCAACAGTGGCTGACTGGTTGCCACGACGCGGACCTTATCTGGCCACTCCGCTTCGAGACGACTTTGTCCACTGGCATGCAGATTGCGTTGCGCCTGGGTAAAAAAACCGGTCATGGATTTGATCAACCGGGTCGGCAGAATGGGTTTGAGGTGCGCTTCCGCCATCGCCAACAGCAGCGATTCCTGCGGGTTTAACACCGGCAGCGACACGCCGCGAGAATTCTCTAACCAGCGATAACCATAGGGGCGATTGCGTAAGTCGCATTCAATATCAAAATGGTTACACAGCATCTCCAGATGGCGCTGGATGGTGCGCAGATCGCGCTCAATGCCTGCATGACTTAACTGTTCATGCAGTTCGCGGGCGGTAATTTTTCGGCCGCGCGGAATGCGTCGCAATAACTCGATGGCCAGCAATGTGGTTTCTATTGTCTCGGGTCTTTTAGCCACGTTTGATTCCCTGTGTTATTTATCCGGCGCGGTTTAATGCAAAAAACCAATAGCCGGCTTATCGCGTTTTTTGAGCCAGCATTCCGTTTTCAGCGCGGTAACAAAATCACTCGCGGAGCTAAAGGGGGTGATGCTGTGTTGACGCGCCACCGCGCAAAAGTCTCCCGGGGTCAATTCGTATAATTTGGTTAAAGCAGTGACCGCCGCAGAAGACGCTTCCCCCAGCTGTAACTTGTCACAGTAAAGATTCAACAGGGCCACGGACTGGTAATCGCAGAGATAATTAAACCGGACCTTGAGATCAAAACGGCGCAAGGCTGCGGCGTCCAGCACCTCAAAACGGTTGGTGGTAGTGATTAAAATCCCGTCAAAGTGCGCGATCTGACTGAGCATTTCGTTCACGCAACTCACCTCCCAACGATGCTGACAGCCATCCCTGGTCGCGAGAAAACTGTCGATCTCATCAATCAGCAGCACAGCCTTATCGCGTCTGGCCTGTTCAAAAATCGCCGCAATATTCTGTTCGCTCTCACCAACATAGCGACCAAAAAAATCCGACGGTGTTTTCGCCATCAACGGTAATGCCAACTGAGTGGCTAACCACTGCGCCCAGGCTGTTTTACCGGTTCCCGGCGGGCCATACAGACAAAAGCGCGCCGAATCATGCGGCGAAAGGTTGGTCGTTACCGCGCCAAGTGAGATATCACTGTTAATAAACGCGATATCATAAACGGCAGGTTTGCTGGCTTTACTTGTTGGTCTTATCGGCGCATGCCCCTGAGCCTTTAGGGTGTTATTGATTAAATAGATTAAAGATTCATTGGCCTTTTCGTCCGGCAATGTGGCGCTAAGGGTGGTCATGACTGTTCCGGCGCGCTCCACTACCGCAGGTGTCAGCCACGGCGTGCTGGCCAACTGAGAAATTTCGCCAGGGGTGAGTAGGGTGCCGCAGGTTTCCTGAAGCAGGGTTTCCCGTTGTTGCAGGGGGGGAGAGGTCAACTCAACCACGATATCAAAGCGGCGAATAAACGCCGGGTCCATGACGCTGATATCGTTGGACACCCATAACGTCGGGACGGCGTTCTCTTCCAGCAAACGATTAATCCACGCCTTTGGTACCGGTTGTGACAGCCCACTGAAGGTTCCCGCGCTTTCCATAAACACATCTTCCGCCTCATCGAGCAAGACAAGGGCTTTCTCGCCACGAAAGAAACGTTGCGCTCCCCGACAGGCGTGCAAGCGGCGGCTACCCTGAATCGGGCGCAGGGCCGCATTTTCGCTGGCCACTTCATAAATCGTACTGTCCAGTTCATCTGCCAGCAGGCGACAAAGCTGGCTTTTCCCGGTGCCGGGTTGACCGTGGATCAGAATATTGACCCCCACCCGACCTGATTGCAGCGCAACATCCAGCCACTGGCGCACCACGTTAACCGCAGGCAGATGGGCGTAATCATTGAAGCTGAGCTGTGCAGGCTCACAGCGTGTAATGATGCCCTGCAATAATCTGGCAGGCTCGGTCTCACCGGCATACAAGCGTTCACACAGCGTGGGTGAAAAGGGTTCGAGCTTATTACGCAGCGAGTGCGAGCCGCTGGTTTCCAGGCTGATCAAGCCGGTTTGCATCAATAAACTGTCGGCACCAAGCGCAGCACGCATCTCGCTTTCCGGGAAATCGAGCAAAGTCGCCAGGATTCGGTACACATTGACCGAGGTCACCAACCCTAGCCAGTCCGCAGTTTCATCCAGCAAGCGTTCCTGATGGAGTTGTAATGTGAATGCCAGAATGGCGCTTTCAGCCGCATTCAGTTCAATGCGGCTGGCTAAGGTGGCTACCGCCTGTTGAAAGACCGAAAAGGGGGATGAGTCGAATTGTTGTTCCCGTTCAGCATGACGCAGACGGAGTTCCCGCAAAATCGATTGCTGTAACTGCGGCGTAAATTCGTGATCCTGATAGTGGGTGAGATGGAAAAATTCCGCTAACGCCGGATGGCTGAAGCCATGCTGGGTGATAAATTGCTTATGGGTACCCAGGCGGAATAACAGACGATAGATCCACAGCTCGAGAGTGTGTTGGTTTTCCGGGGTCGGTTGCTGTTCAATCATTTTGGCGTTTAGCATGGTTCTCTCCTTTAAAACGCCAATTGTCCTCCCCGATATGACAACTTGTGTCGCAGGCGATTTTTAACCGCTGCTTACCGCACCTCATTCACATACATAAAATGCTCGGTACTGAAACGATGATGCGCCAGGATCACCGGGATCGCGCTTTGGTCGAAAGAGACTTCATCAATCACCATCACTGCATGCGGCAACGCCACTTCTAACCACGCGGCGTCCTGTTGGTCTGCCAGCGTGGCGGTAATCTGTTCCCTTACGGCAGCAACGCGCAGGTCGTAGCGCTCAAACAAAAAGCGATAAAGCAGGGGAGGTAATTGTTCGGCGGAAGGAAAATCAGGCAGGCGCGCGGCAGGTAACACCAGGGTTTCGTGCATGGCGGCGATGCCTTTTACCCGGCGCAAGCGTTTTAACCGGATGACTTCATCACCCACCCCAATCTGGAGCTTTTCCGCTTCGGTTTCACTGGCGCCACTGCGCTGATAATCAAGCAACTGCGTCTCGGAGCGCAGCAGGCCACCCGCTTTGTCATGCAGACGAAAGTACTGGAAAAAGTGGCTGAGGTTATGCAGGGGCGCCCAGCCGGTCACCACCGTGCCGGTTTTGCGGCGACGCATCAGCATCCCTTCCGTGGTCAACGCTGCCAGCGCTTTACGCACCGTACCAACCGACACGCCAAAATTTGCTGCCAGGCTGTTTTCACTGGGCAAGATGGTCCCCGCCGGTAGCTCACCTTGCAGGATGGATTCACTGATATGGCGCTTCACCACTTCATAAAGCGGCGCGCCTTCTCCCTCGTTTAACCGGGCGAAAGGTTGCGCATCGCCTGCGTCATAGTTTTTTTGCATGTTTATGATTACCGATTGACCTGAATCGTTGAATTGCATTATCTATAAACTATATAGAAATGCAAAAGACGATATACCTATGACAGATAATTCCCGCTTTAACAACGCGTTAGAGAAGATAACTCAAGATGGGGATCAGATCACCGATGACATGCGACAGATGTTGGCGGTGGATACCTGCTTTCCACCCGGCAACGGTTACGCGCAGTTTGCCGATCTGATGACGCAGTTGTTAGCGCCCATGAAATTCAGCTTCCAGCGCGTGTCTGTGCCGCAACATTTGTGGCAAGCGCCTGATGGCAGTGCGCATGGCGAAAGGGTCAATCTGTTGGCATCGCTCGACGCGGGTGCAGCTGAAAACTGTAATCTCTACTTTCATACCGATACCGTGCCTGCTGGTGATGGCTGGCGCTTCTCACCGCTGGCGCTTACGGAGGCGGAAGGCAAGCTGTTTGGCCGCGGCGCGGCGGATATGAAAGGGACGATTGTGGCGGCGATGGCGGCGATTCGTGCCGCTCAGGCCTGCGATCTGCCTTTGCGTTTCAACCCGGTGTTTTTACTCTGTACCGATGAAGAGGGTGGGCTCTATCCCGGCATTCGGTATCTTGCTGAGCAGCAGCACTTCGCAGGCCATTTACTTAGCTTTAACGGCGGGGCGGTGCCACGTATCTGGTCAGGTTGTTTCGGTAGTATCGATCTCAAAGTGATTATTACCGGACGCTCGGCACACTCGGGCGATCCGGTTAACGGTATTAATGCCATTGAGAGCGCGCTGCCACTGATGAATGCCTTGTATCAGCTGAAAGCCGAAGTTGAACAACGCACCTCTGCGATGCCTGCACCACCGCATTATCACGGTAAACCACTCACCTCACGCCTGACACTGGCGGCCGCCCACGGCGGTAGCAAAGGTTCCACCCTTCCCGAACGTTTTGAGCTGCTGATTAATCGCCGCTACGCCCCCGAAGAAACCTTTGACGCAGTCTGGCAGGAGTTGACCCTCTGCGTGCATAACGCCATGCAGGACAGCGCCGCCCTTGATGTCACCCTGCAAATGATTGGGCACCTGGCTCCGGTGAGCGATCCCGTTGGACCCCATTGGCCACGCTGGCAGGCAGCACTGAGTCAGGGGTTTGGCTTTAACGCTGAAGAATTTAAACCCTGGGGATCCTCGACCAGCTCCGATATGGGGTGGGTACAGCAAGCCGGTATTCAGGAGATTTTACTGGGCGGCCTGGCCCGTCCCGACAACCGCATTCATGCCGCCGATGAGTACACAACGATGGCAGATGTCATGGCGCTTTCGCAGTCGATTCTGGCGTATCTCGCCGATGATTTTCAGCAACCCCAGGGTAGTTAACAAACTAACGAGGAAGAGAAGATGTGTGCAATGAAAGGGTTAAACCGCAGACAGTTTATCGCCAGCTCAACCGCTCTGACCGGCGCGGCGATGATACCCTGGTCGTTCTCAGCCCATGCCGCGCAGGTCGCCAGCGCCACACCGGGCGGTACCCCGCGTAAGGGTGGTGTATTGCGCATCAGCGTTGATCAGGCAGTCAGCGTGCTGAATCCCCACCAGGTACGCGTTAACCCGGAATATCTTGTGGCGGAGCTGCTGTATAGCGGTCTGACGCGTTTGACCCAGGAGATGAAAGCCGAAGCGGATTTGGCGCAATCCTGGCAAGCCAGCGTCGACCTGAAACAATGGACCTTTACCTTGCGTCCGAATCTGAAATTCAGCGATGGTTCAGCCTTGACCTCCGCCGACGTGGTCGCCAGTCTGCAAGCGTTGCTCGACCCGAAAAATGCCTCGCCAGCCCTGCATAACATCGGGCCGATTAAAGCGGTCAGCGCTAAAGACAGCAACACGGTGCTGATTGAAACGGATGCACCCTATGCCGACTTGCCGGTGATGCTCGCCTATCCCGATGCGAAAATTATTCCAGCCAGCATAGCCCAAGGGCAGTTTGACAAACTCAGCAAAGCGTCGCTGGGTGCCGGTCCCTTCCAGTTGGTGTCCTACGATCCTGAACGCAAAATTGTGGTGGCGCGTAACCCACATTATTACGACCCGGCACGTCCGTATCTGGATGGCGTGGAGGTGGTGGTCTATCCCGACGGTATTGCCGAAAGCTCAGCGTTAATCTCCGGTGACACCGATCTGATGCTGAGTGCGCAGTCGAGTGAATTTGCTCGTCTTGCTAAATCATCCGGTGTGCTGCCGCTACGGGTGGCCTCCGGTCAGTTCCTCAATGTCAACATGGGTTGCGATCAGAAACCGTTCAATGATGAACGCGTACGTCAGGCGCTGGCGCTGTGCGTCGATCGCCAGGCATCCGTGGATTTCGTGGCGGATGGTCTGGGTTCGCCAGGTAACGATACACCGATTAACGCCGCCTATCCTTACTTCGCCAACCTGGCGAAAAAGGCCGTGGATTACAGCAAAGCCAAGGCCCTGCTGGCGGAAGCAGGTTATCCGAACGGCCTCGATTTAACCCTGATTGCCTCGGACAAACCGGCCACCCGTACCCAGTTGGGTATCGCGCTGCGCGAAATGGCAAAACAGGGAGGGTTCCGCATCGAGGTTCAGACCATGGCGCACAGCACCTATCTCGACCAGGTGTGGAAGAAAGGCAACTTTTACGTCGGCTTTTACAACATGCAGCCCACCCCGGATGCAGTGTTCTCGCTGCTCTACACCTCAACTGCATCGTGGAATGAAACTCGCTGGAACAACGCGGAGTTTGATGCTGCGGTCAGTGCCGCCCGAGAAACCAACGACGAAGCCCAACGCACCTCGCTGTATGGCAAAGCGCAACAACTGATGCATGACGGGGTGCCATCGCTGATCCCGACCTTCTTCGACCTGCTGGCAGCCAGCCGCGATTATGTTGGTGGTTATCATCTGCATCCGCGCGGAGCGGTGTTCCGTCTCGACCATACGTGGTTGACCGACAAAGCCCCCAAGCGCGCAGTGTAAGGAGCGACCGTGACAGCGAGTTATTTGCTTAAACGCCTTCTGCTGATGATTTACACCTTACTTGTGGTGTCACTGTTGGTATTTGGTATCACCCAACTGCTGCCAGCGGATGCGGCTGTCACCTTATTGGGACAAAACGCGACGCCGGAAGCGTTAGCCGCTGTGCGTGAACGTCTGGGGCTGGATGCCCCCGCATGGCTGCAATACTGGCACTGGTTGACGCAGGCGTTGCAGGGCAATTTTGGTGTGTCGATGCGTAATGGCCTGGCGGTTGGCCCGACGTTGCTGACAGCGTTATCACGTTCGCTGTTGCTGGCGATGTGTGCACTGTTGTTGATGTTGGTGATCGCCATTCCCCTCGGGATCTGGGCAGCGGTGCGGCGTGGCAAAACCGCCGATGTGCTGGTCAGCGTGATCTCCTACATTGGCATCTCTTTTCCTGAATTTGTCACCGCCACCCTGGTGCTGCTGCTGTTTGCCGATGTCTGGCAGATTTTGCCCGCCACTGGTTATGTACCGCTGAGTGAGAACTTCGTCAGCGGTGTTCAGCACCTGATTCTGCCGTCGATCACCGTTGCGCTGATTCTGGTGGCGCATGTTTCACGCATGGTGCGCTCGGAAATGGTGGATGTATTGCACACGGATTACATCCGCGCCGCCTGGCTGAAGGGGTTAACGCGTCGCCGCATTCTGTGGCGGCATGCGCTGCGCAATGGTCTGCTCCCGACTATCACCATCGTGGCATTAGACGTTGGTTATCTGCTGGGCGGCATTGTGGTGGTGGAGGAGATCTTTGCCATTCCAGGTATTGGCCGCGAGCTGATTGTTGCGGTGCAGGCGCGCGATCTGCCGACCATTCAGGCGGGTGTAATGATCCTCGCCGCAACCTATTCGGTGGTGAACTTTCTGGCCGATTTAGCCTACGTGATTCTGGATAAACGGATTTCCTATGCCTGAGATTTTGAAACGTTTAGTGAGTTCGCCACAGGGTGCCGCCGGATTACTGATTTTATTGCTGGCGTTGTTGATGGTGGTAGGGGGAGCCCATGTAGCGCCTTTTGATCCTGAGGCGATCTCCATTCTGACACGTTATAAGCCCCCCAGTGCCGAACACTGGTTTGGCACCGATCAGATGGGGCGCGACATCTTCAGCCGGGTCATGGTCGGTGCACGCTCCACCATCTTGTTATCGCTGCTGGCAACCGCTTTAGCGATGATCATCGGTTCGGTGCTCGGTACTGCCAGTGCCTATCTGGGCGGCAAGATCGATGAATTTATGATGCGCACCATGGATGCGGTGATGGCGATCCCCAGCCTGCTGTTCGCGCTGTTAATTGTCAGCACACTGGGACAAAGCAGCATGAATGCGGTGCTGGCGATCACCATCGCGTTCGTGCCTGGCATGGTACGGATCGCGCGCAGCGTGGCGCTGGCAGCACGTCAACAGGATTACATCAACGCCGCAATCGCGCGCGGGGAAGCAGGGCACTACATCATCCTGCGGGAGATGCTGCCGAATATTCTCGCGCCGATCATTGTGGAGGCCACCATCCGCGTAGCCTTCGCCATCATGCTGTTTGCCACGCTGAGTTTCCTCGGTCTGGGTGCACAACCCCCTGAACCGGAGTGGGGACTGATGGTTTCAGAAGCACGGGCTTATTTCTTCAATGCACCGTGGATGATGATGATCCCCGGACTGGCCATCGCGCTGGTCGCTATCGGGTTTAATTTACTCGGCGATGGTTTGCGTGACGTACTTAACCCAAGGAGCCACTGATGCGTGACAACCTTGCACCGGTGCTGTCGGTAGAAAATTACAGCCTCGATTACGCGTTACAGAATGGTCAGACACTGCCGGTATTGCGCGATATCAACCTGCAAGTGATGCCGGGCGAAGTATTGGGACTGGTGGGCGAGTCTGGTTCCGGTAAAACCACGCTTGGCTGGGCAATTATGCGCTGGCTGGCCAGCAATGCACGGGAAAAACAAGGTGATATCCGTCTGCATGGCAGCAGCCTGCTCGCTATGCCCGCACCTGAACTGATGGCATTGCGCGGCAAAAAGCTCGGTATGATTTTTCAGGATCCCAGCGCCTCGCTTAACCCGACGCTGACGCTGGGCGAACAGGTGACTGAAGTGCTGCGTCGTCATCGTGGCTTATCAGCGCGTGAGGCGCAGGAGTTGGGTGAAGCGCTGCTGCATGATGTGGAGCTGAAACATCCGGCACGCATGATGCGCCGCTATCCGCACCAGGTCTCCGGTGGTGAAAAGCAACGGATCCTGATCGCAACCGCGTTTGCCTGTCAGCCGGATTGCATGATTTTTGATGAGCCAACGACGGCACTGGATGTGATCAGCTCCGCGCAAATTCTTGACCTGTATGAACGTCTGCGCGAAGAGACTGGCGTGGCATCGCTCTACATCTCCCACGATCTGGCCCTGGTGTCGAAAGTCGCCGACCGGGTCTGCGTGCTGGAAAAGGGGCGCATCGTGGAACAGGCTGAGACGCGTAGCTTGTTTAACGCGCCGTGCAATAGCTACACCCGCAAACTGATCGCTGCGGTGCCTAATCCGCAGCAGCGGCTGGTGCAGGATGGCGCAGGAACGCAACCCCTCCTCAGTCTTGAGAAGATAACCATTGATTATGGTCAGCAGGGCTTGATTGATCGCCTGCTGAAACGTGAAGCCAATACCACCCGCGCGGCCAATGCCGTCTCACTGACCGTGCACCAGGGCGAAATCCTCGGTGTGGTGGGGGAGTCAGGCTCCGGGAAATCATCGTTGGGTAAAGCCATAACCGGGCTGGTGCCGTTTGAGGGTGCGATCGACTTTTGCGGCTACAGCGTACAGGGTCGGGCGCAGATGGATAAAGAGTATCGCCGCCGTGTGCAGATGATCTTCCAGCATCCTGACGCCTCCCTCAATCCACGGATGACCATCGGCGAGATTATTGCCCGCCCGTTACGCCTGTACGGTTTGCCACCCGGAGAAACCGAGGCGCAGGCGGTGGCGCGTTTGCTTGAGGAGGTGCGCCTGCCGGCTGAATTTGCCAGCCGCTATCCTCACGCATTGTCGGGCGGCCAGAAACAGCGCGTTGCCATCGCGCGTGCGTTTGCGAATCCCCCTGACATGGTGATTTGTGATGAGATAACCGCCGCGCTGGATGTCTCTGTGCAGGCCACCATTATCGAGCTGTTGCTGGAGTTACGTCGCCGCTACGGCACCGCTTATCTGTTTATCACCCACGACCTCAACCTGATCCGTCAAATCGCCCATCGCGTGGCGGTGATGTATCGCGGTGACGTGGTGGAGGTGCTACCCGGCGAGAATATGGCCGCGCTGGCACAACACAATTATACCCGTGCATTGCTTGATGCAGTGCACGTTCCCGACCTATCCCAGTCCGTTGCTTAACGAGAAGCGCATGAATCCTGAACAGTTAATTCACCACATTGATCGCGAGTTTTGTCTCTCTTTTCTGGCAAAAATGGTGCAACACAAAAGTTACAGCGCCACCGACGGCGAGCGCGAGTTAGCAAAATATATGGCCGGGCAGATGAAAGAGTTGGGCCTGACCACCGAATTGCAAAACGTCCCAGGCGACAGGCTGAATGCCATCGGTCGCCTGGCGGGCAGCGGCGGAGGTAACAGTCTGCTGTTTAACGGGCATCTTGATACTAACCCGGTCACCGAAGGCTGGACCGTCGATCCCTGGGAAGGAAAAATTGACGACCAGTTTATTTACGGTATCGGCGTGTCCAACATGAAAGCAGGGGACGCAGCCTATTTCTGCGCACTAAAAACGCTGATTGATGCCGGTGTAAAGTTGAAAGGCGATGTTATCCTCACTTATGTGGTTGGCGAATTGCAGGGCGGTATCGGCACGCTGGCAGCGATTGAGCAGGGGGTTCGCGCTGACTATTTCATTAATGCGGAACCAACCGATTTGCAGGCGCTGACCATGCACGCCGGTTCGCTGATGTTCACCATTGAACTGACCGGTGATACGCGTCATCTGTCAAAACGCGAAGAAGCGGTAGACGCCATCAGCGCGGCGGTCGAGTTGATCCCGCAGATCAACAACATGACCTTTAGCGGCGCGAAAACCGCTGAGCATCGTAAAATTAACCGGGGGCACATCGGCGTGGTACACGGTGCGCTGGGGCGTGAACTGGAAGAGTGGCGCCCGCCGCAGGTGTCTGATTTTGTGCGCTTAAAAGGTTCTGCACGCTTCGCCCCAGGGCAAACCGTGGAAGGCGTTCTGGCCGATTTACAGGCATTATTGGATACGCTGTGTCAACGCTATCCCGGCCTTCAGGCCGTGTTGTTCGATGACGGTATCCGCGATAAACCCACGATGTTGCCCTTTGAAGTCTCCCCGGAATCGCCGATAGTCAAAGCGGTGAATCAAGCATGGAAAACCGTGCGCGGTACCGAACAACCCACCGGTGTGATCACGCCACCTGCCTTCTATGGTACTGATGCTGCGCATTTTTATCAGCATGCGGGTATGGAAGGTATCGTCTGCGGTCCTGGCGGAAAATACAACACCATGCCGGATGAGCGAGTAGAAATCAGCGAATTCCTCGATATGGTACGCATTTATCTCCTCGCCATTCTGGCGATCTGCCAGCCGGTTGAGGGTGCATAATGATTGCTGAAGCGCTGAGTCGTCTGCGTGCCGCCATGCAGCAGGCAGAGGTTGATATTATGGTGGTCGACCACGGCGAGTTGCTGGCCTGGCTGACCGGTTATACCGTCTCTGAAACCTTATATCGCGCTTGCCTGGTTCCCCTTAATGGGGAACCCTGGATGGTGTTACGTCAGTTAGATGAAGTACCTTGCCGTACGCAGTCGCCGCAACTGGTGGTGGAGACATATCGTGACGATGAAGACCCCTGGTTTGCTGTGGCGCACAGCCTCGTGCGGCGCGGTTATCAACGAGCACGCATTGGCGCTGACTTTTACTCCTATGGCATGACGGTACACAGTTGGCAGCAGCTAGCTCGTCACCTGCCTGATGTGCAGTGGTGCGATCTCTCCGCCATCAGCGATCGGCTGCGCAGTGTCAAATTCCCCGCTGAGTTGACGGCCTTGCGCCAGGCGGCGGCGATTGCCGATGCCACGCTCAACCGCATTGGTAATGAAGTACAGGGTGGCTGGCGGGTACGTGATGTTGCAGCGCTGGCGGCCGGGCAGTTTCTGCGTCTCGGAGCCGATACCGGTGAAACCGGTCCTATCGTCATTGCCAGTGGTGACAACGGATTTCTGCATGCCAGTGGCCATGAACAACGCTTGCAGCGCCAGGATGTCCTGCACGTTGAACTCATCCCCAAGGTCAGGCACTACAGCGCCCGCCTGATGCGTCCGTTTATCGTCGGTGATATCTCGTCACACCGCGCTGAGCTCGCCGAGCAATTGATCGCGATCCAGGATCAACAACTCCGTGCGATGAAACCTGGTGTCAGTGCAGGCGAAATCGATGCCATCGTGCGGGATACGATACTCAGCCGCGGATTGCGCACGGATTATCCCAACGTCACCGGATATGCACTGGGACTGTATACGCGTACGCCGCGGCCCAGTGACTTTTCCACCTGTTTCCATGCCAGTGCGACATGGGTACTGGAAGCAGACATGGTGTTCCATATGTATATCTCGGCCCAGAGCCTGGCGTTCAGTGAAACGGTGCGCGTCACTCCGGAGGGTGCTGAACGGCTGACAATGTTGCCGCGTCAACTATTAGCGTTGCCGGAGTAACACGTTAACCGCCGGCATACAAGCGTTCACACAGCGTGGGTGAAAAGGGTTCGAGCTTATTACGCAGCGAGTGCGAGCCGCTGGTTTCCAGGCTGATCAGGCCGGTTTGCATTAATAAACTGTCGGCACCAAGCGCAGCACGCATCTCGCTTTCCGGGAAATCGAGCAAAGTCGCCAGGATTCGGTACACATTGACCGAGGTCACCAGCCCAAGCCAGTCCGCAGTTTCATCCAACAAGCGTTCCTGATGGAGTTGTAATGTGAATGCCAGAATGACGCTTTCAGCCGCATTCAGTTCAATGCGGCTGGCTAAGGTGGCTACCGCCTGTTGAAAGACCGAAAAGGGGGATGAGTCGAATTGTTGTTCCCGTTCGGCATGACGCAGACGGAGTTCCCGCAAAATCGATTGCTGTAACTGCGGCGTAAATTCGTGATCCTGATAGTGGGTGAGATGGAAAAATTCCGCTAACGCCGGATGGCTGAAGCCATGCTGGGTGATAAATTGCTTGTGGGTACCGTTAAAGAAAACGAAAAGATTATGCAGGATCATATCCATTTGACGGCATTAGGAATAATCTCACTGCTCGTTTCCCTTCGAAGTTGAATTTATGCTTTATATAAATGCGGTTGGCGGGTGTAAGTACCTGATAAAAAAAGAATCAGTAATGTATGTTAAAGGCGATGGCGACAAAACCTACATCTACATCAATCACATGAAAGATCCCATTGTGAGTTCAGTCTCTTTTGATGCTCTCGCCTCGCAGATCACCGAGAAGGGAAATGTGGTGGAAGCGATACCTCATCGCGAAAAAATGGCTGGCAAATACGAAGAACCCATACAACTTGTGCAGAATCATCGCAGTTGACTGACCTGCAAGCAGCAAGTAACGCGTTGATATCAGAGGGATATATGGTCAGGTCAGCTTTGCCTCTATATCTCGGATCGCGAAATGTATCTTATGTTAAATAAGATATCCGATTGACCACAAACCTACACCCCACCCGTAGCGGCGCGATTTATCGCGCGGGTTTTACGTCACCATCGCTGGATGATGCGCGATAAATCGCGCCGCTACGCCAATTACCGTTTTAACAATGCGGATTATTTACTGAGAAACACCCGCGCACTCGCCAGCCTGCCGTGACTGACGGTAAAGACATCTTCGCCGCGTACCCGATACGGGTTGTCTTTGGGGCCATAGCCCCAGGTAACCCGGGCTATGCCGTGGTTCCACTCCACCGGTGCCGGAGTAAAGATAAAGCCGGGATGTTGCGACTGCACCTTATTAATGGCGGCATTGACGCGTTCCACGCCCGCAGACAAACCATCGTAATCGGCGACAAAAAAATCCGCTGTGTAGACGTCGGCGAATCCTTTGGATCGCTCAACGGCATCGGGATTGTTCCATATCGCGAAATGGCGATCGATAAGCTGTTGCAGGCCCGCAGGTGCAGCCTGAGTGGTGTTCATGTTCATGGTGCTGTTCTCCGCGAATGAGGCCGTTGTGGTTGCCAGCAGTGCAGCCAGCAACAGACCTTTGGTGATTGACGTTTTCATGTTTTCCCCGGTCAGACGGCCTTTTTCACTTTGCCCACCAGCTCAATTTGCGATCCCCACGGCGTCAAAAAATAGAACCATTGGGTGCCGTCGGCATTGGTAACCGGTTCGTTCAGGGTTGTCAGGCCCGCTTTTTTGATCGCGTCATAACTGGACTGGACATCTTGGGTGCGTAACGCGATATGGGTTGCTGCGTCATCATCCTGATGTGGGCGGTGGTGATCGATTTGCTTACCGCTGTACTGGAAGAGCTCCACCCCTGTGCCATCTGGCAGGCGCATCATGACAAAGCGCTTCAGCTCGCTGGATTTACGCCAGTTAAACGCCATTTTCCACGCATCCGGAATCGCACCGGGAGTGATGTCGGATTCCAGCTTCGCACCAAAGGTGGTCTGGAAAAACGTAATCGCCGTAGCCAGATCCGGCACGTTGATGCCCGCATGGTCAACGCCGGAAATGCTCACTGTCGGCGCGGCTGAGGCAGACAGACTGACAGCCCCCAGTAATAATGTGGAAGCGAACAACGTGGAAGCGATGCGATGAGTTTTCATTTGAATTTCCCTGTTATCAGATAGTTGTCGTGAGCGGCAGCATGGGTTGCCGCGATGGAAGAAGCTTATCGACCTGAGATGATTTTCAAAATAGAATGATTTGAAACTCATCATTGCAGAATTGAAATGACCAGATTTCCTGATTTTGAAGGACTCGCGATGTTTGCAAAGGTGGCCGAGGAAGGTTCCTTCGCCGCCGCCGCCCGTGTGATGGGGGTGTCTGTGCCCACGGTGTCGCGCGCCGTGGCGCGACTTGAAGAACGTCTGGGGGGCAGACTATTCAACCGCACCTCGCGGCAGTTGGCCCTGACCGAATTTGGACAAAGCATGGCCGCCAGGGCGTCGGAAATGTATCGCCAGGCTGAAGAAGTCGAAAGTGAGGCCCATGAACTGTCAGTGCAACCTCGCGGTCAGGTGCGACTGGCAGTGCCGATGTCATTCGGATTACGTTGGGTTGCACCGCTGCTGCCTGAACTGATTCGTCAATTTCCCGAACTCAGCGTGGACCTTCATCTGTCCGATGCGTCAGTCGATCTGATTGCCGAAGGTTTTGACGCCGCATTGCGCATTGCGGCGCTGCCGGATTCCTCCCTGGTGGCACGCAAATTTTGTGCGGTAACGCAGTATCTGGTGGCCTCTCCGGCCTATCTTGCTGAGCACGGTGCGCCACAACATCCCCGCGAACTGTCTGGCCGAGCCTGTTTCAGCTATGCCTGGCGGGCGCGCAGCCAGGTCTGGCGCTTTACCCATACATCTGGCACCCAGGAAGATATTGTGCCGAATGGCCCGTTGCGGGTGACAAATTCAGATGCTCTGCTTCCTCCCCTGTTGGCCGGTTTGGGTATTGCTGAATTGCCGGAGTTTATCGCGGCCGAATATCTGAGAGAGGGTCGTCTGGTTCATCTGCTTGATCAGTGGTCGATGACACAGGGAGGACTGTACTTTGTGACACCCACCGCGCGCAGTCGCCCGTTAAAGGTCAGGGTACTGTCTGACTTTTTTGCCCGGCACCTCAGCGAACCCGCATGGCGCTGGCCCGTCTGAGCATCGTTAAGCCGTCCTGATCGGTTATCCATCATTGCAATTTTGAAATGATGGATTTCATTCTTTGCTATTTTGCGAGTTCCTGAGTTTGTTTATTGTTGCTGCACGCCAACGATACGGTCTGGCACCGACAATGACAGGAGCTTTCATCATGAAAACCGCCGTGCAATTACTTCAGAACTACCTCGACAATATTCAGGATCCCCATGCTGCCGCCGCGCTTTTTGCCGCAGATGGCGTGCTGGAATTACCTTACCTCCAGACGCTGGGGCTACCACATCGGGTCCAGGGGCCACAGGAAATTGCGGCGTTTATCGCCGGATTGTTGAAAAAGGTGCCTGATTTTCGCTTCCGCAATATCCAGTTTTTTATCGATACCCCGACGCAGGCATTCGGTGAATACAGCGTCGAAGCGGCAATAACCGGCACTGATCGTTTGTATAAACAAACCTATGCCGGACGCCTGGTGGCAGAAGAGGGAAAAATAAAGTTACTGCGTGAATCACTGGATACGCTCGCCGCCTGGCGCGCGTTTAACGGCGATCAGCCTGCCTGAATGCGTTGTTAAGGTAATGACATCAATCATCAGCGAATTTCTGGAGAGTAAAATGAGTGTAAATACCCCCGATGCATGTATCTCGTCTGCGGGCGATCATGACAAAACGCAAGCTACCGAAATCATTGTCAGCGCTTACTATCGCGTGCACCCGGATGATCGCCAAACGTTTATCGATGCGGTGAAGCCTGAAATGCAGGCGGCACAACAACTGCCCGGTTGCGTTTTCTATGCATTTTCGCAAGACCTGGTAAACCCGGATGCCTTCCATCTGTCCGAGGGCTGGGCCGATATTGAAGCCTATGAGCGACATGAACATTCAGCAACGTTTTTACAGGCGCTGGCAACGGTGGTTAAAAACGTGCGTATTCTGCATCGCGAAGGCATCCGTTATGACGTGGCGAAACAGCACATTGATGATCCTCGGGGAAAGGTTTCATCGTGACACGTAAGATCCGTTTTCGCGGTTAAGTCTCCGAAGCGTCGGTCAGTAGACCCCTCTACTGACCGAATGGTTTTTGCACTGATTGATTTGCCAGATTCTCACTGAGACACCGATAATCTCTCTCGATCCTCTAACCTAATATAATTACACTTATATTAGGTCAGGAAAGCCTGTATTATCAGTTTCCTCTTCCGTCCGGCAGCTGGCATACGGTTGTGGGGGACTCGGCAGCAGAAAACCCGTATAAAAATCAGGCGCTCGTACGTGAAATCTGACGTATAACTCCCCTGCGCTTTTGCCAGATTTCACGTAGCACGATCTTACCGGTAACGGATGGAAACTGAACAAAAATGACCGAAATCACCGTCGCAAATCCGTTGCTACAACCCTTCAGCACCAACGACGATATTTCAGCCAGGCTGGCTGCTTTCGTTCGCGATCGTGAGGCTTTTTCCTCTAACACCTGGCGGCAACTGCTTAGCGTCATGCGGATCTGTTGGCGCTGGGCTGAAGAAAACCGCCGCTCTTTTTTGCCCATGACACCGGAAGACTTGCGGGATTATTTGCTGCACCTGCAATCCGCTGGTCGCGCGTCTTCCACCATTGCCACCCATGCAGCGCTGATCTCAATGTTACACCGTAACGCGGGGCTGGTGCCGCCGAACGTTTCTCCCGATGTGTTTCGTGTGGTTAAGAAAATCAATCGCGCGGCCGTGATCGCGGGTGAGCGCACCGGGCAGGCCGTGCCCTTCTGCCGACAGGACCTGAAAAAACTCGATGCAGCCTGGCAGGGCTCCCCTCGGCTACAACAGTTGCGTGACCTTGCCTTTATGCATATTGCCTACAGCACGCTGCTTCGTCTCAGCGAATTATCCCGCCTGCGGGTACGCGATATTTCACGCGCGGCTGATGGCCGCATTATTCTCGACGTGGCCTGGACTAAAACCATCGTTCAGTCCGGTGGCATCGTGAAGGCGTTGAGTAGGCAGTCAAGCCAGCGCCTGACGGAATGGCTTATCGCTGCCGGACTGAGCGGTGAACCGGATGCTATGATTTTTTGTCCGGTTCACCGCGCCAATTGCGTGACGAAACCGAGATTGGCACCGATGAGTACCCCCTGCCTCGAGGAAATCTTTCTTCGCGCACGGAATGCAGTCGGTGTAGTGGCTCGCAGCAGAACCAATAAAGGTCGGTATGCCGGATGGAGCGGCCACAGCGCCCGCGTGGGTGCTGCTCAGGACATGGCAAGAAAAGGATTTTCGGTAGCGCAGATTATGCAGGAAGGCACCTGGACCCGAACGGAAACCGTCATGCGTTATATACGCATGGTTGAAGCCCACAAAGGGGCGATGATCGGGTTGATGGAAGATGATGAATAAACTCTCCACTATGAGTTCTGTGCAGGATTGGTGGAGAGTGGGAGGGCTTTTCGATGATATGTTTAAATAAACCATTATTTTAAACATATGCGCAGGAATCCCACCACTACTACAACCCGCCAGCTCGTCTCACTGAGATTAATGAAAAAAACTCATAATCCCTATCCCGTTACCTGACATTATCTCACCGCACAAACCCGTTAACATGCTCGCATCTTCTTATATCCAGACGGGTCACCATGCTTAATTTACAGGCACGAACGCAGGCAGCGACGGTTAATAAAGCCAGCCTGGCATTCGTTCTTATTCTCAGCGCATTAATGGCTGTCACCTCTTTATCAACCGATATCTACCTTCCCGCGATGCCCGTCATGGCAAAGGATCTGCGGGGAAATGCCGAGCTAACTATCACCGGATTTTTGATCGGCTTTAGCATTGCTCAGTTGATTTGGGGGCCGATCAGCGATCGCTACGGGCGACGCCTGCCGTTGTTCATCGGTATGGTTTTGTTTGTGATCGGCTCAGTGGGTTGTGCATTATCAACCGATATCGGTCAAATCGTCTTCTGGCGTGGTTTTCAGGCTTTAGGTGCCTGTACCGGTCCAATGCTGGCGCGTGCGATGATCCGCGATCTGTTTAGCCGTACGCGTGCCGCGCAAATGCTTTCCACCCTGATGATCATCATGGCGATAGCGCCAATCGCCGGACCGCTGCTGGGCGGCCAAATGATTAAGGTGACATCATGGCATGCCATTTTTTGGCTGCTCGCCCTTATCGGGGCGTTCATGCTGTTTTCGTTGTTGTGGCTACCGGAAACCTTAGCGGAAGAAAAACGATCAGCGACGTCCGTATCCAGCGCCTTTGGCAATTACTACGCCTTACTGACTAACGCCAGATATATGCGTTTTACGCTTTGTCTGACGTTCTACTACATCGCTGCTTATGCCTTTATCACCGGCTCCCCATTTGTTTACATCACTTTCTTTGGTGTTGACCCACAACATTACGGGTGGCTGTTTGCCGTCAATATCGTTGGATTAATGGCGGTCAGCATGGTGAATCGCCGCCTGGTGCACCGCTTTCCACTGGAAGCATTGTTAAAAGTTGCCGTCTCCGTCGCGGCCCTTGCGGCCATAGTCCTTGCTGTCGCAAGCGGGTTGGGTATCGGCGGAATGGGCATCATCATCGCGACCGTGTTTGTGTTCTTCTCGATGAATGGCATCATCGCCGCAACGTCAACGGCCTGCGCGCTGGATGCCGTACCCAATGCGGCAGGCTCGGCATCTGCGCTGATGGGTTCATTGCAGTACGGCAGCGGGATCATCTCTTCGCTGTTACTGGCATTGTTTAGCGATGGCACCCCCTGGACCATGGGCTGGATCATCGCCGTGTTTACGCTCGCCAGCGCCTTAATAATTCTGACGGTTCAGGCGCAAAAAGAACGCCTGTGACTGTGCCGCGCCTGGCGTTATTGATGAATTATTCTCATAACCTCTATTCACCAGGCGCAATTATCTTTAGTGCCCACCAGGTTAATCTGCCCGTAGCAGCGCGATTTATCGCGCTTCTAATCTGCGCGATAAATCGCGCTGCTACGGGCATCAGGAAAGCGGTTTAAATATTCTTATCGAAGAAGGTATCTAACTTGCTCATCGCCTGGTCAACGTAGCGTGGTACCCAGTAAGTTTCGATATGCGTTGCACCATCAATCAGAAACAGTTCTTTATTTTGCGTTCCGGTGGCCATTTTGAAGGCACTTTCGGTCATGTAACGCGAATCCGCTTTCGTACCGACCATCATTAACAGCGGCTGATTGATGAGATCCATATTGCTTTGCGCATCAAAACTCATCAAATCCACCAGGCTGCTGGTGGTATAGCGAAACGTTGAGTTCGGGTGAGCATGGGTTTTCCAGTAATACTCGTAACCCTGACGGTAGAGATCAAACGGCAGTTTCGCGATCTGTTCATCGGTCAGGTTGGCATCGCCGGAATAACTGACTTCCCCCGTTGCGGCTTCTTGCGCGCGTGCATCGCTGGCTTGCTTCAGGCGTGTCTGGATGGTGGCAATCTGCGAGTCCTGATACCCATTACGGCGCACACGACCAGAGTCAAACATGCTCAGGGTTGCCAACGCCTTAAACCGCTTATCAGTCTGCGCGGCTTTTAAGGAATAACCACCGCCACCACAAATGCCCAGCAAGCCAATGCGCGTGTTTTCCACCCCAGGGTACTGGCTGATGTAGTCAGCCATACCGTGAATATCCTCAATGCGGTTAGCCGGTTTATCAACGCTACGGGGCATCCCCCCACTGGCTCCCTGATAAGCCGCATCGGCGGTGATGGTGATGTATCCGTGCTCGGCCAGGCGTTGAGCATATAACCCGGCGACCTGCTCTTTGACGCCGCCATTCGGGTGAGCCACCACCACCGCCGGATATTTTTTTGCAGGGTCGTAATCGGCCGGTGTGTAGACATTCGCGGCGATCTGAATGCCATGAAGATCATATTTCACCGGATGAATATTGACCTTTCCCTCGACGTTCTCGGTGATCGCGCCGTCATAGACGAGGGTGAACGGATTCTTCTTGTAATCAGCCGCATGCACCGCGGTGACGCTGGCCATTGCGGTAATCAGCATTGCATTTAAAAGCGTAAATTTCATGGTATCTCCCGTTTTATCTGGCTCGCGATAGCAAATATGCGCGGCCAGATTAGGCAGACAGGACTGTCAGCAGGGTGACGGGGAAATAACATTTTTGTCAGGAAAATCATGCTTGCTGACAGCGCTGTCAGAAAATCGTCAGCGTGATGATGGCAAGTCAGCAGCAGAATGGCCCCCATTATGTTCAAGAGGAAGAAGCGTGATGCGCTTGTTGTTAGTCGAAGATGAAGAAAAAACCTCAACCTATCTTCGTCGTGCTTTGGGCGAGTCAGGGTTCACGGTAGACGTTTCGGCCAATGGCGCTGAAGGGCTGCATTATGCGCTGGAGTTTGACTACGACGCGATAATCCTCGATGTGATGCTGCCCGGAATGGATGGCTACCGGGTACTGGAAGGTGTGCGCGCCAGTAAACAGACGCCGGTGTTGATGTTATCTGCCCGCGGTTCGGTTGATGAGCGCGTGAAAGGACTGCGGCTTGGCGCGGATGATTATCTCCCTAAGCCCTTCTCACTTATTGAGTTAGTCGCCCGCATTCAGGCGCTGGTTCGTCGCCGTTCAACCGATGGCACCGATATCACCCAACTGCAAATTCATGATTTGCAGTTAGATTTGCTGTCCAGACGGGTATTTCGCGCGGGTATCCGGCTGGAACTGACGGCGAAAGAGTTTGCTTTGCTGAGTCTGCTGGCCCGCCATCAGGGGGAGATTTTGTCGAAGATGATGATCGCCGAACAGGTATGGGACATGAATTTTGACAGCGACGCTAACGTGGTTGAGGTGGCGATTAAACGCTTGCGCGCCAAAGTCGATACGCCGTTTGCGCTCAGGTTACTGCATACCGTGCGCGGTATGGGCTATGTGCTTGAAGTCAGGCATGGAGAGCAGCATGTTTAAACGTTCTCTTTCGCTCCATCTTGCGCTGATGTTTGCGTTATCCGCCCTGATGATTGTCGCTGTGATCGGCATTTTGTTGCGCGGCTCGTTGCATGAGTCGTTGCAAAAACAGATGCATAACGAGCTGTTATTTCGGGAGTCTTTAATGAGCCCGTGGATCACCGCGCGAACCTCCGCGCATGACTGGTCTGGGCTGGCGAATAAATTCACCGTATTAACCAATTCTGAAGGGGAGCGCGTACGCTACTGGATAGTCAGCGCAGACCCGCGCTTTAATGTCGGTGGCGCGCCACCGGTGGGGGTGCAGTGGTCATCTTTGCAGGAAGGTTTTAACAAGATGCCCGGCGCCTCGGAAGGGGTCTGCTCGCTTTTTCTGTTGGTCAAAACCCTCCCTGCCAATGGTGAACGACCGACGTTGCGCTACATCGTTGCCATCGACTCTACGCCCTACATGGGCACGCTGGATGCGTTCACCCGCACGTTGTTGATTATCGACGTGGTGGGCGTAGTGATCGTCGCGTTACTGGGTTATGGCGTCTCAAGAATTGGTCTGCGTCCGGTGGGAACGTTAAGCAGACAGGCGCAACGGCTCGCGCCGGGCGATCATGGTCAACGGCTGGATACCACCGCCTTACCCGGAGAGTTGCAGCAACTGGCGTCTTCATTCAACGGCGTGTTGGCGCGTCAGGAGGTTGCCTGGCGGCAGCTCGAAAATTTTAACGCGGATGTCGCCCATGAACTTCGCACTCCGCTCACCAACCTGATTGGTCAAACGCAACTGGGGCTTTCACGTCGACGTTCACATGATGAGCTGGAAGAGTTACTTGGCTCAAACCTTGAAGAACTTGAGCGCATGGCCTCGATCGTCAATGACATGCTGTTTCTGTCCCATGCTCACGCCGGTGAACATGCTGCGCAGCTCACGCAGGTGTCCCTGCGCGCAGAAACGCTGAAAACAGCCGAATACGTTGAACCCTCATTCGCGGAAAAACACCTTTCTCTGGATGTACAGGGTGATGTCACGGTCGAGATTGACCGGCGTTTATTTCATCGTTCGCTGGCCAATTTACTGGAAAATAGCGCCAGACATGCCCCAGCCAACAGTCAGGTGATTGTCCGGTTAAGCCAGAAAAATAATCAGGCCAGGGTTGCAGTTTCCAATCCGGGTGCCCCCATCGCACCCGATCAGTTGCCTCGCCTTTTTGAACGTTTTTATCGGGCCGACGCCTCCCGCACCCGCAGCGATACCCATCACGGACTGGGGCTGTCGATCGTTCGCGCCGTGGCGATTATGCATCGGGGGGAGGTCTTTGCACGCAGTGAAGAAGGCATGAATACCTTTGGGTTGACCTTTGCCATGCAAACGGATCCCCAGCCACTTGCCAGATGCCCAACTGACAAAATTGTCAGGGAAGCGTCAGTCTGACGACATTTTACCCTCGTTAATATCATGGCTGACTCTCCCCTTCATCAATGAAAAGGACGCGCAGCATGACCGGAAAAAAACGTTACCTCGGGCTGTTACTGCCCTTCTTCACTCTTGCATTCGCGGCTGAGGCGCAAATCATCGCCCCTGCCGGAAGTCAAAACGCCCTGTATGGGCCAGCGGAGAACTTTACCGGACGCGTCCGGGTTGATCCGTTATTTCAACCTGATCACGGCATCGAGGTTTCGGGGGCGTATGTCACCTTTGAACCAGGCGCACGTTCCGCCTGGCATACGCATCCGGCAGGTCAACGGTTGATTGTCACTGCCGGTGTGGGTCTGACGCAGCAGGAGGGCCAGCCGATACAGATCATTCGCCCTGGCGATGTCGTCTTCTGCCCGCCTGGCGTCAAACACTGGCATGGCGCAGCCCCGGGCAGTGCCATGACACATCTGGCGATAACCGGGAGGGTAAATGGAACCAACGTTAACTGGATGGAGAAAGTGACGGATGAACAATACCACGCCCATTAAGGTCTTGATTGCGGCGCTCCTGCTGATGCTGGGTTGCAGTCTCACGGTCCATGCTGCACCAGCGACAACCGGCACGGATGAAAAATCACCCACGTTGTCGGCACGCCAGCAGGCCATCCCATTGATTGCTGCGTATATGGCAACCAGCCAGATGGAAAAACTCGATACCGCGCTAAATCAGGGGCTGGACGCCGGGCTGACGGTCAACGAAATCAAAGAAGTCCTGGTTCAGCTATATGCCTACACCGGTTTTCCGCGCAGTTTAAATGCGTTAAATGCCCTGATGAAGGTGGTTGAGACGCGACAACAACGCGGGGTCCACGATATGGCAGGTAATGAGCCAGCCAGCGCCATTCCTGTCGGGGATGAACTGCGCCGCGTTGGTACCGCCAATCAGACCAAAATTTCCGGTGCACCTGTCCAGGGACCGTTATTTGATTTCGCGCCGGTGATTAATCAGTACCTGCAAACTCATCTGTTCGGGGACATTTTTGCCCGTGACAACCTCGACTGGCAAAGCCGCGAACTGGCAACGGTGGGCGCATTAGCTGCCACGCCAGGCGTTGAGGCGCAATTGTTATCCCATATGCGCGCCAGCCAGCGCGTCGGTCTGACGGCAGGACAACTACGCCAGTTGGTTCAGCTTCTGCGTGAGCACGGCGAAACCGACGCAGCGATCCGAGCGGGGAACGCACTGCAACAAGCGCTGGCGAAAGCGTGAACCACCAAAGGCAGGGCTCATGTATTAATGAGCTCTGCTAATTAACCCTAGCTGATTGCACCCTCTAATCGAATAAATCTCGCTGCGTTATGCTTGGCACACAAGCACATCTGAAGGACAACCTGATGCAAACAGTAAAACTGAACAACGGTATCGACATGCCCCTGTTGGGCTTTGGTGTATTCCAGATGACGGATGCCGCCGAGTGCGAAAGAGCGGTGATTGACGCTATCGAAACCGGTTATCGCCTGATTGATACGGCGGCTTCCTACCAGAATGAAACCCAGGTCGGGAATGCGCTGAAGCAAAGCGGCATCGCCCGCAATGAACTCTTTGTCACCACCAAACTGTGGTTGCAGGACACCCATTACGCCGGTGCTAAGGCACAGTTCGAGCGCTCACTGAATCGACTGCAACTGGATTATGTTGACCTGTATCTGATTCACCAGCCTTACGGTGACGTCCACGGTGCCTGGCGCGCTATGGAAGAACTGCAACAGGCAGGGAAAATCCGGGCGATTGGTGTGAGCAACTTCCACCCGGATCGACTGGCTGATCTTATCGCCTTTAATAAGGTGGTGCCGGCTGTCAACCAGGTTGAAGTCAACCCCTTTACCCAGCAGCTACAGGCAGCGCCGTGGATGCAAAGCCGTGGGATTCAGCCTGAAGCCTGGGCACCTTTTGCCGAAGGGAGAAACGGTTTGTTCCAGCATCCCGTATTAACGGCGATCGGTAACCAGTATGGCAAAAGCGTGGGTCAGGTGGTCCTGCGTTGGATCTTCCAGCGCGGCATCGTTTCGCTGGCAAAATCAGTGCGAAAAGACCGCATGGCAGAAAATATTAATATCCTCGATTTCGAACTCAGCGCGGAAGACATGCAGCAAATTACCGCGCTCGATACCGCAACCAGCGCATTTTTCTCACATCGCGACCCCGCGATGGTGGAATGGCTGACTGGCCGCAAACTCGACGTTTAAATTCATCCGTAGCGGCGCGATTTATCGCGCATTTCCGATGATGGACAATCGCACCGCTACGATTTTTTGCAAAGATGATTGCCTTGAAGAGGAACAGATTGATGCAAAAACGTTATCTCGGTAAATCCGGACTCGAAGTATCGGCGCTTGGACTGGGTTGCATGGGACTGAGCCACGGCTACGGCCCGGCTACGGATACCCGTCAGGCGGTCGAACTTATTCGTGCTGCGGTAGAACGTGGCGTCACGTTTTTCGATACCGCCGAAGTGTATGGCCCGTATCTGAACGAAGAGGTGGTGGGCGAAGCCTTAAAACCGCTGCGCGACCGTGTGGTCATCGCCACCAAATTTGGCTTTACCTTCGGTGATGACAACAAGCAGCAGATTTTAAACAGCCGCCCTGAACACATTCGTACCGCCGTTGAGGGATCATTACGCCGCCTCAACACCGACGTGATTGATCTGCTATATCAACATCGCGTCGATCCAGATGTACCGATTGAAGATGTCGCGGGCACGGTGAAAGATCTGATTGCCGAAGGTAAGGTCAAACACTTCGGCTTGTCCGAAGCCGGTGTGCAGACCATTCGTCGCGCGCATGCGGTACAACCGGTTGCCGCTTTGCAGAGCGAATACTCGATGTGGTGGCGCGAGCCTGAACAGGAAATCTTGCCTTTACTGGAGGAGCTGGGCATTGGTTTTGTGCCATTCAGCCCGTTAGGTAAAGGTTTCCTGACCGGTGCCATCAAGGCTGGGGCAACTTTCGGTGCGGATGACTTCCGCAGCAAAGTGCCACGTTTTGCAGCCGAAGCTCTCGCAGCCAATGAAAAGCTGGTTGCATTGTTGGCGGAGCTTGCCGCCGCAAAAGGCGTCAGTTCTGCTCAGATCGCCCTGGCCTGGTTGCTGGCACAAAAACCGTGGATTGTACCGATTCCCGGCACGACCAAACTGCACCGACTGGAGGAGAATCTGGCGGCCGCAGACCTTATCCTTGCGTCGGATGAGTTGGGTAAAATCACGCAGGCGCTCGAAACAGTGAAAATCGTCGGTGAACGTTATCCGGCCTCATTACAGTCCCGGGTAGGTCGCTAAGGCTGAAGCTGGCCTGCTTTTCAGCGCAGGCCAGTTATTCCGAGTAACGAAGTGCATCAATCAGTAGCGCGAAGGCTGGCGGGTGCTGTTTGCGGCTGGGATAGTAAAGATAGTATCCGGCGAAAGAGGGACACCACTCCTGCAACACCTGAACCAGTTCGCCTGATTTGATAAAGTCCTGCACCATATTCTCTGGCACACAGGCGATACCGAATCCCGACAATACCGCATCGATTCTTTCCGCTAACAGATTAAACGTCAGTTGCCCTTCCACTCTGACACGCAACGGTTTGCCTTCCCGCTCGAATTCCCAATGATACAGCCCACCCGCAGTCGGCAAACGCATATTGATACAGCGATGATTTTGCAGTTCATGTGGCGTGTGGGGGGCCGGGTTAGCGGCAAAATAGGTCGGTGATCCAACCACCGCCATCCGCATATCCGGCCCAATCCTGACGGCGATCATGTCCTTATCAACGCTTTCGCCAAGGCGGATGCCGGCATCAAAACGCCCTTCCACGATATCGACAAAACCGTTATCCACCACCAGCTCGACATTGATTTCCGGGTATTCCCGGAGGAAGGATTTCAACCTGGGCCACACCAGGCTGCGTGCGGCGTGCTCCCCGGCTGATAAGCGGATATTACCTGAGGCAGTGCCCCCCAGTTGAATAAGCGACGCCAGTTCCTGCTCAAGATCGGCGAGACGAGGCTCAAGGCAGGCAATTATTCTTTCGCCAACCTCGGTTGGCGCAACGCTGCGCGTGGTACGGGTCAACAGACGGATGTTCAGGCGCTCCTCCAGCGCTTTCATCGCATGGCTCAGAGCTGACTGCGAAACACCCAATTTTGCGGCTGCCTTGGTAAAACTTCGCTCTCTTGCCACCACGAGGAAAATCTGCAATTCATTGAAGTTTTCTTTAAGCATCGGTTATTTCCTTATTCATCTCCGCCCCGACAAACCATATTTATGAGGGGTGTTCATAGACACAATCATTTTAACCCCGTTACTGATAACAATGATGGTTGATATTCTATCTGTAGTGAAAATATATCTGAAGCCACAGAAGGTTTATCATGAAAATACTTGTTGCCGGGGCGACCGGAAGTATTGGTCTTCATGTTATGAAGACGGCAATAGAAATGGGTCACCAACCCAGAGCACTGATCAGGAATCAGCGCAAAGTAAAACTTCTCCCACATGGCACTGACATATTCTACGGCGATGTGTCTCAGCCCGAAACATTAACTGACGTGGCGGAGAATATTGATGCCGTTATCTTTACGCTGGGTTCTGATGGGCAGGGACGTATCGGCGCCAGGGCAATTGATTATGGCGGAGTGCGTAATGTCCTGCAAAGGTTTCGCGGCACGCAGGCACGTATCGTGTTAATGACTACCATTGGTGTCACCGAACGGCTGGGTAGCTGGAATCAGCAGACAGAGGTCCATGACTGGAAAAGGCGTGCCGAGCGGTTGGTCCGGGCAAGTGGCCATCCTTATACCATCGTCAGACCGGGCTGGTTTGATTATAACCATAATGATCAACATCACATCGTCATGCTCCAGGGCGACCGCCGCCATGCCGGTACGCCAGAAGATGGCGTAATATCCCGCGCACAAATCGCCCGTGTTTTGGTTAGCGCCCTGACCAGCGACGCCGCAATAAATAAAACGTTTGAACTGGTGGCAGAACACGGGGAAGAACAAAATAACCTTACGCCTTTATTTGCCACCTTGCTGGCTGATGACCCACGAAAAAACGAAGGGATTTTAGATTTACATAATATGCCGCTTGAGGAAGAACCTGGATACATTATTGACGAATTAAATTTATTTTTAAAACCAGCCGCATCAATCTGATCCTTTTTATATCGCTGCCGGGCGCTGCGCTTTCTATTCAGGCACCTGATGCCTGAATGCTGTTGTCCTTCAGCAACCGTTAATCCCCCTCACTCGTGCAAATAACCTTGCTTAAGGCATGGTGTTTTTCCTGTTCATACCTTATCCAGACGTCAGAGCTGCGTAGCTTTCCCTCACTTCCTGCCAGCAGAAAAGGTTGTTAAACGCAGCCGTATCTGTTGATTTCATGAAATAATCAGGTCCAGTCAAAGCTTTACTCAGGCAAATACACAGAACCACAGCGAGGCCGATAAGCATTACGAAAATCAGCAGGTAAAAAAGTCACATTTTTCACGCAATTTACGACAATTTAACAACAGGAAGAGATAAATGCGTATTGCCATACTGGCCCTGGAAGGCAGCGTGCTTTCGGCCATCGCAGGCCTGGCAGACTTGTTCTGGGTAACCAATAAAGCGATAGCCGCCTCCCCAGCTCATGCCATCAAGTTTCCCGAAAAAACCTTTGAGACGCTGATTGTCAGCGCCGATGGTGCACCGGTCTGGGATACCGAAGGCCGGCTTATTCATATTGACAGCTCCTTTCAGGGGGCGGGCCAACCCGATGTCGTAATTGCGCCCGGCATGCTGCTGGGGCCGGATCTGCAACCATTGAACTTAGCGGACATTAACCTGGCCGCCACCTGGTTCAGAAAAATGTATGACAATGGCGCGCTGGTGGCCGCTTCAGGTACCGGTGGGGTTGTTCTCGGGGAGGCAGGTTTGCTCAAAGGGAGGTCATACGCCACCACATGGTGGGTCAGTCATATGTTGCAGGAACGTTATCCTGACGCCATCCCGGCACGAGGTAAAATGCTGGAGGAGGATCGCGGAGTGCTTACCACCGGCGGGTGTTTTTCATGGATTTCACTGGCCCTAAATATTATCGAAAAAGCGGCAGGTACAGAGGTGGCAAATCTCACTTCAGAGATGTCACTTACCGATAACCATTTTTTGCGTCAGCATCTCAGCGCATCGCCAGGTTCCATTCACTCCGGGACACCATTTTTAGTGCGCGCCGAGGAGATTATTCGCATGCAAAATCCCTCCATCAATGCGGCACAGCTCGCCTCTGCGCTGAACACCACGGAGCGAACCCTCCAGCGCAAATTTAAAGCACTGTCGCAGGAAACACCGAAAGAATTTATTACCCGGGTCCGCATTGAAACGGCCTGTACCATGCTCATTAGCACCCGTGTCAGCATTCGTCAGATTGCCAGAGATTGTGGTTACTCGGAAGAAACCGCTTTCCGTAAAGCCTTTAATCAAATTATGGAGATGTCACCGGCGCAATACCGTCAATGGATGGCCGCTCGCGCATCAGACCACCGCAGTTGATATAGAAAAAAACACTGTCAGGGAAATTCTTGTCAGTCAAAAAAAGTGAAAGGTGTAAATAAATTAAGTCATTTTATTTGAAATAAAAGTTCTATCGTCCCTGCCGATGGTTCGGAAGTGACAGATTATTTTTATTAACATTTTACCAGGTAGAAAATGATGAATATCACACAAAGGCTCACGCTGGCTTTCGTTCTACTCTCTGCTTCACTTGTTATTATCGGCATAACTTCTCTCCGACTATTGGCCGGTTTTCAGGATCGTTTTGAATATGTGCAGGTCAATGCGATTCCTTCGATTAAAGATCTGGGCGAGTTAATAGATCGCAGCAACCGGCTTTCAGTTGCGCTATACCGACACCAGAGTCAGACCGATAACAGCAAAATGCCAGCCGTTGAACAAGAAATTTCGCAGCGCCTGTCGGGTATCAAAACCCTCGCTGATTATTACTTAAAAAACGATACCTCCAGCGATCAAGACAGACAAATGGCGGAAAACGCATTAACCATGTTGAAGGTGATTGAATCGCGCCTGCCTGAATTTCTTACCGCATCACGAGCGCATCAGGATGATGTTACGTTGAACCTGCTTAATAACGACAACCAAAATGGCATAGCCGGAGCTATCTATTCGCTTAAGGAAAATTATCGCAAGCAGCTGGCACTGAATATCTCGCTGGGAAATAACTTACGAACCATCAATCATGACACTTATCAGCGTACGCTGTGGGGCATGACTCTGGGGGTAGCCGCGGCTCTGATTATTCTCGGCACCCTGGCTGCCATGACAATTCTGCGTATTCGTCACAGCCTGCGACGCATTGGCGATATTATGAACCATGCGGGTGAAAACCTGGACCTGAGCGTCACCGCAGACGACAGCAAAAAAGATGAAGTCGGTATTATGGCCCGTTCATTCAACCAACTTCTGACGCGTGTGGGAACTGCACTCTCCTCGGTCAGTACGGCGTCCCATTCTGTCAGCTCCGCTTCGGCCCAAATTGCCGCGGGGAATGAAGATCTGTCATCGAGAACAGAACAGCAGGCTGCCTCATTGGAACAGACGGCATCCAGCATGGCCGAACTGAGTGAAACCGTGCGACAGACGGCGGATAATACCCGCCAGGCCAGCCGTCTTGCCAGCAATGCGACAGCGCTTTCGGACGCCAGTGAAGCATCGCTGGCCAGCATGCTGGATACTATGGCGGAGATCAGAAGCAGTTCGAAGAAAATTACGGAAATCGTGACGCTGATTGAGGGCATTGCCTTTCAGACCAACATTCTGGCGCTTAACGCCGCGGTAGAAGCCGCACGGGCTGGAGAACACGGCAAAGGCTTTGCGGTTGTCGCAGGTGAAGTGCGCAGTCTTTCACAGCGTTCCACCCAGGCGGCCAGGGAAATCAAGCAGCTTATCGACAGCTCCTATAATCTGGTGGAATCCGGTGCCGTTCAGGCAGAAACCGTGGAAGAAAACATGGCCGGTTTGAAGACCGCGTTCAGGCAGGTTAACGATCTGGTCAGTGAAATCGCCGCGGCGGCCGAAGAGCAGAATACCGGTATTACGCAGGTGCATCAGGCTATCAGTCAGATGGATGACGTCACCCAGCAGAATGCTGCGTTGGTAGAGGAAGCCTCCGCCGCCTCCGCCTCACTTCAGGAGCAGGCGCAGACGCTGTCCGGGCTGGTCAGCCAGTTCGTCCTGTCCGGCGCAGCGCTGCCGATAGCGAAGCTTGCAGATACCGTCAGGCCACAACCGGTGTTAAAGGCGTTAGCCCCACTGCCCGCCTCCCTGAATAAAGGGAATGATACAAACTGGCAGAGTTTCTGACGGGTGATGGCGTGACAGAGGGAAGATCCCAATGGGTATCAATGGTTTTGTAAAGCACGGCCAGCGCCACCACGAACTGGTGACAGAATTTGAGCAAGTTAATGCCCTTCTTCATCAACTGATGGATGGCATGTATTCGTCGTTGGACGTTTATCTGAATAACTGTAACCACCTGCGTGAGCAGGTTAACCGGGCGCTGTCATTGCTGAAAAATCGCGAATTTACAGAGTATCTTATCCAGAATGATGTGGCGCTTTATTACAATTTGCAGAGCGTGATGCTGGCGGTACAACTGCTGAAGAACCTGCTGGATAACCTCACCGGGACCATGAAGCGTTCGCTGCTGGAAACGTCTTAAGGTTGTGCACGTCCCGAACCGCTGCGGTTCGGGACACGCGATTAACTTTCAAGCCGGTAGAACGGAACGCGTCGGGTGGTGCCGGTGAGATTATCGAATACCTCGATTTCGGCAGTGGCGATTCTCATCCCCGTTTTTCTTAAGCGTTGCACATCTGCGGCAATGCGCTGAATTCCAAACCAAAACAGCCCATCCAGCGCCGTAACCTGCAATGCCGATTCAAGCGCCAGTTTAAGCCGCTCACGCGGAGCTTTGACCTCTTTGGCGATTTGCTGATAAGGGGCGGCACTCCCGCCAGTTGCATCGACGCGGCGGATGCGGGTTGAGAGGCGATACTGGAACTCGTCTGGTATGCTATTCAAATCGGTGTTCAGGCTGTAAACGCAACCAAAACGCTTGCCGTTAAAGAGCACGTTTTTCTGTTGAAGCTGAAATTCATCCCGCAACCCGGCAATCAGTTGAGGTGCGCGCGTCAGCAGCAGTCTGAAGGGAAGTTCAAAGCTGGTGACATAGTCGACATTCAGCAATGCGATGCGCAGACGTTCTTCTGCACCAGCTGGTAACTGACGGCACTCCTCCAGCACTTCCCCCCACTGCGCGGTCAGTCGGGTTGGCTCAGCAATTTCGGTAAAACTGTACTTTTCAATCTGATACTCAATTTTCCCGGTCACCCTGAATTCCCTTCTTATTCTGTTGCACAACCTGCTGTTTAGATTATCAACGTACGAATATAACCGATTAGCCATCCCGACATAATCAAAGAAACAAGGAAAAAAAGTAATCGATTACTTTTAACCTAAGAAACGTTATGATTTCGTAGTGAACACCACTCACTGCAACAAAACCGGGAAAGTAAGATTGTGCCTTATAAAAAGCAAATCATTGAAGACCTGACACGCTGGATTGATATGAACCTGCACAGAGTGCACAGCATTGATGATGTTGCCACGCGTTCGGGTTATTCCAGATGGCATATCCAGCATATGTTTAAACAAGTCAACCAAATGACGATCTTAGGCTATGTTCGGCAGAAACGTCTGGAACGGGCGGCACAAGAACTGGCTGAAAGCCAGGATAGCATTACAACTATTGCCCTACGCCACGGTTTTGGGTCGCAGCAGACGTTCAGCCGGGCCTTTATGAAATGGCAGAACATGCAGCCATCACGCTTTCGTTCTTGTGCCAGGCTGGGACAGCGTAACCCCGATGTCGAAAAACAACACGCCCAGCCAGGATAAGTAAGATGCAGCGCGTCGGAAACCATAACCGACAACAGCAGGGCGACAATGACCTGAACGGTAAACACCTGCTTCACCAGTGCAACACGAAAACCAACCCTTTTTTTGTCAGACTGTTGACCAGAGTCTGCAAAGGTATCTTAAGCAGCCTGAGTCTCCCTTACTTATGTTGCTCGATACGATTCCTGCCGTTGCGTTTAGCTTCATACAACGCAACATCTGCCCGATTGAGTAACTGATTATAGTCAGGGTGTCCATCATGAACGGTATAACCAATACTGACTGTGATGGGGAGGTTTTTACCGGAAACCGCTTCAAAAGGTGTGCTACTGACGATGCGGCGAATACGTTCCAGTAGCATATACGCCTCGGACTGCCCCGCTTCCACCAGCACAATCAGGAACTCTTCTCCGCCATAGCGGAAAACATAATCGCTGGCGCGAATATTATCGCTGAGTAAATTGGCAACATGCGTTAATGCGCGATCGCCAACCGAATGTCCCCATTCATCGTTGACCTTTTTGAAAAAATCCACATCGATGATTGCCACGCTTAATGGCAAATGGTTTTCCATCGCCAGGCTGACTTCATGTTTCAGAACAATCGGCAAATAACGTTTGTTAAGCAAATTCGTCAGAGCGTCTTTACCGTCCTGCATATGCGACACGTCGTTAAACAGCATCTCCATATAGGTGCTAATTTTCTGACAACAGGCATGAATGATACGTAACAGATCTTGCAATTTTTCTACGGGTATATCCGTGGTGATATCCAGGCTAGCCATCTTTTGATCAATGGTTGTCATCAGCAGGCGTATCTGCTGAATTTGTTCTGTTTCACCAAATTGACGAACGCATTTATGGCGGAACCATAAGCCAAAGTTAGAGTCGGAGATTTTTATCAACGCTTCTGACTGGTGTACGCCACTGACCAGTCCATAGATCACTGAGTTTTCCCAACTGGAAAGTGCTGACTGCTGTTTACCTTGTTCCTGCCAGGCGTTATTCATCAATACATGCATGCGATACGCCTCTTCATTTCGCGTTGCCCGATAATGCGACATCGCATAGGCGTGACTCATCATCTCGATAGCGATATCAATGGCCATCGCGGCATAGTGCATCACCTGTAAACCCAGCTCGGTTTCAATATTGTGCTGGGTGATGTAGTCGTAAATACCATATTTAAGTTGCCGGGCACCGCGCTGGACAAATTCCACCGGAATACCAATGCGCGCATGCACGCCCCCAACGTGATATTGTTGTTGCGCCAGCGTTTCAAACTGGCTTTCGTCCTGAGTCAGGATCGCTTTTACCCATTTAGACAGAGAGCGACTAAGTTGTTCTTCTACCAACTCATAGGACAAATGCCTGGCAATTGCTGGATCTTTAAACAAACTTTCATAAAATCGATGCGCTAAATTGTCTGATTGTTCTTCTGCAATATTTCGCAGAATGACTATTACATTTTGTGGAAGTTCTGCACGTAAAGGCTGCCATTCTTTAAGAATGACAGAGATATATTGTTTAATTTCTTCCTGCATTTTTTAATTAACCAAATGTTAGCTGGATAGTCTGGTGAAAATAAAAGCGGCTATCGTAGCATACCTGATTCGGTGGCCCTGGGCTTTTAACACTTCCAAAACAAAAATAAGAGTTTTGCAGCATTAAATGCAATTCGCCCATCCGCCAATATATTTCCTTTGCTAGCCATACATCACTTGTCTGGCGTCAACACCACACTCAGAAAGTTATCACGCAGTGGATCCCGGATTCGAGGATTCCAGGCAATCCCGGTTTTCCAGCGGGTCTGTTCACCACTCAACGTCAACAATACCACCCCAGATGGCTGGATATGCCTGACGCTGGCAGGCAGCAATGCCACGCCCTCTCCGGCAGCGACCAGCGCCAGCAGCGTCTGAATATCATCTGCCGCAGCAAGGGTTTGTGCAGCCAGTTGCTGCGCACGCAAAAAAGCGGCTCCCTGCGCCACCAGCCCTTCTCCCCGGTTTGGACTGAGTTGCAATAACTGATTGCTTTCGATCACCTGGCGAAAGTCACCCATCGCGGCGAAACGCTCTGGTGCGGCAAGCACCAATGCCTCTTCCTCCAGCACCGCCGCTTGCAGATGCTCCGGTGCGGGCAACCGGACAAATCCACACTGCAACTGGCCATCCGTAAGCAATTGAAACTGCATGACAGAAGGCAGGTCATTCAGCAAAATTTTGACGGATGGATAACGGGCGCGAAAAGCCGCCACGCTCAACGGGGCGAGTTGAAAAGAAGAGATACCAAACCCCAGTTTCAACTCTCCCGCGTGACCGTTTTGCAAACCTGCGACGTCAGAACGGAAAATTTCGTGACGTTGTAACAGGTCGCGGGCGCCAGGCAACAGTTGCTGCCCGCTGACCGTGAGTTTTGCCCCGTGACGCCCGCGTTGAAATAGCGTCATCCCGATCAAATGCTCCAGGGTCTGAATCTGTTTCGTCAGGGCCGGTTGCGTGATGCACAGGGCTTCTGCCGCCTGATGGTAGCGCCCCTGCTCGGCTAAGGTGACGAATGCGCGCAGCAGTTTGATATCCATTCCAGTTCGTTATCAAAAGTGGATAATTGGTGATTATACCCGGTGCTTTCCCTCTGATGAAATCTCAACACTTTTGAATGAGGAGAAAAACGATGGACGAGTTAATCCGGGTTGCCACCGTGCAGTTTTGTCATCGTGCCAGCGACAAAGCGTACAACCTTGGTGTGATGAAAGGCTTTATTCAGCAAGCCGCCAGTCAGGGCATCCAGATTCTGGCCTTTCCCGAAATGTGTATTACCGGCTACTGGCATGTTCCCGATCTCACTGCTGACCAGGTAAACGATCTGGCTGAATCCATCGAGGATAGCCCCTCACTGGCCCCCCTCCGGGCATTGGCAAAACAGCATGAGATGGCGATTGGCGCGGGTTTCATCGAACGGGGGAAAGATGGACTCAATTACAATGCCTACGCGGTTTGTATGCCGGATGGTAGCGTCCATGTGCATCGAAAAATGTACGCATTTGAACATCCCGCCATTGCGCGTGGCGATCGCTTCACCGTATTCGACACCCCCTGGGGCGTTAAAGCCGGGGTGCTGATTTGCTGGGATAACAATCTGGTTGAAAACGCCCGTATAACCGCGCTGATGGGCGCAGATATTCTGATCGCCCCCCATCAAACTGGCGGAACACACTCCCGCAGCCCGTTTGGCATGAAACCGATTCCCGTTAGTCTGTGGGAAAATCGCCGCGAGCAACCCGAAGCGCTGGAAGCTGCCTTGCGGGGTGACAGCGGCCGGGGTTGGTTAATGCGTTGGCTACCGTCCAGAGCGCACGATAATGGGCTGTTTATTCTGTTCAGTAATGGCGTGGGTCTGGATAACGGCGAGATCCGCACCGGCAACGCGATGGTGCTGGATCCCTACGGCAGAATCATCAATGAAACCTGGTCTGCTGAGGATACGCTGGTGGTCGCAGAACTGGACACCCGTTTGCTGACAATGTCGACCGGACGGCGCTGGATCCACGGCCGCCGTCCTGATCTCTACGGTATGTTGTGCGAACCGCAAGGTTATGAGCGCGATGCCCGCGAAGCACGTTTCTCCAGCGAGACGCCCTCTTTTGGTAAAAAGAAATAGCCGCAAGCACCACGCTTAAGCAATGCAACAGGTGTAGAGGAGAAAACAGGGTCTTTACTTGTATCAGGCTGAACTAATCCTCTGAACCGGACCGCAAAAATAATACACGGATGTATTATCCTAAGAAAAACCGACTAAAAATCGTCTTGTTAAAACTCAAAAATTAAGAGCATTGTATGTTTTTTCTCTGATGTTGTTGATGTCCATTGGGATTTTTCTTAATTGAAACTAATATCAGGCCTCCAGGGGACTACATATAACTTAAGAGTTGCTTTTATGATTAGTCGCACGATATCAGGAATGGCGGGCGCCATTCTGTTAGCTTTATCACCTTTAGCCCAGGCAGCGAATGCATTACCCACTCCAAAAGAAGCTGACTGGGTCGCCAAAGAATTTAACTTTAATAACGGCGAAAAACTAAAAGATCTCCGCATTCATTACTACACGCTCGGCGACCGCAGTAAACCTGCGGTATTATTACTGCACGGAACTAATCAACCCATCAAAGCCTTACTGGCCCAGGGTTTTGCCGGTGAGTTATTCGGTCCGGGACAGGCACTGGATAGCAGCAAATATTTTATTATCATCCCGGAAAGTATTGGCTCCGGAAAATCATCCAAGCCTTCGGATGGTTTGCGTATGGCATTTCCCCACTATGATTATGACGATATGGTTACTGCCCAATATCGTTTAATTAAAGAGGGGCTGGGGATTTCTCATCTGCGACTGGTGATGGGATATTCGATGGGGGGGATGCAGACCTGGCTATGGGGTGAAAAATACCCGTCAATGATGGATGCGTTAGTGCCGATGGCCTCACAGCCCAATGAATTATCGGGACGCAACTGGATGCTGCGCCGAATGTTGATTGAATCCATCAAAGGCGATCCGGCCTGGGCCGAAGGCAACTACCGCCAGCAGCCACCGGTACTTAAAACCGCCAATATTATGTTCAGTATCGCCACAACCGGCGGCACGCTGGCTTACCAACACAAAGCGCCAACGCGCGCGCTGGCGGATAAGCTGGTTGATGAACGTCTCGCGGCACCGGTCACTGCCGATGCTAACGACCTTATTTATATCTGGGGTTCGTCAGCAAATTACAATGCGTTGCCCGCTTTGCATCGCATCAAGGCGCCGATCCTGATTATTAATTCTGCGGATGATGAACGCAATCCGGTTGAAACCGGCATTCTGCAAGGTGAATTAAATCAAATAAAACAGGCTGAGCTGCTGCTCATTCCGGCGAGCGCAGAAACCAGCGGCCACGGCACCATGATGCAGGCAAAGTTTTATCATGAAAAACTGAAAACGTTTTTAACGCACACGCCTGTCGCAACGGAAAGTCATTAATCGCCACTCTGGTCAGGAAGTCACTCAGGTTACTTCCTGTTTTTTTAATAAAGGAATTATTTTCGACAGCACACTCCTTTTTATCATTTAATCGTTAGCAGGGAATACTCTATGTTTCGTAGAATAAAGATCCGTACTGCACTCAGCATAATGATTTTTTCATTGACTGCATTATTACTCTTCGTAGGCGTTCTGGGATTATTTGCCGTGCAGTCGGGAAATAAATCCTTTGCCACGGTAGATACCGAAGTTTTGCCGGGATTAGTGGCGCTGAATGAAAGTTCAGAACTTTTATTACGCGGCCGGCTGGATTTGCGTTTATATGAATCACTGATGGGTAGCGGCGACACAGAAAAAGCCAAAGTCGCGCTGGAACGCGCCCGCGGTAAAATTGACAGCGCCAGCGCAAAATGGCAGGACTATCTGAAATACCCGCAATCCGCAGAAGAGCAGCCCATTGCGGCCAAAATGGCGTCCACCCGTGACGCGTTAATGAAAGAATTCATTGATCCCGCCTTTGCCGCGCTGGAAGCCGGTAAGCTGGACGAATATCGTCAGCGAGCCGGAAAATCGACGGCGCTGTATGGCGCATTTGATACCGCCTCCAAAGCGCTGGTTGCCTTTAAACTGAAAAGCATTGATGTCGCCTATGACGACTCCAGCGACCGGGTAAAACGTATGGAGTGGGTGCTGTACTTCGCCATCGCCTGTGCTGTGGTGTTGGCTGGTCTTGCCTGGTCGGTAATGACCAATCTGATCGTTAAGCCGTTGAATCATGTGATTAATGTATTTGACCGTATTGCGGAAGGTGATCTGCGTGATCGCATTGATATCAGCGGGAAAAACGAGATAGCCCAGTTGTTTGCCGCCGTGCAGCGCATGCGCGACGGGTTGGAAAATATGGTGCTGATGGTGCGCAGTGGTACAGATGCAATTGGCACCGGTGTGGAAGAGATTGCTTCCGGCAATATCGACCTTTCCAGCCGTACCGAGCAGCAAGCCGCTTCACTGGATGAGACCGCCTCCAGCATGGAACAGATTATGGCGACGGTGCAAAATAACGAAGACAACACCCGTAAAGCGAACGCGCTGTCACAGAAAGCCTCAAATTCCGCTTCACGCGGGGCCAATGTGGTGTCTGAAGTGGTTTCCACCATGAGCTCAATTGAGAAAAGCTCGGCAAAAATTGGTGACATCGTCGGTGTTATTGATGGCATCGCTTTCCAGACCAACCTGCTGGCGCTGAACGCCGCAGTTGAAGCAGCACGAGCCGGTGAAGCCGGACGCGGGTTCGCGGTCGTGGCTTCAGAAGTTCGCGTGCTGGCACAGCGTAGCGCCACCGCAGCCAAAGAGATTGGCACCATGATTAATGATTCGCTCAGCAGCATCGAACAGGGTTCCGGGCTGGTGAAACAGGCAGGCGTCACCATGAATGAAGTGATGGTTGATGTGAAGAAAGTGGTCGAAATTATGGATGAAGTGATGCTGGCTTCCGGAGAGCAGACCCGTGGCATCTCGCAGATCAATATCGCCATTCAGCAGATGGACGGCGTAACCCAGCAGAACGCTTCGCTGGTGTCGGAAGTGGCGACCGCCGCCAGTTCCCTGCAAGAGCAGGTGGTTAACCTGCAACAGTCGGTGACCCGCTTCCTGGTGGATGACGATAAAGCCACATTGGGCCATGATCTCTACAGCGGCCCGCGTGATTTGGCGCTGATTAACCTGAACTGATTACCGTCTCGCGGGCCTTTTATCTTCTGATAAAAGGCCCGGATAAATTATTCTTTCCTCGCCTTTCTTGCACAAAAACCGTTCTGTACCCCGCCAAATTAAACTCGCAGCACACAAGATATATCTTTAATCCCGACGCCAACGATAAAATAATTAAAAAAAATTATGACACCCAACAACTGCAATCTCGCTATAGTATGATTGTCCACCAGCTATAACATTAAAAAAGAGACAACAGAATGAATGCTTATTTCGCCACCAGATACGCAAAAGTAAAGAATTTACCATTCATTCTCAAAGGCAATAGCGCTGAGAGAAAGCTACGCCTGACCATTCTCATCTCTGGCACCTCCAGCATTTTGGCCGGTTTATACATGGCCAGTTTGAACTTCTCCATCGGAGAACACCTCATTTCACTTTTTTATTGTATGACCACAATATTGGGCATATATATTTCAGCGGCTGCCTTCTGGAACAATATCAATCGTCACATTTATATCATTACGCATAGTTTGTTGATTAGCATCATTCTACTTTGTTTCTTTGATAATAATCATGATTTCGCCAAACATTCTGAATACAATTATCTTGCGGCTTTGACCATTGGTGGTGCATTGGTATTACGACAGCAATCCTGGTATTTGAAACAGGTTTTCCCTCTCATCTGTCTGCTGGCCTATCTCTTTTTTGTTTCGACCGGCACCATCTGGCAGGATGGCCGTTTCCAGACTGATATGGCACATGTCTCCGGCTTTTATATCGCGAACTGTTCTGTGCCGGTTGTGGCGCTTTTATTAACCGTATTTACCGCACGCGGCAATTATTCTGAAACCGACTTGATTAAACGTGAGCTTTCCCTTGCTATTGAAAGGAATCAATTACAACTGTATTACCAACCACAACTTGATAGTCATAAAGCACTGATTGGATTCGAAGCTTTGCTGCGCTGGAAACATCCGGCGAAAGGATTTATCTCCCCTGAAGTCTTCATTCCAATTGCAGAGAAGAGTGGTTTAATTATCGAGATCGGGCGATGGGTAATGGAGCAGACCTTGCGCCAGATTGCGGAATGGGAGCGTCTTCATCACCTTGGTGACATCGCCTTCTCTATTAATATCAGCCCGTTACAATTAATGCACCGAGACTTTACTCAGGATACGTTGCTGACGTTATCTCAGGCAAAAATCCGGCCGGAAAGAATCAAGTTTGAAATTACCGAAACCACCTTCATTTACGACCAGGACAGAATTGCTGAAGTCATGCAACATTTTAGTGGGTTGGGTATTAAATGGGCGATTGATGACTTTGGTGTCGGATACTCATCGTTAAAATCAATCAGTGATTTCGCCGTCGATGATATCAAGATCGATAAGTCGCTTATTATGCAGGTGTTCAAAAATGAATCAGCCTCGTTGGTGGTACAAAAAACCATCGAACTCTCCCGTGAGATGGGGTTAAATGTTCTGGCCGAGGGAATTGAGAATGAAGAATACTTCGAATATCTGAAAAATATGGGTTGCCACCTGTTTCAGGGGTTCCACTTTTCTCGCCCTTTACCTGCGGCAGATGCCCTGACATGGATTAAAAAGCAAAGATTGTAATGGGAAATTCGGCCCCTCACGGTATTTAACCTTTGGAGCGCTGGACCGAAATAACCTATAATTCCCCTCATTGCTATCTCGCTTCAAGGAAGAAAATGCGTTTACTTTCCACCGCACGTACCGATATTTATCTGCTGACAGAAAATTTCGCCGAGGCTTATCTCGCCTTTTTGCTAAACAACCGGGATCATTTTTCCCGTTTTGAACCCCTACGCACTGAAGAATATTTCACACTTGAACACACCCGTCAGCGGATTGCCGATTCAGCCACTGATTTTGCCGCCAGAAAGAATTTGCTGCTGGTTTTCACACCCAAGGATGAAGACAAAATCATCGGCAGCATCAATTTTACCAACTTCGTGTATGGCGTTTTCCAGGCCTGCTATCTGGGGTTTTCGCTTGACCACGCTTATCAGGGCAAAGGATTAATGCACGAAGCGCTGGAGATAGCCCTTGCTTATGTGCAGAGAGAGTATGGTTTGCATCGGGTGATGGCGAACCATCTTCCCGGCAATCTGCGTAGCAGCAACACCCTGACTAAACTTGGATTTAGCCAGGAGGGTTTTGCAAAGTCCTACCTCAAAATCAACGGTAGCTGGCAGGACCATGTGCTTAATGCGCTTATCTTTGATGAGAGTATCTGACATCCCTCCCTGTCACATATTTACGCCAGCGCTGAAAAGCAGCCCTCACCCGCCAGAGCTGCCGAAATTAACACGGTGGTCAGAGTCGCGCATTGCGATGATTAACTCGTTGCCAACGCCACCGCCTTGCGTAACCCGCTCACCCCGGATGAATTGACCGGCGTCACCAGCGCGTAGTTGTAATGCTGGTCACTCCAGTACTGCGCCATCACATCATCAGCCCGGCGTTCACCATGAGGCAATTTGACCGGGTCCAGTGGGCGGATATACCACCCCACCCGAGTTCCCTGTGGATCCTGATACATAATCAGCGCGGCTGGCCCTTGCGCTGTCGCCATCAGCCGCGCGCCGACCAGCCTGAAACCAAACTGCTCGAGGTTGGGTGGCGGATTACCATTAATAAAATAACGTGCCACCCAGCTACTGAGTTCAGCGTGCTGGCTTGCCACCATGTCCATCGGGGTTTGCGTCTGGTTATCAAAAATTTTATAGGCCTGCACCGCATCTTCCATCGGCTGCGGGCTGGCGATGACCTGCGATTCCTTCAGTTGCCAACCCGCTAAACCGCCTGCGCTTGTCGCCAGCACCAGCATGCAAGCCGTCGCCAGTTGCCGTAACCGCTGCTGCCGCACCCGACGCCGCAGATATTGCGGATGGGGACGGTCAAGCGTTAGCGAGTGTCGACTGATGGCCTGACGTAATTGCTGTGCGTCAGCCCGCCAGCCCGCAACTTGCGCGGCAGCCTGCGGATTGTCCTTCAGATAACGTTCAACGCGCTCTGCCGTTGCTTCATCCGCTTCCCCATCCATCCAGGCATGGAGTTCGTGTTCATCAGGGGGCAAAGTCATTTCAGTCTCCTTAGCGGCAGCGGCGTCGCCTTACCTTCCAGTTGCTCATGCAGCAACTTACGTCCCCTTGAGAGCCGTGACATCACGGTGCCCAGGGGAATATCCAGCGTTTCGGCCGCCTCTTTATAGCTCAGCCCCTCAACGCTGACCAGCAACAAAATGACGCGATAATCCTCCGGTAATGCAGCAAATACCGCCAACGTATCGTCGGCAATCGCCATCGACTCGCTGGATTGCGCGAACATCTCCTCGCCAGTGAAAAAAGTCAGCAGCTTCATATAGCGTTTGCGCCGCCGTTCCCCATCAACAAACTGACGGTACAGGATGGCAAACAGCCAGGCACGCAGACTTTGATCCCCCTCGCTTTGACGTTGGCGAGTTAACGCTTTTGTCAGGCAGCTTTGTACCAGGTCTTCCGCGCTGTGCGGATTGCGGGTCAACCACAGTGCAAAACGTTCAAGATGCGGCATCACCTGGCGAATTTCATCATCAGTCAGCTGTGGCATGACTCTCCTTTAGCGTCTGCGGGAGCCAGACATGCTGGCAAAAACCCCATCGCGCAACACCAGGGCATGAAACAACGCGGCGGCCAGGTGCAGCAGCACGGTGATAAACAACATCAGCGCCACCAGAGTGTGCAAAGGACGCAGTATGGCATACCAATCATTATTCACCGGCAAAATCGGCGGCAGTAGCCATTTCCCCCCTAAAGCGATCGGCACTCCCGCCGCAGACAGCATCCCCCAGCCGATCAACGGCTGAATCAGCATCATGGCATACAGCGCCCAGTGCGAAAGATGCGCCATGCCACGTTGCCAGGCGGGTATGGTTGAGGGCAGTGCCGGAGTGACGGTAGTGAAGCGCAACCACAGTCGCACCACCACCAACACCAGAATCATCAGGCCTAATGGTTTATGGATTGTCACCAGCAGGCTATGCAGTGACGACACGGTGGCAACCATCGCCACGCCAATAAACAGCATCGCCACAATCGCCGCCGCCATTAACCAATGGATCACGCGCAGCGCAGGGTGAAAATAACCGACATGTTTCATAAGTGCGTCCCCGTTTGTTGCGCCTGTTCATGTGTACGCAGGTTATAGGATTTGGCATAGGCTGCTGAGCGCGCATTGAGCAACGGATCATCGGAGGCAGCAATCCCATCAGGCAGGATCAGCGGATCGTAATTGATGTCGTTGCACGGCCCCTGCTGCTGCGGCACCGCGCGGGTTAACACCAGGGTTCCGGCATTGATGGTTTGGCGATCGGCAGGCCAGACTTTTGTTGCATTGCTGCCATCATCACCCGGTTGCGCAACGGTGATCACCAGGTCCCATTCCAGTGGCCCCTGGTTCAGGCGTTGTTGCAGGTCCTGCTGAAGAAAATCTTTGTTATTTTTATCCGCCGCGCTAATCGCCTGATAAGCGGCATGAGGCACCATACTCCAGCGCACCAGATGCGCAGCGCCCGTTTTATCAATGAACCGGAACGCATTCAGACTATTGAAACGATCGCTGGCCCAACTGGACGACGGAACGTATTGTTTCGCCCAGGCGAGAAATGCTTTGAATTCAGGATATTTTTCGACGAAGGCTCCTAACTTTTGTGGATCCGGCTTGCCGGTCGCCGGGTCGGGCAGCGTCGCGGTTTGCAGCGCATAGAATCCTTCCGGCGTCGCCACCGGAAACAGCGGCATGGCATTCATCCCGGTGCGCCATTGCTCACCATCTTTTTGCTGAAACGCCAGCGCCATGCTGCGCACCGGCACCGCGTAATCCGGCGCGGATGGATTCCCCCCTGCGATGGCGAAACGCCCGGTTACCGGGGTATCACCCGGCGCGAAAAGGGCAGCGCGTGATAACGCGCTGGCGTTGCCGTTGGAGGCAAAGGTGCCAATCACGCAGATCCCTTTGGCATGGTTACGGCGATACCCCGGATGCTCACCCCCCGCTTGCTGCAACACCGAAACCAGTTTGTCGGAAGTCAGTCGCTCTGGCGTCAGCCAGCCTCCCGCCCATAAAAACAACACGAGTATAACCAGTGGAACCAGGCCGATTAGCAACAAGCGTAGCGTCTTCTGACCAGTGGAAAGTGGAGTTGGAATCATTTTTTAGCTCACCCTGCTCACATTGAGCCCATAAGACGAATGAGCGGCAGGTTTATTCCCACGGCATTAAAAAATTTTTAAGCAATGGATGAAGCTAACCATGAGATATAAGTTAAATGTGACTCAGGTTTCAGGCAGCACCGTCAGCGTGTTCATGTTGGTTTTCGGTGTTATGGCGGCGTAGGGGATCATCTGGGTCAGTCTGGCCGGAGCAACTCTTTCCTTACCGGGGCTGCTGCTGTTGGTGGCACAAATCAGGCGCGGCGGTGATATCACCTTACGAACAGCCGTTGACGCAGGTCACTGAAAAAAGCGCCTGAACGGCGCTTATGATGTAGCGGCGCGATTTATCGCGCAATCACGATGGACAGGTAACATTATGAGCCACCTTGCACACTTACGTACCTTTTTGGAAGCTTACCATAGCGGGTCCTTTTCGCGGGCGGGAAACAGCATGACAGCGGTCCAGGAGGTGATCATGTCTTCTCTTCCAGACCAAATCACTGGTGACTCCAGTCCTCCAGCATGAGATTAGTTACCCGCACAACACGCTTTGCTCAAGACGAGTGATCACCACCTCCGGTTGCTCACGCATGATAAATGAGCAGATGTTCGCGTCCAGCATGTAGGTCTTATTCACAGTTCAAAGCGTCCTTCGTCGCTGACAATGTCCTCGCGCTCTGTCATAAAATCTGCGTCAGCCTTTTCAAATTGACTGAACGAACTCCAGGTCGGCTGAACCGGACGTAAAAAAATGCTGTCACCTGCACTAATAATCTCCAGCTCACTAACGCCTTCAACATCGAAATCGCACGGCAAACGAAGAGCACGATTGTTACCTTTTTTAAAAATCAAAACGGTTCTCCTGGCTGTTCAGCCTGACTTAAACGCACCACGCGCCTATTCAGATATATGGTTCCTGGATATGACCGGATTCAGAAGAAAGATAAGCGCTGTTTCTCCAGGAAGTCCCGTTCATCAGCCGATGACGCCCTGCCCAATAGCGCATTACGATGTGGATAGCGGCCAAACCTCAGGATAATTTCGCGATGTTCCCGCTCACTTTGTGCATACGAGCCACCTTTAAGTTGTGCAAACAGTTCTACCGCTTTTTCATGAATGTCCACCGACTCCGAGTGCATCCAAGGCATTAACATAAACCCCTTTTCGTCGAGCGTGAGATATTCCCATCCTTCAAGCTTTAATGCCTCCTGAGCAAGGATCAAGGCCATGCCATCCTGCTGCCAGGCGGCGCTACTCTGACGATTCAGGTTGCGGGAAAATTGGTCGAGAACAATGATTTCAGCAAGCCGGCCATAGAGATTTTCACGCCAGGTAAACAGTTCGCCTCGGCAGGCGGACTCCCAGCAACGGCCAAATAACCGGCGTATTTCGTCGTCAAACGCCTGATCGTTTTTGAACCATTTATCTTTGCTGGTACGACTGAACCAGAACTGGAGAACATCTTCGTAATTCATGACTTAACCCCCGCGCGATAAATCGCGCCGCAACGGAATGTTCCTGTACGTCAGAGGGAAACATGGTGACTGGTCAACACATTATCCACATAGCGATGAATCATCAGCGCCGGCGGATCGTTAACCGGGGGGATCGTATCTGTACCAAACCAGACGGGATTTGCCGGGCACAGCGAGCCGCAGATATACGCCGGAACACCGGCTAATGACCCGGCGATCGGTCGGTGGACATGCCCGGTGGCAATTGCCAGAACCTTGCCGGGCATATGCCTGAGCAGCGCGGCCAGTTCCGCAGTCCCTGCACACATCGTCTTGTCCAGCGAGGGGATCCCCGAAGCAAAAACATGATGATGCAGAAATAGCAGCGCTGGTGACGTATGGATATCCCGGAGTTGTTGCTCCAGCCAGGCAATATGGTTGACTACACTACCTGCGGTCGTGTTCACCAACGTGGAGTCCAGGCCGATCAGACGAAGAACTCCAGCATCATAATTGAAGTGCAGAAACTCATCTGCGGCAGCAGCCCCCCAGACAGCACGCATCTGGCGGCGATCATCGGAATTACCAGGAAGTATCCGCGAACACCATTTTTTGCTGCTCAGCCGCTCTGCAATCTGCGAATACCCGTCAAGCCACTGGTTATCAATTACATCACCGCTCAGCACCAGCACGTCCGGCTTAAGCTGATCGAGCCAGGCAAGCGCCTTATCAAACCGTTGCAGATTGTCATTGTCGGGGGAAGCATGAATATCTGAAACTTGCGCGACCAGCATATTGACCTCAGCGTGCGGCAAGGGAACGAATCACGGCGATGGCGCGCTCGGTATCGTCCCAGGCGACAAAAATATGATCATGGTAGTAACCAGCCACCACGTTACAGCTGATGCCCTCCTCTGCCAGAGCCGTAGAAAATGCCGCAGTCAGGCCCACGGCGGCGAGTGAAGAATGGACTTCGAGAGTGATCCATCCGGCGAGGTAGTCATAATCGATGTCCCGTGCCTGCGCCACCGCCTGCGGCAGCACCAGCGTAGTCCCTTCACGCTCCTGCACCACAACCACCGCCTGTGCCAGCAACTCAGCCGCCGGTTGCTGCAACGTACAAAATACATATTGCCCCTCATTGCGTCGGGGCGTCGCCGTGCGCAGCAAAACCTGGAGATTATTTTCACCTGACATCATTTTCTCTCTTGTCATCATGGTCGTTGGTTGCGATCCCAACAACAGGATAGCCCCAGTCCTGCCTGGCGTGTATTCTGCATCCTATAATTTCAGGGTGATGATTGGAGAAACTATGTTGTTGTCGAGTTTGATGGCGATTGCTGCGGTTTTAATTATGGGCGTGATCAGCCCTGGTCCAAGTTTTATCTACGTTGCCCGTAATGCCGTCGCACGCTCGCGATTACATGGCCTGTTAACTGCACTCGGCATGGGAACCGGGGCGGCGATCTTTTCCATCATGGCGATGTTTGGTCTGGAAAGAATTCTGATTGCATTGCCCGAATTATTTACCGGATTGAAAATTGCTGGTGGCCTCTATCTTATCTGGATGGGCTATAAAATCGCGAAGAATGCATCAAAACCCTTTAGCGTGACGTCTGAATCCTTATCCGAAGCGCACTCCTTGCTGGGCACCTGGCGTGACGGATTATTGACCCAGTTGAGTAATCCGAAAACCGCCCTGGTCTTTGCCTCCATTTTTACCGCGTTGTTGCCCAAAGAGATCCCCGGCTATTTCTATTACATTATTCCGCTGATGGCATTTGTGATTGATGCCGGATGGTATTCACTGGTGGCTATTTTATTGTCCTCGAAAAGACCACGGGATATTTACCTGCGCCTTAAGCGCGCCATTGACACCATTTCTTCGGCGATTCTGGTGTTGTTAGGGGTTAAAATTATCTTCACCGCGTTTCAGAAATAACCATCAACCAGGCAGGCTTCCGTGCTGAAAAGCCTGTCTGGTCATAACCCTACAGTGATGAAATCGGCGGAAAATCAACTTCGGTATCATTGACCCGATTAATCATGTTGGTGAACAGAATCGCGGTCACCACACCGATGGTTTCAACCACTTGCTGGTCATTAAAACCGGCGTCACGAAATGCACTGACATGATGGGCGGATAACGTGCCGCGCGTTGATACCAACAGTTGTACAAACTTCACCAGCGCATCGATTCTGGCATCATCGACCAGAAATCCCTGACGCAATTCAAGCGTCTGCGCCTCGCTGTAACCGGCTTTGATCGCTTGCGGCGTATGTGCAGCAAGGCAATAATCACAGCCACTTTCCTCACTGACCGCGAGGTTAATCGCCTCTCGCTCACGCGCGCTGAGACTACTCCTGGACAGCGCCGCGTTAAGCTGTAAGGTTTGCGCCAGAATATCAGGGGCATTGCTGCCAATGGTCAGATAAGCATTCGGGACTTTACCCATCGCCTGCTTAATACCTTTGAACAATTCTGCGGCTTTGCCACTCGCTTCCTCAAGTGAATCCGTATGTAAACGACTCATCTTATTTCTCCTGTGATCCCAGGTAACGCGCGGCCGGGATATTGTGTGAAAAGTCCTGAATCACGGTCTGACGTGCCTGTTCCCATTGCTGCAAACGGCTTTCGTCATGCAGTGACGGGATGGTGATCAGCTCACCATGCAGGAATCCGGTCAGGGCGGCATCGACCATGTCTTCGGCTTTCATCACAATCTCCGGGTCGAGCTGACTTAACGGCAAACCGCCGTTATCCCAGAAGGGGGTCGCTGTCGCGCTGGGCAGCACCACCTGAACCTGAATCCCTTTATCAGCTAACTCATGATGAAGAGACTGGCTGAATGCCAGCACATAGGCCTTGCTCCCACCATACACCCCGTTCAGGATCTCAGGCGCGATGCCGACAATCGAAGCAATATTGATGATAGCCCCCCGCCCCCGGCTGATAAATCCTGGCACAACGGCGTAAGTCAGCCGGGTCAACGCGGTGACGTTGAGATTAATCATCGTCGTCATTTGGTCGACATCGCTGTCCACCAATGGCGTGTGCGTGCCGATACCGGCGTTATTCACTAATAACGTAATGCTGGCATCATGGCGTAACTTCATCTCCAGCGCCGCCAGTTGCCCGGCGTCGTTCAAGTCTGCGGCCACCACTTCCACGTTACGCTGGCTATCCGCTGTGATATGGCTGGCCATCTGGTTCAGACGATTGTGGTTTCGGGCGACAATGATCAGGTCATATCCCATCTTTGCCAGTCTGGCGGCATAAATGGCCCCCATCCCGGTCGACGCGCCTGTCACCACCGCAGTGCCTTTCGTTGCATCACTCATCTCATTCACCTTGCATGATGTGTTGGATGCATTGAGGTTACGCCATAGTAGGAGGGAGAAAATGACGTAGAAGGGTACGATTTCGGACATTTTTTTGCCCAAAAGAGATTGATTGCAGGGCCTGATTCTTTCAGGATGGTTTGCCCATCGATGTGGTTGCCAATACAAGGATCCCAAAATGCATCGGGTTGGATTGCTGATTGCCGACCAGTTTCAGTCACTGGCGTTATCGACACTGACCATTTTCGAGTTTGCCAACTTAGTGCTTGGCGAGCCTTTTTATCAATGTGCGGTTTACTCCGAGCACGGCGGTCAGGTTTCCTCTTCCTTTGGCATCAGTGTGACGACCATTGCCTTAAGCGATGAGGCTTCTGCTGATACCTGGCTAATTGGCGGGGTGCTCACGCCGGTCACACTTCCGGCTAGCGAGCGGGTGGTTCATTTCCTGAAAAATCACGCCTTGCGGGCGCGCCGCGTCGCAGGCATTTGCACCGGTGCTTTCGTACTGGCGCAGGCTGGATTACTTTCTGAACGCCGGGCGACCACCCATTGGGCTTATGCGCAGAGCCTGAAAACATTGCATCCCACCATCAGAACCGAAGACGACCTGATTTATATCATTGATCACCAGATCTGGACCTCTGCCGGGATGACGGCTGGCCTCGATATGGTGCTGGCGATGGTGGAAAAAGATCATGGTAGCGAGGTTGCCCGCAGCATTGCTCAGCGTATGGTGATGAACCAACGACGTTCGGGCGGTCAGCGCCAGCATTCGGAACTGCTGGCCCTGTCACCCCGCAGCGATCGCCTGCAAACCGCGATTGAATATATCCGCAGCAACCTCACCAAATCACTCTCCGTCGAGCAACTCGCGGATGCGGTACATCTGAGTTCGAGGCAACTGAACCGCCTGTTTTTGGCTGAGACAGGGAAATCACCGGCGCGCGTCATCGAGCGTTTACGCCTTGAAGCCGCGCGGCTGTTGATAGAACAAACCCGACTGTCGCTGGACGTGGTGGCGCGAGATTCAGGATTTCGCGATCGCCGCCACATGCGTGATGTTTTTATGCGGGGCTACGGCATCCCTCCGCAGGCGCTGCGCACCGGAAAGAAGGATGCCTGATCACTCGCCAGACCATTTTTATGGCGCACGATATCGGCCATAATCGACAACGCAATTTCCGCCGGGGTTTTGCTGCCAATCGCCAGCCCAACCGGGGCATGGAGGCGGCTTAACTGATGCGGTGCAACATCGCCATACCGCACCAGCCTTTCTTTGCGGCGTTGGCTGTTCTGGTGCGAACCCATTGCGCCGATATAGAAAGCCGGCAGGTTGACGGCTTCCATCATGGTCAGATCATCGATACGCGGATCATGGGTTAACGACAGGATCGCGGTGGCCGGATGGCACCCCTCGCGCTCAAGATAAACCGCCGGGAACAGCTTTATCAGCGTCACGCCAGCATCCAGATCCGCAGCCAGATTGCTCAGAACATCCTCACGGTGTTCGCAGACGAGGGTTTCAAACCCCAGCGCCAGCGCGAAATTGGCGCAATATACCGCGACGCTCGACAAGCCGCCGATCACCAGCCTGGGCGGTGCAGAGAGGGTCAACGTCACCTCATCCCCCTCGATGTGGGTCGCGGTCCGACTGCGATACGCAGCCGGTTCGAGTGAAATACATGGCGCAGGCAGGGTGATCCTTTTGGTCAGCGCCGTCGCACTGACCAGGGCATCGTGCATCTGCCCCAGATAACCGATAGCCTCACGACCAGGGAGCAGCCTTTCCACCAGAATATCCAGCACCCCACCGCACGGTAGCGCCCGGTCAGGTGCCAGCCCGTCATCACCATAACGTACCAGCTGGCTCGACGCCGAAAAGGCATCGTCACGAATCCGCGCGATAAAACTCTCTTCCACACAGCCACCGGAAAGCGAACCACAATATTGCCCGTCTTTGCGGATCACCATCATCGCCCCCGGTGGTCGCGGTGAGGAGCCGTAGGTGCTCAGTACGGTACACAGCCATAGCTCATGCGCTTCCGCCCACTGCCGGGCGGTACTGATGACCTGCACATCAAGATTCTGCATCATTTCTCCTGACGGCTGTGGCTAACGCATTTGCAGGATGATGACGTTGCTGCTGGCCGGGTCGGTTTTGGCGCGTAATTCGCCGACCGCCTGCGCATCGGTTTTTTCACCCTGATTGCCCCATGAAGAACGAATAAAATTCAGCACATCCGCCGCTTCCTGATCGGTAAGTTGTTTCCGATACGGCGGCATACGATAGGCATCAGGCACGCCATCCGCCACCACGCGTGCCGAACCGTTGAGCAGCACGTTGATTGAGGAAGCGGTATCGACCTGCATCGACGTTGCCCCGGCCAGCGGCGGGATCCACGGTGCCTGCCCTCGTCCATCCGGGCCATGACAGCTGCTGCATCGCGCCATATAGGTCTGGCTACCGGGGGTGGCTGGCGCATCGTCATGCTGATACTGCCAACCCTTGCCACTGTTGTTACTGCCCGGCGGCAGAGACTTCAGATAGTGGGCAATGGCGCGCAGGTCATCGTCACGCATAAACTGCGTTGAGTTGTTAAATGCATCAGCCATTGAACCAAACACCACGGCATGCTGGTTGCGGCCATTCTTCAGGAATTCAACGACATCCGCTTCGCTCCAACGGCTGATGCCGGTGTTGGCATCGTTACGCAGACTGGGCGCATACCAGCCATCCAGCAGCGCTCCCGCCAGATAATCCGGGCTGCTGGCATCGAGGGCTTTCTCATTAAACGCCAGTCCACGCGGCGTATGGCAACTGCCGCAATGTCCCGGACCTTCCACCAGATAAGCACCGCGATTCCACACCGCATCCTGATTTGCCACCGGCTGTTGCGGTCCACCACGCGAGAAAGCCGCGCTCCACACCGCCAGCGGCCAGCGCATATTCAGCGGCCAGGGGATCTCACTGGCGCGATTCTGGCGGGATACCGGTTTGACGTCATGCATCATAAAGGCGTAAAGCGCCGCAACATCCTCATCCGTGAGCTTCTGATAGGAAGGAAAAGGCATCGCCGGGTAGAGGCGGTGACCATCACGCGCCACGCCATGTCGCACGGCGCGATCAAAATCAGCCAGTGAATAGTTACCGATTCCCGTTTCCGGGTCCGGAGTGATGTTGGTGGTATAGATTTTACCCACCGGTGTCGCCATCGCCAGCCCACCGCTGAACGGCGCGCTGTCCGGTGTACTGTGGCAGGCCACACAATCGCTAAGCCGGGCAACGTACTCGCCCCGACGGATCAGCTCGGCAGAAACCGGAGGTTGATCCGCATTTGCGCCATCAAAGGTGGAAGAAGGCGTGCGCAGCAACCACAGCAGCGCGCCTGCGACCACGCACAACACACCAATCAGGATCAGGCTAAGCCTTTTTATCGTCATGTCATCCATCCCTCAGGCTCAGGTGAAATCATAGTGTGAAAGCGGCATTGAACGGATACGTTGCCCGGTCAACCGGGAAACCGCATTGGCGACCGCCGGAGGAATCGCAGGCAATGGCGGTTCACCGATACCCCCCATCTTCGCCCCGCTCTCCACGATGCGTACTTCTACCTTTGCCATGCGTGAGGGCGGCAGAATCGGGTACATATCGTAGTTACGCGCCACCGGTTGCCCCTTCTCATACACGCTCTCCTCAAGCAGTACCTGAGAAAGTCCAAGCGCTATCGCGCCATTGACCTGCGCCTCGACGATCGCCGGATTGACGATGCTGCCAGGGTCGACGGCTTCCCACACCTGATGAACCTTGACCTGGCCGTTTTCAATCGACACTTCGGCAATCGCTGCCGCTTCAGTGCCGAACGGCGAAGCCATCGCGACACCGCGGGCGCGGCGGCTGCCATCTGCGGCGGTGTAAGGCCCGGCCTGCCATCCCCCGGACATCTCCGCCACGGTATTGAGCAGTTTGGTCAGCCGTTCGTTACCCTGTAACAAATGCAGACGCAAAGCGAAGGGATCAATCTTGCCTTGATCAGCAATCTCATCAAGGAAACACTCGTAGAGAAAATCGTTCATCGAATTGCCTACTGAACGCCAGTAGCCCAGCCTTACCGGGCCTTTTTTGTAGATCTGGGCGATGCGTACATGGGGGATTGAGTAGGATTTCCCCGCCAGACCTTCTACTGCCGTTGGGTCCAGTTTGGCACCGTGTTTCCCGGCCAGTCCTTCTGTCGGGCCTTCACAAATGCTGATCGCCTCCAGCGCCAGCGGATAGCCTTTATCATCCAGACCGGCACGAAAACGCACCGCTGCCATCGGTCGATGGGTATCGCGTAAAAACTCCTCTTCGCGGCTCCAGATCACCTTAACCGGGCGACCGACCGCCTGTGCCAGTTGAATGGCCTGGGGATAGACCATAGCGGTGTCATAGACAAAATGGCGGCCAAAAAAGCCCCCCAGCAGTGGCGAATGGATAATGATTTTTTCTGCGGGCAGACCGGTCCGTTTCGCCGCATCGGCCTGGAACATTTCCGGAGCCTGATTAGGTAGCCACAACTCCAGGGTGCCGTCGGGATTAAAGCGCGCCAGCGCGGAGGGCGGCTCCAGTTGGGCGTGATTAAGATACTGGCTGTGATAGGTCGCGCTCAGCGTGGTTTTCGCCGCTGACATTCCCTCGGTGATGTTACCTGTGACTTCCGCGTCTTCACCGTTACCCGGTTCTTTCGCCAGCGCATCGGCAAAGTCCGCTGAGGAGAAGTCAGCAGGCATATAACGACCGTCCGGCGTCTGAGGTTCCTGCCACTCGACCTGCAAGGTTTCAACAGCACGCTTCGCCTGCCACCAACGCTCGGCCACGACCGCCACCGCACCCGGCAGCACATGCACCGAATGTACCCCTTTCATCGCCTTCACCTGCTCGGCATTGCGCAACGGGCCAACGCTCAGCCCCAGGCGTGGCGCATGCTGCACCGCCGCATGCAGCATGTCATCTACGCGACAATCGATGGTATAAATCGCCTGACCGGTCGATTTTTCATGCATATCCAGACGCGGCACCGGTTTGCCAATCCAGCGAAACTGCGCGGGGTCCTTCAGGCGCACCGAATCCGGTGACGGAACCGGCAAATCACGCGCCCGCGCAGCCAGCTCACCATAAGAGAGCGAACGGCCTGAATCGTCATGGATCACTTTGCCGGGTTCGGTACGCAGACGCTCAATGGGGACAGACAGCGTAGTGGCCGCCGCCTGAAGCAACATCTGCCGCGCCAGCGCGCCGAGACGGCGCATGGTGGTGTAGCTGGTGCGCACCGACTGGCTACCGCCGGTAATGCGCAACCCGCTATCCATCACTTTATACTGGGAACCTGCCGGTGCATTTTCCACCACGAAGCTGGCGGGATCGGCATCCAGTTCTTCACCGACAATCTGCGCCATTGCGGTAAAAATGCCCTGCCCGCCTTCGATAAAGGGCGAGAGGAACTTTACCGAGCCATCCGGTCGAATCTCGAGAAAAGCCGGAACCAGCGTGCCCGGAGCGGGTACAGCGCCAGTGGTTTGTGCACGACTTTGCGCAACAGGTAAGCCAATACCCAGCACCAACGCACCCGCCACAGTGCCAGTTGCCACCAGAAAACGCCGCCGGGAGAGGTTCGCGGGCCGATCCTCGCTCAGCGATGCCATCACTTCGTCGTGGTCGCTCATGCTGTTTCTCCCTTACCAGCCACATCATGAATGGCCGCACTGATGGCGTTATAGGTGCCACAGCGACACAGGTTCACCATTGCGGCGGCAATCTGTGCGTCTGAGGGATGAGCATGTTGTTTGAGTAACGCTGTCGCCGCCATCACCTGCCCTGACTGACAATAGCCACACTGCGGCACCTGATACTTAACCCAGGCCTCGACCACGCGTTTACCCATTTCATCGGCTTCAATCGCTTCAATGGTGGTGATCTGCTTGCCAGCCAACTTATCAATCGGCGTGACACACGCGCGGGTAATCTGACCGTCAATCATTACCGAACAGGCGCCGCATTGCGCCAGACCGCAGCCATACTTGGTCCCGGTCATCCCCAGATCGTCGCGGATTACCCACAGCAGCGGCGTATCACCCTCTGCATCGACCTGCCAGATTTTGTTATTAATGTGCAGTTCCATAGGTCTCCGGTATTAAAAAGTGAGAAAAGTCAGAGCGGGAAAATAGCCAGAATGGAAAGTCGTAATATAATGATTTCTACAACGACATTGAATTCCGCACGGAAAGGAATCGTGGACATACCTAAGTCGTGATTATTATTAAGCGTAGCGCAATGTTTAATAGTGAATATCGAAATGCCGTTATGAAAAAAATTCACCAATCAAGGTTTATCGGTTTGCCAATGAGAAATATTCTTATTCAACACTTCTGTTTAATATTCTGTGCTGAACAACAACCTCAAGGGTAAATGACGTGGATTACCTCGAACAAATGGGATAATTTGCACCTGGTTGTGAAAAATAATCACAAATAAGGCGCAGATTTAATGAATGATATCCAGGCGTTTATCACCGTAGCCAGAGAGAGAAGCTTCACCCGTGCTGCGGCCCTTCTTGGTGTCAGCCCTTCGGCTTTGAGCCATACCATGCGCAATCTTGAGGAAAGAATTGGCGTTCGCTTGCTGGCGCGTACCACGCGCAATGTTGCTCCCACAGAAGCCGGTGAGAAATTATTACTCTCCGTCGCCCCGCTGTTTGAGCAGATAAACAGTGAAATAGAACGGATTGCTGAATTACGCGACACACCCGCAGGTAATATTCGTATTACCTGTTCTGATAATGCAGCTGAAGATTTATTACGTCCGATGTTGCCCGCTTTTCTGGCGCAATATCCGGATATCAGTATTGAGATCTGCATTGACTATGGTTTTACCAATATCGTCTCCGAACGTTTTGACGCCGGTATCCGGTTGGGTGAGTCGATTAGCAAAGATATGATTGCGGTGCGTATGGGACCTGACTGGCGGCTGGCGGTGGTCGGCACACCGGAATATTTTCAGGCCAATCCGGCGCCATTGACCCCACAGGATCTTGCCCGGCATCGCTGCATCAATATCCGCCACTCTCCCGCGGGCAGTGTTTATGCCTGGGAGTTTGAAAAGGAAGGGCGGAAATTGAATATTCGGGTCAACGGCCCGTTAATATCGAACAGCATCCTGCATGTGATGAATGGCGCGCTGGATGGTATCGGGCTGGCCTATGTACCAGATTCGATGGCTCAGCCGCACATTGAAGCCGGACGTCTGGTGGAAGTGCTGTCTGACTGGAGCCCGATGTTTGAAGGTTTTCACCTTTATTATCCGAATCGGCGTAATACCTCCTCCGCCTTCGCCGCCTTTGTTGACGCCGTCAGATACCGGGGAAAAATTCGTTGATGCTGAAAAAGGCAAAAACTTTAAAATTGTGACCTGTGCCGCAATCCCTCGCTGATCGCTCCCAATCAATATTGATAATAAAAACAATGCGCCCGCCTGGATGCGGTCGCCTTTTAATATGACAAGTGTCACAAATTCATCATCAGGTCACTATTTTCCAGAAAAGGTAACGTTTTTACTATATTAGCGTTTACTTAAACGGTTAAAGATACCCGCCACCGGAGCGATAACTCAAACCGGTCAACCCGCGTATTGACCTTATGCCTGGAGTCTGAATGGTGGTGGAAATAACTTATCAATGCGAGATAAGCGAGGGGATCCACGCCAGACCTGCCGGGCATATCGCGCGTCTGTGCAACACCTTTCAGTGCGAGGTGGTGTGGCAAAACAGCCGAACCGCGCTGGAAGCAAACGCCAAAAGTGCCCTCTCCCTGATCGCCACAGATACGCTGCTGGACGATAGCTGTCTGATTACGTTGCACGGTGCTGACGCGCTCTCCGCCTCTGTCGCCCTGCAAGCTTTGCTGAATAACCTTCCGGCGTTTACCACCCTTGTTGAGCCGGCGCTGGCCGTCACTAACGGTTCCCTCCCGCGCTGTCTGCACGAACTGCAACCGCAATATCTGACCGGCGTTCGCATCAGCGGCGGTATCGCCATCGCCAAACCGCGAGTGCTCAAGGGGGTAACCTTTGGTGAGTTACTGACCCGTGGCCCTGACACTACCGCTAACCGTGAGACGGAGATAGCGCGTCTGACGGAGGGGCTGCGAATGCTGCGGATCAATAAAGAAGCGGCGCTGGCAGTCGCCCGGGGTATTGAGCAGGACCTGCTCGAAGCCCATTTGTTATTTATTACCGACAGTGCCTTTCGCGACAGCATCATCAGCTATCTTGATGCGCAGATGAATGCCTGGTCTGCCATTATCACCGCGGCGATGGGCTTCAGCGCCATCCTCGAACGCTCATCCAGCCATTATATTCAGGAACGCACGCTGGATATGCTGGACATCGCCACGCAACTGCTGGTCGAGATATACGGTGCTCAGTCTGGGTTGCCACCTGCGCTGTCATTAGATGAGCCGGCCCTGGTGATTGCCGATAGCCTGACGCCCGGCCAGTTCCTGGCGCTCAACAAACAACATCTCGCCGGTCTTATCTTGTCCTCCACCGGCAAAACATCGCATACGGCTATTCTCGCCCGTTCTCAGGGCATCCCTACCCTTGCTGATATTAATTTTGCCACTCAGCCATTTTCACCTCGGCAAGAGATGGTGCTCGATGGCGATCTGGGGCTGCTGATCACCCGCGCGGATGACAAGATCCTGCGTTATTACCGTCATGAAAAAGACGTGCAACAACAAATGCGCCTGAAGAGGCCCTCCACCCGCACAGATAAGCCTCTGTTGACGCCGGACATGATCTTGTGGGGGTTGGATGCGTGCGACAAAAACGAAGTGATCAAAAAAATGGTCGATAACCTGTGGCTACACCAACGCACCGACTGCCGGGATAAGCTGTGCCAGGATATCTGGTCACGGGAGGTTCCCTTCCCCACCGTGGTCGGTTCTGGCTTTGCTATTCCGCACGCCCGCAGCGATGCCATTCTCGATTCCACCATCAGCGTCGCGACACTGCACCAGCCCGTTGTCTGGGGCGGGGTGTCGGTGGATACGGTGTTTATGTTGACCATCAGCCAGGCCGCAGCGGAAAACGAGCACATGAAATATTTTTCCACGCTGGCGCGGATGCTGATGAACGACGAATTTGTCGCCAAAGCCAAAAGCGCAGCCACACCTGATGTGCTCTACCACCTGATAATCAGTACCTTAGCGGGCTAGTTGCCAAACGCGATGATGAGGCGGGTATGTTAAAACTATTAAAAAATACCAAAAGACATTTTATGACCGGGGTGTCGTACATGATTCCGTTTGTGGTGGCAGGTGGTGTCCTGCTGGCGCTGGCGGTGATGTTCAACGGCCAGGCGGCGATCCCCGATCACGGCTTTCTTAAAGCGATGTCGCAGATCGGTCTGGCGGGTCTGACCCTGTTTATTCCAATTCTCGCCGGTTTTATTGCCTATTCGATGGTGGATAAACCCGGTATCGCCCCCGGTGCCATTGGTGGGCTGATGGCGTATCAAATGGGGGCCGGATTTTTAGGTGGTATGTTGGCTGGCGTGCTGGCCGGGCTGATTGTCTGGGGACTGCTGACGATCATCGACCGCCTGAAAATCCCGCATTTCCTGCGCATGGTGCTGCCGATTTTTATCATCCCGCTGGTCGGTACTTTTCTCACCGGGATGGCGGTTTATTACATTATCGGCGATCCGGTCGCCGGGCTAATGAAATGGCTCAGTGTCTGGCTCGGCAATATGCAAGGGGCGTCGTTTATCATTCTCGGCAGCGTGTTGGGTTGCATGATCGCCGTGGATATGGGCGGCCCAATGAATAAAACCGCGTTTTTCTTTGCTGTCGCGCTCATCTCCACCAACCCACAATTGATGGCTGCGGTCGCTGCCGCCGACTGTACGCCACCCCTCGGACTGGCGCTGGCCACCTTCCTGTTTAAGGGGATTTTTAACGACGTTGAACGCGAGGCGGGTAAGCCTGCGGTGATTATGGGTTTCATGGGTATCACCGAAGGGGCGATCCCATTTGCGGCCGCCGATCCGCTGCGGGTGATCCCGGCGATTATGCTCGGCAGCGCAGTGGCTGCCGTGATTTCATTGTGGTTTGGTGCCACCAATGCTGCCCCCTGGGGCGGTCTGATCGTCCTGCCGGTGGTCGGTAATCATTTGGGCTATATCGTGGCCGTCGCCGCCGGGACCGTCACTACGGCACTGGCGGTTAAGGTGCTGAAAACCGTCGTTAAACCGCAGGCATAAGGCAGGCTATGAGCGCATTTATCCAGTCGATTTTGAGCGAGTTCAGTATGCAATGTTCCACCAGCGACAGCGTGCTGGTGGCAAATGGCAAAGCCCGGCCACCGGCGATGGCCTACCATCTGCATGTGCCGCGTATCGAGCTGACGGTGAAAGGCAGCCTCAGCATGCTGCTGCCGAAAGGGGAAGATAAGATCGTCAAATATCAACGGCCGGTCGGCACGGTCACCTATATCCCCGCCAATAGCTGGAACTCTCCGTTATGGGGCACCCCGGTGATCTGCATGTCGATTGTGTTCTGGAAGCAGGATGTGGGTTTCAGCATCAGCAACTGGGATGGTACGCAGTTCAAAGAAGTGGAGAAATTTAATCTTGAGAACTCCAGCAGCTCGGTGCGCGACCGTCTGCTTGAACTGGCGGAATCGCTGGCGTGGGTGCACAACAACAGGGGTGAAACCTTCGCCCATATTGTCTATGCGTTGCTGAATGACCTGCTGCACCAAATCACCGATGGCATGAGCAATGCCCAGGGGCCGCTCTCCCTGCTGGATGAGATCAAAAGTCATATTGATAGCCATTACCAGGCGGATATTAATCGGGAGAGCGTCGCAGCGACATTCAACATCTCCCCCGGTTATCTGTCGCGCCTTTTTTCCCGAGAGTCAGACGTAAAATTCAATGAATACCTCAAGTTAGCCCGGATATCGCGTTCGAAAACCTTGCTGACCAGCACCAACCTGAAAATTAATGAAGTCTCAGAGAAGTGTGGTTTCACCGATACCAACTATTTCTGCAAGGTGTTCCGGGACATCAATGACTGTACGCCGCTTGAGTACCGGCGTAAGAATAAGGGAGTAAGTATATGATGAGCCGAGCAGCAAAAGACGAAGTACACCCCTTCTCCAGCGAACGTAACCTGTATATCGTGGCGGTTACCGCCTGTGCCACCGGTGTGGCCCATACTTATATGGCAGCCGAACAACTGGAAAAGCTGGCGAAAACCTATAATTTCTCAATCAAAATTGAGACTCAGGGCGTATTGGGGTTGAAAAATCAGATTAGCGGAAAAAATATCCTCGATGCTGACCTGGTGATCATCGCCTCTGATATCACTATCGATCAGCCATTGCGCTTCGAAGGCTGTCGGGTGCTGAACATCTGCATTAACTCCCTGCTGCTGCGGCCGACGGAAGTGATTTCCGCGATTCGCAAGTCACTGAGCCTGCCCAGAGGCAACGTCATCGACCTCTAGCCTGCCGCATTCAACGCCGCATAAATTTCCTCGATTCTTTCCCCGCCGTGCCGCTCAAGAAACGCAAGGACGCGCCACGGCGAAGCATTCAGAATCCTGTCGGCTGGAAAATCTGCCTGTTGCAGCAGCGGCAGGCAGGCACTGAAGTCGCCCAGCGTAAAGGCGGAGTGAGAGTCAGTGCCGAGGGAGATCAGCCCCCCGCTGTCGCGCACAGCAGCAACAATCTTGCGACAATTGCCTTCACTGCCACGTCGGGAATGGACAAACGAGGCGTTATTAACCTCGAGGGCCACATTACAGGCTTTCGCCGCTTCGACCACCGCTGGGATATCAATGGGGTATTCGGGATTACCCGGGTGGCTGATGATATGCACCTTACCGCTGGTCATCACCGCGATCAGCGCATCGGTATGGGTCACAATATCCGCCGGAGCGAACACCTGTTTGTGAAACCCGGCAATGACCAGGTCCAGCGCTGCGCGCATTTTCTCGCTGCAATCCGTCTCACCGCCCGCTTTGATGTTCGCTTCAATACCGCGCAAAATCCCCACCCCATCGACCACCCGCGGCAGAATACGCATGTTGCTGAAGTGAAAAGCATGAGGAGCATCGACCATTTCCGGTCCGTGGTCCGTGATGGCGATTAATTTAAGATTTTTACGCGTGGCGGCAGCAATATAATCATGCACCGTGCTGTAAGCGTGGGTGCTGGCTACGGTATGCATATGAAGATCAACGTTGTACATCATCCTTCCTTTTATTGTCAGAACTGTCACGCAATAATTTCTTTCTGATTAATCCTGCATAATTTCGTAGCGGCGCGATTTATCGCGCGTATTTAAAAAGTGCGATAAATCGCGCCGCTACGCACAGTACCAACATTAAGCTAGCTCTGGAGGGTAAAAATAAAGGGTAAAAATGATCATTCAGTAGCAATTTTGTCACACCGCCTACGCAATTAATTAATTTATGATCATGCTCACAAATGAGTAATCAGAGTGCTTTTTTTAAGTAAATGACACTTTTTTTCTATTCAAAGCCCTCGATGAAAACGGAAGGATATAAATCATCAAGTACGGAATTGCGCGCCTGACCAGAAAAAATTATCAGCGTCTACCTTAAAGATTTATTGGGAGTGGTTATGTCAGAATTAATAAGCTATCAATGTGATCTCAGCGAGGGAATTCATGCCAGACCGGCGGGGCACATCGAGCGTCTTTGTAATTCTTTTCAATCCAACGTGTGCTGGGAAAATAGCCGTACTGGTCTTGAAGGAAATGCGAAAAGTGCCTTGTCATTGGTCGGCACCGATACCTTATTCAATGACATCTGCGCCATTACCATTAGCGGAGAGGATGCCCTGGCTGCGGCAAATCAATTATCTGCCTTACTGAAAAAACTGCCTGAATTTGAGGTGTCACCGACCGAGGAAAGCGCCGCACCAGCGGGCTATTTGCCACGCTCACTGCGAGAAACACAGCTCAATTTTATTCAGGGTTCACGCATCAGTGGCGGCGTGGCGATCGCCAAACCGGTGGTGGTTCGCAGCCTTTCTTTTGCTGAGATGCTGACGCGCAGCCCAACGCAGAAATATCCGCTGCAACAGGAAAAAAATGCCGTCATTGAAGGTATCGAAATCCTGAAAAATGAAAAAATCTCTGCGCTGGAAAGCACATCTGGCGTTGAGCACGATATTGTCCAGGCTCATTTATCAATAATGACAGATATCAGCTTTCAAAATGCCATCATAAATTATATCGACAGGGGTAAAAATGGTTGGCAGGCCATTATTTTATCTGCTATGGATTTTTGTGACGTACTCAACCGATCAGCCAGTAAATATATCAAAGAAAGAACCCTCGACGTCTTTGATATTACCAGCCAATTATTAGTCACCCTGTATGGTGATGATGTATTGCCGAAAAACAACCTCGACTTACAACAACCGTCAATAATTTTAGCCGACAACCTGACACCGAGTAAATTTCTCAGCATCGACAAACGTTGGCTGGCCGGTCTGGTGTTATCCTCCACGGGAAAAACATCACACACCGCAATCCTGGCGCGTTCGTTGGGTATTCCAACCTTAACGGATATTGATTTTCACGCACTACGTCTTGACGCACAGCAGGAAATTATTATTGACGGTAATCCCGGCATCTTAATTACTGCGCCTGATGCGCGCGTGCTGCGCTATTACCATCATGAAATGTCCGTTCAGCAGAAGATGCAGCAACAGATGCTGGCGACGGTCAACCAAACCGCCACTAGCGCCGACGGGCACCGTGTGGAGATTGCCGCCAATATCGCCAGTCTGGCAGAAGCTAACGCGGCGTTTGACAACGGTGCCGAAGGCATCGGCCTGTTTCGTACCGAAATGTCATTTATGGACCGGGAAACACCGCCTGATTATGCCGAACTGGCAGAACTCTATACCCAGGTCGCCATTCGCGCAGAAAACAAGCCGGTAATCTTTCGCACCTTCGATATCGGCGGCGATAAACCGGTGGACTACCTCAGTATCGGCGACGAGGAAAACCCGTTTCTGGGCTTTCGCGCAGTCCGTACCTATCGGCGCTATCAGGATTTATTCGCCATGCAGTTGCAAGCGATTCTGACCGCCTCGGCACACGGCAACGCCAAAATCATGATTCCAATGATCTCGAACGTCGAGGAGGTCATCTGGTGTCGTGAGGTACTGGCAGGTGTTATGCAGGAGATGAATCACGCAGGGCTGGCGTATAACGCGGGTATTGAGCTGGGTGTGATGCTGGAGGTGCCTTCCGTCATCTTCGCCATCCCGGAAATCGCTGAATATGCTGACTTTTTTAGTGTGGGCAGCAATGACCTGACGCAATACTTTTTTGCCGCCGACCGTGGCAATCGCCAGGTTGCAGAGGTTTATGACAACTATGCGCCCTCATTTATACGGGCTATGCAATTCGCGGCGCAGGAAGTACATCGCGCAGGCAAGTGGATCGGCATCTGTGGCGAACTGGGGGCCAGCCCGGACTTCCTGCCGTTATTCACCGGTATGGGCTTTGACGAACTCAGTATGAGCAACACCGCCATTCCTGGCGTCAAGCATGCACTACGCGAATTGAATTTCACCAAATGCCAGCAGTTAGCCCAGCAGACGGTGCAGCTTAAACGTTCAGCGGCAGTCAAAGCCGCCTTGCAAACGCCGGATGTCAAAGCGGTCAGCACCCGACCGCTGCTGGCACCCGAATTTATCCTGTGCGGTCTTGAGGCCAGCGATAAAAACGAAGTCATTAAAAAGATGACCGATAACCTCTGGCTGCACCATCGCACCGATAACCGGGAACAGTTATGTGACGATATCTGGGCGCGGGAAGATTCCTTCTCCACTGCCGTTGGCTATGGTTTCGCCATCCCCCATACCAAATCCGATCATATTGGCTACTCCACCATCAGCATGGCAACACTTGCGAAACCCATTCTTTGGGGAGACCAGGAAGTGGCTACCGTCTTTATGCTGACGGTCAACAAATCTGCCGATCCCCAACAACATATGAAATATTTCTCCATTCTTGCCAGAACATTAATGAAAGAGGAGTTCCGCGATGCAATAAAGAATGCCGATAACGTCACCCTACTCTACAACCTGATGACCAGAACATTAGACGTATAAATTCAAGGTCAGATCAATATTTTAATAAACAGCCAAAGAAGCATAGCCAGGAGTTAATGATGAAAATCGTCGGAGTCGCAGCATGTATTACCGGTATTGCACATACCTATATGGCGCAGGAAGCGATTGAGCAGGAGTGCAAAAAAAGAGGTTATGACGTCAAAGTCGAGACGCAAGGCGGCATGGGAATTGAAAACGAATTAAGTGAAGATGAAATTGCTGACGCGGATGTGGTCATTCTGGCGGTGGCGATTGGCATTGAAGGTGTCGAACGCTTTGAAGAAAAAGAGGACGCCGGGCGTATTATTTCATTGAATCCGGCAGAGGTGATTCGTAATCCGGCTGCGATCATTGATAAAGCCGAACAATTGACACAATAACGTCTGAATAAAATAGACCCCGTTTATTTTAACGACGGAATAATCGTGTAATACAACATCTCATAGATTTCTGTGAACGCCGTATTTCTGCAACCGGGCCATTCTGCCTGCGGATAAACACGCGCTAAGTCAGCGCACCGATTGTGGAAAACAGGGCGTTCGGGAGGAATAAACATGTCGGATAAGATGAAAACCATTAAGGATGATTTAGTCAAAGCCTTCAGTACCGGTGTGTCATACATGATGCCAGTGGTGGTGGTGGGCGGGATCTGCCTGGCGCTCTCTCTGGTGGGGGGGGAACCCACGCCCGGTAAAGGGATTGTCGTCACCAATCCGTTTTTATTGAATTTAGGGGCGATCGGCAGTGCGGGGCTCGGCATGATGATCCCGGTACTTGCTGCCTATATTGCCTACTCCCTTGCCGGTAAACCCGGTCTGACACCGGGTTTAGTCACCGGGTTTATGGCTGCCACACCGCTGGGAGAAGCCCATGTGGTGACCGGTTTTCTTGGCGCGATGCTGCTCGGTATCCTGAGTGGTTACGTCGCTAAATGGGTCAAGACCTGGAAAGTCGGCAAAGTACTGATGCCGGTGATGCCGATCCTGATCATTCCTATCGTCACCTCCTGCCTGGTCGGCATGCTTTATTTGTACGTGCTGATTGGCCCCATCGGGATGGCAATGAAGTGGCTGGTGTCGATGCTGTCAAATATGCAGGGGGGCAGCGGCCTGGTATTGGGTCTGATCCTCGGGGCAATGGCTGCCTTTGATATGGGTGGGCCGGTAAATAAAACCGCCACGGCATTTACCCTGGCATTAATGGCAGAGGGGATTTATGGCCCGAACGGTGCCTATCGTATCGCCTGTGCTATTCCGCCGCTGGGTATTGCGCTTTCAACCTTTATTTCCCGCAATAAATGGGCCGAAGATGAGAAACGTATGGGCACCTCTGCCGCCTTTATGGGGTTAATCGGGATTACCGAAGGCGCCATTCCCTTTGCAGTTAAAAACCTTAAAACCGTACTCCCCTCCATTATTATCGGCAGCGCCGTCGGTGCCGGTCTGGCGATGATTCACGGCGTTGAATCCATGGTGCCGCATGGCGGATTAATTGCCATTGCTGGCGTAAATAAAGGCGCAATCTGGTACGTCATCGATATGGCCATTGGCGTCATTGTCACTGCTATCTGTCTGCATATTTTACGTCCCAACATTAGCGACGCGGTTAAAAACGAAACCGTCAAGAAAACTATCACTTCTGATATGAATAAAGCCTAAGGAGTTGTCATGAAAAATACCATGAAGCAGTACGTCGATTATATCGTCAACGGTGGTAAATCAACGATGCTGGGTATAGGCCCGATGTCACCTGCCCTTATTCAGGCATGTTTTGAACTGGGCAAAGAAAAAGACCTGCCATTGATGTTTATTGCCAGCCGTAATCAGGTCGATGCCGATGAATTCGGTGCCGGTTACGTCAATAACTGGGACCAGTTCCGCTTTGCCGCCGATCTCAAAGCCATGGCAGAGAAGGTGGGGTTTGATGGCGACTACTTCCTGTGCCGGGACCACGGCGGCCCGTGGCAGCGTGACAAAGAACGTAAGGATCATATTCCGGAAGCGGAAGCGATGAAGCTGGCACGTCGTTCCTATCAGGTCGATATGGATGCCGGGTTTGACCTGTTGCATATCGACCCGACCAAAGACCCGTATGTGGTGGGTAAAGTTATCGATATCGAACTGGTGCTGAGCCGTACCGTTGAACTGATCCGCTTCTGCGAAGATTACCGTAAAGCCAACAACCTGAAAGAGTTTTTCTATGAAGTGGGAACAGAAGAAACCAACGGTGGCCTGACTGACATCAGCGCCTATGAAGGTTTCATTATCGAACTGAATAAACGGCTCTCTGCCGAAGGGTTACCGCAACCGCTGTTTATCGTTGGACAAACCGGCACCCTGACGCGTCTGACCAAAAATGTCGGACACTTCAATGACACCCAATCCGCTGAACTGTCGGCAATCAGTACCCGCTACGGTGTGGGGTTGAAAGAACATAATGGCGACTACCTGCCGGATGATATTTTGCTGAAACATCCGGGGCTGGGGATCACCGCCATGAACGTCGCCCCGGCTTATGGCACCATTGAAACCCGCGCCTACCTCAAACTGGCCGAAGTCGAAAAAGATTTAGCCGCGAAAGGACTTATCCAGTCAGCGTCTAACCTGAAAAGTGTGCTGACCCGCGAGTGTGTACTGAGCCACAAATGGGAAAAATGGATGACCGACGAGCATAAGAATAAGTCTGAAGAGCAGATCTTCAACGAGCCGGAGTTACTGAAAGAAATCCTTGAACTCAGCGGCCATTATAATTATGAAAAGCCCCCGGTGGTGAAAGAGATGAAAACCCTGTTTGCCAATCTGCGCGCATTTGGCGTGGAGCCAGAACGTTATGTCGTGAACAAAATTAAAGACATGATCCAGAACGAAGCGGAATGCTTCAATATGCCTGGCCTGACCTCGCGCGTCGCTCAAGCAAAATAATCTTTTCATCACGTCATAACAGGGAGCCTGGCGCTTCCTGTTATGCACATCCATCATTATCAGGGTTAAGATTATGAACCAGCTTGAGAAATTAAAGCAGCACACCATTATTGTTGCTGACAGTGGCGACATTGACAGCATCATTGCGTATCAACCCGAAGACGCGACCACCAATCCCTCATTAATTTATAAAGCCGCCCAGTTGCCGCAATATCAACAGCTGATCAAAGAGGCGGTGAGTGCAGTGAAATCACGTCAGCCTGGCAAAGCCGTACTCCCCTCCGCAGTGGCCGATTATCTGGCGGTCAGCATCGGCGCATTGATTTTGCAAAGCATTCCGGGACGGATCTCAACCGAGGTTGATGCCCGGCTTTCGTTTGCCTGCGATGCCAGCATTCACAAGGCACGGGAACTGATTGCCCTTTATGAAGAGAGGGGCATCACTAAAGACCGCGTCCTGATCAAACTGGCTGCGACCTGGCAAGGGATCCGTGCGGCTGAAGTGCTGGAAAAAGAGGGGATCAAGTGCAATCTGACGCTGCTGTTCTCCTTCGCCCAGGCCAGAGCCTGCGCTGATGCCGGTGTGTTCCTGATTTCGCCTTTTGTGGGCCGTATTTATGACTGGCACCAAAAGAACCATCCAGACACGTTGTTTACCATCGATAATGATCCTGGTGTGGCGTCGGTGCGGAAAATCTATCAATTCTACAAAATGCACGACTATCAGACGGTGGTGATGGGGGCCAGCTTCCGTACGCCGCAACAGGTACTGGCGCTGAACGGTTGCGACCGCCTGACCGTTTCACCGCAACTGCTGGCACAGCTGCAACAAAGCGAGGCAAACATCCCGGCCCCGCTGGCCTGGGACGGAATCGGCCAACCAAAACCGGATGCCATCACCGAAGCTGAATTTTACTGGGCGCACAATCAGGATGCGATGGCAGTAGAAAAACTCGCCGAAGGGATTCGCCTGTTTGCGGTGGACCAGAATAGTCTGGAAGGTTTGCTGATGCAGTATCTTTAAACTTTTCGCTCGGGAGACCGCCCAAAATATTAAACAGGGACGGAGGGCGGCTCCTGAACTAATACTGGTACTTAAAGGGTAAAATCCACATGCTCACCGCCGGGCATGTTGACACCAATGGTAAGCTGACCGCCCAGTGCCTCGACATATCTTTTCAGCGTGGCGATCTTAAGATCTTCCCCCCGACTTTCAATCGCCACTACCGAAGGCTGAGCAATCCCCATTGCTGCTGCCTGTTCGCGCTGAGTACGGTCTAACGCCTCTCGTAGCTTATACAACTGACTTTCCAGGCGCATCTCACTGACTTTTTTATCAATTCTTGCGAGGCTTTCTGCTGAAAGACCCGCTTTCAAATCATTCAGAGTTTTCATGCATTTCCTCACTTTAGTTTTTCCAGGTGACGCACATATTCACTTTCAGCAGTCTTTATCATTTCTTTGTAGAAGCGTTTTTCATCCCGTCCCTTCTTGTTTCCTGCACACAGAACAATCGCCTTTCTCTCAGGGTCGAATACAAAAAAACCTCTAACCGGTCTCCCATCGCTCTGTACCCTCAACTCCTTGAGGTTTGACAGTTTGCTACCATGTAAGGTATCCACATAAGGACGCCCGAGATGTGGCCCTTCCAGTTCCAGCATGGTTAGTGCGGCGATCATGTCTTCGCGTAATGCTTCATCCTGCTGTAGTAACCAGTCATAAAACAGGTCACTGAGTTCGACCTTCCACACAGTGTCATCCCTATATACTGTAGTCTATATTTTTATAGTATAGATTGTAGTTTATCAAGGCAAGCTAAAGGTGGGTACAGGTCATCCGTTCCAGCGTGGCCAATCTTCTGGCAATCAGACCGCTGCAAACATAATCGGGCAGCCTGATGGCCGCCCGGGTGATTACAGAATCGATTTCGCGGTTGCGACCACATTGGCAACGGTGAAACCAAACTCTTCGAACAGTTTCTCTGCCGGGGCTGATTCACCAAAGCGGGTCATACCGACGATTGCACCGTTCAGGCCGGTGTACTTGAACCAGTAATCGGCGATACCCGCTTCGATAGCCACACGCGCAGCCACTGCTTTCGGCAGGACAGATTCACGGTAAGCCGCATCCTGTTTGTCGAACGCATCGGTGGACGGCATGGAAACTACGCGCACTTTACGGCCTTCGGTGGTCAGCTGGTCGTAAGCACCGACCGCCAGTTCCACTTCTGAACCGGTGGCGATCAGGATCAGTTCCGGCTGACCGGCACAGTCCTTCAGCACATAACCACCGCGTGCCACATTTGTCAGCTGCTCAGCGCTACGATCCTGCTGCGCCAGGTTCTGACGGGAGAAGATCAGCGCGCTCGGGCCATCTTTACGCTCAATGGCGTATTTCCACGCCACCGCAGATTCCACCTGGTCACACGGACGCCACAGGCTCATGTTCGGGGTGGTGCGCAGGCTCGCCATCTGCTCAACCGGCTGGTGCGTCGGGCCGTCTTCGCCCAGACCGATGGAGTCGTGGGTGTAGACCATGATTTGACGGATCTTCATCAGCGCCGCCATACGTGCCGCGTTACGCGCGTATTCCACAAACATCAGGAAGGTGGCGGTGTACGGCAGGAAACCGCCGTGCAGGGCGATACCGTTGGCAATCGCGGTCATACCGAATTCGCGCACGCCGTAGTGGATGTAGTTACCGGCCGCATCTTCGTTGATCGGTTTAGAACCGGACCACATGGTCAGGTTGCTCGGTGCCAGGTCAGCTGAACCGCCGAGGTATTCCGGCAGGATTTTGCCGAAGGCTTCGATGGCATTCTGCGACGCTTTACGGCTGGCGATTTTCGCCGGATTGGCCTGCAACTGCTCAACAAATTTCTGCGACTCTTCAGCCCAGTTGGCCGGCAGTTCGTTGTTCATGCGACGTTTGAATTCGGCAGCCAGTTCCGGGTGCGCAGCAGCGTAGGCCGCGAATTTCTCGTCCCATGCGGCTTCTTTCGCTTTGCCCGCTTCTTTGGCATCCCACTGAGCGTAGATGTCTGCCGGGATCTCGAACGGCGCGTAGTCCCAGCCCAGCTGTTTGCGGGTCAGCGCCACTTCGGCGTCGCCCAGCGGTGCGCCGTGGGAGTCGTGGGTACCGGCTTTGTTCGGGGAACCGAAACCGATGATGGTTTTGCACATCAGCAGGGATGGCTTGTCAGTAACGGCTTTGGCTTCTTCCACCGCTTTTTTGATGGCGTCGGCATCGTGACCGTCCACGCCGCGCACCACATGCCAGCCATAGGCTTCAAAGCGTTTTGCGGTGTCGTCGGTGAACCAGCCATCGACGTGACCGTCGATGGAGATGCCGTTGTCGTCATAGAAGGCAACCAGTTTGCCCAGCTTCAGCGTACCGGCGATGGAGCACACCTCGTGTGAGATACCTTCCATCATGCAGCCGTCGCCCATAAACACGTAAGTGTTGTGGTCCACGATGTCGTGGCCCGGACGGTTGAACTGCGCAGCCAGTGTGCGTTCGGCAATCGCAAAGCCGACGGCGTTAGCGATACCCTGACCCAGCGGGCCGGTGGTGGTTTCGACGCCTGCGGTGTAGCCGTATTCCGGGTGACCTGGCGTTCTGGAATGCAGCTGACGGAAGTTCTGCAACTCGCTCATCGGCAGATCGTAGCCGGTAAGGTGCAGCAGGCTGTAAATCAGCATCGAACCGTGACCATTAGACAGCACAAAGCGGTCGCGCGCCGCCCATTGCGGGTTGGTCGGGTTGTGGTTGAGATAATCGTGCCACAGCACTTCAGCAATATCGGCCATCCCCATTGGGGCACCCGGGTGCCCCGATTTGGCTTTCTGTACTGCATCCATACTGAGCGCGCGGATGGCATTGGCCCGTTCACGGCGTGATGACATAAGGTTCTCCAGAGATAAAGATGGCGGTGAGTTACTTCGCCTGACACACCTGTTCGTAGTAGCCAATTTTTTCGACTTTCGCGGTTGAACCGCCGCCTTCAAACTCCGACGCCAACCAGGCATTAACGATATTCTTTGCCAGCTCCGGTCCAATCACGCGAGATCCCATCGTCATGATTTGCGCGTTGTTACTTTTGCGCGCGCGTTCCGCTGAGAAGGTGTCATGGCATTGCGCCGCGCGCACGCCAGCGACTTTGTTCGCCACAATCGCCACCCCAATGCCGGTGCCGCACAGCAAAATGCCACGATCATGCTCGCCCTGCTGGATGGCGGTTGCCAATGCAAACGCGACATCCGGATACATCGGACGATCATTCTGCGCGTCGTTGCTGTAATCCTGGACAACGTACTGCTTCTCTTCCAGATAGCGTTTAATCAGGTTTTTCAAATCGATAGCCGCGTCATCGGCACCAATGGCAATGGTTTTCATACATCTTCTCCAGCAGGTTATGCGCTCATGCCTGTGTGCAACACAGGCGATCAACTCTTCTTCGCCTACAGCCTGCCACAATATCGTTCATATGTTCAATATGAGTTCTTTTGTTTTGTTGCTGAAATATTGCCATCCACCCGCCACAAGAGCCGCACAAAACAAGGCGCAGCGCTTTTTTACGCCACGAACTCCGAATTATTGATCAGTTTCATAACATATGAGCCGTCTCACAATTTTCAAAAATGGCACTTGAGAGCTGCTCATTTATCCGTGTAATGTTCATTTGTTCGCTACAGATACCAAAGCACAAGAAGACCCTTGAAGGACTCGAATATGTGTAATCAGCCCTGTATCACCTGCCGCCATCGCGCCGTTTGCGTCTGGCCAACACCACTTATCAAGTTCAACCGCGCACGTCATGGAGGTGCGTTATGAGTCAGCCAAATCTGGCGGCGGTGGAGCAATCCGCTATCCGCAAAATATCCTGGCGCCTGGTGCCGTTCGTCGCGCTGATGTTCTTTATCAACTTCCTTGATCGCACCGCCATCTCCTTTGCCGGTCCGAATGGTATGACCCAGGATCTGGGTCTCACCGCGTTGCAGTTTGGCCTGGCCTCTGGCGTGTTTTTTATCGGTTATATCCTGCTGGAAGTGCCAAGCAACCTGGCGCTGCATCGCTTCGGCGCACGCCGCTGGCTGGCTCGCATCATGATCAGCTGGGGAATTGTGTCGTTGCTGTTCACCTGGGTCAGCAGCGTAGAAGGCTTGTACACCCTGCGTCTGCTGCTGGGTATTGCCGAAGCGGGCTTCTTCCCCGGCGCAATTCTTTATCTGAGCATGTGGGTACCGGCACGCCACCGCAGCAAGATCCTGTCGCTGTTCTACCTCGCCCAGCCGCTGACGGTGGTGTTTGGCGCACCGATGGCCGCTGGCCTGATTGAGCAACACGGTTTGTTCGGTCTGGAAGGCTGGCGCGTGATGTTTATGGGTGTCTCGATTCCGGCGATTCTGATTGGTATCGCGGCGTTGTTCTGGCTGGTGGATTCCCCGCGTCAGGCCAAATGGCTCAATGCTGAGGAGAAAGATTGGCTGACCCGCGAACTGGACGCCGAGCATCAGCAGAAACAACACAAAGCTCACCACAGCGTACGTTCGGTGATGGGCAATGGCCGAGTCTGGATGCTGTGCCTGATCTACTTCGGCTTTATCTATGGTCTGTATGCGCTGGCATTCTTCCTGCCTACCATTATCGCGGGCTTCCAGCAGCAGTTTGGCACCACCTTTAACGTAATGCAGAAAGGGCTGATTACTGGCGTGCCCTATCTGATTGCCGCCGTAGTGATGTTCTTCTGGTCAAAAGATGCTACCCGTCGTGGCTGCAAAACCTGGCACATCGCGATTCCGGCGATTGCGGGCGGCATCAGCGTACCGCTGGCGCTTTACATGGATTCGCCACTGACCACCATTCTGGTGATCGCCATCACCGCCAGCTCGATTTTTGCGGCCTTACCTAATTTCTGGACCTTACCGACGCAATTCCTGACCGGTGCCTCAGCCGCCGCCGCCATCGCCCTGATCAATACCCTGGGCAACGTGGCCGGTTTCTCTGCCGGCTATATCACCGGCGCGCTGCACGACGCTACCCAAAGCTATGCCCTGCCGATGTTTGTGGTAGGAGGATTCATGTTGCTGTCAGCCGTCCTGATGTTGCTGCTTAACCGCCGCCGTCCACAACCTCTGCATCAGCCAACTTCTCTCGCACAGGAGCAACAATAATGACGTACCTGTTTAACCAACCTTCGGCCTTTGCCGCAGAACTGATAGAAGGATTTGTCGCGGCAAACGCTGACAAAGTGCGTCAGGTACCGGGCGGCGTGGTACGCAGCACCCGCAGCCAGGCTGATACTGTCGCGGTGGTGGTGGGAGGCGGTTCCGGTCACTACCCGGCCTTCGCCGGGTTGGTTGGACAAGGTCTGGCACACGGTGCGGCGATGGGCAACCTGTTCGCCTCCCCATCGGCGCAGCAAATCTACAACGTAGCGCGCGCTGCCCATAACGGCGCAGGCGTGCTGCTGATGTTCGGTAACTATGCCGGTGATGTGCTGCATTTCGGCCAGGCCTGTGAACGTCTGCGCGCTGAAGGTATTGCCTGCGAAGTGCTGGCAGTCACCGACGATATCTCCAGTGCCAGCGTCAACGAACGTGAAAAACGTCGCGGCGTGGCGGGGGACCTGACGGTGTTCAAAGCCGCCTGTGCCGCAGCAGAAGCCGGCTATGACCTCGCTGCGGTATTGAAACTGGCGCAACACGCCAATGAACGTACCCGGTCATTTGGCGTGGCATTTTCCGGCTGTAGTCTGCCGGGCGCGCAACATCCGTTGTTTGAAGTAGAAAAAGGACGGATGGCGCTGGGGATGGGGATCCACGGCGAACCCGGTATTAAAGAAGACGATGTCCCGCGCGCCGATGTGCTGGCGGAGATCTTCGTCGATCGTCTGCTGGGCGAACTGCCACCGGGCATCGAGAAACCCGCCGGTCAACGGGTCGCGGTAATCCTGAACGGCCTCGGCTCGGTGAAATACGAAGAACTGTTTGTGGTGTATCGCCGGGTGGCACAACTGCTGGCCGAGGCGCAATTGCAGGTGGTGGAGCCGGATGTCGGCGAGTTTGTCACCAGCTTCAATATGGCCGGGGCTTCCCTGACGCTGATGTGGCTGGATGATGAACTGGAAACCTTCTGGCGCGCCCCGGCCAATACCCCTGCCTATCGCAAAGGTAGCGTGATTGCCGCCGAGCCGCTCAGCGTGGCGGAGTGTCTGGAAAGCGCGGAAGAACCGCTGCCGCCCGCTTCCGCCGAATCGCAGGAGAGTGCGCAGCGCGTGCTGCAACTACTGGAAGCGGTGACCGCCATGCTGCAACGCAATGCGCAGCAGTTGGGCGATATCGATGCGGTCGCAGGCGATGGCGATCACGGCATTGGTATGGAACGTGGTTCACTCGGTGCCGTGGCGAAAGCGCGTGACGTCGCCGCTCGCGGTGCCGGAGCGGGCAGCCTGTTGTGTCGCGCAGCGGATGCCTGGGCGGATAAAGCCGGTGGCACCTCCGGTGCGTTATGGGGCGTGGCGCTGACTGCACTCGGCACCGCGATTGGCGATCAGCATGCACCTGATGCGCGACGCGTCGCCAACGGTGTGCGGCACGCCAAAGAGGGCATTATGCATTTTGGCAAAGCCCGCGTGGGTGACAAAACTATGGTGGATGTGCTGGTCCCCTTCAGCGACAGCCTGAGTACGGCGGTAGCCAAAGGCGTGTCGTTGACCGATGCCTGGCTGACGGCAGCCGGGGTGGCCGAACAGGCCGCGCAGGCCACCGCTCAACTGCTGCCGAAGATGGGACGTGCACGCCCGCTGGCCGAGAAAAGTCTGGGTACCCCGGATGCCGGGGCCATTTCGCTGGCGATGGTGGTCAATACCGTGGGTGATTTGTTGAAACAGCAAACCACCAGCGAGCAGGGAGCCTGATCGATGGCGCAACCGAAAGTCTGGCTTGGCGTCAGCCTGAAAATGTACTTTGGCTATCAGCAAACGCTGACATGGTGTCGGGATGTCGCCGCGCTGGCACAACGCCATCCGGCCATTCAACAAGGCGACATCGGGTTGTTTGTATTGCCCGCCTTCCCGGCGATCCCGGCAGTGGCTGAGATCTTTGCCGATACCCCGGTGCGTTTTGGCGCACAGGACGTATGTCAGGCAGCAAATGGCGCATGGACCGGTGAAGTCAGCGCCAGCATGTTGCAGGAGTTGCGCTGTTCACTGGCGGAAATTGGTCATGCCGAACGCCGCCGTCACTTCCATGAAGATAAAAACCAGATCGCCGCCAAAGTGGCGATGTCACTGCGCCACGGTCTGGCCCCGGTGCTGTGCATCGGTGAAGAACAGCAAGGCCATCCTGAGCAGGCGATTGCGCTCTGTGCGCAGCAACTGGCAGAAGCATTAGCAGAAGCGGAACACCAGGGTTTGCAAGGCAGCCTGTTGTTTGCTTACGAACCGCAGTGGGCGATTGGCGCGCCGCAGCCCGCACCGGACAGCTATATCCGGGCGGTCTGTGACGGACTGCGCCAGTTACCCACGCCACAAGGCATTACCTTACAGGTGATTTACGGCGGCAGCGCCGGGCCGGGATTGATTCAGCGTCTGGGCGGCAGCGTAGATGGGCTGTTTCTCGGGCGTTTTGCTCATGACCCGCAGGCGCTGGCGCAAATTGTTGATGAAGCCAGTGTGCTTTTGAAGGAGATCCGTTAATGAGCCGTATCGGACTCAGTACCTATGCGTTTTTCTGGCGCATGTCAGCGAAAGTCCCTCAGCCACTCACGCTCAGCCAGATGCTGGAGCAGACGGCGGCGCTGGACGTGTCGGTTTTCCAGATCTGCGATTACCCGGCGATTGAAAGCTGGTCAGATGAACAGTTGCAGGCGCTGCGCCAGCAGGCGGATGCGCTGGGCATCACGCTGGAGCTGGGCACCCGTGGCCTCGGCACCGCGCATCTGCGCCGTTACCTGCATATGGCCGCAATCCTCGATGCCCGCGTGGTGCGTTCGATGTTCTACACCGCTGACCATCGCCCGTCACTGGAAGAAGCCAGTACGCTTATCGCCGCCGTGCTGCCGGATTTTGCCCGTCAGCAGGTGCGGCTGTGCCTGGAAACCTATGAGCAGGTCAACAGCGGCGCAATGATGTCGGTCATCAACAAATTTCTCTCCCCCTGGCTGTGCGTCTGCCTTGACCCCGCGAACTGCGTAGCCGGGCTGGAGTTGCCGGAACAGGTGATTGCCAATACCGCCGCGCGCGTCGGCAATCTGCATATCAAAGACTTCGCTTTCACCCGCCGCGACGGTTGGGTCGGCTTTACCTTTGCCGGTTGCCCGATGGGTGACGGCCTGCTCGATTACGACCGGATGATTGCCAGCGTGCGCCCGGCGGAACGGGACATTAATCAGATCGTCGAACACTGGCTGCCGTGGCAGGACGATGCAGCCCTTACTTGTGAGCGCGAAGCCGAATGGACGCGCCGCACCGTGGAATTCTTACGTAGTAAACAAGATCAGGAGTCATAACCATGAGCAATACACTGAAAACCATCACCGTTATTGGCGCAGGCGGCAAAATGGGCATGCGCATTTCTGCCAATTTCCAGAAAAGCGACTATCAGGTGTTTTACTGTGAAAACTCAGCCAAAGCGCAGGAACAGGTCACTGCCCAGGGGCGTGAGCTGTCAGATGCGGCATCGGTGGTGCCCCTGAGTGACGTGGTGATTCTGGCGGTGCCGGATATAGTGTTGGGAAAAGTCTCTGAAGGCGTTGTGCCGCAGATGAAAAAAGGTGCGGTATTGCTGACCCTCGATCCGGCAGCAGCGTACGCCAACCTGATTGCGCAACGCGACGGCATTGAATACGCTGTGGCCCATCCCTGCCACCCTTCAGTCTTCCTGGCGCGTTACACCAAGGAAGAACACGCCGACGCCTTTGGTGGTGTGGCCGCGATTCAACATGTTGCCGCGTCTTATGAAACCGGTAGCGACGCGCAAAAAGCCGAGCTGAGCAAAGTCATCAGCGTGATGTATGGCCCGGTAGAGCAAGTCCATTGGGTAACGGTGACGCAACTGGCTTATCTGGAGCCGACGCTGGTGGAAACCGTGGCCTGTATGGTCGGTGCCTTTATGAAAGAAGCGCTGGATGAAACCGTGAAACACAGCGGCGTGCCCGAAGAAGCCGCCAAAGCGATGCTGTACGGCCATATTCAGATTGCGCTGGCTGTGGCGTTCCGTGCCACCAACCCGTTCTCTGATGCCTGTATGATTGCGATGGAGTACGGACGTGAGAAAATCGTGAAACCTGACTGGAAACAGATCTTCGATCAGAAAGAACTGGATATCGTGATCGCCCGTATGCTGAAAATCGACGCGATCCGCCGCTAAACGTGATGCCTATAGCGACTCGCTGCGCCGCCGTCTGGTAAAGCGAGTCGTATCAGTGATATAACTCCCCCCTATCGCATATTGATTCACTCAGATATCACGCTGTCAGGCAGGTTAACCCATGAATAAAAACACGCTCTCTCAGGATGCCGAGCTGCTGACGGAAATTGCGGTTGCCTATTATCAGGACGAAATTACTCAGGAAGAGATCGCGCAAAAGTTTGGTATCTCACGCATTAAGGTAGGCCGTCTGCTGAAGCGCGCGCGTGAAGAAGGCATCGTTGAAATCAACGTGCGTTACCATCCGGTATTTAGCACCCGCCTCGAACAACAACTCCTGGAACGTTTCCCACAACTGCAACGCGCGCTGATCGCGCTGGACCTTCAGGATACGGACGAGCAACGCCGTCAGGTGGCGGCGCTGGTCTCCTCCCATCTGGCGCAGTCGCTGAAAGAAAACACCGTGGTTGCCGTCGGTCAGGGCAGCAACGTGGCGGCAGTCGCCGATCATCCCGGCCAGGTGCCAATGCGCCAGTGTCAGTTCATCTGCGGGATCGGTGGCACACACCGGCCTGGTGATGCCATCAATGCAGACCATATCAGCCGCCGTCTGGCGAAAAAGTTTGGTGGCACCAGCGAAACATTGTATGCACCGGCTTACGTGGAAAACCGCGCGCTAAAAGATGCCTTTATGCAGAACGGCACCATTAAAGAGACGCTGGATCGCGCACGCAAAGCCGATATTGCGCTGGTAGGCATCGGTGATATGAATGAAAACAGTTATATGGTGAAGCTGGGCTGGTTCTCGCCCCATGAAATCATTGATGCCAGCGTTAATCAGGGCGTGACTGGCGACATCGCGGGTTATGCTTTTTTTAATGCGCAGGGACAACAAGTTGATACTGTGATGAACGATCGGGTGATTGGCCTTAGTATTGATGAACTCCGTAAGATCCCCTGTGTCATCGCCGTGGCCTCGGAGAATACCAAAGCAATGGCGATTCTCGGCGCGCTACGCACCGGTGCCATCGATATTATCGCCACCACGGCACAAAATATTCGCACTATTCTTAGCCTGTCAAAACAATAAATACCGAAATTGCAGTGGAAAACTGGAGTCACTATGAAGAAATTGAATATCGCCTTTATTAAAGCCAGCTGGCATAAAGAGATTGTCGGTAAGGCGCTGGAAGGTTTTCAGCAGGAACTTACGCTGCAAAATGTCGCTGCCGAGGTGAAGGCGCTGGACGTCCCTGGTGCGTTTGAAATGCCTTTACTGGCACAACGCCTGGCAAAAACCGGCCACTATGACGCCATTGTCTGCGCCGCGCTGGTGGTCGATGGCGGCATTTATCGTCATGATTTTGTCGCTCAGGCGGTCGTGGATGGCCTGATGAATGTGCAATTAAGCACCAATGTCCCGGTGTTCTCGGTTTCACTGACGCCACACAATTTCCAACCCGCCGACGAATTTATTCAGTTTTATGAAAAGCATTTTGTGAAGAAAGGCGCAGAAGCGGCACGCGCGGTGCTGGCGATAACCCAGTTGTCAATCGACTAATTTACGATGTTGGACAGGCTATATTCTGACCTGTCCAACGTGGATAACATAACGGAATAACTTGGTTATATTTTTATCGCTGCTCAGTGGCTGCCACTGATTGAACGCTTTCCTGATTAACACGCAGCGCATGAGCCACATCAGGCAACATAGGGAAAGAACTTTGTCCACCGTATTTCTGGATTGAGCAGGAGCTGATCTCGGCAGCAAACGGTACGGCTTCCGCCAATGAAATCCCCTTCACAAGACAGTAAGCAATCCCGCCAATAAAGGAATCGCCTGCCCCGGTGGTATCCACAACATCCGGACAGAAAACCGCCGGAAAATGTTGCGCAATCACGTCGCCAGAGATGACCGCCCCCTTCTCGCCTAACGTGACGATCACCTCACCTGCGATGCGTTTCTTCAGCTGCACGGCGCAGCTCAGAGCTTCCTCAACCGAGTTAACGGGCGCAGCGTGCATAAAACTCGCCTCGGTCTCGTTGACCACCAGATAATCGATCAGCCTTAGCGTTTCATCGGGAATATCACGGGCAGGTGCGTTGTTGACCAGAATTCTACTGCCCCACTTGTGCGCTTTTTGAATAGCATATTCCACAATGTTGGCCGGAATTTCTGACTGAAAGATGACCAACGGTTTATTTGCAAACAACTCATCAGTAATGTCGTCTTCGGTGATGAGATAATTTGCACCCTTGATGATCGTACTACAGTAATCGCCTGATTCTAATATCTGGACAATGCCGATGCCTGAGTTATTGCCGCGCGCGGCAATATGATCGACGCCAACATGGTTCTCATGCAGCGATGAAATTAATTCACGGCCATAAATATCATTACCAACACAGCCTACCATGCTGACGGCTAATCCAAGCCTGGCACATTGTACGGCTTGATTCGCCCCTTTCCCGCCTGGCATCAACATTAATTCATTGCCCGTGAAGGTTTCACCAATATCAGGCAGACGGTCCTGTTGCACCAGGATGTCATAGTTCAGGCTGCCGATAACAACCACATCAACATTCATAATAAAATCCTTAACTGACTGTGCGTTTAGACGTCACAGCGTTTCTGGTATTGTGTAAACTTTCCTGACTAAATTCACTGGTCTTGCTGGCAATAATGGTAAAAATGGCATCCAGAATATTCAGATGAACAATGCGCGTTGTTGCATTCTCACCCGTGATCGGATTGTTTTTTACCGATGAGATAATCGCGTGGCGCGAGATATGACTTAATGGGCTGTTAGGATAATTAGTCAGGCAAATCGTCTCCGCACCTTTCTCATTCGCCATCCTGGTCATATTGATAATATCGGTTGTTTGCCCGGAATGAGACACTGTCAATAAAATATCGCCCGGCCTCATCAGTGAGGCGCTCATCAATTGCTTATGGCTATCGCTGAATACCGACGAGAAAATACCAATTTTAAGTAGCTTGTGGTTAAAATCTTCGCATATCGATCCAGAGCCACCACATCCAGCAATGACTATCCGCGCGTTTTCACTGCGATGAATAAACAGCGCGGCAACTGATTTCACCACCGCAATATCTATCGCCTTCAACGCCTCCTGTAGGGCAAGAATGGAGTTATAAAGTGTACTTTCCACAATCTTTTCAGTGTAAAACTCACCACCGGAAACCGGAGGGACATCAATAAACTCTTCAGAGACAGTGACATTCTTCCCGATATTCATTTTTAAATCATGAAAACCGGTAAAACCGAGTTTTTTCGCCACCTTAGTAATACTGGCGACACTGACATCGAGATAATCGGCAATATCACTGATAGACATGGAAGCCAGCGTTTCGGGATTATCATCAATAAATCGTGCAATGGACCTTTCTTTTCTTCCTAACTCCGGTGCCAGCGTACGCGCCAGTAAAAATATTTCGTTTCCTTTTAAACGATTATGCATACTACTCACCCACCAAATAACCTTCTGCGGAAAAGGTTAGCATGTGCTCTCAGCGCGAAAATGTTAACTGCGTCACAGGTTGTGAAATGTTTTATTTTTGTATTTTACTCGGAGTAAAATTTTAACCTTCATTCTCTGATTATGATTTTACTTTCAGTATCATTTGCATCATGGCATTTACCCCAAAAGCAAGTTGCCTTATAACTCTGCCGACGTTCCATTAAAGGTAAAAGCCATGAAATTCTCGTCCCGTATCAATTCATTCCGATCTCGCCCTGAATTATTCTCAGCAAAGAATAATATGGACACCTGTGATCTTATTACTCGCATGGGTCAGGCTGAAGGTCTTACCCACATTGAATTGAATTATCCTGAACATTTTATCGGTCAGGACAAGTCTGTGATTAAATCCTGCATCGCCGATAACGGTTTAAAAGTTGGCGGCATTGCCCTACGTTATAACAAAGAATTTATTAACGGCGAATTTACCAATCCCGATGAGGCACTGCGTAATAAGGCCATCCGCATTACGCTGGAAGCCGCAGAAATGTGTAAATTCCTCGGCGGCAACACGGTCACGCTCTGGTTCGGCTATGACGGCTACGATTATCCCTTCCAGCAGGATTACTTCAGAGCCTACGAATTACTGGTTAACGCCTTGCAACAGGTGACTCAAGCTCACCCGGATATGCAGTTCAGCTTTGAATACAAACCTTATGAGCCGAGGACGTTTTCCTTTATCGGGGATGTTTCTTCAACATTAATGTTGATCGACGATGTGGGTTCGCCAAACTTCGGTATCACTCTTGATTTCTGTCACATGATCATGAAAAAAGAGAACCCGGCTTTTTCATTATTCCTGTCGGCGCGTAAAAACAAGCTAGTTGGATTTCATCTGAATGATGGCTATGGTCATTTTGATGATGGATTAATGCTGGGTTCTGTACATCTGATGCAGACGCTGGAATATATCTATTATGCGAAGCGTGTGAATTTTGACGGGCTGGTTTATTTTGATACGTTCCCCAGCCGGGAAGATCCGGTAGCAGAATGCGCGCAAAACATTCGCATGTATAAAACGCTGTCGAATTTTATTGATCAAATTGGTCTGGAAGAAATGGAACGTCTGATCAGAGATCAGGATGCGATCAAAGTTCAATCCCTGGTTCTGAAGATGATTAATTAATAAAAATTATATTTATCTTACCTCGTCTCTTTATCCATACAGTGTCCTGCACTGGGGGGAACTATGTTTAATCTACTGGGTTTACCTAAAAATTTGTTGTGGGGTTATATTGGTCTGACAATATTCATGATTGGTGACGGTGTTGAACAGGCATGGATATCTATCTGGTTAGTTGAAAAAGGGTTATCCGTTGCTGAAGCCTCATTCCTGATTACCGCCTATGGCATCGCGGTAACGCTGGCGGCCTGGGTCACTGGGGTCTTTGTGCAGACACTGGGGCCGCGCAAAGTGATGCTGTATGGTTTGATTGCTTTTGTCGTGGGAAGCATTGGCTTTATCGGCATCGGCTTACATTCGATGCACATGGCCGTGATGCTGCCGTTCTATGCCATTCGCGGCATCGGCTATCCACTTTTTGCTTACTCCTTTCTCGTGTGGATTAACTACAGTACACCGCTGGAACGCCGTTCAACCGCAGTGGGTTGGTTCTGGTTTACCTTCTCCCTGGGCTTGAGCGTGATTGGACCTTTTTTCTCCTCGCTGGCGCTTCCGGTGATGGGGGAGATCCATGTGCTCTGGACCGGGATGGGATTCGTAATTGTAGGCGCCACCCTGGCAATTTGGGTAAATCGCGACAAGGTTCCTGCATCAGAAATCCATCCTTTTAGTGCCGCCGAATTGATGAAGGGCATCACTATCCTGCAACGCCCGGTGATTGCAATGGGGCTGGTGGTCAAATCAATCAATGGCGTCGCACAATATGGACTGGCAACCTTTCTGCCGCTGTATCTGATCAGTTTTGGCTACAGCAAAACCGAGTGGTTGCATATGTGGTCGGCTGTGTTTGTCGTGGCTATTTTCGCCAATCTCTTCTTTGGCTTCTTTGGCGACAAATTTGGCTGGCGTAATACCATTCTTTGGGTCGGTGGCGTGGGCTATGCCATTGTGTTGGTTCTGGTCTGGCTGGTGCCCCAGCTGCTGGGCCATAACTTCTATGTGATGGCGTTTGTCCTCTGCCTGTGCGGGGTTACAATGGCGGGTTATGTACCGCTTTCCGCCTTGTTCCCGATGCTGGCCCCTGAAAGTAAAGGTGCCGCCATGTCAGTACTCAACCTCGGTGCCGGATTGGGTGCCTTTATCGCTCCGGCAATCACCGCCCTGTTCTACACCTCTTTAGGTGCTGGCGGTGTACTGGGTATCTACGCCGGGCTATATATTCTGAGCGCAGTACTGACACCGTTCCTGAAAACCCCGGATGAGCTGGGTTCCCAGGTGGCGATGAAAGATAAAGCCGCATGATTCCGTCATACAGAATATGACAACCAAAGTGCCTGTGGCGCTTTGGTTGTCTTTTGCTTAGGCGTGCGTTTTTCTATCTGCCAGTAACCGATCCACAAACTGCACGACTTCCGGCTTATTTCTTTCTATTTCTGCGATTTTATCTGCAAACTTCGGCAACCAGGCTTTGTGCGCATACAACAGTTCATCCAGCACTTTAATCGCCGTGTCGCCCGCCGGTATCAACGGATTGATGGTAAAGGCATGTAACGCCGCACCATAATCACCGGTAACAGCCGCTTCAATCACCGTCTCTTCCATCGCCTTCATCAGCTGAATCATGCCGCGTGCGGCAGACGGCAATGCGCCCCAGCGCAACGGTTCAGGGCCATGTGCGGTAATCGATGCCGTCACCTCCACGATGCAGTCAAACGGCAGGTCGGCAATTGCTCCGTTATTACGGGTGGACACCACCATTAATTTGCCGCTGTTGTTATGAATCGATGCGATGAGATCACAGGCGGCATCACTGTAATGCGCGCCTCCGCGCTGGCTGAGTTCTTCCGGCTTATAGTTCAGGTTAACGTCTTTATACAGTTCAAACAGACGCGCCTCGGTCTTTTTCACCACTTCAGCACGGGTTTCATAGCGTTCGAACTCCTCAACCGCATGGGCCAGCATCGGCTCCTGAAGGTAGTAATAACGATGATAACCACAAGGCAGCACCCCGAGGTGTTTCACCTGCTCATAATGAAACGGGATCTGGTGGATGTTCTTCAGTCCCTCATCCGTTTTCGCCCGGTGCTCCGGCGCATAGATTTTCTCGATCAATTCGGCGGTACGTTCATTACCCTGCTGGTCCCACACGCGGTGCCAGTGAAAATGGTTAAGACCGGCAAATTTGAAGAACAGATCCTTTTCCTCTTTCGCCAGCACTTCACACGCCTGGTTGATATGGCCGAATGGCACATTACACAAGCCGACGGTTTTCTCCCATTTGCCTTGTTTAATCGCTGCTTCGGTCACCATCCCGGCCGGATTGGTAAAATCCACCAGCCATGCATTTGGACAGAGTTCGCGCATATCTTTGATGATATCGAGGATCACCGGAATGGTGCGGAAAGCTTTAAAAATACCGCCAGGACCGTTGGTTTCCTGGCCGAGCAGCCCGTTTGCCAGCGGGATCACCTCGTCTTTCAGTCGGGCATCCAGTAAACCAACGCGGAATTGGGTGGTGACGTAATCAGCATCTTTCAGGGCTTCACGCCGGTCGAGGGTCAGATGTACCTGCCAGTCCAGTTTTGCGGCGGCAATCATACGCTTTGCCATGTTGCCGACGATCTCCATTTTCTCCGCACCCGCGTCGATATCGACCAGCCACAATTCGGCAATCGGCAATTGTGCCTGCCGGATAATTAACCCTTCGATCAATTCAGGGGTATAGCTTGAACCTCCACCGATAGTGACAATTTTTATCTTATTTTGCATAGGACAGCACTCCGTCAGGTTACAGGTCAGGCAACAGCGTGCCAGCCTGATAATGACCAGCATTCGCCCTCACCTCGTGGATGATATCTTTCCTGGAGACTGAATATTTTTATTGAAAACAGGACGCAGGTTTTATTAATTTTGTAGCGACAAAATACGTTTGATAGTATTTAACACCGCATTTTCATCATTAGAACCTGTAATAAAATTCGCCACTTTTTTGGTTTCATCAAATGCATTGCGCATGGCGAAGCTGTATTCCGCTTCAGAAAGTAATTCAATATCGTTATAACCGTCACCGAACGCCAGGGTTTCATGACGACCAATATTTAACATTTCCTGAAGTCGCCGGATGGTGCTGCCTTTATGTATCCCCTCATTGGCAATATCGATCCACGCAGCTTCGGCTACCACGATATACACCTGATGTTCAAACGGCGTCAGAGACGGACGCGTTTGCGGGCAGTTTCCCGTTTCGTCATAGACGGTAATTTTGACAAAATCGTCAGTCAGGCTACTGAGATCCTCCACCTTCCGCAGGCTGGCATAAGAGTGGCGAACACGCTCGGCCAGATGGGCGGGGGTATCCTGACGGATCACCGCACCAGATGGGGTACAGGCGATCACCACATGCCGGGAACTCGCCTGGTGCAGGGCGGCGATGATTTGCTGCCCCAGATGATTATCAATCAGCGACTGATAAATAAATTCGCCGTTGCGTTTAATGCGGGTGGCGCTGTCTCCCAAAATCCAGATATCATGCGAATTATCGCCAAATAACTCCTCCACCCGTTCACATTGTTTACCGGTGCAGGCGGCAAAATGGACACTTTTTTCCTGCATCAACTGGCGAACTTCGCGATACAATTTTCGATCATAATCACCCTGACTATTCAGAAAGGTGCCATCCAGATCGCTGATAATTAATTTAATCAAAACATGATTCCATAATATATTCCGTCGCGGCACGATGTAAAACGCGCCGCGACGTGTTAATTGATCGACTTAAAGTTGCTCACCATTGCTGGCGATAACGGTTTTATACCAGTCGAAGCTTTTCTTTGTGTTGCGGGAGAAATCGCCGGTTTCATCATCATTACGATCGACATAAATAAAACCGTAGCGTTTGCTGTACTGGCCGGTGCCAAATGAGACACAATCCAGACAGCCCCACGGGGTAAAGCCCATCAGGTCAACACCATCCTCCAGCACTGCTTTCTTCATCTGCTCGATGTGCGCACGCAGGTAGCTGATGCGATAGTCATCATTGATCTCGCCATTGGCTTCCACTTTATCGATGGCGCCAAAACCGTTTTCCACGATAAACAGCGGTTTCTGGTAACGCTCATACAACGCGTTAAGGGTGTAACGCAGCCCGACCGGATCAATCTGCCAGCCCCAGTCTGATGCCGGCACATGCGGGTTTTTGCGGCTGCCGGGAAAGGCTTCCAGCGGCGTATGCGCGGTTTGCGTCGCCGTTGCGTATTCCACGGCGTTGCTCATGTAATAGCTGAAGCCGAGATAATCGGTGCAGCCTTCACGCAGCGTCTGCTCATCACCGGGGGCCATTTCAATGTGGAATCCGCGACGCTCCCATTCTTTCTTAATGTAAGAAGGGTAAGCACCACGCATATGCACATCGCCGAACAGATAGCGATCCTGCATCGCTTTTTGCGCGTACATCACATCGTCCGGGTTGCAGGACCAGGGATAGAGCGGCACCATCGCCAGCATACAGCCAATTTTGAAATCCGGATTGATGGTATGACCGAGTTTCACCACCCGCGCGCTGGCGACAAACTGATGATGCAGCACCTGATACATCACCTCTTCTGGCTTCTCATGGTCAGTGAAAATCACCCCGGAATTGCTGTAACCGTACAACGGTCGGCGCCAGTTGCGCTGATTGTTGATCTCGTTGAATGTCATCCAATACTTCACTTTGTGTTTATAGCGCTTCAGCACCACTTCGCTGTAACGCACAAACAGATCGATCAGTTCACGGTTCAACCATCCGCCGTACTGCTTCACCAGATGCAGTGGCATCTCAAAGTGCGACAGGGTAATGACCGGTTCGATGCCGTGTTTCAGCAGTTCATCGAACATGTCGTCATAGAACTGCAAACCCGCTTCGTTCGGGGTGAGTTCATCTCCTTTGGGGAAGATGCGCGTCCAGGCAATCGAGGTGCGGAAGCATTTGAACCCCATCTCAGCAAACAGCGCGATATCTTCTTTGTAGCGATGATAGAAATCAGTCGCCAGATGGTTGGGGTAATGTTTTCCCGCTATCACGCCGTCGGTGATCTCACGATCCACACCGTGTGCGCCACCGGTTAACACATCAACGATGCTTGGGCCTTTACCGCCCTCATTCCAGCCACCTTCTACCTGATGGGCCGCCACGGCACCGCCCCATAAAAAACCTGCCGGTAATTTGTCAGACATAATCCTTCCTTTAAGTAGATTAACGACGTCTTGCGACATTAATGCGTTTGGGTTTTGCTCAGTTCCTGCACCTCGCGGTGCAGATAAATCAGTTCTTCCACCAGGTCACGGCACAGCATGGCGTTCATCAGATGGTCCTGCGCATGCACCATGATCAGATTGACCGGAATCTTGCCGCAGCCTTCATCCGCACCAATCAGTGAGGTTTGAATTTTGTGCGCTTCACGCGCCGCCTGGCTGGCGTTTTCCAGCATCGCCTCCACCACGCCCCAGTTGTGTTTGCGTGCCTCCTGTAAGGCCTGCATCGCCGAGGAACGCGCTTCTCCGGCATGGATAATCAGTTCCATCACCGTGGTTTCCATATCGTTCATCACTTCATCTCCTCTGCCAGGGTTTCATGCGCCATCTCCGCTTCCTGTTGCAGCAGCTGGCGTTCATACATCTTGAAGAACGGGTAATAAATCAGGGTCGACAGGCCAATCAGGAACAGCACCAGTACCACTGCACGCCAGTCCCAGCCGGTAGACCAGGCCGCACCAATCGGACCGGGCGTGGTCCAGGGAGCCAGAGAAATCACATGGTTGATCAGATTGGTACGCGTGGCCGTCCAGGCGATGATGGCGTTCAGCAATGGCGTCGTGATAAACGGAATAAACAGCAGCGGGTTCATCACCACCGGTGAGCCGAAGATAATCGGTTCGTTGATGTTGAACATGCCGGGCACCAGGCCGAGACGCCCGATAGAACGCAGATGAGCGGAACGACTGCGCAGGTAAAGAATCACCAGCCCCATCGTCGCACCTGAACCGCCGACGGTAATAAAGAACTGCCAGAAAGGTTCGATAAAGATTTTCGGAATAGGCTCCCCGGCGGTTAACGCTTCTTGGTTAAGCCCCAGATTACTCAGCCAGAATGCCTGCAAAATACCGCCGACAATTGCCGCACCATGAATACCGGCAAACCACAGCAGATGGCACAGCAGCACCGCAATCAGCACCGCAGGCAGGGAATCAGCCGCGGAAATGATCGGTGCGAATACCGCCATAATTGCCTGCGGAATCAGTAAGCCAAAGTGGCTCTGCATAAACAGATTCAGCGGATAGAGCGTCAGAAATATCACCACAATCGGGATCAGCAGATCGAAGGACTGACGAATTTTCGGCGGCACCTGCTCCGGCAGTTTGAAACCGATGTTGTACTTCACCAGCAGATGCATCACCTCGGTACAGTACAGGCTGATCAGAATGGCGGTAAAAATTCCTTCCCCGCCCAGCGAAGCGACGGAAAGCGCCCCATCTTTTGCAGGGGCGGCCACCACCAGAAACGTCATCAACGCCAGCAGCGCCGCCATCAGGCCGTTAAGTTTGTAGCTCTGGGCCAGGTTATAGGCAATCGCACCGGTAATAAACACCGCCATAATGCCCATCGTCATGTTGTAGGGCATCATCAGTTGATCGTTGTATTGCTTAACGATACCCAGCCACCACTGGGCAAATCCCCACTGGCTGGTTTCACTGAACGGAGGATGCGAGAACAGCAGCATAAAAGAGCCAACAATTAAAAATGGCATCGATGCAATAAAGCCATCTTTTATCGCCACCACATGTCGCTGCGAGGAGAGCCGCGCGGCAATGGGACTGATACGATTCTCGATCACCCCAAATAATGAATCAGCCAGTGTGCTCATTATGCCCCCTTATGGGAATCAATCAGGGAAAGGGCAGACTTCAGAATTTTTTCACCATTCAGCATGCCGTAATCCATGGTGTTAATGACGGTGACAGGTTTATTAAATTCTGCTGCGCGTTGTTGGAAATCCGTGAGCTTGTATTTAATTTGTGGACCGAGCAGACAACAGTCGTAATCGGCGATTTTATCCCGGAACTCCTCCATACCTACCGCTTCGATACGGGCATCCAGACTCAGCTGCACCGCGGCTTTTTCCATTCGCTGCACCACCATGCTGGTGGACATTCCTGCCGAGCAACACAATAAGATTTTAACCATGACACCCTCCTTTTTTTCTAAATTCTTACGCGTCACTCGCCATCTCTGCAACCGGTTACAGATTCAATTTATCTTTTTTGTGATCTATAACTCAAACGAAGTATCGGCTTATTTTGTGATAAAGTTAAAATAATCTGCAACCGGTTTCAGATTATTCCATCCCGATGCTGTTTAATTTTAACAACATAGCCAACGCGTTATTTTAAGGCAGGCTTTTACTGTTGCCGGTATTATTGGTTACAATAGGCAGGTGAGCTAACAAGGAACACGAATGATTACCATGCTTGATGTTGCCCAACGCGCAGGCGTTTCGAAGGCAACCGTATCCCGTGTACTGGCCGGACACAGTTATGTGTCCAAAACGGTGCGCGACAAAGTGATGCAGGCAGTCGACGAGATGGGGTATCGTCCCAATCTGGTGGCACGTAACCTGGCGACCAACCGTTCGCATAGCATTGGCCTGATGGTGCCTAATACCCTTTATCATGGCCCGTTTTTCAGCGAACTGATGTTTCAGGTGGCGACCCTGACCGAACAGCTCGGCTCCCAGTTGGTGCTGGCCGATGGTAAACACAGCGCGCAGCAGGAGCGCGATGCCATTCATTTCCTCATCGACAGCCGTTGTGATGCGGTGATCATTTACCCGCGTTATCTGAGCGTGGAAGAAATCGACCAACTGATCCCCACCCTGAGCAAACCCCTGATCATCCTGAACCGCCGGCTAAAAAAGTTTCCCCAATATTCCGTCTGTGCCGACCATGAGAAAGACACTTTCGATGCGGTGAATTATTTGATTCACCGTGGGCATCGCGATATCGCGTTTATCAAAGGGATGGGCAGCTCTCACACCGGTCTCAGTCGATTAAAAGGGTTTCAGGCCGCGATGACCCAAAATAATTTGCCAATGGCACCGGCGTTGATGCTGGATGGCAGTTGGACCATGGAAAGCGGTAAGCAAGCCGCTGAAGAATTGCTGGCACGCAACGTGACATTCTCGGCGATTGTTGCCAGTAACGACGATATGGCTATCGGGGCCGCCTCTGCCCTGTACAATGCGGGCAAGCGCATTCCGCAGGATGTGTCGCTGCTCAGCTTTGATGATATTCCCATCGCCTCCTACACCATCCCGGCGCTGACATCGGTGCATGTTCCGATGGCAGAAATGGTCGCCAGCGCCCTCGCGCAACTCACGAAAATGCTGGATGGCGAGGAGGTTAGCGCGTTGTCCCTGATGTGTGGCGAATTGATCCATCGACAATCCGTTGGTGATGGCCCCTATGGTTAAGTAAAACGTCGTGTACATCACAATTCATCATTAACCGCTCGGGATTGTTTTGACAGCACTTTGCCGCTGACGTTAGAAATGTCGACAGGCGTGTAACTGGGTAACCAGGCAAGACCTGAAGCTCGCTTCCAAATCGGAAGCCGGCTTCAGGTCTTTTTTTTTGGCAAAAAAAGAGGGTGGTATATGGATTATCAAGCCACAGCGAAAGCCGTCATTGCGCATGTCGGCGGTGCCGGGAATATCGATCACATTGAACACTGCTCCACCCGACTGCGTCTGACCCTGCGTGACAATACGCGTATCGACCAACCCGCTCTCGCTGCCATTCCCGGCGTGTTGGGGGTACGCGTCAATGTGCAATGCCAGGTAATCATTGGCAAGGATGTGGTGGAAATCTATGACGCAGTGAAAGCGCTGGCAGCCGGACAGCCAGCAACCGGTAGCCACAGTGAAGCCCGTTGGGCAGCGCGCTGTGTAGATTTTGTGATTAGCGTCTTTCAGCCACTGGTGCCTGCCATCGCGGGTGGCGGGGTACTGAAGTCACTGCTGATCCTGCTTGATCTACTCGGTTGGCTGCCGCGCAGCAGCGATACCTACAAAATACTGGACAATATCGGCTCGGCACCCCTGTACTTTTTGCCCATTCTGGTCGCCATTACCACTGCCAACAAACTTAAAGTGAATGTGCTGGTCGCGGTATCCGCCGTGTCGGTGATGGTACTACCGATGATGTCAAAGCAGCTGGCGGAAGGTATCACGCTGTTCTCCTTCGACCTGAAGAATATCGCCTATGCCTCACAGGTGTTCCCCGCCATCTTGTGCGTACTGTTTTATTCCCGCGCGGAACGGTTCTTCAATCGTTACTCCCCCTCGGCGCTACGCATTTTCCTGTCACCAATGTTATCCCTGCTGGTCACCGTGCCAGTGACGCTGTTGATCCTCGGGCCACTCGGTTTTGAGCTGGGTTCCGGGTTGGCGACGGTGATCCTGTGGCTGTACAGCAAGCTGGGATTTGTCGCCACCGCTCTGCTGGCCGGGGTATTACCCTTTATGGTCGCGGCAGGAATGCATAAACCAATGATCCCTTATGTCGTGGCGTCAATGGGGCAGTTCTCCCGTGAGATGTTGTATCTGCCCGCCTCGCTGGCGCATAACATTGCCGAAGCGGGTGCCTGCCTGGCGATTGCGTTGCGCAGTAAAGACAAGATGATGAAGTCTACCGCGCTCTCAGCCGGGATCTCTGCGTTGTGCGGCATCACCGAACCCGCGCTGTACGGCATCACGCTGCTGAATAAAACCGCGCTGTACGCGGTGATGGCGGCCAGCGTGATCGGCGGTGGCTTTTTAGGCTGGATGACGGTGGAAGCCTTCGCGCTGGTCAGCCCCAGCCTTGCCAGTATCTCGATGTTTATCTCGCCCACCAGCCCGTGGAATATCCTGTACGCCTTGCTGGGCGCCGGTCTGGCATTTGCCATCTCATTTGTTGCCACATTGTTTTTCTGGCGGGAAAAAGCCGCTCAGGTGACCGATTTCAACCACTTTGTTACGCCGGCTGAAGGGCGATTGATCCCGCTGGCCGAGGTGCAAGACGATGTTTTTTCTGCCGGAATAATGGGGGACGGCATCGCCGTGATACCAACCAGCGGCAAACTGTTCGCACCGGCCAATGGAGTAATCAGCAACGTTTTTGACAGTGGGCATGCCGTAAGCCTGCTGACGACTCAGGGGGCAGAAGTGATCCTGCATATTGGTATCGACACCATCAAACTTAACGGCAAAGGTTTCCATCCGCGCGTCACGGCGGGACAAACCATACAGGCCGGTGATCTGCTGGTGGAATTCGACCTTGATGCCATCAACACGGCAGGTTTTGATCCCGTCATTGTGATGGTTATTACCAATAGCGAACGTTTTTCCTTCACCACTAACGCTGCTGACACCCCACTCACCCTTCATTCCCCGATCATGACGTTCAAGGAGTCTCTATGACGGTAACGCAAGCCACCTTCCCACGAGGATTTTTATGGGGTGCCGCGATTGCGGCTAATCAGGCCGAAGGCGCCTGGAATGTGGACGGTAAAGGGCCATCCGTAGCGGATGCCATCAACTGGAAACCCAATCTGGATCTCAAGGATTTCACCGCACACATGGCGGTGACCGATGAGAATGTGGCGGATGCGCTCAATGGCACTCATGATGCCTTCTACCCGAAGCGCCGCGGCATCGATTTTTACCATCACTACCCGCAGGACCTGGCGCTCTTCGCCGAGATGGGGATTAAAGTGTTACGTGTTTCCATTGCCTGGTCCCGTATCTTCCCCGATGGCGAAGAGTCTGCGCCAAACGAAGCCGGTTTAGCGTTTTATGAGCGCCTGTTTGGTGAAATGCGCCGGTTAAATATCGAGCCTCTGGTGACACTGTCGCATTATGAGATGCCGCTCAAACTCAGCGAACGTTATAACGGCTGGGTGCACCGCAATGTGGTCGATGCCTTCGTTCGTTTCAGCAACGTCTGCTTCGACCGTTATAAAGATTTGGTGCGTTACTGGCTGACGTTTAACGAGATTGACAGCATCCACCGTCATCCGTTTACCACCGCAGGCATCCGTGAAGAGAAATGCGCACCGGGCCAGGAAAAGCAGGATATTTATCAGGCACTGCACCATCAGTTTGTCGCATCGGCGCTGGTGACGCGTGATTGCCATGCCAAAATCCCCGGCAGCCAGGTCGGTTGTATGCTGACCAAGCTCACCACCTATCCGCGCACCTGCCATCCTGATGATGTGCAAGCCAGCCTGAAAAAAAACCTCGAAAATCTGTTCTATGCCGATGTTCAGGTGTTTGGCAACTATCCACCGCTGATCAAACGCGACCTGGAACTGCGCGGCATTGAACTGTTGGTGGCCGCTGATGACCTCGACATCCTGCGGCAGCACACCGTTGATTTCGTCTCCTTCAGTTATTACATGTCGATGACCGAATCGACCCAACCGGACGCCGAACGTACCGCCGGAAATACTGTGCTGGGGGTGAAGAATCCTTACTTACCGGCCTCCGACTGGGGATGGCAGATTGATCCGGTGGGACTGAAGATTTCGCTGCTGGAGCTGTATGATCGCTATCGCAAGCCGCTGTTTATTGTGGAAAATGGTCTTGGCTGCAAAGATGTGGTTGAAGACGGAAAAATTCACGACAGTTACCGCATCGACTATTTCCGTTCTCACTTTGAACAAATGCGCGAGGCGGTACATGAAGGTGTCGAGCTGATGGGTTACACCAGTTGGGGCACCATTGATATCATCAGCGCAGGCACCTCACAAATGACCAAACGCTATGGTTTTATCTATGTCGATCAGGATGATGAAGGCAACGGCACGCTGGCACGCCTGCGCAAAGACTCGTTCTGGTGGTATCAGAAGGTCATTGCTACCAACGGCAGCGACCTGAATTAACAACACAGGGACGGGTATTGACGTGATTACCGTGAAGAAATCGCTGAACAACAGCATGCTGCTGGTGGAACATGACCAGCAGGAGATGATTCTGTTTGGTAAAGGGATTGGCTTTGGCGCCAGACCCGGCACCCAGGTGAACGCGGCAGGGATTGAGCAGGTGTTTATCCCGCTGGAACATCTCAAGTCGCGCCACTATTTCTCGCTGACCAATACCATACCCGTTGCCTGGTTTGATATTACCCATGACATCATTGCCCTGGCGCAGGCGCAGTACAGCGAAAAACTGCACTCGGTGCTGTTTTTTACGCTGGCGGAGCATCTGTGGTTCGCCGCCGAACGCGCCCGCGCGGGTCAGGTGATCGCCAATAAACTGAGCTGGGAAGTGCAGCGTTATTACCAGAAAGAGTACGCCATTGGTTTACAGGCCAGAGCGATGGTGGAAGCACGCTTTAAGCTGGCACTGGGTGAAGATGAGGCAGTACACATCGCTTTTCATCTGATTAATGCCTCGGGCAGTGCAGGTCAGGACACGGCTCACCAGCAGGTACAGCTGGTGAATCGTATCGCCGAGATTGTGCGTTACAAATTAAACCGGTCGATCGATGTCACGTCGATTAACTACAACCGTTTTATTACACATTTGCGCTATTTCGCGGAGCGTATCCTGGCGGGCAAAATCAGTACCGGAGCCGGCGAGGACTTCTATCAGGAGCTGCTGAAATTCCACCCTGAAGCCATGTCCGTCGCCTGGACGATTCGCGACTATATTCAGGAGAAATATCAGCTTTCACTCCCCAGGGAAGAACTCACCTGGCTGAGTATGCATATCAGTCGATTAAGCCACTGATAATCAGGCTGGTTTTAGATCGCCATACCAGTATGAAGCTGTCACGCCACCATCCATCAGGAAATCACTGCCGGTGATAAAGGTACCTTCCGGTCCCATCAGCAAAGCCGCCAGCGCGCCCACTTCATCCGGCGTGCCGCCGCGACCAACCGGGGATCGTTCCAGCATATTGCGGTATCCTGCGCCGCGTGGTCCGGACAGCTCATCATTTGCCAACGGGGTATAGATGATGCCAGGGCTAATGGTATTGACGCGCGCACCGCGTTTGCCCCATTTCACCGCTTCGGCCATCACGCGCAGCGCATTGCCGCGTTTTGAATATTGGTACGCCAGCAGCGGATCGGTGATGGTGTCTTCCTGCAAAAACGGCAGCGCCAGCAGGTCTTCCGTGGGCGTGGTCGCCAGCGCTTCATTCTGCTCTACGCTGAGCGGCGGCAGGCGGTGACCGGACTGGGAGGCGATAATAATACCCGAACCACCTTCAGCAATAACCTGACCGAATTCTTCAAGGATCACCGCCGTACCATAAAGGTCGACGTTTAAAATCGTTTTAGATGAGGCCTGTGAAGGCGACACCCCAGCCGCGTTGATCACCCCTTTTACCGCGCCTAGCGCCGTAGCCGTTTTCACCAACGCCTGAATGGAGTCGCGCGACGAGACATCCACCTGACTGGTGGATACCACGAAACCGGCATCGCGTAGCACTTTCGCTGCCGCTTCGGTGTTTTCAGCACGCAGGTCCGCCAGCAACACCGTTTTGCCCTGGCTGACCCGGCGAGCAATCGCCTGCCCGATTGAACCCGCACCAATCACCACAATCACGTCTTTCATAGTCACTCCGAAGGTAAGTTATGTTTCACCAACAATGTCGATGGGGAAAATATAATCGTTCCGACGTGCAATGACTTTAGAGATAATCAGCATGAGTTTATGAGTGGCGATCATAAATCTGCGCGATAAATCGCGTCGCTACACATCCACATGCAGAATAGCGCGTAGCGCCGGAGCGTTGGTATTCGCCCGAAAACCAGGGCCACCGCGTTGGAAACTTCTGGCACTCGCCAGATTCCCGGTGATCACCGGAACCGAACCGACATCCTCAACCAGCTTCGCCACTGCCTTCAATGCCTCAGCATCATCACTGGCGATCGGCACACCTAACTTGTTCGCCGCGCTGGCACTGGCGGATGCCTCAATGGCAGTGGCGTCAACCGCACTGAAAGCTCGCACATAGCGAGTGCCGGGCAACAATCGTTGACTGGTTTCCGCCACCCCATTTTGGTTCGCTTCCCTGGCAAGGTCGCTCTGTTGCCAGCCGGAAGGATTACAGGCATCCAGCACGATTTTGCCTTTCATCGCCGCAGCGAGCTGCTGGCCGAGTTGTGGCAAGGCATCATACGGGACGGCGAATAACAGAATGTCGCCAAATGCCGCAGCCTCTGCCGGTGTCCCTACGCTGGCATTGGCACCTAAGGGCGCGATCTCGCGTTGCAACTCATCCAGATGCCGGGTGGAGAACATCACCTGATGCCCGGCTTTCACCCACAGCTTAGCCACTGTTCCTCCCAGCCAGCCCGCACCGATCACACCAATTTTCAACGATTGGCCGGTACTGATAGCTATCGCCTTACCTGTCATACTCATTGCTCCTGTAATTGCGGCTAACTTGATCAATTGACGTCGTGAGAGGGACATTAGTCAGCTCCTGAGTTGAGGGAAATTAAAGGTGATTGACGGCCCAGCCAGACCGACAGCGCCAACCAGACGAGAGACAAAGGGATCGCAATATACGCCAGCAGGCCGGAACTCCCGGCAAATCCCATCAGCCCGGCATAACTCCAGCTTCCCATCTGATCGCCGAGACGATACACCACCGTATCGATGAAATTTTTCGACTTATAACGTTCTTCTTTCGCCACACGGGTCAATAAAATTTCTCTGCCGGGTCGGGCGAAAGCGAAGTTACTGATGCGGCGTGCAACCTGGAATACGACAAAAATCATCAGAGAAGGAAATGCCAGCAGCAGCGAAAATCCCGCGAGTGTTACCAGCGGTAAAATGGCGAGGGTCAGGGAGACACCCAATCCTTTCAACGCCCGTGAGGTGAAAAAGATCTGTGCGATGAAGGTGAGCAGATTGACCCACAAATCGATGGTGGCGAAAAACGCGGTGCGCGAGGCACGGTCAGAAAAGGCATTTGCTGCAATCGACGCCTGCTCAAAATAGAGAAAGGTGGAGGTCAGACTATACAGCATCATAAACAGGGCGATACCGGAGAGGTAAGGCGAACGCAGCGTGTGGGTGATCCCGGCGAGCACCGATCCCCCAACAGGACGTTCCGTTTTTTTTCCGGCAAAATTTGTACTGTGCGCAGCAGCCCGCTGAGCCGATAGCAGACTGATTTCCAACAGCAGAAACGCCAGCAACACCAGGCCGCGCTGGTCAATACGCTCCACTGAAATCAGCGTCAGAGAAGACCCGATTAGCGCCCCCAGTGTCGCCCCAGCAGAAAGGATACCAAATAGCCGCATCCCCTGTTCGGAGGTAAAAATATCAACGATCAATGACCAAAACAGGGAAACGACAAACAGGTTGAATACCGATAACCAGATAAAGAAAAACCGGCCAGTCCAGATACGATATTCACTGAACGCAGGGAGTAGCAACATGAAAAACAGCAGCAAATTGCTGGCAAAAAAATGGTAGCTGATCCTGATGACGGTTATTCGCTGATAGCGTTTTACCAGAAAAGAAAATAACGGTGTCAATAGCAACATCGCAGCGAGCGTACCGCTGAACAACCAGGGAAGATTATTCACCCCTCCCGCCACACCTAACTCGTCACGTACCGGGCGCAAAAGATAATAAGCAACAAATAAAGAAAAGACATACAACATCGACCATGCCAGCGTTTTCAGCTCTTTCGGCCTGACATTTAAAAATTGATAATATTTATCAAAACACATTCATCGTCACCCGAATGTCGTATTTCACCAGAAGATATTTTAAAGTGCATAATATTTACGCGAATCCGTAGCAGCGCGATTTATCGCGCAAGGTAATAGCGCGATAAATCGCGCCGCTACGGTAGAATTGCGGAAATTAAGCCTTGTTGGATTAGCATTTTGCGGCATTAATGATGAGTTCAATTCATAACGTCATTCAGCATAAACCGGTAATAACGGGCTGATTCCTGCGGATTTTTATTCTAAGGTGAAGGGCGCGTGACTGCTGACAGCAACGTCACGACTTATCTATGCGTCAGGTGATAAAGGCAATATCAATATGAATACAACAGCATCACTCAATGCCACCCAGCGGGCCATTATTCCCATTGCGGCCTGGACCGCCAAAGGTGATTTACCCGCACTTTCTCAGGCACTCAACGCAGGGTTAGACAGCGGTCTGACCATCAATGAAATAAAAGAAGTGTTGCTGCAAATGTATGCCTACTGTGGCTTTCCCAGAAGCCTGAATGGCATTACAACTTTTATGAGCGTGATTAAACAGCGCGCAGAACAAGGCATCAACGATCCTGTCGGTAAAGCCCCTTCCCCGGCACCGCAGGATAAATCACGGACTGAAGTAGGGTCTGATATTCAGACGCTCATTGCAGGACGGGTTTTGAAAGCTGAGAAAGGCAATTTCATCGAATTTTGGCCTGAAATTAACCAGTTCCTGCAAGAACATCTTTTTGCTGATGTGATTGCCCGCGACAATCTCGGCTTACCGGATCGGGAAATCGCCACTATCGCCGCGCTCACCGGCCTTGGCGGTGTGGAATCGCAACTGAAATCACACATTGGTGGTGGTCTCAATGTCGGGCTGACTGAACAGCAGGTGAAAGACCTGTTTGTGGTCTACGGCAACACCGTCGTCAGCCATGAAGCCCAACGCGGCATGCAGCTGCTGGATGACGTGATGGCCAGTCGCCCGCGTTAATAGAATGCTTTCAGGAGAAACAGAATGACGTTAAATGTAAAAGGCTATGCCGCTTTTGCCGCCAAAGAAGATTTGGTGCCGCATAATTTTGTGCGTCGCGATCCGCGTGACAATGATGTTGTCATTGAGATCCTTTACAGCGGTGTTTGCCACTCCGATATTCACAACGCTTACAACGATTGGGGCGGGGCCAAATACCCGATGGTGCCAGGCCACGAAATTATTGGTCGTGTCACGCATGTGGGTAAAGCCGTGACCAAATTCAGCGTTGGCGATCATGTCGGCGTGGGTTGTATGGTGGATTCCTGTCAGCATTGCAGCGCCTGTGAACAGGGGCTTGAGCAGTACTGCGAAGAAGGGAATACCCTCACCTATAACGACCTTGATCGTCATGACCAGATGCCGACCTATGGTGGCTACTCCGACAAAATCGTGGTCACGGAAAAATTCGTGGTCAAAGTGCCAGAAGGTCTGGATCTGAAAAGCGCGGCGCCTCTGCTGTGCGCCGGCATCACCACCTGGTCGCCACTGCGTCACTGGAATGTGGGACCGGGCAGCAAAGTTGCCGTGGTCGGTCTTGGCGGCCTGGGGCATATGGCGCTGAAATTCGCCAAAGCGCTGGGGGCAGATGTGACCCTGTTCAGCCGCTCACCGAATAAATCGGAAGATGCCCGCCGTCTCGGTGCTGAACATATCGTGATTTCCACCGACGATGCGCAGATGAAGGCGGTGTATAACCAGTTCGATCTGATTATTGATACTGTGCCGTATGTCCATGATTTGAAACCTTATATCCCTACCCTGGCGCTGAACGGCACCCTGGTACTGGTGGGCTACCTGGGCGAACTGGACCCGGTACTGAATAGCGCCCCGCTGGTGTTGGGCCGTAAATCTGTCGCCGGTTCGGTGATTGGCGGGATTGCGGAAACGCAGGAGATGATGAATTTCTGCGGCGAGCATGGCATCACGTCAGACGTCGAAATGATCAACATGCAAGATATTAATGATGCGTGGCAACGGATGTTAAAAAGCGATGTGAAATATCGTTTTGTTATCGATATTGCTTCGCTGAAGTCTTAAGAAACAAGGGCAGTGGCGAGCCACTGCCCTTTCGCGTTACGCCTGATAGCGCACCGCTTCAATCAATTTTGAAAACGCAGCCGTATGTTGTTTGCGACTGGGGTAGTAAAGATAATATCCGGCAAAAGGTGCACACCAGTCATCCAGCGCAATCTGGAGCCTTCCCTCGTCAATGTATTTTCGCACGCAATCTTCCGGCACATAGGCCACACCCATCCCGGTTAAAGCCGCATCAACACGCGAGGCAAGGTTATTAAAAATTAGCTGCCCTTCCACTTTTACCCGAATCTCTTTGCCATCTTTATGGAATTCCCAACTGTAGATGCCACCCAGAGTGGGTAAACGCATATTGATGCAGTTATGGTTCTGGAGTTCATACGGCGTCTCAGGCATACCATGTTGGACAAAATATTCCGGTGCTGCCACCACCACCATGCGCCAGTCGGGACCAATCCTGACCGCCACCATATCTTTTTCAACCTGTTCACCCAGGCGAACCCCGGCATCAAACCGGCCACTGACAATATCCGTTAAGGTATTGTCGACGGATAATTCAACGTTGACTTGTGGATAGGCTTGTAAAAAGGGTTTCAACAGCGGCCAGAGTGTCGATGCCAGCGCATGCTCTCCCGCGGTAATACGAATATTGCCGGAGGGTTTTCCCTGTTCGTCGGACAATTGCAGCAGGGCCTTTTCGATATCGGCGATCATTGGCCCAACATTTTGAATTAACCGCTCACCGGCTTCGGTGGGGGCCACACTGCGGGTGGTACGGGTTAATAATCGTGTATTGAGCCGTTCTTCCAGTCCCCGAATGGAGTGGCTCAACGCCGATTGCGACACCCCGAGTTTGGCGGCGGCGCGGGTAAAACTCTGCTCGCGCGCCACCATCACCAGATAGATGAGGTCGTTAAAATTTTCCCTGAGCATCAGTGTGCCTCTTTGTCATCTTTTGTCAGGCTCAGGCCTTGACGGCGATACATAAACTGAAATATATGTGAGTTACTCACGAGTTGACCAGAAAAAACTCATCGCGTGTGATGGGTGTCATGTTCTAAGCCAGATTCCGTGCCGATACTTAACCTTTTGTAGCGTGATTAATGAATGCATCTCATAACGGTTATAAATTTTTAGCCGCTAATAAAGTGTAATTTGTAATGATACTATTATTCCGTAGTTCGTTATTCCCTTTATGATTATGTGAGGTTTCCATGAAAACGTTAATTGCTTCCGCCTTTGCTCTGGCCAGCGTCTTTGCGGTTCAAAGCGCCTTTGCCGTCGATGTCATCAATGATGCCGCTGGCAAACAAAAAGTCGGTGTTGTTTCTGCGTCTGGTGCTTATTCGCTTGATGGCCTGACCAACAAACTTGCTGACAAAGCCGAGGCGGAAGGTGCCACCTCGATGAAAATCATCGCCGCCGGTGGTGAAAATAAACTTTATGGTGTGGCGGAGATTTATAAATAACCCCCCCTTCTAAAGACGAAATATCCCTGAACAAGCTCACTGCCCGATATTCTTAGCCCTGCTGTGCATACGATTTGTTGGTGTGTTCACTGCCCGTTTCGCTTGTGATTTATTTCGTCTTCCTTCATCTCTAACCTTAATTTTATTAATAAGGTGCAAAAGAAATGGATCGACACGAAGTTATCATCCATGACTTAATTGCGTGGATTGACGAAAATATTCGCCGCCCTCTTAAGATAGAAGACGTTGCTCAGCGATCAGGCTATTCAAAATGGCACTTACAAAGAATGTTTCAGCGCATTATGAATATCAGCTTAGGCAATTATATTCGTGATAAAAAGCTGGAAATGGCCGCGCTTGATTTGATTCAAAGCCGTGAAACAGTCATTGATATTTCCGTTAAATATGGTTACGACTCCCAGCAGTCATTTACCCGCTCTTTTGCCAGAAAATACCATGTGCCACCCGCAACCTGGCGGCGTTTACAAACACATCATTTAAATTTTCTGGTTTAACTCATCGTCATTACCGGTTTCCGGGAGAAAATAACAATGCCCCATAACGTGGCACTTAAGCCTCTGGCTTTGCTATGCGCGTTCGTCATTTTAAATTTAACAGGATGTGATGATTCAGCCGGAAAAGCTGCCGAAGTGCAGAGCGCACCCGAGGTGCAGGTCCAGACTCTGGCTACCCAGTCACTGCCCGTGTCCACAGAACTCCCCGGACGTACCTCGGCATTCCGTGTAGCAGAAGTTCGCCCACAGGTGTCAGGCATAATTTTAAAACGCGCCTTCACCGAGGGCAGCGATGTGGTGGCCGGTCAGACGCTGTACCAGATCGATCCTGCCCCTTTCCGCGCCAGCTACAACAATGCCAGGGCAGCCGTGAATGAAGCGGAAGCCAACGCGCGCATGGCACAGGTGACCCTGAATCGCTATCGCTCGCTGACCGGGACAAATTACATCAGCCGTCAGGATTATGACCAGGCACAGGCCACCGCCGCCCAGACGCGTGCCGCCGTGGATGCAGCCAATGCCGCACTGGAAACCGCCCGTATCAACCTCGCCTGGAGCACTATTACCTCGCCGATCAGTGGCCGTATCGGGCGTTCATCGGTGACTGAAGGTGCGCTGGTGCAGGATGCGCAAAGCGATGCGCTGGCTACCGTGCAACAACTGGACCCGCTGTACGTCGATGTCACCCAGTCGAGCCAGGATTTCCTGCGTCTGCAACAGGAACTGGCCTCCGGTCGTTTGCATCAGAATGCCGGTAAAGCGGTGGTCAGCGTGATCCTTGGCGATGGCTCTGTCTATCCCCATAGTGGCACGCTGGCATTTTCTGATGTCACCGTTGACCAAACTACCGGCTCCATCACCCTACGCGCTATTGTCCCCAACCCGGATCACGCGTTGCTGCCCGGTATGTTTGTCCGTGCCCGCCTGGATGAAGGCACCGATCCCAATGCATTGCTGATCCCACAGCAGGCGGTGACCCGTACGCCGCGCGGTGACGCCACCGCGCTGGTGGTTGACAGCGCTAACAAGGTAGAAGTGCGCACCATCAGCGTCTCGCAGACCGCAGGTGACAAATGGCGCGTGACTGGCGGTCTGCAATCCGGCGAACGCGTGATTGTCTCCGGCATTCAACGTGCCCAACCCGGTATGACCGTTAAACCTCTCACCGCCCCTTCGCCCACAGGAACCGCCGACTGATGTCCAGATTCTTTATTGACCGCCCGATCTTTGCCTGGGTGCTGGCAATTATCATCATGCTGGCCGGGGGAATTTCGATCCTGAAACTGCCAGTGGAGCAATACCCGGACGTTGCGCCCACCTCAGTGCAAATCCGTGCCACCTATCCAGGTGCGGATGCCACCACGTTGCAGAACACCGTGACCCAGGTGATTGAGCAGAACATGAGCGGGCTGGATGGCCTGATGTATATGTCCTCCACCAGCGATTCATCCGGCACGCTTCAGCTGACGCTGTCGTTTGAGAACGGCACTGACCCGGATATCGCTCAGGTGCAGGTGCAGAACAAGTTGCAGCTCGCCACCCCCCTGCTGCCGCAGGAAGTGCAGCAGCAGGGCATCACCGTGCGCAAATCCTCCAGCGTGTTCTTCCTGGTGCCCGGATTCGTCGATGAAACCGGCCGCATGAGCATGGAAGATATTGCCGATTACGTGGCGGCTAACCTGAAAGATCCCATCAGCCGTATCAACGGGGTGGGGGATACCACGCTGTTTGGTTCGCAGTACGCGATGCGTATCTGGCTCGATCCCAACAAGCTGAACAACTACCAGCTGACGCCGGTGGATGTGATGAGCATGATTGAAACCCAGAATGCGCAGATTGCCGCCGGTCAACTTGGTGGCGCGCCGCCGGTAAAAGGTCAGCAGCTTAACGCCTCGATCATTGCCCAGACCCGACTCACCTCGCCGGAAGAGTTTGGCAACATCCTGCTGAAAGTGAACAGCGACGGCTCGCAGGTGCGTCTGCATGATGTGGCGCGGATCGAGCGCGGCGGTGAGAACTATAACTTTGTGGTTAAAATCAATGGCAAACCGGCGTCAGCATTGGGTATTCAGCTGGCGGCAGGCGCTAACGCGCTGGATACCGCCAATGCTATCCGCGCGAAAATTAATGAATTGAAACCTTACTTCCCGCAGGGACTGAAGGTGGTCTATCCCTACGACACCACGCCGTTTATCAGTATCTCGATCCACGAGGTAGTGAAAACGCTGTTTGAAGCCATCGTGCTGGTGTTCCTGGTGATGTACCTGTTTTTGCAGAGTTTCCGCGCCACGCTGATCCCGACCATTGCCGTACCGGTGGTGCTGCTGGGTACCTTTGGCATCCTCGCTGCCTTCGGTTACTCGATTAACACCCTGACCATGTTCGGCATGGTGCTGGCGATCGGTTTGCTGGTGGATGACGCCATCGTGGTGGTGGAGAACGTCGAGCGCGTGATGGCTGAGGAGGGCCTGAAACCGAAGGCCGCCACCCGTAAATCGATGGGGCAAATTCAGGGGGCGCTGGTCGGCATTGCGCTGGTGTTGTCGGCGGTGTTTGTGCCGATGGCGTTCTTTGGCGGCAGTACCGGGGTAATCTATCGCCAGTTCTCCATCACCATTGTTTCCGCGATGGCGCTCTCGGTGCTGGTGGCGTTGATCCTCACTCCGGCGCTGTGTGTCACCATCCTGAAGCCGGTTAAACCCGGTAGCCACGGGCAACATCGCGGGCTGTTCGGCTGGTTTAACCGCAAGTTTGAGCAAAGTGCACATCATTACACCGGTTCTGTGGCGCGTATGCTGAACAAGAGCGGGCGCTATCTGGTGATTTACGGTGTACTGGTCGCCGGGATGGCGGTGCTGTTTATGCGCCTGCCCACCTCGTTCCTGCCGTCGGAAGATCAGGGGGTGCTCGCCACCCAGGCCATCCTGCCGGCCGGTGCTACCCAGGAACGTACCCAGGCAGTGCTGGATCAGGTCAATGATTACTACCTGAACAACGAGAAAAGCAACGTTGAGAACGTGCTGACGGTCAACGGCTTCGGCTTTGCCGGACGGGGCCAGAACGTGGGGATCGCCTTTATCGGCCTGAAGGACTGGTCACAGCGTCCGGGTGAAGAGAACAAAGTTGACGGTATTGTCAGCCGTGCCGCTAAAGCGTTCAGCAAAATCATGGATGCCAATGTGGTGGCCTTTAACCTGCCGCCGATCATTGCGCTGGGTAACGCGACCGGTTTTGACTTTGAGTTGATTGACCAGGGCAGTTTGGGGCATGACAAACTGGTCGCCGCACGTAACCAGCTGCTGGATCTGGCACGCCAGCATCCCGATACGCTGGTGGCGGTGCGTCCGAACGGCATGGAAGACAGCCCGCAGTACAAAGTCAACATTGACCAGGAGAAAGCCACCGCACTGGGCGTCGATCTGTCCGACATCAATACCACCCTGAGCAGCGCCTGGGGCGGCAGTTATGTTAACGACTTCATTGACCACGGCAGGGTGAAAAAGGTCTACGTGATGAGCGACGCGCCGTATCGCATGATGCCAAAAGATATGGATAACTGGTACGTGCGCGCCAGCAACGGCAAGATGGTGCCGTTTGCCAGCTTCTCGACAGCCGAGTGGGTTTACGGCTCACCGCGTCTGGAACGTTATAACGGCCTGTCTTCCCTGGAAATTCTCGGTCAGCCGGCACCGGGTAAAAGTTCGGGCGAAGCGATGGCGCTGATGGAACAACTGGCGAAACAACTGCCACCTGGCGTCGGCTTTGACTGGACGGGCATGTCGTACCAGGAACGCATGACCGGCGAACAGGCACCGGCGCTGTACGCCCTGTCATTGATTGTGGTGTTCCTGTGCCTGGCGGCGCTGTACGAGAGCTGGTCGATTCCGTTCTCGGTGATGCTGGTGGTGCCGCTTGGCGTGTTTGGTGCGCTGGTCGCTACCATGCTGCGTGGGCTGAATAACGATGTTTACTTCGTGGTTGGCCTGTTAACCACCATCGGTCTGTCGGCGAAGAACGCCATCCTGATCGTAGAATTCGCCAAAGACCAGATCGAGAAAGAAGGTAAAGGCGTGGTGGAAGCCACGCTGGAAGCGGCCCGTATGCGCCTGCGTCCGATTCTGATGACATCGCTGGCGTTTATTCTCGGTGTACTGCCGCTGGCACTGAGTTCTGGTGCCGGTTCCGGTGCACAGAATGCCGTCGGCACCGGGGTAATCGGCGGGATGGTGGCGGCAACCCTGCTGGCTATCTATTTTGTCCCGGTGTTCTTTGTGGTGGTGCGTAACCGCTTTGGCGGCAAGCCCCGCGACGATGAGGACGAAGAGGACATCCTCGTGTAATCGTCCCGCCCAGTCAGTATCTCTGGCTGGGCGGAACTCATGAGCAATGCTCATAGGTTTAATCGCATTACGCTATCTAATCACTTAACACCGCCTTTGCTAGAGTGATTGCATCACTCATGAACGACAAAAGAGGAACATCACATGTTGAAAATTATCGCTAACGGCTCCGTTCCATCACGTAAAGGCCCGGAAGAGTATTTCACCGGTACGGTGAGGATCGATGCCCCCTTCAGCGGTACGGAGTCAGCGCGTGTCGGTGGCGCGACGGTCACTTTCGAACCGGGCGCGCGTACCGCCTGGCATACCCACCCGTTCGGACAAACGCTGATCATCACCCACGGCCAGGGCTGGATTCAGTGCGAAGGTGAAGAAACGGTGGTAATGAATCAGGGTGACATCGTCTTTATCCCGGAAGGGGTGAAGCACTGGCATGGCGCTACACCTGACAATGCCATGACGCATATTGCGATTGCCGAATCCCTGAATGGCAGCCCGGTTGACTGGATGGAAAAAGTCACCGACGAACAGTACCAAAAGTAACCGTTACGCTCAGCCGTTAAGCTGCCGCGGCGCTTAACATTTCGCGTGGTTTACTCCGAATTTTCCGAAGCGGCCAAAAAACTGTGCTAAAAAAAGCGTAGTGTTTGCACGTACTCGTAGCGGCGCGATAACTCGCGCCGCTACGATCTGTTTTCTAAAATCCGGGGAACGAGATGAAAAGCGTAAAAGCGACCTCAATTCGTGACGTTAACGACAAGCTACTGAGCGGTGAACATAAAGAAGTCATCATTGATTTTGATATCAGCAGCGATGACTTTTTTGCCCTCTCTGATTACTGGTGTGAGCGGGGAGCAAAGATTAAAAAAGAGGGCGATCGATTCATGATAAAACTCAAAAAAATCAGCATCCCTGAATCTCTCGATCCCTGAGCATCCCCCCCTTCAGACGTGTCTGCGCGCTGGCAGATTGGTCTTGATAGACGAAATATTTACTAAGTTCCTGTTATCTTTGCGTCTTCAATTCTTCAAGGACGCCAGGTAATGACTCATCCTGTTGGCGAAACGAAGCCGCTAATACGTCTGGTCGCTGTGGTGATGACCGGATTCCTCGCCGGTCTGGCGGGGATGCTTCTCGCCATGATCTTGCACAGCATTCAGCATCTCGCATTTGGTTACAGCATGGACCGCATCATCAGTCCCGAATCCTTTCTCCAGGGCGTGACCGATGCCGATCACTTGCGGCGTCTGGCCGCGATTATCACCGGCGGCCTGGTGGCGGGTTGTGGCTGGTGGTTACTGGGGCGCTATGGACGCAAACGTGTTTCTATCAAAGCCGCCGTTTCATCCAACGCCACACCGATGCCGCCAGGCACCACCACCCTGCACGCACTGCTGCAAATTGTCACCGTTGCCTTAGGATCACCGCTGGGGCGCGAAGTTGCCCCGCGTGAAATGGGGGCGCTGGCAGGCGGCTTTATGGCCCGTCGACTCGGATTAGCGGCTGATGAGGCGCGCACGCTGATAGCCTGTGGTGCCGGTGCCGGTCTGGCTGCCGTCTATAACGTGCCGCTGGCTGGTGCGCTGTTTACCCTCGAAGTGTTGTTGCTGTCATTCAGTTGGGAGAAAACGCTGGCGGCGATTATCACTTCGGCCATCGCTGCCTGGACCGCCACGCTGGGTTTGGGCAATGAATCACAATATCACTTTGCCTCTGGTGTCCTGTCTCCGTCATTTCTGGCATGGGCGATTGTTGCTGGCCCGGTGTTGGGAGCTGGTGCGTGGTTGTTCCGTAAAACCACCGGTGCCGCCCGCGCCGAGGTGAAAGACAACTGGCAGATGCCCGTATTCTGTTTGCTGGCATTTTCCCTGCTGGCTGTTCTCAGCCTCTGGTTCCCGGAACTACCAGGTAACGGCAAAGGCCCCATGCAACTGGCGCTGAGCGACAGCATCAATTTTCACCATGCGGCGTGGTTATTAGGTTTAAAAATGGTGGTGATTCTGGCGGTGTTACGCGGTGGTGCCGAAGGCGGGTTACTGACCCCTGGTCTGACGGTCGGTGGTCTGCTCAGCCTGCTGCTCTGCGTACTCTGGCAACTGATGTTCCCCGGTGGCGACATCGGCAGCTTTGCGCTGGTGGGCGGCGCCGCCTTCCTCGCCGCCTCGATGCAAATGCCGCTGACCGCCGTAACGCTGGTGATGGAGTTTACCCATATGAACCATGACTATTTTGTCCCCGCCCTGCTGTGTGCCGCAGGTGCGGTGATCACCTGCCGGGTACTGGAGAAAACGCAGCGTTAATCTAACATCGCCCTGCCCTAACTTAATCCCCTGAGCCGCCTGCGTTGTGCCAGCCAGATCAGCAGCGCGCAGGCGGTCAGCATCATCTCCCCGGTGGTGATGCCTGACCAGCCACCCAGTTGCCATAATGTACCGGCAAGCGCAGAACCGATCGCCCCACCGATAAAGTTGCTGACCACAAAAGCCGTATTCAGACGACTGCGGGCCTGTGCGTCCACCGCGAACAACCGGGTTTGATTAAGTACGTTGATCGCCTGAATCGCCACATCCAGCAATAACACCGCCACCAGAATCGCGATGATGGATGTTGCACCGGCCTCCGCGATGATCAGTGAAACCATCACCAGCAGTAGCGCAGCCCCTGTCGCACCGACCGACCATCCCCGATCGTGCAAGCGCCCGGCACGTCGTGCCGCCAGCGCACCGGCCAGTCCCACAAGGCCGACCAGACCAATCTGGCTGGCGCTAAATCCAAACGGGGGCGCGCTGAGTAAAAACGTCAGTCCGGTCCAGAACAGCGTAAAAACCGAAAAACCGAGGGCACCTAATATCAGTGTCACCTGCACGGTGGGATGCTGCCGCACCACCGTCACCACGGAGCTCAACAGTTGCAGGTATGAACCCGCCTGACGTGGCCGATCACCGGGCAGAGCACGCCATAAGATCGCGGCCAACACCAGCGTCATCACCGCAGCAAAGAGATAAATAGCCCGCCAGCCAAATGCATCGGCCACCAGCCCACTGACGGTGCGTGACGCAAGAATGCCAGTCAACACCCCTGACACCACCGTCCCGACGATCCTGCCCCGCTGGTTGTCTGCCGCCAGGTCACCTGCCAGTGGAATCAGCAGTTGCCCCGTCACCGTGGTAAGACCCACCAAAAACAGCGAGACAAGCAGGAAAGCAAAGGAGGGAGAAAGCGCACTGGCGAGCAGCGCAAGCGCGGAAACCGCCATCATCGCCGGGATCAGGCGGCGGCGATTGTGACTATCGCCAAGGGGGACAATCAACATCACACCCACGGCATAGCCAATCTGGGTCAGCGTCACCAACAAACCCGCATGGCCCGGCAAGATATGGAAGGCATCACCGATGTCGTGCAGCAGCGGCTGTACCCAATACAGGTTGCCCACCGCCATACCGCCAGCAATGGAGAATAACAGGGTCAGGCTTTGGGACATCCCCACTGAGGGTGCCAGTTTAGTCACGCGTTCTCCTTCTGTTCATAACGGAAAATGGCTGGATAATCGGCCTTTTTAGCAAACATCCATCGTGAAATTAAGCCGTTAAAAGCCAATGGTGTTATGAAGTAAAATCATCAATAGCCAGGCGCTTGCTGATGAGTCTTTTGCTAATCTAATGGGACTCTTTTTTTGGTGAAAGTCTTATGGACCTGCTGTCTGATGTGCTTCAACTGCTGTCGGCACAAAGTTATGTGACCACCGGGCAGACCACCGGCCCCTGTTGGTCGATGCGTTACCCTGGCTTTTCCGGCATGAAATTTATGGCGGTCCGGCAGGGAAAAATTTGGTTTCGTCTGGAGGCAGAGAATCACTGGCGAGCGCTGTCGCCGGGTGACGGGGTCATTATTACGCGATCCGCACCTTTTATCATGGCCTCCGACCCGGCACTGCTGCCTGTCTCATCAGAAAGCGTGCCTTATGTGAGAAAAAATGGCCTGGCCGATTATGGCGGTGAAGACAGCCTGTTGCTGGCAGGAAAAATGGAGATTGATCCGGTTTCCGCTGAACAACTTCTCAACGTTTTGCCGGTGGTGATTCCTCTGCATTCCACTTCTGAGTCCTCCTCCACACTTAACTGGCTGATGACCAGGCTGCATGATGAAAGCCAGTCAAATCGCCCCGGTTCGGCGCTGGCGGGCAACCATTTGATGCATCTGGTGATGATCGAAGGGTTTCGTAGTTGGTTATTTTCAGAGGAGGCACAGTTGCATGGCTGGATCGGCGCCTTGCAGGACGCACGGATCATGCGGGCGGTAACGGCAATTCATGCGGAACCGGCCAAAAGCTGGCAACTGATGGAGCTCGCCGCAATTGCCGGCCTGTCGCGTGCCGGTTTTGCCCGTCGTTTCACTGAAACGACCGGGACATCGCCCCTGAATTATGTCACCCACTGGAGAATGCAGCTCGCCAGCAAGGCCCTCCGACTTAGCACCGAACCGATCAAGCATCTGGCGTTTCGCCTGGGCTATGCCGCTGAAAGCACCTTCAGCACCGTCTTCCGGCGGGTTTACGGTGTCTCGCCTTCCGCGCATCGGGCTGCATCGCGCGATGGACCGCTGTATCGACTGTCCTCCTTCAGGGATAAACATGCTGCATCTGATAAGCAGGAATGAGACTTTTACCAAACAAATGTGGATTTCTGATTATTAATAATCCCATCACCGCGCGCTAATATCCTCCCCCAACGCTGACCTGACCGGGTTTATCAGGTGGTGTTTTCTCTGTTTCATCATCGCTCAGGGGCCAACCGATGTTGGCCCGGTTATCTGTGGAATTATCATGCTTATAAATAAAACAGGCCGGGACCGGTTATTCACCGCCGCCGTATGTCTGGGTTTTGTTCTGGTCCAGTTGGATGTCAGTATCGTTAACGTCGGCCTGGAGGTGCTCCGCCATCATTTCGATGCCGGAATCAGCGATCTTGAATGGGTGATGAATGCCTATTCCCTGCTGTTTGCTGCGTTGCTGTTGGGGGCTGGCACCCTGGGCGATCGCTTTGGGGTCAGAAACGTTTTTATCGCCGGGATTTTGATTTTCATCGGCGCTTCACTCAGTTGCGCCTTTGCACCCAGCATATATTGGCTGGATACCGCCCGTGGCATTCAGGGAGTGGGCGCTGCGCTGCTGGTTCCCAGCTCACTAACCTTGCTGCGCCAATATTTTTCAGATGCTCACGCGCGCGCCGGGGCGATTGCCATGTGGGCTGCATCTGGCAGCTTCGCGCTGGCCGCAGGCCCGGTTGTCGGTGGCTTGCTGATTAAGTTGTTGGGGTGGAAAAGTATTTTCCTCATCAACGTGCCTGTCGGCCTGGTGAGCGTGTACTTCACGTTACGATTTGCCCCTGTCAGCCCGCGTTTTCAGCGGAAAATTCATCTCTCCAGTCAGGTGTTGATTGTACTCGCCCTCGGCCTGTTGACCTTTGCCCTGACAGAATCCGCCCGTTTCGGCTGGCGAAGCCCGATCACCTTATCCGCTTTGCTGGTCGGGCTGCTCGCGTTGGTGGGATTTGTGCTGCACGAGAAGCGATCCGCCGATCCGGTGGTGATGCCATCCGTGCTACGCAATAAACTGATCGTCAGCAGCGTGATCATCGGCTTTGTGTGTAACATGGTGTTTTACGGTGCCGTCTTCATTTTCAGTATCTTTTTCCAGAGCGAGCTGAAGCTGACCGCGTTGCAGACCGGTCTGGCATTTTTGCCGATGATGCTGTTCACCGCCGTGGTGAATTTCAGCAGTAGTAAGCTCAGCAGACGTTTTCGCCTCCGCTGGCTGTCCTGCCTGGGCAGTCTGGTGAGCTGTGTCGGTTTCGCGCTGCTGTTATTCATAAAGCCGGACTGGAGCGCCTGGCAATTGTTCCTGCCGATGATGTTGCTGGGGGCCGGAACCTCCCTGGCGATGCCCGGGGTAGCAAACCTGATCTTTTCTCAGGCATCCAATGAGGAAGCCGGATCTGCCTCAGCACTCTTCTCCTGCGCGCGGCAGATGGGTGGCGTCATGGGGGTGGCGGTCTTTGGCCTGCTGATTAGCTACGCCGGTGATGAGAACCTGATTACCGGACTAAAATTGATTGCTGCGATGGCGATGCTGATGTCACTGATTTGGTGGATGATCAGCCGAACACGTTTGCCTGCTTAACGCGATACGACGGGGCCGGAATACAGATCCGGCCCTTTTCGCATCAGGCACGCAATTTCTGCGCTAACACATCCTGGTATTCCGCAATTTTATCGGGACCTGCACCCGCCACACCATAGAAGGAAAGAGGCGATTGGTAGTGCATACCACAATACAGCGCTGTCGCTTTCATCGGCGTCATCACTTCTGCGAAAGTGCTGTTAATCAAACCGGCATGAGAATAAGTAAATTCACTGGCACCGGCCGAAGCAACCACCAACAATTGCTTATTTTTTAGCGCATTGCCTTCCGGACCAAATGCCCAGCCATAGGTCCAGACCTCATTTAAATAAGCCTTAAGCATTGGCGTGAGATTGAACCAGTGAATGGGGAAAATAAACACCACTCGTTCAGCATCGGCATAGAAAGATTGCTCCAGTACAATATCGAAAGCGGTGACATCATCACCGTAAATATCGTCTAAGTTACGTACCACGACATTAGGTTGTGCTTCAGCGGTATGCTCAAGTGCTTTAATCACATGAGAGCGTTGTTTATACGGATGTGAAACGATAATGAATGTTTTCATTGGGTATCTCTTGCAGTCTGAATTAATTAACACATTTTCTGAGAGTGAAATTACACACCTTCAACAATCCAGCTATGGGTAATGGCTGACGTCAGGCGATAAGGAAGAATTGCCTGATAGGCTGGCGAGTAATACCAGGCTTTGGCGGTTTCAAGGTCGGCAAAGCGCACAATCACCGTTTTCCCTTCTGGTGCGGTTCCTTCCAGACAGAAACTTTCGGCCCCCTGTACCAGGAGTTGTGCATTAAAGGTTTTCAGTGTTTCTGCCACCTTTGCCAGGTAGGGTTTCATCCCTTCAGGATCGGTCACGGTAAAAGTAAAAATAATGAAGGCGGGTTTCATAGGAACTCTCCAGATAGCAAGCATATTCAGGGGAAGGCGGTACGACGTGGGGAAGTATAAAAAATAATATTATTAACCTGAACTACACCCGTGGTTGAACTTGAGTTAACTTAAGGTTATTAATCGCATTATGGGAGAGTAGGTTGGAGATTTCACGCCATGTCCGTGCCATCCTCACCTTTGTGGAAACAGTGGATAAGGGCAGTTTTGCCGCCTGTGCCCGGCAGCTTGGGATCAGCACTGCCGCTGTGAGTAAAAATATTGCCGGTCTGGAGCAGGCGCTTGGGGTGCGCCTGCTTAACAGGACAACGCGCCGCCTGACGCTGACTGAAGAAGGCAACGCGTTTATCCATCAGGCGCGCATTGCCCTGAACGCACTTGAGGGTGCAGTTGATACGCTGGTGGCACAGAAGGCGCAAATCAGCGGGCACGTCAGGATTTCAACCAGTTCCGCTTTTGGCCGCATCCACATTCTGCCCGTGCTGCCAGGCATGACCGAGCAATACCCCGCGTTGACGGTAGAAATGGACTTTGATGACAGAGTCACGGATATCATCAAAGAGGGTTATGACCTGGCGGTCAGGGGCGGCCGAATCGTTGATTCTTCACTGGTTTCTCGTTCAGTCTGCCGTATGAACATGGTTCTGGTCGCCTCGCCCGCCTATCTCGATCGTTATGGTATCCCTGCCAATCCACAAGCGTTAAGCAACCACAGATTGATCACCCGACGCTTCCTCGGGGGACGGGTTTCACCGTGGGGATTCAGGAACCAGGACGGCAGCTACTCAGTTCTGGAGCCGGAAGGGAACATCCTGACGGTTTCCGCCCCCGAAGCCCTGGTCGATGCTGCGTTACTGGATTACGGCATTGCTCAGGTCGGTGTTCACAACGCCTTCGACCACTTACAATCCGGCAAGCTCAAAATCGTACTTTATGGTCAGCATGACCCCGGCAATTACGAGATGGTGATTCAATATCCCCATCGCGCCTTGATTGCTCCACGCGTTAAGGTTGTCGTTGATTACCTGCTGAACGCCTTCCGGGATGACCGGAAATTGACTATTAATTATGAAGAACTTGAACAGTTTCGCGGCTAAAGGAGCATTACGCCATGTCCACAAGAACAGTACTACTGGCCGGTGCCACCGGCCTGGTGGGGGGATTGATCCTTGAGGCCCTGCTGGCCGACCCGACCGTCTCGGCAGTGCATGCTCTCAGCCGTCGGCCATTACCCCTTCAACACCCAAAACTTGAGGTCCATGTTGTGGATTTTAGCCAGTTACCTGCGCTACCACCGACGGATGAAGTCTATCTGGCGCTGGGCACCACCATTAAAGTCGCTGGCAGCCAGGCCGCGTTTCGTGCTGTCGACTTCGAGGCCAATCTGGCGGTCGCCAGAGCGGCAGGCGCACGGCGGGTAGGATTGGTCAGCGCTGCCGCTGCCAATGCAAAATCTGCTATTTTCTATAACCGGGTGAAAGGAGAACTGGAGGATGCGCTGAAAGCGATGGATTTCACCGCGCTGGTGATTGCCCAACCCTCGCTGCTGCTCGGTTCGCGGGCGCATCTGCAACAACCGCGGCGACTGGGCGAAATCATTGCCAGCCCGATTGCCAGACTCTTCGCCCCCCTCCTGCCCGGCGCTTACCGCCCGGTGTCAGCACGGGCAGTGGCGCGAGCACTGGTCAACACCGTACCGACGGCCAATGGCCTGGTGGTGCTTACCTCAGACCTGCTGGTCAAGTCTGATCGCCACTGACAACCCCTGATTGCCCCTTCAGGTATGCCTGTTCCCTTTATATTCGGCAGCAGGCATCAATACTCGCGAATAATATCGTCACGCCACGTCATTATTTGACCGTAATAAAACCGCATAAATCGATAAAAATGAGCCCATTTTCACGAAGCGTAAAATGTTAATATCCCGCGCGCACTTTCAGCATTAACAAAATAATATCGAATTTATAAGGCAGACATAACGTGAAAAAGATATTCAAACTTTCACTGGTGGCATCATTAATTGGCCTCTCTGGAATGGCCGCTGCGGCTCAGGAATCAAACGGCTTCCTTGAAGACAGTCATCTTGATGTACTTTTACGCAATGCGTATATCAACAGGGATTATAAAGACGAAGGTGTTCGCACTCGTCGTGAGTGGGGACAGGGCATCATTGCCAACTTTTCTTCCGGGTTTACTCAGGGACCGGTAGGTTTTGGCGTTGATGGTCTGGCGCAATATGCTGTCAGACTGGATGGCGGTCGCGGCCGTAGCGGCGCAGGTGGTATCGATTTCTTTGCTCAGGATAACGATGGCAAAGCCAAATCTGATCTGGCGAAATTTGGCGCCACCGCCAAAATGCGCTTTTCCAATACCGTGCTCAGCTACGGTACTCAGCGCCCGATGCTGCCGATCCTGACAGCAGATGACTCGCGTCTGCTGGATGAAACTTATACCGGTTTTATGCTGAACTCGCAGGAAGTGGCCGGATTAAACGTCACCGCCGGTTACTTTACCGATGAACAACAGAAAAGCGACGACAGCCATGATACCGGCCTGAAATCGCTGAGTTTTGCCGGTGCCAGTTATCAGTTTACCGATCAATTGAGCGGTGCCTTTTACGCTTCCAATGTCGAAGACGTGATTAATAAGCAATACCTTGGCCTGAATTACAAAACGCCGCTGGCAGACAATCAATCCTTTGGCCTCGACTTCAACGGCTATAATTCGCGCCTGAATCAGGAATACGCCAATCAACTCGACACTGGCCGCAGCAATACCATCTGGAGTCTGGCGGCAAGCTATACCTTTGATATTCATACCTTCAAGGTGGCTTATCAGCAAAGCAGCGGCAGCACCGGTTACCATTATGGCGGCTACCGCAATCAGGGCGGCGTCGGTGATGGCGGCAGCACCATCTGGCTGGCGAACTCTTACTGGTCTGACTTTAATGGCGAGGACGAGCGTTCGTGGCAGGTTGCTTACTCGATCGACCTGAGTGGTGTCGGCATTAACGGTCTGAGCTATGACGTTGCTTATGTACGTGGTGACAATATCAAAACCTCGGCCACCGATAATGGGCACGAACATGAATTCTTTAATCAGGTGCAGTACAAGGTGCCTGATGGTGCCGCTAAAGACCTGAAAGTGAAGCTGCGCTTCTCTTCACTGCGCGTCTCCTCAGACGCTGCTGATTATAATGTCGGCGGTAATGAAGTACGCGTATTTGTTGAATATCCGTTCTCGATTCTCTGATTTAAAAAGGTAGCCGCGTGCTGTAATGGTTGTCTGAAGTCAGCGTGTTGGCATGCATTCTTAGCGGTGCGATTTTTCGCGCGGGCCTGCAATTCGCGTGATAAATCGCGCCGCTACAGAAGGTGCCTTGACTGAAAAGCAGTAAGCCGTGTGCAGCCATTTTCCCACCAATCGTCACACTCGCAGCCAAATATAAAATAAGGCCTATGATTTTCGTTCATCAATAATGCCGCAAATCGTGTATTTATCCGCGCAGATTAACCTTTAAGGTTGTTTGAGTTGGATAAATTATGATGAGGTCGTATGGACGATAACATTAACCTGTCTCGCAGGGAGCTACTGCCTTTTCTCGCGGGTATTTCCCTGCTGACGCAGCCAGCCGCAGCGGCAATCATCACCGGTCAGTCGGATTCGCTGGTGGCTTATCATTCACGCAGCGGCAACACGCGGGTGATTGCCGGGATTCTTCAGCGCGCCCTGCAAGCCGATCTACATGAAATCCTGCCGCAAACACCCTACCCGGCTGATTATCTCCAGATGGTTGAACAGGCAAGCGATGAACGCAAAAACGGATTTAATCCGCCATTGCTGCATGATCTGGCTGAGATAGAACGTTATAAAACCATCTACCTTGGCTATCCAATCTGGGGAATGAGTTTGCCTGCCATCGTCCGTTCTTTTTTAACGCGTCATGATTTCTCGGGAATAACGATTGTTCCGTTTATCACGCATGGTGGTTATGGCATCGGGGACAGTCTGGCCGTGCTGGAAAAATCAGCGCCGGCTGCCCATCTCCTTGCGCCTTTTATTATGCAGGCCGATCAGGAACGCCAGACCATGGAAAAAACCCTCGACTGGTTGGTAGCAGCGCGATAAATCGCGCCGCTACGATTTTCTCAGGTCTTCCCTTTCAGCGATCAGAACGAAGTTGTCACACCTGCATAATACGCGCGACCCGGTTCGTTATAGGTCGAAGCGCCTTCGTTTTCACGATAGATTTGCTTGTTCAGCAGGTTGCTGACACCGGCAGTGAATCGCAGATTCTTGTTGTACTGGTAGTTCATACCGACACCAAAGATGGCGTAAGCCCCCACCTCATTTTCCGACAATCCGCTGGCTTCCTTACGAATTTCTGCTGTAGTACGCGGATGCTGGCGGCCATACATGGTCCAGCTTAAGGTGGCGGAGAGTGCATCGGTCATCTGCCAATCCAGCCAGCTGTTTACCGTATATTTCGGGATTAACGATAACGGGTTACCGGTCGATTTATATTTCGAGGTGAACATGTAAGTCGCGTTGGTACGCCAGTTCAGGGTATCTTCCACCAACGGAATGGTCAGGTTGGCTTCAAGGCCCTGCGTCAGCGCCTTACCACCATTCTGCCACTGGTAGATATCATAAGTGGAAGAATACCAGGAACTTGCCACACTCACCGTACCCAGCGAATTATCCCCCGCGACGATTTTGTTCTGATAATCGTTGCGGAAATACGTCAGTCCGGCGCTGTAACCTTCATCGGTCCATTGCAGCCCAACCTCTTTGTTGACGCTGATTTCAGGTTTCAGATCGCTATTACCCATCAGATAACAGCCGTTGCTGCCCCCAATGTTACAACCGTTACCGCTGCTCGCCAGCAGGTAGCCTTCGCTGGACTGATACAGGTTTGGCGCTTTGAACACACGCGCGATACCGGCTTTCAGCGTGAAGTGATCACCCAATTCCTGCTGAATGTTCAGGCTGGGACTCCAGTTGCTGCCGAAGCGATCGCTGTAATCAAAACGCAGGCCCGGAATCAATGTGGTGGCGTCGAAGGCATCAATGGTGTCTTCCAGGTAAATGGCGCTCAGTTCCTGGCTGTTTTTGCTGCTGCGCTGGGAAGGATCGCCCGATACACCATTGATATCGATACCGGTCGCATCCGTTTCCTGCATTGATGCCGGATCGTTCAACTGCTCCTTATTCCATTCAGCGCCCAGCGTCAGAGTATTGTCCACCAGCAGGGTGAAGGGGATGGTGTACTCATTATTGATGCGCCAGGTTTTATAACGGCTGGTGTTGTAGGTGTCGCTGTTGATCATCCCTTCCACTTTGCCGGTAGAGCCTTCGTCGAGCCGCGTGTTGTGGGTATCTTCATAGCTCAGGGTCAGTTTGGACTGGCCCCAGTCCCAGATGCCGTTATGGGTCACGCTGTAGGCCTGGCGATACATGCGGTTGGTTTCCTGACCGTATAAGGTCGGCACCAGGGTACTCAGGTTGCTGTTGCTGTATTGGGTATCACCGGCATAGATATTGCCCTGGCGGCTGTAGGCGTAGTTGAAATCCATGTACTGCTGCGGATTGATCTTCCACTGCACCGCTGTGTTGATATCGCGGTTGCGCACGCCCTCACGACCTGCCGCGTAAGAACCGTTTTCGTTGGTATTAATATCGTAGGCATCAGCATCGGTTTTGTTGATGTTGCCGTACAGACGCATGGTCAGCACATCATCCACCAGTGGACCGCTCAGGCTGACGTTCATGCGTTTGGTCGCGCCTTCATCCTTGTCTTCCGGTTGATTGGTGTAGAGCGACAGTGAACCATGCCAGTCATTGGTGGGACGTTTGGTGATGATGTTCACCACGCCGCCCATCGCGCCGGAACCATAATGTGCCGCCGCCGGGCCACGTAACACATCGATATGGTCGACCATTTCCGGCGGAACCCAGTTGCTGTCGCCACGGGTGTCACGTTCGCCGGTGCGGCTGTAGCGCACGGAACTACGGGAAGAGACGGGCACACCATCGATCAGGATCAGGGTGTTTTCTGGCCCCATACCGCGAATATCAATCTGACGGTTGTTACCACGGCTACCGGTTGCGCTGTTACCGGTTAAGTTCACACCCGGCATTTTGCGAATGATTTCGGACAGATCGTTGACCGGCGGATTGCGTTCCAAATCTTCTTTGGTAATCAGCGATGCACCAGGCTGCTGCTTCAGTTTCTCTTCAGCTTTGGCCGAGACGACCATAGTGTCTTCGTTGGTCGGATTGACCGTCGGTTCGGTTTTGCTTTTCTGCCCGGAGTCAGCGTCAGTTGCGGTTGCTGCCCCCTGCTCCTGTAACGATAAAACATTTGATGGTGTTTCGGCTGCCAGAGAGAAGCCACTGTGGATGACCAGCCCAATCAGTAATGAAAGGGTCGTTTTCCTTTTTCCAATTAAGTGAGACATTTTGTTACGTCCAGTTATTATTTTCCATACTCAGAAATGAGCATGCGAATAATTATCATAATCATTCCGATATTTGACATAACCGAAACAAAATGACACACCTAATCGCATTAGGTTACCTCCTTTATCTCAATCCTGATGTTAATAACCAGGTAATTAAAATTATGGATAAAATAAGGAGATACGAAAAAGAAAGGGAGTAATTAACGTGATCCACTGTAAACGCGTTTATGAACCCGCATCATCTGAGGACGGCTATCGGGTGCTGGTCGATCGACTCTGGCCGCGCGGAATGAAGAAGACCGATCTTCAATACGATGAATGGAATAAAACTCTGGCTCCCTCCACAGAATTACGTAAAGCATTCCATGCTGATTTCATCGATTTCACCGCGTTTCGTGAAGCGTATTTACAGGAGCTTGCCGGGCATGCGCCTGAAGGACGTCAGTTGGTCGCTAAAGGAAACGTCACGCTGCTTTATGCGACAAAGAATACGACACAGAACCACGCTGAAGTGCTGGCGGGATGGTTGCGTTCATTACCCTAAACGCTTACGTAGCCTTATAACAAAAGCGCCATTTGGCGACCACTTTATCGGTTTCAGTCGTAACGATAGTCGCCTGGTCGGATTGCAGTTCGTTTATCCGCAGCGACGCTTTCAGCCGCTGCAAGTGGCGGCGTTTAGTGATTTTTTATTGGCTGGCTGGACCAGAACTGAGGGCGCAGGTTAGTCAGATTGATTCGTTAAAATACCGAAAAAATCCACGTTAAAATTTTGCTTCTGGCTATCATTCCCAGATTAAAACCACAGCAACACGGTGACAAAACGGGAACCGATACCATGAATACGATAACAACCAGAATCTCCGGATGGCTGATCGCCATTGGCGTCATGCTACTTGCGACGCAGGTGAGTGCGTCCGTGAACTTAGCCATTGTGAAGCCGGTGCTGGACTGTGGCCAGTTAACGACCGTTAACTTTAGCGACAAACTTGGTGAGAAAGTCACCCTCACATCTGCCACGTCCCTGAAAACTGATAAAGGGACATTCTGCCAGGTTAAGGCCAGCATCGCACCGGCGATCGGTGTTGAGGTAGCGCTACCGCAACAGCAGTGGACACAACGTTTTCTGCAAGTGGGCTGTGGCGGATTATGCGGCCAAATTAACCTCAGCCTGTCGAATGCCAACGGCTGTGTGCCCGCCACTCAGGGCGAGTTTGTCGTTGCAGCGACAGATATGGGCCATAGCGGCGGCATGATGGATGCCAGTTGGGCAGAGGAACCACAAAAACGTATCGATTTTGCGTATCGCGCCAATCATCTCACCGCGCAACTGGCCAAAGCCTTGATCCGGGCTTACTACGGCCAGGCGCAAAAATACGCCTACTTTATGGGCTGCTCCGATGGCGGACGCGAAGCGCTGATGGAAGCACAACGCTTCCCGGATGATTTTGATGGCATCAGCGCCGGCGCACCGGCGGCTTTTTTCCAGTTCCAAAACTCCTTTTTCCACGGCTGGAATGTAGTCGCCAATCAACGCGCGGATGGCAGCGCAATCCTGCTGAAAGACCGCCTGCCGATTCTCCATCGTGCGGTGCTGGCGCACTGTCCAACACTTTCTGGCGTCAACGATGGTTTGCTGGCAAATCCGTATGCCTGCACCTTCTCCCCCAACTGGGTGAAGAGCTGTGCCGCCAACCAAAGCGATAAATCAGACTGTCTGACCGCAGAAGAAATCGGCGTGGCGGAAAAACTCTATCGTGGAGCTTACGACAGCGCAGGCAATCAATTTGTGCCAGCCGGTCTGCCCTTGGGGTCAGAGTTACGCTGGCCGGTGCCAGCAAGCGCCAATGGCCACTCGATGTCGGAGATGATGGCACTGCCCGCGCTGCAATCGGTATTGCTGCCGGGTGGCAAACAAAATATCACCACGATGCGCGATTTTCCGTTGAACAAGCAGAACTTCACGGCGGTCGCACAGCTGGCTCCGTTGTATAACGCCGCCAACACCAACCTGAGCCGCTATATGGCGCGTGGCGGAAAGCTGATTATGTGGCACGGTTTGGCGGATGACTCTGTCAGTCCGGCATTCTCCATCGCCTATTATCGTGGCGTTGAGGCTTATCTTGGCAAGCAATCCACGGAGAAATTTATCCGCCTGTTCCTGTTACCTGGTGTGGCCCACTGCGGTGGCGGCGAAGGTTTTGATCAGATCGATTTGCTGACGCCATTGATGTCATGGACCGAGCAACAGGTTGCACCGCAAGCGCTGATGACAGGTAAGTCAGCTCAACAGGCAAACATGGATATGCCGCCGATGCCGCCCCAGGGCAAAATGCCCGCGGGCAACGCAAGCGCCGAAGTGCAATTTCACGGCGTTCAGCGCGCCAGTTCACCGCTAGCCACTGCCATGCCTCCCTTAAAAGCCACCCGACCGGTCTTCCCTTATCCGTATATCGCGCAATACAAGGGTACAGGTTCACTCGACAAGGCGGAGAATTATGCGTCAGTGAAATCAGCAGCCTATGACAACCTGGTGGTGAGTAAGCCGGCCAGCGATTTTATTGGTCCTGACAATCAAAAGAACTATGTCGCTAAAGGCGGCAGGCTGGAGATTCAGCCGTAATGATCTCCTGACCGGGCGGGTGAGTTGTCACTCGGCCCGGTTAAGCCGCCACACCAGCGTCTGGCGGGCATGGGCGACTCGGGGCTGACGTAACGCGCTGGCCAGCCACACCAGATTGTAGCGAATCTCGGTGTCCCCCACCGGGGCGTGGAGCGCCACCAGCTCCCCCTGCTCGATCTGCTGTTGGCACAGAAACTGCGGCATCACCGACCAGCCAAACCCCTGGACCAGCAAACTACGTTGACCGCGTAAATCCTGACCGACCATCGCCGGGAGCAGCGTCTGGTAGCTGATGCGGTTTTTTTCCAGCCAGTGGTCAATCAGCGACAATTCCAGGTTATACGCGAGGAGCGGTTCTCGCAGTAAGTCAGTGGCAAAATCCGCACTGGCATTCAGTCGCGACGCCACGCCCGGTGAGGCAACTGCCAGAACCTCATCGCGAAATATCACTTCACCTTTTAATCGGCTATCCGTCACCGGATGGGCCGTAATGCCTAAATCGCAATGCCCCTCAACCACCATTTGCGTCACCAGCGGTCCGTCACCGGTATGCATATGAACCCGGATGCCACTCTCCAGCAGCGGCAGCAACTCCCCCGCCAGCTTATCCGCCATAAAATCGGCGTGACCGATGATTTGCAGCGTACCGCTGACATCCATAGAACGCGCTCTCGCCGATGCCAGCGCCGACTCCGCGGTGTCCAGGCTGTTGCCAATATCCGCCGCCAGATCCTCGGCTGCTGGCGTGGGCAAGACTCCTTGTGGCTGGCGTTCAAACAACGGTCGGCCGATGGCCACTTCCAATCCGCTGATATGTTGAGAAACCGCAGGCTGCGTCAGATTGAGCGCTCTGGCGGCACCGGATATTGAACGCTGACGGTAGACCTCCATAAAGGTACGCAAACGGACCAGTGACATAAGACCCCATAAATAAATTTATACCCCCACCAAAATAGCCTTGTTAGCCAGCTAAATCCAGCGCAGGTAAGCTCGTCGCATCTTAATCAGTGACCCGATTTAACAGGACAACATGATGAACGCTACCCAACACGATCAGCAGTTGCTGCACATTCTGCACAGCATGAAAAACGCCCATTTGCAGGCAGGTCCAGCCTCTGCGGCATTACGTCGCGACCGTCTGCTACGCAGCATCGCGCTGATTCGCGACAATCATGCTGCGATCGCTAACGCAATTAGCGCCGATTTCGGCCATCGCAGCGCTTACCAGACAATGGCGGCAGACCTGGTCACCACCATCAATATGCTGCAACATTCCGCTGATAATCTTGAAAGCTGGATGGCAGCGGAAAGCGCCGACGTACCGGTAGCGGGCATGCAGGCATGGATTGTGCCGCAACCGCTCGGAGTGGTCGGCATTATCAGCCCGTGGAATTTTCCGATTAACCTCGCCTTTGGCCCGCTGGCAGGCGTGTTCGCTGCCGGGAATACAGCGATGTTGAAGCCTTCAGAACTGACGCCGAAAACCTCGGAACTGCTGGCCGAGCTGGTCGCCCGCTATTTTGATCCCCAGGAGCTAACCGTGGTGCTGGGTGATGCCGATGTCGGACAGGCTTTCAGCCGTCTGCCTTTCGACCATCTGGTTTTTACCGGTAGCACCAATGTCGGCAAACACGTTATGCGTGCGGCGGCGGAAAATCTTGTGCCGGTCACGCTGGAACTGGGCGGTAAATCGCCGGTGGTGGTCGATGTGGATGCGGATCCGGCGCTGGCCGCAGCGAGAACCCTGACCATCAAAACCTTTAACGCCGGGCAAATCTGTATCTCTCCCGATTATCTGCTGCTGCCGGAGGGTGCCGAAGACGCCTTTGTCACCGCCGCTCGCAGCTTTATGCAGCAGGCATTCCCGACCGTACAGTCGAACCCGGATTACACCGCTATCATCAGCGATCGCCATTATCAACGGCTGATCAATCTGCTGGAGGATGCGCAAAATAAAGGCGCACGCATTATCAGTCTGGCCCCCGAAGGTGAACCGGCTTTCGATGCCGATAGCAGAAAAATCGCCCCGCATTTAATTCTGGCGGTGACGGAAGAGATGGCAGTGATGCAGGAGGAGATTTTTGGCCCACTGTTGCCTGTCAAGACCTGGTCAACGTCGGTGGCAGAAGCGATTGATTACATCAACGCACACCCACGCCCGCTGGCGGCCTACTATTTTGGTAACGATGCACAACGTCAACAACAGATGGCACAGCGCACCATCTCGGGCGCATTGGTGATTAATGACGTCATGACCCATGCTTCTCTCGACAGTTTGCCGTTCGGCGGCGTCGGGGCATCCGGTACAGGCGCATATCACGGCATTCACGGTTTCCGCCGCTTTAGCCATGCCAAACCTGTGGTAGTGCAGGACGAGGCGGGCACCACCAATCTGCGGCTGCGCGCCCCTTATCAGGACAAGATGGCGTTACTGACATCCCTGCTCGATCAACAACAGTAAGTTACTGTGTAAAAAGAGGATTTATCATGAAAGTGTTAATGGTACTGACATCCCACGATGCGCTGGGTAATACCGGCAAGAAAACCGGATTCTGGCTGGAAGAGTTTGCGGCACCTTACTACGTGTTTAAGGACGCAGGAGCAGAGATCGTGCTGGCCTCACCGGCAGGCGGACAGCCGCCGCTTGATCCGAAAAGCGACCTGCCCGATTTTCAGACCGCAATGACCGACCGCTTTAAGGCGGATCCGGCCGCACAACAGGCGCTGGCAACGACGGTGAAACTGGAAAGCGTTGATCAGGCCGCGTTTGATACCGTGTTCTATCCCGGCGGTCATGGTCCATTGTGGGATCTGGCGGAATCTGCTCAGTCGATTAACCTGATTGAATCCTTCGATCGCGCCGGTAAACCGATTGGTTTCGTCTGCCACGCGCCGGGCGCGTTGCGTCATGTTAAAGCCGCCAGCGGTGAACCGTTGATCAAAGGTAAACAGGTTACGGGCTTTACCAACAGCGAAGAAGCTGCCGTCGAACTGACCGACGTGGTGCCATTCCTGATCGAGGACGAATTTATCGCCCTTGGCGCACACTACCAGAAAGGCGCTGACTGGATGCCGTTTGTGGTTGAGGATGGCAATCTGGTTACCGGGCAAAACCCGGCCAGTTCAGAAGAAGTGGCTAAGCGTCTGGTGAGTAAGCTTGCGGGCAACTGATTGCTGATATCCGGCCCGGAAGCGCAATCATTTCGGGCCTCAGATTACATAAATTCGTAGCGGCGCGATTTATCGCGCAGTCCGGCAAAACCTGCGCGATAAATCGCGCCGCTACTAAGTCAAAATCCGGCAAATCTTATGCAAACACGGCAGTTGGAACACTGCCGTCCCCATCTTACCCTCCTTTTAATGTTAAACATCAAAAGGAACGGCCATGCACACGCGACGTCTATTGCTGGCAGGAGCATTGCTGCTCACTGCCCTTTTCTCTTTGACCACCCAGGCAGAAGAAACCTTACGTATCGGCTATCAAAAATCGTCAACCCTGCTGACGCTGATCAAACAGCGGGGTGATTTGGACAAGACGCTGGCCGATCAGGGGATAAAAGTCAGCTGGCACGAGTTTTCCAGCGGTCTGCCGCTGCTTGAAGCACTGAATCTGAATAACGTCGATCTCTCTGCCGACGTAGCCGATACCGTGCCGGTGTTCGCTCAGGCCGCAGGAGCCGATCTTACCTATTACGCGCGAGAAACGCCGTCACCCACGGCGCAGGCCATTCTGGTTCCCGCCAACTCGCCGATTAAAACGTTGCAGGATCTGAAAGGCAAAAAGATCGCAGTGACTAAAGCGGCAGGCAGCCATTACCTGTTGATCGCCGCCTTACAAAAGGCCGGGCTGTCATTCAGCGATGTTAACACCGCCTGGCTGACACCGGCTGACGGGCGCGCGGCACTGGAAAATGGCAGCGTTGATGCCTGGGTAAGCTGGGAACCTTACGTCACCAGCGCGAAGGTAGAGCAGCACGCGCGCGTGTTGGTAAGCGGCAAAGGTCTGGCGAGCTATCAACGCTACTATCTGGTTTCGACGCCTTACGCTAAAGCGCATTCTCAGGTACTGAACACGGTATTTAACGCCCTGCATCAGGAAGCGGCATGGCTGAAAGCCCACCCTGCGGCAGCGGCAAAAATCCTGTCACCGTTATGGGGGAATCTTCCCGTCGCGACCGTGGAGCAGGCCAATGCTCAGCGCAGCTACCAGATTGAACCGGTGAAAAGTAGCGACCTGAGCGAACAGCAGAAGATTGCCGATGCGTTTTATGCTGCGAAACTGCTGCCAAAACGAATTGATGCGCAGGATGTGGGGACATGGCAGCCGGGTAAGCCGTAATGTCTCAATTTTTTTGATAAGTTGACCACGATAAAATGGATTAATCACACCACCTATTACAATGCACTTGCATTGCACAATGCAAGTGCATTACTATGCATGGAAACAGTCAACGTTTCTGCGAATAGCTCGTGGCCTGATATTGAGTGAGAAGGAGCCAGGAAAATGATGATCAATTTAAATATTGCAGACGTCTCTCTGCGCGCAGAGTCCCGTCTCACGGAACGCAGTCAGACCACCATCCCCGCAGCAATTCGCGATGCATTGCACCTGAAGCCGGGGGAATTTATTGAGTATTCCCTGCTACCGGGCGGCAAAGTCATTATGTCCCGCCAGGAAGAAGAAGAAGCAGACCCAGTGGTATCTCAGTTTCTCGCGTTTCTCGAAAACGACATGAAGAAGAACCCGCATCATATCCAGCCAGTGCCAGCGGCATTTTGGACAGGGATTCAAGAATTGACCGCTGGAGTAGAAGTCGATTTAGACGCTCCGCTTACGGATGACTAAGCTGGAGGCTACATGGAATGTTTAGAAATTAATGGATGGAAGATCTACTTTCATGCGTGTTTTCTCTCGCAGTTGACAGACCTGGCGAAAGAAGTTCAAAAATTAAAAACGTCGAAACCGGACGAGTACAAGAAAAAGAAAGAAACTAAGTTACTTGCAGCAATTGAACGTGTGATTACTCAGGTCATTGCTGCTGATCCTCGCGACGCGCAATTTCGCCAAGGGGACACCCTTGGGCCGGCTCATAAACACTGGTTTCGCGCAAAATTTATGCAGCAATTTCGACTGTTCTTTCGCTTCAGCGAGCAACATAAGATGATCATCATTGGCTGGGTGAATGATTTTAATACCCTTCGAGCCTACGAATCGAAAACTGATGCTTATAAAGTTTTTGAAGGTATGCTAAACGCGGGTGAGCCGCCTGATGACTGGGACGCGCTATGTAAACAGGCTCAGCTAGCCACAAAGGCTCTACCGGAAGATGTCTTTAAATTGCCTTAGTCTTCGCCATAACCAGGCAAAAGCCACTGCATGCCAGTGGCTCTTCTTATCTCTCCTCCCCACAATAACCCACATACGGTTCTAAGACGTGGCAGCAACTGAAACACCGATCTCGCTGATCGCCAGTTCCGGGTATTGCTGCATCCGTTTTACGGCGTCGTCATAACGCGGCATTGAGTTCGCTGCCCCGGCACGTTCGACACACACCGAGGCGTACGCCGAAGCGAACAGCGCCGCCTGCTCCAGCGGTTCTCCGGCCGCCAGCCGCGCCGCCAGTGCGCCGTTAAAGGAATCCCCCGCGCCAGTGCTGTCCACCGGTTGCGCCGGAAAGACCGGCACCAGCAACATCCGTTCACCGGTTGAGAGCAGCGCGCCCTGGATACCGAGGGTGATGATCAACTGACGCACCCCTTTGCCGTGCAGGATCTGCGCCGCCACCTGTGCTGAAGCCAGGTCGGTCACTTTGGTGTTGGTCAGTTGGCCGGCTTCCGTGCTGTTCGGCGTGAGCAGGTCAACATGACGCAGAAAGGCATCGCTCACCTTTTGCCACGGGGCCGGATTCACAATCACATAGGTTCCCGCCTGACGGGCGTTATCCACCATGCGTTGAATAGCGCTCAGGTTGTTTTCGAGTTGCACCAGCAAAATGTCAGCGGCCGCCACCGTAGGCTGGCAACGGTTCACCTCCGCCGCAGTGACCATCAGGTTGGCACCGGGATAAACCGAGATCATGTTTTCGGCATCATCACCGGCCACGTAGATCATCGCGTTACCGGTCGGTTTTTCTTTGCAGGTGAACAACGTGATGGCGTCAAAGCCGGTCTTCTCGAGATGGCGACGGGCGAACAGACCGAAGTCGTCATTACCGACCTTGCCGATGTAGTGCACCCTGGCACCGGCTCGCAGTGCCGCCGTGGCCTGATTAGAGCCTTTACCGCCCGGCCCCATCATGCTGCTGTGCGCGACCAGCGACTCGCCAGGCTGCGGAAAGCGCGACATTTTGGTGACGATATCGAGGTTGAACGAGCCAAACACACACACTTTGCCTTTCATGTTTACCTCCCAAACTGCCGTGCTGCCGCCAGACAAGCACCACGGCAACCGGTCTGATCGGTGGCATGGCTGATGACCATGCGCAATCCACTGCGGGTTACCGGTGGGCGCAAATGCCGTACGATCTGGCTGCGCAGCGACGCCAGCGGAAAATCATTCATGGCCAGCACGCCGCCACCGAGGATCAGATATTGCGGGTCAATAATGTTCATCTCGCTGGCGATGATTTTTGCCAGGCGGCTGACAAACTGCTGCAAATCAGGATGATCGCCGTACAGCGTGAACAGTTGCGACATATCGGTTTGTGCGCAGTGCTGACGCGCCCACTGGCTCAGCCAGTGTCCTGACGTCAGGGTTTCAGCACAGCCGTGATTCCCGCACGGACAGGGCAGATCGTTATTTGCCAGCGGGATATGGCCAATCTCGCCCGCGCCGCCGTGCTCGCCGTGGTAGAACTGACCGTTCAGCCACAAACTGTTGCCCATGCCGGTGCCCAGATATAAACCCACGGCGTTATCCGGCAGCGTTTCCAGTTGCATTAAATCCCATAACATCAGATGGTTAACGTCTTTATCCATCGCCACCGAGATACCGGTCATCTCACTGAGATGCGCCGCCACCGGGGTGTCGTCCAGCGCCTGGATAAAGGGTAACGACACCACATGCTGACGATCGCGGCTCAGGATGCCCGGCAGGCCGAGCATCACGCCATCAATCGGTTGCTGCGCCAGCACCTCATTAATCAACCCCGCCAGTGCACCCAGCGCATCGGCTGACTGTGCCCAGCTGGCGGTCGGCAATTTGCGAAATCCCGCCCACTGATCCCCTCCGCGCAGGGTGAGCAACCGGGTGCTGGTACCACCAATATCTATACCCAGCCAGGTTCGACTCATGCTGACTCCCGTAACGCACCTTTTGCCTGCTCGATGTTGTCCATCATCTGGTCCCAGGCGGTTTCAAGGTTGTCATCGAGGTTAAACAACCCGGAGGTGCCGACAATCAGCACTTCTGCGCCCGCTTCCAGCAATGTACGGTAGGTGCGCTGATTGCAGGAGCCATCAATCTCAATCAGATAGTTGTAGCCGTGGCGTGCTTTCAGGTCGCGCAGCTCCTCAATCTTCTTCACCATCTCGGTGATAAACGGCTGGCCCGCATAACCAGGATCAACGGTCATCACGGTGATCTTATCCAGCAGATGGATGTAGTGATGGATGTACGACACCGGCGTTGCCGGGTTCAGCACCACACCCACTTTCTTGCCGAGTGAGCGGATCTGGTTAATCACACGGAACGCATCGCGGTTGATGGTTTCCGCATGCGGGCAGATGTAATCCGCGCCTGCTTTAGCAATCACCTCGATAAAGTCAGTCGGTTCCTCCACCATCAGATGTACATCGAGCGCCACTTTGGTGTGCGGGCGGATCTGCTCGATAAAGAACGGCGACAGGGTGATGTTTTTGACGTAGTGACCGTCCATGATGTCGATGTGCAGGAAATCAGCTCGGGTGTCGAGCACGGCCAACTGCTGTTTAATTTCCATCAGGTTCATGCACATCAAAGAGGGAGAAATTTGGGTACGCATCAGACTTCCTTTTTTTTAGTCAGGCCGGCCTGGCGTGCAAGTAAAGTACTGCGACGCACCGCACGGGAATGAGTGAATTTGGTTTTAAAGAACTTCAGGCCCAGTACCACAATCAGTACCGCACCCCACATCGCCAGGCTGAAGTGCTGGCTGATGTTTAACAGGTTGAATCCGGTGGAGAGGATTTGTAGCGCAATCAGCGACAGCACCACGCCAGTGACGCGACCAAAACCGCCGTTGGGATCCGTACCACCGAGAATGATCGCCAACACGGTGATCAGCAGATAAGAGTCGCCATAGCCCATACGCGCCGAGTTAAACCGTGCCATCATCACCAGCCCCGCCAGCACACACAGCAGGCTGGAGATGACGTAGACCAGAATCAGCAGACGATGGGTATTCACGCCACTGAACCAGGTGGCATTGATGTTGCTGCCGCCCATGTAGATACATTTACCGGCACGGGTTTTGCCAAGGAACAGCGCCATCATTCCTGCGGTGGCGAAGAACAGCCACAGCGGCAACGGAATGGTCAGGAAGGTGTCTGCACCGAGCGCACGCACCACATCCGGCATTCCACTGACGGCGGCACCGCGTGTCAGCCAGATACCAATGCCGTTGACCGTCATCATGGTAGCCAGCGTCACCAGAATCGGGTGTGCCCCAACCCGGCTGACCATCAGCCCGGTGATCACCCCAATCAGCGTGGCGATCAACGCCGCACCCACCAGCGCCATCACCAGCCACAACAGTTGCAGCCCGGTGCCCGCGCCGGCAGGCATAAAGTTCAGCAACACCCAGGCAATAAACAGCGCCGTCAGGTTAGCGGTGGCGATGATGCACAGGTTAAGACCGCCGCTGAGAATGGCGATAAACATCGCCAGCGTCAGCAAGCCCAGCTCCGGCAACTGGAAGGCCATGCTCATAAAAGTCGAGTCGGTCAGGAAGCGGCCTGGCAGCATAATGCTGAACACCGCGACACCGAGCGCAATCAGCAACAGCAATCCGGGATGCGCTTTTTCACTGGTCAGAAAATTCAGATGTTTCATCACACTCTCCCCGATCAGACGAAGCTGACGTCGGTTTCTTTGCGCTTTTTGTAATGGGTGACGGTGATGGCAACCATAATCACCACGCCGATCACAATGTTCATGAAGTAGCTGGAGACACCGACCAGGTTGAGGCCGTTTTTCAGGATGGCGATCAGGAAGACCCCCATCAGTGTCCCGGTGACGGTGCCTTTGCCACCCATCAGGCTGGCACCACCCAGCACCGTGGCCGCCAGTACATCCAGCTCGCCGCCAACCAACGCATTGGGCACCACTTCACCGACACGGTAGACCTGTACCAGGCCACCCACCGCCGCCAGCGCGCCCAGCCAACCGTAGGCAAGGATATGGATCAGTCCGACGCGAATGCCGATACGGCGAGCCGACTCCTGATCGCCACCAGTGGCGTATAACTGACGGCCCAGATGGGTTTTGTTCAGCAGCAGCCAGGTGATGGCGGCAATCACCAGCATGATGGTCAGCGGCAAACCAATCTGGTAGGTCTGGCCGTGGACGCTAAACGGTAGAATGTTGTGCAGCGTCACCCACCACTCCGGCAGGTTGTAGAGGCTGCGTCCCTCGGTAATCCACATCAACATGCCAAACAGCAGCGACTGCATGCTGATGGTGATGATGATCGAGACAATGCGCAGCCAGTAGATCAGCACCGCATTGATCACCCCAAACAACGTGCCGCAGGCAATCGCCAGCAGGATGCTGAGCGGGGCATTGTCGAAACCGAACTGCACAAATAACGAGGCGATGACGTACTGCACCACCGAAGCCACCGCCGCAAAGGAGATGTCGATCCCGCCAGTGACCAGCACCACAAACAGGCCGAGGGCGAAGATGCCGGTGACAGCATAGGTTTCCGTCAGGTCGAGCAGGTTCTGCAACGTCAGGAACTGATCGCTGGCAAGGGAGAACGCTACGAAGAAGAACACCAGCACCCAGGCCAGCCAGCCCTGAGTCGACTGGGGTTTGAAGAACGATAAATCAGGCATTGATCACCTCCGCCAGTTGCTGCTGCGCCACCTGTTGCGGCTGGTACTCGGCATGCACGGTGCCGTCACGGAAATGCAGAATGCGGTCGCAGTTGTAATAAACCTCCGGTACTTCATCGGAAATCAGGATGATCGCCAGCCCCTCTTTCGCCAGTTGATGGATCAGGGTGTAAATGCTCGCCTTGGCGCCGACATCGACGCCGACGGTCGGCGAATCGAGGATCAGGATTTTGGGTTGGGTCAGCACCCATTTCGCCAGCACGATTTTTTGCTGGTTCCCCCCCGAGAGCGTGGAGATGGCGTGTTCCGGGTCGGCCACGCGAACGCCCAACTGCTGAATCCAGTCGTGGATCAGTTTGTTTTTGCGGTATTCATCGATGATGTGGAAGCGGTTGCGCAGTTGGTCGAGAATCGACAGCACCATGTTATCGGCGACCGACTGTTGCTGAACCAGGCCGAGCGTCAGACGGTCTTCTGAGACGTAGCCAATGCCAGATTTGATAGCATCTTCATGGTTGCGAAAACGCACCGGCTTGCTGTCGAGCCAGATTTTACCGCTGTCCGGTTTGGTCATGCCAAACAGCGACAACGCCAGTTCGGTTCGCCCGGAACCCAGCAGGCCACACAGCCCCAGCACTTCGCCTTCATGCAGCGAAAAACTGACATCATGGTATTGGTCTTTGCGACTGAGGTTTTCCACCTCCAGCAGCTTGCGATGTGGATTCAGGGTTGGGGTTTTCAGGTGATAATCGAGTGTCAGCCCGGTCATCAATTCAGTCAGGCGATGGCCGTCCATTTCGCTGGCAGGCCAGGTACCCATTTTGCGGCCATCACGGATCACGGTGACACGATCGGAGATCTCCAGCACTTCATCCAGACGGTGGCTGACAAACACCACGCAGATATTTTTCTCTTTCAGGTAACGCACGGTACGCAGCAGCTGATTCACCTCGGTGCGGGTCAGCGACGCGGTTGGCTCATCCATGATCACCAGACGGGCGTCCGCCACCAGCGCACGACAAATCGCCACCTGCTGACGTTGTGCAATCGACAGTTCAGCCACTTTGGCATCGAGATTCAGGTCAAACTTCAGTTCGGTGATGATTTTCTCAGCGCTGGCACGCAGTTTTTTCTTGCTGTACCAGCCAAGCAGGTTATCGAGGTTGTGCTCAAACGCGATGTTCTCGGCGACGCTGAGATTGGGAAACAGCGACAGATCCTGATAAATCACCTGCACACCAAAATCGCGCGCCTGTTTTGGCGTCAGGCGCGGAAAGCGTTCGCCACGGTCACCGAGGATGATTTTGCTACCTGCATCCGGGGCATGCACCCCGGAGATCACTTTAATCAGGGTGCTCTTACCACAGCCGTTAGTACCAGCAAGGCAATGCACTTCCCCAGCCATTAACGACAGTGAGATATCACTTAATGCCCGGTTGCCGCCGAAGGTTTTCGACAGGCTCTCGAGGGCAATCAGCGTCTGTGGTTCGATCAGTTGCATATTACAGCCCCAGTTTGACCAGTTTTGGCAGGTTGGTTTTGTCCAGACTTTCGGTGTTGTTGCCGAGGATGGTGTGGGTCTGCTCATCGACCTTCACCTTGCCCAGACCTTCGATGGTCATGCCGTCGGTAATCGGTTGGTTTTTCTGCATCATGCCCGCAAGACGCACGAAGACTTCACCTGCCGTCATCGGGTTCCAGATGTAGCCACCTTTAATGGCACCACGGTTAACCAGCATCTGACCCTGCCCTGGGCTAAAGGCCCCGATCACGCAGACCTGGTCAATTTTGTTACGCGCCATCACCGCGCGACCGGCACCGATTGGCCCTTGTGAACCAAAGGCGATGATACCTTTCAGATCCGGGTATTTAGACATCACTTCGTTGGTGGTACGGATGGAGTCATCCAGTGATTCGCCAACGCCAAACTTGTCGCCAACCATCTGCATTTTCGGGAAATGGGCTTTTTGATACGCCACGGCGGAATCCACCCAGGCGTTGTGCAGCGGCACCGTCAGGCCGCCCATGTAGGCGACATATTTGCCCTCGCCGTGCATGCATTCGGCCAGCGCCTTCATATGGTTTTCGCCGTGGGTTTTGGCATCGACCAACTCAAAGTCCCAGTTGGCGTACTTCTGATCCGGCGATTCATGCACCAGCACGCGGATACCAGCATCACGGGCGCGTTTCAGTACCGGCTCCAGCACTTTCGGGTCATTCGGTACCACGCCGATGATGTCAACTTTCTGCGCAATCAAATCTTCAATCGCCCTGACCTGTAACGCCGGGTCAGCCGAGGTAGGTCCAACCATCCAGGCATCGATCCCCTCCCTGGCCGCTTCGCTCTTGATGCCCGCTTCCATCGCGTTAAACCACGGAATGCCGCCCACTTTGACCACGATCCCCATGCGCAGCTTGTCAGCAGCATGGGCGGTGGTGGCAGCAAACAGCGCCAGCAGGGAACAGGCGATAAATGTTTTTTTCATAGGGTTAAATATCCTGAGAGTTCATTAATTGCATGGTATTCTGGCGTTGTGAACAATCGATAATATTGACGCCGTTCCAGGCCAGTTCCTGTTGTAATTCTTTATCTTTCATACTGTCGGTAATTAAAAAATCCACTTCACGGTAATGGCAGATTCTGGCAAAAGATGGCCGAAGGAATTTCCCCGCATCAATAAGCAGATATTTTCTTTCTGATGCCATCAGCATTTGTTGTTTTAGATGTGCGTTATTTTCGTTCGCCGCACGTAAATATCCGTCATTGCCCAGGCTGCTACAGGAGAAAAATATTTTGTTGATTAAATAATCTTTCAGCGGCTGCTCGGCAACGATGCCATTAAAATCTTCATTGTGATCGGAATACTCTCCTCCCAGGCAGATGGTGCGGATATGGCCTTTGGCGGCCAGTGTCTGCACGATACGTAGCGAGTTAGTCAGCACCGTCAGTTCGATGTCTGGCAATTGTCGGGCCAAAAACCAACAGGTGGTACTGCTATCCAGCAATATACAGTCGCCCGGCGTGATAAAATCGAGCGCTCTTTTAGCAATTAATGTTTTCGCCTGAGTATTCTCATTCATGCGCAGGCGAAATGTAGATTCATACTCGTTCGGTTTATTATTTTTTCCTGCCAGATTCCCCTGGTGTTTCTGCGCCATCACCGCACCGCCGTGACTGCGTTGTAATAATCCTTTTTTTTCTAACTGAGATAAATCCCTGCGAATGGTTTCCTGAGAAACCCGACAAAGTTTAACCAGCTCAACCACCAATACCCGACCATGTAAATTTAATTCCTCCATGATCTGACGGTGACGTTCAATCGGTAACATGGTGACCTCCGATGCCATTAAGTTAGTGGATTCGACCGGTGCAAAATGTGCACCAGGCAAAAGTGTCAGGCAGCGCTTTTACCGCCACCAAAAAAGTGACTTTTATTGAAGAAAAAATGAAACGAGGCGTTATATTCATTTAGCAACGCGACCTTTATCACAAATAACGACGGTTTTAAGAAAAAAACACAATAAATCACAACGCCGAGAAATAGTTTTAATATGAAACTATCATGACCGACTATGACCGTTTATGTGTGGATGACCGTTTTGCGAACAAAAGCATACTTCGGAAATAAATAAACCCGACGAGGAGATTTGCGTTAAGTGGGGAAAAAAGAATGGAATGATGAGAATGATTGTTGCTCAATCTTTTTGACACAACACCGACGGTTGAACCATTAGCGACAATCCTGTGACAACGGCATAAGAACCTACCGCACTGAATGGCGCTAAATCATAGCCCAGGCTATTATCAAAAGTAATGGATTCCTCCAACTGACTGCACAAGGCGACGTCCCAAACTCAGAACAGCAGCAGAAAGGAAAATATGCTGGTCGCCCTGAAGGCAGTTCGCACCATTATCTGTGTCGTTATCTTCCTGATGAGATGATGCGCTAACTAAAACCTCGCCGATTAACGTCGGGGCTTCGTTTTTTTGCTCAGGAACTTTACATAAAATCATGCCGTTGAAAGAAAGATTTATCCTTGTTAAACCTCAGAATGAATTGGTGTCGCAGTACAACAATGTTGTTGAATTTGCCATCAACCATGCCAGCCAGTCCGGACGTAATGTCAGGATTTGCGTGCCAAACAAATCTTCCCCAATCTGTGAAGATTTTCTCAGTCAGGTGTTTGACGGGCAAATTTACCGCGCGATGCGTAATAAAAAACAACTGATCTCATCAGGCGTTAAGATTGGTTTGTTCTCAAGTCAGACGCTCAGGAAAGAACATATCCTACTGGACGCTGTTTATCTGGTGACGTTTCCCAACGCGGAGCTGTTGAATGTCATTGAATCACACGGTCGTAAAGCCACGGTGATTGTGTTCGGTACCCTTGATGGCGACACCGACGTGTTGGATAGCTGGGCACAACGTTATCAACCTAAACCCATGAATCTGGCATAAAAACGGTGTTTACCGGCAGGTATGATGCGATATTCAGCGTGCGATATCGCATCACCCGCGCTGGCTATGCCGTAAGCATCCGGCGTAGAAACTTTCCCGAAAACGTTTTCGGCAATGAACGACGGAAATGGATTTTTCTTGGCAAGGCAAACCGGCCACAACGACTGACCAACCGTTCACGTATCTGCTGTTTCAACATCCCTTCCTGCTGCACGGTTAACCCCTCGGTGACAACAAACAAAGCCACCATTTCGCCCAGTAAATGGTGCGGCGTACGGGTGGCGACGACTTCAATAATACCCGCGATACCAGCCAGAGCATTTTCCACCTCGGCTGTCGCCAGACGTTTACCGCCGATATTGATCACATCATCCATCCGTCCCTGAATGACGATGCTGTCGTTTTGCCGTACCGCACAATCATGCGTGGCGTAAAACCACCGCCCATCACGCCGCAGCCAGTAACGTTGATCATGTTGTGTGTCGTCCTGCCATAGGGTCGACATTCCCCCTGGCCCAAGGGTGTCCTTAATCACCAGCATACCCGCCTGCCCCGGCGTGCAGGACTCACCGCTGGTGGCATCAACAATGTCCACCGCGCGCGTAAATACCGGCGCTAAACCGCTGCCGGTGCCTGCCAGCAACGGCCAGCCAGATTCAGTCTGCCAGTAGTGATTTTCACAGGTAACGCCCATCCCGCGGGTGACCCAGCTGTGGGTCGCAGGGTCCAGCGGTTCCCCCGCAAGATAGAGAGAACGCAGCGATGCCAGACTGGCATGGGGTTTTCCCTGCTGCCGTGCCAGACGAATCGCCCCGGCGATGGTCAGCATACGGGTGATCCCCAGCTCCGCCACCATCTGCCACCAACTTTCTCCAGGGGTATTGACCGTACTGGCCTCGTACATCACCGTGGTGATCCCCGCCAACAACGGCGCGTAAATACCGTAGCTGTGGCCCGTGACCCAACCCACATCCGCAGTAGTAAAGAAGATCTCATCATCCTGAACATGAAACAGATGTCGGAGGCTGGCCAGCAAAGCCACCGCATAGCCGCCGGTATCCCGCACAATCCCCTTTGGTGCCCCGGTGGTGCCGGAGGTAAACAACAGATGTGAGGGCTGAGAAGACTCCAGCCAGACGCAGGGCACGACACAACCGATATGCTGTGCCAGTGCCTGGGTAAAGTCCGGGGAATAGCAATCCACCGCCCGTAAGGTGGCGCTGGCTGTCGGGATCGACGGTAATTCCTGACGGCCACGGTGTTCGCTGCAATGCAGCAGCAGCGCAGGCTGACAAGCAACGACACGTTGCGCCAGCGCATCGCTGGTCACGCCCGAATAGACCACTACATGCACTGCCCCTAATCGGGCACAGGCCAGCATGGCAACGGCAGCCAACGGCGTCATCGGCAGCACAATCATTACCCGGTCACCCTGACGGATCCCCCAGCTGATCATCAGGTGGCTTAACGCATTCACCTGTTGCCATAACTCACGGTAGCTGAGTCGCTGCGTCGCTCCCCGGTAGTCACGCTGGATAATCGCACAGCGATCGCCTTTTTCCGCCAGATGACGGTCCAGCGCGTTATAACTCAGATTGGTACGCCCGCCAGGAAACCAGCGGCAACGTGGCCCACCGTCGATCTCTTCTACCACGGAGGTGAAATCCTGCTGCCAGTCGAGACGCTGCGCCTCCTGTTGCCAGAAAGCCGCGTCATTAACGGTGATCGTGGACATAAACACCCTCCGCATGCGTGGCTTGCAGCGGGTGTGCGGCAATGGCCTCTGCCAGCCAGGCCGCATCTTCCCCTACCCCCTCAAAACGGCCAGAACCCCATGTCCACAACCAGGGCAAGCCAAGGAAATAGAGGCCCGGCTGTACCGAAACACCCCGGCTATGCAGGGGATAGCCGTTATCATTAAATGCAGGCGCCTCGATCCAACTGAAATCGGTGTGAAAACCGACCGCCCAGATAATGGCTGAGATAGCGGTCAGATCAATGCAGGTGGCGGGATTCTCCGGTTGCCACAGCGGTTGATAGCGTGCCTCTTCCGGTGCATCGATACCCTGTTCTGCAATCCAGACATCAATGCTGTCTTTGATTTTTTGCGAGGTCGCATCCGCGCCGTCAAGATTCTGTTGCAGGTCATCAGCGGTCAGTAACACGCCATCGCCATAACCCAGCAGACGGCCATAAAGCTGCATGCCTTGTAACGCAAAGGCGCGCAGGTCGATATCACGTCCACCATCACGTCCGGTGACATAGTGGTTGGTCTTGCGTCGCGCATCTTCGCCGAGTGGATGATCATCCACCGTCAACCGGTAATGGCCCATATCATCCAGCCAGTCCACCACGTCACGCCCGCGATAGAAACGCGCCACACGCGGTGCACTTCCCACACACAAATGGACGCGGCGACCAGCCAGATGCAGATCTTCAGCGATTTGCGCACCAGATTGCGCTGAACCGACCACCAGCACCTCGCCTGCCGGCAGTTGCTGCGCCGATTTATAGTTGGCGGAATGCACCTGCATGATATGTGCGGGCAGCTCTGCGGCAATCGCCGGGAAGCGTGGACGATGGTAGTTACCGACGGCAACCACCACCTGATCCGCGCTAAATTCACCTGCCGAAGTATGCAGCAGGAAGCCGCCATCGGTTCTCACTACCCGCAGTACATTGACCCCTTCACGCAGCGGCGCGTCAAAGCTCCGCGCATAACGTTCGACATAATCGACGATCTCATCGCGCAGCATAAAGCCGTGCGGATCGTCACCGTCATAGGGAAAACCGGGCAGTTTGCATTGCCAGTTCGGCGTCACCAGACAAAAGTTGTCCCAACGCTGCTCTCGCCACGCCCAGGCCAGACGGTGACGTTCCAACACCAGATGACAGATATTTTTTTGTGCCAGGTTCCAGCTCATGGCGAGACCGGCCTGCCCGCCGCCAATAATGACGACAGGATAATGGTTGTTGTTCATGGTTTTCTCGCTGGTTATCAGGCCGGGACGGGAGTGATCTTTTCGACAATGACCTGCTGCTCGGCCCCGAACTGCCGGGCTTTTTGCACGATCACCGCTGACTGATCCTGGGCGCTAGAACAGAAATAGCCGAATTTCGCTTTCACCCGCTCACTGGCCTCGTCGAGGGCGCGGGTGGTGATAGTCACGAATTCTTCCAGAGCATAAGGATGGTTAACCTCCAGGTGCTTCTCAATCGCGGTGGAGGGGGAGTAGCAGGTATCTTTGCTGCCGTCAGGCCAGCAAACGACAAAGTGCATAGCAGGCATGATGTCTTCCTCTGTTAACAGGTCATCCCGGTGAGGGATTGTTGTGTAAGATCCCAGTAGCAGGCGTGCTGCTGCCGGAAATGCAGGTCGAGCTTTCTGTGCGGGGTGAAACGCCCCACCGCTGCACAGGCGATGTCACAGCGGGCAAAGCGCTGTTGTACCGCCTCGCGATGTTCTTCCTCCACCGCCAGCAAAAAACCAAAGCTGGGAAAGGCGCACAGCCACTGCTCCAGCGTGACATCTGGCGGTATCGGGATCTGATCCAAATCCAGTTCAGCGCCCAGACCACAGCTTTCCAGCATCATCACCAGAGTCCCGGTCAGACCCGCCTGGCTGATGTCTTTCGCGGCGTGGATTAACCCGGCTTCCGCCAGCTCGGGCAGCAATGACCAGGCCTGGCGCAGTGCCGCAGGAGACGCCTCGGTGGCGGCATCCCAGTTGTAACCGGGAGGATGCCAGCGTCCCTGAAGATTGATCGCTACCATCAACGTCTGACCCGATTGCACCGCAAAGCTACTGAGCGGGATGCGGGTTTCGCCCAAAATGGCCACCGCCAGTTGCGGCTGATCGCTACGCAAATTGGTATGCCCACCCACGATCGGCACCTGATACGCGCGTGAGGCCGCAGCCATGCCCTGTAAAATCTGTTCCGCATGGGGCAACGCGTCATCCCACAAAGCGTTCACCACCGCCAGGGGACGTCCTCCCATTGCCGCGATGTCGCTCAGATTCACCATCACCCCGCACCAGCCAGCGAACCAGGGATCATCCGCCACAAAACGGTTGATGAAGCCCTCCATCGCCAGCAACTTGTAGCCGTCGCCGTCAGGGATCAGCGCACAGTCGTCACCATTCGGGTTGGGATTCGGCCAGGCTTCCCGCAGTTGTTTTGCCACCTGCTGGATATCTCGCTTGTGTGCGATGCCGCTGAAGGTATGCAGGCGCTCAATCAGCGCCGGTAAACTCAGGTTCATACCGTCGCCCCCGTTAAAAAGGTTGGCATCTCCACAACCCGCCTGCGTGTCGCCGCGCTAATGACCATGCCGCTGAGGGGATCGTGACAGGGCGGGTAGAAGTTGAGGTCGGCCTGCATGCGTGCATGTCGCACGCCGCGCAATTCCAGCCAGTCCAGCGTGTGCCAGTGCATACGGCGAAACAGCGGTTCGTTTTGATACTGTACCTGCGCATAAAATTCCCGACAGCCCAGCGCATGTGCGCTGCACACCGCCAGGCGGATCAACGTCGGGCCAAGCTGTCCCTGGCGACGGTAGTCGCTATCCACCGCCAGACGCGATCCCTGCCAGATGCCGGGAGCTGTCTCATGAATACGCACCGTACCGACCACTGCATCGTGCCACCCGCCAACACTGCCCAACGCCACCAGCAGGCGGGCATGGCGATCGATATCATCAAGATCATGTCCGGCGAACAGCCCCTGCTCCTGGCAAAATACCCGCTGGCGCAACGCATAAGCCTGCTCCCGTTCCCACGGCAGCGTCACCCACTTGATGGTGTAACCCGCGTACTCGTTCATCATTCACTCCTTACGCCATCGCCTGCTCGAAGCTGGAAAGTGACGAGCAGGCACCGCAACGACCGCAACCCGCCTTGATATCACTGGATCGCAAACGGGCCTGACTCAGCATCTGCCCCAACGGTTGCAGAATGGATGACATAAACTGGCTGTCGGGTGCCGGATGGTGTTCCAGGGGCGTGCCGCTGATCGGCACAAACGGCACGACGAATGGATAAACACCAAGCGCGATCAGGGTTTCCGACAGCGACAGAATCGCCTGGGGGGTATCGCCCAGTCCCGCGAGGATATAGGTACTGACCTGACCGCGACCAAACACCGCCACCGCCTCGGCAAACGCCTCAAGATATTGATCAACGCTGACCTGCGCCTTGCCCGGCATAATGCGGGCGCGCACTGCCGGGGTTACCGCCTCCAGATGCATGCCGAGCGCATCAATCCCGGCATCTTTCATGCGCTGAAACCACTTCGCATCGCCAGGGGGTTCACACTGCCCCTGCAAAGGCAAATCCACGGCGGCTTTAATCGCCAGCGCACTTTCCACCAGAATGCGTGCACCGCGATCGCTACCGGATGGCGTGCCGGTGGTCATCACCATATGCTTGACGCCATCCAGCTCAACCGCCGCTTTCGCCACCTCGGCCAGTTGTTCCGGTGTTTTACGCGCAATGGTGCTGCCCGCCGCCAGCGATTGGCCGATGGCGCAGAACTGGCAAGCCTTCGCGCGATTTTCATAGCGGATGCAGGTTTGCAACACGGTAGTCGCCAGCACATCGGTGCCGTGTAACGTGGCGATCTGTGAATAGGGAATACCCTCCGCTGTCTGCCGTTCATAAAACCTGGGCTTATGGGCGATGCTGATTTCCCGCACCGGAATGGTGTTGTTGTAGAGCCGGGTGGCCCCGGACGTCTCATGCTTCACCTGCCACGGCGACTGACGGGCGGAATGGGTGTAGATCGGCACCATCACCGTCACGCCATCAATGTTCATCGCCTGGTGGTCAGACGGCCCGGCACCACCATGACGACTGACATGCTCCTGCTGCGGGTTGATGACGTTGACCCCCTGGGTCAGTAACTCAGTGATCAGCTGCTGGCGAGTAGACGGAACGTTCTGCATCGCGCTCTCCTCCGGTTTCGGATTCATCATCACGCGCCACCACGTAGCGGGCAGGGGTCGCGTCCAGACGCAGGCTCAATAATTCCGGGCGCGCGTAATGCCCGACGGAATCCATCATGCGTTTGCGTTTGGTGATTAACGCCATATCCAGGTCGGCAATCAGAATGCCTTCACCTTCCGTCAGCGGTGGCACCAGATGACGCCCTTCCGGGGAAATGATGGCGGTATTGCAACCACCCCGTAGCCCCTTCTGCATCGCCGGATCAGCGGTGAGTTCATTGATTTGTTCCTCAGTCAGCCAGCCGGTGGCATTGATCACAAAACAGCCGGACTCCAGCGCGTGATGACGGATGGTGACGTCCATCTGCTCGGCAAAAATCGGCCCCACCAGTGAACCGGGGAACTGGCTGCAATGGATCTCTTCGTGCTGCGTCATCAGGCTGTAGCGAGCTAGCGGATTGTAATGCTCCCAGCAGGCCAGCGCCCCCACGCGCCCAACGGCGGTGTCGACAACTTTCAGCCCGGCACCATCACCCTGCCCCCAGATCATCCGTTCATGGTAGGTCGGAGTAATTTTGCGGCGCTTAAGTACCAGCTCGCCGCTGGCATCAAACACCAGTTGGGTGTTGTAAAGCGTGCCGTGATCGCGCTCATTGACGCCCAACACCACCACCATTTTGCGCAGACGGGCGCGCTCCCCCACCGCGTGGGTAATCGGACCGGGGACCACCACCGCCTGGTCGTAAAGTTTCAGATGGGCGGCACCGGCAGTCATTGCGGGTGTGATGAACGAGAAGTAAGGGTAATAAGGCACAAAAGTCTCAGGGAAAACGATGATCTCTGCGCCCTGCTCTGCCGCTTTATCGATTGCCTCCAGTACCCGGGCCAGCGTTTTGCTGGCCTCATGGAGATCTGGCGCAATCTGGGCTGCGGCGGCACGGATAATGCGTGATCCAGCCATAGCGCGCCTCCGCTTACATAGTCCAGGTGTCGATAATCACCGCGTTGTCACGAACATGCAGCAGCTTCAGATCCAGCACATCAAGCGGATTGATCGGACGCACGCCTTCCAGCAGCGACGGTTCACCATGACCGTAGAGCGCCTGAAGCGCGAAGCGGCAGGCGTAAACCTTGCCACCTTCCGACATAAATTTATTCAGCTGGTTGGCGTAGTTTTGGTGCCCGGGAAAGGCTTCCGCGCCGAGGGTAGGAAAGCCGCGCTGTACGCCGAGCAGCACACCCGGTCCATACAGCAGAATGGAGGTTTCGAAGCCTTTGCGTTGCAGACGGGTTGCCTGCAACATATTGACGAAGCCAATGGAACCTTCAAACGCGACTGTATGAAAGGTCACCAACGCTTTCTGGCCCGGTTCCGCTTTTACGTCCTCAAAAACCTTCTCTTCGTAGTCAACAAAGAAATCACCGGTCTGGTGGGCAGGCATCGTAACTTTTGGCATAGCACTTTTCTCCCAGTCTTTATCAGGGGGGAGCCACGCTCCCCGTTATGGCACATCCGCAGGTGATGTAGGGAGAATGGAGCAAGGGTCGTGCCAGCCGCCAAATGCAGGGATGCAATCAAGATCCCATCAACTGCTCAACTTGTGAGCTAAAAAATTTTTAAACCCTGTCAATCGCACGGGATTAGCGCAGGGGCACAACAGCGTTACGCGGAATTTTGCACCAGATTGATGCCAATTCGCACCAAAAATGCACACAATAAAAATCATCATGCAATCATTGATGCAATCAATGATAAAGGTGATTGCAGAATAACCTCCACCAGGCAATAGTGATGCTCTCTTCTCCATCTGTCGGAATCGAATCCATGCTTACCAAACTCGTCAGCCGCTGGCATCACCACCAAAGTCAGAACACCGCACGTCCGGCTTATCTGTTGATTGCTGACATCATTGCTGATGGCATCAACAGCGGCGAGTTTCAACCACGCGACCGCCTGCCGCCGCTGCGCGAACTGGCGATCCAGCTCTCCCTGAATTACACCACCGTCACGCGTGGCTATGCCGAGGCCACCCGGCGCGGCTTGATCGACTCGCGCCGGGGGCTCGGCAGCTATATTCGCGGTAAGGTGCCTGCGGTACCGTTGAGTGGCGGCAGCAGCTATGAAATGACCATGAATTCACCGATTGAGCCGGGAGAAGAGCTGGCGCAGGCCATCAGTCAGGGAGCAATCAATCTCTTTAGCCAAAAAAATATTCTTGGCTTGTTGCGTTATCAGGACTTCGGCGGCCAGGCGGATGATAAAGCGATGGCGAAAGTCTGGCTGGAGAAGCAACTACCCTCGGTGAATATGGATGAAATCCTGATAGCACCGGGTATTCACAGCGCGCTGGTGGGATTATTGACGCTGCTGTGCCGCAAGGGAGGCAGCGTGTGCGTGAGTGATTTGATTTATCCCGGCCTGAAAGCCATCGCCAGCCAACTGAATATTACGTTGCAATCCCTGCCCTGTGATGAAGATGGCCCGCTGCCGCGGGTGTTTGAATACCAGTGCCAGACCGGTAACATCAGCGCCCTGTATATCAATCCCACGATCCAGAATCCCACCACCCTGACCCTGCCGTTAAGGCGACGCGAAGCGCTGGCTGATGTGGCAGCACGCTACAGCATTCCGGTGATTGAAGATGAAGCCTATGCGGCGCTGGCGACCCAACATATTGCGTCGTTCAGTGAACTTATCCCTGAACTCACCTGGTACATTACCGGCATGTCAAAATGCTTTGGTCCGGGGCTGCGCACCGCCTTTATTAAAGGTCCGGGCAAACACCAGACGCAGCTGCTGGCGGGGGCATTACGCGCCCTGAATGTGATGGCCAGTCCGATCACCAACGCACTGGCTTCGCAGTGGATCAACGACGGCACCGCTGACCGGGTGCTGCAATCGGTACGCGCGGAATCGGTGATTCGCCAGAAAATGGCATCGGAGATCCTGAAGGAGTTTACTTTCCGCGCCACGCCGCAGGGTTTCCACCTTTGGTTACTGTTGCCACGTCATTTTGACTGGAATCCGGCCGAAATGGCGGTACGGTTGCGTGAACTGGGGGTCAGCGCAGTTTCAAGCGCGGCTTTCTGTACCGATAATAATCCCCCGGACGCGTTGCGTATCTGCCTCGGGGGTTCCTGGTCACGCGAGATGTGCGCAGAGAACCTGCAAACTATTGCTCATGTCATGCGTAATCCGCTGCATTTTGGCAGCGTGATCCTGTGAAGATCTGATCTTCAGGTCATGGGCCACATATCCGACCAGGGCATACACAAGCGCAACTGGTCGGCCGAAAAACGTCGCTTATAAAACCGGCCATTGTCTGTCCAGCCGCAGGTGATGCTATCGCCCTCAGTTTGCAGGACCACCATCACTTTTCTTCTTCTCTGGCGACGAACCAGCGCCCCGGGCATCAGCATGCTCACCTCTGCCCTGCACCGGCCAGTACGGACTGGATAATGAATTCATTACTTTTTCTCAGCACGCTTATCTCCGGTTTGATTTTGCCGTAGACGCGCATGCCCTCCAGCAGCATAAAAATGCATTCCGCCATCACTTCTGCCGGTTCGTCAGAACGGAATACCCCCGTTTCCTGACCTTTGCGCAGGATGCTGTTCAGGCGCGCCACTATCCCGCGAAATTTGTATTCAACCCGGCTTCTGACTTCATCATCACCCGGCAGCAACTCGCAGGCCGCAGCGATGGTGAAACACCCCTTCTCGCCTTGTGGCCCGGAAGAAAACAGCGCGACAAATTCCAGCGTTTCCCGCAATGCGGTTTCTGGTGCCAGTTCCTCGTCACGTTGTTGACCGCGAACCAGTCCGGCATCCATGTATTGCTGGAGAGCAGCGAGAAAGATTGAACGCTTATCGGGATAGAGTTTGTAAATGCTGGCGCTCGCTAACCCGGATGCCTGCATTAAATCGGCCATTGATGTCGATCGGTAACCTTTTTGCCAGAAGCATTCGAGCGCTGAATTGAGGAAAACCTGCGGATCAAATTCTCTGGGTCTACCTGGGCCTGATTTCATGATTGCATCATTCTGGGTGGATGTTGCGACAATTGTAGATCGATCAATCTACAATTGAAAACAAAAAATCAGCAGATTGAAAAATCCGTAGCGTCGCGATTCATCGCGCAGGTTTAAACAGTGCGATAAATCGCGACGCTACGGGAAATGTGCTCGTTAAGATTTTTTATCCGCGACCATTTTTTCCGCCACCGCCCGGATCGCCGCATCAAGCTCGGCCTGAAATTCCGCAGAAATACGCGAGAATTCATACGTCACCAGACGTTTTTCCGTATCGACCTTTTTACGGGCAAACTGTTTCTTGTCTTTAAACACCACCAGATTTTCCGCCGCCGCTTTTTTGGTCGCTTTGGGGGTTTTCAGACGGCTGCTTTCGGCCCGGAAATAGCCAATGATTTTCGCTTTGGTGACCGGATCATCAAATTCCGTTTCGCCCTGTTTCTCAATACGCTCGCGCACCCCAGCCACAATGTCGCTGATAGCCAGCTTTTTGCTTTTGGCCTTTTCCGCCACATCGAGCAAAAACTGGTAATCGGCAATCGCGAGATCGCTGCCTGACGGGAAAACGGCGATCATCTCTTCCGGGACGGATGCCGCCTGGAATGCACGGGTGATTTTTGCCGCAGAAATCCCTTCTGATTTCGCAATCTCTGCCTGGCTCATATCACCGGGATACATCAGTTCAAGACGTTTACCCAGTTCACGCAGGGTATGTTCTTTAGCGGTCTGAATGTCCACGGCCAGCTGGCGCGCATCAGCCAAATCCAGCTCATCTTTGGTCACCAGAACCTCGAATGGCGTCCCGTTGTACAGACAGGCAGCACGGCGACGCGATCCGTCGAGAATTTCGATACGATCATCGACTTCCCTGCCAATCGCCGGGAAGAACTGTTGCAACGTAATGGTACGGGAAATATCCGCTACGGATTCAGGTGTCAGCAACGACTGATCACGTCCATTAACGGAAGAATCGATATAGGTCTGCGCTTCAATGTCGTCGTGCAGTACTTTCGTGAGGACAAAACGGGCTTCTTTTCCAGACTTGAGAACGAATACTCGGGCACCTTCGCTTTCACTCAGCATTTTAGAGAAATTAGAGTTCCCTAATGTGCGGCCCATTTTCTTCATGACTTTGGTCATTTGATACCCCTCACAAATTCGATCCTTTTGAAAACCGCCTGGGTAAATCGCTCCGCCTCGCGCTTAGCATTTTTCAGCGCTTCGGCACTACCAGGATAAGATTGTGGGTCAGCACTTACTATCGTGTCGAAGGTTTCCCCACAACGCTCGAATCCGTCAAGACGCGGCAAAGTGGCGTCCAGTATGTAGGATGTAAATACGTCGCGGGCCAGACCATGTGTCATCTCATGATCACGTTTGGTGGTCATTTTTGACATGAATCCGATATTGCCCTTAATGCGCGGGTTAATCCCCTCCTCTTCCAGTTGCTCCAGCATTTCTGGCAGACGAGTCAGGTATTTCAGTGTCGAGTGAAAATCGACCTGGGCCGGTGGTGTCGGGGTGAGCAGCAAATCACTTGCCGCAATCGCGTTGAGCATAAAGGCATCCAGATGCGGCCCGGTATCCACAAAGATGAAATCGTAATCGTTCCCGACACGGTCGATAATATTGCGACGCAGCACCTCAGAGGGCAACAGGCCAGGCAAATGTTCGTGCACTAACTCATTCCACTGGCTGGCGACAAAGCCATCATCGATGGAGGCTGGGATGATATCCACACCAGGAATGATGGTTGGCTGGATGATGTCCTTGTGCAGTTGTTCGGCATCGAGGTCATTCAGCATAGCCTGTGCCGCTGTTTCCATGATGGAACCGATACTGTTGGTATGGTTCAGGAACATGGTGCTGGAAGCCTGCGGGTCGAGATCGATGACAAGGTTACGCAGATCATACTGCAACAGATCCGGATGCACGCGAAGCCCGTGCGCAAGCGTTACGGTGCTGACGGTTTTAGATACCCCACCCTTCAGGTTCACCACAAAGATAACGAACGGGCCTTTGCCGGCGTGAATATCGCGATACTTAGGCACCTTACGATGGGCATAAATATCCACCACATCCTGCACGGTCAGCGCGTAATGTCGGGCATTACCGGCATCTTTCTTACCAAACTCAT
>NZ_AP035993.1:0-298595 GCF_059730695.1 Pantoea sp. X-Soil-OKNW-556 | reverse complement strand
GTCTGACAAGGGTTTCAGGAGGTATGGGATCTGTTTAGGATCTAACTGGGATCATATTAGGATCGAATAATTGGATCTGTCCTGTGGATAATGAGGAAAAAGCGTCTCTGCACTGGCATACATTTGTCTTCTGTCTGGCGGCCAGTTCATCGAAAACTATCCGCTGGTTCAATGATGGGATGATTTATCCGCTTTGACCATACAACATCGAAAGTACATCTCATCAGACTCAACAGCAACATCACTAATGACCACTGTAGTGAGTGTCTGACTACTATAGAGAGTAATAGAAAACTGATTCTCATCTGCGATTCAAACTACCAACATCAGCAGAGCACTCCAATCCCTACCCGTTCTCGCCATTCCCCGTTAATGAAGACCACTGTAGTGAGTAAAGTTACTCTCTATAGTAGTCATATGATTCTCGGTTTTCATCTGACAACTCAGGACTTGATCGAATTGTTTTCAGGTACTAAGTGAACACCTTTCCCTGTCTGATGAGATCAGCACAGGATGATGTAGTACGCATTCATTTTCACCATATATCCACTGAACTCAGCACGGTTCACAACCTTACCACTACGCAGGATGAATCTCTTCGCCGTCAACTGGTAGAGCTTAGGCTGCCGAATCTAAGACGCTGACATCAGCAGGTCAGTATGGAATTAACGACCGCGTGCTTAAATGACCTTCTATGGCAGTGCAGCCATCAATTCGCGTTCTATTGTCATGTGATTGTCACACTTAACGTGTTCCTTCTGGTTACTCTTTCCGTATTTATGCTTTCACTACACGAATTTTCCTCTGTTGATCGCAATGAAGCCTTAGTCACATGTTTGATTACCACAGCTCTCAGCTGCACTTCGCTCTTTCGTACAGAGACGTACTTTCCGCTAGCCACTAATGAATTTTATAAATTGAGGTTACTGCTGATTCTGCTGTTGACCAGCTACCGCCCTCCCCTGGCTCTCATCCTCAGAAAAGCAGGATGATTGTTTCAGGTTCATCTTTTATGGGTCTCAATTGATGTCATGCTTGAGTAAAAACACAAATGAGTAAATGCGTATTCTATTTTCAGATAATTAACAAGAAGTTACTTCCTGTGATGTAAAACTCGGTTCACACTCAACTACTCAACTACTCAACTACTCAACTACTCAACTACTCAACTACTCAACTACTCAACTACTCAACTACTCATTTGAGTATGACTATTCAATCTAACCTCGTAAGGCCGCTGTGATCATTTTGTATTCCATCTTCGTGATGAGGCATCACTGGACACACATATGTATGGTGGATAAATGGTTGCAGTGTGAAAATTGGGAAATATCATGAGTAAGTGAGTAAGTGAGTAAGTGAGTAAGTGAGTAAGTGAGGTTTTGTGTAAATACTTATCGTAATGAAAGCCCGACACTACGATTTCGAGCTGATTTTGCATCCACGCGATAGCAAAAGGTTTGATGAAGGGGGCGTATTGCATGTGAGATACAAGAAAAACCATGTCCACACACGCGGAAATCAGAGTGCTGCGGAGTGTACTAGTAGTACTATCAGCGAATCTGGGCGAAGAGAACTACCTTGTAGGAATAGCCTCATTTGAGTAAATCAACATAAGCTCATATGAGTAAATACATATTTTTTCATTTGAGTAAAAGCTCATCAAACAGGAGTTACGAATAACCGGTTGGCCCGAGCATACACATGGAAACTCACTTACTCAAATAAGTATTTATTCATTTGAGCATTAACTCATTCACACATATGAGTAGTGTGGCAGTCTCAAAAGCTCAAAAGCTCAAAAGCTCAAAAGCTCATTTACTCATTATCACTAAGCCATTGATCTACCAGATCATTAATAACAACAGTAATGTTCGTGCCGCGCTTTGCACAAGCCGCTTTGAAGCGAGCATGCTTGGCTTCGTCGAAGTTTACGTTTACCCGCTTTTGTTTATCTGAGCCTGGTTGTGCTGGCGCAGAGACAATCTTACTCAGGTCACGGTGTTCACCAAACGTCATCGTTGATGATGAATGCTTCTTTTGCAGTGCCATAATCGTCATCCTTCTGAATGAGTATTTGTGTAAAAGTCATTTTACTTAAATGAGTATATACCCATATGAGTATAGGTGTGTATGAGTATTAACTCATTTTGTGATTACTCGAAAAATGCTTCTATCTCTCTGGTAAGGATTTGGATTTCGCCTTTTGCTGCGCCATCAGATGTCTCAAACACACTGTCCCCGTCGAGCACAGATTTGACGTAACTCTGTCGTTGGTTGATCGCTGTCTTGAGGGCCTTAATGCCGGTTTGGGCAATGCTGTCTTTAAGGACGCTGAGCATTTTCGCTTGCTCAATCTTACGCGTAATCAGGAAACGAGCTTCAACCGGGCGGTTATAAGCCTGCGCTTCAAGTACAGTGACAACTGAACCTGACGCGGAAAAATCCAGTGGACTAGGCGTCACAGGAATAATTATCAGGTCACTGACCATCACTGCCGCAGAAGTAATGACAGAAAGAGAACCCGCACCATCAATAATGACGTAGTCATACTCACTCAGTTCTTTACGTACCTGGTAGACATCTTTTTCGGAAGAAGCGGTGTAGACATCAAACCGGGCTTTTTCATTCCTGTTCCAGTTAGTCAGACTCATCTGTGGGTCAGTATCGACTACCGCAACTCTTTTACCAGTGGCTGCAAGGCAACTGCTGACGTTAATGGTAACAGTGGTTTTTCCAGAGCCACCTTTTGGGTTCAGGAAAGAAATAATCTTCATGCGCAAATCCTCAAAGTTTCATATGAGTAATGACTCTTATGAAGTAAAACACATATGAGTTAATGTGTAAATACGTTTAGTAACATATGAGTAAATGAGTATTTGTGTGTTTTGGGTCCGTGCCATTGGTAGAGTTGACAACATTCTTCGGAAACGGAGTGAGTTTAAATTATTGAATTTGCGATATTTATAATGGAGTAGCGTAGGAAGGTTTCTGACGAATTCGTCAATGCTTCATACAACAGCGCGTATGATGTGTGTCTCAACCTGTACTTTCAAAAGAAGAGAGGGGAGGGGACTTAACCAAAACTCAGAGGCTCCAATAAATGAGTACATGTCATTGAATCAAGAAATCGCACCCGGAAAGTGACACGCAAGAAGCGGGATGGCGCGCGATTCGCCAGGACTAGAAGAGTGGTATGCGCTCAAATTTCTTACGATACTCGCGCGGACTGAGGTGCCGATGCTGGCTGAAGATACGAGAAAAATAGAGTGGATCTTCATAACCGACCGCGCGGGCAATCTGTGTGATCGAAAGCTGCGTTTGTTGCAACAAATCACAGGCACGGGAGATGCGCTGGCTTTCACGCCAGCCAAAGATAGTATTCCCCATTTCCTTTCGGAAGATATGAGTCAGTCGGGAAGAGGAGAGGAACGTCATCCGAGCCAAATCTTCGATTCGAACATCTTCCGCCAGATGCTCATTCAGATAATGGCATACCGTCTGAATGCGGGGATCACGATTATGGTGGTTACTGGTAGGCTGACGCTGGAATAACTCCAGGATAATGCGTTCCAGAGTGTTCATTGCCATTGCTTCAGAAAGAGGTTCTGATGCAGCATTCCAGCGAATCACGTCCTTGAACTGGTTTGCTACCTGCTGGCTGTCAGCCGAACGGGTGAGTTGCATACGGCCAATATTCCCTTCCGTACGATCCCAGTGCAGCCAGTCAATCCAGTAAGGGCGTGGGATGAAATAAATCCATAAATGATCCCAGGCAGGGCTTTCCTTAGCCCGACCATAATGGTGAAGAACACCCGGCGGGAATAACAACATCTCATCGGCGACGCAATGAAACTCACCCTCGGCATGGCGAATAACACCTGCACCTTTAAGTGTCAGGTTGAGCATGTATCCTTTCATGCCTTCGGGACGGTGAATGAAAAAGTCGAGCCGGCTGCCGGGACTTATCGGTGTAAACCCAGACACCATAAATGCATTAAAGGTGAAACGCTTCATCAGGGGAGAGAAGTTCACCATTTCTTTATCGCTCAGCTCTGCCATCATCACCCGTCCGATCATTAAATTGCGGGAAGTATAACGGCAACGCCTGACGCAGACTGGCGCTGCCTGCCAGATTTGCGGCGAAGCTCACTCCTGACTTTGTAATCTATCCCTTGCTGGTGAAACCGCCGGTCCATCAACCTGTTGGTAACGACCAGCAGATAAGTCATGTGCGACTGTTTCGTAAAAATCATCCAGCTTATAAAACCACAACAGGACAAGATTGATGGCAGCCAGCAACAGGGGAAAGAAGATGAACAAAAACTCGATAGTCTGGATGACAGTTGCCGACTGAGCAGTTGTACCGCCACTGACAAAACCAGCGGCACCCAATATCCATCCTACGCTGGCAGTACCAAGCCCCATCCCAAGCGTCTGCCCCAGTGTACCCGCGCTAAACAGGATTCCTTCGATACGTAAGCCGGTGCGCCATTCTCCGTAATCGATGGTATCAGCCAGTAACGCAAACATGGTGGCGCCTATGCCACAAAAGCCAATGCTCCGAATAGCCGTGGATACGATGACAAAAAGCGCGTCCTGTTTGTTGAATAACGGAATCAGGTAGGCCACGCAACAGATCAGCAATCCAAGAACGGCCAGACGTCGTTTGCCCAGTTTTTTTAGCAGAACCGGAATAATCATCAGGGTAAGCAGGCCCGGTATGTACTGCGCCATGCTGATATAAGCAATCAGTGAGACGTCAGACAAAATATACTTCGAGTAATACACCCCCACTGCGGAGAGCGCCGTCAGGCTGGTGAAGGTAATCAGCAGATAGAAGAAGATAATTATCCAATAGCGATTCGCCATCATTGAATGCATGACCTGCCGCGCGTTGATCCGCTTACTGTTATCCCGACTTACAGGCTCCACGCGCTCACGCGTACCCAGTGCCGTCAACAGCAGGAAAAACGCCGTGAAAAAACCCAGAATAGCGAACACGATTATCCAGGATGTTTTTCCATTACCGAAGAACGCAACCAGTGGCAGGGTGAAAACGCCCACCGTCAGAGAACCACAGGTCGAAAGTCCCTTACGGAACACACTGAGAATGCCGCGCTGATAGTTGTCGCGCGTGATTAACGCCAGCAGTGACCCGTAAGCGATGTTGTTTGCGGTGAAGAAAATATTGGCCATCAGGTAGGTTATACAAACCCAGGTGACTTTCAGGCCATAGCTAACGTCCGGGACCGTTGCCATTAAAAATGCTGACAGGCCAAAGGGGATGGCGGTCCAGAGCACCCACGGACGAGCTTTTCCCATCGTCGAACGCGTTTTATCAATCCGGATACCAACGAAAATACAGATGATGCCATCCAGTACGCGAGCAAAGAACATCAACGAACCAATCAGCAGGGCAGGCATACCCACTACGTCGGTATAGAAAAACGCCAGGAAAGTGACCATCAGCGTGTAAGTCAGGTTTGTGCCATAGTCGCCAACACCGAAAGCCAGCCGTTCGCGGATGCCAATACGTTGCAGATCTTCATGAGCAGTAGGTTGTGCCATCACAGGTTCTCCAGTGCCATAATTGCCACACCCCAGTCAGCCAGGGTCAACGTATTGCCCTGCTGATAGCGTCTGTCACTCAGCAATTCCCGACCTCTGCTGAAGGTTAAAGTAATGTCCTGTGGTTCACTGGAATAGTTGAAATAAAACAGCATCGTATTGCCAGCGCGGTTGATGGTGCGTTTTACAATCAGCGGAAAACGCAACGGGTCAGCTCCGGTGCGCAGTTCGATCCTGTGCTGTAAGTGTGTCAGTACGCTTTCCAGCACAGCCTCGCTGGTATGGCAACCGATATAGGTTGCCGTACCTGAACCGTGGCGCTTATGCACAATGGCGGCGTATTTGTTCCAGTAGGGGTGTTGATAGCGTGCCCAGATTTCGGTATCCGCACTCTCGACTTCAAGTAACTCCATCCAGTGACTGACCGCAGCGGATGCAGGCGGGATATCCAGTATGTCTGAATGCAGGGTGACATCGTGTGGTTCGACAAACAGCTGGTAGCTGGCCCCCAATGTTTCACGAATGATTGCTGGCTGGCGCTCATGCCGTACCTTGAGATGTTCATTGGCAAAGCCGGATTTGAACGAATAGAGAATATGGCCACCGTCAGCGACGAATTGATTTAACCGATGCAGTGAGTCATCAGCAACGGCATAGAGCAGAGGAGCGATCAGCAGCTCATATCGGGACAGGCGTGGGTCATCGACGGTCAGAATATCGACTTCAATATTTTGTCGATAGAGGGTGTCATAGTAGCTGCGAATCAGGTCGTTATATTGATGCTCTTTATGACGTCCGAACTGATGCCCCTGCCAAGGATGCCAGTCCACGGCGGTAAGTGAGTCATTACTTACCAGCAATGCTACCCGGTTTTGCTTTTTCAGCCCGGCAAGCTGCGGAGACAGACGTGCCAGTGCCAGTCCAACTTCTCTGGCCTCGTCATATACGGGATTAGGTTCCAGGTCATGACTGAGCAATCCTTTCCAGTAGGTCTCACAAGCGTTGTGCAACGAATGCCAGTGCCAGTATCCGACCATGGCTGCACCCGAGGCGATGTGGCTGAAAGCCTGTTGTCGCAATTGCCCAGGATAAGGTGTCCAGTTTTTGAATGCCTGAGCCTGAGTCTCGAGCACCAGATAGTTTTTGTCCTTGGTGGTGCGCGCAATATCCCCGCAGAAAGCAATTTCTGCTCCGGTAAGCTGATGCTGGCTGGGGTGATAAATATCCACACCGGTGATATCGAGAGCTGATGATGCGGAAAAGTGATCGACCTCGCCCCGCACACCAAAGGACCAGGTCCGCCATTCGAAATCAAAGTTGTGCGTAATGAACTGGTCTGCCAGTCGATATTCACTGACCAACCTTGCCTGCCAGGCGAGAAAGTCGGTGACCAGACTGCACTGATATTGTTGAAAGGCAGCACCCAGACTGGCATTGATGGTGCTTTCCAGCGGCGGGAAATCCTCCCAGGCATCGATACGGTTGCTCCAGTAATTCAGGCCATACTCCGCATTGAGTTTTTCCAGATCACCGCCGAAACGTTGCTTCAGATGCTCGACAAAATCACGCTGCACATGTGCACCGCAGGTGTCGTAGTACTTGGTTTCGTTGTCTATCTGATATCCGATCACCGCAGGATGGTGCGCTGTTGCGGCGAGCAGTGCGCGAATGATGCGTTCGGCGTAGCGCAGGTAGATTGGACTGGTAATGTCCATTTTCTGGCGATGACCGTATTTATTCACGCCCTGCGGTGTCGTCGCCATTACGGAAGGGTGCTTTTTAGCAAGCCAGGCAGGAATGGCGTAAGTGGGGGTGCCAATAATGACGGCAATCTGGTTTGCGTGCATATGTTCCAGTACGGTCAGTACAGCGGAGAAATCGAACTCCCCATCCCGGCGCTCATAACTGCTCCAGGTGCTTTCAGCAATGCGTACTACGTTGATCCCTGCCGCTTTCATCAGACGGATGTCTTCATCCAGTCTTTCTACCGGCATATATTCACGGTAATAGGCGACACCGTATAACAGCTTATCCATTGCACTTCCCTCATCTCAGTACCGATAGGGCGGTACGTTATCTGAAGGAATCCGGTGAAAGATAAAGTATGTCGCTGCCAACATAGAGAAACTCGCTTCCGCGTCAGTCTTATGATTGACATCACATAACACTGAATCTGAAACAAAAAAAGCTCAGGTTTTATCCGGAAGTGATCAACAGTCTGATGTGATGATGTAATAGGCCAAGAAACAGTATGATAAATCCTTGCTGTAAGGTTTTAATCTGATAGTCATTACTCATCGATAGAATGACAAAAATAAAAAGGAGTATTTTATGTCATCAGAAACTGACCGTTTGTCTCTGCGGCCAATAGGGCAAAGGGATGTTGAGGATCTCTTTCGCATTTACGGAGACCCGGCGACTAACACCTTCAATCCAGCAGGACCTTATCCTGACAGGGAATATGCGGAATCTGTTCTGGCTCGATGGTTAACGCACTGGACAGACTATGGATTTGGGATGTGGGCGATAACCGAGAAGCAATATCCTCAAAGAATCATAGGGTTTGGTGGCCTGAGTATTCGGAGATATGCTGATATTGCTGTCAACAATCTGGGTTATCGCTTCGAAACCGCCGCGTGGGGTAAAGGTTATGCTACGGAGTTTGCGCACTTTACCCTAAAACATGGTTTTACTGAGCTCAACCTGGCTGAAATAGCCGCTATTGTCAGGCCCCACCATGTTGTATCTCAAAATGTACTCAAAAAATCAGGTCTCAAGTTTGTCAGGGACATTTATGATGTTGAAAACGCACCACCGAGTCTCCTGTTTGCTCTAAGCCGTCAAGCATGGCAAATGAGTAACATTGAATAACCGGGCGACCGACAATGTAAAAAATATCACGATGCAGCGCTAACTCCTGTCATGGCTCTGTACCAAGGGTGATACTTACCTGTCTGCTGATTAATAATTAACCCCCATTTGCTCACGAGGCTGCCCATCTGGCAAGCACGCTTTTATACACAGGCTATTGAGCGGGATATGCACTTTGATTGTGGATAACTTGGTGGTGAGAGAAGTGCAACGAACAGACTGCTTCGGTGTTGTGCCTTCACTATGCGTCGCCACCACAAGAGATAATCATCATAAATCTTTGGGATTTAAACTACCGTGATTCGCGCCAGTCATTTGATCGGTCTTTGCAGCTGCTGTTTTTATGATTCGACGACTGACACTCGAAAAGCCAAAGCAATAAAACACGCGTTGCGTGTCTCAGGGTGTGAAGCGTACTACAACAACCTGCCGCCCTCTGTTCCATGATAGAATTTATAAAATTTTATCTTTACAGCCGGAGGCATTAGCAATGGCCCTGATCCCGAAGAACTACTCGCGGCTCGAAAGCGGTTACCGTGAGAAAGCATTAAAAATCTATCCTTGGGTGTGTGGACGATGCTCGCGGGAGTTTGTTTATTCAAACCTACGCGAATTAACGGTTCACCATATCGATCACGACCACACCAATAACCCAGAGGATGGCAGCAACTGGGAGTTGTTGTGTCTGTATTGTCATGACCACGAACACTCAAAGTACACCGAAGCTGACCTTTACGGCACAAGCGTTGTGGCGGGGGAGGATGCCCAAAAGGATGTTGGCGCTGCAACCTATAATCCCTTTGCCGATTTAAAGTCGATGCTTAACAAGAAGAAATAGAACCCGTCACGTCCGCTTCTGTCATGATGCTGCCTGTGACAACACCTCCGGGCAACTGTGCGCAAAAGCGGGCCAGAGTATCGATCCCTGCCCTGGTTGCATTGCTTGAATCAAAAGAAAAAATTCTCCCTGACCATTGGACAGGTATAAAAATGAGCATTTCAGCGATTTATGAATGGCGAGAAAAGAATTATCTGGTAAGTACAGACAGCGAAAAGCTAGACATACCGGCTGTACACAATTACCTGACGAGATCCACATGGGCTAAAGGAATCGATGTTGAAACCGTTACTGCTTCAACAAAGAACAGCCTGAACTTTGGTATTTATCATAATGAGGCCCAAATAGGCTTTGCTCGTCTGATAACGGATTATGCGACCTTCGCTTACCTCTGCGATGTGTACGTATTAGAGGAATATCAGGGAGATGGGCTTGGAAGATGGCTTATGGAGTGTATTCATCGCCACCCGGTTTTTGAGAAACTTCGCCGGATCATGTTGTTCACAACAACCGCGCCTTGGCTCTATGAAAAGTTTGGCTATGAACCCGTCAATAAAGAAAACTATGCGTGGACCATTACCCGACCTGATATTTACCTTCGTGGCAAAAATAGCCGCTGACGACCAATCATATTCAGTGAAATGAAGCGGTCAGCATTCAGGGCCGCGTAGCCCTGAATAGAAACGGACATGTCGTCATCGTTGAAAGCGATTGATGGCAGCTGGTGTCATCGGGGTAAAAAGTGATACCAGCGTTCCTTCAGGATCGCGAATTTGCAGGGTTCTGTTTCCCCAGGGCATATTTTTAGGTGGATGGACAAACTCCAGACCATATTCCTTCAATCTCATAAACTCCTTATCAATATCCCTGACCATAAATTCAAGAATGGCGGATTGGTTGCAGGCTGGCCGGGCGCAATCTTCTTTGAACAACACGACCGTTTCCACGCTCCCTATCGCGATAACGGCCACCGGAGTGATGATTTCAGCGAACACCGGGGCATGCCATTCAGCCTGATAACCCGTAACTACTTCATAGAAATTAACAACTTCTTTGATGTCTTGTACGATAAGACGTATTGATACTAATTTCACGGTTGATCCCTCCTGGCTGCAAGAAGTACAGCCTCCGGGAGCATCATCGTTCAGGTCTGCTGACAACGTGGTGGCAACAGGGACAAAAAAATGCGGCGTGCAGATCGGCTTTTTCAGATCATCCAGATACTTCGACGGACAAAACTTCCGGTAACCGCTGCCAGGCTTGCAGAGGAACTTGAGGTTTCTAAACGCACCATTTATCGGGATATAGCGGATTTGGCAGGTCAACGTGTACCGGTCGAAGGAGAGGCTGGCACGGGATACAGGCTCAGTGAATATTACGATCTCCCCCCGTTAATGTTCACCGCAGAGGAACTTGAAGCTGTTTGTCTTGGCGTTCAGTTGGTGCAACGATTACCAGATGCCACCCTTGCCAACAATGCAAACGATGTTTTGTCGAAGATAGCATCAGTAATCCCCGGAAAGATGATGCAGTTTTTACATCATTCTGCGGTGGCGGTTAAACCGGTGGAAACTGGCGCGAATAAAACCGACACGCGCCAAATCCGGGCCGCCATTCGCGACAGTAAAAAACTGCTGCTTGAGTACCGCTCGGCTGAAGGAAAGGTCTCTAAAAGGGTCGTCTGGCCGGTTGTGCTTGGATATGATCTTACTCATTGCCTTCTGATTGCCTGGTGTGAAAATAAAAAGGATTTTCGACATTTTCGTACCGACCGCTTAATCAGTGTGGTTAGGCTGGATGAATACGCAGGCATGGATAGAACGGTTCTCAGGGCTCGATGGGAACAATGGCGTGAAGCAAAGTTATTACGATCCAAGTAGTACCGATATTGCGGAATAAAGGGATTTCAGCATGTTAAAGACGGGATTTGTTACACGTAAAGCGCTGGCTGAATGGCGAGATGTTCCTTTTTACCTGCCTGAATTCCAGTTTCATGAAAAACATCTGGCTGTCATTCATACTTCCGTCCCGGAAAAAATCCTGTCGGCAGTGACAGAATTTGATATTCGGCAGGATAGAGTGATTCGGGCATTAATGTTGGTACGACAGTTTCCGCAAAAGCTCCGATTTAATCCGCCTGATGAAGCCTTTAACAGCTTTGGGCTGCACAGTTTTACCCCTTTAGTCAGCTCCGCATCTGAGCTGTGCTTTGGTTTAAGGGGGCAATTTTGGCGGGCAGATTTCGGCCTGGAACCGGTGCCGAATGCCTGTGCTTATCAGCAGGCAGTCGAACCGGGTAGCGCAAAGCTGCTGCTGCGTTATCGGGTTAGGCAGCTTATGGCAGGCCAGCATGAGCTTTGTACAGAAACGTTCATCTACTGTCCGGATCTGGCCACGCAGTGCAGAATGGCTGCTTACTGGCTGGCAATCCGTGCAGGAAGTGGTTGGATCCGCAAGAGGACATTAATGGCCGTAAAAGCAAAGGTCGAAAATTCTGAGACTACTCCAGGCGTTAATAAGTAAAGGCTATTACCCGGGAGATAGACATAGCACCTTACCGCCGTATCGGGCTGGCTTTCAGAAACAGAAACATAATCTCTCGGACGGTAAAACAGTTTACTGAATATCTTGGTTACCGAACCACATAAATGTTTCAACACGACGCTTGCCGGACGACAGAATGAAATTGTCTGGCACAACGCATGAACACGCCTGGCATGGAGCGAGACAGAGTATTATCCCTGCTTTTCTAAATCGGCTAATGCATACTTACCTCGCTCGGCGACGGATGGTGATCTGTCGGATGCCAATATCTTTGCCAATATGCATGCCTCCTCGCCAAGATTTTTTGACTCCCTGATTAGCATTTCACCGGCGATGCGTCGAACCATTGGAGAGCGATCAGTTGCTGCCATTTTTAAGTTTTCAAGAAAAGGCCTGGTTGGGGAAATCTTGCGTTCATTCAAAACCGGAGTGAGGCGTTGTATTCCATATACTTTGTCTATCCACTGCCATGCCATGCCATGCCTTCAACCCAAACAATCTTCCCTTCAAACTGGCAACGATATGCTTTTGCTCGCAGGGAGGGTTGAACTGACAACTCAGCAATTTCGCCCAGAAAAGAATCTAACGCTTCAGTACGTCCTGCCTGAGAGAATATGGTAGCAACAGGTCCTGAAGGGGATGTTATCAGCCGTTTTTTTAGTGATTCGGCTATTTTCTCCAATGTCACCATTTTCATCAGAATATCTTTTTCTGTACTCCCCATTCTTCCCCATGAATCCCAATAGGGAAATGTAATGAATAAGACGTCTATGATGATTTCCGGATCTGTTAACTCAGCGATTAACAGCAACCTGTCACATGCCGCAGCCCTTACCTGAGTAACCCAGTCATTTAGCCGTCGTATTGCCAACGCGAACACGAAACTGTTTGGTGCGCCGCCTGTTAATGTCCGTAATGCTCTCTCCCGTTTGAAACCATCAGCATTGCATACATCCAGCCAGGAAAGAGAACCAAATTGCTGGTTTTTTGCATCGCCATTTCGCTTTGCAGATGCTTGTGCCGACGCGTAAATTGTCCAGCGGATAAGACGCTCCCACTCATCTAATTTTTTTAGTGGAAGTTTTGACGTTGCGGCAATAAATGCGGTGATGTCGGGTCTGATTCTCTGATAAAAGCTATTAAAACTTAATGATTTTTTTATAGAAGAAATAACTTCCTGTTGAAGACTGTCCTCAAGTGACATGAGATAACTCCCTCTATAAACATTTATGATGGCTTTTATTTATCAATAATGTTGTGTTAACACAAGGATGAATTTCATTAATCCACATGCTATTTCCAACATACGAGCTTCACCCAGGGTACTGGAACATAATCGGCAAGAGGAGCGAAAAATTTAGCACAATGCGTTGCCAGAAGGTGACGAGTATCTGAGCGCCTTCGGCAAGATGATTACCGACACTGTGAATATTCACCCTAACTCAAATTTATTCTGATATGATCAGTATTGCATGCATTACTTTCGATGCGGTTGCGCCCACGACACTGATCGCATAATATAATAATAACGATATAAATATTTCTAAGGTCAATATATGGAATGGGGATGCACAAAGTGTGGGGTGGAAATACCTCAGGACAGAGAGTTTTGCGATAAATGTGAAGAAAAGCACTTCAGGAAAATTGGCGGGTTTCTGTTTTTACCCCTCATAGGACTGATCGTTACTGCTGCTTCTTATCTGTTTGTAATGACAGATGCGTTTAAATTTTTGACAGAAAACTATGCGCAACTGAATGCAAATGCAAAAATATTCTTCATACTCTCCATTGCTATTTATATCGGGGAGTTCTTGTTCTCAGTCACTGTTCTTTCGTTTTTTTTAAAGAAAAAAAAGCTGCTGCCAAAGCTTTTCATTTTCTTTTTGATATCAGTCGTGGCGACGATGTCACTGAATGTCTATATGCTTTACCGGTTAATCCCCAGCGCTAAAATTGGATATAATGAGCTTGTTCCTGTTTTTAGAAATGTGATAACGGCTCTTATCTGGATTCCATACTTCATCACATCAGTTCGTGTAAAAAGAACTTTTACCCGTTAGGAAGCCACATTGACGGTTTCCTGTTGCTGATTAGTAAACATACAGCGCCCCTCAATAATCAAAACGGAGCGGCACAATGCAATTCAGGTGCCTGAAGTGACTGGTGCTCACGGGTGGTTAAAGTTAGATGATTTTTTGCCGATGTAACATGGATATCTGTTCACGGAAGAAGGCCCATGAGAATTTTTCTAACAGCATTGATTCTATTCGCTATCGTTCCATTATCGTATGGCCAGGAGAATCTCCAGTATGAAAACATTAAGCCATATGTGATTGGCTTTCTTGAAAAGGTAGCAAGCTCCTCGGAAAGTTGCTCTTTATTCAAAGATCTTGTTGCAAAAGACATTTCAAATGAACGAAATAAGAAAATGATGTTAGGGTTTTGCGATAGTGATATTGATTTCTCTAAGCCAATATCATTCTCTCAGATAAGCACTCATCGCTTTGAGGGTGCGGATTATGTGTGCGGAATCATTTCTGGCCGAACAAAAATCAACCGAAAAATAGGTGTCAGATTTATCTCCTCAGAGCGCTATCACCTGATATTAAACGTTAAATACTCACGTCGCCCCATTGCATACACAATTGATGATAGGTTCCTGGTTGATGAGTATCGCTTGCAGATTAGGTCATTTAATGAGATGAACGAAAAATATTGTCAGTGAATGGTAATTATGAAATTATTAGATTTGCTGATGAAATTTAAAATGGGAACATTTCCCGCTGAGGATGTCGGTTTAAATCGCGGTTGTGTTTTTTATTCAAGCATATGAATTTCTGTGGGGAAAGTATGAGCGTATCTATTTATTATTCAGCTAAAAGAAATTCACCCATTACAACGGCTGAAAATGTTAGTCTCTTGGCCATTGCAGACATGTTTAATCAAGGTTTTCCTTATAAAAATGAAGGTGAAACGCTATCATTTTACCGGAAGCCATCAGAAGAATACATACTTGAGGGGGCAACCAAACTTCCTTATTGTGATGAAACGATAATAGTTGAGTCGGTTATTTACTGGCTGAAAGCTCTTACTCATTTAACATCTGCATTACCAACGGCAGTTTGGGAAGTACAAATTGATGATTGCCCTGCTTCATGGGTAGATGATCATTGGGAAATGTAAGTGGGGAATCCCAAATTACATGTGACTTCATGTCCGAACCGTTATGTGAAGTGATGTTCCAGCGCTTCGACAAACATTCTCACCTTTAAGGGAACAAGCCGGGAAGTTGGATAAACGGCCCAGATACCTAACGGTTCCGGCCTGGCATCTTCAAGTACTACTTCCTGGATCACGCCTGCCTCAATAAAGGGTTCGACGTACCATTGGGAGAGGTTGGCGATGCCAAGGCCGCCCGCACAGGCTTCGTATATGGCTTCAACCGAGTTAGCTGAAAAGCGCCCAGACACCTTCTGCCTGAAATTCTTCTCACCACCCAGGAAGGCCCAATGCGATGTGCCGATAGTGGGCAGGCAATGATGAGCAATCAGATCAGTGACTGACCTTGGTGAACCATATGCGCTCAGGTAAGCCGGTGACGCGCAAAGCACGCGCGGGTTATCAGCCAGTCGTCGCGCGACCAATCGATTATCGCGCAGTGGAGCGATGCGTATCGCAACATCAATCCCTTTGCCAACAATATCCACCTGTTCATCAGTGGTAACTAAATCGACACGTAATGAGGGATGTTGAAGCATAAATGTGGGAAGCATCGGTGCTACAACCTTTCTGCCAAATGCTGCCGATGCCGTTATCCGTAGATGTCCCGTAAGGGCACTCCCTGCCGGTCGAAGATCGGCCAACGCGTTGGCTCGTCCCTCCAGTAAAGACAGTGCGTGGGGGTAAAATGTCTCGCCGTCGCTGGTGAGTGAGAGTGCCCGCGTGGTGCGGTGCACCAGCCTTACATTGAGCTCCGTTTCGAGGTTGTTCAGGCTTCTGGACGCCGCCATTGAACTCAGTGAGAGCCGTCGGGCAGCGCCTGCGAGGCTGCCAATTTGCACGGCTTCGACAAAGACCTCAATGTCCTCAAGCTTCATTATCTCGTTTTCCGTTATATTGCCGTAACAGATTCCACCTCTACACTATTTTTCGTGATAGCGCCATAGTTTACCTCAATTCATGCCCACCTCTCCTGGAGGGAGATGGCCATCCTGTCCCGTGTCGTCTGATTGTTCGCAGCGTAACGCGGTCGGTCAGCGCACTGATGCTGAAATTTATAGAATGGAGGTTCTCATGAAAGGTTTTGCAAAGGTTCTGGGTATTGCAGGCATGGCTTTTGTTGCTCATGCCGTGGCAAATGCGCCTGACCAGATCCGCCAACAGGTTCCTGGGTACTACCGTCTGGCGGTGGGGGATTACGAGGTCACTGCTTTGTTTGACGGCTACAATGACCTGTCCCCAGGTTTGTTGCAAGGGCTGTCTGCGGAAAAGGTTCGTGCGCTTCTTGCACGTCAGGCAATTGGTCCGGACAGGATGCCAACGACATTTAATGCATTCCTGATTAACACCGGGAAGCACCTGGTGATGGTTGATAGTGGCGCCGGGCAGTGTGTGCCACAGACGGCCGGGCAGTTGGTGCCTAACATTCAGGCCTCTGGCTACCAGCCAGCGCAGGTCGACACTATCTTCCTGACTCACCTGCATTTGGATCATGTTTGTGGTCTGGTTGATGCGTCCGGAAAAGCACTGTTCCCCAATGCGACGGTTTACGTGTCCCAGGCGGAAGCCAATTACTGGCTGGACCCGCAGAAGAAAGCCTCTGCGCCAGAGCGTGCCAGAGAATATTTCGATATTGCTCAACATTCTCTTGCTCCTTACAAAGCCAGTGGGCACCTGAAGACCTTTGTTCCGCCGGCATCGCCAATCCCGGAAGTCGAGGCCTCTTACGCTGTTGGTCATACGCCTGGAAGTGCTGTTTATCGGTTTACGTCCAGGGGGGCCGCAATCACATTTATTGGCGACTTAATCCATAACGCCGCAGTGCAGTTTGATCATCCCGATGTTGCCATTCGTTTTGATGTCGATCCTGAAAAGGCGACAGAGTCACGCGAAAAGGAATTTTCAAAGTTGGCATCAGATGGCGAATGGTTGGCTGCCGCTCACTTACCATTCCCTGGTATCGGTCATGTCACGCAGGAAGGTAAGAAATTCAATTGGGCACCCGCTCTGTATGGCCCCTATAAACGCGCGGATGACGTTCCTTTGCTGAAGTGAAGAGTAGTCAGCGCTTAAATATCAGTGTGTTCAACCAAAAGGGTGAGTTATGAAAAGCTATACAGTTCAGGCCAATGGTATTCGGCAATTTGTTGTTGAGGAAGGGGAGGGAGCACCTGTTATTCTGCTGCATGGATTCCCGGAAACAAACTATGCGTGGCGGCATCAAATTCCGGTCTTATCTAAACAGTTTCGCGTGATTGCACCTGATCTTCGCGGTTACGGTGAGACGGATAAACCAGCATCTGGCTACGATAAGCGCAACATGGCGCTTGATATTCGCGAGTTGATGCGAGAACTCGACATCCATAAAGTTGCCCTGGTTGGTCATGACCGTGGTGCGCGCGTGGCGACCCGCTTTGCTAAGGATTACCCGGAGCTTGTTGAACGCCTGGTAGTGATGGATAACGTTCCAACTCGCATTGTTGCGCGTGATCTGAATGCTTCGATTGCCAAAGCGTACTGGTTCTTCCTGTTCCACCTGGTTCCTGATCTCCCGGAGGCGCTTATCGCCGGTCGTGAACACATCTGGTTGCGTCACTTCTTCTCCGACTGGACTTATGATCCCTCTACCATCAGTGGAGAAGCGTTTGATACCTATGTGAAGTCTTATCAGGCGCCTGGTGCTGTCCGGGGAGCTATGGCGGATTATCGGGCCAACGCACAGGATATTGCGCAAGACCTCGAAGACGCAGAGTTGAAAATTGCCTGCCCGGTGATGTCATTGTGGGGAGCGGATTTTCATGCGGTCGGAAAACTGTTCGACATGGCAAGTGTCTGGTCTGAAATGGCCGATGACGTGCAGGCCATCGCCATTGAACAGTGTGGGCATTTGCCCCAGGAGGAGCAGCCTGAAAAAGTAAATCAACTGCTGATGAATTTCTTAAGCAGCTGGCGCTCCGTCTGACGGTATCTTGTATACTGTGGTGCTTTCAAGTTGCAGGAACCGTCACTTTGTCAAACGAAACTCAAATGCTGGCTGATGAATTACGCCACGTTGTCAGCGCTTTCGTGCGCCATGTACGCGTGGCAACGGCTACTGTTCGCACTTCGCAGCATGAAACGCTGGAGTTGCTCAATACGCATAAGGAACTTTCCATTGCAGACCTTGCGCGTCTGCGTGGCGTAAAACATCAAAGCATGCGCTTGGTGATCAATGAACTGGAACAGCAAGGTTTGATCGAGCGGCAAAAAAGCCCGCAGGATGCGCGTGCGCAGCTGATTGTCTTGAGTGAAAGTGCATGCCTGTTGCTGGCATCTGCCCGCAGGCAACGTACCGAGTGGATAGCTGCACAGATTGCCAACAAGCTCGATGAGGCCGGGCGTGCCGACCTGCAAAAAGGGCTGGCCGCTCTGCATAAGTTGCTTTAAATCTGCCTGAGTTGGTTCACTACCTGTATTAGTGTATTCAATCCCCAATGCTCAACGTATTTGCCCTCTTCAATACGCACCATATCAATCACGGTGATAGTCACGTTTTGGCCTGTAGCCGGAACACCCAATAGCTCCCCCTGGTGCACGCCCGTCAGGCTTTTCCGTGTCGTGACCCAGTCACGTTCCGCAATTTGATCTTCAATGTTGACCTGCAAGTCAGCCAACGCTGGCCGAAGTATCAACTCAAAGGTACGCCAAAGGCTTTCGCGATCATTAGCTGCGCCAGAGGGAGCAGAACGGTTAATGAAATTCTCAGCCACCAACTCGTCAAAACTCTGGCGATTTCCTTCGACAATCACCTGTTGATTGAAGCGTTGTACGACGATTTTGTTCTGTTCTGACATTGGTGTCCCTTAAATATATACAGTTAGACTGTATATATTTAAGAGGATATTGTGGGATTGTGATAGGTAAGTTGTGCGGTGAGCAGCCCGGAAAGTCAGAAAGGAAGGCCCACAAAGTACCCGTTTTGCAGGCCTCAACTGAATGAATCACACCCGGCCAAGCAGGATATTTAACATGCGACGCAAAGGTTCCGCCGCCCCCCACAATAGCTGGTCGCCTACCGTCAGCACCGAATATATTGGTTCATTATTGAGTGCCATTTTCTTGTAACGGCCTATCCCGACTTGTAGGGAGCCGCTGATATAAGCTGGTGTCAACTTACTGACGCTTTCTTCCTTATTATTAGGCACATAGTTAACCCAGGGGTGGGCATCAGTAATCAGCGTTGCAAATTCTGCTTCGTTAACTTCGCGCCTGAGCTTCAGGGTGATTGCAGCGCTGTGGCACCGGATCACGCCAACCCGAATACACAAGCCATTAACCGGGAGCGTTCTGGCCGGCAGACCAAGAATTTTGTTTGTTTCTGCCTCACCTTTCCACTCTTCACGGCTATTTCCATCCCCCAGGTCACTGTCAATCCAGGGAATGATGCTACCCATTAAAGGCGCGCCAAAGCTCTGGGTTGGCATGTCAGTACTGTTAATTAACTCACTAACTTTGTTGACCAGAGGAAGTACTGATCCTGATGTTGCCAATTCTTCAGAAGACAAATAACGGTTGATATAAGCACTTTGGGCAATTAATTCCCGTACATGCTTCGCACCGGCACCAGATGCCGACTGATAGGTCATCACACTCATCCATTCAATCAGGTCAGCTTTTATTAGCCCGGCAAGCCCCATCAGGCTGAGCGTTATCGAACAATTGCCACCGACAAAAAGCTTAATCCCGTCTTCAACCGCGCGGTCAATATTTGCGCGATTAACAGGATCGAGAATAATACAGGCTTTTTCATCCATCCGCAGGGCTGAGGCTGCATCGATCCAATAGCCTTGCCAGCCATGATTAATCAATGCGGGATAGATTGATTTCGTATAATCTCCGCCCTGGCACGTAATAATGATGTCCATTTCCGCGAGTGCTTCAATAGAATGAGCATCTTTGAGGGTATAGCTGACGTCACCAATGACAGGACCTGGATCGCCCGCACTGGAGGTACTATAAAAATGCGCAGAAATGTCATGGAAATCATCTTCTTCCACCATGCGCTGTAACAAAACTGAACCAACCATGCCTCTCCAGCCAATAATGCCGACATGCTTCATTTTCTTAACCTTAAGAATGTTATGGATGTGTTAATGTCATGGCGTGTTATATCTCATTCCTTAAATAGCGTCATTACGAATTATGACTCTCTCGACCATTATTAAAATGTTTCATCAGCGATTAGAGAAAATGATGAGTGGCGACGGCGGGTAGGGTTAATTAGATGGCGGGTTAGATTCACACTGGATGAACATAACCTACCAGGGTTTTCTATTTATTGTTGCTCATTGTTTCCTTAAGTTCTTTTTCCTTCATCTTCTTTGCCATTGCATTAATAAAGCAGCGAAACATCAGGCCATTAGTAAAAGTTGTCAGTGTGATGGTGAAAAAGGTACTAATAACCAGATCGATAAAAATATTACCGCTACGGATAATGACCGGACGATAAATGATCACGCCAGCCAGTACGACCCAGTGGCTCATACAATAAAAACAATGAAACAAATAGCCAGTCATATGACCAATTTTATTGGCCAGGTTTCGCACCGGCACAAAGAGTTCTGTCTGGGTGATGGTAAAAGAGATGCTGGCGGCAGCGAAGCTGAGCACGATGCATGTCCACAATGACTGGATAGCGGATAATTCAATAACCTGTTGCACAGAGGCTCCTGTGATTTGTCTAACTCATGTAACAACAAAAGATACGATCTATTTTGTGCAAGATCAACACGACGATTCTGTGGTCTTAAAAATTAAAGCACTTATGGCTACATCGCTGTGACAGGGGCTGCGAGCAGTTAATTGGGTTAACTGTTGTTTTCTTTGAACTTATTGCACAAATGACTGAGGGTGATTTCGCTCAGACGTTCCATTAACAGTGACTCAGCCTGTTTTAACGCAACATCTAACTCATCGTTAACGGTATTTTCAATCAGGCAGTGGGGATTATCCCTGTTGATGCCAAGGTTGTAGAGATGGGTTATTCCCACCGCTTTGTAGATATCCCGCAAAGTCACCTGAGCAGGGTCACAACTTAATGACCAGCCACCATTGTGTCCTTTTTCGGAGCGGACATAACCGGCTTCACGTAAACCTGCCATCGTTCTGCGTACCAGCGCGGCATTGGTGTCCAGCATCTCAGCCAGTTGTTGGGAGGTGTAGATTCCTGAATCACAGGCCAGATGAACCAGTACGTGTAAAACTCGCGATAATCGTGTGTCGCTTCTCAAATGCCCTCCCGCCTACCAGGATATTCAGTATCGTGTTGGATCATAACGTAATACATCATGATACTGAACTCCAGGAAGCAGGATGTTACCGAGATGAAACGTTATTAAGTATTAACCAGCGCCATGACAAAGCCATCCCATCCTTTCTCACCGACAGTCTGAATTGCCGTCGCTTCCAGTCGGTCGTCTTCTGCGATCATCTGTATAAAGTCTCTCAATCCTTGCACGTTCGGGTCATGATTCTCGGGATCAATGACCCCTCCGCCGCGTACCACATTATCCCCGACGATAACCGTTCCTTGCCGCGACAGTTTTATTGCCCATGCGAGATAACGAGGGTTATTTACTTTATCCGCATCGATAAAAATAAGGTCAAAGGGCGGGCTAAGCCCAGGTAATACATCAAGGGCCGCTCCGGTAAGAAGCTCGACGCGTGCTGTCAGCCCGGCATTAGCGATGTTTTGGCGCGCAACGTCGGCATGATGCGGATTAAACTCGATGGTCGTCACGATCCCGTTATGCGGTAACGCTTTCGCCATCCAAATCGTGCTGTAGCCGCCAAGTGTACCAATTTCAAGAACGCGAACAGCGCGAGTCATTTTGACCAGAAGCGCCAGCATCTTGCCCTGCAAGGCGGATACATCGATAGCGGGTAAGCCATGATTTGCGTTATTCGCGAGGGTATGTTTCAAGTCTGGTTCTTCGGAAACAAGCTTTTCAGCCAACCAGGCATCAACTTGTGACCATTTTGCCGCGTCACTGGAAGGATAATCAGGGGGTCGCATAGTGGGTCTTATCTCCTTGAAGGGTTTTTATCAGAAGTGTAGTCGCCGTTGGGAAGTTGCTCATTCACACTAATCCTGTCTTTCTCAGCTACTCTTTGTGACTTGAGTCACAAAAATGCATTGGGTAACAGGAGAAAAACCATGTTGAATATCGCGAAAGCATTTTGCCTGTCTTGCTGTTTTATTTTGTGTGCCAGCGCCAGCGTGATGGCAGAAACTCTGCCACGTATCGGCATTATCGGTGCCGGATCGATGGGTGGGACGCTTGGGCGGTTGTGGGTTAAGGCGGGCTACCCGGTCTTTTTTTCTTCCCGGCATCCGCAGGAATTGCAGCCTTTAATCGCCTCTCTCGGGCCGCTGGCAAAGGCGGGTACACCCCAGCAGGCCGCTGAATTCGGGGAGGTGGTTGTGATGGCAGTCCCTTACGGTGCGCTGCCCGCTCTGGGAAAAAACCTGGCGGAATCGCTGAAGGACAAAGTGGTGCTGGACGTTGCCAACCCCTATCCGCAACGAGACGGTGATGTTGCCACCCAGGCATTACAGGTTGGGAGTGGTGTCTACAGTGCCCGTCTATTTCCGCAGGCACGCGTTGTCCGCGGATTTAATTCAATCGCCGCATCCAGTCTCGCATCTAACGCACATCGGACCGGCGACGCTCTGGCGGTACCTCTGGCAGGGGATGACAGGAAGGCACTGGATACCGTGATACAATTAACCAAAGCTGCTGGTTTTGCCCCTGTAGTGGTGGGCGATTTGAGCAAAGCCACGCTGTTTCAGCCTGGGAGTGATTTGTTTTTACAAACGATGACGGCGGATGAGTTAAAACAGGCAATTAGCCGCTAATCGGAGCCACGCATAATTCTGAATCACCGAAGAAATGCTTGCTGGCGTTCAATGAAATGTTCATCTTTTTGACAGAGAGGATGAGCTAACATGAAGACAGTGAGTCAAACCTCACGATTTGTGTTTCCACTCTTGGTGCTTCTACGGCATAATCCGCCCCCGCCGAGTCAGTGGTCCCCCCAGGGCCTTGACGTCACTGAGGTTTATGTATGACAGATATTCAGCAGCTGATACTTGCTGCCAGGCCCCTGATCCCTTTCAGACGCATCCATGACGCACAGGCATTTCTGAGCTTGTGGCCGCTTGAGGATCAATTTGCGCTTATCAGTGCGCTTTGCATTGGGCGTGATCACATGGGTGCCAACGTTATTCGGGCTGGCTATGTTTCTGATGATCAGTCATTCGATCGCTTTCTGCACATCGGCAGCACCGGGATCTGGCTGATTCCTCCAGCAGATTTTGCCGGTATGCTGTGTGAAGCAGGCGCCTCGCTGGAGGAGTGGTTTACGACTTTTGAACATTGTGCCACGGTGTCTGGTTACGATCTGAGCGAGTTCTGAGCCTTAATCTACCGCTAAAAGAGCCCACAGCCGAGCTTGTACCTCTTCATGCGGTTCCCGTTCCGCGCATGCCGTCAGGTAATCACGATGCTCCGACAGAACTGGCGCTGGCCATGCTTCCAGAGCGTTAAGCGCCATCTGACGGTTTCTGATCACCGGGCTTTGTAGTGCGGCCTCCAGTAAAGGCCATCCCATTGACGGGAAGCGCTTCAACTCCTGGACGACAGCGTCAAGTTTAGAATGCATCTTCCAGTTTGGACCCACACCGCTGCTGAGAGCAGGACCCGAGGCGATCGCCGGCAGGTCAAACTGAGCCTGTGCCAGGGTACATACCTGCTGTGCCTGAGCTGCATCTTCGGTCTGCATCAGTTGATACCAGTTATCTTCTGCTGAATCCTTACACTGGCGCTCAAAGAGGGAAGGCCACGGATCCTGTTTGCGCTCCCGGCTGACCTGAATTGCCAGGTAATAGACATAACCTTCACCGCTGGCGAGGATCTGAGGGATAAGGTCGTCCCACAGCGACATCGCCTGGACCTGCTTACTCTTTTCAGCCAAGTGTTGTGCAGTGGCAGGGTCGAGCGAGGTTTCACTCTCTACCCATGTCCCAATATGCCGGGCAGTTAAAAAATGCAGTGGGTGAGGGGGCTTACAAGCCAACACCTTCTCCAGATAGCGCATACAGCTCAGGGGCGCATCATCGTAAACCGAAATACCCGGAACCGGACCTCCCATCAGCATGGCATAAAGCATCTCAGCGGCACCCATAAGCAACGCGTCGTCATGTTCTGTTTCGAGTGCAGCCAGCAACCCACCGCGTACTGCGCAGTTAACGGCGGTGTATTCATTCATCACGGAGTTGGAGAACCCCTCGCGCAGTAACCAGCGGCGAAGTTCATCATCCATCTGTTCCGGCATGCGCTCCATCAAATGGATACGCCCCCAGCCAGTGACGCGCTGCGCCATGCCATACCACACTGGTGCATATTCTTCCGGCTCCAGCATCGCTCGCAACGCGACCACCGCGTAAAGCGTGAATTCATCATGGCGAGCCAGTACCTGAAGAATCTCCACGGTGCGTTGCTGTGGGAAGTACGCCATCAGTGCCATAGCAAACTTCACCACATTACGATCCGGACTGGCGGTGGCGAGCCAGACCACCAGCTTACAGAGCGCTTCTGCGCGCAGGTTTTGAGACTGCGGAATCGCGCTCAGCAGCTCGTCAATGTAGTGCACGGGCGAGCCCTGATTAATCAGTTGATAGAGCGCATGTATGGCCTTCGTGTCAGGCTTTTTCTGCACCTGATGCAGGGCAGACAGAATCTCCGTGGCATCCGGGCCGTCATTACCCACGCCAAAGTGATAAATCATGGTGCCTTCCAGCGCACCCGGTGCCCAGCAAATCTCATCGGAATCACTCATCGGCTGGTTGGCAAGCACCCTGGCGTCAGCAGGCAGCGGTTCGGCCTGCGCATAGCTTTCAGCCAGACATGCGTAGATCGACGGTTGCTGAGCGTCCCAAACAACAGGGAAGGTCATTTCCGTGTTTTTACCCAATAAACGATCAAACCAGCTTTTCATCATTCGTTTTCCACATTCATGACGGTTTCAAACAGCAACCGATCCAGCAGCGCATCAGCAGACTTATCATGTGCAGCGGGCAGGAGGATTTCGTCGCGAGTCAGCTCCGCTTCGATAAACGCATGCAGCACTTCACGGCGCGAACCATACTGTGCCTCGCCTGAACGCTGTTTTATGGTCAGCAGTTCTTCGATGTCGCGCAATAATCGGGTGTCGGATACCGTTCCACGTACCAGTTGATCGAAACGCATCGGTGGCGCACCGTTTCTTTCCTCTATCCAACGCACAGCCAGTAGCGGGCGTAGCACGTAAAAATATTTCTTCAGTCGCACCTCTTCCTCCTGCAAATACTGGCGGAAGTTTTTGGCTGCCATCGCCTTGTAGTGCCAGCGGGCACGATCCGCCGAAAAAAACGACCACTCAGGGTGTTAAGGCGAGCCATGACGTTGCTTTCCTGCCGATAAACAACGGGTGAGTCCAGCCAGTCGATAAGCGTCGGGTTAGCCCGTTTCAGCAGTCCCAATGCTTTGCGCCACTCCCAGCCGCAGACATCCAGCTCGTCATCGATGGGTTTTTCGATGACATCCCGCGAGGCTTCCACCCGCAAATACCACTCAGGCTTGTGTACATAGAGAAAACGCACGTCATAATCGCTGTCTGGCGAGGCAAATCCCCAGCCCCGACTGCCAGACTCGCAGGCAAACAACACGCGTACGTCGTGTTCCGCCTCGATTTCCTTCAGCACGCCACGGACGCGTTCACGCATGGCCTCATCAACGCCATGCAGTCCGGTTTTTATCTCCATTGTGTTCTCCTTTATCCTTTAACGCAGATGACCTGGCGCAGCGTGTGCACGATTTCCACCAGCGACGATTGCGCGGCCATCACGGCATCTATGTCTTTATAGGCCATCGGTGTTTCATCAATCACGTTAGTGTCCTTGCGACATTCCACATGGGCGGTCGCACGGATATGGTCATCAATGGTGAAACGATTTTTGGCTGCGGTACGGCTCATGGTGCGGCCCGCACCGTGGCTGCACGAGCAGAAACTTTCTTCATTGCCGAGTCCGCGCACGATAAAGCTTTTGGCACCCATCGAACCCGGGATGATGCCCATTTGTCCCTTCTGTGCCGATACGGCCCCCTTACGCGTCACCAGAATCTGCTCACCAAAATGCTGCTCCAGTTGTACGTAGTTGTGGTGGCAGTTGACGGCTTCCTGATGGGTAGCAAATGGCTTGGTAATACAGGTTGCCAGGGCTGCTAACACGCGATTCATCATCACTTCCCGATTGTGATGCGCGTAATCCTGCGCCCAGCTCACCCCAGCAAGATAATCGTCATAATGCTGGCTGCCTTCGCTGAAGTAAGCGAGATCCCGGTCCGGGAGATTAGCCAGATGTTGCTGCATATCTTGTTGAGCCAGTTTGATAAACAGCGTGCCGATGGCGTTCCCTACGCCACGCGAACCACTGTGCAGCATCACCCATACGCGTTCACGCTGGTCAAGACAGATCTCGATGAAGTGATTACCCGTCCCCAGCGTCCCCAGGTGCTGGTGGTTATTGGTTTTCAGGAGCTGTGGATACTTGTCCGTGAGCTTTCTGAAACGCGGTGCAAGATGCGCCCAATGGGCGTTTACGTCATCGGGAGTATCCTGCCAGGCACCTTTATCACGCTTACCCCGCCCGGTGACCCGACCATGCGGCACGGCCTGTTCAATGGCATTGCGCAGTCCTTGCAGGTTATCCGGCAAATCGCCCGCCATCAGCGATGTGCGTACGGCGATCATGCCGCAGCCAATATCCACGCCTACTGCCGCCGGAATGATGGCGCCGCGTGTCGGAATGACGCTACCAATCGTCGAACCCTTACCCAGATGTACATCGGGCATTACCGCCATATGTTTAAAAATAAATGGCATGCTGGCCGTTTTCAGCAGTTGCATTTTCGCTTCTGGCTCGACAGGTACGCCCTGCGTCCACATTTTTATCGGTGCGCCTGCGGCGGGGTGAATAATGTCAAATTGAGGTTTCATGCTTGTTCTCTTTTTTGTTTGCGTCGTTTTGTTATTGCGAACGGCGTGCCAAAACAAAGTATATCGATAAAAAATTAATAACCATCTGATAAATAACATTAAAAAATAAACCCTCGACACGAGGGATAGTCAGAAGGTCTGTAATTATTTATATTTAAAAATAGAATTTATCTTACAGGATAAGAAATGAAGCGCAGGGTGGTGATTGGTGTTTTGGGGACTCAGCTGGACAGACGGGGTAAGCGTCAGAATCGCTGGACGAAATGGCGTCCCAGCGTTGCGCTGTGCCAGCATGAAGATTTGCCGATTGATCGGTTTGAGCTGCTTCATCAACCGCGCAATCGCGGCATGGCCGATCAGCTTACGGAGGATATCGCGCAGATATCACCCCAAACGCAGGTGGTTCCTCACGCCGTCAGTCTGAATGATCCCTGGGACTTCGAAGAGGTCTACAGCGCATTTCTGGATTTCGTCAGCCGTTATCCTTTCGATACAGAAAATGAAGAGTATCTGGTGCACATCACTACAGGGACGCACGTCGCGCAGATCTGCTGGTTTTTGCTGACAGAAGCCCGTTATCTGCCCGCCACTCTTCTTCAGACCGGGCCGGGGCCGCAGGATGAAACCACACCAAAGGGGATCTATTCGATTATCGATCTGGATCTCAGCCGCTACGCTACCTTAACCAGTCGCTTCCAGCGCGAGCAGGCAAATTCGGTATCTTTCCTGAAATCTGGCATTGAAACACGTAACCCCACCTTTAACGCATTGATTGAGCAAATTGAACGTGTTGCGCAGCGTTCGGATGCCCCCATGCTGCTGACTGGCCCCACCGGTGCCGGTAAGTCGTTTCTTGCCGAGCGAATTTATCAACTGCGCCAGTCACGCCATCAGGTAAAAGGAAAGTTTGTGGCGGTTAACTGCGCCACACTCCGTGGTGATAATGCCATGTCGACGTTGTTTGGCCATGTTAAAGGGGCCTTTACCGGTGCGCTGACTGCTCGCAGTGGGTTACTCCGCGAAGCAGATGGTGGCATTCTTTTTCTGGATGAGATAGCTGAACTGGGACTGGATGAGCAGGCCATGCTACTGCGTGCCATCGAAGAGAAAAGTTTCTTTCCTTTCGGTGCCGACCGTGAAGTCAGCAGTGATTTTCAGCTCATTGCGGGTACGCACAGGGATATGCCGCGCTGGGTGAGTGAGGGACGTTTCAGGGAGGACTTATACGCACGTATCAACATGTGGACGTTCCGCTTACCCGGACTGGCGGAACGGCGCGAAGATATTGAACCTAACGTTGAATATGAACTGCACCGTTACGGGCGTCAGCATCAACAACAGGTGCGCTTTGATAAGGAAGCGCGTGAACGTTATCTGCATTTCGCTTATTCCGACAAGGCCAGCTGGAGAGGGAATTTTCGTGAGCTGGGGGCCAGTGTTGCGCGCATGGCGACACTGGCTGAGAACGGACGCATTAATCTTACGCTGGTGGATGAAGAGATTACCCGGCTGTTGGGGGCATGGCAGACAGAGCAGGGCGGAACCACGGTGTTTCCGCTCAATCAGGAAATCGATATTTTCGACCAAAAGCAGCTTGAGGCGGTGATTGATGTTTGTCGCACTTCGACATCTTTGTCGGATGCCGGACGCAGGCTGTTTGCCGTATCACGACAACAAAAAAAACAACCCAACGATGCGGATCGTTTGCGTAAATATCTGCTGCGCTTCGATCTGAAGTGGGAGGATGTGAACAAGGAAACTCGTTGAGGTTTTTTGTATTCGCTCAAGTAACCTGAGCCGGCATATACAGACGAATAAAACGATTGACTCATACTTTCCCTCGGGGGTATTTCACAATCGCTCAATAGTGCAGAGTTTGCTGTATAGCCGGTGCATCAGCACCGGGGGCCATAATTCTCGGTTTGTTAAGTGCTGACAACGTCAGAAAACGATGCCCATCGCTTTGCCGATCGTGATAGCTGCTGCAAAGAGGCTCATCGCAAGAATACTGATGCAGGTTCCACAGGTAATAATCCTGGCCGAACGACCTGTCCCCAGATAATGCGTTTCAAGAACGATGATATTTGCTGCCGGAGGCAGAAGACAAAAGAGATAAAGTGTTGGCGTATTTTCCGTTATCAGTCTGAAATCGACAATTCTGGCAAGCCCTATCATCAGCCAAATCATCATCAACATCGCTGCTGATTTAATCAGATATGGGCGAAATTCATGCCGGAGATCCTTAAGCGTCAGCTCAGTTTTTGACAGCCAAACGCCAAGCACCGCCATACCAAGAAAGCTCATCAGAAATTTTGCGACTTCATAAAGATCGTTAAACCACAGCGTTATCTGCTGACTGAACGGAATGAGCGCGGCCCCGACAATCAGTGCCAGCACAGGCGGAGTCTGAACTAATTTCAACAGTCTGAAATGGTGGCCGGAGAGCATACCAGCCCCGACGGAATTGCCTACGATTGAGCTGCCCACATAGGCGGCGATAACAATGGTAGCGGCTTGATCGCCAAAGAGGGCCGTCGCCACAGGCAATCCCAGCCATCCGATATTCAGGTAACTGAAGCACAGGCTTTTAATGGGATCGCGAAAGAAATACCGGGAAGCCATCAGCATAATCAGCATGCTGATGGCTGTCGCGATGATTATCGTACTCATACTGCCAAAACGCGTGGCTATATTGAAGATGATGACAACCGGAATAGCTACGCGGGTTAATACCCATGAGGCAGCTGCTTTTAAATCCCAGGCTGTTTTACCGACCAGCCAGCCGGCAAAAAGATAAATCAGCGGTACAAATATCGTCACAGTGTTTCCTTACCGTGTGTTCACAAAACTCAACAGCCCGCGACCTTGTCCGATTCTCAACAAACCCTGCAACAGATTGCCTGGAATGTCGATGGCCATACGTGTGGGACATTTTTGTTTAACGTTAGCGGTGCATCTGTGAATTCGCCAGGCGGGGTAAGCTCCTCTTGTGATAGTTCAAGATTAAGCTCTTCCCTGAATTCCCGAATCAATGCTGAATGAGCGTCTTCTCCTGGCTCAATTTTCCCTCCGGGTTGTCCACTTTGAAGCAGGTGGCGTATAGGTTTTGAAATACTCGATAATGTCGTGCAAATTTTCAGAAAACAGAAGCATATCGGCATAATCCTGTTTCATAAAACCTTCACTCACCATCTGATTTACCATCACTTTAAGCGGGTTGTAAAAGTGATTAACGTTCAGAAACGCGCAGGGTTTATCATGTATGCCTAATTGTGCCCAGGTCCACTGTTCAAATATCTCCTCAGCAGTTCCTGCGCCACCCGGTAAGGCGATAAAACAGGATGATAATTCTGCCATCACAGATTTTCTCTGATGCATGTTATCCACCACCTGTAGCTCAGACAACCCGGTGTGGGCAATTTCACGTTCCAGCAGGGACTTTGGAATAATACCCGTTACATGACCACCATATGCGAGAGCTGAGTCGGCTACGGCACCCATTAAACCAACACGTCCACCCCCATAAACGATATTTATACTCTGTTCAGCCAACCACCTACCAACATGACGAGCAGCCTCCATGTAAGCGGGTGTACAGCCTTCAGAAGAGCCACAGAATATGCCTACAGTGTGCATATTTTCTCCTCAAACAAATGGAAAAATCCCCGTAATGGGGAGAACAAGCGAGACTCATCTTAACATGTTACCTCGGGGAGAGTGGATGAACACGTTCTTGCCATTATTATCTATTTCAAATAAAATTTCTCGAAATATCATAAAATAACCACATGAAATGACTGGCAAATATTATTTTAGACACTGCTTTTGGGGTTTGATTGGTTTTGGCTATTTTGTTTACAGTATTCTGAAAGACCTACATGATGGATTGATTTTCCCTGCATATATACCCTATATTCCGTATGTTGCCATCTATTTATCTATAAGTGCAGTAACGTACCCATATTCTTTATTTGTCACAAATAAATTGGGCCTAATGATAATGAAAAAAGAAACGTGGAGTTATTTCTTCACTGTAAATGGCCCCAGCTGGAATTTTTTTATTTTTGTATATCTGTTTTGTGGGTTACTATCGGTACCACTGCTCATTCTTTATCCACTTATAAAAAGATCCGTTTAACAAATTAAAACGCCCTGGCACCACATTTTGTATTCTGGAGCCACGTCGGCTTCTGCAAGTATCGCAGAACCTAATCCCATTGCTGAAGGCTCATCTTTGGTAAATGAGATGCTGGCTGCTCGATAACAGAGATTCTCCTCAATTAGGTCTTCTCTGTGCCAGGAGCGGACTTGGCAGACATCACTGTTTTAATTAGAGAATAACAGGTCATAATATGTGAGCCTCATTGACTGCGTTCCATCAATTCAAGCGTCTGACCATCAGGGCTTTGTAAATATATTACTCGGGTTCCCTGCATGGGTCCTGACAACACTGTCTGAGGTTTACCGGGCGTCTTCCAGCCGTAGTCCGATACTTTGCCTAAGAGCGTATCAAGATCCTCAACTATAAAAGCAAGGTGAGCGTAGCCTGGAATATAGGGCGCTGAAGGTGCTTCTGGCTGCTCAATGTTATTGTATTGTAGTAATTCAATTTGAATATCAGCCAGTTCAAGCAAAGCCATTCGTACATCAGCTCCCCTTGCACCTGTTACCTCATCGATTATAGGTCCAGACATTTTTCCTTCGCGTAATAATTTACCTCCAAGAATCTGAGTCCAGAATAATAATGAGTCTTCAATGTTTTTAACTGAAAAACCAACGTGATTAACACTTAATATCATGCGATTACCTGCTGAGTTTTCAAAGTTCATCATCCAACTATATAAAAAGCCTGCTTTATTTCTACACGATAAATGCGCAACCGTTTTACAAGCCTGCATCTTTTATCGATAAATTGCGAATGTGCGCTTTTCGCTCATGACAGCCCTCTGATGGGCCGCCTGTTAGTTGTTCTTTTGGTTCGACTTTGCAAAGATATCTTTGCACAAGATTCCAGACCTGCCACGCAATCAGTAACAGGCATGCTTCTCCACGACCCATGACCTGTGCCCCGGCAACAACGCGCTACGTGGCCGAACGGGTTATGCTTTGAGGATTCCGAGATGACTACCTTTTATCAACTTACCGCCACCAGTCTTTCCGGCCAGCTTATCTCTATGGCCGACTACGCTGGTCAGGTGGTTCTGGTCGTTAACACCGCCAGCCATTGTGGATTCACGCCACAATACGGCGGCCTTGAAGCGCTCTACAAGAAATACGCCGTCCGGGGTTTCGTGGTGCTTGGTTTCCCCTGCAACCAGTTCGGTAAACAGGAACCTGGCGGCGCCGAGGAAATCGCGCAGACATGTCACATTAACTACGGTGTGAACTTCCCGATTTTCGCGAAAGTTGAGGTCAACGGAACCGCAGCGCACCCGGTGTTTCGTTATCTGAAGAATGAATTACCCGGCGTGCTGGGTGGGCGGATCAAATGGAACTTCACTAAGTTCCTGATTGGACGTGACGGTAAACCACTCAAGCGTTTTGCACCGTTCACCACGCCGGAGAAAATGGAAGCATCAATCCTTACTGCACTTGAAAGCTAAGGACTAAACGGCGCGGAGCTTGTCCAGGTTGTCTGCAAGTATGTCGATGATCAAATCATGTGGGAAGATCGTTTCGTTAGTATGTCTGAGTTCTTCTAACGTCCACCAGTGGTGATCCCGAATGACTTCCTTTTCATTCTTACTCCACCTTGAGCAATCGATATCTGTTTTATCCGCGTGAATGATAAAGAAACGTTCGTCAGCATAAACGGTTTCCCCATTTGGCAGCATCATGGGGAAGGTTCGGGATGCGACCGACATGCCAACTGAATGTCTTTGCAACCCGGTTTCCTCCCGCAATTCGCGTAAGGCGGCCTGCTCAAAGGATTCATTCGGCTCCAGCCCGCCCCCCGGTGTTGCCCAGTATGTCCTGCCATTTAACGCATCATCTTTATGGCAAAATTTAAACAGCAGAACCTGATTTGCCGGAGAACGAACGATCAACCGGGATGATGGACGAGTGCGCACAAAGCCCCCCTTTAATGCGGTAAATTACTCAGAACTGAACACCTTTTGTCAGTCCACCGTCGACAGTGAGATTGGTGCCCGTCGTGAAGCTGGCAGCGGAGCTGGCAAGAAAAAGCACGGCTTTAGCCACTTCATCCGGACGAGCCATTCGTCCCATTGGGTTCATTGCCAGACATTCGGCAAAGAGATCGGGCGTTTCGCGCTCGATTTTCCCCCAAACCCCATCTACGAAGTAAACGTTGCCCGGAGACACAGTGTTTACCCGAATTTTCTCGGGTGCCAGTTTTGCCGACAGGGTTTTACCATAATGAATCAACGCGCTCTTTAACACCCCATAAGGCTCGGCAAACATATCCACTTCTCGACCTGATACGCTTGAAATAAGAACCACTGAACCTGATTGTGACTGGCGGAGCCAGGGCAACGCAGCGTTTACCATGCTCACAGAACCGAGCAGGTCGGTCTCGAAAGCCAGACGCCATGTTTCCGGGTCGGAACCCCCGGCCAGTGCGCTGACGTTGGGAATAACGATGTCGATACCACCCATTTTTTCGGCAGCATCCTCAGCCCAGGCGCGTACCTGATCTGATTCTGTCACGTCAACTTTATAACCGAATGCCTGGTTGCCCATTGCGGCCTGAGCCGCGTCAATTTCTTCGCCCTTCCTCGCACAGAAAGCGACGCTTGCCCCTTCTGACAAAAATGCTTCGGCAATGGCTCGACCAATACCGCGTGTGCCACCACTTAGCATGACTCTGGCATTCTTTAGGCCTAAATCCATAATTTTCTCCTGTTTTCCGGGCTTCATCCGCCGGGATAATGGTTATCTGTGAAGCAATATAGGATTTGACCAGCATTCTGAAAAATGAAATTAATAGAACCTATCATTCATTAAATGAGAATGCCGAATGCACCTTTCTCAACTCAGGGCCTTCTGTGCGGTAGCGCAGACCGGATCGATTTCAGGCGCGGCTCGGGTGTTAAACCGCGTTCCTTCAGGCATCACGGTACGCATCCAGCAGCTTGAACAGGATTTAGGCTGCGAACTCTTTCTGCGCGACCGCCAGGGGATGTCCCTCTCGCAGAACGGGCGGCTACTGCTGGACCACGCGCAACGTATTCTGGACCTCACCGACAGCACCCGTCTGTTGATGCGAGAAGAGGATCTGGGAGGAAAACTGGTGATTGGCGCGCTGGATGTGGTTCTGGTCGATTTTATGCCGGCATTGATTGGCACCTTCCGTAAACGATACAGCGGTATTGGCCTCGATATCCGGCACGAAGCCTCGGAGGTTTTGGTGCAACATGTGGCAGATGGAACACTCGACATTGCCCTGACTGATGGCCCGGTACAGTCAAAGGCCCTTGAAAGCCGACTGGCCTTTGTCGACGAAATGTTGCTGATCACGGAACTCAATCATCCTGCGGTCAGAAAGCCATCGGATCTCCAGTGTGCCGAACTCTATGGATTTCGCCATGATTGCTCGTTTCGCTTCCGCATGGATCGATGGCTGGCAGAAGCGCGCATCAGCCATCTGCCGGTGACGGAAATTGAGTCATACCATACGATGCTGGCTTGCGTGACAGCAGGGATGGGGGCGGCCTGGGTGTTGCGTTCCGTATTACAAACCTTGCCAGGACATCAGCATGTACGCAGCCATTCGCTCGGTGAGGTAGGGTATACCGAAATTCATTATCTCTGGCGCAGTGGACAGCTATCACCGAATGCCCGCAGGCTGATTGAGACCGGGAGTGAGCTTGGCGAACGACGCAATACTCAAACGTGGAGCAAGGTATTACCTTAACGACAGTATGACCTTGCAATGAAACTCATACACTCATTTACTCAAAAACTCATTATAAGTGGTGCCCATTGGCCGTTTGTTGATTTGCCATGTGGGCACCGCTACCCTTGTGGTCATGCTTCCAGACGCGTGAATTCCCCTTCAATCAATTCACCGCTTTCACGCCACGCCTGGAACTGGGAGCGTAGTTGCGTTTGGGTATTAATAGCATCGTTAACGTCGTTGGCATTCACTTTTAACGCGGCATAGTCAGGGAAGAAGTTTGCCTGGAAGGTATCGCTATTAACCATCGCCAGCAGCTCTTCGCGCTGCGTATTGAAGTTTGCAATCATATCTTTCACGGCTTCGTTAACAGCTTCTTTGCGTTCGTGGTGTTTCCAGGAGTCATAGGCCTCCAGAGCCAATCCAGCCACCGCCAGCACGCCATTGATATTTTTCGCCAGATTAACCGCTCCCCACGGCTTAAATTTAAGTGCTTTGGTTAAATCCAGCCCCAACGTTTTCGCCGCGGTGACAATGCCGTCGCGTGCCGCCAGCACGCTACCATTATTGATGAAGTTACCTTTGATAACGTAGCTGACGCCTTGTTTACCGAAATTCACCACGGTGCTGTTGTAATGGGCGATCTCTGCATCGAAACTCAAACGCATCCGGCTCAACTCCTGGCTAACGCCGTTGAGTTGGCGATCGAACTCGTTCTGCAAGCGAGTGGTCACCATGACACCATCCTTGCCAATTTCGCGTTCAAAGAACTCAGCGAATGTCTCCAGGGTAAGACCTTGAGTACGCAGGATCATGCCGGAAAAATAACGGGCAATAAAATCACGTAAGCCGATGCGTGCTTCCTGGATTTGCAGGTTAGCTTCATCAAGTTGGCGGGTGAGGTGGCGGTTCATTACCGTTAAACGCTCGACTTCAGCTCCAAGGCGTTGGTCGTTTTCTACGGCCAATGGCAATTCCTTATGCAGCACATCAAGAATGACGCTTTTACGTGCCTGCTCAGCCATCGCCTCAGGACCGCCGCTGGTCTGGATCTTAAGAGCGGTTGCCTGCTGCAACGAGTCGATGTGCGACAGCGCCTTAAACTGGTCAAGATGCTCAAGCCAATAGTCGGTACCCATATCGAACGGGTTGGCCGCAACAGCCACGATACTGAGTGCTGCCAGCTCGGCTTCGCTGGCACCAATGGCTTCACGCAGGCGGCTTGCAACATTGTTGCGCTTGACCTGGAGGTTTTGCGCGTAACTGGCTTCGTCTTCGACATCTGCCACTTCGTCGAAACGGCTAAGGACGAAGACGGTACGTGGTAGCAGGTCAAGGGTGCGGAATAACCAGTTGAGATCGTCCTTGTGGCTGTCTTTGATCGGGTTGGTTGAATTCATCACGTACAACACCAGATGGGCTTCGCTGACATATTTGCGGGTGATGTCTTTGTACTTCTCCATCGCCTGCAAATCCGCGTTGAATTGCTCCTTGAAGCCGAACAACCCCGGAGTATCGATCAGTACGAAGTTGTCACCGACTTCGTATACTTTCACTTCATTGGAAGATTCCTGCTGGCTGATATACATACTCGCCTTGTCCAGGCGTTCCATCCAGGCGGCGGCGATGGAGGTTTTACCTTCAGAAAAGCCACCGATAAGGGCAATCTTGAGTTTCCCGTCGGCGAGATGCTCACCCACATGTTCAAGTTTACCGAACAGCGAAGGGTCGATGTTCACGCCAAGCGCAATGCCTTGCTCAAGAAAGGTACGCAACTTGCCAAGTAATGCGACGGCCTTGCTATTCTGGCTCAAAAAGAGGTCAAGGGTAGATTTCATTATCTGTTTCCTCAGGCAGTCAGGTCGCGAGCCATCTTCTTCAGGCCGAGATGGGCGACATCAAGTGTTTGGTTAATGTGGCGGGCTTGCACGGCAGGTTGTCCAAGCGCGTGGTCGAGTTGGTCGATGACCTTTTGCAGCGGCGGGAGTGCTTGCTTCAGGGTGTTGGAAAAGCCTTCACGAAGCGTGTCGCAGGCTTTTTCGAGGTTTTCATCAGCGGATTTGCGTTGCTGACTTTTCTTGTAGTCAGAGTCGAAGAAACTCCAGACTGCTTTAGCGAGGTTGATTAAGATCCCTGCCGCTCCCAGCACCATCAGGGGCCAGGTCACCGGATTCCAGATCATTGCTGCCGCCCCTGCCAGGCTTCCCAGGATCCCCCATACGCTAATGCCATTGTCGATATCAATTTTCAGATCAAATTCGCTGGCTAGCCGGGTTTTACCCACCTTTGCGTAGCCGTCTAATAGCTCGGCTGCATGAGCTTCGAAGCGTTTAATGATGTCACTGACGTTCCCCTGAAAGAGTCTTATCTGCTTGTCGAGCGCAACAGGAAGTTCACGTTGTAATGTTGCACTTTCCTGTTCCAGCAGTTGTTCGAGCGTTGCTTTGAACTGATCATTGCTGATGTCATCGCTGATGCGGTCATAGATGCGTGTGCGTACGGCATCTTCGAAAATACCGATCGACTGCTCCCCAGCGTTAGCCAGGCGCGAATTGAGGGCTTTGAATGCTATGGCAAGCTGATGCCTGGCACTTTGCGCTTCTTCGTCCAGTTTCGCTGCCAACGGCGCGAAGTTTTCAGTCTGTAGCGCTTTAACTCGTGAGCAAACGTGATGGAAAACCTGCTGCACCTTATTCAGATTGGAACGGCGAATTTTCTCTCTGACGTTGGTGACCATGTCCTGGGTCAGAAACTGACAGAACTGTTTGACACCGGTTTTCTCCAGCAGCACCTCGGGTGCCTGTGTCGCGAGGAATTTCTGACGGCTGGTGGCTGCTGGTGAACGCGGTACCAGGCAAATCGCGGCGGCGTAAAAAGCGGGTAACGCACTGAGGACAACGCTGCGCTGATAGTGCTGCCCCAAATGTTCGGTCATGGTGCGGTCCAGATCACCCAGGCTGGTCTGCTCATCAGTACTGGCTAAAGCTGACTTTTGCAGTGCCAGGGGATTGGTGATGCGTTTGTTGTATAGCGTCCAGACTTCTGTCTGATCCCCGAGCTGTGCTTTGATTTTTTCCAGCGTGCCCTTCCGGCCGGCATCTCCGGTTTGCGGTGGTGCAGCCTTGGCGGTGACATAGAACACCGCATGGGCGCGTTTAACTGCATTGTTGATTTGTTCGCTGACCTTACTTTCTTCGCCCTCAATACCCGGTACGTCGAGCAGTTTGAAGGCTTGCCCGTTCATTTCGAATTCATATGCCTGGGTTTGCCGGGTGAAATCCGCACGCCCGTCACCAATGATGCTGCCGTCTTCATAAGCCGATAACTGGTGCAGGTTGTTTAACGTTGTGGCATGACGGTGGTTCACGGCTGTCAGTTGGCCCTGAATCGTCTCACTCAATTGATGCAATGGTGCGAGTTCAGCTTGGCGTTGGCTGGACAATGCTGCTGAACTGGCTTGCAGCTGGAGCAACGCTATCTCTTCGGGCAGTTTGCGAAGTAAGTTGAGCAGGCGCTGCAAAAAATTCGCCCGGGCCTTGATTTTCCCGACCTGATCAGCCAATTCAGTCTCTTGCAACTGTTGATATTGTTGGCGTTCGTCATGGCGAGTGGTTGCCTGGGCGATATCACTCAGTACCTGATCGTGTTGGTCGCCAAGTGTTCGAATCTCTGCCTCCAGAGCCAGCAACGCTTCCTCACTCAGTCCTGATGCCTGCTGCAATGCCGTGAACTGTTCGCGCTGCGTCTGTTTGCTGCGTTCCTGGAGTAAAATGCGCAAGGTTTCGATCAAGGTGGATTTCCCTGCATTGGTTTCGCCGTAGAAAGCGATGGTGAAGGTCTTATGTTCTGCATTGCGACGTAGCTCATTGATTGCATCAGTGATTGTCGTGTTGATGGCGTTTAGATTCTCGCGAGCCTGGCTTTGCGCACTGGCCAGCGTTGGGTCTTCACTATCTTGTGCAATGCTTTTGAGCAGGGTGCTGACATGTTGTAGTAGCTGCTGGTAAAGACTTTCGGGTAGGGCTTCAGCCGTCGTCATGGCAGTTTCCTTACTGATGAAGCGAGGTGCTTATCCGTAGTCAGGACATGCACGTCAGAATAGAAAAATGCTATCGGCACTTGTATATCAAACTTTAGTTGTCGGGCCACTTGTCTTACCCACCGCTACAGCGAGAGAAAGAAGGTCGCTGAACAGCTTTCTGCCAGGGGTAAACAACGTAGCCTTTAAAAGAAACCGGCGTAATGACGGTTATCCTGATGTTTCGCATTGAGGGCCGACATCTTTACATCCGGCTGATACTGACTGTGAATTTCTGTTGGTTATTGATGGCAAACCTGGATAAATCATCCAGGACCCAATAGCGTCATCTTTTCGCCTGTCGGGAAACCTCCATTTGATGTTAGCCAGCAAACAGACCGCTGATCGTAACGGTCCAATTTACCGATTAACTATTATTCAATTTTTTTGAATTATTTCAGCAAATCAATCAGCTTTTGCTCACCCGCCGACAGGTCTATTCTCTCTCACATCGAGGCATAACACCTCACCGATTAAACAAAATTCTGAGGAAATGACCATGAAATCTATCAAAACTTTCGTTGCAGTTACGGCCCTGTCACTGGTCTCTTTCGGCAGCTTTGCGCAGAGCATCACCGCTTCCGCTTCCACCCTGGATGGCGCAGAAGCCAAAATCGCGGCGCAGGCCAAACAGGCAGGCGCGTCATACAAAATCACCGGCGCACGCGTGGACAACGGTGCTTACCTGTCAGCTGAACTGACCAAATAAGGTAATAATTAGCACGATCACAGTTATCGCACTAATTATCAATCATGAAACGATAACTATGGTTATTATTACTTTCATCGAAGGCACACAGCCTTCCAAACAGACCCATTAAGGATTAAGACCATGAAAACTATCAAAGCACTGTCTATCGCCGCTGTAGCCGCTCTTTCCCTGATGTCAGCAGCCAGCTTCGCGCAGAGCATCTCTGTTACCTCTTCAACCCTGGACGGTGCAGAAGCGAAAATTGCTGCACAGGCCGCACAGCAGGGTGCACAGTACAAAATCACCGAAGCGAACACCAATAACCGTGTTCACATGACCGCAGAACTGTACAAATAACGGATGGTCGTACAGGGAAGTGCCGAGAAAGGTCGCCGCAAGGGCGGCCTTTTTCGTATCTGTGACCCGTCCTGAATAGCGTTGACATTTTTTCTCAGTCCTCTGAGGAGAATGTAATGCATCAACCGACCATCACTGCGCACTGGCTACCCTCAGCCTACGCCGTGTTCTTTGAAAGCAACAGGGCGCTACAGAAATGTGAAAAATTTCAAGAAATCAGTCGTTAATCGGCAGAGTCTGGTACCTTTACGCTGAAATCTGACAGGTGAAACATGTATAAAAAGTGGTAGAAACTATACATGTGTTGGGGTTAATGTATAATTTTTGCGATTATCTATATACGTCATCAATCTCAAATATATAAAAGAGACAATTTTATCTATGTCAGCGATTCTTACTCATCTACCCTTGGCGAATATTGAGAAGTGGGAAACGCGTGCGGTACTCAAAAAGACCGCTGAAGCTCATCGTTATCTTGCGGAGCTGAAGGGCGTTGCGGCCAGTATCCCAAATGAAGCCATTTTGATTAATACCCTCTCATTACAAGAGGCTAAAGACAGTTCTGAAGTAGAGAACATCGTCACTACGCACGATGAACTATACAAGGCCAGTTTGTTTCAGGAAGCCATTACAAACCCAGCCACTAAAGAGGTGCAGGACTATGCGTTTGCTCTGAAGCAAGGCTTCCATATGGCCCGTAAAAACAAGCTGATTCGTCTTGGTGACATTCTTGCCGTGCAACAGCAATTGGAGCGTAATAATGCTGGTCTTCGCAGGCTTCCTGGGACAGACCTGAAGAACGCAAGTACTGGTGAAATCATCTATACGCCGCCCCAGCATGCTGATGAAATTTCATCGCTAATGGACAACCTCATCACCTTTATCAATGATGACAGCATTTGTGATGCCGATCCTCTGGTCAAGATGGCTATCATTCACCATCAGTTTGAAAGTATACATCCGTTCTACGATGGTAATGGCAGGACAGGACGTATCTTAAATATCCTGTACTTAGTGATCAAGGACTTGCTCAACCTACCTGTTTTATACCTGAGTCGCTTCATTATTTATCATAAGGCTGCATATTATTCTAATTTACAAGAGGTAAGAAATACAGGTAATTGGGAACCTTGGCTGCTATTTATGCTTGAGGGCGTTATTGATACGGCCAAAAACACTATATCCCTTATTACGCAAATGAAATCCTTGATGGCGAGTGTGAAACATGGCATCCGCGATCAGTTGCCTAAAATATACAGTCAGGATTTACTCAACAATCTTTTCAATCACCCCTATACTAAAATTGAATTTATTGTTGAAGAGTTGGGTGTGACACGAATAACGGCTACTAAGTATCTTGAACAACTGGTTGAACATAAATTTTTAATTAAACAGAAAGTTGGTAGGGCTAACTATTACATCAACGAGCCCTTGTGCAAATTACTGATTGCCCATAGCTGACAAAGAACAAATACATTCAATCCGCAGTCGTCTCTCTTGCCAAGATACAGTAACGAATTTGGTAATTGCATATTGGTCGTGGTGATCTATGCCACGACTTGGCTGTATGTCAGACAACGATGGGTTGTGACCATGCCTATTCAATCGATTGAAAACCTTCTCAGGGGGAAATGACTCAATTGGTTGATCCAGCTCATCTCGTTGACTAATCAGGCTCTGCCAAGGCTCTCCTACTTGAAGACTGAAATCTTATCTTCATCATCTACTCATCTCACCGTCATCTATGTACCCAAATACGTGTATTTGATGAATGGCTGGTGGGAGTATTGGGTTCAGAGGGATTACGTTGAGTCCTGGCAACGTTAATGTGATGAAGCAGACTGGTTGTTTGATTTTTATTCAAAATATTTGAATTCTTTCAGCAAATCCCTCAGCTTTTCCTCACCCGCCGACAGGTCTATTCTCTCTCACATCGAGGCACAACGCCTCACCGATTAAATAAACTTCTGAGGAAATGACCATGAAATCTATCAAAACTTTCGTTGCAGTTGCTACCCTGTCACTGGTTTCTTTCGGTAGCTTTGCGCAGAGCATCACTGCTTCCGCTTCTACCCTTGATGGCGCAGAAGCCAAAATTGCGGCACAGGCCAAACAGGCAGGTGCGTCATACAAAATCACCGGCGCACGCGTGGACAACGGTGCTTACCTGTCAGCTGAACTGACCAAATAAGGTAATAATTAGCACGATCACAGTTATCGCACTAATTATAAATCACGAAACGATAACTATGGTTATTATTACTTTCATCGAAGGCACACAGCCTTCCAAACAGACCCATTAAGGATTAAGACCATGAAAACTATCAAAGCACTGTCAATCGCCGCTGTAGCCGCTCTTTCCCTGATGTCAGCAGCCAGCTTCGCGCAAAGCATCTCTGTTACCTCTTCAACGCTGGACGGTGCAGAAGCGAAAATCGCCGCACAGGCCGCCCAGCAGGGTGCACAGTACAAAATCACCGAAGCGAACACCAATAACCGTGTTCACATGACCGCAGAACTGTACAAATAACGGATGGTCGTACAGGGACGTGCCGGAAGAGGTCGCCGCAAGGCGGCCTTTTTCGCATCTGGAGACTGGGCAGTTGCGCGATAAATCGCGCCGCTACGAATCAGCGACAAAAAAGCACCGTAAAAGGTGCCTGTTTTTCATCTGTGCCCCATCCTGATTGGGTGAATACTCATTTACTCCAAAACTCACTTTTACTACTTTTCTGATGCTCGACCACCATTCAGCTTTCCCTGCACGTTATGTGGGCAGGGACGCCAGTCAGGCAGTTCTGAGCGATACCATTACCCAAAAATTGTAAGAATCAGAAAATTTTCACACTTAATTGATAATGAAATTGTAAATCACTCTCATTATTGTTAGTGTTCGTATCAAATTTTTACAACTTTCATCTGCCATAGTGCAACTGGGGACGTATCGGGGATCCTGGCATTGAGTCACCGGTTAAAAACTGTCTGAGGCAGGTGTAAACGCCGTACATTTAAGGGTGGGGAAGGGTTTTGCTTACATTTGGATCCTCTGCGAAGTCTACAGGGATGGCTGGATTTGTAACTCAGTCTCCCTGGTCCTTGTATCGCAAAACATTCCCTGTTTGCTTCTCTGTTGCTGTTCATCTCCTGCTGTTGGTGTTACTGGCGAGTTTCCGAAATACGCCCTTGCCGCTCACTAACGAGGCAGGTAAGACAGGAAATGAAATCTCTGTCGTAAATTTAAATCAGCCGATGCTGCCGGTTGCGGTGCCTGTATCTTCATCGCCGGAAGAGCAAGGGGTATTGCCCAAAACGATCGTCGTCGACAAGGCAGATATTGTTGTTGAAAGGAAGAAAGTCACCTCGCAGAAGCCGCCGGTAACAAAAGCGACCACGGCTGACAGCCAACCTGTCAGGCCACGTCCGGTGGTTAAACCAGTCTTGCTGCCAGTATCTCCCGATAAGCTTCAGCAGACTGAACATGCGCAACAAACAACATTATCCAGTTCTTCTTCCGCTCCTGTTAACTCTGGCAGCGGTGGAAATGCGGCTCTTGGTGGAGAGAGTACTTCTGGTCACGCCGCGAAGGGTGCAGGGAATGAAACGACACCAAGGGTGCGGGCGCTGAACCGTCGCGTCAATTATCCCGCTCGTGCCCGCTCTATGGGGGTTGAGGGCAGAGTGAAGGTGCAATTTGACATTAGCGCGTCCGGAACAATAAAAAATATTCAAATTCTGGCTGAAGATCCTGCGGGTGTATTTAGCAGCGATCTGCGGCGGGATATTACACGCTGGCGATATGACATTACTGGTGAAGTTAAAAACCAGATTGTTACCGTTATTTATAAGTTAGATGGGCGTATTCAGGTCATAAACTGAATTTCACTTCTGGGAAAATCATGAAAATAACAGGCTGTATAATTATACCGCTTAGCATTTTTGCTATGCCAACGGTAGCGGACACCAATACCGTAATTCAGGACGTAAACACCACCACAGAAGAATCAGCTGCTGAGCAGATAGATGATTCCGGTGATACGATTATTGTTCGTTCTGCACCTACCAGTCAGACGATGGGGACGCAGGTTATTAACGCCGCACAGATCGCGCGTTATCCCACGGGTAATGGCACCATCACCGAGTTACTGAAACATAATCCGAATGTACGATTCGCCAATAATACGGATTCCAGTAATAACCCTGGCGAAATTGCTCCCGAAAATGTCTCATTTCACGGCGAGAAGTTTTACAACAACAATTTTATGATTGACGGTCTTTCCAACAACAACACTGTCAATCCCGGCAACAAAAACGGCGACCTCAGTGATGATCCAGATGGTTACAGCCCAATTGACCTGCCATCGGGTGGTACACAATCATTCTGGATAAACTCGGAGCTGGTGGACAAACTCGAGGTATTTGACAGCAACGTCGCTGCCAAATACGGTGATTTCACCGGAGGAGTGGTGGATGCACGTCTTAAAGATGCCAACCTTGAACGGGCATCTGGTCGTGTGTCCTGGCGCAGCACCCGAGATAGCTGGACGCGTTATCATATTGATGAGTCAAAACGTGAAAGTTTTGAGGAAGCGACTTCGCAAGCTAATCAACCTAAGTTCACCAAGAACTTTTATTCTGTCAGTGTTAATCAGCCCCTGAATGACAGTGCAGGTTTGATCTTTTCCTACAACCGTCAGGAATCAAAGATTCCGATGTACCATTCCAACCTGGATATGTGGACTAACCAGGAGCGAATTTCGGAAACCTATTTATTAAAAGGTACCTGGTTTGCGGATAATGGTGATATTTTCCGCATGACCGGAATGTATGCGCCGCATAAGTCAACTTATTATAAAGTTGATGTAAAGAATGGTGGCTTTACTAACAATGGTGGTGGTTATCGTGCCAATTTAGAATGGGAGCATTTTGCCCCGTGGGGTAAAATTACCAGTCTGGCAGGTTATCAGTTTGAACAAAACAAAATCGAACAAGAAGCCAGTACTTATCAAAGCTGGTACCATTTTAATAACAGTAGAAACTTTACCTCGGATGCGATTACCTGGGGGAGTACTTCAGGTTCAAGTACTCAGTTAGGTTATCTGGGCGGCTACGGTACCTTTGGTACCGATAAAACGACGACGACCCTCAAACAAGATGCTGAGTTCACGCCATTCTCTGCTCTTGGGATCACTCATCAACTCGATGCAGGCTGGCAAACCGATCTCTATCAGGCGAGATATCGTCGTTTTGGTGATGCCGCGTTGAGCCGTGGAGTCGCGACGATAGACACCAGCGTTGTCTGCCAGGCAGGTGATGACTTTTGTATTGATGGTGAGCAATATTTCAAAAGCAGAACGGTCTACCCGGCGCGCACGGTTGAGGGGAACTACACCAACTATGCGCTCTATCTTCAGGACAGTATGCTTTACAAGCGACTTGAAGTTACCCCTGGGGTACGACTTCAGTATGATGACTTCCTGAAAAACCTGACTGTCGCACCACGCTTTGCCACCTCACTGGATGTGTTTGGTGACCGCAGCACCCGCCTGTTTGGTGGTGCCAACCGTTACTACGGTCAGAACCTGCTGACATACAAACTGCGCTCAGGGATCAGTGCCAATATTGTCCAGACCCGTACGGATGCCAACAGCCCGTGGGTCGGTGATACTACCAAATACAGCACTTACGATTACGACATCTCCGATCTGAAAACGCCTTACAGCGATGAACTCTCTCTCGGCATTTCTCAGCGTCTGATGGATACCGTGTGGACCGTGAAATGGGTTAACCGTAAAGGACGTGACCAGTTTGGTCGTGACAGATACACGGATACGAACGGTAATAACTACTACATCCTCACGAACAGCGCGAAAACAGAAGGTAACACCTGGTCTCTGACCGCGCAGCCAATCAGTCCGTATCACTTCGCAGTAGCCGACATTAGCTGGGAGCTGGGTGCCAGCATCGTTAAAAATAAATCCAGCTCGCAGACGTATTACGATCAGTCCACCTCTGACGAGAATATGGTGATCTTTAACGGCAAGTTGATGGAAAAAGGCGAGATGGATGCGCTGGACTTCAACACGCCGTGGACTGCCTTTATTAACGTCAATACCTTCTTTCAGGCAGTTAATCTTAACTGGAGCCAGAATCTCGGGTACACGGCAGGCTACTCCGGTTACAGCATCAGTACTGTGGCTTGTCCGGGTGACAACAGCGCCTGCGGCAGTTACGAAGGCAGCGCCAGTCTGTATGAGAAAACCAAATACAAAGACTACATCACCTACGACTGGCGCTTCGCCTGGTCTCAGCCCACGTTCCAGAATCAATCAATTGAGCTGACGCTCGATGTACTGAACGTTCTTGATAACGTCATTGAAGCGACGCAAACCACCGGTTCTACCTCCAAAACAGTGACCTACAAAACCGGACGGCAGTTCTGGTTTGGTGTCGCTTATAACTGGTAACCCTCCACTTTACCTCCGGCGGAATGCCGGGGGATTTGTGCTGCCTGCACCGCGGGCAGCCGGTTGCAGCACTGAGTCTGATAAGGAAGAAAAATGTGTAAACGCAGAGGATTGGCAGGGGTCGCACTCTTTCTGCTGGTCTTATCCCAGCCCGTACTGAGTGAAGACGCAAAAACAACGCTGCCGGTGGTGACTGAAGGCGTACTGGATAATGGGCTTCAGTACACTCTGGCACCGATTAAATCAGATGCCGGGCGTATTGATATTCGTCTGAGCGTAGAAGCCGGGTCGCTTGATGAAACCGACGATCAGTCAGGCGTGGCGCATATGGTCGAACATCTGGTTTTTCGCGGCAGTGACGCCTGGCCTGAGGGCGTTTCGGCGGCACTGGCTAAGAAGGGGTGGTCACGCGGTGCTAACTATAACGCGGTAACCAACTACGAACGTACGCAGTTCATGATGAGCCCGCCTGATGGTGTAAAAGGGTTAGATCTGGCCTTACAGGCACTGGCACAGATGACGGCACATGCGCGTATAACGCAGCCTGATCTGGATGATGAACGTAAAGTCATCCTCGAAGAGTGGCGTGGCAAACTCGGAGTGGCAGCCCGCATGAACCAGCAACGCATCGCGGCCTTGCGTGCGGATTCCCCTTATCCCGACCGACCAACCATCGGGAAAGTTGAGTCGATTGAGCTTACCCCGGCAGCCACGTTGAAAGCCTTTTATCAGCGCTGGTATCACCCGGACAATATGCGCCTGCTGATCATCGGCGATTTTGAACCAGAGAAAGTCAAAGCGCTGATTACAAAACATTTTGCCGGGTTGCCCGCCATTGCCGTGCCGGTCCGTCAGGAAAGCCAATACAACCAGCAGCTGAAAAAACAGTTTCGAGTGATCCATCTACAGGACTCGGAAAGTGGTGGTAGCCAGGTCTCGTGGGTAAACCGTTTTGATGAAAAACAGATGCAGGGTACCGAAGGGTATCGGGATCGCCTCATCAACCAAATCACCCTCACTATGCTGAGCCGTCAGCTCAAACGTCAGCAAAGTGCCTTGCCAGACTCCATTGGCAATATTGTTGCGCGGAAATCCGAAACAGGCCGCTCTACCGTCGCGTTTGGCCTGTTTGTTGATGTGATGCCGGGTGACTTTCAACTGGGCCTGGCAACGTTGATTCGTGAGCGCGAACGCTTAATGCGTTATGGACTGAGTGTCGATGACTTTGCACGGGTGAAGAGCGACATCCTCGATGCGGCAAAGCGCCTGGAAGAAAAACCGGAAAACCGGACTTTCTCTGAGTGGGTGCAGACCCTGGCTATTGCGTGGCAGCAGAACCAGCCGTATGCCGACGCGCAACAGCGCGGAGTCCGGGCGGTGGCAGAACTTAAAACCATCGACATGGCCGACATCAACACTCGCCTGAATACGTGGTTACAGGCCACGGATCAACTGGTGCAGTTCAGCGTACCGGGAAGGTATGTCTACAGTGTGCCGTTGCCTTCTGAAATTCAGCGGATGGTGACGACGATCGCCGGTGAGCCATTAACTCCGGTAGCGAAGGAAAAAACATCGGTCTCAGTCCCATTACCTGAACACGATACCTCGGGTAAACGCACATCCGTGAAAAATTTCCCGGCAGAGTCGGTGCAGGAGTGGCGACTCAGTAATGGCGACCGCGTGGTCTGGATGAAAACCCCGTTGGCCAAAGACCGCGTGTGGTTCCAGGCACAAAGCGAGGCGGGCTATCTGGGCCGTGGGCTGAACGCCTGGCAGGCACAATTGGCTGCACAACTGGCAGGATTTGGTGCACCGACCGGCTGGACCGACGACGGTTATGCGCAATGGAAACGGGATCAGGAGCTTTGGCTGAATATCAGTCAGCAACCGGACACACTGGAAGTGACCGGAAGTGCACCTTACAAGCGATTGGACAGCCTGTTGCACGCGTATCAGCTACTTCATACTGATAATCATATGAATGCTGCCTCGCTGAAAAGCAGCGTAATGATGTTGGCGCGCCGACGGCTTATGCAGGAAGGTTCGTTGTTTGCTCTCCGCCAAATAGAGGTGACGGATTTGCGCTATGGCGGCCCGGCACTTGAACTGCCAGATGCAACACAACTGTCGGCCCTTAATACTGAGCAACTGACAACGCAGTGGCAAAAAATCAGCGCGGCACCGGTGACTTACTTTGTGATGGCCAATCTTCCCGAAGCCACCCTCAGACAGGCTGTTGAACGGTATCTGGCGGGCATTAAACGCGGAGCCGGATTGCCTGCCGAACCTTATCTCGCTTTGCCCGGACATCGAGAACGACGTAGTCAACTCAACAAAGAGCCGAAAGCCGAGGTGAGGTTGTGGAGTTTCAGCAACGAAGTATGGTCACCGGAACGGGCAGCCCAGGTCAGCATCGCCAAAAATCTTGTCAACCGTCATCTGAAGAACGTTTTACGCGATGATGCCCGTGGGATCTACAGCCTGAGTTTAGAAACCGTACTCAACGATAAAACCAATCGTATTGAAACCGAACTGCGTTTCAGTACCTCTCCTGAACGTGCTGCGGAACTGGTTCAGATCGCCAAAAAAGCGTTTAAGAATGCTGACAGCCAGATAAATGATCGCACCGTGCAGGAAATGAAGGCTTCGTTCCAGCGTGCAGAGACCTCACGGCAGCATGATTACTACACCCTACAGCGACGTCTGATACTGAGTTATCGCCATTATGATAATCCAGGCTATCTCTCCCGCGTGTCATCACTGGATAAAGCCATCACGACAGACGGCGTACGTGCGATGGCATCGCGTATCTACAACCCGGACAATCTGGTGATTTACACGGTTCTGCCGCAAGAGACGAAATAATGAAGAAGAAACTGGCCACGATGTGGCAACTCAGCCAGGCGTTCTGGGGTGGCAAGCAGAGCTGGAGTGCATGGTTAATTCTGGCCGTCATTCTGAGCCTGGGGGGATCGATCGTCTGGCTGAACGTGTTGATCAACGACTGGAGCAAATCCTTCTATGATGCGTTGGGTGAGTTTGATGGTTCAAAGGTCTACAGCCTGGTTAAGGAATATTGCGTCTTCATCCTGATTTATATCGGGGTGTTCGTGTACCAGGATTGGTTTACCCGGCTGCTCATTATTCGTTGGCGTAAATCGCTGACGGCCCAGCTTGTGGACAGTTGGCTGGCGAAACAGGCGTACTACCACATGTCGCTCACCGGAAAGGTCGATAATCCGGATCAGCGTATTGCCGAAGACATCAACTTCTTCGTTGATAAGACCATCAGCCTGTTGGTGTCGTTCCTGATCACCAGCGCTCAGCTGTTCTCGTTTGTCTGGATCCTGTGGAAGCTTTCGGGCGTTCAGACCTTCACCCTGTTCGGACAGGAGTGGGTGATTAAAGGTTATCTTGTCTGGGTTGCGCTGCTTTACACGCTGGTGGGCAGTCTGGTGACCCATCTGATTGGCAAGAAACTGCATGGCCTGAATTATCAGAAACAACGCGCCGAAGCCGACTTTCGCGCAGCCCTGTTGCGTAAGCACGATAACGCTGAGCAGATCGCGCTGTATCAGGGGGAGTCCTGGGAGAAACAGCATCTGAATCGCGCCTTTGGTGCCATCGTACAAAACTGGCGTGCCTTGATGAACGGGGAGCGTAACCTTGGCTTCTTTACCACCGGTTATACCCGTATCAGCCTGATTGTGCCGGTGTTTGCCGCGTTACCCCTGTTTATGGCAAAAACGATCACCCTGGGTGGTTTGATGCAGGTACGTTCCGCTTTTGGTCAGGTTCACGGGGCACTGAGCTGGTTCATCCGTGTTTATAAGGCCCTGGTAGAATTGTCGGCGAGTATTTCGCGTCTGGAGCAGTTCTCCCAGGCAATCGCGGAGTGCCAGAACAACCGGGACCTCAGTGTGTCGGGTGAAATGACACAGGTGGATAAACTCACGGTTGCCACTCCGCAGGGAAAAGCCCTGTTGTCAGACATGCAATTCGGTTTTCCTGCCGGGAGCTGGAGCAAACTTTCCGGCAGAAGCGGTATCGGGAAATCAACATTGCTACGAACCCTGTCCGGGGTCTGGCCGTGGTTTGAAGGGCACTGGCAAAGCCAGCAAGGCAAAAGTCTTTTGCTGCCACAACGCGCTTATATCGGACAAGGGACATTACGAGATGTTCTTTGCTATCCGCAGCCTGCCGATCCAGACTCGGAAAAACTGGTGCGGTATCTCAGTAAGACCGGTCTTGGTGAGTGGAGTGGGGCGCTTGATAAGCGGCTGAACTGGGAGCAGGTACTGTCAGGCGGTCAGAAACAACGACTCGCATTTGCCCGCGCGTTGCTGTTGAAACCGGACATCCTGTGGCTGGATGAAGCGACCAGCAATCTGGATGCACAGTCGGCGCGGGAGATGCTGCAACTTCTGAAAATCTGGCTACCGGACTGTACCGTGGTTGCAGTAACACACCAGACTGAAATCGATGAGCATTTTGGTCAGCACCTTAATCTGGATAGCGTGGCAGGCGTAAGCAGAGCAGAAAAAATGAGTGGCTGACCTCGGCTGATCGTTATGGCCAGTTATCGGTATTCATTGTCCTGTTACGGATACTGTACCGCGCAGCGCTTCCTGTAATCTGCGTCGGTACAACCGTGTTTATCAGGCAGGAAAGGATATGAATAAGCAAAGTCAGCTCGTCATTCATGCTTTGCAGGAGATTGTGAGCAATCCACGCCATGATGAGAAAATGATCGCCTCGTATTTCGCCGCAAGCTATCAACAGCAGGTTGACGGAAAATGCCTGGATTATCCGGGCTTTGTCAGCCATATGGCATTGCTTAAAACGCTGACCAGGCAAATGGAGGTGGTGCTGTTAAGCGTTGTTGCTGAAAGAGATACGGTGTTCACTCACCACCGCGTGAAGGTGGAAAAATGCGACAACACAAAAAGTGAAATAGAGGTGATGGCACGATTTACCCTGGAATCAGATCGGATTATTCGTTGTGACGAGTTAACCCGGCTGGTCAGCGGAAATAAGCAGGACCATGATCTGGGGAGCAGAAGTTAATACCTGAACATAAACTTTGCCTAAGCGCTATGCATTGAGAAATAATGCCCTGAGGGCCGTATAAAAGTCCCTCAGGAAATGTGACAGGGCTATGAACAAAACCTTGCAACAGAGCATTAAGCGAAGCGCTTTACCTCTTAGTTACTCTTCTATTTCCATCGTCTTACTTTTGTTTTTTCTTGCTCTTATCGCGACTTCAGATTCTTTGATGAATTTATTGATTTCACCTTCTGTTGGTCGCTTGTAGAGATGGAGGTTGAGTAATTTTTTCTGTATATCATGCGCCCTGAGAATCGTTTGTTCCTTGCTTAACGTCGGGTGCCAACCTGCGCTTTCAATTCCAGGCCATCCTCTCTCAATTCGTTCTTCAATACGTGAAACTAAAAATCTTTCCGTGATGATATTATCCGATTTTGCACCATTACATCCGCGGCAGACTGCAAGTAAGTTGTAATCTGTATTATTTATTAGACAGTTACGTCCTTTCAAACGGGAATCGATATGGTCTATCTGAAAAGCCATATCCTGATAAACACCGAGGCAATAAAAGCAGAGTCGGCCTGTCCAGTTATTTAAGTCGGCTCGGAGTTGATGGTTTACCAACTCTTCGAAGACCTGATGTGCCTTGAATGGCATACCTGATCCCGGCGCGCGCCAGGCACGGATTTGCTTCTCACCTTCATTCAATAAATTATTTGTCAAAATCCCTTCAGAAAGCGTCATCTCGTTCCATTTCGCGAGATAGCTGAAGAGTTTTTTGTCTCCCTGTGGCATATATACTGACATGATCTCCCAGGCCAGTTGGGTTTTCCGTTCAAGATGAGACAGGTCTGACAGTGCCGGACGATGAAATTCTATTGCATCATCCATTGTGGATTTTTTCGGGAAATCATCACCTTTCTCATTATTGCATTTATTGCAACAAATTATCAGGTTGTCAGTGTCATGAAGATATTTTTCGAGTTCTAATTTAATATTGGTGTTGCTATGCAGCCTGTTTCTGTTTTTATAAAGCTGATATCGAAGGAAGATTTGCTTTGGGATAATGTGATCGACTTGAGTTGCATGATGACCGGTGAATTCAAGGCACCAGGGGCACAGAATAACATCAACCTCTTCATTAATGGTTACCTGAGGTAAAAAACTTAAAAAATGGTCCCTTACGGCAGGGGCAAAGCCATTCGTTTTCTTATCATCATCCAAATTTTCGGGAAAAGGCTGTAATTCAGCATTCTCATATCTAAATTGGTCTGTGTTTTCTATGAATCGCATATTTCTCCCGAACTATATAAGTACGCAAGTTTCAGCGCTTGGGAACGATCAGCGCTGATTTTGCTGGAATGAGTGACGAGTTAGTACCCAAAAGATATCAACATGAATTATCCCGTGATTCGACGCAGAACCTTCGGCCTTAGCGTTCTGGCTGCCGGATCGTAATCCAGAGCGACACCTCGAATTTTGGTCTTATTCGCTGCTTCCGCATCCATACCACCTGGCACTTTAATTTCATCAATATTCAGTGTCCTGGCGCTCTCACTCATTCCTGCCAAACCGAACCAGGGGCCTTTATCAACCAGTTGATACTCAAAGGCGAGGTGTTTTTTTGGACTTTCGTGGACACGCAACCTGATGGCGTATATAGGATCTTCGGGAAGAATCAGGAAACGGTCGTCAACACAGACTTCACCATAGTCATGTAAGAAATCACGATCTTCCTTATCTTTATCTGGTTCGTCCTCCCAGACCTCTGTCGCACTTCCACTTAGTCTCTGAGCGGAAATTTTCATTTTAAGTCGATGGTATTCACCACTGACCAATTTACGGTCTTTACCACGTTTTTCGAGAATGAACTCTATCCCGGTTAAATAACCGTCAACTTTCAGTTCTCTTTTATCGACGGTTTTAACCTTTTCACAGCTCTGCATATTCCCGGAAGGGGTGACAGAGCTGAAGCTGGCGGGAACGATTCCGACAGCGACATCATGATATCGGATAATATGAGCATCCTTTGCGTCCATACTAACGGGTTGGCCTGTCTCATCTGGTCTGACGGCAGCGTAGAGATAAAACTTATTCGCAGGCACTTCTCCGGCGTAGAACATGTCATCGGTATCACATTTGAGTGCCTCTGCAGAAAGACTTTTCCCCCGTGCGATCACATTCTTCTGTGGATCAAGGGTGAGATACACATCGGATGATTGTGCTGGATTATCGCTACCAATACGGATGGCCGAGACTATCGTCCCGTCTTGTTTGCGATTCCACAGTTGATGTCGTCCACCAATATCGGGTTGCAGGAGAACTCTGCGTTGTTCTGAACGCCCAAAGCTGTATCCCGTGTCTTCACATCCTTCCACCGACAACACCAGGCCAGTTGGATGAACCAGCTTGCCATAACACTCGTATGCATCAATATTTTTCAGGTCGTCGGGTGTTGCTTCATCAACACGCCACAAGCCAGTGCTTGATGGGGTATTTCCGCGCAGGCGAAATTCAGGTTTACCATTCAATGGTAAGGAGAGGACATAATCAGCGCCATAAGCGATATTGTGTATTTCTCCGCGACCGGTGAATTCCCACCGTTGATACGGAGAGGAGCCTAATTCACTCAGGCCCAGCAACAATGATTCTTTCTTCGGTTCGATTTTCACTGCCGGGATTTCATCAGTGTCTTTGCCACTATCTTTCTTTACGGTCGGGCCAGGTGCTGAAGAGGGAACAGGTTCAAGCACGCTCAGGGCAAATTCTACTGACTTCTTATGGCCTGGGAATCCACTTTTTACCGGTATAGCACTGACGAGATGGCCTTCTGGCGTTACCCGCCACAGCTGCTGACGTGTCCAGTCAAAGAGTTTTGCTGACAATTCGGGATTCTGAGGTGTTTCGCCCTTGAGAGAGAGGCAATGCTGGCTGGCAAGATTTTTTATGATCACATAATCAGGTCTTGCGAGGTAACCCACCTCAGTCTGGTAAGCACCATAAAAGAGGAAGTAGGCGTTACATTCGCCAGTAAGGTGCGACGTGGTATTACTTGAGACATACTGTTTTAACATGTCCCATACCCGTTTGCTCAGTTCCTCACTCAATACTTCAATACTGGGGATGAGTTTTTCACGCTGCACAGCAGCCCATCTTTGGTATTCATACAGGGACTCAGCCCATCGACCGGCTTGTTCGACGACCGTACCTTCGCCGCCGACCGCATGAATGGTGTATGTTTGCGTTTCATCAACATCCTTACTGCGGGTGTCAGTCTGTCTGCCATAATCTGCCGAAACCCCTGCTTCCACCGATGCTGACCATGTCTCCACACCGACTTTGACCTTCGCCGCGAAGCTTGTGGTCATTGATGCATCCTTTTCGGTACCGGTTAGCTCCTTGACATCAGTAGCAAACAATCGACCACCCACGAGCGTTTGTGTAGAAACAAAGTGGCCAAAACTTCCCAGCACTTTCACTAATTCTTTGAAGCACTCGGCGACCCCACCTTTAAGCAGAGCCTGGTTACAGGCATATTCGAATTCATCACTGGCGCAGGGTTCAGACTCATCGAATGAGAGTTCAACTTTAGGCAGAAAGAAGTTTGCGGTTGTATAGATCGTTTGCCCTTTAACGCCGCCGTTTTGTGACTCCGCGTTATGGTAGGCACCAGATATGCCAACACCCACGGTGGCCACCGTTCCAGCCGCAACATTAAGTGAAGTTGAGATATTCGTAACCCCATTTTTCTGGACCTGATGCAGGGATTCCGATGAGGTGTAGTAATTCTCGAAATAGCCCGAAAAGTTAGGTTTACGGTAGAGGAGGGTGGCGACTTTACAAGGCCCCGGATTTGCAGAATCGTGGCGCTTCAGAACTTCCCTGAATCCTGTTTCAACCGGGTTTGACAGGCTGTGATCAATGATGAGTCCTTTATAGAAACCGATCCGGTCAAGCAGATCTTCTCTTTGTGCCAGGTTGAGGTCAAAGAAATCAGTCGCACTTTGGAGTTGCGCGTCGTTTTTAAAGAGTCGGACGAGTTCCTTCTGAGCAAATTGTTGCTTTTCCAGACTTAAACGTTCGAATGTTTCAACAAGGGGTTTGTTGATCTCCGGTGCGGACACCCGTACGGCATTCAAAAGCTGCGAACGTCGGTCTTTAGCTTCCTTTTCACGCTGTTCGACAGATTGCTTCTTACTGGCGATTTCCGTCTTCAGTTCTCGTTGTGTTAATTCAATCGCTTCATCTTCATGCGATGTCGCAGTGTTGAGGGCTTTGGAAGAACCGGACGTTTTCATCCCGAGTTCTTGTTTAAGACGTAACACACCCTCAAGAGCGGCTTGCTGATCTTTTTCGATCTGAGTCTGTGGTTGCTTAGTATCCTGAGGCATGAGCCCGGCTTCTCCATGATGACGTGGTGAGACCCTCTGTAGTTCTGACACAGAGTTCCGCTGTAAAATTTCCAATAACATCCTGCCCTGGATTTCATGCCTCTGAATTCACCGGGCAGGGGTATGCAGCGCTACGCAAATGTTATGCGTAAATCAGAAACCGATATTCACACGCACCATAATCATCTGTGAACGTGTCTGCTGCTCATCCAGTCCGAGTGTGCCCTGGTAGGCGATGCCTGGCGTGATATCGTGCGGGAGCAGAAAATCAATGCCGAACCCCAGAGCCAGCGTCTGGGTGCTCTGCTGATAGAGCGACATGCTCCAGGTATCGTTACCCACATCCGCATAGCCTACGCGCGCTTTGCCGTTGTCATTCATCAGTTTGGCATACTCAAGACGACTCTGAAGTTTCACAAAGCCCCAACGGGTCGGCACGCTGTGTTCGCCGCGCAGACCGGCCCCCGTCACGACCTGTGCAAGCGTCTGAGGTGCGTAGGCGAGGTTAAATACACCGGCATCGGATTCGGCATAGCCATCAAGCCAGGTACGGTAGTACTGAATGCGCGCATAGGGTGAGATGAGGCTGCTGGCAGTACGGAACTCGTAACCTGATGTCAGCGAACTGAAAAACTGACGGCCGGAGCGGCTGCCACGCGCAAATGCATCTGACTCACTCACATAACGTTTGCTGTCGAACTCAAGACTGCTATAACCCAGCAACCCATCAATAAAGAACGCATCCGGGTGCCAGCTGCCATACAGGGCGGAGCTGATTGAGCGTCCGTTTTGCCGAGAACCGGAGTCGCCTACGTCGCTAACGTCGCGGCCAAAGCCAATCCCCATGCCTGCGGTAAAGGATGGCGTGAACCGATAGTCGCTGCCGGTGGTAATACCCACCAGGGTATGGCTGAAACGCACGGCATCGTCTTTATCACTGCCAAAATCGATGTAACCACCGGTCCACCATGACAGGCGGCTGTCCTCACTCTGACGGGCGAAAGGTGTGGCTGGCGGTTGCGGTTGTGCGCGGTCATCCTGATAGTGGCGCTGTTGCTGCCAGGCGCTGGCCCACAGGTCTTTATCGGTATCTCGTTCGGAGCGACTGGTCGGCATGGAGAAATGGATGCCATTGTGCCCGGAAGGGAGACTGGCACCGCTGTGAAGCTGCTCCAGACGATCGTTAAAATTGCGGATCTGTGCTTTGGCAAAATTCTGCGCTGCCTGTACCTGTGCGCTGATCAGGCCAATCACGTCAGCATCGCTGGCCGGATTGGGCCGGTCGGCAATGGTCAGGGTGACGGTTGCTGGCTGAGCAGTGCCTGATGCGCTGCTCAGTTCATAGCGAAGTGCAACGGTACCGCTCGCCTGAGCCGCAGCGGTAAACAGTAGCTGATACGTTGCCCCCGAGGACTGGATAGTCGCTGTACCGAGGCTGCTTTGTGGTTGATCGAGCAAACGCGCACCGGTGAAAGGCCCGCCGGTGGCACCCTCAACCAGATTTACCTTCACTGACTGTCCGGCATACAACGAGGCGCTGTGATCAGCAGCCACAGGGACAGCGGCGTTAACGGTCAGCGTATAGGTTGACTGCACGGTTGCCGCGTTCGCGTCAGTTGCGATGAGGGTAAAAGAAGCGTTGCCCGCAGCAGTTGGGGTGCCTTTCAGCTCGCCATTCGCAAAAGTCAGTCCCTGGGGCAATGACCCGTTCAGTTGCCAGCTGTAAGGGGCCGTGCCGCCTGAAACGCTGAAGGTCTGACTGTATGCGGTTCCCGCCGTCGCTGTTGGCAATGTGCCGCTGGCAGGTGACATTGTCAGGCTGGTGGCCGTCACCGTCAGCGATACCGTTGCTTCCTGGGAGGTACCGTATGTGTTGGTTGCACTGTAGGTGAAGCTGTCGCTACCGGAATAGCCACTTACTGGGGTGTAGCGGATGCTGGTGCCTGCAACCAGCGCCGTACCGTGACTGGCCTGACGGACAATTTGCAGGCTGGTGACTGCACCGGCGATTGCCAGAGTGATGCTGTTGTCGCTACTGCCTGAATCGACCGTGGCTGTGACATCGTTTGCAACCGGCGCAGTGCCACCTGCGGTGACATTCAGAGTGTAGTTAACCGTGCTGCTGGCACTGTTACTGTCCGTTGCTGTGACCTGGATGCTGAAGCTTCCTGTCTGAGTCGGCGTGCCAGAAATAACACCGGTGCTGCTGTTAAGTGTTAACCCTGTTGGCAATCCCGTCGCGCTCCAGCTGTAGGGGGCAGTGCCGCCCGTGGCCGTTAATGTCTGGGACCATGCGCTGTCTGTCGTGGCGGCGGGAAGCGCACCGGCCGCAGGGGAGAACGTGAATGTGGGTGCCGTGACTGTCAGGTCCACGCTGGCATTAGCCGATGTTCCCGCGCTGTTGGTCGCGTTCCAGCTGAAACTGTCGCTGCCAGAATATCCCGCGGTCGGAGTGTAGGTAATGCTGGTTCCCGACGCGGTGGCTGTGCCATGTGCGGGTGCCGAAGCAACGGATACAGAGGTTGCTGTGCCACCACTGGTGGAGAGGGTTATCACGTTATCTGCGCTGTTCGCCGCGACAGTGGCGGTACTGTTGTTTGCCACTACAGCGGCTTCCGCTCGCGTCACATTCAGCGTATAGGATTTGGTTGTGGCGTCCTCGGCCGTAACAACGATGGCAATGGCGGTTGATGCACCTGCTGTCAGACTGATGGCGGCAGAAGCAGAACCTGATGTCACTGCGGTGCCATTCACCGTGACCGTTGCATTGGAATCGGTGGTGGTTGGGGTAACGGTGATGGTGGAGACACTGTTCGCTACGGATGCGCTATAGCTGGTTGTACCGGCACTGAAGGAGGGAGAAAGTGTACCATCCGAAAGTGCCAGGCTGCTCAATGTTGCATCGCTGGACGGAGTTGCTGCCGTACCGGAGCAGGTAACAACAAAATTGCTGAATTGACCATGTGATGTGGTCAGCCTCAGACGAACACCATCGGTTGAGAGGGTTCCCGCCATATAACTCAACGTCACGGTATGCGCAGAGTTGCTGATTGACGATGAGGCATAGTAGTTCTGGAATGAGGTTTCCTCGTAATCAGTCATACCAAAACTATCGGAGGAAGATGGGTCTCCATTATATGCGCCACCGCTATCGGTGACGGAAACCGATAGCGTATCGCCAGCATCAAACTCTGATGCAGGATAAGCATTTGTTATGTAATTCAGTGACGTTGAACCGGACAGCGCGTTGAGTGCGGTACAACCGGTGGAGAGCGCAAAAGCGGAGGTGAGCGTGGATATGAAAAGTATGAGAAAAGTGAATACCCAGCCCACTGCCCGTTGCAGCCTTTCAACGTAACGCATCATCATTCACCCTGATTATTGAATATTTTTTATATTAATTAAGATTAATCTTATTCAATACAAATATCATGAAAGTGTGGCGAGTGATAGCTGAGAGTGGCGGCTTTTTTTCCTTCAATTCACGGGATTGCAGAAATCTGCCAGGTGTCATGGGTAGGCATAAAGTTACTGTGGTTTATTAATTCATCTTATGTGTGCGTGGTATGCTTAGTTATAAGTGTCACCAATTTATTTAAATGAGTTGTCGTGGATATCTTATCGATTTCTATTCAGGTCTAACACCAGAGTCAAATCTTGCTATACATTGGGCAACATCACAGGCTGAAATTGTGAGTGGAGAATATTATGGGTCTTGAGTTTCACATAACCAGAGCTGAGTTTTGGGCCGACAACGATGACGCACAGATAACTTCTGACGAATGGCTTAGTTATATTAAGAGCGATCACGAACTAAAAAGAGATATTAAAAACGGTGAATATCATTCATTGTGGTCTGGCCCCTCGTTGTATGATGAGTCGTGGCTTGACTGGCGCGCAGGTAATATTTATACAACATGGCCAGATACATATCTTTTTAGAAAGATGTTAGAAATTGCGAAGCATCTCAACGCCCAGGTAATGGATGACGATGGTACGATTTATAGTGACGAATTGCAGTGGGAGTACGACCCTTCAACCAACATTTAACGTCTGTGACTTGCTCGCGTTGAGCTATCTGACATACAGGGATTTTATCCTGCACCTGTAATTTCTGAAACTCATCTCCTTTCCTGCTGTCTTTTGTAAATGTCTCCGCTTCGTTTTGACAGGAATATTAAAGACATGACGACAGTTTTGCTCATTGAGGATGATACCCGTCTGGCGCAAATGATCGTGCCTTACCTGGAGCAATATGAGTTTGATGTACTTCATAGCGCCAGCTCCTCAGACGCGCAGTCCCGCATGAAAATGAAGGATTTTGATGTCGTATTATTGGATCTGATGCTCGGAGATGCCGATGGCCTGGCATTATGTCGCCAGATAAGGGCTGAGTCTCACAACGACCCGGCAATTATTATGGTCACCGGACGAGGCGACCCGGCGGACCGGATCATCGGGCTGGAGGTTGGCGCTGATGATTATCTGCCGAAGCCTTTTGAGCCGCGTGAATTGCTGGCGCGTATGCGCGCCGTACTTCGCCGTTTGCGTCCAGGGACGTCCCAACGAGGTGACATCAGCGTGATCCAGTCGGGTGAGCTGGAGATCGATACTGCTGCACGGACCGTCACACTACGACAACAGCCCTGCCTGCTCACCTCGTTGCAATTCGATGTGCTGGTTTCACTGGCTCGCCAGGCTGGACGGGTGTTGAGTCGCGAGCAAATATGGCAGACGGTACGCGGGGAGAGCTATGACAATTTTGACCGCGCTATTGATGTGCATATTGGGCGTATCCGCCAGTTGATTGAGGACGATCCGCGCTCCCCAAAACGCATTATCACGGTGCGTGGAGTGGGTTACGTGTTTTCTGCATTATCGGAACGCTAATGCCATGAAACGCATCGCAGATTTTCCCATGCATTTGCAGATCTTTTTTGCGGTGCTAAGCGCCATCGTGTTGGTCGTACTCTGTACCATTATCCTCTGGCTATGGAATGACGATAACAACCGTAATCTCAGTGCATTTGCTACCTTCAGCGAACTGGTCGAGCAAAATCTGCCTCCTGCATCGGCGCAAAAAAGTGTGCAGTCAGCTGCAATAGATGACTGGATGCAACGTACTCATGCGCGCTTCGCGCTATTTGATGCCAATGGTCAGTTGCTGAGCCGACCGCTTTCGCCAGAGATTCCTTTACCGAAACAAGCCAGGCGAGGGGGGTTCTTTGATGACGGGTATGGAACACGTTTCGTCTGGCAATTGCAGGATAAACGCCTGCTGGTTATTGAGTTCAGCTCTGACCGCAGGGAACGTCCGTGGTTGTTTATCATCATGCAGCTCGCATTGGCGGTCACTGTCGCGTTGATAGCTTTTCCGGTGATTCGCCGACTAACGGCGCGTCTGGAATCCCTGCAACAAAGTGTTGAAGCTTTGGGGAGGGGAAACCTGGCCGCACGCGTGCCGGTGACGGGGAAAGATGAAGTCAGTCAACTGGCCGCCAGCTTCAACCGGTCGGCCGCGCAAATCGAAACGCTGGTGCAGTCGCAGAAAACCATGTTGGCTAATGCGTCACACGAACTACGTTCACCGTTAATGCGTATCCAAATGGCCTCAGCACTCCTGGCGGGGGAACCTGCTCAGGCGCAACATGAATTGCAACGCAGCGTGTCTGAACTGGACACGTTGGTTGAAGAGATACTTACCCTGAGTCGGCTGGAAATGGCGCAAAAGGTCATCGCAGGTGAATTTACCGCCACCGATGTCACGGCACTGGCTGCGGAAGAGTGTGCCAGGGCTGAAATCGATTTGGTTGCTGAACATATTGTTGCTCAGGTTGATGCCCGCCTGATACGCCGTTTAATGCGCAATCTGATTGAAAACGCCTTGCGCTATGCCGGTCAAGAAGTGGTTATGCGTTTATACCGTAGCGATCCGGATAATTTGTTGCTGACTGTCGATGATCGTGGTCCAGGCATTCCTACATCAGAAATGGCACGCATTTTTGAGCCGTTCTTCCGCCTGAGTCGCAATGAAAATGGCACAGGTTTAGGGTTAGCACTGGTGCGTTCGATTAGCGAATATCACGATGGCGAGGTAAGTGTCATTAATCGCGGTGGCGGAGGTGCCAGCTTCAGAGTACGCATACCGCTGTTACATAACTTTACCTGAGGTAAAAAGAGGCGTTACAGGCGGCTGATGTAATGGAGACCAACACTTGCGCCAGCCCTGTAACGAAAAGGATGAAGTACCATGCTTTCCATTCCCGTGAAGTCTGCTCTGCTGTTGTTAATTCTGTCGGCAGCTTTACCCGCCCTCGCTGAGGAGTCAGATAACGCCTTCAGCGGATTTATTGGTGGAGGCGTCGGTGTAAAACCGAAGTACTCAGGAGCCAAAAAGAACGATACAACCTTTCTTCCTGCGGTGAGAGTGAACTACGGCCCGTTTTTTATCGGTGGCGTCGATACCCTGACGGCGTTCGGTTGGCAGTTTGCCAAAACCGAACACTGGACATTCGCCCTGGGAGCAGGTGCAGATCTTTCGCCACGCCATGAGTCAGATGACGAATATCTGCGTGGCATGGGCGATATTAAAACTTCGCCGCGTGCATTTACTTCAGCAATTTACCGCAATGATATCCTCAACGCCGGATTGATCCTTTCACAGGATGTGGGGGGAAATCAGCAGGGGTTTCTGCTGACAACTTACGCCAATCTGTCGTGGCGTCCCTGGCAGGATCTGCGACTCTTTACTGGCCCAAGCCTGAGCTGGGCGGATAGCGATTATATGCAGACACAACATGGTGTCTCCGCGCAACAATCATCACGTAGTGGTTTAGCCCGTTATGACGCAGGCGCAGGGCTGGAGAAGATGGGATGGGAAGTCGGGGCCGATTATGACCTGACCTCATCCTGGCGGGTATCGGCCCGTGTCATGGCACAACGTCTGGAAGGTGACGCCGCAGACAGCCCGCTGACTCAGGAGAAGCAGCAACTGAGTTATGCCTTATTATTGGCCTGGCGTTTCTGATAAGCCTGGCGGGTGACACCGACTTACTGAGGTCATCTGATAACCGAATCCCTTACCATGCAGCTCCACTCACCCTGAGAACGCCAGCGTCTTTCTCCTCAGCCTTGCCAGGTAACGCGAATGACCGGCGGTGTTTTTATCAAACTGATTGGTCATTAAAGCTAAAGAAAAACTCATCGTTGCCGATAACAGTCCAGGCGTTGATTGCCATTCGCAAAGTAAGGCAAATCCTGCATCCTCATGTTCCTGTATGGATGTGAATAGGGCAACCAATGCGTACTTTCTGGGTTGGGAAAGGATAAATTTGGTCAAATCTGGTCAGATCAATTATTTAAAAATGGAGATTACACATGGCAACTAAAATTAAGATGGAAAATCCTCAGACGGGTGAAAGTGTTTTTGGTTTCTATGGATATTCATGGACAACGCTTTTATTCGGTGCATTTCCAGCTTTATTTCGCAAAGATTTTATAACTTTCATTGGTGTGTTTGTGGTTTGGGTTATTTTAGCCTTTCTTACTATGGGTATCGCGCCTTTCTTTATGATGTTGATATGGTCTTTTATGTACAATAAATACTATACAACCGGGTTGCTGAAAAAAGGGTTTATTTTTGCTGCCACGCACACCGAAAATGAGCTGGCTGCTGGACGCCTTGGTCTGAAGCTCAACAGCAACAATTGCAGTACTGTCGCCCCTTAACGTCAGTATCAGCGACAACGCAATCAACAGCATATTCTTGCACTAAAACACCTTGCGGTGACGCAAGGTGTTTTAGTGCTGATTTCAGTTAGCGTCATTGTCACCCGTGGTCTTCAGGGCTAATTGATACTTATTTTCAGTGGTTGATAGTATTGCGGGTCGAACGTGGACAGGGGCAAAGGCTTTTTAGTGTTGTTACCCAATAATTCCTCGGCCTGAGTAATGCTCACTGAGTCAGCGTTTTGCACAGCTTCGCAGTCAAACTCTGTTGAGGTGTCTACAGAGCGAGTAGCGTCACTGTCACCAAAAGGTGGCACGTTTAACGTGCCTTCGCCAAGGGGATGACCTGTTTTATCTTTCAGCTGGATGGTTAGCGCCAGTGCGTTAAATTCTCCGGCACCTCCATTATCCAGCCTGAATACCAGCGAACAAACACCTTGAATCCACACGTTATCGGTATTTCGAATACTAATATAGCGCTGTGTTTCGGCAAGGCTGGTCGACTGCCAGCCCAACCCGAGTAATACCGCTGCCAATAAAAGTCTGCTTGAGCGTCCCATGTTCATGTTACTTCTCCTGTGCGGTAGCTTTAGGGGCGTTGATCTGTTTACAGGTTTCCAGCCAGCCCGCAGTATCTATTTTGCCGTTTGCCAGATACGCCTGCTGATTCTGCCAGTGTGCGGCCAGGAAGGGCTTCAGCCCGGAAAGCCGCTTGTTCAGCGTGAGCATTTGATCAAACACCGTGACTTCATGTTGCAGGCCCTCTTTACCATACAGGGTGGCGGCATCAACCAGGCTACTGGCGTAATAGCCTGTCAGCTGCTGGAGTCTGTCGGACTGCTCGCCCAGCTTGGTTTTGCGAATGGCGCAGTTGGCGTCGCTGGCGTCTTTATTTTTACACAGCAGTTCGTAGTTATGGTTTAAGAAGTCGAGGAAACGGCCATCATCCTGCAATTTGGTACAGAGGAAGGAACCCAAATTCAGGCTGGCGCGAATCGACTGGTCACGCTCTTCCTGCTGTTTCTGGTTGCTGGCTCGCAACTGGTTTTCCAGGTCTTTCAATTTCTGCTTCAGGGCAGAGTCATCAACCTTTGATGCGAGGCTGCCCAGCGCTTTGACCGTGTCTTTAGCGTCATCGTCTTTTTTAGCGTTAGCCTGACTGTCCGCGCCAAGTGTTTCCCAGCTTTTTTCCAGCTGTTTCACTTTATCGGTTGAGGTGATGGTTGGTGCCACCAGAACCAGACGCAGACCGGTCGTTTTGCTACTTGCAGGGGTGGCCTGGTCGTAGTAATTCACCTCTTTACGCGTCGCGCTGCGAATTTCTGTTGGGCCAGAGAGGAAGTTACCGCCCCGCACCACAAAGCCGCCAGCCTGGCCGTGCAAACGATTGAGCTTATTGAGGTAAAAGGGATTGAACATCATCTCTGACACATTGCCCAGCATGTCATACAAACCCAGCGGATTGGGCTGTAGCAGGCCAATAAGCTGCACTCTGCCATTGGAAGATTGCGCACCTGAGAACCACTCATAATTCTTCATATCGTCCATCGGGTAGTGCTGGTCGCGGAATTCAGCGCTATTCACTTTCAGACCGCCGCGTGCGGCAAATTCCCACTCTACTTCTGTCGGCAGGCGTAAAAAGCCTGCATCACCGTCTTCCTGCGGCAACTTATCCATAGCATGGCTGCGCAACCACTGATTGTATTTATCAGCCGTACTCACGGCATCGAACCAACTGATCCCTGTCACCGGCAAACTAAGCTTGCGGGATGGCACAGGGCAGGTGCCTTCGGTCAACGCCTGATATTGCAGGGTGGTCAGTTCATACTTCGCCATCAGGTAATAGCGCCCCCTGGCTTTTTTGTCGGTAAAACTGCCCGCAATAAAAGCGGGATAACTGTGTTCGATCACCCCCCAATCCCCATTGTCCTGGCCCAGCGTAATCGGCAGGTCATCGAGTGGCCCTGTCATCGGGATTTCGACGCGACGAAACGCCATTGAGCCTTCGCAGGGCATGGGCAGAATAATATCTTCGCTATCCGGTTTCGGGTTCCAGCTATTTTCTGTCCAGGGCTCCGCCAGCGCAGAAGAGACATTGGCGAGCAAGCCAAGAACTAACCAGTAAGGCAGTGAGGAAGGCGTTAAGGTCACAAACAATCTCCGCTAATCATCAAATAACTCAAAGGGGGGGATTCACACCTCACGCAGACTCTGCGCAGGTTCAATATTAATGGCGCGATAAGCGCCGATACTGGCAACCACTACCGCCACGACAACGGTTATTGTCATGGCCAGCAAGCTATGCGCCCAGGTGATTCGGCATAACATCTGATCGGTCGCCTGGCTACCGGCAAGCGCCCGGTTAAAAATCTGACTGGCGATCAGATAGATGCCGTAGCCCCCGATATAGGCCAGCAGGCTGAGCAGGCATCCTTGCACAATGACATAGGCTCCCACGGCAGGGCCGGTAAACCCCAAAAGCCGCAGCACGGCAATATGTTTGCGTTTGCGATCGACGTTGGCGATAAATGAGCCAATAAGAGAGGCGATACAGCCAATCAGGGCGGTGGCGGCAATGGTATTGAAGATTAGCCCCAGCACGCGGTTGATGCTTTTCACGTTTTCAATGTCGGCGAGACGACTCGAGGTTTCGATGCGTTGTGCGCGCAGATCGCGTTCAAGGCTGGCAACGTCATCGATGCTCCGTGCATATAATCTGGCACGCGCATAGCGGGTGGGTTTGTCACTTAATGGTTGCCCACTGCTCACGCCAAGGGCCGGGATCGCGTAACCGTCTCTGAAATGTTCAAGCATCAGCAGCAGGGAGGATTGGGTAAAGATTGCTGCGCGGTTGAAATAGATGGCGGGTAAAATGCCGACCACCACCAGGCTCCGTCGCCCCCATTCCTGGCGTTGATCCAGTTGACGGCTGACACGCAGAGTCACGTTATCACCGACCTTAACCGCCAGTTTTCGTGCGGCTTCCTGGGTTAACACCACCTCATTTTCCTGCTGGATTTTGAGATGACCCAATAGCGGATCACCGATATCGGTCGGAATCACTTCGGCATTTTCAATGAAATGGGTGCTGTCCACTTGTAAGTCGGTCAGCGTATTGAGCGACCGCGTCTGCCCAATAGCAAACCCCACGTCGGGACGTTGGCGTAGCTGCGCTATCCATTCCGGGTCATAGCTGCCGCTGCTCAACATTCTGATTTCGAGATTGCGCGGATCATTGGCAAGCTCGTCCTGCAATTGGCTGACAATGCCAAACCTTAAGCCGAACAGCAGCAGGAGTGGGGCGATTACCGCAACCAGAGATGACGTAATACAGAAAGAGATGATGCGGTCGTGCCACAGGTCTTTCAGTGCCAGGCGTCCCAGCAACAGGATACGGTTACAGGACAAAGTGGCTTCCCCTTTGGGATTGTTCCCCTGACAGGTCAGATGCACCAGAACCAGGCCGGGCAACTAAACAGGGTAAATTGAAACGTTGCACCAGTGGCCAGTCATGGCAGACAACCAATGCCATCATGCCTTCCTGAGCAACCAGGTCGATAAACAGGCGAAAAAGTTGCTGTGCATTGTGGGGATCCAGTGCCGCGGTAGGCTCATCGGCCAGCACCAATGCAGGACGATGCAGAATGGCACGAGCAAAGGCGGTGCGCTGCCTTTCACCAAATGACAATTGCGCTGGCTGTTTATGTAGCAGAGGTCCAAGTTTCAGCGCATCAACGACCCTGTTCAACATCGCTTTATCCGCTGACTTGCCAAGCAACTGGCACGGAAGCTGGATGTTGTCCTGCACGCTGAGAAAGGGAAGCAGCCCGCCATTTTGCAGCACAAAGCCCAGATGGCGCGCGCGTATCTCAGCCAGTTCGGCTTGCTGGTTGTGAGTAAGTAAGGAAGCCACATCCAGCGGCGTTTCGCCATCCAGCATAAAACGCCCAATGCTGGCCGGGCGTAACAACAAGCCGATCGCTTCCAGAAGGGTGCTTTTGCCACAGCCACTTTCGCCGGTTACCGCCATGACCTGGCCTGGCCGTAGCCTCAACTGCGGCAGGTAGACAGGATGCGCGTGATCCCCTTCACCACGCACCACACACAAGTTGTCTATGTGTAGCATCAGGGCATCATTTCCAGTGGGACCGGATAGACGCGATCGCGCGGATCGCTGCCTTTGGCCAGCTCCACCCAGCGGTCAACATCGGCATTGTATTTCTGGTAATAACGCAGCTTGGTGGAAAGCGTGCGGATGAATTTCTCCTGTGACAAGCCATCCCAGCTTTTCCAGGTCTCTTCATCAAGATTCAACACGTCACTCCGATAGGGCAGGTCTGCCAGGTATTCGCCTAACACGCCGAGATCGTTGATTTTGGCGTTATCCTGCTGCTTAAGCTGGTTCGGGTCGGCACCCATAGTGGCGGCAACGGAACGTAGACGCTCAAACATTTTATTCGGCGAAATCATGCCTTCATTAGCGGCTTGCAGGATCTGGCTCACCACATCACTTAAATCGCTCAGTTGCCCTTTGGTCAGCAGTACACGAACGTCAGTGGTGGGGATGTTTTGCTTGATGAGATCGCGATCGCTGATCCAGGCCTTAAACACCAGCGGAGCCTGAGTGTCGTTCTTTTTACCCAGCCAGGCCAGTTGCATGGCATGACCAATCAGGGCTGTATCCCCCAGCAATTTCTCTTCAGGCGTCTGCTTTTTGCCATCATCTTTAGAGTAAAGTGCGCTGCCGATGGCCGGATCGCCCATATAGGCCGCTTTGACCTGCTCGGTAATGGCACCTGCCAACGTATCAACCTGTTGCCCGAAGGTTTTCAGATCACCGGCATCAACGGATTGGTAGAGATTGGACTGCGTGCTGTCAAAGTTAGACAGGTCGCGGTACTGACCTTCCGCCTTCGCATGGTCATTCTTGCCTGACGGGGTTTTCAGATGCAGGGTATAAATCGCAATCCCCTTGTTACCGGCTTCCAGGCGCAGCTGTTTCGCATCAAGCCCGGTAGACGAAAGTTTGTTGCTGCCATCAATGGCACCCGCGTCGGTGATCAATACGATGTAACGCGCGCCGAAAGGCGTCCAGTCGATGCTGTCGATAGCAGAAAGAACGCCGGAGTAAGCATCTTCATCAACCAAAGAGCTGGATACTTTGGCTTCTTTCAGGCCCGCGACTTTTTGCAGGAAATCATTGCCGTCCTTCACCTGGTTGGGGTCGGCAAAGATCTTCGAGGTGAACTCCAGGCCGGGTACGGCTCTGGTGTTGGAGCGGAAGGAAACCAGACCAAACTTAACCTGATCCTGCAAGTGTTCCTGTTTAATCTTGTCATAAATTTTGTTGACCGCTTCTTTGGTGCGATCGATATACGGACCCATCGAGATGGTGGAATCAATGACGAAAACGACCGAGGCATTAAAGCCTTTAAGCTGATTAACGTCATCGGCCTGTTTCGCGTTGGGGTCTGCCTTGCTGACAGAGGCGACGTTCAGTAAGCGAGTATAAAACCCACTCTCTGTCATGATCTCTTCGCCACTGAGGATCGGCAACAGGTAGAACTGCTTTTGCAGATCAACAAAGTATTCCGGCTCTTGGGCTAAAACACCGTCAGCATGGCCGTCGCGTTTGAGATGAGCGCGCAGCGGCGCAACTATTGAGACGGGGTCCGGCGCAGAGAGAATATCATCCAGGCTTTTCTTGTCTTTAAAGAACACTAACCGGTCGCGATTCGCCGGGTTGGTAAAGGCCAGGGTCAGCTGCATTTTCCAGTCAACGGTGCAGGACTGGGGTAACCAGCCAATGGTTTTGCCATAGCTATCAGGCCCCACTTTGACCCAGCTTTGGCCGTTCACATCCGCTTTTTGATAGACATAAAAGCTGCTAAATGCGGGTTGCAGTTGGCCCTTATCATCGCCAGCCGTCGTTGCCAGTTTGCAGCCTGGCGTCGTCAGAACCCTTTGAAATAAGGTTTTCTTGCCTTCCTGTAGCAGAGGTTTGTCTCCCTCTGCTGCCAACACCTGGCTGGTCAGAAGTAGGCCACATAACGGCAGGGCGAGCCGAAGAAAATGTCTGGTCATTATTTTCTCAGCTCCGCAAGGCGTTGTTTGGCTTTCTGATTTTCTGGATCGGTTTGCAGCACGGTTTCATACCAGTAAGCAGCGGTATCCGGGTCCGGGGTTTTGAAACATTCGCTTGGCTGGTGACCCTGAGGATCATATTCAGCGGCATAGGCGAGCGCGATCCTGGTATCACCACCCTGAGCACTGTGGGCGTACAGACGCTGGGCTACACCGCACTGCTTCGCCTGTTTGGCTGCCTGAATGATGGCCAGCAACTTGTCACTGTCGAGCTTCTGTTGTACGCAGTTTTGGACAAAATCGAGCTCGGTCTGACTTGTCAGGTTAGCGGGTGAACACGCGTTAGCATCTGCTTTGGCTGCCTCTGCCACCACCGGGGCTTCCGGTTGTTTCGCTGCCGCGGTTGGCGTGGCGTTGTCGCGTCCCATAAACCACCAGAGCGCACCGGCGGCAATCAACAGCACCAGCAGCACGGCGATGATGATCGGAACCAGAGACGTGTTGCGTTTGGGCCGCGCGGCTGTTGGTGTGCGGATGGGTTCATCAGGCGTGGGTTCGGCCTCAGTCTCCGGAACGGTTTCAGGTGCGGTGTCCGGTGTATCCAACACGCTACTGCCACCGTAGTGGGCGGTTTGCCCACGGGCACCAGAAGAGAACAACTCATCGCGTGCCAACTGGAGTGTGGTGATCAGGGTTTTACCGGAGGCCAACTTAGCCTGAATTTGCACCTGACTGGGGCTGGTCAGCAGGGGGTCAAGGATGTCCGGGCCGATACGGAAGCCGCTGCCATTATTGAATGCATACCCGCCATTGATGGTAAACCAGTGTGGCTCCGGGCTCCAGTGGCCGTCAGGCTGCAAGTAATTCTGCTCGTTGTTGCACAACGTAAAGTTCAGATTGGCCAGCACGGCGTCTTCGCCACGCAGGCGAATCATCAATTGTGCAAATCCCGGCTCTGAAGGTTGGCACGGTAAAATTTTAGCTAGCATGACGGGTTCTCTTGTTTCATTTGGCCGATGATCTGGCCCAGTTGCTGATTTTGTTCAATGGAGATATCACTGGTTGCGCTGTGGCCGGCGTTGTTCAACGTGAGCGCCATTAATGCCGAGAGCCAGTCGCCCAGATAGGCCATCCCCGGTTGAGGCGCGACCGCTGCCAGTTGCGGCAATTCATCGCGGGCAAGCGTGGCCTGGCGGGCAAACACTTTCTTTTTCTCGCCAACGTAGCTGTCAGGGATTTGCGCTTCGGGCAAAGTGAGGTAGCCAAACCAGGCAATAAAGTCTCGCAGCGCCAGTTGAGCACGTTGCGTCTGGCGTGCCAGCAACTGCTCCCGACGTGTTCCCGCCTGTTCCTGACCTGCCAGCGCGCGCTTGAGCGTACCTTCCAGATCCAGACGTGTGGCTGCGGTAATCAACTCTTCACACAACAAATTGATGGTTTCACTGTTCAGCCCCAGTTGCTGCCAATACGTGGTTTGCTGCGACAGTTCTCTCAAATGCGCGACCCAGGCTTTAAAGGCCTGATGAGCGAATTCGTCATCCTGACCGATGCGTTCTGGCGTGGGTGCAATCGCGGAGGGTTGTTCCTCGACCGAATCCTGACCGAAAGGATTGCTGCCAAACGGGTTACTTCCAAAGGGATTCGCAGCAAAGGTGTTTTGCGGACGCTCAACCTCGCTGACTTGCGGCACCTGATCCTGATCGCGAATGCTCAGATAGATATTGTTCAGCTCATGAGAAGGCAGATCTAAACGACTGATCATCTCCCCCAAACTCTGCGGGCTGGCGGTTAAGCCCTGCCACAGTTCTTTGGCAATGGCTTGTTTTTTTTCTAACTGGCCGTCGCCGTCATGCTGGTACCAGCGGCCAAGGCGTTTTTCTGCGGTTTCGATGCGACATTGTTTCAGCTGCTCACGCAGGCGATCTAATTTAAACGTCAGGTGGGCGACGCCACGCAGTGCCCCGGTCAGGCGAGAAACGCCGCCATCGTTGAGCTTGAGCATCTCCTGCCATGCCTCATTGGGTGCGGCAACATGCCGTTGGACATTTTGACGGGTGACAAAGGCGCGCCCCATAGTGTCGATGATGTCCTGGTAGCGATCGGTAATCGCCACCTCTTTCAGGCTCTCCTGCCCTGGGACATTTTCAAGCTTCAGGAACGGCGTATCTATGCCTGGTTTACGTACCAGGAAACAGTTATCAAAGGGTTTGCCCGGGGACCACTCTTTCAACCACTCATACTGGGCAAAACGTTCCAGCAGAGTCATATGTATCATGCCTTCCCAGGCTTCATTGAGCTGACTCTCCGTTTTCGTCAGATTGTCCTGGATGCGCACATCGCACATGGTAATGGCCCAGAACAGGCCAGCTTTACTTTTGGCACGTTCTTCAGCCGTTTTGCCTTGCGTCTTCTCGACCCAGCGGGTGAGAACCGGACCCACATCGGAGACGTCACTTTGTTTAGACGAGCTGGCACAGACCACCAGGGCATTCATCTCCTGATTATCGGTGTAACGCTCAAACAGATAGGCGACTTTGCCGCGTAGCAACAGCTGCGATACCGGATTTTTACCCGACTGAGCCGCATCTTTCAGGGCGAGAAGTTTGAGGCGACCGCGATAACCGGGGAAGTCGAGTAAGTCGACCTGTTCCATCACGCTGTTTGGCGTGACCTCTGCCAGCGGGAAAATGAGCTCCGCGGTCAATGCCGCGAGCTCCGCTTGTGACAAGTGAGCGCTACCGGTTTGTTGGTTCTCTTGCCAGAAACGTATCTCGACCAGGCGATCCTGGCTTGAACCGAGGCGATTCAGGCTGTCGACATTCATAATGCTGCCGTTGCTATGCTCGGTAAGCGTTTCTAATGGGGCAAACACCATTTTTGCGTGGTTAAGTTTTGCCAGCACATGGGCCAGGGAACGGTATGTTTCAGTGAGTTCCGGTTGTTCTCCCCACAGGAGAGAAAAAAGGTCTGCACGCTCATGGGGAGTAAGGGTGGGGGCGATTTTAAGCACCTGCGGCCACCAGGCATGCTCAAACTTTTCTACTGATTTTTTGAATGAATCTTTGAGGTAATCCCACAGGGCAACAACGTCCTCCCTGCTGACACCATTGTTGGCATCAGCCTGACCGGCGCGTTGCAGGAAAGGTCGCAGGCGTTCTTCAATGTGGTTTTCATCAAGCTGATAAGTCAGATTTTCATGGTTGAAGTCATTGAACCAGGTATTGGCGAGGATCTTGGCCAGGTCGATTTCACTGAACAGGCGCAAAGGAACCGGATAGCCCTGCGGGGCTTCGGGCGCGTATCGGGTAAAGCGCGTGACCAGACCGGTCGCCTCTTTCCCTCCGCCAACCGGATTGACCTCTTTGATAAAGTCCACCACCCTGGTGCCATAGCGTGCTTTCAGTTCGCCATTGCTACCTGCGGCTACTGAAGAGATAAGATAAGACTTACCGGCCTGAGAGATGCCGAAGAAGCCTACCGTCATTGGCGTGCCAGAAACCTGAGAGAGGCTGTTCGCCAGATTACGGGTACGCAGCAAACTCAGATTCAGTTGGTCGGCTTCTGTGTCCAGGCGACGAGAGCCGGTGCGGACATTGTCCACCCAGCCCAGCGCATCCTGACAGCCCTGGGCGATAGCCGCCCATCCTTGTTGAAGAGTAGTTTGTTCGTTGTTCATTATTTTTTTACGCTCCCGCTATCGAGCCAGTGCCGGCTGTCAATGAGTCCTGTATCGGGCATGGTATTGAGTTCCAGCTCGACATCTTTCTTGCCGAAAGATCGGTCGGTGTTGCTGCTGACATCAGCAATGGTCAGACGATCGCTGATCAGCCCTAATTTTTGCGCAGCCTTACCTTTATCAATCGTGAGCCTGACTTTGAGATACGGAGAGCCGCTGTCGATGGATTTCGCCTTAGAGAAATTTTCACGCCCAGACTCGGTGAACCGCAGCGTATATAAGGGGGATGCAGACCAGCGCTCTGCGTCCAGCTGGCGATAACCCAGGCGCAGGTCGCCGCGCATCACGATGCTTGCGGTGGTTGCTTCACCCTCATCATTCATAAATACCGGCAGGATGATTTGTCCGTCTTCAGATTTGATATCGCGGTAGATAACGTCGGCATCGTGGATCAGGTTATCCATATCAATGGTGCCGAGATGGCGAATGGTGGAATACGGTTTCAACGCCGAGATACGGAAATGGAAGTTGGGAATACTGTGGTTCGCGCATAATTGCGACAGCATCGCACCCACCGAGGCGGTACTTTTGGGATCGTGAATATGACCGTTTTTATGGAACGGATACCAGGTGCCGGTCTGGTAACCATGCAACGCCAGAATGCGTCCTGGAGGTAACGGCAGGTTGCGACGGACAATCGCCTGAATCCCTGGCAGTTGCGACGGTCGCCCGGTCAGCAGCAGCAGGTCACACTGGTAACAGGACAACACTTCGCACAATGCGGTCAGCACTTTGTCGATGTTGAATTTGCCTGAGCACATATCGGTGTGCATTTTCGTCAGCGTGATATTGAGGGCAATATCCGCGAGTTTGAAATCCTCTATGCCGCCCGCCTTTTTCACTTCACGACGTACAAAACTATCAACCTCGTCACTGATGCTGTTCGCGGGCAGTAATTCACCGACGCGCTGATTGATCAGCAGATAGGTTTGTTCATTCTGCGGATCATATTGCTCATAGCGGGCAAGGAGGTGCAGCGCCAGTGGCACGAACACTTGCAGGGTCAGTTGCTGGCGCAGCACCGCTTCGGCGGCACTGATATTTTGTGAACCGCACAGTTGGGACAGCAACGTATCTACCGAACGTACATTTGCTTCACGCAGCGCCAGCTCGAAAGCCGGTAATACGTACGACTGAATAACGTCGAGCAGAATGTCATCCCCGGCAATTTTGAAGCTATCGCGGAATCGCTGGTGGGGGATGATATGCACGTTGGCGCCGCCGCCGGTCACGCCATTGCGATCCAGGCGGTAATCGGTGATAACCAGATCTGTTGTGCCGCCGCCGATATCAATTGATGCAATGGTGAGGGTTTCCCGATCCTGACGGTCCGGGCGGCCAAGCGTATTGAAAAAGACTTCCGGATGACCGGCGAAGTTCTGATTGATCTCGGTGTACAGGTACACCAGTTGAGCACAGGACGCTTCATCCCACTCGACGCGGATTTTTGGCAGTGGGATCTTGATGTTGCCCTTGCTGTGTTCTTCCTTCTCATCAATATAAGGATCATTCTCACCCGCATGCCAGCGCAGTGATTTCCATACCAGGCCCACGGCCTGACGCATTCTTCCATCAAGAATGCAGCGTTCCGCCATCGGCATACCCGGTGGGACCGTCAGGATGATGTGGCGAAGTTGACGCGGAAGACCGGCATGGCCTTCACGAATACGTTGCTCGGGACTGTTGATCTGGCTGATGGCTTGCGTTAACACTTCCGCCAACATAAAGGTCATCAGTGAACTGCGGGAATAGCGTGGTGTGAACACCGGGATGCGATCCATCTCATCCTCAATGGTATGCAGGGCATCGCCTTTCTCATTAATTAAATTGGCAAAAGGAGCGGCAGTGGCAAGGGGATTGGTTTCCTGCAATGAGCTGCCGTTAAAGCGCCAGCCCTGACCATAAAATTTCTCATCCCAGAGATAGCGTTTAGGGCTGGAAAGCCCGGTAGAACCCTCGCTCCCCCGGCGGCGTGACGCTAAGCGACTGGCTTCACCCCCAATGCGGGCGATGGTTGGCCACTGGAAAGCATCGTGGCGACCGCTTCGCACGGAATAAAGGTCTTTGCCAAAAAAGGCCTGGGCGAACTCCACCTTACTTTCAAACGGGTCGATATAGATATGTTCAGGTGTGCTAAGGTCGCGCAGCTTCAACACGTAGTTGTGCATCAGGCCGGATCCTGACTGCCCGTGATCTTCAATCAAAATGCCGCAGGTGCGGGAGTTACCCACATCAAGAATCAGATCGACCGGGATCGGTTTAATGGCGTTCACTTCACGATTGGCAATCACTTTAAACTGGGGTATCGCGATAGAGGCTACCGTTTGGGTTTGCAGGCCCTCAAGCGGTTCTGCCATCAGGGACAGCAGGTTAAGGTAGTGCGCCAGCGGATACTGCTGGGCGATCTCTTCCTCTCGATCGTCAATATCCCGCCCTTTGCTGGCTTCATTAAAGACATCGACCAGCCAATCTTTGACCCACTCCTGGGTTAAGTACCAGTTGAGCGCGTAAGTGGCAGTGGCTACTGCAAAGGTCGCACCGGCATTCACATCTTCATGATTAGGGCTAAGATCCGCAGCCGATTGTTGTTTAGCCATGATGCGGGTATCAATCGCCAGCGTCATGCGGTGCGTGTGACCATCGAGGTCAGCTTCAGGCAGTTTCACAAGGCGAAAACGCGCCCAGTTCAGCGGGCCTTCCTGGTAAATATTGGGCAAACTAAAACGGAACAGGGGCAGCGGCAACCAGACGCTGTCCAGCAGTTTCAGGCTCTGCTCAACAGGAATGTCGTACTGGCTTTTCGCCTTCTCAATTTTGTCTGGCGTCGGCTGATAGAAATAGTAATCACGCGGTTCGTTGTAAATCAGACGTGTCAGTACGCCGTTGGCGAGTTTGACAAATTCGCCCGTCCCGGCAGTCTGGCGTTTGAAGGTCAAACCGAAATCCATAAACTGAATTCCGGAGTCGCCGACCAGAGTGACCTGGCGATCAAAAGAAACAATTTCAGGCAACATAATCTATTCGTCCCTGTTAAGAATGGGTTTGCAGCATACGAATGGGGAAGGTTTTATCTCCCTCATTCTTGCCGACACAATCGGTATGACCAGCCGCGGGCGCTTTGCACTCTATGGTTGGGCCAATAAAGTTTGAGTCATCGGTACACTTCATCTGCTCAGGATTTGTAATATTGAGCGCGCCTTGTTGCACATTGCCTTTAGCCGCACCGGTACAGGTGACGCCATTGGACTGACGGACGCTGACGGTGCCTTCGCCTTGTTTGAAGTTGTATTGCAACTGCAACGGACGGCCGGTGAGTTTGTCCTGGATTCCGCCGTTGACTCGCCACTGCCCGTTCAGAAACTGCGCAGGTCCATCAGGTAACGTACCAGGAAGCGTCAGTGGTTGACCCTGCACGGGTTGGACGGGGGGCACGCTATTGGGCGTGACCGCAGGATTTTGCGGCTCAACGTTTTGTGGTTCTGGCATCACGGGTGGTGTAGTTGTCGCGGCGGAATCAGGTGCTGGCAGCTCACGGGAGTCCGTCAGTGCCGGTGCATCTGATGTGGAGGTATCCACAATCGGCGGCTCATCGACACCCCCTGTACCGGTTTGATTCACCTCAGCGGTGCTCGCCACTGCTCCACTGCTGGTCGCATCCGTGCTCCCCGCAACAGGAGAGCCGGAGTTGGCTGAAGGATTGACCGCCACGTTTTGGCTGTTGTCCAGGTTGCCGACCGGTTCGCTAGGGTTATTCTCAGCGGACAATTTCGGCAGTCCCGGCAGGGAAAGCGACGGAACGCAGCCACGCAGTAATCCCAGGATTAGCGCCAGAGCCAGCAGGGCGACCAGCAGCCAGAGTAACCATCGCCAGTTCCATTTCCGCCGTTGGGTGTGTGTCACCGTCTCAACGGTGTGAACAGCCGTTGGAGCCGCTTGCGCCAGTGGCTGGGTGAGGGGGGCGACGGCTTTTGGCTCGGGTACTGAGCTGGGTTGCAGCCAGTGCATCGGGTTGCTCTGCTCACCTGTTGGATGGACAAAACCCCAGAAGGTGATCACCAGTACGCCGTTAACCAGATAAAGAAAATCATCATCGGGGAAGTTAACGACGGATTTTAATAACTGAGCGAATACCCGCCGATCGCCGCCTGCACCGCTGTTCTCAGCGTTCAGCATCTGCTCACTCAACGCCTGAACCGCCATCTGGAATCCGGTGAACTGCTGACGTGCTGAGGCGCGCTCGCTTTCCGTGGCACTGCGCCAGGGAATGACATCGCCTGCAAAGCTGCTGTACCAATCTGTACGATCGCCACCTTGCTCATTTTGCGGGATGGCAAGATGGCGGGCTAAATCGCGCCCGGCATCAAGACGGTAAATAGCTTCACGGAGTTGAAAGGCCATCTTAAACACTGGATAACCCGTCTCCCCCAGCGCCTTAAAAGACGAGTTGTTTCCGGTACGTAACAGTGGTCCCTGAATCGAATTTCGCATTGTCTAAACCTTGTAGGGCTGTTAATTAACGCAAGTCAGATGACGGTGGCTAATTTTTGCTGGCGCCAGGCGTCCATTCAAAATTCCAGCCATAGTGCTTAGCCAGTGACTCCCGGTCCGGGAAGAAGCTGTTAAGCCGCTCAACTTTGAGGTCGCCATCGACGTTTTTTATTCGCGCGATTGCCGCAACTTCATTGCGTTCACCGCTATTGACCAAAGTGGTTGAGATAGGTGGCTGATTCGGCACAGAGAGCGTGATCGTGGCATCCAGTCCCTGCCAGTTATTCGCGCCGCCGTAAATGAAGCTGTAGATCAGTACCTCATCAATCTCCTGCCATTGGCTGCCGTTGATGAACAGCCATTCGCCATCTTTGCTGCCGCCATCGCGCAGATCTTTTTGCAACAGCATGAAGGGGGCTTTTTCATAGTCACCCAGGTATTTACTGAGTGCCTCAACACCGGTGTTTCTGCCATTTTTCAATTTAATGAACGCGGCAATATCCAGATCTACCGGTTGGTGATTCTGACCTTGCTGCCAGGTCAGATTGACTTTGATACGGCCGAAGTCGTTTGTTTTAGCAAGGCTGACGCTGGGATTATCCTGCGTTAACTCGGTCTTATTTGGCGAGGCATCGCCAACTGCCGCAGGTGGCGTGTGCTGTACCGGAAGGGCAGCATCGGTGCGGTGGTGATAACAGAACCACCACCATGCGAGAGCAATCAGCAGCAATAATCCCAGCAGCAACCAGGGCAGGAATCTCCACCGCCTCGCTGGTGGTGGCACCTGAGTCAAGGGAGCCGGTACCGGGATGGCCCAATTGATTAATACCGGCTCGCCACCGACGCGATAACAATCCAGATCCTGTGAATGGGTGAGCAGCGTTTGCAATGCCTGAGCCGGTTGGGTTTCCCCACGCGCGGTAAGCTGGTCAATTAAGCCAGCGACCGTGTCCTGATACTGCTGACGCTTACGCTGAGTTTCGATTTGTTCGGTGTCGCTCAGTGCTGACAGCGGAGTGGCAAGACCTTGTCGCGCTGTCCACCACTCCAGATTCCCTTCGGCGCTTCGACGTGCAGTGGCATAAAGCAGCGCGAGGGAAGGCGGAAGATAACGGTGAATAATCGCAACCGTTTCTTCATAAATGGCGAGGGTGGCATCATCAATTTGCGCTGATCTTGTTAATCGTTGCATAGCCCGGATTCATGTTTGTCGTTATTAGCAGCAGATGCTGATTGGCCAGGTGGCGAGCATTAAATGCCGCCACTCAGGTGACGCATTATTGAAGTGCGTTAGCTTGCTCAAGCTCGGCGACGCGTGCTTTGGCTGCGGCAATTTTCTTTTCAATGACCGCGACTTCATCTGCGCTGTTGGCCTGCTGAGACTGACGTTGCAACGCTTCCAGTTGCTTAATTTCTTGCTGGCGTTGCTGATTATTGGCTTTGCTCGATTTGAGCTTTTTCAGCGTTTGAGCCAGATCAGATCGCGCCGCTTTTAACCTGGATTGTTCATCTGCCAATTTCTGGCTGGAGGCTTGTTCCCTGATTTGGGTATCCGCGAGATTTTGTTGGGCAATTTTATTGTCCCGCTGACTTTGCCGCACATGGCGCTCTTGCTCGTCGACTTTTTGTCTATATCCGCCAGAAGTTGTGCAGCTCAACTTGGTGAGAAAGCTGGGATCCTGAGCATGCAAATCGCAATCCTGAGGAGATGTGGCACATCCGGCGAGTAGCAGGGAAGTGACTAATACATAAATTCTCATAAGGGCGTCCATGAATTGAGCGTGCTGAACGAAATGTGTTCAGCAATAAATCTAAACAGGCCGATAATAATATCGGCCCGTCATTATCAACCTAATGAAATAGCCTGGCGTTGGCTGTATAAACCATTCGCTTCAGATTCCAGCGCGGTAATCTGGCCATTGAGTTCGCTATATTCGGTGTTCAGTTGTTTCAGCTTGGCTTTATCTGCCGCTGTGCTGGTGGTTTGTCCCTGCAACGCGACCTTATAAGCAGCACTTTTTTCTTTCATATTCTTAATTTTGTCTTTCATGACGCTGATATTGGCATCAACCTGAGACAGTTCTTTTTTGGCACTGGCTTTATCAAAGCCTGCTTTGTCTTTCTGGATGCTAATTTGGGTCAGGGTCGCGCTGTTTTCACTGATCACCGCTTTCATCGCTGCGGTAGTTTTGGCGATATCTGCGGTATCTTTATTGATGTCTTTATCCATCGCTTGCAGTCGATCGGCGGTGGTGGCGTAATCTTTTTTCAGACTGTCCAGGTAATAGTTGGTCGCTACACCGGCAGCACAACCGGCAGCACCGCCCACGGCGGCACCCACCAACGCATTTTTGCCATTTCCGGCCAGAGCCCCTGCCAGGGCACCAATGCCTGCGCCCGCCAAAGCCCCCATGCCACAGCCCTGGGCTGCTGAACTGCTAAATAATTGGGATTGTTCGCCACTGGTCAGTCGTGGATCGGGTTTGGTGCTGGAGAGCAGGGAGCTTCCGGTATTAGCACAACCACCAAGCAGAAGGGAAAGAGAAACAAGCAGACAGGTAGTGCTACGTTTAAACTTATTCGACATCTTTTTTCCTTAAATGGTCGAATGGATCAGCGCTTAATGAGTGTGCTGTCCATAGACACTTTTGCTGTTAAAATTTTAAATCAGGATTTGACTGTCATCTGTTAAGGCAAATCCGTGGCGATACATCTCACAGGTACAGATAAACCTATTTTCTGGAGTGTTCGCTCTTCTCTGAAACTAGATGAGATACGTCGCATCTATTTCCGGAGAGGTTATCGGCGTGTTTGTTGAGATCTTTAGTATCAGAGAAGAAATAGTCGTGTTGTTTTTTTCACCAAAACACAAGGAACAGTCCTAACCCAATATCCCAAAAAGAATTGCGTAGCCAGAGGTTGGAAAACCTCTATGCAGATTGGGAATATTCGTCGAAACAGATGCAAAAGCATCTTTAATTTTCATCGTTGCCGATAGGGATTTTTTTTGTATTTAACTTAAAAAGGAAAGTATTTCAAGACACGATCCATGCTTAATTTCCTTCAGAGGTCAGTGAAATCAACCTGATATGATTAGTATTCTATAGGCTGCACGAGTAGGTATGAAACAATATATTTCAATACAACTAAATTATACACTTTCCCACACCTTACACTTTCTTTACGCATTAACATGACATGTGAGGCTGGATTACGCTGTTTTCCAGATGAATATTCTAATGTCAAGGTTGCGCAGGGTTAGCAATGTGCTCAATTGGCATTAATTTTATCGCCAAAGAGGACCACTGGTCCGATGTCAGGCGTACCCGCAACAGTGTGTAAGTCTTTTATAAGCCCCGTTTTTATGTTCTCCTGTTTGTATTCATCGCAATAAGGACATCAGCATGAAAATCTACTGGTCACTCAGAAGCATCCCCGAGCTATCACAACTTTCTTCAAAAGAGTGTGGCAAACGCTGGAACGATATCTATACCTCAACCTTTCGGCATTGGGAAACATGGGTCGGGCTGCTACTCTGTGCACTGTTATCCGGCGCGGGCGCAAAATTATTGGGTTTCCCCGGAGTTACCGTCATGGGAGCGATTGGCGGCTTTGTTTATAGTCAAATTCTCATTCACGTTGCCCGAAAATATTACAGACATCGTTTGCTGGGTGAACCAGGCTGAGACTTTTAGAAAGTGGTCAACATCCGACAGGAACAACAGATAAAATCAGGGAGGTGTTATGAAGCATTATGTGATTGAATTCGTCTTTAGCGCGGTATGTTTTTCCGTGCTGTGGGGCATGGCCATGTGGTTTGCGCAGTGGAAGAAAGCAGGGCTTTCATCCCGAAAAGCGGTCTGCATATCCCTCATTTCAGGCCCGCTTTACGCATCCGGAGTTTTTCTTCTGAGGTATATCAGGCATCTTTTTTGACGTAAATGCAGTATGGCTTCATTGACCTCATCTGACAGGGAAGTAATACCGACGTGTCATACGCGTTGTGTTGGATCGATGAAGCAGTTTGCTGGTTAACATTTATTCAATTTTTTTGAGTTCTTTCAGCAAATCCCTCAGCTTTTACTCACCCGTCGACAGGTCTATTCTCTCTCACATCGAGGCACAACGCCTCACCGATTAAACAAACTTATGAGGGAATGACCATGAAATCTATCAAAACTTTCGTTGCAGTTGCGGCCCTGTCACTGATTTCTTTCGGTAGCTTTGCGCAGAGCATCACTGCTTCCGCTTCTACCCTGGATGGTGCAGAAGCGAAAATCGCTGCACAGGCCGCTCAGCAGGGTGCGCAGTACAAAATCACCGAAGCGAACACCAATAACCGTGTTCACATGACCGCAGAACTGTACAAATAACGGATGGTCGTACAGAGAAGTGCCGGAAGAGGTCGCCAAAAGGCGGCCTTTTTCGCATTTGCTGTACCATAAATTCAGTGAGTCAAGTTTGACCATCGCCAACAAAAACTGGCTCTGGATGTGAGTTGCATCTGCGTGACGGCACGTCATCTTCATCACGGGGCAGCGCTGATACAGAAGTACCTGCGATAGCGCCGGTCAATAATTAACCATCACGCTACAGCCCTGTCGGTTCACGGCGGGGCTGATTTTATCCACAGGGTTCACGGGAGGCTATGCACCCGGAATGTGGACAACCCGACAAAAAGATATAAATGAGCACCTCCCGTATGCCGGACAGTCTCGGTGATGACAGTTAGGCGATTGCAGTTATATATCCGGCCTTGTTGCGGCAGTTAGCACTGTCGCGGGCCCTAATGAATTCCGCTGGCGCACGCCTCATTACCTCTGCGAACCTGGAGTTCGATACTTTTTTCAGGTTTAGCGCGCCACGGTCCGACCTGTCTGTCATTACGTACGACTACCCGCGCAATCGCAGGAGACTTATCAATCAGGGGCTCTAGAACCGCTACACCGTGTCCGGCGGTGTTATGGTATACGGCGTATTGTGAGCCAGAACCGCCCAGATGGTTCTGGCCATTTTGTTGGCCAGCGCGACGGATGCCACGTTCACGGGCCGCCTCTTGAGCAGATCCGTTACCCACGCTCCCGGCTCATTCGCATTCTGAATCACACTGTGCGCGCCGTTGATCAGCAGCTTGCGCAGGTATTTATCACCCCGTTTGCTGATGCCCTTCAGTATAACTTTGCCACCCGTGCCGGTCTGTCGTGGAATCAGCCCTATCCAGGCGGCAAACTCCCGACCGGAACGAAACGCACCGGCGCTTCCCGTGGCGGCAATGGCCGCCGTGGCGGTCAGGAAACCCACGCCGGGGATGGCGCTGATGGCTTTAACGCCAGCATCGCCTGCTGAGCCTCCGTCTTGACCGCCACCGCTTTACCCGGCTGCTGAGCGGCGCGCCAGATGGCTTCAGCGTCCGCCATATCATTTTTGTTTCGTATGTTGAATGCTTTCACATAGGCACCGGGCATCAGCTGACGGGCCCAGTGGTGCGCGCCGCCGCTGGCCTCCATGCCGACCAGGCAGGGTTCCCGGTTCTGAAAGAAGCTCAGGAAAGAGGCGCGTTTAACCGCCTTATTGACCACTTCCCCGGTTTCAGTATCCACATAGTGAAGCTGAATCACGTTTTTGGCGATGTCAGCGCCTACGACCATGCGGTTCATATCCGGTAACTCTCTGACGAACTGTTAGAGAAATTATGGATGCATAAGGTTGAAAGGATTGCGACACGGTACTTGCTAACAATGCCGTATGTCGATCCACTGGGAAAATGTCAAAACCACTACACAAAGCGCAAGCGTGGTGGTGATACTTACGCGCCCTTACATAATGATTGCAAAGAAAAGAGCCCGGAGGCTTAATCCAAGGAATAGCCATCAATATAGGCATCCTCTGCCATTTGGTTGCTTCTCTGCACCAGCTAAGTGACGCTAAGGCTGACAGCAGCATGACAATCAGTGTTCTGTTCCTCTTCGACTCTGGTTCCGGGCTGACTCGTTATGCGCGCTCAATGTCGGCGAGTTTAAAAGACTTATTGTTGATGGCATCAGTGGGGCCATACAGCCGCATTGCCGGTAGCGGACGCTTTCCGCTGGTCGGTATCCAGTTGTTCTCGAGCCCGACTGGCGCCTGTGGGCCGATGTAAATCGTCACGCTGCCGTCGGCGTTCTTCTTCATCCCGTCCAGATCGTAGGAAGAGAGCGTTGTGCGTTCGAGCGTGTTGTAGATAAAGGACATGGTGTCACGGTTGTACACCGTCAAGGCCCAGAACTGTTTCACCGGCATCTGTGCGGGTACGGTCAGTCGGTACATGACGCCAGCCTGCAGTAACTGGCCCTGACTGTCTGCCATCGCCATCAGATACTGCGTTGCAGGTGAAGGGCTGAGATCTTTCGGCATGTAGGTACACCAGAAATATTCTGCAGCACGATTAATCAGGTCAATTTTGTCATCGTAAACAAACGTGAAGCGCTGGTTTGCATCGGCCAGCAACAGCGAAGCGTAGTGTCTGTCTGGCCAGAAGAGCTTTTCGCGGGGGAAGTTGTCGAACCAGTGCTGCAGATAAAACCATGCGTCAATCGCGGCCTGGCGCATGGCTTTGCGCGTGGTTTCATCGGGGGCAAAGGGTTTACCGCGTTCAATCCCCAGTGACATCAGCATACCCATCATCACCTTGTCTTGCTCCTGTACCGGCTCAACGCTGGCTACGGCATGCATATCCTCAAAATGCCGCTCATCGTAGAACGGCAGTGTGGGATAGACATCATTGCTGGGATCGACGAAGCGCTGGGTGGGGGGATTCGCGGCGTCGCTGAGGTAATACATGCGCAGTTTTTTCGAGTAAAGATAGGCATCCTGCAGTGATTTTCCTGTCGCGGGCACTGACCGGAAGGCGAAAGCAATCCGATAGTTGGGCGAAGCAACGTGCAGATACCCCTGCGGTATCGCCTCATTATAGCCGGGAGGCGTGAGCAGATATTTCCCTCCCTGACCTTTATCCATACCCGCCGGGCCGACGTCTGCGATAGTGAACTGCCAGGCATCGACAATCTGCCCATACAGACTGCCCTCTGCGCCTGCAACGGGTACCTCCAGTACCACAGGCCCGTGTTGCAGGTCGGTAAACGCTGTGATGTAAGGCGTGGTACTGTTGGCCGTGATGGCTTCCAGCCTGGGCGTTGCCGTGTGGGAATAGGCAATGATGTCGTTATCTTTCATGCCCAGGTTATCGAAGGCGGCGCGCCGGAAGCTGTATATCGCCACGGCAGGTATGTTCCAGAGAACGGCTTCAAACGCACGCTGATATTTAATCTGATAGTCAAAATCAACGACCGAGCAGGTGGCGCCTGAGGGCGGGAAACCGCCCTGTGTTTCGCCTTTATCGCCCGCGCCATGGTGCAGGGGGACTTTTTGCAGCACTTCAGGCTGTCTGGCACTGACATGTTTCATCACGGCGAAACCTGCCGCGCTGCCCAGAACCAGCTTGTAAAAACCTCGTCTTGATATGGCCATGAATGATTTCCTTGAATGGATTTAAATGTGCGACTCTTTCTGCATGGCAGATGTTTCAACCCAAATCTATATGGACAAATACATTGCTGAAGGACAGGAACCCATTGAGAACACGGCGTTTTAGCGCGTGATTTCAGTGTAGTTGGCATGGCTGGGAGCAAGAGGAAAATTTCACAGGGTACTTTCAGTTTAACTAAGTCACAGCCCCCAAACTTGTGATATATGAAGGGGTTTCATGATCAACAATACGATTTTTCCAGAGGGAGGATTTCATCAGTACATAATATTTTTGCTCAAACGTCCACTGAAGATATCCAGAGAGCCTCTCCTGAATTAAAAGGTTGGAATTTAATGTAACGCATCATTGAAAAATCAATGGGAAACAAGACAGAACTGCCCACCAGGGATGTGGCACTTTTCTGAAAATTGGTTTTTAAGCCTGGCGCAAATCTAAGTACATGCTGGATCTTATGCTTTTAATTAAAATCAACATAACCAACTGTTATATAATTATTTTTTTGTTTTAATGGGCTGTGATCGGAACCATGATTAATCAGTAATTCTTTTGTTGTTTCTGAAAGTTTTGATAACTCACTCTCAAAATGATTAAGCCAAACTGGCAACTGTAATACTTCTTTCTACAGTTAATTCGAAATGTAAGGTTTAAGCCATTTCACCATTTATATCCTGCCGGCACACGGGATTAACCGGCGGGCCTCTTTGCTGTATTCGGTAACGAAATTCATTGCTCAAGAGGAAACAAATGAAACTTCGCCCCCTGGCCTTAAACCTTGCTTTAGGCGGTATGCTGTCGACCTTCATTACCACCCCTGTGTTCTCCGCCGATGCCCCGCCACAGTCGCCGCTTATGGCACAAATCAATAACGGAAACTGGCTCCCGCAAAATGATGCACAGTCACTGAGTGATGAGCTTTACTATCAGGATGCAATTCATGCATACATCACTACGCTGCCGCTACTGAATACCATTGGTCTGCGGGATGGCTCTGAGGCGGCATTCGGAAAAGGCTATAACATTCTTCCGATCTGGAAGCAGCGTATGGACAGCCGCGCTGTGGTGCCTACGCCTAACGGCGATGTGATCTATTCAATGAGCTATCTGGACCTGAAAGAAACAGGACCGCTTGTGGTCAAAGCACCGCATGACGTCATCGGCATGTTCACCGACTTCTTCCAGCATACCATCACCGATGTGGGCGCAGTCGGTCCCGACCGCGCGCGCGGTGGGCTCTATCTTCTGCTCCCACCGGACTATGAGGGGCCCGTGCCACAGGGCTATTTCGCCTTTAAATCTCCGACCTATAACGTCTTTCTGTTTTTCCGCACCGTTATGGCCAAAGGTGAGGGGAAACCCGATCCGGCCCCGGCGGTAAAAAATGCGGAGACGACCAGGGTGTATCCGCTCTGGGACGTGGAGAAAGATGTGAAGCCGATGCAGTTCCCGGACGCCAGTGGCAAGCGGGTTAACATGATGTATCCGGTAGACGCCTCTTACTGGACAAAGCTCAAAGCATTTGTGGATTACGAGCCGTTGACCGCCATCCCGGATGCCACCCGGAGCGCCCTGCTCAGCATTGGTATGGTCAAAGGAAAGCCCTTTAATCCGTCACCTAAACAGACCGAGCTGCTGAATAAGGCCGTGGAAATGGCCCCGAAGATGATCTTCGCCCGCCGTCAGTTGGGTCGAGAAGACCAGCGTCAGCTGTATTACAAAGACCGCCACTGGGAAAACTCGTGGGCTGGCGCGACGGCAGAATGGATGCAGTTTGGCACGCTGGATGAAAATCAGCGCGCGGCCTTCTTCCAGATTGCCTATTCCAGTGCGGCGGCCATGGTGATGCACACCACCGGTGCCGGTTCAAAATATCCTTTCACTACGCATGATAAGGAGGGGAACTTCCTTGAAGGGGGTAATACCTACAAGCTCCATCTGCCACCAAACCCGCCCGCCGCGCTGTTCTGGGCAGTCACTGCCTACAACGTAACGGACGGCACCATGCCGGAAACCGACCAACTGCTGCCCTCAACCAATGGCTATTACGATCAGCCGAAGAATCAGGACGGCTCGATTGATATCTGGTTTGGGCCGGCAAAACCTGACGGGGTGGCAGACAACGCGTTTATCAAAACCATCAAGGGACGTAACTTCCTGGTTGCGTTGCGCCTGTACGGTACCGAAGACGGCTTCTACGACCAGACCTGGGTGCCGGACGATCTGATCAAAACCAGTCATTAATGCCAGTGAGAATGTGGGCCGGGTGGCTGTCACGAGTGCCAGTCACCGCTTATTGTTTGAGAGGGACACGAATATGCGTAAAACAACGATCGCACTTGCGATAACCCTGCTGACCACCAGTCATTTCAACCTTGCACAGACCGAGCCGGTAACAATACCCCATCCGGAAAAGTTCGAACAACTCAGCCAGCCATCACCTGACGTCACCATGCCGGAATTCTATGTCAAGGCGATAGCCCAGCAGGCCTATATATGGGGTTATCCCATGGTCAATCAGTTTAATCGTCGTATGACCATTACCAAAGCCCCTTACCCTGCGCTGAATGGCGGCATGGTACCGGTGGCGCCGATGGGCCAGCTCAGTATGCTGACGGATTACATTAAACCTGAAGAGACGTTCGTGACCTGCCCCAATCAGGATGTGGCTTACGGGCTGGGCTTCTACGCGCTGGAAAACGGTCCGATTGTTATTCAGGTGCCCGATTTTGGCGACCGCTTCTGGGTCTATGCCATCTACGATGCCCGCACCGATCAGATAGGTAACGTTGGCAAACCTTACGGCACAAAAGCGGGTTTTTATCTGCTGGTCGGTCCGGACTGGAAGGGTAAAACCCCCAAAGGCATTTCCGGCGTGATCCACTCGCCCACCGAGATGGCCAATATGATACCGCGTATCCAGATGGACGATACTCCGGAAGACAGGGCTGCGATTCAGGCACCTATTCGTCAGGTGATGTCGTATCCGCTGAGCGAGTTTGACGGCAAGATGAAGTCCTTTGAGTATTCTAAAATTCCCGCCATCGGAGACAAGCCGGATCCCAGTACCGGGGAGGTCCACTGGGTCATACCTGACAAATTCTTTGATCAGCTGGAAAACGTGCTGAACAAGGTTCCGCCGCTGCCGGGAGAAGAGGCGATGTACGCACAGTTCCGCCACCTTGTCGCGGCCGGCAATAAAGATCCTCAGGTACGTAAATGGATGGACGAGGCCGCAGAGCAGACCGACAAAACCGTGATTGCCGACTTCTTTAAGTGGAAGAACAACGGGGTGCCTGCGGGCAACGGGTGGAACCGCTCGAAAAATAACGCAGATTTTGGTGTCGACTATTACAACCGCACTGGCACCTCTAAATCCAACATGTTCGATAACAAGCCGGATGAGACCCAGTATTTCTATACCGACAATGATGCAACCCATACCCAGCTTGACGGCAAAAACAGTTATACCGTTACCTTTGCCAAAGGTCAGATCCCACCGGTAAAAGGCTTCTGGTCGCTGACGCTTTATAACGATCGTCATCTGTTCAGCCCGAATGAGCTTAACCGCTACTCACTGGGCACCAAAAACAAGTCGCTGAAATATAATCCGGACGGCTCGCTGACTTTGTACGTCAGCCGTACCTCTCCAGGGGATGATAAAAAGAACAACTGGCTGCCGGCACCAGAGGGAACTTTCTCCCTGTACATTCGTGCTTACTGGGGTGAGAAAGCCATTTTAGACGGCACCTGGCAGCCGCCACGCATTGAGAAAACACAGTAAATTCGTCAGCCGGCAGTCCATGCTGCCGGCATTTTCCGCTAAATTCATGTGACACGGGGCAGATGATGACGTTTCCGAATATCCCTCTGATAATGACGTTGCTCACCGTGGCCGCCGCATCCTCAGCGGCGGAAAACAGCCCCACCGGCGCGGCTCAGGCTAACAACCCGCTGGCCAACATGACCGCCTTTAATATGCAGAATTACTATATTGGCGACGTCAGTGGTACCGATAAGGATGCAAACCAGTTCTGGCTGCGTTATGCCCAGCCGTTTTCTCTGGGAGAGAGCAACTGGTTGCTGCGCGCGTCCCTGCCGTTAAACATCTATCCGTCTCCGCCGACGGGCGGACATCAGACCGGTCTGGGCGACCTCAACCTGTTTACCGCCTGGCTCATTGATACCGGCAATCCGGCCGTCAGCTTTGGATTCGGTCCACAAATTACCGCACCCACCGCCAGCCGGAACGCGCTGGGTTCTGAAAAGTGGTCAGCTGGCCTGGTCAACGTCCTGTTTAATGCCAGCTCACCGGTATTTCAGTTCGGCTATCTTGCTTCATGGCAGCACAGCTTTGCGGGAGACAACAGCCGTAATGATGTGAATGTGAGTGCCTTCCAGCCATTCCTGTTTTATCAGCTGGGTGGGGGCACCTATCTGCGCTCTGCGCCCATCTGGAATTATAACTTCCAGAATGACAGCTATGGCGTACCGCTCGGTCTGGGTGTGGGTCAGGTGATAAAGAGCGGCAAAACGGTTTACAACTTATTCGTGGAACCTCAGGGAAGCATCGCCGATCACGGACCGGGTCAGGCCCGGTGGCAGATTTTCTTTGGGCTCAACCTGCAGTTTCTGAACTGATAACCCCCACGTACATACCCCCTTATTCAGGACTGAAGGCAAAGCCGCAGGAGAAGAGATCATGCGTGCAACGTATAGCAGCATTATTCTGGTGATAGTGATGTCACTGCCAGCACTGGCGGCGGCCGCGAGTGATGAACCTGAAAAGCTCGACGACGACCCGACCAAAGTGACGACGAAACTCGGCGTCTCATGGTCAGACACCTATGATATGGACGACAGCAACGTTTCCTTCTCCGGTTCGGTTGCGTTGGATAAGGCCCGTAAACTAAATGCACGCATTAACAGCGATGTCAGCGAATGGCGCATAGGTGGGTCATGGCTTTTTCCAGTGGGGATTGTGAATTTCAATTTTGGGAAAAATGAATACACCAATGGCGCAACACAGACAAACTACTCGGTAGGAACCTTTATTCCTCTCAGCGTCTTTGGCATTGCTCCGGCTGGATTTCAGATCTTCCCCATGGCGGGTTATACCTATAACACCGGGGAAATTAGAGGCTGTAAATCAGATGGCTCCTGTGTCGCACCTCAGTTTGCGGACTCCCTTTCACCTGAGTTTGGCTATGACACGATTACCACCTCAGGAAGTAGTGGCTATCTTGGCGTCTTTACCCTCAGACCGCTCTCACCCTCATTGACGATAATCGCATTTGCGGCAGGTTCATACGGTTCCAAAAACGACGATGGTGATAACTATGAAGGCTACTTTGGCGGTGCTGGATTAGGAGTCAAACTGACCGAACATCAGTCATTCAATCTGCTGACGTTTATCATGGACAACAATACGTACCTGGACAGCCCTGATAACCGGTTCGTGCTTTCTTACAGCTATCAGTTCAACTCATGCGTCTGCCTCAGTGCTAAGGCATCTCGCCTTGAGTCAAACTGGCTTTAAAATACTCAGGGGACATTACGGATAACTACGTAGTGGAAGGCATCTCATACTTTCATGTAGTGGGAGGTGCTCATACCATTACCTCTTAATCTGCAAGCTAACATAAAGGCTGAATACAGATACGATCTGCTATGAGCGAGGAGATTTGTATCCGTGCAGTTATGAACCGTAACAGGCGAGTTCTCTCAGTCTCTTGATTACGGATTCAGGATCAGCAGACGCATACTCCAGTACGCTCAACCAGATGATTTTATCTTCGTCGAATCCCTGATGGTAAAACTGATACCGAAGACCGGGAGCGCAAACGAGAAGAGTGGGATTTCGTTCTGCCAGTAAATTAATATCTGACTCGGTGTCGTCAGCGAAAACTGTCCATCCAGGGGCTGACCTGTCAAGTTCATTCTGAAGGGCTGCGATATACTTTTCGGTAAGTTTGTAGGGGAAAAAACCTCCCTGTAGAGGCGAACGACCTAACATAGGACTGGGGCGATGAATCATGTAAATGGCTTTGTTTGTCATAACACTCCCTGTTTGTGTCAGTAAATCAAACACTGACAGTTCTACACTTCTTAAATATGTTCCTGCAACCGTAAATTGAGGATATTACTGCGCGTCGCTGTCATGCTGCCTGCCGGCGGTGGCTGACAGGCAGGCTGTGGATTTCTCAGATAGTGCCGGGATGCTGGATCATCCGAAATTACTGCCGGATACGCAAGGTCTCGGTGAACAGTATAGGGAGTCTGGAATCAGCTATATTTTTTCTTTTCCTTCCTTAATATCCTGTTGATGCGCGGCAGCCATTCCCGGAAATTGCTGGTCAGCGTGCGTGACTGGCGTTCAGTAGGCACCCGGCAAAGGAATAAGCAACTCCGTGTAAAATGACAGTCTCCCGTTGCGTAAATTTCATACTGATTGTTATGCAATTCCCATTCAATGTGCGTGAATGATGTGCCGGGCCAGCGGCTTAACCTTTCTTTAAATTCAACAGGTGTCATCGCGTTATCCTCTCCGGGTCGGCTGACTTAATTTCTCTGGTCTGAAAACTCAGATTAACGTACGTAACACAATGGAAAACCGGATGCCTCTATAACAGTGGTGTAAGGATATTATTAATAAGTTGTTCTGTTTGTGATAAGCAACCGAAAGGGCTGACCCTGGCCTTTGCGAACCGGAGAGAAACGGCGCTATACATATTGACGCAGCCATGTCTGAATTGATCCGCAGATACTGCAAGAGACAACCGCAAAAGTGGCGGATTCGAACTGAACCAGTCAGGGAGTTGGTATCATGAGGGGAGTTGTTGTTGCTGTAATGTTGGCCGTAGGCGTTGTCTCTGTTCCTGCCCTTGCTGCACCGCCCGCGCCTGACGCTGACGCGGCCCTGAGCTTTATTAAACACATTAAGACCGCAGAGAAAACGGGTAAACGGATTTCTGAGACTGTCGGGATTAACTGTAAAGGAAGTGGAAAAATTGAATCCGTTACCGGGTATCTTATGGTAACGGCGGTCACGTATGTTGATGAGGGTACGGTTGCGACATTTGACCAGTTAACCCCTGAAAAGCACGCCTAAGAGATCCTCGCAATCCAGCCAGGCAAAGCCGGAAGCATTTATCTTTCTTTCCCCCATCCTGCTGGTGGCGGGGACGGTGGTGCCATTCAGATTTTACGTGACGGCAATGCGGTTTACGGTGAGGTCGGGAAAAATGGCGTTAAAAATATCGGATGCAGGGTGACCGCGCCCGGCAAGGTGGGTGATTTGCAGTAACAGACATCCTCACTGACCTTCAGACTGATAAGGAAATACCGTACACCGCAATCTTCAGATTGGAAACACCACAGGGTAGGGCCGTTACGGGCTTAGGCCGGCACGGTTTCCTGATACCGGGTTCGCAGTTGATGGTATTTGCGGATAGCAATCCGGAAGCCGTCACCATCTTTAGGGCGCTGGGTCGCAAAGCCCCTTAACCGCTTTGCAACCGGATAAACCCTGGCAGGCTTCCCCTGCTGGTGGAGCAGACGTTGCGCCTACGTCGACGCGGCCTGCCTCCACCTTCCTCTGGTTCAGCAGATAATTTTTTTAAAAACTGCAGGGGATTATCAGAGGTAAGGGATTCGAAAAAGGACTTTTCTTTTAAATACTCTGAAGCCAGCAATCATTCATTGCAGATGTCTCCGCATCGGTATTGAGTGAGTCAGCAATTTGAACGGCGCATTTTAGATGCGATGTTTTTTCCCACGAGATCATTTTGCGGAGTTTGTTTTCTTTATCCGGAATATCCCGGATAGCGATTTAGATACTTTTGTTCTTTTCATACCTTGTCTGATTCATTCATGCGCGGAAGCGCCATTGATTCGTTGTCGATGTCTGGCTTCCGTCAGCAATCGGGGCTGACCGCTGAGGATATTCGATTTGGTTTCGAAGAATATGCTCGCTAAACCGGTGGACCAGCGAACCAGGAAACGACCAGGAATATCAGCAGCACCGTACAGATAAGCCCGACATATAGTAGGAAGGCGTAGAACGCTAGCGTACTGCCACCAAACAGCATGGCACCACTGACACTCCATGCGCTCTCTTTACGAATACCACCGATAAAAGCACAGAGCAGCGCAATGATTGCCATTCCAATTCCGGCATTGTCGAGAAGGGCATCGATATCAGGCGTGGATCTTCTGTCAGTAACAGGGGGGACTTCGCCTCTCAGACCGGCAATAATGCCCGTTTTAACGGCAGAAACTTTGTGAGCAACAATGTGTTCAAGTGTCTGCGTTGGTGAGGTGAAAGGGCCTACTGTAAAATGAAAAACGCTGAGCATCAGGGCCACAGCGCCTAAAATCATGCCCGCTGAACTCCACTTGCTTTGCGATAGTGTATTCATCAAACCTCCCTGTTATTGCATTATGTTGTTCAGGAAAATATCAATCTTTGCGGGTAGATAACAACATCATCCACCTGGCACCTCTAAAATGAATATCAAAAATTAATGAATTGGAAAAATGCCTCTCATTTTATGTTGCCATAAACTATAGGTGCATCTTTAGAATCATCAGAGGTTCCTGAAGAATGTTGATGCGATATAGCGCTAGCGCATTATCGACACTTCCTGAGTCATCTCTCATTAAGAGAGAGAATAACGCATATATTACCGCCTTTTCAATCCATAAATAAAACTTAATGATTTCGGGGTGGGCTCAAAATTTTAGTAGTGAAGTGAAAATGCAATCAGGGTAAGATGAATTTTCAAAATATTTACACAGGTATTTTCAATGAAAAGGATCTCGTTGGCTTTGCTGTTTTTCCCTATCGCCTCATGGGCTGCGTGTTTTGGCTCTGACGCATATCAGACCTGCAATGATAACTCTGGCAATACTTACCACGTACAGCGTTTTGGCAATACAACCAATGTTCAGGGTAGCAATATGAGTACGGGCAATAACTGGAGCCAAAGTAGTACTTCATACGGTAATCAAACGGAAACTCACGGCACTGCTGCTAATGGCAACACCTGGAATAGTACGACAACCAGTTACGGCAATGGTAACTATTCGGTTCATGGCAGGGATACAAACGGAAATTACTTTTCAAAGAACTGCAATCGATTTGGCTGCAATTAACCTCTCTCTGAATATTAAAAAATAACTCTATAACAATTTATCACTCAAGGAACTGAAGATGAAAAAGCTTTTAAGCTCTGCTGTCATTGTTTTTATGGCTGTTGGGCTCTCGGGGTGTGCAATAAGTCTGCCATTCAATAATCGTCTCGCATATTCATCAATCACCGATATGAAATCGGTACAGATTCAGGGAGAGAAACCCAGACTTTCTATCACATGGAACCCAGCTGACTTCCCGCAACGAATTGATATTCAGGGTTCAGATGGCTTTGTTGGTGGTGGTTCTCGTACTCGAGTACCAACGGGTGTTGCTCTGTCATCACGCATTGAAGAGGCAATTTCTACCTATGCCGACCTGGTTCCAAATGGTAAGGACCTGACGATTACCATACTTGAGGCTCATTCTGGATTTGAGTACTCGGCAGGTATGTTCAATATCACTCCGGCCATAGATGTTGGTAAAGTTACGTTGAATGCATCATTTAACCTGAATGGTAAGACCTGGACCCAGCAATTCTCTTCGTATAAGAAAGATCCCACTATTGGTGGGACCTCTGCAACAGGCATCCTTGAGAGTGCATGGGATGATGTGGCAGTACAAGTTGCTAAAAGCGTAGCCTCGCACATTAACAATTAATCAGCACCCCCTGAACCAAAAAAGTCAAAAAGAACCAGTTATGTATGGTTCAGGGCATATTATTATCTGTTATGTTTGTTATCATCCTGCGGGACTGAAGATGATGGCCATGACCGGCAAAGCTATCTGGATATTACAGAATGAGTGATTTTAAAGCGTTATCTGGCTATGTATTAAAAGGGTTTTGGTGTGTGCTCGTTTTCACAGCAACACTGATAATTTGTGGTGGTGTACCGAATTTACTTTTTTACTTTGGGTTATTGGGATGTGCATTTCTGGCTGCATGGGCTTTCCTGTTTCACATGCTGGCATGCGCAATATGGGATCATGTTAAGAAAAAAGAGTGTTGATTTCCTCTCTAATGGAACTTTAGCCTGAATGTTTTCTTGATCGTCTGAATAGAAATACGAGGCTTGCTAAGGACATTTCCTGGCAGGCCTTTGAATCGTTTCTTTCTCTCTCGACTGCGCTGTTTTGAATAATAAACCTCTATATTTAGCTGCTAATGCGATCTCACCCTGCGGAATCTTATGGCGTTTGGCCAGGTTATTAATTCCAGTAAATTTCAATAAACATATGGGTATACATTTCCTGCATAGGTCAGGTGGCTCGGTCAATTTAGAATTTGTGTGAGTAATTTATTTGTCTGATTATAATCAATGGTTACCACTAAGTGTTATCAGATGATCCCCATAGACATATTTGTTTTATTGAACTATCCCTTTAATTCCTCATTTTTTAAGAACATGGCGTTTTCGCACTTATACAATGACATCATGATTTAGGAACAGGACGTTTACTCATGCAATCTCTCGTTGAAATATATGACTTACAACAGCACGCAAAACGTAATTTAAGTCAAAGGAACTACCAAAACCTTGAGTTGCTGTTTGCACAGCTGAAGGGGCAAGATTTACATAAGGTTCTGCAGATTCAGTTCCTTTTTAACCCTCAGGTTGAAGATGCAAATGAGATTCTGAAACAACTTCATGCCTGGGAGCAGGAAATGCCGCAGAGTTATTATCCTTATGACTTCATTGCAGGTTTCTGGTACATGACCGCCGCCAATGAGCGTGGCATAAAAACCATAGATCGCGTTACTCCCGCGCAACGCATGCGATTGAGTATTGCCAACGACCAGTTCTTTTACTGGGCGCTTAAGGCACTCGAATTCAATCCTGAAAGTGTCGCGGCCTTTAATAAGTTATTAGAAGCGTCAGGTCGATTTGGTATGCCTGAGTGGTTGGAGTTTTCCGTCAATCAGCCGATTAACTTCTCCTGCACCGATTACAATCCAGAAGCCAGGGATTATATATTTTCATTTGCCGGATATCGACTTCCGGAAGGGACGATCAACATAACCCTACCGGCCCCGACTGAAGAAGAAATGAGTTTCATTCCACTCTATTGGTTGAGGTCCATCCTGACAACCGTACCAGACCATATTGAGTCGAGAAAAACGGTCATCAGGTTTCTGTCGTCAAGATGGTATGGTGATGAAAAATATGAGAAAGTTAATCAATTTCTGGCAAGTGATTACTGCTCAGGTTTATCTGCGTTGCAGATGAAAACATTACAACGGGAGAAAGAATACGATCGACTAACAGCTTATAATACCCTGCCATCGATCAACTTACGAAAAGCATTGGAAAAGAGTGAGAAACAATTTGTCGAGTTCGTTAATGATCACCTCAGTGCTGAAGAAGACTCTCTGACCCGATTTGAATATATTGATTTTTGTTACCATGTTCTGACAACTATGCCTGCCGACCGCCTGGCCTCAAACGAGGCGATGGTGCGGAGTATTTATCAATCATTACATGATATTGTCAGACTCTCCTCACCCTGGATCATCTTTTACCGGGCAACTGAGGTCTTCAATTTACTCTTCTCCATGATGAAGATTTATGAGTTTGAAGATGAGTTGCAAGTCTTTGACGACCTCTCCAGGCAAACACGATATCGTAACCTGACATCTCAGGTTGAAGTTTTATATAATGCGCTAGCTGCGAACTTTCCGTTATCTGGTATTTTTCCTGAAGGTCAGACCGAAGGTAGTTCGATACGGGCTTCAGAGTGATGCCAGGAATTGAGAACGTCCTTGCAACGGATCGAAGACCTGGTGTGTGTGCGTTTGGTGGAAGTATGGCGCCTGGTGACACACTTGATGATGATACGGATATCTGTGAGTGCCCGCGTTGTGCCGGCGGTGCGTCTTATCGCTCCTGGGAGCGAGCAGAAGGCTCGATAAACACGTATTACAGAATCCACCATTGTGAGTGCGGTTATTACGAGGACAGTGGGGAAATCTGATCCGGTTACCAGGCAGGGGTAGCCCTGCCTGATTGCTGCCCTGGTATCCCGTTGCCATCGCCACTGGCATGGTCGGGGCTGTGGCAGCCGTAACTACGCTGATTATTAAAGCCCTGGGCGCATAATCAATAACTTCTTCCGGTAGCATAACTCTCTGATATATTTCCTTATGGCCCGGACTGCTTCCCGGTGTTGCCGTCGGCGGTGCCCCTTCGTCTGGCGGTGGAATAGTGGCCGCCAGACTCTGCCAAATCGTAAAAGCGTTTTGGTCCTGTCGGCTGGGATCTGATGGCAACGTCCAGGTCAACTTCCGTCTTTACCCCTCAAGGCCACTACGAAAGCCCCTCATTGCTTAATGCAGACTGGCATCGTTCTCTCCCTCACTACAAGGGTCGCAGCAAGCTGCTTTCGGCCAGATTTTTTCAAAGAGCCTAAAAAATCAGTCCTCTTCCCTTGCAGCCGGTCGTTCCGCTGCCCGGGCGTCTGCGCAATGAGGGGCGTTTCGCAACCGGTCCAGACCGGAAGAGGAACGCCGGAATAAGCCGCAAGGCAAAATCCTGGAGGAATAAGGACGTGAAGACATTTACCGTGAATGCACCCTATGGTGTGACCATTATTACCCTGAGTAATGGGTATGAAGCAGTCTTTTTACATGGACAACGACTGGCGTGGGCTGAATTCACCCGGAGTGATGACATATTAACTGATCTCGGTAAACGGCTGGCTGAGACGCTGGGCCTGCCGTTGCAGGTACTCTCATACAACGTCCCTGATAACGTTGAATGGCAATGGAGTGATTTTATTGAACCACTTAGATGGGGAAAAACAGTCACTTTACCGGACTGGAGTATCCTGACCTGTCTGGAGTGCAGCACTGCTCATATCACCAGAGAAGACAATGACATTCTCTGCTATCTCAGTGAGGTATATGGAGACAATGAATGGATTCTGGCGACCGGGTTTGGGTATTTAATCAGGCTGGATGCCGTATCGTTTCCCATCCTGCGGTTGAAAAGAGAAGGGCTCTCCCGGCAGGCACGGAAACTGATTCATACCTGCCATAAAAAGGGCAGGGTCAGTATGATCTATTTTTCATCCCTGGGTGACGAGCTGGAGTTTTTCGAAACCTTCACATGGTAAGCGTTGTTAATTCCCCGGCCCATCGATGGTGGGCCTTTTGCTGTCCGATCTTCATATCAACGCTATATCAGGATTAACAACAGCAGCCATTGATGCGGTTAGTATCAAGGTAAGTCCTTGCGGAAGAACCTTAAAACAAACAACGCTACCAATGCAGATATAACCAGCTTGATTATAAGAACCGTAAAGTCGAAATTATTCATCCCTTCTTCGCCATCTCCCTGAATAATATTCAGGTGATCAACCAGAGAGCCAATTACGCTATCTGGTATCAGTAAAACACCTGCGATCAGAACCGCGAAAAAAACAATTATCTTCATCTTACATCACACTTTGAAAAGTCCGGGACACCACGAACATCAATCCGACCATAAGCCATCAACCCATTTCCACCCGGGACGCGCACTTTAGGTTTGCTCAGAAGTGTACGCCTCAGGACCTGAAATTCATTTGCCCGGTAAAGGGTTATGCATCCCCAGGACACACCAGAACCATCAGTATTAAGAGGATGCAGTCTGAAACTTCCGCGACGCGCCCCATTAACGAAGACGTGGTCGCTCATTGTGTGGCTGTTATACAGCGCAAACCACTCTGAATGGTGATTTCTGTATAAATGGGCCATATCAATGGCTTCTGCCCTTACCCGGTTGAACAGGCTTCCCTGTGGCCTGTCTACTATCCAGTATGTCCCGGGCGGGATTGCGGCTTTTTCATGATCAGAGCAGTCTGGATTATTTATGTATTTTTCAATACCGGACAAAACATCAAAAGACCCTACGCCATAACACATCAACTTAAGTGTCCTCCCATCCGGGGATAACCTCCCATAGTCCATCATGCAGATCTGCATCAGTGAAACTCCTGTAATTGTCATGAGGTCGTAATCGACAGCATTCATTGCTGCTTAACGATGACAGATTTTCTGGCTTGTTCAACGCAAACAATATCTTACACAACAGACAATCTTATGGCCGTCAATTATCCGGTTTTCCTCTTTCGGGCGTACTTTCTCAGAACATTCCGAACGGTCTGATGCTGCCACGAAAGAGCTCCGCTCCTGGTATAAAAGTACAGGGCAACATGATCTGTTTGTCTGTCCGACTCTCACCGCAATCTTACCACCAGGCTTGCAGCAGGCTGACGCCTGCGCCGCCCCATTAGGGAAACGGGCGTTGCCCGTTTTAACTTCCCGTTCTCTCCTTTAGTTTCCGGAAGTCATCACGGACTGCCTCTGCCGTGAAAGACGCTAACCCGGTCCGGGATACTCACAAGGGTAAAGGCTGCGCCTGCTGTCTTCACCCGTTCGCACTCCCTCCCTGTGGTCGTTCGCTTGCGCTGCGGCTTTGTCAGCACCCTTGTGTTCATCCCTGATGGACCGGGTCTGGTCATTTTCACGGCAGCGGCCTTCCGCGATGGCAACACACCATCAAAAGGACAACGCCAGAAGAAAGTCATTTAAAAACCACTCAGGAGAGTCAATATGGCCCGTTTAGCCTCTGTTTTTCGTTCTGCCACCGGAATCCGTCAGGAACGCGCGCTGACCAATGATGAGTTGATGCGCTACGTACCGAGTGTTTTCTCGGAAGATAAGCATCAGTCCCGCAGTGAGCGCTACACCTGTATTCCCACCATCACCCTGCTGAATAACTTACGCCATGAAGGCTTTCAGCCATTCTTTGCCTGTCAGACGCGCGTGCGTAATGCGGATAAGCGTGCGCATACAAAACATATGTTGCGCCTGCGTCGTGAAGGTCAGATCACGGGCAGCGAAGTACCGGAAATTATCCTCCTCAACAGCCACGACGGGAGCAGCAGCTATCAGATGATCCCCGGCATGTTTCGGTTCGTCTGCATGAATGGCATGGTTTGCGGCAAGACGTTCGGGGAGGTACGTGTGCCACACAAAGGTGATGTCGTCGGCAGGGTGATCGAGGGCGCTTATGAAGTGCTGGGTATTTTTGACGGCATCCGCGATTCCAGTGAGCAGATGAAAAACATCGCACTTAATCCGGAGGAACAGCGGATTTTCGCGGAAACGGCCCTTAACTGGAAATATGACGACAGGGGGGAGGGAAAACATATCCCGCTGAGTCCGGATGATGTGCTGTCGATACGTCGTGAAGAGGATCGGCCAAATAATCTCTGGACGACTTACCAGCGTGTGCAGGAAAACCTGACGAAGGGCGGATTATGGGGAAGAACGGCGAAAGGAAAATCGCAGCGCACGCGACCGGTGACGGGGATTGATGGTGATATAAAACTGAATCGGGCGCTGTGGGAGATGGCTGAGAAAATGAAAGATATCAGGTCCTGATCCCTGTCGGGCGGGGGCATATCTCCGCCCGGCACTGACCACGATCAGGCCTGCTGTGATGTCTGACCTGGCCCTGGTTTGTTGTTTCTGCGGGTAGCGGTTGCGCGCCCCGCAGTTTTTTTACGTGCATTCAGGATTTCGCGAATCGCCTTCACGCTGGTCTGTATTCCGGCATGGTCCAGACCGGGCCACCTGGATTGTAACGGTCAACATCGGGCGGCTGGCAGAAGAATTAAGCCCGAAAGATGCAGACAGGAACGTGGTTCCTGAAACACGGGTTGAGCCATCACGTCTGTCCCGGTTAATTCCGGAACTCGCCTGGTTTGGCCTTATCGAAATGCCGGAGCTTGAATGGGATCCGATCGAGAAATACTGGATGCCCCGTCATATCAGACTCACGGACCGCTTCTGGCAACTGTGCGGCGTGAATATGGATAAGCTGCTTGCGCAACGCAATGCCCGGATCGAGACAGAAGGGGAGTGCAAAGCTGAGGCTGGCACATCAATGCCTGTACGTGAAGTGCGTCATCAATGGTATGAACGCGCGCTGATTAACACGCTTCGTCATCGACATATCCGATCCGTACGCGGCAAGCGCAGAAAACGGTTGGCGCCCTTGCGTATTGATGAGCGTCGACAGGCGATATCGTCATGGCTGATCAGGACGCTGCCAAACCATTAGTTGTTCAATATGGACAGTGACAGTTTTAACCGGCTGGTCTGGCAGAACCTCAATCTTCTTGGACTCGGATGTGAACGCACACCTGAACCCACCCACTGATTTTTAAACATGACTTTACCACCTCCGCTGGCGATAAAATCGTAGTTATCTGGTCAGGCCGATGGCTTTTAAAACGTTCGAAGGACGAATTTCGATACACACGCCGGGTGCTGAATGCATCAACATCGGGTTATACACATTTATCTGCAAACGACGAAATCACGATAGCGGCATTCGTTGATGTTGCTACTGGCAATACATTCCTGACTTTCAGTCAGATGAAAGAATCTAAAAAGAATTAGAAGATGTTCAGCAGCATTACGGAGGAGAGGGGGTTATCAAGTTCACGGTAATACTATATTTTTGTGGTATTCATGTGTACCTGGTAGATGTCTTCCGCTTATGTTTACATGAATATTATGCTTGTGTGGTATTCGCGAGGACTTATTGATGGACAAAATGAGAGCCGTTGAGCGCTTAAACGCATTCGATAAGAAAGGGCGTTATGTCTTCACCACTCGCGATTTGGCCAAAATTTTCCATGAAGACAGTCCCAAGGCATTGAATGCCGGTTTAAATCGCCTGGTGAAAGGGGGGGCCTGTCGCGTGCTGAGTTCATTGCTACTGGAACTTGAAGGGGAGGGTAAAGGGAATACATTTCAGATGTAAGAAATTGGCTCTCTGCATGATGTGATTTGGGCGGGATAACAGAAGGCCAAATACAGATGATAAGAGAAGACAGGGGAGGAACTCGTATAATAAATTCCAGTAACAGTATACTCTTACTTTGAGGTTAGTTACAACAAACATAAACACCATAACATATGACAGGAACACTTCTGCAACCACTATGCCCCTCTCCACCAAAAATCGTGCAAACCTCTGACATGAGACCGCATGAACCTCCTGAGAAGCGGCACGCCCGGGCCGTAGGCCCGTTATGTTATTGCATTGAAAATGTATGATGTAACTATAATCTGAAGCTGGCTGCGCGTCTTGTAGCTGTACGACCTGAGTAACACGCCCGTATGCGGCCCTGTCGGCCCGCTTACGCGGAGATACGTCCCTGCGGCGGCATTCTGCCTTGCCGGGCCAACTCCGTCGGCGCACAATAATTACTGTGCGCTTTTAGTCCGTATGGCTTAGCAGTCTGCTGTCCCGAAAATATGGCCTTTGTGCCTCAAATGCTGTAACCCACACTCAAAAACGCCAGGAACAGGACTGCATATCTCAGCCTTTCAGGTCAGCGTATACAAATGGGCCAGGAATAAGGGCTAAGGCAGGATATAAAAACCACAGACACTTTTAATGTCATTAACAATGATGAATTGCATAAATAAATAAAAGGATAGTGTTATGAAAAAATTGATTATCACAGCACTTATGCTTGCAGCAGCAGGTGCTGCTCACGCCAGGGGCTATAGCTATCATATACCGTCCACTGGCTCATACCATTCGTCTGCCTCGGGTCACTATGGAACAGGAAGCAGCGCCTGGCACGATCACGTCAGTAGCTATACACGCAGCAACGGAAATCATGTGTCTTCATACATGCGGACACATAAAGACAATACTCAATATGATAACTTCAGTGCTAAAGGAAATTACAATCCCTATACGGGTAAACGGGGCACGAAAACACCGCGCTATTGAATCACAGCAGAAAAAGGAATATCTGAAGAATAAATTAAGACGATGATGAAGTTTTGCGTTTTAGAGATGAATGGATGTGGGCACTTAGCCCACATCACATCGAAAGACTATTTAGATGAGGAAATCATCCAGAGATTTACCGCTATCGATTGCCGCTTTGATCACCGCCGGAGTGCGGCCCTGACCGGTCCAGTGTTTTTCCTGGCCGTCTTCGTCAGTATATTTATATTTAGCCGGACGGGGGGCACGTTTTGCACGCGGTTTACCTGCTCCCTGCAAAGCACCCAGCAATTCAGTGGGATCAATACCATCTTCCAGAAGCAGCTCGCGATATTTAGCGAGTTTTTCTGCTTTCTCACGCTCGGCGGCTTCTTCTGCATGACTTTCTTCACGACGTTCAGCTACCACAACACTGAACTTCTCAAGCATTTCCTCAAGATCAGCTAATGCCAGTTCGCGAGCCTGTGCGCGCAGTGTGCGGATGTTATTTAAAGCCTTAAGTGACTCACTCATGTAAATCTCCAGGATCTGGGTCGTTAAATTCAGAAAAGAGTTAGCTTTATGTTTTAGAATTAAGCCTGTCATTAAGTATATTGATAATGAACAATTCAGAGAAGTAAAAAATCATGACGGAAACTTATTGTGTGATGTCTATACATATCGGGTTATATACAAACTTCCGTCTCGAACAAGTGTCGTGTCCTGTCTATACGTGTGGTTTTTATTTCATTTTATCTGTCATAATCTTTACATTTTATACCTGCTGCGTTTTACCGAGACATTTATTACATGGAGATGTAATTTTTGAGCACTGAATCAATAACTGAAAAAACAGGTCATCTGGCCTGGTGCGGGCTAATTGCTCTACAGTTGGCCAGGTGTGACGGTCTGATAAGATCATAATCACAAGAAAATATTTTCCTCACACGCTGGCTTGCTACTGCATTGAAGCAGCATCGCTTCCCGCGTGAGCTGGCAACAGATATTCAGTGGTTGCTTAAGCAGGGCAGGTTACTCGGAACAAGAGCAAGATTACGGCATAAACTCGATTATCTCTGGCGTTCATGCAGCGGTGGGCTGGCAAAACAGCACGATTTGTTTCGTCTAACCTGTGCCATCGAAACGGCCAAAGAAATGCAGTGGGTCTATCGATTACTCAGCGATAAAGAGTGGACAGGTCGCCACGCTGTCATAATGAATCCAGCCGTCAATGGTATCTATCTCTCCCGCACGGTTCTTGATGTCGCATTCAATGATGAAGGAATGCAGATTGCCCCTCTGACGGCAAAACTCACCGGAAACATTCCTGCTCTGGAGAAACTGCTTAATCGTTGTCACTGGAGTGCTACCGCCAGTTGTGGTGACAACGGACCGTCTGTGTTCAGCCTGATAGCTCACGCTGACGCACGGGCTCATATCCCAGACCTGGTTATTTCAGGTGTGAATGGTCCTGTCGATTACGCGTGGGATGAACTGAGTAACCTGACCGGTCTGACACTGCCAGGCGGGCAGCATCTGTCCTGGCTGCACTATGGTACCACGCCAGCAGCGCTTCAGTCGGCCTCAGCGGCAGCTATGACGGCAGCCAGAAACCGGGCGAACGGTTCTCCGGTGGTTTCCTGCCGACGATGGCCAACGTGTCGGGCAGTGCATCCGGCACCACCCGTTCGGCGGTCGCTGACGGCACCATTACGGTACGCGATACGCAGAACCAGACGCAGGATGTGGCTGACCTCAGCCGTGATACCGACAGTGCCAACGGCAGCATCGGTAAGATTTTCGACAAAGACACAGTCGAAAACCAGATGGCGTTCACCCAGGGCGTGCAGGAGCTGGCCCAGCGGGTAACGGGTGACATCAAAACCTACAAACTTAATGCAGCGGAAAAAGAAGCCTCTGACCGTCTGCTGAAAGAGCATCCGGGATACGCGACGCTGACGCAGACGGAACTGCACGACAAGGTGCTGGAGGACCAGAGCTATAAGGATGTGGCGGCAGACTGGGGGACGGGCGGGACTTACTCGATGGTCACCAGTGCGGTGGCCGGGGCGCTGGGTGGCCTGAGCGCCGGTAACCTGGGTGCGGCGGCGAGCGGGGCGATGGCACCGTATATCGCCAACACGATAAAGAAAGCGACCACCACCTATGACGCCAACGGTAAGGAACAAACCAACCTGCTGGCAAACACTATGGCGCACGCGGTGGCCGGGGCGGTGCTGGCGCAGCTGGCGGGGAACAGTGCCGCAGCAGGTGCTGCCGGAGCAGCCGGTGGTGAGCTGATGGCGCGGGCAATAGTGGCATCGATGTATCCCGATGTGGAAAACCCAAGCGATCTCACGGAAAGCCAGAAGCAGACGGTCAGTGCTCTGAGCCAGATAGCGGCGGGGCTGGCAGGTGGGCTGGTATCGGATTCAGGGTTGGGTGCAGGTACCGGGGCGGTGGCCGGAAAGAATGCGGTTGAGAATAACTATTTGCACGTCAGTGAGAAGACGGAGCTGGAGATAGCGAAACAGAAACTTAACAGTAGCGACCCTGCGGAACGTGAAGCGGCGCAGAAAAAGGTGGCTGAATTAACGGAACTGGATATCAGTCGCGACCAGAAAGTGATGGATGCTTGTGGAAATGGTAAAGCTGCAAGCGCGGGCTGTGCCGGAGCCAGGCTGGAAGTCATCTCGGCCAAAAGTGAATACGAAACCGGACAGTACAATAACAAAGTCAGTAATATGTATGCTGACTCTTATGGCCAGATTGTGAACCTGCTTAATATCACCAGCGTTGATGCTCAGAATCAGCAGCAGGTGAAGGATGCGATGGTGAACTATGTCATGGTTCAGTTCGGTCTGGATAAGACGGCGGCAGAGAACTATGTCCAAACCTATGACGGGATGAAGACAGTAGCGGCTTCGATGACGCCAGTGTTGGGTGCTGCGGCTGCTAATAAAATTAGTGCATTAGGCGAGAGTATCGTTAAAGAAAGCGTACCTAACAACCTTAACTCTTCAAGTGCAATTACAGATGCTGAAGCCGGAGGTTATTCTTACTACGACAGATTTAAGAATGCTGATGGTGGCTGGGATTGGCCTAAGAATTTGGACTTTTCAGGAGAACCAGTTAAAACGACTATTCCTGTAGGAACAACATTAGATCGATATGGTGATAGCAATGGTTCATTTCTTGCGCCGAAAGATACTCCTTATGAACAATGTGCCCTTGCCCCAGGATCACAAGCTAACGGTTATCATGAATATGAAGTAATAAAACCCCTTCCAGCCATCCAAGGAACAATCGCGCCAGCGTTTGGACAAGTCGGTGGTGGGACACAAATTTTACCAAATATGACTGAACGCGTTAATGTCCAATGGTTGATAGATAATGGTTACTTGAAGGAGATTCATTGATATGTCCGTGACGATAGAGGAAATTCAAAAAATCGTTAACTCTCTGTGTGAGAAAATCCATGCTCCGAAGAGTATAGTTGGCACATCGCCATTCGATGATGGTCGTCCTTACTTATCTGTGGAAAATGATGAGTATAATTATATTTACTCCGAGAGAGGATATGAGTTTTCCAGGAAGAAAACATCATCGCCAGATGAATTGCTTTTTTGGATTATGTACGATGTTGTGCATCAGATGGCAGTAAGTTATGAGTTAAATCATAGGATTGAAGGATGTGATGTTCGACGTCTTATTTTTCGAAAAGTAATTGAATACCTTTCTCAGCTCAAATCAGAATGGGGAGAGAAAGCTAAGGAAAAATTTAATCAAATACTTGTTCAAGATCCTTTTAAGGATAATTTAAAACTTTAATCCCGGCCAGCGAGATTTGAACCGGGATTTTTTGCCTGTCGTCTGGGGCTCAGCCGCGACACCGACAGCGCTAACAGGCATATTGACAATACTGTTGAAAATAACACGCTTGAAGACGTTGCCGTATCCGTTCCACATCTTTCTTATCGCTTAATACCCCTTTTGGATTGCCTGTCATAAAAAGGAGCAGGATAAATCACGCCGCTACATTTACGCGGGTGAAGGTGGCTTTGACATCATGGTGGGGAATCACACTCAGCTGAACGGGGCAGTTATCGCCAGCCAGGCCGAAGCAGATAAAAACCGCCTGGATACCGGCACGCTTGGGTTCACCGATATCCACAATGAAGCCGATTACAACGTTGAGCATCAGGGGATTGGACTCAGTTCAGGTGCCAGCCTGGGAGGACAATTTGTCGGCAACATGGCCAGTACTCTGCTGGCCGGAGGAGACCTGACCGCTGCGATAGCCGGAGCATCAGCACCGTATCTGGCGAGCATTATCCACGATAAAACGACCACGCGTGATGCGAATGGCAACGAAGTGGTGAACACCACGGCGAACCTGATGGCACACGCAGTGCTGGGTGCCGTGGTAGCTGCTGCATCGGGCAACAACGGTCTGTCAGGTGCCGCCGGGGCGGTGACGGGAGAGTACATTGCCCAGCAGCTGTATCCGGGTATTGACCGGGCCGACCTGAGTGAGGAACAGCGTCAGACTATCAGCACGCTGAGTACACTGGCGGCAGGACTGGACGGGGGTATTGCAGGCGGGGGGTACACGCAGCGCAGTCGCGGGGGCGCAGGCGGGTAAAAATGCGCTCAAAGAGGATAGTCCTTTTGATCACGATGAAGCTGAGCATGATAGAGAAACTGGCAATGGCCACATAAAGATATATACAATCAATCCGGGGTTGGAGCCAGAACGTGATGAGAAAGGCGACCCTATCACGTATCCATTGGGTGTAGGAGTTCCTGTTGGTGCGGGAGGTGGACCATATTCCAATTTGACCGATTCACCATCAGTTGGCCCAGGAAAAAACTTTACACGTACTCAAAAAGCTAATATTTATCAACAAAATATGGAAAATAATGGTGGGGTGCTACGATCTGATCTTGATGGACAGGAGTTGGTCATGCCACAAAAGAGTCAGCCAGGCGTTCCCCCCCGTCAAATGAGGCACAAATCGATCATATTGTGCCCAGAAACCCTGCAAATACTAACATTGGGCAGGGAACAAATAGTTATAATAATGCTCAAGTTTTGTCCCGAGAACAATATAGGCAAAAATCAAATCATTGAGGTGAAACGTAATGCAAAATTCAGAATGGAAATTTAATGATCTTCCAAATGTAGCAGTTATTGTTAATAGGAAGATAATTTCCTCAGGGGAATGGATTGCTTATGTTTCTCATGATAGTGTTGATGGCGCATGGCAATTTCATACTAATCAGATTACTCCGTTGAGTGAGAATGATGCTGTCTTAGTTAGCCTGAAAAGTATTGTTGATCTTGATCATTCTATTACTGCTTTAGCTGACCTTCCTTTGGGATGGTGTGCCTGGAGGAGTTCAAAAGACGACATTTGGCAAAAAGCACAACTTTCTGATTAACTAGAAACTTTTAACTGCCGTTACGAATTATAGTGGCTGCGTTAACAAAACGTCCAAATGGTAATACAGACATTCCTTGCGGGAGAAAATAATGAATTCAGGGTCCGCAGTCTCTATTTTTGATCTCTATGAGGAAGATTGATAACACAATTAAAAATGCTCTGAAGGAGCATAATATAACAGGAACTATTAAGGATATGGATGGAAACCCTGTGCCTAAAGATAGCGGTGGCTATTGGGATCATATGCAGGAAATGCAAAATACACTCAGAGGATTAAGGAATCATGCTAGAACTCTGAAAAACGTCAATAACCCTGAAGCCCAGGCCGACTATGGCAGAGAAACTGAGGCTAACAATAAAATTGAATCAGCGCTGAAAGGACATGGGATATGACGACATTTCGCGAACTTGTGGGAAACATTAATACAAGGAAGAACCCTAGTCAGCAGTCTTCTCTTGAAGCATGGTTCGAGAGCGTTCTTGATGTTCCATTGGAAAGCCTGGAAGTAGGAGATCTCTGCCGTGCGGTTCGGCAGAACGTATGTGTTGATCAACTGATGCCAGCAATATTAGACGTTCTGACAGAAGATCCCCTGATCGGGGATCTATATGATGGTGAACTCATCGCATCCCTAGCAACAATAAAAGGGGATGAGTTGCAGGATCATAAAGAGACGTTTATCCGAATTAAGAACCTTATAAACGGCTTAGGTCTCCAAGACATAGACAGTGACCTGAAAAATGATATTTTAAAGCTAAATCAAATAGCCATATGAAAAAAACGATTACAGTGTCGGGATTACTATTTTATCAGTCAGTTATCTTTCAGCAGCTAATTCAGGAGGTTTTTTGAAAGAACTAAATTCAGACAGAATTCTTTTACGCCTTGACAAACCGCGCGATAAATCGCGTAATGCCGATCAGTTAAGCATGAAATGATCGATTGAACGATCCTGTAGTTCTGCAAAAATCTGTAATCTCCCGGGGATTACGGATTTTTTTATGTTACTCAGCCAGGCTCTCGATACCGTCCTGAACTTTACGCCGAAAGAATTTTCTGCGCTTTCCGATCTGCTCTCACCCGAACTCATTGATGAATGTCTGGTTGATACCGGTGTCGTGACTCTGCGAAAACGCCGCCTCCCAATGGATATGATGGTCTGGGCTGTTACCGGCATGTCCCTGTTTCGTTCGCTTTCCATGAACCAGATTGTTTCTCATCTGGATATCGTGTTACCGGGTAAACGTCCTTTTGTCGCGCCCAGCGCCGTGGTGCAGGCGCGTCAGCGACTCGGTGAAGATGTTGTTCGTCTGGTTTTTGAGAAGTCCCGCCAGCTCTGGTTCGACAAAACACCCTTGTCGAACTGGAATGGTCTGACCCTGCTGGCCGTCGATGGCACGCTATGGCGTGCGCCCGATACGCCGGAAAACGATGCCGCTTTTGGACGAACGGCAAATATACACAGCCGCTCTGACTGGCCGCAGTTACGCATGGTCTGCCAGATGGAAGTGACCAGCCATCTGCTGTCAGGTGTGAGTTTTGGCAGTGTGACAGAAACCAGCGAAGTTGACCTTGCCGCCGGGCTGGTGAAACAGACTCCCGATAACTCACTGACTATACTGGATAAAGGCTTCTATGCGCTCGGCCTGCTGCACTACTGGCAGACATCCGGGACAGGGCGACACTGGATGCTTCCATTGCGTAAAGATGCAAAGTACCGGGTTCTGAAAAAGCTGGACAAAGGCCACGAGCTGGTAGAGTTCGACCTGTCGTGGCAGGCGCGCAAAAAATGGAAAGATGCGCCGGAGACACTGACGGCGCGGCTGATAAGCAAGCAGGTTAACGGGAAAACAGTACAAATCCTGACCTCGATGTGCGATGCGCGTCGTTATCCGAAGGCGGATATCGTTGAGCTTTACGGGTATCGCTGGGAAATCGAGCATGGCTTCCGGGAGATGAAACAGCATCTACTGAACAATGAACTGACGCTGAGAAGTAAAAAACCGGAGCTGGTGAGACAGGAGTTATGGGGCGTTGCACTGGCGTACAATCTCCTGCGCTTTATGATGGCGCAGATGGCTTACAGCCTGAAGAATGTGGAACCTTATCAGATGGGCTTTAAGCAGGCCGCGCTTTATCTGACGGGCCAGCTAAGCATCCTGCCCGCCGTAGCACCGGGAAAAATCCCGCGAATAATAAATGAAATAATGGAGATGGCAGGAAGCTTCGTGCTTCCGAAGCGAAGGCAGAGGCATTATCCACGGGCGGTAAAAAAGAGGCCGAAACGCTATGCGTTCCGGCATGACTGAGGCTTAACTGACAAGCATTACGCGATAAATCGCGCCGTTACGGGATGGGTGTAGGGTTGGTGATTAGCGGGATATCGTATTTAACATAATTAGTATACAGTAGTTTGGCTGCATGATTAGTTTTGCATCCGAGGATGACACTAAGATGGTTTACGCTCATAATGACAACACAAACGACACCACAAGAGGCAGCATTATGAGCAGCACTATTCATTTTCGGATAGATGATGAAACGAAACGTTTGGCCATGCTTGCCGCGGAGCGCCAGCAGATGAGCCTTACTGAACTCATGCGTCAGCGCGCAGAAGAGCTGGCAGCAGAAGAACTCCGATTTCAAAACAGTGATCATGAGCACTGGCTGGAGCAACAGATAGCTCACGCGTTCAATCGTCATAACTCTGGTGAAGGCGAGTACCTTAACAATGATGAAGTGACAAAACACATGGATGATCTGCGACAGCGAGCTGCTCAGGGGAAATTGTGACCACGAATATTGTCTGGGAGAGACGCGCGCTGGCTGACAGAGAAAACATTTTTCTCTACCTGAACAAAGAAGCAGGTGCTTTAGTCGCCATTGCTGCCGATGACAGACTCGCAGCGATGGTGAGTATACTCAAGGAAAACCCTATGGCTGGAGTACAGGCCGGGCGCACCGTCAAACATAGAAAGCTCGTAATACCACATTTTCCCTTCATAGTTGTGTATGTGGCTGACGAGACCAAAGTAAGCATCCTCCGTGTCCTTCATACATCCCGAAAAATAGCCGGGCGATACAGCCATAGTTAAGTCTATTAGGCTTTTAAGATTCGAATAGTAAGAAGGTTACTACAGGTTTGGTTTGGCAGGCAGAAACGGGTAGCGGCAAATGTGGCCAACCACAAGCAGCAGGATAATATTACTTGTGGCTTTAAAGCCTCTTAATCGGCTCAGTTGGCGCCTTGTAAAGGGTCAGGCTTATAAAATTTTCCGCACGATCCAGGTCATAGGCAGCTTGATAGCCATTTCTGGTGTGATAGCAGTCAATCCAGAAACCATACGTGAAGCTGTGGAGGGCGTTACGGCCATAGCGCGGGCAAGCTCTCATTCCTCAAGCCACTTATGTAGCGAGGTTTTAATCATCTGTGTTTCTCATTGTTACTTGATGTCGAACACACAAAGTGTGTGTTGCATGACATGCAACAGAATAATATTACCTTAATCAGAGCAGGCAAAAAGACACTGTGTCGCCTGTTCAGAATGACTGTCTCGCAATGCTGCCCCCAGGAAATCAGGTAAGGAGATGACGTAAAACGTCACTAAACGTGCTCAGGTCCTTGTGCGGAGAAAAATCTTTGTTGATAGCTTTACGGGCAATCAGCCCATCAATGATCGCAAAAATCACAATCGTCGTTTCTTCTACGACAAGATTTTTTCTGAATTCTCCACTCTCAATTCCCTGACGGATGATATTGCCAATCCCATGGCGCATGGCGATATCACTGGAAATGAAGGTATTTCCGAGGGAAGTGTTGCGCGCCGACTCTGCAATAATTTCTACCCAAAGTCGGTGCGTAGCCGGATAACCGACATCACTGATGCAGGAAGAGACCAGTGAGCAAATCCTTTCCAAAAATGAACCAGAAAAGGATTCATTCTGTGCATTAAGCGCTGATTTTTGCTCTTCCAGCACAATGGCTGAAATCAGTTCATCCTTGCTCCTGAAATAGGTATACATTGCCCCCTGGCTGATCCCCGCACGAAGGGCTATTTCCCGCACGCTTGTGGCATTGAACCCTTTTTCGGCAAAGCAGTCAGCGGCAGCAGTTATCAGTTTATGGTAGGTGGCCGAATCTTTTGTCATTAATAATCTCCTTTGAAAGCAATCTTATCCTTTTTCCAACGGCCTTTACCATACGGTTCTCCCCAGATCCCCCAACCGGCGCAACACCGAACGACTGGTGCGTAACACCCCCTGATAAACTGGGCGTCATAGCAATTTCATATTTTTCACCGGACAGAAGAAACAGTATCACTTCGCATTAAATGAATGACTGTTCATTCATCATCAACGAGGTGAAACGATGTTAAGGAAACACTCTGGCGTGTTATGCGTAGCAATGTGCTACATACTGGTTGGCATCAGTTATCCTGTTGCCAAACAAGCAATGGATTCCATTCCGACCTGGACTTTCACATTCATCACTTTTCTGATCGGACTGGCTGCACTCTTCCCGCTTTCCCTAATGATTGACAAGACTCGCTGGCTTGCTGTCTCGCTCCGTGACTGGGCGGCGATTGGCGTGCAGGCCCTGTTTGGCGCTGTTCTGTACACTGTTTTTCTGCTTTACGGACTGCCGGATACCTCTGCTGTCGCGGCATCGGTTATCGCCAGCGTTTGTCCTGATTTTTTCGGTCATTTTTCTCAGGGAAAAGCTGACCCTGAAATCAGGTTTCGCTGTGCTACTGGCTGTTCTCAGCGTTATCGTAATGACCGTACCCACGACAGGTAATGACGGCCACAGTAATGCTTACGGCCTTTTCTTCCTGGCTCTATCAACGTTGTCCACTGCGTTAGTCATTATCTTCGCCAAGAAACTCTCATCCCAACTGCCGCCTGTGACTATGGCAACGGGCGTTTGTCTGGTGGGTGCGGTGCTTTCATTCCCATTGTCACTGACAGAAGGTGGGGACTTTCATCTGCTCGCGATAAGCCAGAGCCAGGCCATCACGTTGGTTTACTACGGATTGTTCGTCTGGGCATTACCCTATGTTTTCTTTTTCCACGGGATATGGAAGGTAAGGGCATCTACAGCGGGTATGACAGTAGCACTGGTTCCGGTTGCAGCCATGCTGGCCGGTGCGCTGTTTTTCGGTGAGCGTCTAACCGTCACCGACGTGGCCGCAACCACATTGATTGTGGCGTCCATCGTCATTGCTGAGGTGAATCTGAAACGTCGCCTTCAACCGGAGATGACATCATGATGTTCGGTCGAATTATAACCTTCACCATTATTCTGCTGACGGAAACCGGTATGTTCTGCGGAGCTGCCCTGGCGACCACACTGCCACCGGTTAAAGAATATATTGAACTGAATCACCCGCTGCATGAAAACATGACAACCTATCCCGGACTCAGTGAAGTGGAGCTGTATACCAGGCTTGAGCGCGGCAAAAACGGTGCAATCATTGATGGCATAAAGCTGCTGGGCATTTCCGGTACGTACATCGATGCCCCCTTCCATGCAGATCCACACGGAAAGAAGATATCGGACTACGATCTCAGGCAACTCGTTAATCTGCCGGTAGTTATTGTAAGGCTGCCACCTGGCAAGAAGATATTCTTCTCCTCCGCGTTTCAGGGAAAAAATGTCGCCGGGAAAGCCGTTCTGTTGATGACCGGGCGCGACCGGCTGTTCGGTACGGAGGCGTACAGCGATAATCCTCCCTATCTGTCAGCTGAGGGAGCTAAATGGCTGGCGAAAAATCACGCTGCACTGGTTGGGATCGACTCGGTGCTTATTGATAACTACAACGATGCCTCATCGATTCCTGCACACGATATCTTGCTCAAAAATAACGTTGTGGTTGCCGAAGATATGACAAACATCGGTAGTCTGATGGGAAAAAATGCTTATCTGACCGCGGTACCTCCGCGTGTCCCGATGGCGAGTTTTCCTGCTCGAATTTTTGCGGCAGTCTACTGAAACGAATAATCTCCAACGGTTTGTTTTAACCCCTGATGCGGTAGACGGAATGTTCACTTGCATGAAGAGGCTTTAACTTTAAAATGAATGATCATTCATTCATTATTTTGGAGTAAATTTCACCGTGACAGATATTGCAATGACCCGTGCACGATCCGCTTCGGAGCACTCGTTGATGAAAGTACTGGTAGCAAAGAACCTCGGACCATCTGCCTGGTTTGAAATCGAAGAGCGGGCCATTCCAACCCCGCGCCAGGGACACACGTTAGTCAGAATGTATGCTGCCACGGTCAATCCGTTGTCAAATCTGGTTCTGACCGGCCGCGTTCCATCTTCCATAGCGCCTCTGGTGTTAAGCAACGATGGTTCAGGCATGGTTATGCAGAGCAACAGGTTCAAAGCCGGTACAAAAGTGGCCATCTATGGCGGCGGTCAACTTGGGATCACAGAAGACGGGTTACAGCAGCAATTTGTCCTGGTGGAAGATAAACGCCTGGTCGAGATTCCCGCAGACTACAGCCTGGAATATGCCGCTGCACTACCGATCAATTACGTGACCGCCTTCCAGGCTATGACACGTGTAGGGGATGTAAAGAAGGGGCAGTTGGTGGTGATCGCGGGTGCAACTGGTTCGGTGGGCCACGCACTCATTCAGATTGCGAATGCGCTGGAAGCAATTTCGGTTGCGTTGGTCTCTACAACCGATAAAGCGATACACGCAAAGCAGGCAGGCGCTCATCATGTCATTAATTTATCACAACAAGATATGCATGAAGAGATACGACGTCTGAGTGAAAATAGAGGTGCAGACATGGTGTTTGATCCGGTAGGCGGTGAGCTGCTCGGGCAACTGATAAAGACGCTTCGCCCGCGCGGAACTGCAGTCAGCATCGGCTTTGTTGCCGGAACGGAGGGGAAAATTGATATTCCCGATCTGGTGGTAGAAGAGAAACGACTACTGGGTTACGACGCCTGGATGGAAACGGATGATGATGTGGCTGCGGCTATGAAATCGCTTCAGGATTATATTGCTTCGGGGCAAGTCAGGCCAAATATCGACAGCATTTATGCAATGCAGGATTTCACCGCGGCCTATAACAAACTGAATTCGCGAACAGCAAAAGGCACTATTTTACTCAAACTGAGTGAAGACTAAGGATTACCTGATGAGTGACTCTAATAGCAATAATCTGAGACTGATTTTTCCCCAATGGCAGGGAGGTAACAATGAATCCTACTTCTTTGGTTCGCAGTTGCTCGCCTGGCTTGCCCCTGCTGAAAAAGGATTGACTGCAGAGGTTAACGTTTTACCGCCTGCGGGTATTCCTCTGGAGAATGAAGAAGGCATCATTGGCAGATCTCAGGTGGTATCACAACTGCACAACGCCCGCAGCCTGATCCGTGAGAATCGCCCGGACACCCTTGTCACGCTGGGGGGTGATTGTCTGGTTTCACTGGCTCCTTTTTCCTACCTTGTGGAAACCTACGGTGAAAAACTGGGTGTACTATGGGTAGATTCCCACCCTGATGTCATGACGCCGGATCAGTTTGCCCATTCACACGCCCATGTACTTGGCGCACTAATGGGGAATGGTGATGAAGACCTGACTCGGGATATTACGCACCCCCTTGCTCCCGAAAAAGTGATGATTGCCGGCATACACGATCCTCTGGATTACGAAGCGGGATTTATTGCTGAACACGGAATTGCGACTTGCGGGCCAGATGAGGTCAGGCAAGGGGCAGGGGCAGTGCTGGACTGGATTCAGCGGGAAAACATAACCTGTCTGGCTATTCATCTGGACCTGGACGTGCTCGACCCGGCAATGTTCCGTTCCGTTTTATTTGCCCGTCCGGGCAGAGGTCAGCATGATTTCGGGGATGCGGCAGAGGGACGACTCTCGATTTCAGAGGTTATAGAGCTTATCAACATTGCATCCGCATCTGCAGCACCGGTAGGTCTCACCGTTGCGGAGCATCTTCCATGGGATGTGATTAATTTAAAAAATATGCTGGCGTTACTTCCGCTGCTGAAATAAAACGTTCAAAAGAACCATAATCGCCTGTATTGGAGATGGATTGATGTGGGTACATAGCCCACATCACACTGACAGACTAAATCGGGTAAAGCGCATTACCACCGTAACCGCCTGGGCGTAAAACGTAGCTGGCATCATAAATGACTAGATATTGATCGGCATCGGTGTCTGAATCATTCTGTAGCGGCGCGGGTTTTCAGCATCGATGCCAGAGGATCACGATGAATCGCGCCGCTTCGGGAGAGGAGGTATTCCGGGATTAACGGAATATCTAATTTAACATAATAAGTATGAAGTATTTCATGTTGTACCCAAGCACAGATGACCGGGTTCAGACCAATCTGACCACCCCAACCCTATACTTCGCTGGTTGTTCAACCAAAGGGTAGGGCAAGAAAGTTTCCCGTCGCGCTACCTTCGCTATGCCCGAATGTCCATTTCGCGATAAAGATAGTCCAGCACGCGACATAAAGACACCCAGCAATTTAGTAACCTGGACGCATTCTCATTAACGAGTTTGCCCAATGAACAAATCCGCAGGATGTTATGTTGCCTTATTCCCCCTGCTGTTAGCAGGTTGTACATCAGGGCCAGAACAGCCCCCCATAACCACTTTACCCGTGAAACTCGACGGGCAAAGCGCGTCCATCCCTGATAAGTGGTGGACCCTCTATCACGATGCGGATCTGAATCACGCGGTTGAACAGGCGCTGACTAAAAATCGCGATCTGCGTATGGCCGCTGCAAATCTCCGGGCAGCAAAAGCTGTGGTGGATGAAACGGATGCAGCGCGTCTTCCCACGACATCCCTGAATACTCAGGCCGGATACGGCAGTACTGCAAATGACCAGTTAGAAGCCGCTCTGAATCAATCCGACCATATCCGTACCGGTGCACGTTATGGCATTGGTATCGATGTGCAGTGGGAAATCGATTTTTTTGGTCGCCTCCGTTCGATGCGCCATGCAGCCAACGCTGATGCGCTGGCGGTGATGGCAGAAGAGGAGGGCGCGCGCGTGCTGGTTGCAGCCGAAACCACCCGAGCCTGGCTCAGTGCCTGTAGTTACGCCCAGCGGATCGGTATCGCACAGCGTTCTTTGCTGCTGGCAGCACAGGGCCAGCAACTCGCCAGCCAGTTGTATCAGTCCGGTGCAGGTGTTGAGCTGGATGTGATACGTGCGCAGAACCAGGTTGAACTGGCAGCAGCTGAGCTTCCACCCTTACAGGCTGCGCGCCACAATGCCCTTGCTGAGCTTGCCGTATTAATGGGGCAATTGCCTGACAATCCACCTCAGGCGGCAATGCAGTGTCAGTCAACGCCCTCGCTGACAAGCATTGCGGTTCCTCATAGTGAGGGGATGAGAATGCTAAGTCGACGCCCGGATGTCCTGAAGGCCCAGCAGGCGTTGATTGCGGCAACGGCTCGCATCGGCGTCGCTACTGCCGACTTCTACCCCCAAATATCGATTGGCGGCAGCGTGTTCAGCTCAGCCCATCAGCCAGATGGGTGGGATAAAAGCGGAGCGACCGTCTGGAGCCTCGGCCCACTTATTTCCTGGTCATTCCCGAATGTGAGTGAGCAACGCGCACGTCTTGCTCAGGCGAATGCCCATGAGCAGTCTGCTCTGGCACATTTCGATGCCATCATTCTTGGTGCACTGAAAGATGTACAGCAAGGTATGACGAATTATAACGCGGCATTACAACAGAATGCCGCGTTACAAAAGGCGGCGGCTGGCAGTCAGCATGCGTTAAAACTTGCGTCCATTGCCAGAAAAGAGGGCGCAGCGACCGCGCTGGCGTTTCTGGATGCACAACGCACTGACATCGCTATTCAGCACCAGTTAGCCAGCGCCGACACCCAACTGATCAATACACAGATCGCGCTGTTTAAATCGCTCGGGGGCGGCTGGCAGCAGGCTCCGGCCATACCCTTACCAGAGCCGCAGCGTAGGCCTGTTCCATCTCAGATCTCCCTTGTCGATAACAGAGAAATAAAACAATGACCAAGAATCCGCAGGTTGCTGAAAAGCAGGCCTTTACTCATCGCTATGCAAAACCCCGCCCCCGTACTCTGATGATCGCCATATTTCTGCTGATCATCGCACTGACATGGGGAATTTACTGGTGGACAACCGCCCGCTGGATGAGCGATACCGATGATGCCTATGCGCGGGCCGATATTGTGACGCTTGCACCACGGGTCAGTGGTTATCTCGCGGTCGTAGAGGTTCAGGATAATCAGCGTGTCAGCGCAGGACAGGTGCTGGCCCGGATTGACGATAATGAATATCAGGCGAAGGTTAGTCAGGCGGAAGCGGTCGTGAAGTCAGCAGAGGCGCAAAAGCGTCTCCGGCAGGCGCAGATTTTCAATCTGGATGTACGTCAGGCACAGCAGAAAAATCGCGTTGATGAAGCGATGGCAACCGTCCATGCAGCAATGGCCGAATCCGCCCGTGCCGTGCAGGAAGCGCAGCGACAGCAGCGGCTGGTCAGCCAGCATGTCAGCAGTGAACAACTGCTGGAATCCGCTAACGCCCAGATGAAAAAAATGGTTGCCTCAGTTGCGCAGGCACAGGCTGCATTATCAATCACCCGACAGGAGAGCGGAGTGCTGGCGAGTGAGCGGCAGGCGGCCGTAGCCGAGCAGGACAATGCTGATGCGGCGTTGCGCCAGGCTCAGGCGCAACTGAATCTTGCGCGGATTGATTTAGCCAGTACCAATATCATCAGTCCGATTACCGGCACCGTCGGACAGCGATCCATCAGAACCGGGCAATATGTTGAAACGGGGGCACCTTTACTCGCGGTGGTGCCTGACAATGTCTATGTGATTGCCAACTTCAAGGAAACCCAGCTTGATCACATGCACATTGGTCAGCCTGCGGAAATCAGCGTTGATGCCTATGGTGGCAGGCGCTTTCGTGGAACGGTGGACAGCTTCGCGCCAGCCTCTGGCGCACAGTTCGCGCTGTTGCCGCCAGATAACGCGACGGGGAACTTCACCAAAATTGTCCAGCGTATGCCGGTGAAGATTCGGCTCTCAGAAGGACAGAACGGAGAAGATGTGATTCGTCCCGGGATGTCCGTTTTGGTGACCGTGGACACCCATCATGACTAAGCAACTGACCATAGAACCCACAAACTCCATTTCGCTTCGTACCTGGGTAGCCGTGCTGGGCAGCGTAGTGGGCTGTTTTATGGCGGGGATGAATGTGCATGTGACTAATGCTTCATTGCCGGATATACGCGGCTCACTGGGTGCGTCTTTTGAAGAGGGGTCATGGATCACCACGGCTTATCTGGTAGCGGAAATCATCATCATCCCTGTCACAGGCTGGCTGGTATCAATTTTTTCGATGCGCAGAGTCCTGATGACCGGGACCACGGGCTTTGTGATCTTTTCGGTCCTCTGCTCAATGGCACCGAATATACAGACCATGATCGTCTCCCGCGCGTTACAGGGCGCCTTCGGTGGCGTTCTGATCCCGCTCTCTTTTCAACTTATTGTCAGTGAGTTGCCTGCCAGAAAGCATGCGCTGGGCATGGCCCTGTTTGCCGTTGCCAACAATGTTGCTCAGGCTGCCGGGCCGTCACTGGGAGGCTGGCTGACAGACGTCTATTCCTGGCGGTGGATTTTCTATTTGCAGGTGCCACCGGGTCTGTTGTTGCTGGCGGCGATTGGCTGGTCGGTTAAACCCCAGCCACTGATGCTGGAAAAGTTACGACAGGGAGACTGGTGGGGCATTATCACTATGGCACTGGGGTTGTCTGCACTCCAGATCATGCTGGAAGAGGGCGAGCGTAACGACTGGTTTTCTTCTGCCTATATCATTAACTGTACGTTGCTGGCTGTGATCGGATTGGTGGGGTTTGTCTGGGTTGAACTCAGGAGTAAAACACCTTTTATCAACCTTCGTCTGTTGGGGCGTTACAATTTTGGCATCGCCAGCCTGATGCAGTTCTGCTTTGGTGCCGTGGTATTTGGCGTGGTCTTTTTGGTGCCGAACTACTTCGCCGAGGTACAGGGATATAACGCCAGCCAGATCGGTATCATGATGATCCCCTATGGCATCATTCAGTTGATTATGTCTTTCGCCACACCGCATTTAATGCGCTGGACCAGTGCGCGAACCATCATCATCGTCGGATTTCTCATCACGGCTCTGGGATGCCTGATGAACATCCATCTTAATCCTGATGCGGCGGCCAATGTGATTGTGCCCTCACTGGTGGTACGCGGCATCGGCCAGTCGCTGGTCGTCGTCGCGTTAGGGGTGATGGCGATTCAGGGGCTGGAAAAAGAACAGGTTGGATCTGCCTCGGGTCTGTTCTCCATGGTAAGAAATGTTGGCGGCGCGGTAGGGATCGCGCTGTCGAGTCAGATAGTGGTGGAGCGCGCCAGGTTTCATGCCGTACGACTCGGTGACGCTGTCACGGATTTTTCCCTGAGCACCCAGGAAAACATGGCCGCGATAGTGAATCGGTTGTCTCACCAGCACATCAGTTACGCTACGGCACTCTATGGAGAGGGTTTAACCCGTTTACGTATGCAGGTGATGGCACTGATCAACCAGGAGATACAACGGAATGCGTTGCTGATGGCATACAGCGATGCTTTTTATCTCGCGGGGATCGCCATGTTGCTCTGCGTCATCACCGGGCTGGTACTGCGAAAAAGCAACGATTAAGAATAAAAAGCCGAAGGCGGCATGCCAAATTGACGTTTGAAAGCCGCCGCAAAAGCACTCTGGCTCTCATAGCCATGCTGTAACGCCACCTGTAAAACCGGCTGGCCCTGCGCCAGAGACTCCAGCGACAGCAGCAGTCTGGCCTGCTGCCGCCAGCGGCCAAATGTCACGCCGGTTTGTTTGTGGAACTGACGATGGAAAGTTTTAACTGTCATCGACAGCAGGTCAGCCCAGTCGTCAGCGGTTCTGGCATCAGAGGGTTCCGCAGACAGCATCTGGCAAACTCGTAAAATGCGGGAATCCTGCGGCCAGGGAAGGTTGAAGGGTAAAACCGGTAATGTGCACAACTCATCAAGGATAAACCGCATCAGACGTGCGTCACGGCTATCTGGCAGGTAATCTCCCTCGACTCTGGTCGCCGCCAAAATCAACTCTCTCAGTAACGGAGACACTTCAATAACGCAGTCCTCGTCGGGAAGTCCCGGTATCGCATCGGGCAGCACAAAAATACTGCGCATCCTGGCCGCACCACGCATACGCACCGTGTGGCTGATACCTGCTTTTAACCAAACACCTCTGCTGGGCGGGACGACCCAGCGCCCTGCACTGGTCTCAATGACCAAGACCCCTTCAATCGCATACAGCAGTTGAGCGAGGTCATGACTGTGCGCAGGAATAACATGTCCATTTATGAAGTCTGCCGATACGGCCGTTACCGGCATCACACCCTGTTCAGGAAAAAAATGATTCATTGCATTATTAAGCACAGTTATTTGACTCAGTTTTATGCCACCCATTCCTCTGTGCTGACCAGACTAACAAAGGGGCCAGCCAGAGTCTGGTTATGATGGCGAACAATATTATCCGCTGTCAGGGCCGGATTATCGATCGTAGTATGTGCATCTGAAACCAGCACCACTTTAAACCCGGCATCAAAAGCTGCACGACAGGTGGTATCCACACAAATCTCTGTTTTCATTCCGGCAATCACCAGTTGATCAATATTGCGTAGCTTAAGCTGTTGTAGCAGTACCGTATCACGGAAACAGTTAGGATATTTTTTGATAAATACGCTGTCCTGTTCAACATTGACGTCAAGTTCAGGTATCAGTTGCGTCAAGGGACTCTGCTCACTAAAAGGTGATCCATCCGGGCCGGTGTGGCGGGCAAAAAACAACGGAGTACCTGACGATCTGGCTTTTTTGATCAGAAGTCTGATATTGGATAAAACTGAGCTGGCAGCATAGGGAATGTGTGGACCATGAAACAGTCCCTGTTGCATATCAATAATCAGTAATGCATTTTTCATGAAGTGTCTCCATTCAAAACGGCGATGAACGGAGTTTTTATCCCCGTCCAGAGCGGCGGGGTTTGAGATTCTGTCTGCTCAGATATTCGCCACAGAAACACTCACGCCGCCGCAGGTTGCGGTGGTAGTAGTGGATGTGGTGGTGACCGTAATCAGATGCATTGTCTCACTCTTGGGTGGCAGGTACTCATGACGAAACTAACATAAAGCTTCGAATAAAGTATACAGTGTGCTTACTTATGCAAAATTAATCGTACTGCGCATGTCTTGCTCAACAATTCGCACTCAGTGGTGTTGCTCGTTATTAACCCGGGTGCAGGGCCAGAGAAATAGGATTAGAAACTTGTTGATGTGATGCAACAGTGATAAGTCTTGATTGAATAGACGGCAAAAAAGAAATGCAATGATGTGGGCACTTCGCCCACATCACATCGACAGGCTATTTAGATGAGGAAATCATCCAGAGATTTACCGCTGTCGATTGCCGCTTTAATCACAGCTGGCGTGCGGCCCTGGCCGGTCCAGTTCTTTTCCTGGCCATCTTCATCGGTATATTTGTACTTGGCCGGACGAGGTGCGCGTTTTGCGCGAGGTTTTCCTGCACTCTGCAAAGCACCCAGCAGTTCAGTAGGATCAATACCGTCTTCCAGCAACAGCTCACGATATTTAGCGAGTTTCTCAGCTTTCTCACGAACGGCTGCTTCTTCGGCATGACTTTCTTCACGACGTTCTGCAACGACTACGCTTAATTTCTCAAGCATTTCTTCAAGATCAGCCAGAGCCAGATCTCGTGCCTGTGCACGGAGTGTACGAATGTTATTTATCGCTTTCAGTGATTCGTTCATGGACATCTCCAAAATCTGGTTTTGAATGTAAGAAGGTCGTTATCTGCATGACCTCAAATACTGCTTTAAATTGAGTATATACATACTGATCTTTCCAGTGAAGGGAATTTTCATGATGAAGCTATTATATTTTCAATTCTCTTACCCATTTTGTTAAGAGATGAGGTAACACCTTCTCTTAAATTTTCTCTTTAGACATAGGTTGTGCAGGTTATGTGAAAAAACGTAATCTTATCTTTAACTCTTCAAATCATCTCACGTTGAAGAATACGAAATGTAACTTCAGTCTGGCATTGTTCTGACAGGATAATCAGATCCAAAGGATCCCAGTAGCCAGAGTGACTTTCGGAAATTATGTGTGATGGAAGATCGCAACATCATGATACTGTACTAGAAAAGTATTCATCGAGATGAAGCAATGCAAGACGAACTTCTTTATCAGAGGATCGGACAGATTATTTATAGCTGTGGACCCGCGAATGCCAGCGAGTTGTTTGTCAAAGCCAAACTGTTTTCTGCAACTGGAGCAGGGGAGTTCGAATTTGATTATCTGGATGACAGTGGCGAGCCGGACTGGTTCGAGCCTGATCATCTGGCTGTTGCCGACTTATCCGAAGCGTTACGCGAACTTCAGCAGCATTCTGTCGAAAGCGGTATGCCTGATGGGACTGCGATTTGGTCCAAATGTGAAATAACTGTCAATGTTGCCGAAGAAAAGATCGACATCGTTTTTCAATATGAATAGATGGTTCAGAATCTATGGCAATAAAATATCGGTTTCGGCTATTGTTTGTCGGTTGAAACCTATGTGATTAATCCTATTTCACTTATTACAGGGAGATTTTTTTGCGCACAGCATCGATGACAAAAATCACGCGCAACAGTCGATGTTGGTCCAGTGCCTGTTTCACCGCAGCAAACGCAGAGTCACGCTGATTGCTGAAGGTACTCTGTTCCTGGAAGCGAGACGATGTATCCCTGTCTTTAATAACTGACAATGTACTAAAAATGATTTTAATGGCTGTGGATTTTATTAAAGACAACTTTAATAAACTTTAGTTTTGTTTGAATCGTACTTCCGGAAAGTCCATAGTAACCTCAAGCCATGATGATGCACATCAGATAACCAATCCTGTCCATAATGACGGCTTCGGGGATAAATTTGACCGGATTAGATCGTCATGAAGTCGAGAAGCTTCTTATAATCAGGTTGACGTTGATTGTCGTTCCATCCGAGTCGCACAAGGAGAAGAGATGAAATTATTCAGCCACAGCTTCAATGACGGGGATGTCATCCCCGGGAAAAACAGCTTCGCGGTTTATGATGCACAGAGCCATGTACGTTTGTCTGATAACCAGAACCCGCATTTCGGCTGGTCAGATCTGCCTGCCGGAACACAGTCACTGGTATTGATTTGCCATGATTACGATGTCCCGACCAGCGGCGAAAACGTCAATCAGGAAGGCAAAGTTGTTCCGGCTTCACTGCCGCGAACCGATTTCTATCACTGGTCGCTGTTTGATATTCCGGCTACACAGACAGAAATCGCTGAGGGTGCACAGTCAAACGGCATTACGGCCAAGGGCAAAACCGGGCCGCAAGCACCTGGTGGACTGAAACATGGCATCAACGACTATACCGCCTGGTTTGCTGGCGATGATGCGATGGGCGGGACTTACTATGGTTATGATGGCCCATGCCCACCCTGGAATGATGAGATCGTGCATCATTATGTTTTCACATTATATGCACTGGCAACGCCGACCCTGACAGTCGAAGGCGAACTGACTGGAGCTAACATCCTGCAAGCAGTGAAAAAGAGTCATGTCCTGGCTGAAGCGAAGCTGACCGGGCTTTATAGCCTGAATCCAGACGTGAAGATTTAACGATACAAAATCAGGAAAAACCATGACCAGTGAAAGTGCATTGCCTGTTAAAGAGAGTCCAGTGCCAGGGTCTGGTTTTTCCCATGACAGTCTTCGGCGGGCAAATTTAATCTCCGTTGCATGGCCAGAATTGAAGATTCAGCAGAAGGCGAGTTCATTTTTCTTTTATGAACCGACGCTGTTGCTGGTGCTTTCCGGCAGGATTGAGTTCTCCCACGTCGCAACTTCGTATGAACTGAACACACCAACGCTGCTGGGCGTGATCGACCAGGGGGTCGATGCGGACTATGTTAAGTATCCGGCAAACGATGCTTCCCCGTTTCGTTCCCTGTTTATTTCCCTGAATTCGGATGTGCTCGACGGTTTCTATCAACATTTTCCGCAATATCTCGCCGCTGCCAGAAAAAATGCGCAGATAACCACAGTGGAATTACTGAGCGATATTCAAGACTCAGTGCAAGATTTACTGGCAACGCTGCAAAACCCACTGATGAGTGATGAGCGGGTTCGCCTGCGCATCTTTGACCTTCTTCTGGTACTGGCGGAACAACGTGTTCACTTCTTATTACCTCATCAGCAGGGAATTTTTCCACGTCTGAGCAAGCTGTTACGAGAAGCGCCGGATAAAGGATGGACCGCCAGACTGGCCGGTGATGCACTGGCGATGAGTGAATCGACACTTCGCCGACGCTTGCGGCAGGAGGGCGTGCGGTTTGAACAGTTGCTTTTGGATATCCGGATGCACCATGCTCTGATGTTGATCCAAACTACCCACTGGAATCTTACCCAGGTTGCTGATGCATGCGGCTACAAATCGGTATCACGATTTACCGAACGATTCCGCTATCGCTTTGGTAATTCGCCAGCACAGCTAAGATAACTTCAGGTCAGTATCTGCCTTTCTTTTTTTCCATCATATCGACCATCGCACCTTCATGCGCATCAACATTACGGATGTAACGCATCAGGGTTTCAGGCTTTTTCCAGGTGCCTTCCTGCATGATCTGCGCTACCGGATAGCCATTTTTAGTCATGTCCTGCGCAGCACCAACACGCGCACTGTGACCACTCCAGTTACGGTAGCGGTTTTTATTTGCCCTGACTGGCTCGATCTGACCCGCAACATCCCAGGCTTTTCTGAATATGTCCTCAACAGCAGGGCGACTTAATATTTGGTGTTCTGACGGAAGCGCTTTGTTAGAACGGTGAACCCGACAGAACAGAAATGCATCAGGCTCACTTAACAGGCCAGATGCCTTAAGCCATTCATCAATACGTTGGCTGGAATAGCTGCTCAGCGCTTTGATCAGTCCACCCGTCATGACGATAGTTTTTGTATGTGAAATGTCGAGAATGATCCGCCCATCTTCAGCCCTTGAGATATCGCGCACGCGGATGCGCGAAATTTCACTGATACGGAGTAGGGTGCTGTAGGCGATATGCAGAAAGGCGAGGTTACGCAATTCCTGCAAGCGTTCAGAGCCCGCCCAGCAATCATCCACCTTCTCCAGATCAGCCAGTCTGAACGGTACGGCCTGACCAGCGCGCTCGCCGGACGTCACCGCCATGCGGTTTATCTTCTTCATTACACGGTAAATCAGGGGTGAGACGTTTGGCGGTGTGACTCCGGCGTTACGGTGTAACATTGAGATCAACGAGGCATGGGTTGAAATGGTACTTGAGGCCCGTCCGGCCTGCTGTAGCCAGGAGAGATAGTCACGGAGATCGCTGGACAACATTGGCAAAAAGCTGCGTTGATTTTCCTGCGACCAGCGCCAGCATACTGCCATTACACTCATCAGCTGTGACCAGGTGTTGGTTGAAAACGCATCCCTGTCCTGAACAAACTCTTTCAGTCGCGCTGAAATGTCACCGTCATCGGGGAAGTTGAGAGCCAGAGCGGTGTTCTGTACAAATTCCGTCATTATTGTGTGTTATTTGGCCGATTATTGAATTGATCGCGCTACGTAAATTCTGGAATAACGCGCGGGGAATTACCCTGCAAATTTTGCGTAGCGACGCCTGATTTATGCACAGTTTTGTTGCTGATGCCAAAAATACGATTGGTGGCAATTATCATACCCGGATCCTTTAAAGGATCCTAACTTTACATAACTCCCATTATGTAAAGTTAGAGAGCTAAGAAGTCAGAAAAAGACTACTCAAGTTATAAATATAAGGGACTTACCCTGAACAAAAGAAATCTGGCTTTAGAGATTTTCACTGACTGGATAGAAAAAAATAATCCAGCCAGCTTTGATGAGCTCCATATGAAATTATCTGGAGTCATAAAAAACCGTACTATTGCCTTAGCAGAACTTATCAGTGACGAGAGAAGAAACCGATATCATATAAATGACGATGACTTGATCGAGCTTGCATCTGGCGAGGTTGTGGCAATATCTAATCAGTGGGGCATAGGCAACATAGAACGAGTGTTAGACTTTTTCCGTAGGGATGGATTTATTGTAGAGAAAGTTGAAGTTAATTAAAATCCATATGGATCTAACTTTTTTACCATAAAGGTATGGGGCAGGCCGTTGAAAAAATACCAGTGCCAGCCCCAGTGAGACAGCCAGGTGATAAAGTTTCCCATAACTGCCCATAAATAATTATTTTTCAGGGTAAAACAGCCCCTGATAATACACGATGAAATATGTATTATAATAACTCGCAGTTTTTGTCATTATAAAGCAATGCAGCTGAGTTTGTCAGGGCGCTACTGTATTTTGACCATGTCTGATTAGAGTCAATGCCTTCCGAAAATGCTTTCCGTGCTTGCTCTTGTTCGGCATTCCATAGTGCGCCTTTCACAAACTCATATGACGTGTGATAATCATTTAGAAGAGCACTCCAAATCATCGGGATCTTACCCGCTGCTTCTTTTGAAATATTCCCTGCATCAATACCCGCTAAAAATTCATCTGACTCTTTGCTAAAGTTTTTAGCAAGGACCTGCAATTTTTTACCGTCAACTTTTGCCTGGGCACCGAGTGCGACACATTCCGCAAGTCTGACTGCTCGCGTTGCATGCCCGGCTATCTCATCGGATTGAGCCTGTGTGTAGGTGATAACGCTGGCATGTACATAGGTTGAGATAAAAAATGCTGGCAGAGAAAAAAGCGCGAAATAAGCCCGCCCAGAAATCAATTTCAAAATAAATCCTTAGTTACTGATTTTAATTAATAAAGTTGAACCTTATTCTATCTCTGAGCGAGTAGCGATGTCTATTACCATCGAATGATGGACATTATGACGGCACTGAATACCGATAAACACATTTTACTGCGTTAACATCAAGGAAACCGAAGCATCCCTGATGTTATTCCGTCCAGGTAGCAGCCAAACGTTATGGCCGCATCCAATACCCGATAAAAAGCGTTTTTAACGGCTAATCCCCACATCCGTAATCGCTATCGGTTTTATCACACCATGATAAGTACGTTCGAGGGGAAGGAAGATCCGCAAATCATTTAACCATGCGATTGCTGATTTTTCCGGGCCATCCGAACCTGACTGCGTACATTCCACGCGCCAGTAACTCCCGGTAAATGCAGCGTTAATCTTTGCAGCATCTCCACTGGATACGACGTCGCAGTCTCGCTCAATCCGCGTGACCTTTTCGCCGTCTTGCCCCTTGGTCAGCGTTAGCACATGATAATGCTGCCCCTTAAATAAAGGGAAACGTAGCGTAGTTTCGATCCTTTGCGTGATGGACGGAAGAGGGCTGATGCTCATTGCCCCCTCCAGTTGAATGTCATTGGCGACCATAATGCGCTGCGCGAGAAAAACGTTGTAGTCCTCAAGCCGCCGTACCAGTCCATTAGCCTGAACATCAGCGATTATTTTCACCGGCTTATCATCGGCCTGCGTTTCTGACCATTTGAGTTGTCTGAAACGAGGCTCCGCCCAATTCGCAATCAGTGCAATCCCCTTCGACTCCACCTCCGGTGTCAGCGGAAACTTCATTATCCAGTTCGGATTATTATCCCTGAAGTCAGGAAGGATTGGTCCGCTGTATTTGGCAACCGTTTTATGCGGATGACTCTGGTATTTTCCTGATCCGGCATAGCGCTGGGGTTCGTCCATGCGGCACATTGTTTTGAATGATTCCACAACTGCCGGACTGTTAGTAAAGTCGGATGCACGCTTTTTCATTGCTTCACCGATCAAACTGTCGGTAACGAACCCGTGAGGATCCACATCTGTCGCCCCGATCACCGTGTCCTGGTCGGTTTTACAGTCGTAAACGTGGTATTCGACTTTAAGATCAAAAGGAGCATCGTAAGGCGGGTCGTAATCGATCTCATCGTAGCCGTAACCCAACCGGACAAGCAGCTTGTCCTTAACTTTGATGACATTCGCGACATCCACCAGCGAAGAGGCTTCCGGAATATCCTTACCGACATTATTTTTCTTTTCGCTGTAAACCCAGTCGCTGTTTTTAACTTTGATATCGCACAGGATTGCGGCTGCCTTTGCCTCATTACCGGTTATTTCCAGCGGAGGGGCATAGCGCCCATAACTTTTATCGCCGTAAAAACGATCACTCAGTTTGCCGTCTTTATTTAAAATATCGAGATACAATCGATAATATTTTTTATTCCCGCAGTCCACGGTATTCCAGCGTTCAACTCTGGAACCATTATTCAGTTTCACCATCGTGACGTAGGTGAGGTGGTCATTCTGACGATAGAAATAAAGAGGATTGATAAAAACATTGCTGACATTCGGCGGCGGCAATTTTTCATCGCTGGCTTGTACCGCACTGACTGCACACAACGTTGTCAGTGCTGCCAGCAGCATTATCGACTTTTTCATTTTTTACCCTGTTCTATTTTTCCATGATGCCTATATGTTGGCCGCATCAAAGAAAGGATCGCACCTGGCTGGTGAAGGTTGTTACGCAGCTATCCATGAGTTTCTGCGTGACCTCATTTACTTTGGCATAATTATTTGCCTGCCACTGCGGGAGGGTGAATTGCGGCGTGGTTGCATCCGAGCTGCATTCGATTTGTTTGGATGTTAGGTGCCCCGCTGGATCGCTGACAGTACGTGTGAGTGTCGTCGTCATCACTAATTGATAATTGTCATCACCGCCTGCGAGATTTTTATAAATCAGCTTCCAGGTCAATGGCTTTATAACTAGCGGTTTATCGTATTTTTTGGTTGGTAGACGATCCATCTCGGCTTTAAGGACTTCGCTCACTCGCGGAGTCAGGTATGAAAGCGACGGATTCATAACACCAACGGCTTGTGTTCCTTTAAGTTGATCCTTGCTAAACCCCTGAATCTGGCCGCCGACAAATATCATTGAAACAAACTGAAGTGTTTTTAATGCCGTCGCTTTAGTGGTGTCACCTTGAGTGATATAACGCAATTGTGTGTCTGAGGGGCGACTGTAATCGGTTTCGAGGTCCTGCCAACCTTCAACAGTAAGCTGGGATTGGTTTTCTGAAGTAATTGTTTCAGTCTGGACACGCTTTTCAGTCGGAGGAAGGGGTTTTGAAGCACATCCGGTCAGCGTTAATGTTGTTGCCAATAGAGACAGCGTCAATTTTTTCGACATGTTTTCATCCATAAAAGTAACGGTTTTTGCTATGGGAGATAACATCGGCAAAAAGGCGGAAAACTTTATCTACACTGCAAATTTGCTGTCGGCTGGATTAATGCATCAGGTAAATGAGGGGGAATTTCGCTGAGCTATAACGACCATCAGGATACGTTATTCGTACCCCGATGCAGTTATGCAACGCTATTCGAATAGCGGTTCAGGCCGTAGCTGAAGAAACTGAACTCGCATCCGAAGATGGGTAATCTTCCTGCCGTTATAACGACGGAAAATATCAATCTTCATTCTGTTTATTGCTATCCCACAGCCACATCATCTGCGTGATAGCCTTGTTCAGCTCATCAAGGCTGGCACCATCGCGCGCCTGAATCGATATACCAAACAAAAAAGTACTGAACATTGCCGCTAATGCTTTCACATCGACGCTTTTATTAAGTTGTTCCGTCGCAACGCCACGCTCAATTGTTGCGACAACGCCTGCCCTGGTGCGATTACGCGAGCGCTCCAGCGGTTCAGCGACAGCAGCATTTTCAGCGGAGGGCGCGCTCATCGCCCCCAGACCTACCATGCAGCCGGATGGATGTCCTGGCTCACATTGCATTTTTGCTGAACGGCGTAACGTCGTTTCAAGGGCATCGCGAGCTGACAGGTTGTTATCCCATAAGAACTCGGTGACCTGAGCATAAGTGGCGATATAACGCTGCACGCACTCCCGGAATAGCGCTTCTTTCGATCCAAAAGCGGCATAGAAACTGGGCGCTGAGATGCCGTTGTTGATCCCGGCCTTCAGTTGGGCGAGTGAGGTTGATTCATAGCCATGCTGCCAGAAAAGAAACATGGCATCTTCAATCGCCTTATCTCTGTCAAACGTTCTTGGTCGGCCCATAGTCGCCATTGTTTTCTCCCGTCAGAATCTAACGATTAACATACTAATCGATACATATGTCGTTGACAAAGATTTCCTCTCTAACTAATGTATCGATCGATACACAAGTAGACCCCATAAGTTGGCACCCGGTTATACCGGGTACAAATTTCCACACCAATATATATACCAATCGGTACATATCACAACATTGAAGGACGTATGGAGAACGAGACCATCTTTACACAACCGAATGAGCGAGCAGCCTCGCAACCCCATTCAGAAACACAGAGGCTGCCAGTTTCAGCGTTACTTGCCCTGGCAATGACAGGTTTCATCTGCATCATTACTGAAACGTTGCCAGCCGGATTATTGCCGCAAATCGCGTCTGGTTTGAGTATCTCGAATTCCCTCGCAGGTCAGACCGTGACTGCTTATGCTCTTGGCTCACTATTGGCTGCGATACCGCTGACCATTGCCACGCAAAGCTGGCGACGCCGCAATGTGCTGCTGCTTGCCATTGCCGGTTTCTTTATTTTCAACTCGATTACCGCGTTGTCCTCACATTACTGGCTCACACTGATGGCACGATTCTTTGCCGGGGTAGCGGCAGGGCTGTCATGGAGCCTGCTGGCCGGTTATGCGCGTCGTATGGTTGCCATCCACCAGCAGGGTAAAGCTATGGCGATTGCTATGGTCGGAACGCCAATCGCCCTTTCACTGGGCCTGCCATTGGGAACATGGCTTGGTGGGGTAATCGGCTGGAGAAGTGCCTTTGCCGGGATATCTGCCCTGACCGTTGTGCTGGTGATATGGGTGCTGACCAGCGTACCCGATTATCCGGGGCAGTCCCGCCATGAACGCCTGCCGCTGCTGCACGTACTGACTACCAAAGGGGTACGCCCGGTCCTCAGCGTCGTTATTACCTGGATGCTGGCGCACAACATTCTTTATACCTACATCGCACCATTTCTTGATTTGGCGGGCCTCGCTTCACAGACAGATGTCATTCTGCTCACTTTTGGACTCGCGGCATTGCTGGCGATCGCGGTTACCGGGCGTCTGGTAGATCGCCATCTGCGTACCTGTGTGCTGGCTAGCCTTGCCATTTTTACGCTGGTTTCTGTGGTGTTTATGGTCTCTGCACAAGTACCGGCGGTGATTTATGCCGGTGTAGCGGTATGGGGATTCACTTTCGGTGGCGCAGCAACGCTGCTGCAAACCGCGTTGGCGGATAGCGCGGGCGAGGGCGCTGATCTTGCGCTCTCGATCAATGTGGTGGCATGGAACGGCGCTATCGCAGCTGGCGGTCTTGTTGGCGGCATTTTGCTCAATAACTGGGGGGCACAGGTTTTCCCACCGGTGCTCATCCTGCTGCTGATCATCGCATTTCTAATCACATGGCGGGCGCGGGAACAGGGGTTCAGAGCAGGTGCGCGCCCAGGGCATTAATACTTTTCCTCATTCCGCTTAAAGCAGGAGATAACCATGACACACATAACCGTATACGTTACCTACGCCGGAACGACAGGGTCCCGTTTTGACCGGGATTACTACCACAACAAGCATCTTCCGTTGGTGATGGCGTCATTTGCCCGCTACGGCCTGCTCAGCGTTGCAGCCTTTTATCCGGCAGTGCCTCAGCCAGGAACCGTTGCGATATGCGAATGCATTTTCCGCGATGACAGCGCCATCGAAGCTTCTTTTACTTCACCTGAGGTCACTGCGGTAATGGCAGACGTCGTGCAGTTTACGGATATTGCGCCGGTGCGTGTACGCGCCAGCCAAATCTAATTCATCAGAGGACAACATCATGAACATTGGCATCATTGGGATGGGCGAGATGGGGAGTGCCATTGCCCGAAATTTAGTGGCTGCCGGACACCGGGTATATGCCTGGAGCCGCTCAAGCCGTGAGATTGAGGGCATCATAAACGTCAATGCGCCGGAAGAGACGTTGCTGGGTGATGTCGCAATAACTCTGCTTTCTGACGATGCAGCAATCCAGCAAGTCATCATCGATGGCGACTTGCTTGCCGGAGCCAACCCAAATCTCGTGCATATTATTTCCTCAACCATATCGGTAAGTTTTTCACAGCAACTAGCCCTGGTTCATCAACAAGCCGGGATAAGTTATGTAGCAGCGCCGGTGTTGGGCCGGCCGGATGTCGCCGCACGCGGGGAGCTGAATGTCCTTGCTGCCGGTCTGCCGGATGCGTTGGACCGAGTGAGGCCGGTGCTGGACGTCATCAGCAAACGCGTATGGGAAATGGGAGAGAAACAAACGGCTGCACATGCAGCGAAGATCGCCTGCAACATGATGATCACTATGGCGATTGAAGCGATGGCGGAGGCTGTAGTGCTCACGGAATCCAATGGACTGGATCGAGTACAATTCTTTGATCTCATACTCAATACATTGTTTGGCGGCCGGAGCTATCAGGTCTATTCACGAAACATCATGGCAGAGCTTTATGAACCGGGGTTCAAAGCCAGTCTGGGCCTGAAAGACCTGGGACTCGCCAGAGAAGCCGCCGCAACATTGAGTGCAGACCTGCCCATGCTGGCAGCAGTGAACGAGCAAATGGCCCGCGCTGTTCATGCTGACGGAGGTGACAAAGACTGGTCGGTCATCGCGGATTATACCATTCGGTCGGCGAACAGACGCTAAGCAATGGGCAAAGAACTAACTTCCAGCATCTAAATAGAAGATATTGGCGTCTAAAATGTTGCATATATAACCTACAAGGTATAATTTTTTTATAGCTTGTGGGTTATAGGAGATTGATGGAATTGGCCTGGGAAATCATCACACGGACGTTATTTGATAACTGGTTTGAGGCTCAAGCTGACGAGGTGCAGGAAGAGATTTTAGCCCACTTTGGCATTCTCGAGGAAGACGGTCCTAACCTGGGGCGCCCACAGGTCGACCAGCTTAACGGCTCAAATTAACCAATATGAAAGAATTGCGAGTACAGGTTGGTGGACACCCGTTCCGCTTGTTCTTTGCGTTCGATCCAACACGTAAGGCAATTGTCTTATGCGCCGGTGATAAGAAGGGCCAGGTCGAAAAACTATTTTACAGACGAATGATTAAAATTGCAGATGCTGAGTACGCATCACATCTGAAATCACTAGAGGCAAAAGAAGATGGCGACGGATAAAAAATTGCTCGAAAAATGCTCACCTGAAAGCCAGGCGCGCATTGCTGCGAGAACTGCTGAAATCCGGCAGGAAATCACATTAGCGAAACTGCGCGAAGAATTAGAAGTATCACAAACTCAGCTTGCGGCCGCGCTGGGTATTAGCCAACCTTCGATAGTGAAGATTGAAAAGGTTGATAATGACCCTAAACTGTCAACCCTGAAACGTTACGTCGCTGCCCTGGGTGGTGAGTTGGCGCTTGATGTCACCTTGCCAGATGGTAAGCGTATTGCGCTTAATCTGTAAAAACCACAGATGCCGCATCAAAAAGTGGGGCTTTTTATCCACTTCAACCAGGTGATGTGTCATGACTTTTTGCACCATGACCTTCTCGTACAGCTAAGGCATAGCATGAGTACGCAGGGTTCCTGAATTAAGACAGATTCAGGAAATCTTTTAACGTCAGCTGAAATCCAGCGGATATCTTCTCGATAGTCGCCAACGTCGGACTCGATTCTCCTCGCTCGATCTGACCGAGCATTGATTTGCTGACCCCGGTCATTCTCTCTGTTTCACTCAAACTCCAGCCCTGCGCTTTTCTCAAATGTCGCAAGCGTTCAGAGATATAAATGTCAATCGAAGCCATTTTCACCTTCATCAATACTGGAGTTGATTTAATTCTGATTGATTTTTTTATATTCCAATGAAAGGATGCAAACAAGCAATTCTCGTAGCCAGCAAAAATATAAGAACAGGCTATGACAAAAATAAGATATTCATATTATACAAGGCGGAGATCATGGAGCAAAAGAAGAATCCGGACATCACAAATGGTGATAAAACACTCGACCGCTTTGACATGGCAATACTCCGAATTTTACAGCGCGACAGCTCTATCGCTAATGTCACCCTGGCTGAGAAAATCAACCTCAGCCCTCCCGCTTGTCTGCGCCGTGTCGAACGGTTAAAAAAGCTCGGTTTTATAAAAAGCACTGTTGCATTACTCAACCCGGAAACATTAAATGCGGGTCTGGTCGTGATGATTGGCATTGTTCTTGATCGTTCCACTCCTGAATCTTTTAAAGATTTCGAAGGTGAAGCCGGTAAAATACGCGGCTGCATGGAATGCCATATGGTCAGCGGTGAGTTCGACTACATTATGTTAATTCGCACCGCAGATAACCAGAGCTTTAATAAACTCCACGCCGAGCAATTATTATTTCTTCCCGGTGTACGCCAGATCCGTTCATTTATTGGTTTGCGTGAGGTGTTTTCTACCACACAAATACCTTTATAAAACGGTCCTCATGCTTTTTTCCGCGTCAGTAACGCAATACCCAGAGCAATCAGCAACGCGCCCGCCATCAGGGGTAATGTCAGTTCTTCGTGCAATGCAGGCACCGACACCAGCAGGCCGGTAATCGGCACCAGCAACATCATTGATGAAAGGGTGACGCCAGATAACCACGTACTGGCGGCATTGACCGCACAAAAACAGAACGCCGTGGCGACCGGCCCCACAAATAAGGTGATTGCTAACAGCTCGCGGGAGTTATCGCCGCTCCAGTTGCCCTCAAATCCCCATGCCAGCGGCAGTAGCACCAGGGTAGCGAGCAGCATTTGCCACGGTGCCAGTTCAAAGGCATTGAGTCGGGAGCCAGTATGGCGCAAATGCAAAATGCAGATAGCCCAGCAAAGAGAAGCCAGCAACAACAGTCCGTTGGCGATAATTTGCCCGTGATCGTGCCAGTCGAGAGCAATTGGATTAAATAATACCACAATACCAATAATGCCAATTAACGCACCTGACAACTGGAGTGAGGATAATTTTTCTTTAAACAGAAACACTGAAGCTGGTACGACCCACAATGGCGTTGTGTAGGCCAAGACGGCAGATTTTCCGGCGGGCAGATAATTCATCGCAATACACCCCAGCGCAGTAAACGCCATCATCTGTAACAGGCCGACACTGAATATCACCGGCAACTCCCGACGGCCAGGAATACGTATCCGTCCTGTCGATAACTGCAATAAAAAAAGGACGGCCGCACTGGAGGAAAAACGCAATGTAGAAAACCACAATGGCGTGATATGTGAAAGACCCGCTTTCATCACCGGCCAGTTACACCCCCATAAAATAATCGCAACGACTAATAAAATAATGCCTTTCAACATCCCTTGGCGGGCACTGCTCGCATATTGGTAATTTTCAGTCATGTGATTATTCATTATTAATATGGGGGAGGAATGGACAAAGAAATAGCATTGTTAGCCGCATGCGTTCAATAGAAGGCAATGATGAATTCAGGGTTCTGCATCACGTCAGCCTTGCTCAGCAAAATCATGTTAACATTATGATTTTTAATCAAAAATACAAAGAAAGGTCGATGGCAGTCCATTGGCGATGTTAATTTTATTTCGTCATGACGCCGAAAAATGTAACTTCCAGTCGCGATCCTAAAAATGAATGGATTTTTATTAAAAAATACGTGATTAAAACGAAATGTTAAAAACAAACACGATGCGATATTGTTATTTCGCAAACCAATATCAACTGCGCAGCATAATTTAAGGCGTGCGACTTCATTTATCCCGGAGAGAAGCTATGAATCTTGAAAAATTCCCCCGTTATCCTCTGACTTTTGGTCCATCGCCGATTACCCCACTGAAACGTCTGAGTGCGGAGTTAGGCGGTAAAGTAGAACTTTACGCCAAGCGCGAGGACTGCAACAGCGGTCTGGCCTTCGGTGGCAACAAAACCCGTAAAATGGAATATCTGATCCCGGAAGCACTGGCGCAGGGTTGTGACACGCTGGTTTCCATTGGTGGCGTGCAGTCCAACCAGACGCGCCAGGTTGCCGCTGTGGCCGCACATCTCGGGATGAAATGTGTTCTGGTGCAGGAGAACTGGGTGAACTATGCCGATGCCGTCTATGACCGCGTTGGCAATATCGAGCTTTCACGCATTATGGGTGCCGATGTGCGCCTTGATTCTGCCGGTTTCGATATCGGGATCCGCGAAAGCTGGAAACAGGCGATGGAAGAAGCGGCAGAAAATGGCGGCAAACCCTTCCCGATCCCGGCAGGATGTTCAGAACATCCCTACGGCGGCCTGGGCTTTGTCGGCTTTGCCGAAGAGGTTCGTCAGCAGGAGAAAGAGCTGGGCTTTAAATTTGATTACATCGTAGTCTGCTCAGTCACCGGCAGTACCCAGGCGGGCATGGTGGTGGGATTTGCCGCTGATGGCCGTTCACGTAATGTCATTGGTATTGATGCTTCAGCCAAACCCGAGAAGACCAAAGCCCAAATCCTGCGTATTGCGCAGAATACAGCTAACCTGGTCGAACTGGGACGTGAAATCACCGAAGAGGACGTAGTGCTGGATACCCGTTACGGCGGCCCGGAATACGGCTTACCGAGCGAAGGCACGCTGGAAGCGATTCGCCTGTGCGCCCGTACCGAAGGGGTACTGACCGATCCGGTTTACGAAGGCAAATCCATGCAGGGCATGATTGATATGGTACGTAATGGCGAATTCCCGGAAGGTTCGAAAGTGCTCTATGCCCACCTGGGGGGTGCGCCAGCCCTGAGTGCTTACAGCTATATCTTCCGTAACGGTTAATCCCTCGGGATAATTCATTCGTAGCGGCGCGATTTATCGCGCTGTTTTTTGTTTTAAAACCGTGCGATAAATCGCGCCGCGACGGATCTGACTCAACGAAACTGCAAATCAAACTCTTTCCGACACTGCTGATCCCGCTGCTGTAACTCTTCCCGCAGGAAAACAAAAAAAGCATCCAGCATCGCACTGCGCGGTTTTCCCATCTCACTTTGCAATTGCAGGCTGCGTTGGCTCAACTGGTCGCGGTTGATGGTCTTGATGATCAGGCCATCCTGCCGCGCCCGCGTCATTATCGAATAATGGCTACTAACGCTGATGGCGCCAGGAGTTTGGCAGACAAATTCGTACAGCGTGGAAAAGTGGTTACAGGTGAAGACGGGATCGATGAAGACATTATTCATACGGCAGGAGAGGTCGAAAAGCTGGCGAATGGTCGCTGACTGGTCTGGCAGCACCACGGGCCAGGCATTCAGATCCGCCAGCTGAATATCCCGTTCCGCTAACGGATGATCGTCCTTCATAAAAATCAGTACTGGGGAGGGAAAAGACGCCAGCACTTCCACACCGGACTCAGGAGAGAGGATAAACCGGATAGCCAGATCGCACTCACCATTGCGCACCAGTTCCGGCACCTGCCTGCCGGTGCCGACCGTGAGGATAAAACTGACACGGGGATGGAGCAGGCGAAACTTTGCCATCAGGTTCGGTAGCAAGTTAAACGCCAGCCCATCAGTACACACCACCCGGATAGTGGTTTGAGCCACGGCTTTAATACCTTGCAGTTCAGCCACGGCCAACTCCATATCCGCCATGCTACGACGGACATGGTTTGCCAGAATATGTCCGGCATCATTAAGCTGCATCCCGCGTGGACTGCGTTCAAATAACGTCACCCCCAGCCGGGTTTCCAGCCGCTGGATATGCCGACTGATGGCGGAGATGGCGACAAACAGTTGCTGGCTGGCGGCGCTGATCGAGCCGGTGGTTGCAACCGCCATAAAGTAGCGAATCTCAGTGTTGTGCACAGGGCCTCCCTGATGTCAGCCTTGCCGATCGAGCATGACCTCCCGGCCCTGCTCAGCCAGATCCCAATACAGACCAGTCATGATTTGCAGCGCTTCGCAGGCCACATCGGCGAGCAAATGCTCATCGGGTGCATGCTGGGAACATGCCGGATACGAGTGGGGTAGCCACAACGTGGGCACATCAAACGTATCAAGAAAGCAGGCATTGGGTAAGCCACCGCCAAAATTTGGCAGCACTGCGGCTTCCTTGCCGATTGAACGGCGAATTGAGTCGAGACTCCAGCCGACCCAGGGATCGTCAGGATCAATACGCGTGGCTTTGAAACAGTTTACCGGCGCCACCACATCCACATCGTGAAAACCCTGCTGGTCAAGATGCTGGCGAATATGGTCGGCAAAGTTGTCCACATCACTGCCCGGAACATAACGCATATGGCAATGCGCCAGCGCGGTTGGTGGGATAGCATGTGCCGGTTTTTCGGGATTGCCGCTAGTGATTGCCAGCGTCTCCAGCGTATTCCAGCCATAGAGTTTTTCTGCCGCGCTTAAGCCCGGCTCTCCCCACTGCGGGGCAATCTGCGGATCGCCAGGGGCATTTCCCAACGCAAGGTCGCTCAGATGATGACGGATACTGGCGGATAACGGTGGTGGCAACAACGCAGGAAGCAAGATGCGACCATTGTCATCCACCAGACTGGCAATCGCATGGGCCAGGCGTATACCTGGGTTACTGAGCAATCCGCCCCAGTTGCCGGAGTGATGCGCGCCATCACGTAATGTCACCCGCAAGGTAAAGTTGAATACGCCGCGTGAGCCGAGGAATAAAGTTGGACGTGACGCTGTCACGCGTGGACCATCTGAAGCGATAAACAGATCGGCGGCCAGCCAGTCGCGATACTGCTGGCAAACCGTCTCCAGTCCCGGTGAGCCGGTCTCCTCACCCATCTCCAGAATCATTTTGACGTTATAGCCCAGCCGTCCGTTACGCGCTTTGAGAACCAACGCCAGCGCCGCCAGGTTAATGCTGTGCTGGCCTTTGTTATCAGCCGTGCCGCGTCCGTACCAGCGATTGCCCTCGACACTCAGCTCCCACGGATTAAGACCGCTGCGCCAGTTCTCTTCGTCTCCCGGCACCACATCGCCGTGTCCATAAGTCAGCAGGGTAAAAGCCGCATCGGCTTCGAGACGACGCGCCAGCAGAAAAGGACTTTTCCCTGCTTTAGGATTGGCCACCACCTGACAACTGAACCCCATTGCGGAGAGGTACGGGATCATCTCTTCATTGAGATAGGCCATCTGCTGTGGATGGTGACTCTCTGTCCGGTAGCTGACCCGGCGCGCCAGCGTTTCACGTAAGGCACCGGTGTGAAAATGGTCCAGCGCTGCCTGTAGCACGACTTCACGAGTGATCGTCATTATCCGTCAATTCCTTCTATTTCCGGGATACCGAGCCCCGGTTCCGGTGTCATTACCGAGGCCAACAACGCTCGGGTGTAGGGATGTTGCGGTTGGCTAAAAATCTGTTCCCGCGTTCCCTGTTCAACGATCTGGCCTTTGCGCATCACCGCAACATGATCAACCAGATGTTCCACCACCGACAGGTTGTGGCTGATAAACAGGTAAGTCAGGGAAAACTCCTGTTTCAGCGCCAGCAACAGATTGAGGATCTGCGCCTGCACCGAAACATCCAGCGCCGAAGTGGGTTCATCACAGATCAGAATCTCCGGACGCAGGATCAGCGCACGGGCAATGGCGACGCGTTGACGCTGACCACCGGAAAGTTGCCCCGGATACTGGCTGTGAGTACGTGAAGGCATGCCGACCAGATCCAGCATCTCCCGCACCTGCTTTTTGCGTTCATCCGGCGTGCCAATGTGGTGCAGCCGCAATGCCACTTCAACGACATCTGAGACGGTGCGACGCGGGTTAAGTGAAGACCAGGGGTCCTGAAAAATGGGTTGAATACGCGCACTCAATTTACGCCGATCGGCGGCATCAACCTCGCGTCCCTCAATCAGTACGTTGCCAGTGGTGGGCGGCAGCAGACCCAGTAGCATTTTTGCCAGCGTACTTTTACCGCAGCCGGATTCCCCCACCAGTCCCAGCGTTTCCCCGCGCCGGATACGCAGCGAGACATTGTCTACCGCCCGGATCTCCGCAGGGGACTTAAACAACCCGCGATTCAGGCGAAAAGTCCGGCTCAGCGCGCAAAGTTCCAGGGCGATATCCTCATTGCCGGCAATGTGTGGCGGTGTCAGCTTGCTCATAGCGCCTCCCTGATGGTCAAAGGACGAATGCAGCGCACCTGATGCTGTGCATTGAGTGGTTGATAAGGCGGATTCTCGTTACACGCCTCCTGGCACTGGCTACAACGGTTGCGAAATGCACAACCCTGTTGAGGACCGGTAAGATTGGGGACCACGCCAGGAATGGTAGGCAGAGGCTGCCCCGGCTGCGTGCGGCCCGCAACCGGAATGCACTCCAGCAACCCACGGGTATAGGGATGGTGCGGCTGACGGAACAGTTCATTGACCGGAGCGGTTTCCACCACCTGCCCGGCGTACATCACCGCCACGCGATCGGCGATACGTGCCACCACGCCCAGATCGTGGGTAATGAAGATCACCGCCATGCCCATTTCCTGTTGCAACTCGCGCAGTAAACGCAGGATCTGTGCCTGAATGGTGACATCCAACGCGGTGGTCGGTTCATCGGCAATGATCAGTTCAGGTTCACACATCAGCGACATCGCAATCATGATGCGTTGCCGCAGGCCACCAGAAAGTTGGTGCGGATACTGTTTCAGTCGATCTGCCGCCTGCGGAATGCCGACGCGCTCCATCAGGTACACCGCGCGTTCCCGCGCCTGCGCACGCGACACCTTACGATGTGCCAGCAGGGTTTCACATAACTGTTCGCCGAGCGTCCAGGACGGATTCAATGATGTCATTGGTTCCTGGAATATCATCGACATACTGTTGCCGCGCATTGCCGCCCGTTCGCGGCGGTTAAGTGCGAGCAGGTCGTTCCCCTTGAAGCGCAGGCTGTCGGCCTGGCGTCGGGCATTGCGCGGCAGCAGATCCATCATCGCCAGTGAGGTCATGGATTTACCACAGCCGGATTCCCCCACCAGGCACAGCATTTCGCCGCGATTTACGCTGAAATCGATACCGCGCACGGCATGCAGCGTGCCACGCGGCGTCTGGAGATCCACCCGCAGATTTTTCACTTCAAGCAGAGGTGCGTCAGTCTGGTTCATGTCATTTCCCTCTTAGTTGCGACCGTCGAGCGCCGTGATATCGCGCAGACCATCACCCACCAGGTTGATACTCAATACCAACAACGCCAGTGCCACACCGGGGATCACAATCACCCAGGGCTGAAAGAACATATAGGCTTTGCCTTCTGCGACCATCAGCCCCCAGGACGGCATGGGCGGTTGTACGCCAAGCCCCAGAAACGACAGGGTGGCTTCCAGTAAAATGGCGTGGGCAATTTCGAGTGTTACCACCACGGTCAGCGGCCCGAGCAGATTCGGCAGAATTTCGCGCAGCATGATAAACAGCGAAGATGCGCCCAGCGTTCGCGCTGCTGCGATGAATTCGGCCTCACGCAGTTGCCGGGTGACGGAACGGGAGACAATCAGAAAGCGATCCCACAACAACAGGCCAAGCAGCATAATCACCACCTTGACCGAACCCCCAATCAGCGAGGCCAGCGCCAGCGCCACCAGGATCACCGGCATCGCCAGACGCACTGTCAGCAGGTAACTGACTACCGCATCAACCCGTCCACCAAAGTAACCGGCCAGCACACCGAGCGTGACGCCAATCAGCGCTGAGATCATCACCGATACCAGACCAATCAGCAGAGATACCCGAGCGCCATACAACAGGCGGCTGAGATAGTCGCGCCCGAGTTTGTCGGTGCCCAGCAGGTGCGTCCATTCGCCTTTCTCAAACCATACCGGCGGCACCAGGCGTCTGCTGACGTCCTGCGCAAAGGGATCGTGTGGGCTGATTAATGGAGCCAGCAACGCCAGCAGAACGATGGTGCCAAGAATCACCACGCCCAGCGTCATGCTGTGATGACCGAAGACACGGCGACACAGGCGCTGCCAGGCCGTTGGTTCCGGCAACAGGCCGGTTTCCGGGCTAATGACGTTTTTCATGGTTCCTGCCATAGTCGTTTTCATTGAGGTTCCTTATTTGCTGCGCAAACGGGGATCGAGCACGGCATTAAGCACATCCGCCAGGAACGTCAGCCCGATATAGAAGATGGCGATGATCAACACGATGGCCTGCACCACCGGGAAGTCGTTGCGCGAGATGGAGTCCCAGGCCAGTTGCCCCAACCCCTGCAACGAGAACACCGATTCAATCACCACCGAGCCGCCCAGCATAAAACCGAGCTCCACCGTTGCCAGCGCCACGACCGGGATAATGGCGTTACGCAGCCCATGCTTGACCACCACCTTAAAGGCACTCAATCCTTTGGCATGGGCGGTGCGGATATAATCCGCACCCAGCACATCCAGCATGCCGGAGCGTGTCAGGCGCATCAGCGACGGCATGGCGTAATATCCCAGTGCCACTGCTGGCAACACAAAATGTTGCCAGCTACCGTTACCGGCCACCGGCAGCCATTTCAGCCCTACGGCGAAAATCAGGATCAACACCAGAGCGAACCAGAAGTTGGGGATCGCCTGGCCCAGCACCGAGATAAACATCGCGCAGCGGTCTACCCAACTGTCGCGAAACACCGCCGCCACCACACCAAGGGGGATCGCCACCACCAGCGCCAGCAGCAGCGCCACACCGCCCAACTGGAGCGTAATGGGCATACGCTGACCGACCAGCTCCATCACGGTATTTTCGAAGTAGAACGAACGACCAAAATCGAGGTGCAACGCCGACCAGAACCAGTGTGAAAACTGCACCAGCAGCGGCTGGTCCAGTCCATTCTGCACGCGGATCTGCGCCACGGTTTCCGCGCTGGCATCCGGTCCGGCAATGGCTATCGCCAGGTCACCCGAAAGATGCAGCAGGGCAAAACTGACGACCGCCACGGTAAACAGCACCGCCAGCGCCACCAGCAGCCGATTTAAGATAAAGCGCACCATAACTCGGCTCCTTATTTCCAGCTGGATTGGGCAAAGCGCGGCAGTTCATCCGGCCAGTCCTGGAAGTTCAGATCGGCATTGAAGGCGTAGTGGGTGGAGTAGGAAAACATCGGTGCAATGTAAGCCTGGGCAGAGATACGCCCCAGCGCCTCGCCATATTCTTCATTGCGCTGTTTGACATCGACCGTGGCATCGGCTTTTTTCAGCATTGCGGTCAGCGTGGCATCTTTCCAGATATCGCTGCCTTTGCCACCGAAGTAGGGGGTGGTAAACGCCGAGGTATCATTGATCGAGAACGATCCCCAGGTGTTAAAGGCCATCGGCGCCTGGCCGGAGCTGAGGGCGGTCGCCATCACCGGATACTGCACAAAATGGAGGCGGGCGCGGATACCGACTTTGCGTAGATCGCCAATAATCGCTTCCGCATAATCACGTTCGCGATAGGCCCACAGGTCGGTGTCAAAACCGTTGGCATAGCCCGCCTCTGCCAGCAGTTGCTTCGCTTTGGCAGGATCGTAATTGTACTTGATAACTTTGCTGTCGTTGCAGGCGACCTGGGTGCGGAAACAGGCGGTGTACACTGGCTTGCTGCCACCACGTACCAGGTTATCGACAATGCCCTGACGGTTAATAGCGTAATTGATGGCCTGGCGGACGCGCAGATCTTTCAGCGGCGCCGCTTCGGGGCCGGTGGCATTGGTGTTCAGTGCAAGGAAACCGATGCGCATGGTCTCGCCACTTTTCACCGCGATATTCGGCATGGCCGAAAGCGGCTCCACCTGGTCGGCGGCCACACGCCAGATCCAGTCCACCTGGCCGGTCATCAACTGGGCGACACGGGCTTCCGGGTCGCGGATCACCACAAACTGCACCTTGCCGATGTGCGGCTGCCCTTGTGGACTCTCTTTGAAGTAGTCGGGGTTTTTCACCATATCAACGCCCTGGCCGGGGATGACTTTCACGATCTTGTAGGGGCCGGTGCCGATTGGGGCTTTACTGAAACCTTCCAGTTTCACCTGCTGGAAATATTTGGCCGGGTAGATTGGCGTAGGCCCGGACAGGTACTCCAGCGCCGCCGGGAAGGGTTGTTTCAGGTGCAAACGAACGGTGAAGTCATCGACTTTCTCAACATGATCGATCCAGTCAACACTTTGCGGCACCACGGAGGCGGTATTTGGACCCGCGATTTTCTCGAAGGTGTAGACCACATCATCGGCACTGAAGGGATCGCCATTGTGGAATTTAACGTCTTTGCGCAGATGAATTAATAACGCAGTCGGGGATTCCCATTTCCAGTCAGATGCCAGTTCCGGTTTATATTCACCGGTTTTCGGGTCGCGATAAATAAGCGTGTCCCACACCATATGCGCCAGAATAACGCCTTCGCGCAGATTGTTATGATAAGGACTGATATTTTCCACTTCGTTATCAGAGGCATAAACCAGCGTGTCGTTCTGTTTACCTGCATAGCTGTAAGAAACGCAGCACAACAATAATGCGGTTAAAGCATACTTGTGAATCTGTCTTGTCTTGTAACGAGCCATACCGTTCTCCAGCGATCAATGAAAAGTTAACAACAAAAGCAGATGGCACTGATGTAGCAAGAGCAGCGCCAATGCCGGAATATTGTCATTACCGATTTTCGATAACCGATTTCTCAAAATGAGAAACACGAGAGCAGGCAGACGTCACAGCGAGATAATTAAGGTTAAGTGGGAGGGAATATCAGCCAGCCAGGGAACGCCGCGTTATCGTAGTACCATCCATTGAGCGTTACGATGGTGCAGGAAAGTTTCATCCTGCACTTTTTGTGTGAAGGTTATTTGTGCAAACCGCATTCTATTTTTGTGAAAGCTGGCAACGAGCACAACAGGTTGTAGCCCGTCACCCGCGTTAATCCAGGTTAGCCTTGCGCATCGGCATTTGATCAATGGTCGAGAGCAAGATCTCTGAACTTATTGGTCGGGTGTCACGCAGTTTCATTCCACCATCTTTACCGACCAATACCACCTCAAACCCCTTTGGCTGGAGCTGCGAACGCAACTGACCTTGCTTTGTTGGCGCGGTATCAGTGAGCACGATGACATCACGTTCGGCCAGGGCAGTCTGGGCCTTTTCCAGCATTGCCATCTGCTCCAGGTAACTTGCATCTTGCGTTGAGGGGGCAAAAATCACCACCGGACGCGAATGCCAGCGGTATTGACTCAGGTCGGCAGTATCGGGAGGCAAAGTGCGAAACAGGCGACTCTCTGCCGCATGGGCAGCACTGCACAACACAAGAAGCAGTGCTGCAAGCAGCAAACTTTTACCAGGATGCCATTGAGCGGGGAAGCATGCAGTAATCATGATGATCTCCTCTAAGCCGACGGGCGCAAAGCCACCCTATCAAGGTTAGAGGAAACTGATCCGACCGTGCGGGTCTTCACCTTTTTTTACCAACAGGACCAGATAATCCTGAGACCGTTGTTTAACCTGCCGCGAGTTCGTTGAGAAAATCCTGTGTCGTCACCTGGCGGCAATAACCTTTGATAGCATTGAGGGAGTTTTGCTGACGTTCTGGCGTCAGTGTCGCGCAGGCATCGGTCACTAATGTTACCAGATAGCCCAGATCGCAGGCGTCACGTACCGCGCTTTCAATGCATTGATCGGTAAGAAAACCCGCAATCACCAGATAACGTGTGCCAAGATTACGCAACACATAATCAATATTGGTAGAGATAAACACGCTGGAAGAGGTTTTCGACAGAACGATTTCATCATCCGCTGGTGCGATAGCTTCCAGCACCTGAGCGTCCCACGAATCACGCGGCACGTTAAAGCCGGTGATTTTGTAGTCGAGACTACGGTCACGTCCATCTTTGGTCAGACTTTCAATCACGGTGTACATCACTTCAACCTGACTGGCACGACACGCCGCCTGGACTTTTTGCATATTCGCGATGGTTTCACGTTCAATAATGTCAAAGAAATAACCAAACTTCTCGTGTTGCTCGGCTGTAGACATCCCGACATATTCACCACCATCACGGCGGGCGTTGTAGTTCTGCACATCGACAAATAACAACGTCGCGGCTTGTTTCTCAATCGGGATATTACGACTGGAGGGATTAAACATGAATTACGCCTCTTTTTTATATTGCTGACGGGTAAGCACATTCCAGCTGTCGGTAAAAATGGGGGCTAAATCCTCAGCCCAAGCCAGTTGTCCTGCTGGCTGTGCAATCAAATCCTGGCGGATTTCAATTTCCACATAAGGCAGACCATTTTTATTGGCATGCTGCGGTACGGCGTAGTCGGTTTCATCGGAAACGGAATAGGGTTGGTTATCTCCCACGCACCAGCGCTGGGTGTTGTGCAATTGTTCCAGCACCGTCAGGGCATAGTCGGCCTGATGCTGATACAGAACGCCAACCTGCCAGGGCCGCTGCTCACCATGAAACACCGGGGTGAAGCTGTGCATTGCCAGGATGCACGTCGGGATACCGTGCTGCTTGCGCTCGGCCAGTATCGCGCGGATAGCATCATGATACGGGGTGAAAATGTCGTCCCGTCGCTGGTCACGATCCTGCTGACTCAGGCCGATATTGCCCGGAATGGGGGTGGCTTCCGACACCACCGGGATCGAACTGGGAATGCCAGGCAGGCGGTTGCAGTCGATCACCAGGCGGGAATAGCGCTGATGCACCAACGGGGCATTCAGTAACCGGCTCAGGTGCCGGGAAACCGCCAGTACGCCAATATCCCAGCCAATATGTCGGTCGATCTCATGCTGAGGTAAACCCAGATCGCCGAGCTGACGCGGAATGCGTTTTCCACCGTGGTCACACAGGATCAAAAAAGGGGAATCGCCTGTCCGGTTCTCCACCATCACCGGAGCGGGTTCATCGGAAAAAAGGAGTGGGACGCTCACGTCTTCAATTACCTCATTTAGATTTTGCATTCAAAGATAGGGGGCCAAGCGCTTCCCATTGCTGCAAGCGCTGCACGGTTTTATCGCCCTGACTTTCCATAATGCTGGCGATAATGGCATCGATCAGCACAATACCGGCGGCATAACCATCAAACAGCCACGGGGTTTCCACATGGATGGCCAGCACCACTTTAGCCAGAGAAGCGATGGGAGAGAGTTGGGTATCCGTTACCGCAATGAGCGTGGCGCCTCGCGCCACAATCTCCTGCGCCAGCTGATACATGTCCTGCTGGTAGCGGCGAAAATCAAACAGCACGAACACGTCGTTTTTATTGACGTCGATGATCTGCTGAATCCGGTCATGATGGTTTTCGGCGAGCACATCCACGCCGCGTCTTACCTGTTGCAGGTTGCGGCCAAAATACATCGCCAGCGATTGACTGATACGGCCACCGCCGAGGATCACATGATGTTCTTTGGCACCGATTAGCCGGGTGGCCTCGGCGATTTCGTATTCCGCGATGTCACGTAATGAACACTGGATTGCCAGCGTCGAAGATTTAATCGCCGCTTCCATCAGGGCCGACGCGCTTTCTGTCGTCACCCAGTTATCCAGACGTTGTAACGGACCTTTGGCCTGTTCAGAGATCTCATCACGCAGCGCCTGCTGAAAATCAACGAAGCCACCAAAGCCCAGGCGGCGGGCAAAGCGCACCACGGAAGGCAGGCTGACGCCAGCGCGATCTGCCAGCATCTGCACCGAACCTAAGCCCGCACCGGGATAGTCGGCCAGCATGGCCCTGGCAATTTTACGCTCCGCCGGACTCAGCTCCGCCATATTGTCTTTTATCTGTTGTGCCAGCACCCGGATCTCCTTCACTCCACTTCAGGCAAATCACAGTGCCACAAGCGCTGCGTCTGAACCATACGAATTTAATATATATTACATATATTGATTTTTAATCGATCTTGTAACATACATAAAAAAATAGCAAGGGGCGTATCTCAAACCAACTATGACGGGAGTTCTCGGTTTAATGGGCAAGCAATCCGTAATCATCGACGAAGAATCCATTGATTTACAGAGTGAAAGTGAAAGGCTCAGGGCACTCGGTGTCACGACCTTGTTTGCTTCACTGGTGGATTCCGCTGGCGTTATCCGTGGCAAATCCGTTCCGGTTAACCGACTGAAAACGCTCTGTCAGTCAGGGGTGGGGGCATCCCCCTCCTGGGCATTATTCTGCGCCGATAACGCCATCGCCTGGATCCCTGCGTTCTCGGCGGTTGGCGATCATCGCCTGCGTGCCGACCTCGCCGCGCTGGTGACATTACCGGATGGTTTTTGCTGGGCGCCGGTTGATGTGTTTGAACAGGAAGGGGAGCACGCTGCCTGGTGTAGCCGCCATTTTCTACGCCGACAGGTAGCGGCCTTGCAACAGCAGGGCATTGAAACCCTCGCAGCCGGTGAGCTTGAGTTCTTTTTGTTACCCGAACAGGACGATCAGCAGGATAACGAATGGCACGCCTACGGTATGGGCGGGCTGCTGGCACATGAAGCGATGGTCAATGACCTCGTCAAAACCCTGGAAGAAGCCGGTGTCGGCCTTGAGCAATTTCATGCCGAATATGGCACTCGCCAGTTTGAATTGTCACTGGCCCCGGCCAATCCGGTTACGGCCATCGATCGCCTGGTGCTGACCCGTATTTTGCTGGGCCGCATCGCGCGTCAACACAAGTTGCGGATCAGTTTCTCTCCAAGGCCGTTTGAGCATGATGCTGGTAACGGCGCACATCTGCACTTCTCCTTTACCCGTGAGGGCCAGCCGCTGCTGGCAGGCGGTACCGGTAGCTACGGTATCACCGATGCGGGAGGCAGCCTGCTGGCCGGGATTGTCCGGCATCTGCCGGAACTGGTGGCGTTATTGGCCCCGTCAGTGCTGTCTGCCGATCGCCTGCAACCCGGGCACTGGTCAGGCGCGTATGCCTGCTGGGGACTGGAAAACCGGGAAGCTGCGGTGCGTTACTGTGCGGCAAATCAGGGCAACCCGTATGGCGCGCACCTTGAAGTGAAGTGTATCGATCCTTCCGCCAACCCCTATATCGCCTGTGGCGCAGTGCTGGGGATGGCGCTGGCGGGACTGAACGCCGCGCTGCCGCTGCCACAACCTACACAAGCGGCTCCTGCCGATCTCTCTGAAGTGCAGCGCCATGAGCAACATATTCATCGACTGATCACCTCCCACAGCGATGCCTTAACGCGTCTCGCACAAAGTCCGTTGGCGCAATCGATGTTGCCGCCGGAACTGCTGGGGGCACTGATCGCTGTGCGTCAGCACGAACAGGATACCTGGGGACATATGCCGTTAAAGACCATCACGGAAAAATTCCGCTTTGCATGGTCGGTTTAAGCCTTACCAATACCGGGGAAACCCATAACACATCTCGCTAATCAATCACGTCGTATGAGGGTGATGAAGATGAACCATGCACCAAATAAAAAGCGAAGTTTAAAACTGTGGGAAGCGCTGGCGCTCTCGCTGGGGATGGTGGGACCGACGCTGGCTATGTCGGGCAATGCGCAGGGATTGATCGACTCAGTAGGCAAAGCGCTGCCGATTGTGTTTGTACTCGGTCTGATCGGGGTCGCGTTAATTGCTTATGGTTTTATTCGTTTGACGCGTTTTTATAATCACGCCGGTAGTGCATACGGCCTGGTGGGAAAAACCATCGGCCCGCGTGCCGGGTTCTTTTCCGGTTTCGCCATTATGGGCACCTATCTGTTCTTCTCGATTGCCACGCTGGCGGCACTGGGTGCATTTACCAACGCCTTTCTGGCCGCATTATTCCCCACGTCAGGTTTCCAGATCCCGTGGATTGTCACTGCGGCGGTCGGGGTGATATTTAGCTGGATCCTGAATTCGCGAGATGGGCAGACCGTGGCCCGCGTGCTGATGGTGATTGAGGGCGTCGGGATTGTATTGATGTTGATTCTGGCGGCGGTGATTGTCGTGCACCAGCCTGCGACCGGCACAGAACATGCCTCCTTGTTTAGTCTGAATGGCGTTAGTTTTCAGGCGGTGATGGCGGGCGTGGTCGCTGCTTTCCTCTCCTGGGCTGGTTTTGAGGCCTGTGCCACCCTGGGTGAAGAGACGGAAAATCCCAAACGCAATATCCCGCTGGCCCTGCTGGGTTCTATCCTGCTGACCGGGGTGTTGTTTGTCGGCATGATGTATGTGCAAACACTCGGTTTTGGCACCAGCGAATCGGGTTTAACTGCCTTCAAAAATTCAGCGAACTCGCTGGGGACGCTGTCGCAAAATTACGTCGGCACCGCATTCTCATTAGCGATGTTGTTTACCGCCATGATGTCGGCCTTCGCCGCGAATTTATCGGCCGCGGCCACCTCCAGCCGTCTGCTGTTTGCCCTCGCCCGCGATGGGTTCGGCCCGGCATGCTTCGCGCAGGTGTCAGAAAAAAATCATCAACCTCGTAACGCCTTAACGCTGGTACTGGTACTCAGCCTGCTGATCGATGTCGTGGCCTGGTTGAGCGGTAAACCGGCGATGGGCACCGGCAATAGCGCGATTGATGCGTACTTCTACTTTGCGATCATCGGCTCCGTTTGCCTGATGATCACCTATCTGATGATTGAAGTTGGGGTGATCAATTTTATCACCCGCATGAGCCAGAACATCCCGAAATGGGAACTGATCCTGCCGCTACTCGGCATCGTCATTATGGTGGTGTCGTTGTATTACAACGTGGTAGGGCAGGAAGAACTGTTTAGCCCGGCACTGGTGGCGTTTTACTGGTGCATTGCCGGGATGATCATCATCATCTCCGCGCCAAAACTGGTGCGCAATATCGGGCTTTCTCTGGCGTCAGAGTTTGTTACGCCTGCGGAAACGGTGACAACCGCCACGACACAGAAGGAGTGGGTATGAGTCAGGACATTTTTCCACCCGAAGCCGCCGCGCTGTATCAACGCGACGCCCAGTCAGTCGCCGGTATCGAGAAATTACGCTTTTTTCCGTTAGCGATTACCTCCGGGCAGGGATGCTGGCTAACCGAGGCCGGTGGCCGAAAGTTACTCGACCTGTCAGCCACCTGGACCGCATCCGGTTTGGGGCATGGACATCCGGCGATTACGGCTGCCATCACCCAGGCAGCACAGAATCCAGCCGGGGCGGGGGGATTGTCTGCCGTTCATCCGGATTCGGTTGGACTGGCGGAGGAGTTGCTGGCGATCACCCCCGGCAGTGGCGATCGCTGTGTCTATCTCGGCCATGCCGGTAGCGATGCCAATGATGTGGCGCTGCGCGCCTGCCGACTCGCCAGCGGCAAACGTAAAGTGGTGGCGTTTGCGCATGGCTATCACGGCGGCATCGGGCTGGCAATGAAGGTGTCCGGCGTACATATCTCGGCAGGCAACGCTGCCGATCCTGACCTCTATCTCGCCACCTATCCCAATCCTTTCCGCAGCGATGATGCAGGCGCAGCGGCAGTCAGTGCCAGCCTGCTGGAAGTTAAAGAACAACTCGATAAAGGCGATGTCGCCTGTGTCATCGTCGAACCGATTCTGTCGGATGGCGGCATGGTGGTGCCACCTAAAGGCTTTTTATCGGGGTTACATCGGTTGTGCATTAACGCGGGTGTGCCGCTGATTTGCGATGAAGTAAAAATGGGACTGGGACGACCCGGACTGATGCATGCCTTCCAGCATGAGAACATCACCCCGGAAATCGTCACCTTTGGCAAAGTGATCGGTGGCGGTTTACCGCTCTCTGCTACCGTGGGGCCAAAAGAGATCCTCGGCGGTCCCGCTGCGCATGCATTGCTGACCACGGCGGGCAATCCGATTTGTACTGCGGTGGGCCGCTCCGTGTTGCGTGTGCTGCAAAGCGAAGAACTGCCACAGCGGGCGGCGCAGGCCGGACGCTATTTTATGCAACTGCTGCGCGAGCTGGCGCAGGATATCCCGGAGATCGGTGATGTCCGTGGACATGGCCTGGCAATCGGAGTCGAGTTAGTCGTTCCGGACGGCAGCAAAAAACCGGACCGTGCGCTGGCGCAAAAAGTCGTGTACCAGGCATGGAAAGAGGGACTGGTGGTGTACTACGTCGGGGGGAATGTGTTGGAAATTACGCCGCCGTTAATCATCAATCAGGATGAGATGGCCTATGCGGTCGAAAAACTCTCGCTCGCCATACGCCATGCCCCGCAGGTCACGCGTGAAGAAATCCAGGCGTATGCGGGTTGGTAACGAATCTCGCATTGAGATGATCTCGCCAGCCGGTCTGGCGAGATCGTCCTCATGAATAAGATGTCTGGCTACTCGACGTCCAGCACTTCACCAATTTTATAAAAGTGTTTTCCCGCGATGTAATGCAAACTTCTCCACTCATCCCCGGCCGATTCAAACAACCAGTGCCCATCCTGGAAAATACGGCTATCGGCCCATGCCGCTTTGACTTCGCCGATAAACAGATCGTGATCGCGTTGATTCGCTTCCAGCGGAATCAGTTCGCAATACAACCAGGCGGAACAGCCGCTGACAAAAGGTTGATCAATCCCCTCAACATAAAAACACTCGACATCGCTGTGAGAAAGCTTGTCCTGCTCGTTGGCTTTTGAATGGGTTCCAAGGTAGTGCACCATTTCCGCCTGTTTGGCATTCGGAACCTGAATAATAAACTTGTTGCTCTTCTCAATTAACTGGCGGGTATAGGCGGATTTATCCAGCACCACCGTCAGTTTGGCTGGGGTGAAATCCAGACCACAAACCCAGGACGCCGCCATAACGTTTTCAATGCCATCATGACTGGCGGATACCAGTGTTGCAGGCCCATGATTTATCAGGCGGTAAGCCTTTTCTGGCTCGACTGAGGTGAAATAGGGGTTCATTGCATCTTCCTGTCACTGTTGGCGGAAAAAATAAGGTCACGACCTGCGTCATTTTACCTTTTCCCCTCATAAAACAGCAGATCAAAAGCGTTAGCTTGCCTCTCCATGACATGCGATGACATAAGTCTGGAACAATTGATAACCCCTGCCGACGCGGCTTTTTTATATTCTCCTCCCCGTGAATTTCCTCACATCCCTTTACGCTTTCTTTAACGGTTAATCGAGGTAACAAATGAAAAAGTTTCTGATTCTGGTGGCAGGTTTGGTCTTTATGAGCGCGGCCAACGCCGCACCGACCGCCGCATTCGCGCAACTGATGCAAAATCGCTTCAATGCAGCGAACACCAATCATGATGGCAAGTTAACCCTGGCTGAAGCGCAGGCCGGCATGCCCCGCGTTGCGCAGCATTTTTCTGAAATAGATACGGCGAAAAAAGGCTATATCACCTTCGCACAACTCAGCGCATTTATGGCTGCGAAAAAATAACCTGGCTGATGAACGTGCTATCCATGAAGATACTTAGTGTGGCATGCCGATTCGGGCTGCTGGTGATGGCGGGCTGTGCACTGGCGGGGTGCAAGCCACAGCAAAACACTCACCCGCAACCCGTTCCCGCCGTGTCGGTGAGTGTGCCGCAAAAACTCACGTTTGATCCGTCAATCACCGTCACGGGCACGCTGAGTGCTTCTGAGCAGGTACAGATTGTGGCGCGTGTCGCCGCGACGCTGCAATCTGTTAACTTCAGGGACGGCGATATCGTTCATGCTGGTCAGGTGTTGTTCACCCTGGACTCTTCCACCTTGCAGGCGCAGCTTAATTCGGACCAGGCCACGCTGGTGAATAATCAGCGTGCAACGGACCGGGACCAGGCGCTCTATCCGTCACATGTTATTTCTCTGTCAGACTTGCAAAACGCACAGACGGCCCGCGATCAGGCACAGGCGCAACGGGACATTGCGCAAATTAACCTCGGCTATACGCGGATTACCGCCCCGTTTACCGGGCGCATCGGGCGACGCACTGTCGATGTGGGTAATCTGGTCGGCAGCAGCGGTAACACCGTGTTAGCCACGCTGAATAAAATCGACCCGCTGTATGTCACTTTCAGCCTGAACCAGTCAGACGCGACACGTTTCGGCATTATCGCGGCACGCAGCGATGCGGTGGAACATCAGCCGGTGGATATCCAGGTTCCCGGTCTGAATGAGCCGCTGCATACCACCATCGATTTTGTCGATAACCAGCTCGACAGCGCCAGCGGCAATATCACCCTGCGCGCGACCCTGCACCAGCCGCCGGTTAACCTGCTGCCGGGCATGTTTGTCCAGGTCACTCTGCATGCGGCAACGCCGGACAGCCCGTGGCAGCTCCCGGTGACGGCCGTGAAGGACGGCAGCATTTTCCCGGTGTCCCCGGATGGCACGGTCAGCCAGCTCAGGATTAACACCGCTCCCGGCAGTGATGAACATGTCATTTTGCTCAGTGCAAATGACACCACACAACGCGTCCTGACCTATGCTCGCCCGGATCTGGTCGGCAAAAAAGTCAACGTCAGCAACGAGGCGCAAAGCCAGCATGATTAAGTTCTTTCTTGACCGGCCGGTTTTTGCCAACGTACTGTCATTGATCATCCTGATCCTCGGCGCTGTGGCTTTGTGGGCGTTGCCGGTAACGCAATATCCCGCCATTACGCCACCAGTTGTTCAGGTGGTGACCCACTATCCCGGTGCGAACGCGCAAACCTTGCAGGATCAGGTGGCGTTCCCTATCGAGCAGCAGGTAAATGGGGTCGAGAACATGCTGTATATGAAATCGACCACCGGCAATGATGGCACCTACACCCTGAATATCACCTTTGCCATCGGCACCGACAGCAATCAGGCACAGATCCTGGTGCAGAACCGTGTTCAGGCGGCGCTTTCCCAGTTACCGGATGCGGTGCAGCAGCAGGGGGTGACGGTACGTAAAAGGTCGACGGCAATTTTGCAGTTGTACAGCCTGCAATCTTCTGACCCAAACCAGGGCACGTTGTTTTTAAGCAACTATGCCACCAACCATTTGCGCGACTCACTCGCGCGGATCCCCGGCGTGGGGGATGTCACGGTCTTCGGTACCGGAGATTACAGTATTCGCATCTGGCTGGATGCCGCGCGTATGCAGCAATATGGCCTGGTGCCGGATGACGTAATTAACGCCATCAAAGCGCAAAACCGCAGCGTCAGCGCCGGGCAACTGGGCGCGCCACCCGCTAACAATGGTCAACAGATGCAGCTGACGCTTAACGTCAATGGCCTGCTGAGCGATGCCAGCCAGTTTAATCAGATCGTTATCAAAAGCAGCACCCAGGACGGCGGCAGACTGGTACGTTTACAGGATGTGGGCCATGCCGAGCTGGGTTCATCCAGCTATGCGCAGTTTTTCACGATGGACGGTAAACCTGCGGCAGGGATTGCCATTTCGCAACTCCCGGATGCTAACGCGCTGGAGGTTGGCAACGCGGTTGCGGCGGAGATGCAGAAATTGTCTGCCCGGATGCCAGCAGGCATGCATTATGCGCTGCCTTTTGACACCACCACCTTTATCAAGAGTTCGGTCAATGATGTCTACAGCACGCTGCTGATTGCCGGGCTGTTGGTGTTACTGGTGATCGTGGTTTTCTTACAAAACTGGCGTGCCGTGCTGGTGCCTGCCACCACCGTGCCAGTCACCCTTATCGGAACATTCGGTGCCATCTATCTGATGGGGTTTTCCATCAATCTACTGACGCTTTTTGCCATCGTGCTGGCGATTGGTATCGTTATTGATGATGCAATCGTGGTGGTCGAAGGGGTGAGTCATCATATCGAACAGGGATATGCACCCCGCGAGGCGACGCTACATGCCATGCGTCAACTGCTGCCGCCGATCATTTCCATCACGCTGGTGCTGGTCGCCGTGTATCTTCCGGCCAGTTTCTTACCCGGCCTCAGCGGCCAGATGTATCGTCAGTTTGCGCTGGTGATCGCCGTGACCACCTTACTCAGCGCCCTCAATGCCCTGACGTTAAAACCGGTACAAAGCGCGCAGTGGCTGCGACCCGCTAACAGTGGCAGCAAACCCTGGATTTACCGCAAGTTCAATCAGGTGTTCGCGTGGCTGGAAAACGCCTATCTCAACGGCATTCGCCGCTTGATCCGCCACAGCAAAGTGGCGTTTATCGGCGGTCTGCTGGTCATCGCGCTGACACTGGCGGCCTTTTTCAGCATCCCGACCGGATTTATTCCGCTGGAAGACCAGGGCTATCTTCTGGTGTCGCTGCAACTGCCGGACGCCGCCTCGCTGGAACAAACCGCCAGCGTGACCCAGCGGGTAGAGCTGGTGCTGGGGCAGCAACCGGGGGTGGATCATGCCGTCGTGATTGGCGGACTTTCACCGCTCGACAACAATGCGTCCTTGTCCAACGCGGCACTGATTTACGTCACCCTGAAACCGTGGAATCAGCGTGGCAGACACCAGGATCTGCGTTCTATCTACAGCAACCTGAATAAACAACTGGCGAAAATTCCCGATACCAATGCGCTGGTGATTGTGCCGCCGCCGATTCAGGGCGTAGGTAACGGGGGCGGTATGCAGATGGTGCTGAGCGAAACTAACGGACAACGTGACTATCAGCATTTGCAGCAGGTAAGTGACAATTTTGTCCGGCAGGCGATGGCACTGCCACAAGTGTCGCGGATGTTTAGTACACTGCGTTCGAACGTACCGCAGATCAATGTCACGCTGGACAGAACGCGCGCGGCAGCGATGGGCGTCTCACCGGGTGATGTCTTCGATGCCATGCAACAATATCTCGGGGCCAGCTATGTCAATCAAATCACCCGTGAAAACCATAGCGTGAAAGTGTACGTTCAGGCGCAGTCTGACCAGCGCCGCCTGCAACAACAAATCTCCGCCCTGACGGTAAAAAATGCCAGCGGCGAGCCGGTTTCGCTGGCAACCCTTGTCAGTTTCACCCCGACAGAAGGGCCAGCGGTGGCTTCTTTATATAATCTTAATCCGTCGGCCACCCTCAATGGTATGCCCGCTCAGGGTTACAGTACCGGTGCGGCAATGCAGGCAGTGAGCGCGCTGGCAAAAGCCACACTGCCGCCGGATATCAGCCTGTCGTGGACCGATATGTCGTATCAGGAAAACGTCGCCGGGAACCGTATCTATCTTGCATTCGCCATGTCACTGCTGCTGGTTTATCTGGTGCTGGCTGCACAATATGAAAGCTACTGGTTGCCCGTCAGCGTGATCCTCGGTGTCCCGCTTGCATTATCAGGTACGGCGATCACATTGTTAGCGCTGAATATCGCTAACAATCTGTATACGCAGATTGGCGTGCTGCTGCTGGCCGGACTTGCTGCGAAAAATGCGATCCTGATTGTCGAATATGCCCGCCAGCAACGTCTGGCCGGTAGCAGCATCATCGATGCGGCACTGACGGCAGCCAGGACGCGTTTCCGCCCGATTATTATGACCTCGCTGGCCTTTACGCTGGGCGTTATACCGCTGATATTCTCCAGCGCCGCCAGCGCCAGTGCCAGAAAATCGCTGGGGATTACCGTTTTTTCCGGGATGGTGTCAGCGACGTTGCTTGCCATCCTGTTGGTCCCTTGTTTTTATGTCGTTTTGCAACGTGCACAAGAGGCCTGGCAAGCGCGCCGGAAGCCTGTTCATCAGGGGTGAATGACCTATGAGTGACGCGAAAACCGAGCATAAGGCAAAGAAAATACTGGTCCTTGACGATGAAAATGAACTGCGCAGCATGCTGCAACGCTATTTACGCGATCAGGGATTTGACGTCAGGACGGCGGAAAATGGCGCCCGACTCGACCGCCTTTTGCAACGTGAACCCTTTGATCTGCTGGTGCTTGACCTGATGATGGAACCGGAAGATGGCCTGTCCGTTTGCCGCCGCCTGCGGGCAGCAAACTTCACGTTGCCCATTCTGATGCTAACGGCGCGCGGCGATCCGGTAGATCGGGTGATCGGTCTGGAAACCGGTGCTGATGACTATCTCGCCAAGCCTTTTCTGCCGCAGGAGTTGGTGGCACGCATCAAAGCGATCTTCCGGCGTCAGGCGTTGCAGCAGGGTGAAACACCCGCAGGTTCGGGGGCGGTCTGCTTTGGCCCTTACCGTCTTGATATCACGCGGCAGACGCTGTACCGCGAAGATCAGTTGCTGGCGTTGAATTCTGCCGAAATGAATTTACTGATTGCGCTGGCCACCACACCTAACCGGCCCGTCAGCCGCGAGAACCTGCTGAGCCGCGCCAGAGGACGCGAATATGCAGCGCTGGACAGAAGTGTTGATGTGCAGATGTTACGCCTGCGCCAGCAACTTGAGGCGCAGCCTTCCGAACCTCGCTGGTTGAAGACCGTGTGGGGGATGGGTTACATGCTTATCGTAGATAGCGAAACGTGAAAAAATTCTGGCCCCGCTCACTGCTGGCACGCAACAGTGTCCTGCTGATTTTGCTGGTGACGTTGACGCAAATCACCACGTTCACGGTGTTTCTGGTTTTTATCCAGAAGCCCAGAGTGAATGATGCCGCCTCGCTCATTGCCTCGCAGATCATCATGCTCGATAAGCTGCTGGCAACGGTACCGGCCACGGATCGCGATCGTTATGCCCAGGCGGTGGGGGGCGTCATTCAACAACCGGCTCATCTGATCGAAATCCCCACGCTGGGGCTGGCGGGTTTCTATCGCCGTTATTATCTCAAAGTCTTTCTTGATAGCCTGCACCAGCAACTTCCGCCCGGCATACCGCTGCGCTGGGAACAGGCCCCCGAAAAAAAATTATGGGTGGAGGTACAGATCGCAGGTCAGCCATATTGGGTGGCGCTGGCGGTTGAACCGTCGAACCACCTTTCCAGCCTGATCAGTGCGATTCTGCTGTCAGTGGGGCTGGCCCTGCTGGCATTGCTGACGGCCTATGGCCTGCAACGGCGCATCAACCGCCCGCTGACCTCTCTGGCGCAGGCTGCCACTGATGTAGGGAAGGGAGGATGGCCGCGCCCGTTATCGCCGGAAGGACCGAGCGAAATCAGGACGGTCAGCCTGACATTTAACCGCATGCTGGATGGTCTGGCCGAGATGGAAAATGCCCGCGCGCAGATGCTGGCCGGAATATCTCACGACCTGCGCACTCCGCTGACCAAATTGCGGCTGGCGATGGCAATCGGCGGGCAGGGAAGCGCTAACCCGGATGATGTTGGCCGGTACTTCGAGGATGTGGATACTATTCTCCAGCAATTCATTGATTATGCCCGCGGCAGCGCCACTGAGCTGAGTCAGCCTGGTGACATTAATCAGATGATTACCGAACTGAATTATGATTTTACCGGTCTGGGCCAACACTTTACCCTGTCCCTGACGCCGCTCCCGGTGTGCTATTTTCGTCCCGTCAGCATGATGCGCCTGCTGACAAACCTGATGCAAAACGCCGCCAAATATGGTCGGACCGGACTTGAAGTTGCCAGTTGGCGGGAAGGTGATGTCGCAAAGATTGCGGTACAGGATCGTGGTCCCGGCGTTACAGAGGAAGAATTGTTGCTGATTACTAAACCATTCCACCGGGGTAAAGGCGCGGCAGCCCGGCACAACGGTTCGGGCCTGGGATTGGCTATCGCACGCCAGATTGCCCAGCAACATGGCGGGGATCTCAGCGTCAGCCAGCGGGCAGGCGGGGGACTGACGGTAATGGTGACGCTGCCGTTGGTTGAGGGAGGAAAACTCGTTGTGTCAACTTCAGTTCGGCATTAACACGTTAGCGACATTGAAAGGAATGACATTGCACGACAATCACGCCAAAAAACTCTACCGCAGAGTCAATACCACGACGCGCCATCATTCGAACAATCCCGGTGCGGAATACCGTCATGGCAGACACAGGAAAAAGCTTGCAGATGATCTGTTACCCCAACGCGAATCTATGCGCGGTAAACAGCAACGTGGCCTGGACTACACGCCATTGTTTAACTTTCTGATGAGTAAAGTGGGTCAACAGTGGGATGATGTTTTCAGTGAAGCCAACAGCCGACTCGACAGGCCCGATCCCATTTTCTGGATGGTGGCGTTGCATGAGCATCAACAGGGGGACTATGTCCGGTGTGGGGATTTCGCCTTTTTTCCGGGTCTCTATGTAGACGAGAACAGAATCCTTCAACAGGTTAATCCGCACATCACAGCAGAGGATATTCCCGTGACATGCCGATGCTGTACCCACACGTTTGTTGGAGTACCATTGGTATGGCGTGATGAGCCGACCAGTGATTGACGCAATCATCAAGTACTGGTAAGTTATCCTTAACAACACCTGCCTCGCCTAGGGTTTCTATTAGAAATCATGCGCAAACTGGCGGGTTTTTTTTTGTCTGTATATTTGTGGGTAAAGGGAGGATTTTTGGCAAGGAAAGCTGAACATAGTAAAGTACCTTATACGAAACCGACAAACAGCCCAGACGAGCTAATCAGCAAGCTCAGGGAGCGTGGGTTAATTATCCAGGATCACGCGGTTGCTGAGAATGCGCTCCGGTTTATTGGTTACTACCGCCTGCGCGGTTATTTCTATCCCTACTACCGAATGACGGACGAACGTGTGCCGCAACCGGTTGAACCGAAACACTTCTTGCCTGACACCACGATTGAGCAGGTGATCAGCCTCTATGAATTCGATCGCCGTCTACGGCTGATTATTCTTGAACAAATCCAGAAGGTTGAAGTGGCTTTGCGTACCTGCCTGTCAGAACATATGTCTGGTAGATACGGACCACACTGGTTCATGAATCTTGCCATCCTGAGACCAGAATTTGATTATGATGCGTTTTTTAAGCAGATTTCCAGCGCCAAAGAAGTCTTCATTCAGCACTACAGTGATACTTACTCGACACCTGTGTACCCCCCCTCCTGGATGGTAACGGAGGTTATGACGTTTGGCAGCTGGTCCAGTGCTTATGCGGGATTATCCGTCAGAGATCAACGTGAAATCGCGCGCATGTTCAGTCTGAACAGCAATGAAGTTTTGGGCTCGTGGTTTCATACATTGTCACACCTGCGTAACCTCTGTGCTCATCATAACCGTATATGGAACCGCCATTTTCAGGTTTTCGCGCCGATGCATATGAAGGGATATGAGCACCACTTTTCACGTAAGAACACCCTCTACTGCCGTCTGGCCGTACTCAAATATCTCTCCGACCAGGTATCGTGGAGTGATGGGCTGAAAGAACAGCTGGACAACCTCATGGCACAACGTCCTGATTGCGTGACATGGGAAAAAATGGGATTCATGGAGGGGTGGCGAACCGATGTTCTCTGGACCCGCTCGATAAATCCTCCTGCCTGATAGCACGATTTGTATGGTAAAGCGACGAATATGACCACGGAAGGTAGCAAAAAATGATGACATCCTCATATCCTAAATTATTTTCCATCACACTCATGGTGTTGGGATGCATCTTTGGCTTTTTCACCTGGCAAAATGAGGTTGATCGGGAGACGTTCCTGAGACCATTGACTATCAGGAACATGCTGTTAGCCAGTTTATTATTCGCTGTGCCATTGCTCTTTGCGCTAATTAAATGGGGAAAAGGTGCCAAACCACATACCGCCAAGGATTATATTAAATTGTATTCCGGTGTGGTTCTTCTCCTTTGCATGTTCAGTTATTTGCTGCTCACCACACTGACGTGGTTACTACCAGGACAGGTCAGCACTTACTCCGCCCCTTATGAATATGATTCCGCTGGACGCCATAGCTGTTCAGGTGCTCGCCTGTACGATCCTGATTTGGAAGAAAAAATCAAAGTGTGTTATCCGGCAGGTAATGTGTATGGCGGCAACGTTATTACCATCACTAAACGAAGCAACGCATTGGGCATGACTGTCATTCATGCCGTAACGAAAAGATAAAACATGCTGTTGGCTGACGATAATTCAGCAATGTAAGACAGAGACGTAATCATGCCGGCAAAAATATTGGATAGTGCCGCCAAAAGTCATGCCATATCAAAACAAACGCCCCGTTCACAACACGCATCACAACTCGGTGAACGACAGATCAATTCACCTTCGGCATGTAGACAGCGCTGGCGATAGAAAAACTTTTTCCAGCGCATATTTTTATCATTCATCACCACCAACTCAGGAAAGCAGTCACTCATCAGTTGGCGTAATTCCGCGCGGGAACTCAGGCCGAGGTCTTCCCAGAGATGGTTAAACGCCAGCGCAACGCTGGCAACAATGCAATGCATCGGATCAGCGTCAGGATGCATGTACTCTGCCAGCCATAACGCCAGTTGTTGCTGCTCATCCCGGCGTGTCGCCATCAGTTCACTCATCAGTTGATGACGCCTCAGCGCATCCTCTGAAACGGGCCGTTGCCGGGCAGGATAGGGCAACCGTGTCCATTGCTGCGGTGAAAGCCCCATCATCAGGGCATAGCTGCCGCAGCCCTGAGCATAGAGAGACATTAACCGGTGTAGCCAGCGATGCTGAGGCGTCATGCAACCCCCTTATTTCGTCTGTCTGAGGAGGCTATTCGGGTTCGATAATCTTGCCACCAGCGAGTCAATGCTGCCGTTACAGGCTGCCAGGCATCGTCGACACAAGGCTGAATACCGAGTGCTTCCAGTTTTTGCCAGGGCGTATAACCCATACGTACGCAGAACACCGCTTGTACATCGGCGAGTAGATCAAAAATCGCCGTCATCCGCTCTTCATTGTCCTGTTCGGTGTCGCAATTGTCGTTACCGTGACAATATTTAGGTGTGAAACGCTGATTCACCAGCACCACACCTGCGGCAGAGAGACTGTAAATATAAAAACGGTCGGCATGACCAAAATGGCTGTCAATCACATCCCCACGTTGCGATGCCACGGCCACCAGGCAAGCGTCTTCATCATCCGATTCCCCCTGGGTCGCAATACTGGCGTGCAGCCTGGCACGCTGGAACAGTACCGGCAACCAGGGTTGTGGTGACGGCTCAGGTTCCGGTATCCGGTCAAACTGTTGGCTACGATCTTCCCCCAGCATACCAATCGCATCCGCGCGGCACTGATGACAGTGGGTCATCTGCGGCATGATCTCACCACAGCGCTGCCTGACTGCCGCGATCATGGCGGCATCAGGTTCCGCTTGTCCGTTCAGGCCAAACACCGTGCCATGTTCAGGTCGGGCAATCAGCGGCATGATGTTATGGATAAACGCACCGCTGGCTTGCAGCAACTGACTGACATCGGGTAACGCCTGATCGTTAATTCCCGGAATCAACACCGAGTTAATTTTCACTAATACGCCCTTCGCGGTGAGCCGACGTACGCCTTCCAGTTGACGGGCAACCAGAATCTCACCCGCTTCACGCCCGCTGTAACGCTCCCCCTCCAGCCACAGCCAGGCATAAATTTGCGCGGCGATGTCGGGATCAAGGGTGTTAATGGTGACGGTGACATGGTCAACGCCAAGCGCCACCAGACGATCCACCGCATCAGGCAGCATCAAACCATTGGTGGAGAGGCATAATTTCAGGTCAGGAAACGCCTCCCGCACGCGTTCGAGGGTGTTAAAGGTACGATGCATATTTGCCAGCGGATCACCCGGACCGGCGATGCCCACCACTGATAATTGTGGGATCGCCGTCGCGACCTGACGGACTTTGGCAACAGCTTGTTCCGGCGTCAGCAAGGTCGAGGAGACACCGGGCCGTGACTCGTTACTGCAATCAAACTTGCGATTGCAGTAGTTGCATTGCAGGTTACAGGCGGGTGCCACCGGCAAGTGCATACGGGCAAACCGGTGGTGCCCACTGCGTGAGTAGCAGGGGTGTGACGCCACTTTCCCCGCGACCAAATCATCCAGCATTTCGCGAGTGGGTGCCTGACAGGCAGAAGAGGAGCAGGAAGTCATAACGTTACCTTGATAAGATCGACTGAACTTCCTGCTGCAAGTTATGTACCGTTTGCCAATTTTATAACCAACTGAAATAAAACAATTTTCATTCTATTTTTCGCGCTGGGTTTTGTCATAATCACCACCTGTAGCTGACAATGTGCTGATCATCACAATTCGCGTCAGAGACGCGGCATGGTGATATCCATGGTCTGAATACGGTAGGCTACCTGGCGCGGCGTCATTCCCAGTAACCGGGCCGCTTTGGCCTGCACCCATCCGGCTTTTTCCAGCGCAGCGATTAACCGCTGGCGCTCATCGAGATTCTGATCCAGCCAGCTGTCTTCTCGCGGTGCGCTGACCGGCAGTGGTTTTGGCACCGTTTCCCGATGGTTAAACAGAATGACTTCACGATCAATTAACCCGCTATCCGACATCACCGCCGAACGCTCCAGGCAGTTTTCCAGCTCACGTACATTGCCCGGCCAGTTGTAACTCAGCAGCAGACGGATTGCGCCTTCGCTGATCCGCAGGGTGCGGTGCTGGTTTTGCCCGATTTTGCGCACCAGAAAATGTGCCAACTCAGGGATATCGTCCTGACGTTCGCGTAGCGGCGGGAGCGCAACCGGCATTACATTCAGGCGGTAATAAAGATCTTCACGAAAATTCCCGTTGCGGACCTCTTCCTCCAGATTACGGTTGGTCGCAGCAATAATTCGCACGTTGACCCGCAGGGTTTCATCCCCCCCGACCCGTTCCATTTCGCCTTCCTGCAAGATCCGAAGTAGTTTGGCCTGAAAAGACGCGCTGCTCTCGCCAATCTCATCGAGAAAAAGCGTGCCGCCATCAGCCAGTTCGAATCGTCCTTTCCGCTGCCGCACCGCGCCGGTAAACGCCCCTTTTTCATGACCAAACAGCTCGCTCTCCAGCAAGGTATCGGGTAATGCCGCACAGTTAAACTTCACAAACGGAAAAGTGGAGCGCGGAGAATTGTGATGAATGGCATTGGCAATCAACTCTTTACCCGTCCCACTTTCGCCACGCACCAGCACGGTGGTATCCCAGCGCGACACCTGGCGGATAATCTCCAGTGTCTGCTGCATCGCGGGGCTTTTTCCCACCATATTTTCGAAGCCAAAGTTATGGGCGGGAACGCAGTTATGCCCCTTGACTGGCGGCATCACCGCCGGGCGCGCAACGGTCGGCGCCGGTGATGACATCAGGCGTACCGTCTGTGCCACCAGATTGGCAACGGTTTCAAGAAAGCGGGTGCAGGAAGGAAGGCGTGATTCAGCCTGCGCCATCGGCTGTGCAGCCAAAACCCCCATCGGCCTCGCATCTGGCCCCATTAAAGGCACCGCAATAAACGGCAGGTTGTAGTCGTACAACCCCAGTCGATCAAGGAAACGCGGGTCATCTGCCAGGCGTGGCAAAACCAGCGATTGTCCCTGAGACAGCACCGTGCCCACCAGCCCTTCTCCGGCACGATAACGGATTTTCAGGCCATCATTCAGTTGCTGCAAATCGGCTTCTGGCAGTGCTTCGATATTCAGTTGCCCCTGCTGACTGTCGTGCAGGCAAATCATGCCATGCTGCATAAAGGCATCGTTTTGCAGTACGGACAACACCTCCTGGAGTGTCCGATGCCGATCGGTTGAACGACTCAGCACCACGCTAAGACGTTGCATCGCGGTAAATTGCTGAGACAGGTCAAAGCGCCAGACCCGGTTGTCGGATTCCGATTGCTGAGTCATTTGGCACCTCCGGTCAGTGAGGCAAATAACGGAAATCGCAGGGTGAGACAGGACCCGCCTTCGGGCGGCGACGTGAGTTCAATGGCCCCCCGATGATGTGCAACCAGGGTCTGGATCAGCCGTAGTTCCATCCCTTTTCCTGGGGCATTTAAAGCAGTTGCGGTGTGGGTGTAGTGGACATACTTTAACGGGAGGTTGTCGCATAAGTAGAAGGCCAGCCAGCCATTTTCTTCATGGGCATAAAGCTGGGTTTCCAGCGCAAAATGGGGGATTTCAGCGGCGAGATCCAGAGTCCGATCCAGCCATAAACTCAGGCAGGCCAGTACCTGAGTTCGTTGACCAAAACACACCAGTTCGGGGGAGTCTTGCGTCACCTGTAAGCGATCTCCCTGCTGATAACGGGTGTGGTAGAGTGCGCGCAGATCGGCCAAAAAATCGGTCAGGGGCCACAGGGTAGATTGTTCAAGATTCAGGGAGGGGCGGCAGCGTTGCAGGCGAGCCATAGCTTCTTCACCTTCATGCCAGGCAGAATTAAGCGCAACGTTGCTGTTGTCGCCATTCAGGCGTCGGGCGGCTGCCAGCATATTAATCGGGCAGTTTAGCTGGATCAGTGCCGCATCGAGTGAATCCCGAATTGCCGCCAGCAATTTGCCGGTGGTCATGTGTTGTTTCAGTCGATCCAGTCGTCCCTGTTCTTGCTGTTGCTGCTGCTGGGTATAATCGGTAATCACCACCAGGGTGCGGGAGAGACTGTTATCAATAAAATAACGGCTAACTTCCTCACTGACGCCGGGCAGTGTCCAGCATGTCACCCTCAGCCAGCGCTCCGCACCACACAGCATCACGGGAATGACTTCACCCTCGGCGAACGCTTTTTTCCGTGAAGAAAAATCCAGCTCAGTCAGTAACTCTTTGCCACCACAATCAGCGCATAAGGTTTTGTAGGTCAGGTTATCCATGATGACCTGGTCCTGCTCATCCACCACGACAACGGCAGCCGGGATATTATTCAGCACTGCTTCGGTCAGCGTCATTTGATTACGCAGGCGTTGTTCCAGCGCGTAACCTGTACTGATATCACGTTGCATTGCCAGATAGTGTTCCAGCTCGCCTCCGACATTCATAACCGGAGTGATATCGATCTCGACCAGAAACAAACTGCCATCACGACGGCGGTTGATGAGTTGTCCGCGCCAGGGCTGACGCAGGCGCAAGGTGCGCCACATATCCTCATAAATCATGCGCGGTGTTTGCTTACTGGCAAGCAGGCGCGGGTTCTGTTGCAATAATTCTTCCAGCGGATAACCCGTCTGGCGGCAGAATGCCGGGTTGGCGTAAATAATTCGGGCTTCAGCATCAGTTAAAGAGATGGCAACGGGTGCCTCTTCAACAATGGTCATAAACAGGCCGGGATGTTGCTGAGAAAGCCCTCGTGCAATGGCTTGCGGTTCAGCGGCATCCATCATCATATTCTCAGTCATCACATCCTCCGGAACTCAGGTTCATTTGTGTCGCAGTTATGACAATTTGTCCCACCTGTCGACATTGGCCGCCGCGGTGGTTGCCTGCCATATAACCATGCAAACAGTAAGCCTTATGCGGCAGTGACTCGCCTTAACCTTGATCCAGATCGGTTTTACCCGTACATCTCGCGCAAAATCGCTCAGTAAGGTTCCTGAATTCACTGAAATCGCGCTGAGAGTGCGTCACTTCTGGTGCGCCCTGGTGCAAAACTGTGCAGCCAGATACCTGGCACAGCATTCGCAACAGCAATGAGGAGTGATTCTTTTATTCCACAGGAGGGCGGCATGGCGAACGTTGGTATTTTTTTCGGCACTGATACGGGCAAAACCCGCAAGATCGCTAAGATGATCCACAAAAAGTTGGGGGAGGTGGCAGATGCCCCGGTCAATATCAATCGCATCTCTCTGGAGACTTTTCTTTCCTATCCGGTTTTGGTACTGGGCACACCCACCCTCGGCGATGGTCAATTACCTGGCCTCAATGCGGGCTGTGAAAATGCCTCGTGGGGGGAGTTTGTGGCCGAGCTTAACGGGGCCAGTCTGGCGGGTAAAACCGTTGCCTTATTCGGGTTGGGCGATCAGAAAGGTTACCCTGATAACTTTGTCAGCGGGATGCGCCCGTTGTACGACGCACTGAAAAACTGCGGCGCACAGCTTATCGGGCAATGGCCAAATCAGGGATATGAATTCACCCGCTCAGCGTCACTGGAAGAAGGCGCTTTCGTTGGACTGGTTCTGGACCAGGATAATCAGTATGACCTTACCGAGGAGCGACTGGATGCCTGGCTGGAGAGTCTCAGGCCAGCAATTGTAGAGTAAGCTGGTTTGCAATAACGCGTAGCTACCGTCTTGAACGTCAAGCGGTAGCTGCGTAATTTTCATCCCACTTCATCCGCGTTTTCAGCACCCCGAAGCACTGATGAACCAGCTTGCGCATCACCGCTCCAAGCGCGGCCTTGCTGGCTTTGCCCTTCGCGATTAGCCTCTGGTACAGCGCCTTCGCTGGGGCATTCCACCTGATCGCTACGATCGCCGCCATATACAGTTTCGCCCTTACGTCTGCCGGGCCTGTTTTTGACATCCGCGCACGCCCCCTGACTGAGCTCCCGGACGTTTTTTCCACCGGTACCACACCCAGCCACGCAGCGACCTGTGAAGCACTCCGGAACGGACACGAGCGCAGCACCGACAGCATTGTCGTGCCCACCACGCTGCCTATTCCTTTTATCGATTCCAGCAGCTCACGGTCTTCCTTCAGACCCGGATGATTATCTGTGTGGTCTGAGATGAGCGCTTCAATACGCTTCAGCTCGTCCCTGTGGGCTTTCAGGGTTCTCTCCAGCGAGTCAATGATTTCAGGCGCTGTGCGGGTTGAATGGGCTTTTTCCAGTCGGTTCTCCGCCCGCTGGACATCAGCCTGAAGTGAGTCCCGCAGACGCACCAGCTCCCGAAGTTTACGGACCTCCGGGGAGGGTGGCACCCAGGCATCAGGCTGTTTCAGCTCGCCATAACGGGCCAGGATGTAAGCATCAACGGAGTCGTTTTTAGTCAGGATAGCCATTCCACGGGCGAACTCCCTGACCCGCTGAGGATTGCTGATGCAGACCGTGACGGGGGTATTTTCATGAAGACTGAAGGCGACGTTTTCGTGATAAATGCCGGTCGCTTCGAGCACCACCATCACCTGTTCAGGATGGCATTTTTGCCTGATTAACCAGTCATTTATCTCCCGGCCGGCGTCGGGATGATTTTTGAGGGTTTTGGTTTTCTTTTTCCCGTTGCCGGGCAACAGGCAGAGGTCGAGTTTGTTTTTACTGACATCAATACCGAGATAAATCATAAGACAGCTCCCTTTCACATGAACCATCACGCCATCTTGCCTTGTACATACGAAGTCAGAGCTTCTGGTTACCGTTCAGAGTAGATGCTGGCGTGAAAGGAGAAACGGAGGGCTTTAAGCTACGGCACAAGATCGGGTCTTAAGCGGCGCGACAAGCTGCCTCCGTTTCGTGTAACGGGTAGCTAACCAGTTACAACTTCAAGATACAAGCGGCGCGATTTATCGCGCTGTTTTCTGTGTTGTTAACCCCACGCGATACATCGCGCCGCTACGGAATCTGTCAGTTTTATCCGCCATTACACCCTGGCAGCTTTAGCCATTGTCGCAGCCATTGCTGCTGGTTTTGACGAGTTAATATCGTTCGCACTTGCGTCAGCGCAGCGTTCTGTTCCATAGGGGCAGGTGGACGAATCATTTCGCACCATAGCAAATGCCAGCCGAGTTGAGTTTCAATCGGATGGCTCACGCCATTCGGTTTCATCGCAAACAAGACGCTTTCCAGTTCAGGAAACAGCAAACCCCGGCTGATCCAGCCCATACGGCCGCCCTCCAGCGCGCTGGGGCAATGAGACCAGCGTTGCGCCAGTGAATTAAAGTGCTGCCGGGAGGTGATGATTTGCTGGCGTAGTTGCTGGATCTGGTGATACATGGCCGGGCGATCATTATCCGTTGTCAGTAGCAGGTGCCAGCACAAACGCTGCTCCGGGCGCATAAATTTGTCCTGGTGTTGTCGGTACCAGGCCAGCACCTGCAACTCATCGGGTGCAGGTGCCTGTTCTGCCACGCGCGCCAGTTGAATTTCCATGCGCGCATGATGCTGGATGATTGACGTCCGTTCAGCGTCAGAAAAAACCTGTTCAGCCAACAGGGGACTGAGTGACGTTGTCACGCTGATAAGATGCTTTTCCGGGATAGGATCATTACCCGCCGCTCCGGCCAGCGCACACTCCATCTTTCGCTGGCGTTGCCAGAGCCGGTGAAACTCCGCCTGTTGGCTGACGGATAGCGCTTCCGGTGAGCACTGCCAGCGAGATTGTGCCAGTTGTTGCCGGGAAAAACGTTCCCACAGTTCGGGCATGGCGGTTATTCCTCCAGCAATTTGATGGCGCTGGCAGGGACCTGGAACCAGCGTTCACCAAACATAACGGTATAGATTTCGCCATTCTCCCCCTGGTCGGTGCGTTCAATGCGGCCACGCGCCCCCGAACGCACCGCAACTTTCCCCTCCACCGTCAGGGTATGACGACAAATAACGCTGTCGCCATACTGAAAATGCCCGGCATGCCAGGCCGCCGCTGCGCTGATAATCTCTTGCTCGCGACAACCGACAATCATGTCACTGGTGAGAAAGTGGACCTGATAAATAATCTGGTCCAGCAAAAAAGTCCCGCATGAACGCACAAAGCCGGTACTACCGCGACGAACCAGTAACTCACCCGTCGCATAACCGTACATGGTGCCGTCATTACGGATGGCGCGGATTACCCTGACTTCATCGCCTAAGGCGAATTTTGTTCTCATGCCTGACTCCCTTGCGTGTAGTGCTGATAACTCTCAGCCAATAAGCGCCGGGCCAACAGCCAGGGCGCACGCGGTTCAGCCTCGAGATGATTTTGCAACGGCACGTTGTCACGTATCTTGCGGTGAAATTCGCGCAACACCGGCAGGCAACAAGGCTTCAACAGCGTGGCATCGTAATCGACAGCAAAAAACACAAAAAAGGATTCCGCCGTGTCCAGCGCATCAACGCCGGGAATCTGATAAAACCATTGCATATTAGATCCTTAGCGTTGATGCAGATTCACCACACAACTGGTCATAAAGGGCGATCAACTCGTAATCCTGCGGGATGCGTTTCCAGCTTTCGGCAAAGCGACGGATCGCCGCCAGCAACAGATCAATCTGTAGCGTGTCGAGGGTATATCCCATTTTGCTGAATACCCCATCTACCGCCTGCCGCCCGGAGTGTTTACCCAGCACCAGCCGATATTCCCGCCCCACCAGCGCCGGATCGATGGCCTGATAACTCTCGCGATCGCGCAGCAGGGCGGCGACATGCACGCCGGATTCATGGGTGAACACCTGATCGCCCACCAACGGGCGCTGCACGTCAATGGTACGTTGCGCGGCGGTAGCGACCTGCTGGCACAGCGCAGGAAGCAAACGAAAATCGACGCCGCAGTCCTGCCCCAGGCAACGGCTGAGACCGAGCGCAACGGTCTCCAGCGCAGCATTACCCGCGCGTTCACCCAATCCCAGCACCGTGGTGTTCACACTGGTTGCGCCAGCCTGAACGGCGGCTAGCGTATTGGCCGTTGCCAGACCCAAATCATCGTGCGCATGCATTTCAATTTCTGACGGCCAGACGCTACGCAACGCGGAAATACGGGCTGCGGTGGTGAAGGGATCAAGTACACCAAGGGTATCGGCAAAGCGTAACCGTTGTGCGCCGGCTTCCCGCGCCGCCTCCGCCACCAAGCGCAGATCGTTGTCACTGGAGCGGGAGGCATCTTCACATCCCACACAAACCTTCATCCCCAGCGAGCGCGACAACACAATGAGGTTGGCAAGCCGCTCCAGCAGCACCGGCAGTGCCTCGCGTAATTTGTACTGCCGCAGCTTCTCGGAGGTGGGCAGGGAGATATCGACCCAGTCCATCCCCAGCTCTGCGCTCTGACGAATCTCGTCACCGCTCATCCGACACCAGGTCATCAAGATGGCAGCGGGCAGATGGCGGCGTACCAGTTGGATACGAGTGCGTTCCTCCTCGCCCATAGCCGGGGTGCCCACTTCCATTGCCGTGATACCGGCATCAAATAACGCTTCTGCGATAGCAATTTTTTCACTGGCGCGAAACGCAACGCCGGGACTCTGCTCACCGTCCCGCAGGGTGGTATCATTGATCAACACCGTAGACATCGCTGTCACTCCTTAACCGTAAGTGGGCATAAAGGCGGCTTGTTCCGGGGCGGGTTTACCGTCCTGCCAGTAAGGCGACAGCAAGCGCAGGCGGGCGATAATCGCGGGCAGTGTCTGGATGACGTACTCAATCTCTTTTTCCCGCGTGTAACGAGATAACGAGAAACGAATGCTGCCGTGCGCAGCCGTGTAGGGAATATTCATTGCCCGCATCACATGCGAGGGTTCCAGCGATCCCGAGGTGCAGGCGCTACCGCTGGAAGCCGCAATCCCGGCCTGATTCAGCAGCAACAAAATGGCTTCCCCTTCGATATATTCAAACGCCAGATTGACGGTGCCAGGCACGCGTGGCGACTTGCCACCCATCACCCTGACGGAGGGAACGTGCGCGACCACGCTTTCCTGAAGGAGATCCCGTAGCCGGGCGAGGGTGCTCATCCCTGGCAGATGCACCTGCGCCAGCTCGCACGCCATACCCATACCCACGATGCCGGCAATGTTTTCCGTACCAGCACGGCGTCCCCGTTCCTGGTGACCGCCGCGCAGCAACGGTCGGAAGCGCGTGCCGCGCCGCAAATAAAGGCAGCCTACCCCTTTCGGGCCGTGCAGTTTGTGGGCAGAGCAGGAGAGCATATCGATGTTCGTTTGCCGGACATTGAGAGGGATCTTTCCCACCACCTGTACCGCATCGCAGTGAAACAAGGCGCCAGACTCATGTGCCAGCGTTGCCATCTCCTCCACCGGAAACATCACCCCGGTTTCGTTATTGGCCCACATGACACTCACCAGCGCCACCCGCTGACTCAACGCTTGTCGGTACTGCGCCATATCGATGGCACCCTCGCTGTCGACCGCCAGCCGATGAATCAGGTAACCCTGACGTTCGAGATATTCACACACCTCCAGCGTGGCCGGATGTTCTACCGCGGTGGTAATGATTTCCCGTCTCTCCGGCTGTGCTTCGACTGCGCTATGGATCGCGGTGGAGGTGGCTTCGGTGGCGCAGGAGGTAAAGATAATTTCACTGCTGTGTTCCGCCCCCAGCAGCGCCGCCACCTGTTGATGTGCGCGTTCTAATGCAGCCCGCGACGGCGTGCCGAAGTCGTGGATCGAGGAGGGATTACCGTAATAGTCAGTTAAGAACGGCATCATCGCTTCAAGCACCATCGGATCAATACGGGTGGTGGCGTTGTTATCCAGATAAACCTGTTTCATATGCGTATTCCCCTATCGTTAACGACGGTCTAAGCCGCGACCACTTCCATATAACAACCGGTGCGTTCCATCAGCTTTTGCTGCAACCAGGCGAGGGTCATATCGGTCATCATGCAGCCGCTGCAACTGCCGGTCAGGCTGACGGTGACGGTGTGATTGGCAACATTGACCAGTGACATATCACCGCCATCGGCCTGAATATGGGGACGCAACTCGGTAATGGTTTCCATCACCTCCTGCCAGTGCGGATCTTTAGCGGGGCTAAGCGGGGCGGTGGCTTCGGGAGCGCTGGCGAGGATAGTGGCGAGCGCCAGCTCGATTTTTTCATGGCAGGAAGTACAGCCGCCGCCCGCTTTGGTGTAGTTAATCACCTCCTCAAGCGTGGTCAGGCCGTTACTGAGCACGGCACGGCGAATGTGTCCCTCATCAACGCCGAAGCATTTGCAAATCAGCGCGCCTTCCTCGTGGTCATCGTCGAGTGTCAGGCCGCGATAATTGGCAATCGCCGCATGGAGGGCTTCCTGGCCCATCACCGAACAATGCATTTTTTGCGGCGGCAGGCCATCGAGGTAGTCAGCGATTTGTTGATTGGTGACCAGCTCCGCTTCAGCAAGGGTGCGGCCAATAATCAGCTCGGTCAGGGCCGACGAAGAGGCAATGGCGCTGCCGCAACCAAAGGTCTGAAATCCGGCTTCCAGGATGGTTTCATTTTCCGGGTCAACCCGTAGCATCAGTCGCAGGGCATCGCCACAGCTCAGGGATCCCACGTCGCCAATCGCGTTAGCTTCATCCACCACTCGGGCATTGCGGGGATTGAAGAAATGGTCTTTCACCTTCTCAGAATAATTCCACATGCTTTCAGCTCCCAGGACTATGACGGAAAGCGCTTTGGCGCATTTCCCCGCGTAATAAATAGCGGGATATCACTAGCAAGCAAAAGCAGTACCAGAAATTAAAGTCGTTAATATTCAGTTTGATAGATGATTAAGTGGCAAAAAAACCGCGATCAGTGTCGCGGTTAAATGTGGGGTTTGTCACAGTTGTGTCAGAGAAACGACTAGCGGAGGTTTTTATCATCCCATTCCTTTTCCTCCAGCAGTCGGGCGAAGCGTTCGGGATCACGCATCTTTTTGCGCTGCTCTTTGTCGTACCAGTAGTGATGTATTTCCTGGAGCAATTCCCCAATGGTGGTGGTCGCCGGCACACGCACGGCGCGCACGCCAATTTGTAGCAGTTGGCGAAACACCCTTTCGCCGATTGCCACACAATACAGGGTGACACAATCTTCCAGCGCGTTGATGCGGCAGCTGATTTTCTCCTCCAGATGACCTGAAAATACCGAAAAGTCGGCCACCCGTAACAGCATGACTTCATGTTCCTTTACGCCATACACCACCAGACGTGGGGTCGCGCCAAAATGCTGGTCAACATGAAGACAATCCGAACTGGCGAAGGCCACTTTCATCGGCCACTCCTCAGCGCAGACCGTACTGAACTGCCGGTTAATGTGGTACATGCTGTGCTCCCGGAGCAAATTGCTGACGTAAGGGTGAGTGCCAGGGCGTAAGGGAATGGTGGTGCTGGCTCATCACATTCGCCAGCTCAAATAGGCTGTCGCGCATTCCCATATAACCCTGCCGCACCCGACGAAACTCGCCCAGCCGGTCATAAATGGGAAAACCGGCGCGAATCAGGGATAAACCTGCGTGCTGTGCCAGATCGACCGCATGCGAGTTCGCCACCAACAGGTTGGCCGGGGTGAGACGCAGCAGATCCTGCATATCCTCCAGGTCACCGATCACCACCTTTTCTACCGGCAAACGGGATAATCCTTTCTGGCTGACCGGGGCAATAATCGGACCGGGTACCATGCCCTGGCTGGCAGCAAAATCACACCAAGCCGCCAGCAAATCGCCTTCTGCTGCCATCGCTATCGGCACCCCCTGCAACCACATATGACAGTCGATCATCGCATCCTGAAGCTGCCCGCGCTGCCGTTCAATCCAGCCTGGTACGTTGCGACCGGAGATCAACTTCAGTTGATTGATAAATTGATCGCAGAAATCCAGCGTCATCAGATGCGGCAAGGCGATCACCTCACCACGACTGCGTCTGCCCAGCAGCGCAGCAGCATGCGACAGTGAGACACCGATGGCGAAGGTGCACAAGCTCTGTCCCATCTGTTCTATCTGCGACAGGGACGAGCCCCCCTGTGTCACCGGAGAAAAGTCGCCGCTCGCCAGATGTCCATCGAGCGATAACGACAGATCCGGCACCATCACGGGCTGCAAGCCAAACGCCTCGACATAGCTGCGCACTAACTCCGCATCGCCGGGGGTGATCAGATGGCTCAACAGCAGGTTGACGCGTCGGTTCCTTCCCGCAGGCAGCGGGGTTTCCGGTATCCATTGCTCAATCATGCTTTCCACCACGGCACTGAAACCATTCTCCAGCGAGCCATAAAAGTCGGGGGTGTTGACGGTTAATAGCGCCACCCCTTTATGGCGTGGAGAGGCCTCGCGAAACTGACGTACCACGCGGGAAATATCGCTACCCTGCGCCTCCGACAACCCGGTGCTGAGTAGCACGATAGCTTTCGGGTTATTGCGCTGACACAGCGTGTTGAGCGCCGTCATGATATTGTCGTCGGCCCCCATAATGGTCGACGTCGGGTCCATCGCGGTGGATTGCAGTGGGATCGGGTCGTGAAAATGTTGGATAAAAAACACCTTAGCAAAGGCGCTGCACCCCTGCGCACCATGTACCAGCGGGATACAGTGTTCAAACCCCATGCTGGCAAGGATGGCCCCCAGCGGCTGTCCACTTTTGATCGGGCTGACGGCTAACGGTTTTTTCGAACGAATAATCTCTGCCATAACCTGCTCCTGTGATTAATGCCACGGTGCGCGCGCATGGGTTTGGGTCCATATCGGGCTTTCCAGCGTCTGGCACAGTTGCTCGGCCAGGGTGACAATGCCCCGATATCCCGCATAGGCATGCTCACGTTCCTGATTGATATCGAGGAACGGCAGCCGTGCTTTATAGGCGGTATACATGTTGCGCCCACCGGCGATCATCATGTCTGCCTGGTAGCGATACACCACATCGAGCAAGGTGCGGGCGTTACCTTCATCCAGCATCAAAGCATCGTCGCCCATCAGCTCGCGGATACGTTGTTTATCCTCTTCGGTGGATTTTCGCGTACCGGTGGCAACCACGGTCATACCCAGATCCTGTAACGCCGACACCACCGACCAGGATTTCACGCCACCGGTATAAAGCAGCGCTTTGCGCCCACGCAGGCGCTCTCGGAAGGGGGCCAGAGCCTGATTAGCCGCCTGTTCTTCACGCTCAATCACGGCGTCGGTACGCCGCATCAGGTCGTGATCTTCGGTTAACGCGGCCAACTGCCGCAGGGATTCCGAAGTGGCACGCACACCGTAGAAACTGCCTTCAAACCACGGGATGCCATAGCGTTGTTCGAGGGCGCGCGCCACGTTGATTAACGCGCGGGAGCACACCAGCATATTGACCTGCGCACGATGCAACGTCTGGATCTCGGCGAAACGTCCATCACCGGACAGGGTACCCAGCACGCGAATGCCCAGTTCATCCAGCAACGGCTGGATATGCCAGAACTCCCCGGCGATATTGTATTCACCGATCAAACCAATATCGTGACGATGTTCCGGCAGAAAAGGGGAATCTTCGGGCCACGGGGCCGGTTCACGCCCACCAATCACCTGTTTGACCATCATCTCCCCGGCCAGCCGATTACCGAGGTTTTTGCTGCCATAAAAACCGGCAACATCAATGGCGATCACCGGCACGCCGGTGGCGGTTGCCGCCGCCCGGCACACCGCCTCGATATCGTCACCCTCCATCGCCGGGACACAGGTGTTATAGATAAATACCGCCGCCGGATGGTAACGATTGACGATATGCCGCACCGCGTGAAATAAGCGGCGCTCGCCATTACCCATGATCACATCCTGTTCATTTAAATCGGTGGTCAGGCCCAGCCGGTTAATCAGCGCCCCCGAACTGAAACTGCCGCGATTATCCCAGGAACTGCCGGTGCAACCGATTGGGCCATGAACCAGATGCGCCACATCGGCAATCGGTAGCAGCGTGATTTGCGCGCCATCAAAGGCGCAACCTCCCGCCGTCGCGCCGGGTTTTGGCGCGCTACAACCGGACTTTTGTTTGTGGTTATGCTCACAGGCAGGCTCATCCAGCAGCGCCAGTATCTCGTTCCCCTTCATAGTGACCTCATTGACAGATTGGGTTACCTTGCCTGTTGCAAATCGCAGACCAGCTAATGCGCATTGATTTTAAAGAAGAAAATGTTGTCGTTTTTACGACAAAGCAGACAATGACGACAGGGACCCCACAAGACACACTGTGCCTTGTGAGGCAGAGGGCGGATCAGAACACGCGGCTTTCTAACGGATTGGCACGGTCGAGTCGTTTCGCCAGCCACGGCGGTAATCGTCCGGCAAGCAGCGTTTTGATGTTGTCGCACTGGGACGAGATCGCCAGTCCGGGTGCCACTTTCATCGGGTGGATGTTGTGACGGATCAACCGGGCTGCTGCTGGTCCGCCAATCGCTTCACAAAACAATAACTGGCAGTCATCCAGTAACTTCGCCCGAACTTCATTTGGCTCATCCTCCTGCGGCGCAGAAGGATAACGGCGCAAGCTGTGCAGCCAGCACCCCTCATCGTCAAAACCGTAAATAAAGAACAACCGCCCCTGACCAAAATGGCCATTGATCATCAGACCGTCCTGCGAACAAAAGGCTACGCGCAACTGGGGTTTCCGCTGCGGCAAGGTTTCAATATGCAGATGCCAGGGCAACTCCCCGCGCAGACAGGATCGAATGCGTGACCAGCGTCCCGGTGACATCATCACCTCCTGACCAGGAAAGTTGGCTTCGAGCTGACGCTGAGTGAAAGCCGCGAGGCGGGCAGGGGTCAGCGCTTCATCCAAATCGTGGGTCAGCCAGGCCATGATCTGCGCAGGTTGTAACTCCGGCAGGCATTGAAACAGCGCCAGCATACGCCAGAAAAGTACATCGTTATCAGACATCATCTCCCCTCCTGCATTTGTGCATCGCGGCTGGCGCGCAGGCTCACCGGGAAGTTCGGACGTCCCGGCTGCTCGCTGACGTAGTAGCAACGCCCCCCCTCCAGCAAAATCGCTCCGCCCCAGCGTTCCGGCGTATCATGTTCAACCTGCGTCACTTTGGCCTCCAGATCCTGCTTGGCGATATAACAATACAAGTCGGCACCACGTTGTCGAAAAATCACCCTTGGCATCACGTCCTCCTGTGGCCCCGCTCCGGCGGGGCGCATGATGGTTAACGGATAAGGTCAAAGCCGTAATCGGTTTTGCCGAGTTTGATGGTGTCTTTGTCCACTTTCTCCAGCACGGCGTTCACCAGCGTGGTGAGCATGCTCATGGCACCTTCGTAGCCCCAGGTGGTCTGGCGATGCAGGTGGTGGCGATCGAACAACGGGAAGCCAAGACGAATGAGCGGCACCTCAAATTGCTCGCCTTTCGCCAGGGTGTCGCGCTGGATGAATTTGGCGTAGGAGTTACCGATCATAAAGTCCGGCTGACGCGTAAACATCAGTGAGCGGAAATGCCACAGGTCGCAGTTGATGAATACTTCACTTTCTTTGCCATAGGGTGACGCTTCCAGCATCTTTTTCATGGCTTTCTGCCAGCGCTTGTTGCCGTTGTGACACAACACCACCGTTGGCTCACAGCCCAGCTCCAGCAGAAAACGTGTTAAGCCCATAACGAAATCCGGGTCGCCATACAGCCCGAATTTTTTACCGTGCAGCCAGGAGTGGGAATCCAGCATCATATCCACCAGGCGGCCACGTTCCAGCGCCAGCGCAGCGGGGATGGGTTTGCCGGTGAGCTGGCTGATGGTCATCAGTAGGTCGTCGGTCGCAGCCAACCCCATTGGCACCTGCACCTCAGTCGCAGGCTGATTCCACATCTCCTGTACCACTTTTTTGCTTTTTACCAGTTGCCACGGTTGCAGCAGTAGGGTGTCGATGGCATCGGGAGCCTCACGCATCTCCTGCTGCGTGGTGCCTCCGGCGTACATGTGATAGTGACCATCTGCCGGCGTATCCAGCACCTCAGAGGGATCAGACAGCAGGCTACAGGGCACCGCCATTTCCGCCATCATGCGCTTCAATACACGGTAATTGCCCAGATAAGTTTCGAAGCCAGTCACCATATTCAGGCGGGGAATTTTGCCGGGTTGCGCCTGGTGATCGGCCGTGAAGGTTTTGGCAAACCCCTCAAACATATTGTCCCAGCCGGTGATATGGCTGCCGATAAAACTCGGTGTATGTGCGAACGGCACCGGCAGGCTGGCATCGACAAAACCCTCTTTCTTGGCGTTCGCGATAAACGCCTGTAAATCATCGCCAATCACCTCTGCCATGCAGGTGGTGGAGACGGCGATGATGTCCGGTTTATACAGGGTGCTGGCATTTTGCAGCCCGGTATTCATATTGTTATTGCCACCGAATACCGCCGCATCCTCGGTCATTGAGTCTGACACGCAGGCCACCGGCTCCTTAAAATGACGGTTAAAATAGGTGCGAAAATAGGCCACGCATCCCTGAGAACCGTGTACGTAGGGCAGGGTGTTGGCAAACCCCAGCGAGCAGAGCACCGCGCCCAATGGTTGGCAGGCTTTGGCCGGATCAATGGTCAGCGCTTCGCGTTTGAAATTCAGGGCTTCATATTCGGCAGTCGTCGTCCACTGGAATACCTCCTGCACCCGTGCCTGATCCCAGGCTTCTTCCTGAGATCGTTTGCCACTGAACAGTTTCTGGTACTCATCCTGTTCAAATAAGGGATGACAATTATGAATCTTATCAACAGTCTGGCTCATGTTTTTCTCCTCCCGCGCCACAAATCTGTGAACTGACGGGATTGCATAAGAGATGTCAGGCGGACTTCAACCAGGGCGCGGTAAGCTGGCCCCAGGCGGGATTGTTTAACGTCATATCCATATCACGGGCAAAAATGGCGAAGCCGTCGTAGCCGTGATAGGGGCCGGAGTAGTCCCAGGAGTGCATCTGGCGGAACGGCACGCCCATCTTCTGGAAGATGTATTTTTCTTTGATACCCGAGCCGATCAGGTCCGGCTTGAGCGCTTTGACAAAGGCTTCCAGCTCATAACTGCTGGCATCATCGAATAACAATGTGCCTTCCTTCAGTTCCGGCAGAGTCCGGTCATAGTCGTCGTTATGACCGAACTCGTAACCGGCGGCGATGATCTCCATGCCCAGATCTTCATAAGCACCAATCAGATGGCGTGGGCGCAGCCCACCCATGTAAAGCAGCACTTTGCGGCCTTCCAGACGTGGGCGATATTTCGCGATGATGGCGTCGTTTTGCGCCTGGTAGCGGGCAATCACCGCCTCGGCATTGGCACGAATGTGGTCATCAAACTGATCGGCGATTTTACGCAGCGACTCCGCCACTTTGGTTGGCCCGAAGAAGTTATATTCCATCCACGGAATGCCGTGCTTCTCCTCCATATGGCGCGAGATGTAGTTCATTGAACGGTAGCAGTGCACCAGGTTGAGCTTCACAAACGGGGTGTTTTCCATTTCGACCAGCGTGCCGTCGCCTGACCACTGCGCCACCACCCGCAACCCCATCTCCTCCAGCAAGATACGCGAGGCCCAGGCATCACCGCCGATGTTGTAGTCACCGATGATCGCCACATCATAGGGTGTGGTTGCAAAAGGTTGCCCTTCACGGTTGTCCAGCACCCAGTCACGGATCACATCATTGGCGATATGGTGCCCCAGCGACTGAGATACGCCACGAAAGCCTTCGCAACGCACCGGCACCACCGGTTTGTTGATGGCGGTGCTACTGGCTTTGGCGACGGCAGAGATATCGTCGCCAATCAGCCCGACCGGGCACTCCGACTGAATGCTGATCCCTTTGGTCAACGGAAACAGTTCCTCCATCTCCGCAATCAGTTTGGTGAGTTTTTTATCCCCACCAAACACGATGTCACGTTCCTGAAAATCGGAGGTGAAGTTAAGGGTGACAAAACTGTCGACACCGCTGATGCCGGTGAAGTAGTTGCGGCGTCCGGCGCGTGAATATTGACCGCAACCTACCGGGCCGTGCGAGATGTGGGCCATATCTTTGATCGGCCCAAACACTACCCCTTTGGAACCGGCATAGGCACAACCACGCACCGTCATCACGCCCGGTTGTGATTTGCGGTTAGAGATGATGCATTTTCCGACACTCTCCATCTCCGGGTCGGTCACCATCATGTGTTTACGGCGTTCCTTGCGCGTTTTCTCCGGGTAGATCTCCAGCACTTCCTGGATGATCTCCAGATTGCGATCGGCTGTTGCATTGCTCATGGGCGCATCCTGTTAGTTGGCGTTTTCTTCCGCTGCGGTTTTGCCGATGATGCTGGTGTCTTCCGCATCCATAATGCCGAACTCCATCAGCAACTCTTCCAGCTCGTCCATAGTGCAGGGGGTGGGGACCACCATCATGGTGTTGTTGACGATTTTGCTCGCCAGGGTGCGATACTCATTGGCCTGTTTACAGGTGGGGTCGTACTCAATCACCGTCATCCGGCGGATCTCGGCGCGCTGGACGATATTGTCGCGAGGAACGAAGTGGATCATCTGGGTGCCGAGTTTCTCCGCCAGCGCGATGATCAGCTCATCTTCGCGGTCGGTCTGACGTGAGTTACAAATCAACCCGCCGAGCCGCACTTTGCCGGATTTAGCGTATTTCACGATCCCTTTGGAGATATTGTTGGCGGCATACATCGCCATCATTTCACCGGAGCAGACGATGTAGATCTCCTGCGCTTTGTTTTCACGGATAGGCATGGCAAAACCACCGCACACCACGTCCCCCAACACGTCATAGAAAACGAAGTCGAGATCGGGCACGTAGGCACCTTCTTCTTCAAGGAAATTGATAGCCGTGATCACGCCTCGACCGGCACAGCCAACGCCTGGCTCCGGGCCACCGGATTCGGCACAGCGCACGTCGCCATAACCAATTTGCAGCACATCTTCCAGCTCCAGGTCTTCCACGGAACCGACTTCTGCGGCCATTTCCATAATGGTGTTTTGAGCTTTGGCATGCAGGATCAAACGGGTGGAGTCCGCTTTGGGATCACAGCCAACAATCATTACTTTCTTACCCATCTCCGCCAGTGCGGCGACCAGGTTTTGTGTCGTGGTGGATTTGCCGATACCACCTTTGCCGTAGATGGCACATTGACGCATGGTCATCGTATGTCTCCTGTTGGTTTGGTGTGTTTGCTCAGGAATCTGTGCAGGGAACATACCAGCCGTGCCAGGATGGCTAATGCATTGATAAATATAGGCATGTTGTTTTCGTGTCGCCGCCGGGTATAACAAAGAAGAAACAATCGCCAGACCAATTGTTGGAAACAGCACAATTCCGACGTGGCCGGTTAATTTGTCGGCTGTACAACAGGTTGTCGGGTTGGCTGTGTTGTTCCGCGCAATACATCCCGCACCGTGCAACATAAAACCAATTCATCTCATTGTTTTTATTAGTTAAATACAAACTGGCACAGGCTGTGCTTCGGGCAAGGTCACGACGATTTTCGAGGAAACAGACATGTCCGGAACGATGAAAACGATGGATGGTAACGCGGCGGCGGCCTGGATCTCCTATGCCTTTACCGATGTGGCGGCGATTTACCCCATCACCCCCTCCACGCCAATGGCGGAAAATGTTGATGAGTGGGCGGCTGCCGGGAAAAAGAACCTGTTTGGTCAACCGGTGCGGGTGATGGAGATGCAGTCGGAAGCGGGTGCTGCGGGCGCGGTACACGGGGCGCTACAGGCGGGGGCATTAACCACCACCTATACCGCTTCCCAGGGGTTGCTGCTGATGACCCCCAATCTCTACAAAATCGCCGGTGAACTGTTACCTGGCGTGTTTCATGTCAGTGCCAGGGCACTGGCGACCAATTCATTAAATATCTTTGGCGACCACCAGGATGTCATGGCTGTACGCCAGACTGGCTGCGCGATGCTGGCAGAAAGCAATGTGCAGCAGGTGATGGATTTGTCTGCGGTGGCCCATCTGGCCGCCATCAAAGGGCGCGTGCCTTTTATTAACTTCTTTGACGGTTTCCGCACTTCGCACGAAATCCAGAAGATTGAGGTGCTGGAGTACGATGCGCTGGCACCGCTGCTGGATACCGACGCGCTGGACCGGTTTCGCCGGAATGCCCTCAACCCCGATCATCCGGTTATCCGCGGCACAGCCCAGAACCCGGATATCTATTTTCAGGAACGCGAGGCCGCCAACGGTTTCTATGCCGCATTGCCGGAGATTGTCGAAAGCTATATGGCGGAGATCGCCGCCATCACTGGCCGGGAATACCATCTGTTTGATTATTACGGTGCGGAGGATGCCGAGCAGATGATTGTTGCCATGGGGTCGGTATGCGACACCATTCAGGATGTGGTTGACGCCCTGCTCGACAGCGGCGGGAAGGTTGGGGTGCTGATGGTCCATCTGTTCCGGCCATTCTCGTTAGCGCATTTTTTTGCCCGCATTCCTGCCAGCGTAAAACGTATCGCGGTGCTGGATCGAACCAAAGAGCCCGGCGCCCAAGCCGAACCGCTGTGTCTGGATGTGAGAAATGCCTTTTACCAACGTGCTAATCCGCCGCTGATCGTCGGTGGGCGTTACGCCCTCGGTGGTAAGGATGTCCTGCCATCACATATCGTCTCAGTTTTTGAAAATCTGAAAAGACCGCAGCCTAAAGATGGCTTTACCCTGGGGATCTTTGATGATGTCACCCATACCTCCCTGCCGGTGCCCGTTCAGGAGGTGCAAGTCTCTACCGAAGGGATCACCGCCTGTAAATTCTGGGGATTAGGTTCGGACGGTACCGTAAGCGCCAACAAAAGCGCGATTAAAATCATCGGGGATAACACCCCGATGTACGCGCAGGCGTATTTCGCCTATGACTCGAAGAAATCGGGCGGGATTACCGTGTCTCATCTGCGCTTTGGTCAACGTCCGATCAATGCCCCGTACCTGATCCATCGCGCCGATTTTATCTCCTGTTCGCAGCAATCTTATGTCGACAAATACGACCTGCTGGAAGGATTGAATCCTGGCGGCACCTTTCTGCTTAACTGCACCTGGTTTGGCGAGGAACTGGAGGCGAAACTCCCCGCCAGTATGAAACGCTACATCGCGCGTAACGGGATTCGATTTTACACCCTGAACGCCGTGGACATTGCCCGCCGCCTGGGGCTGGGAGGGCGTTTCAATATGCTGATGCAGGCGGCGTTTTTTAAACTGACCGGGATCATCGCCCCAGCAACTGCCGCGGCCTATTTAAAACAGGCTGTTGAGAAATCCTACGGTAGCAAAGGCCAAAACGTGGTCGACATGAATAATGCGGCCATTGACTTGGGGATGGAAGCATTGCAGGAAGTGATGGTGCCCGAACGTTGGGCAACCGGAGAAGATCATCCCGCCGTCGCGCAGTTGGTGCCTGATTTTATCAATGACATTCTTGAGCCGATGAATCGCCAGTGTGGCGATAAATTGCCGGTCAGTGCCTTCGCCGGTCGCGAAGATGGCACCTTTCCCACCGGTACGTCGGCCTGGGAGAAACGCGGCATCGCACGGGATGTACCGGTGTGGCAGCCTGAGGGCTGTACCCAATGTAATCAATGTGCGTTTATCTGCCCCCATGCCGCCGTGCGTCCGGCACTGCTGACCAATGAGGAACGCTATTTCGCGATGCCGGAGCTGTTAAGTAAACCCGCGCAAGGCGCCACCGATTATGAATATCACCTGGCGATCTCGCCGCTGGACTGCTCTGGCTGCGGAAACTGCGTCGATATCTGCCCCTCCAGGGGCAAAGCGCTCAGTATGCAGCCGTTGGAAAGTCAGCGACATATGAGCACGGTGTGGGACTATGCACTGGGGCTGGCCCCAAAACCCAATCCATTTGGCAAAACCTCGGTAAAAGGCAGCCAGTTCGAAACCCCGTTGCTGGAGTTTTCCGGTGCCTGCGCCGGATGTGGTGAAACCCCTTATGCGCGGCTGGTGACACAACTGTTTGGCGACCGAATGATGATCGCCAACGCCACCGGTTGTTCATCCATCTGGGGAGCCAGTGCCCCCTCCATTCCCTGGACCACCAACCATAAAGGGCAGGGACCGGCATGGGCGAATTCGCTGTTTGAGGATAACGCCGAATTTGGCCTTGGTATGATGTTGGGCGGTCGGGCAGTGCGCGAACAACTCGCCCATTATGCAACCGAAGCCCTGAAACGCCCGCTCAGTGCTGAGCTGAATCAGGCATTGCAGCAATGGTTGACGCTGAAAGATCAGGGCAACGGTACGCGAGAACGCAGTGAGCGTCTGAGTACGCTGCTGGCGGAAGAAAAGGGCGATGATGACTTGCTCAATCACCTTTATCAAAATCAGGACTACTTCGCCAAACGCTCGCAGTGGATCTTTGGTGGCGATGGTTGGGCCTATGATATTGGATTTGGTGGCTTAGACCATGTGCTGGCTTCAGGCGAGGATGTGAATGTACTGGTTTATGATACCGAAGTTTATTCCAATACCGGCGGTCAATCCTCGAAATCAACACCGGCTGCGGCTATTGCCAAATTTGCAGCGCAAGGCAAACGCACCCGTAAAAAAGACCTGGGTATGATGGCGCTCAGTTACGGCAACGTCTATGTCGCTCAGATAGCGATGGGGGCCGATAAAGCTCAGACATTGCGGGCCATCGCCGAAGCGGAAGCATGGCCCGGTCCTTCCCTGGTCATAGCCTATGCGGCGTGCATCAACCACGGGCTAAAAGCGGGCATGGGGTGCAGCCATCGCGAAGCGAAGCGTGCGGTCGACGCTGGCTACTGGCATCTGTGGCGTTATAACCCGCAGTTGGCAGAGAAAGGCAAGAATCCGTTCATCCTGGATTCGGAGGAGCCGGAAGAGAGTTTCCGCGACTTTTTATTGGGCGAGGTGCGCTATGCTTCGCTGCGTCGGACAGCGCCAGATATTGTGGATCGCTTGTTTGAACAGACGGAACAGGATGCAAAACAACGCTTTGAGCAGTACAGACGCATGGCGGGTGAGTAATTTATATCTTAAGAAAAGACGGCTTGAGCAGCGCAGGACACGCGCTGCTCGCTCATGTCCTTGCCATCTTCAAAATTATTCCTGCATATTGTTCTCTGGCTAAAGGAAGATTTTGAATGTTCCTGCTGACGCAGCATGTGTTCTCTTCAACGCTAGCGCTTGTGCTGCATCTAACTCACCAGGTGTTTGGGCTTAGCAGGGCAACATCATTAGTGCTTAATATGCTGACGGTCCTGCTCGGTAAGACCGGTCATTTTCATGACAAATGCCCAGTCAAAACCGCTTTCAAGCAAATTGCGGGCGATTTCCAGCCGGGTATCGCGCTCAGCGATTTGCTTGCCTTCTTGCAGGCCTTTCTGCTCACCTTTTTGCTCAAGTTGTTGTGCAATGGTCATAAGTTCATTCTCATGCTGTGGCAAACGTTGGGCCAGTTCGCGAATAAAACCTTCTGCATCTGGAGGGGAAAAACTGAAATTTATACCCGCTATTCAGAGACTTCAACATTCCCCATTGGCTCAGAAGCCGCGGGCATGCCCCAAATGGATAAGAATAATTTTCTTTTATGAGATATTGGGTTCCTGTCATCTTTAACATTATATGCTTTTAATTCCCTTTCCATGTCTTTATTTCCCACCAATAATGTTAAAAACAAGTTAAATGACACAGCGCCCGCCTTTTATATCGCCAAATCCACAGGCATCCCTCGCTCTAAAACGGTATTTTATAAGCAGAACATGCAGCAATTTGGTTATTATTTTCTACTATCGATTCATTCACCTGTTGCTATCGTTGGGCATTGTTATTTTTTCTTCTTTGAAGAGAGCGCTGCGTTAATGGAAGAGATCGTTATTGTAGAACCGGCATTTTTCAACCAGTTTCAGTGTGTGGGTAGTGCCTGCCCCGACCATTGCTGCAAAGGATGGGATATTGAGTTCGATGAATCAACGGTAAATCGATACATGCAGAGCGAAGCCATTGAAATTCGTCATATTGCTGTTGAAAATATTATTACCACTAAAGAGAGTCAGAGTCGTTGGGGAAAAATAAAATTAACAAGTAATGGTAACTGTACTTTTCTTGATGAAGAGCGCTTGTGCAAAGTGCATAAGTCACTTGGGGAAAAAGCGCTCAGCACCACCTGTGCGGTCTATCCACGTCTTTACGCCAGCTATAAATATGAAATCAAAAGTAACCTGACCTTATCGTGCCCGGAGGCGGCAAAAAGACTGTTAACAACGCCGGGCGCGATGCTCTACAGCGAAAAAATCAAGCCAAGTCCCGAGGCGTTGGATGCACCTGACATTAGCGAGCAGGATCGTCTGCTCAATCTGATGTGCAGCAACATTATGCTAACCTGCGGTTCAGACATCGAGGCGGGCTTTTACGGTATCATCTTGTTATTCTTTTATCGTGATAAACTGGCAAAAGACAATGAGCCGGAAGGAAATATTTTAAATTATTTCGAGGATATCCAGACGGCGATTCATAACGATCAAATTAGAAAAAGCATTGATGAATTAAATCCGAATTATCAGCTACAATCCGAACTCCTTTCTCGACTGCAAACATACCTGGGTACAAAACATGAAGGTCGTGGGTGGTCCACCCTACGATTCTATTCGCAAAAACTGCATGATATGCAAAGCAACAATTCCGCAGACACAATGCAGCGAATAAATACAATCTGGCAAGATAAAGCACGCCCCTGGTTCCAGGAACGCCCCCATCTGCTTAGTAACTATATCCAGTATCGTATGTATGAGGATTTTTTCCCACTGAAGAATGGGAGAGAACTCTTCACCAACCTTTATTTGATGATATCGGAATGGTTATTACTAAAGTGGCTAATTGCTGCAAATATTGCGCTGAATGATAACTTTACTGAAGATGACGTGATTAATATTGTCTATAGCTATCACAGTATCGCAAGACATGACAAAAATGCAGAGGATGTATTTTTGTCTGAAATTGGCAGGATAACGTTTAGCGATAATCTTTCATTGGCTTATCTGTTGAAGTGATGGTATTCCCCGAGGCGGATGATGATCCGGGCCGCAGACATCTTCTTAACGACCTCTGACTAACCAGTAATAAATGTAAAAGGATTGTTGTCCTGAGTTGATTCGCTAAAATGTGGCATCTCGTCCATCAACAGGGAGTCATCCGTGGCAGATTTTGAGCGACCTAAGTCACTGACAGCGGTGGTAACCGATCACGTTCGTAAGCTGATAGTTCATGGCGATATTCCGTTGGGTGCAGCCATTAGCGAACGCACGGTTGCCGCTGAGTTGAATGTCTCAAAAACACCGGTTCGTGAAGCGCTTGCCCAGCTCAGTAACGAGGGTCTTGTTACGATTAAGCCGCAATCAGGCGTGCGGGTGTTTACACTGAGCGCCAGAGAAGTCCGCGAAATCTGTGCTTTCAGGCAGGTTCTTGAAACCGCGGCACTCACTCTGGCTATGCAGCAGAATGCAAAAGGGCTGGCCGATGCACTGGATGCAGTGGTTAAACAAATGGATGTCGCTCAGAGTGAGGGGGATTTTCGCCGTTATCTGGAGCTGGATAATGATTTCCACCAGCGCTTTTTTGATTTCTGTGACAACGCTTACCTGACCAACTCTTATGTGCGTTATGCGGCGAAGATTGCGGCGCTACGTACCCATCTGTCTGCAAAACCTCAGCACACATCCCTTTCTTATCAGGAACATGGTGACATTGTTGCTGCCATCAGAAATGATGCGCACGCAGAAGTTCTGACCATTCTCGAACGCCATTTAGGCCGTACCCGCGAAACCTATGAGATCGGCGTTGAAGACATTGCCGCCGCCGACGCGGCTTCCCTGACGACGTCCTCCTGATCTTCTGAGCCAGGGATACCTGGCCCATTCCTGCGTAATCACTAAAAAACCAATCCTGGTCACATTTTTTTAACTTTTCTTTGACTGGTATACCAGATCTCAGTTAGTTTTTTTCAAAACCGGCAGCTAATGCTGGCCACGAAACCTACTCAATCTGGTTAAAGGAGCGTCTGATGAGTCGAAGATTTAAGGTGGTTATTACTGATTACGATTACGGCGACATTGCCATTGAAGAAGAGATCCTCAATGCCGCAGGTGCGGATGTTATTGGTTTACAGGCGAAATCTGAGGATGACCTGGTTGAAGCTGCTCGTAATTGCGACGCCATCATGAATCAGTACGCCCGTGTCGGCGCAAAGGTGATCTCCGCCATGACTCAATGCAAGGTGATTGCCCGTTACGGTGTCGGTGTCGATATTGTCGATGTGGACGCCGCTACCAATCGCAACATATTGGTAACAAATGTACGGGATTACTGCACCGAGGAAGTCGCCGATCATGCCATCAGCATGTGGCTGGCGCTGGCCCGTAACCTGTTTGCTTACAATACCGCCACACATCAGGGCGTCTGGCAGTGGCAATCCGGCGCACCTGTCTATCGCCTGCGTGGACAAACGATGGGGATTGTTTCATTTGGCCGCATTGGCCAGGCAATCGCCGAACGCGCTCGCGCCTTTGGCGTGAATGTCATCGTCTACGATCCTTACATCGATCCGGCATTAGCACAGCAACATCAGGTGAAACTGGTCAACAAAGCAACGCTCATCACACAATCCGACATTTTCATGATGCAGGTACCGATGACCACGGATACCCGTCATTTCCTTAGCGAAGCAGAATTCAAAGCCATGAAGCGTCGGGCGTTAATCATTAATACCGGACGTGGCCCCACTATCGATAATCAGGCGTTGTACCGCGCACTGCATGAAGGCTGGATTACCGGTGCGGCACTGGACGATCCCGAAGAGGAACCGGCAAAACGCGCGCAATGGAATCCTGCGGACAACCCGATTTTCTCTCTGCCAAATGTCATCGTGACACCCCATTCGGCCTACTACTCCGAAGAATCAATTCGTGTCGCACGCCAGTTGGCGGCCACTGAAGTTGCCAGCGTGCTGACAGGCAAAACACCACGATTCCCGGTTAATGGCGAAGCCCTTGCGCTTCGCAGCAAAGGAGCAAATGACCATGCTGAAGCAGTTTAATGATTTCACCCGCCAGCCAGAGCTGCTGGCTCAATTTGACGCTTTATTGCAGAGCTATTCCATTGCTGCGGTTTTTGCCGATGTGCAGTACCGCACTGGCGTGATGGACAGCGGCATTAAACCCGCATTCCGCGCCAAAGTCTGTGGACAGGCCATTACCGTGCAGCTCTCTAAAGGCGACCTGGTTGATCCATTGAAAGCACTGGAGATGGGACAACCTGGTGATGTGATCGTGGTGGATGCCGGCGGTGACGGTAACACCTCCGTTTGCGGAGGGCTGATGGGGGGCCTGGCGCAGAATCGTGGGATTCGCGCCATGATCATTGACGGGGCCGGGCGCGACACCGATGAACTGGAAGATATTAACTGGCCAATCTGGAGCCGGGCGATCACGCCTCGCGGTACCCACACCATGTTTTCCGGGCGTAAAGAAGAACTGTCCATCAACGTTCCCATCGCGGTCGGCGGTCAGTTAGTAAAACCTGGCGATTTTATCGTGGCTGACCTGATGGGGGTGGTGGTGATCCCTCTGGAAAATGCGCAAGACGTTTTAAATCTGGCGAAAGAACAGGTTGAGCGTGAACAGGCCACGCGCGAATGGGTGAAGCAGGGCAAAACCGTTGAAGACCTGCTGGCAGAGTTTGGCCGTATCTGACCGTTTGCTCTGCACCCAGGGTGCAGAGCATGTGAACCCGGAGATAAAGATGAGCAACACTGCGGAATTTGGACTCTGTGACTGGGGCACCTCAAGCTTTCGACTGTGGCTGGTGGACGGGCAGGGCAAAACCCTGAGTGAGGTGCGTACCCACCAGGGGTTAGGCAGTATGGCCGACCGGTCGTTTTCACGCGTGCTGGAGCAGCATCTGGCGGAACTTGGCGCATCATCCGACCTGCCGGTATTGATTTGTGGGATGGCGGGCTCCCGCCAGGGCTGGAAGGACGCCGGTTACAGCACGGTCCCGCTGACGGTGAACGAGCTTCTGATGTCACCGATCAGAATTGCTGGCGAAAGAGACATCCGTATCTTGCCAGGCGTATGCCAACGTTCACCGGCTTACGATGTCATGCGTGGCGAGGAAACCATGTTGTTGGGTGCAGTGCGATCAGGCCAGCTTAAGAACGGATTGATCGTGATGCCCGGCACTCACAGCAAATGGGTCTCGCTGGAGGATGCAGTTGTCACCGGTTTTAGCACGTTTATGACCGGGGAACTGTTCAACCTGATGAGCACGCATTCTATCCTGCGCCACGCGGTCGCCGATGCTGTCGGTGAAATTGATGAACACTCTCCGGCGTTTATCGCGGCAGTGAAGCTGATGTTAAGTGGGGGATCACTCACTCAACAGTTGTTCACCGTGCGCTCAACCACCTTACTGAGTGACTGCACCCCGGCAGCAAGCGCCTCGCGCTTATCGGGATTGTTGATTGGTGCAGAGGTAGCGGCATGCTATCAACAGACGTCGCAGCGCCAGGTAATGTTAATTGCATCAGGCTCCCTCTCCGCGCTTTATCGCCAGGCTTTAACGCTGGCGGGCTTTGCTGTCACCCTGGTGGATGCTGACGAAGCGGTACGCGCCGGGCTGTTCCAGAGTGCACAAACCCTGTGGCAGCGGCAGGAGGAGCAACATCATGTCTGAATTAACTTTATCAGGGGCTAAGCGGGGGCTTATCGCCATATTGCGCGGTGTTAAACCCTACGAAGTGGTGGATATTGGCTATGCGTTGGTCGAAGCGGGAATCGAGATCATTGAGGTTCCCCTGAACTCCCCGCAACCGTTTGAATCCATATCTCGGCTGATAAAAACATTACCTTCGAACATTCTCATCGGTGCTGGCACAGTGCTGAACCCACATGATGTCGACCGACTGGCAGACTGTGGCGGCGGCATCGTCGTGAGTCCCAACGTCGATAAGGCCGTCATTGAGCAAACCCGTTCACGGGGCATGTTATCTCTGCCGGGCGTGTTGACAGCAACCGAGGCTTTTACGGCGATTGCCGCAGGAGCCAGCGGCCTTAAGTTCTTTCCGGCATCCGTGATAGGGGCCAGTGGTATCAATGCGCTGCGCGCAGTTCTACCTTCAGACATCCCATTGGGCGCGGTTGGCGGAATAGAAGCTGGGCAGTTTATTGATTATCACCAAGCCGGTATTCATTTTTTCGGGCTTGGTAGCAATCTGTATAAAGCCGGAGATAACGCACGCATGGTTTCGCAAAGAGCAATAAATCTGGTGCACGCCTGGGACGCCTTAAAAAACCAATAACTATTTTCCCGTAATAAAACGGCTACGGCATAAAGAACGTGGCCTTATTCTCTCTACCCTACAGGAGAAAATAAATGTCTGGATTTACTCTGTCAAAACAAAGCTCGACCATGAAACCTCCAGGGCGGCAACGCTGGGGAGTGCTAGGGTTACTGTGCCTGCTGGCGATCATTAATAATATTGACCGCCTGACGCTTTCTATCGCAGCGCCGGTAATGCAAACTGAAATGCATATCACCGCTACGGATATCGGCCTGCTGGGAAGCGCCTTTGCTTTAGCTTATGCATTTGGTCAATTACCTTCCGGCTGGTTTGTCGATCGTTTCAGCCCGCGTATCCTGTTGGGCGCGTCCGTGATCATCTGGAGTGCCGCGACAGTCGCGATGGGTATGTCCTATACGCTTACTGGCTTTATACTGGCCCGTATCTGGCTCGGTCTGGCTGAAGCACCCTCCTTACCAGCCACGAATAAAATTGTTACCCGCTGGTTCCCAAAAAAGGAGCAGGGCATCGCCAATGCCAGCTGGGATGCTGCACTTAAAGTAGGACCGGCCTTCTTTACCTTTTTACTTATCTGGATCGTTTCAGAAATTGGCTGGCGTGAAATGTATTTCATTGCCGGTGGGGCAGGAATTATTGCCGCAGTGATATTTTTTGCCTTCTATCGGGATATTGAGAAACATAAATCCCTGACAAAAGAAGAACGGGAATATATTCAGCATGATGCCACCCCCATAATTACAAAAAATAATTTACCCTGGAGGGAATTATTCAAACATCAAACGATGTGGGGCATGATGGCGGGTTTCTTTTGTAATATGTGGGTTTACCAGATTTTCCTGGTCTTTATCCCACTTTATATCATTAACCAGTTTGGGATTAAATTTTCCTCTTTAGGACTGGTCGCCAGCGTCCCGTGGATTGGTGCGATCATCGGTGATCTCGTGAGCGGTGTGATTTCAGGTAAGCTCTCCGAACGTTCCGGCTGGAGCACACTTAAAGCCAAGAAGGTCACCATCATTGGTGCGCTGGTGTTACAGGCTATCGTCCTGGCGCTGCTGCCATTTAATGGCATGTTCGGTGAAGGTGCGGGCCTGACTGTCGCGGTGATCTTAATGGCGTTTGCGCTCGGTTTTAATGGTGGCGTAGTCGCGCATGCCTGGTCGATTCCAGCCGAAGTCACAGCCCCTGGCACCGTAGCCTCTGTCGCCGCAGTGCAGAATTTCGGTGGCTTCCTCGGTGCGACAGTTTCACCGCTGGTCGCTGGCGCGATTGTCGATGCTACTCACAGTTTTACACTGGTGTTTCTGATTTCCGCGGTTGTCTCTGTGCTTGGCGCAGGTATTTATTTCTGGTTCGTCGGTAAGCCGGTTATCCGCGAAGAAAAATCCTCATCCCTTATGGCACAAGCTACGCAGGAGTAATCTGAGATGAAAATTACTGAAGTAGAAACCTATATCCTGAAGAGCAAACTGGATCGGCCATTTGCCTACTCACAAGGCTGGGTGCAGGGACGATCCACCGTGCTGGTGCGCATCGCCACCGACGAAGGCATTGAGGGGTGGGGTGAGACGTTCAGTGTTGGCTTGCAGCCTCCTGAAATCGCTGCCGCCGCCATCAACAGCGCCCTGAAGCCATTGATCATCGGTAAAGATCCGCGCAATACAGAAGTCTTGTGGCATGACATGTATGTCAAAACGCGAGATTATGGCCGTAAGGGGGTGGTGCTGGGGGCCATCAGCGCAGTTGATATTGCGTTGTGGGACATCTGCGGTAAAGCGGCAGGGTTGCCGCTTTGGCAACTGCTTGGCGGCGCGTTTCGTGAGCGCGTGCAATGTTATGCGACAGGTTTTTTCCGTACGGAAGGACGCGGCCAGGCGGATGCTATGGCCAGTGAGGCGATACGCCACAGTGAAGCCGGTTTTTCCCTGATGAAGGTGAAGTTAGGCTTTGGTGTTGATGATGACGTAAAAGTGATGTCTGCTATCAGGGAAGCCGTTGGCGAACGCAGCAAATTTATGATCGATGTTAACCACGGCTATGGTGCCAATGATGCCATTCGCCTTGGACGCGCCCTGGCCGATTACGATTTGCTGTGGATGGAAGAGCCGGTTATTCCTGAAGATTATGTTGCTTACCGCCGGGTGAGGGATGCGCTGGATATTCCCATCGCGGGTGGTGAAGCGGAGTTTTCATTGTTTGGCTTCCGTGATCTCATTGCATCTCAGGCCATTGATATTGCCCAACCGGATATCTGCCTGGCGGGTGGGGTGACTGCATTACGTCATATTAACGTGTTAGCCACGGCAGGCGGCGTTCAGGTCAACCCTCATGTCTGGGGCACTGCGGTGGGTCAATACGCTTCTTTGCATCTGATCGCGTCAACCCCGGTCACCCACTATGCGCTCTATGCCAGCCAACCGCTTTTCGAATACGACACATCATCACATCCGTTCCGCACCGCGCTGGTCGAGAATCCGCTTGAACATGAACAGGGTTGGTTAGCGTTACCGCAAGAGCCTGGTTTGGGCTTCACGATTAATCGTGAATTTTTAAAAGAGAATGCTCTGACTGCTAACATATTTTGACGTAACACTCCTGAAATCTGGGCAGAACAGGTAGCCTGCCCAGTTCGGGAATGTCATTAAGAAACAGTGGCTTTGAAGCCTCTTAACCGGCTCAGTTGGCACCTTTTAAAGGGGCTGGTTTATAACTTGTATTCAAAACAGAGAGGTCGACAGTTTTTTCCGCCTGGTCAAGGTCATAGGCAGCTTGAATACGTAACCACATCGCGGGAGTACTGCCGATTACAGCTGACAGCTTGATAGCCATTTCTGGTGTGATAGCAGTCAATCCAGAAACCATACGTGAAGCTGTGGAGGGCGCAACGGCCAGAGCACGGGCTAGCTCTCTGATGCCGATATCAAGATCCTCCATAATATCGGAAATAATTTCACCCGCGTGTGGGGGGTTATGCATAGTCATCAGTGATAATCCTCATAATTCAGAAGTTACGGGTAGGGAATGATGACGCAGACTGGCCGTGATAGAGGGACAGGTAATTTAACATAACTATCATTTTGCGCACTTTTATATCTTATTGATAAATATTTATTTTTTATCAATTAAGACTTGCGTGACCGATTTGGATAACTTGTACAGCCTCTCAGCTTAGCCTTATGGCACAGACAGCTTCGCGCAAGTATCACCGGATAAGGGTTTCATCCAAGCTGATGACAGAGTAGTCTCTTGGCCGACTCTGAATGATGCCCGCTTTGATAAGAATGACTTGCTGCTCGTTCTAACAACTAAAAATAGTGCAAACAGGACAACTATGGATTCTCCACTTATTTCACCATCAGCCATGAACAAAACTCCGTCTCTGAATCGTGCCCGGCGTGCTGCCTGGGGTAGCTTTGCCGGTGCGGTGGTTGACTGGTATGACTTCTTGCTTTACGGCATCACTGCCGCCCTGGTCTTTAACCATGAATTCTTTCCACAGATTAGCCCAGCGATGGGAACGCTCGCTGCATTCGCCACCTTTGGTGTCGGCTTTCTGTTCCGGCCGTTGGGCGGGATAATCTTCGGCCATTTTGGAGATCGTCTGGGCCGTAAACGCATGTTGATGATGACGGTTTGGATGATGGGTATTTCCACCGCCCTTATCGGCCTGTTGCCAACCTTTTCCAGCATTGGCTGGTATGCACCGGTGTTGCTGGTCACATTGCGGGCCATACAGGGCTTTGCCGTTGGTGGAGAATGGGGAGGTGCAGCGTTGCTGTCAGTAGAAAGTGCGCCTGAGCGAAAAAAAGCCTTTTACAGCAGCGGTGTTCAGGTCGGCTACGGCGTGGGACTTTTACTCTCCACCGGACTGGTTTCACTCATCAGTCATTTAACATCGGACCAGCAATTTCTGAGCTGGGGTTGGCGCATCCCTTTCTTATGCAGCACGATCCTGGTTCTTGCCGCGCTGTGGATACGAAAAGGCATGGAAGAATCCGCTGAATTTGAGCGCCAGCAGAAAACAGAAGTATCAAAGAAATCACGCATACCTGTCATGGAGGCGCTGGTGCGTCATCCGGGTGCGTTTTTAAAGATTATCGCACTACGACTGTGTGAATTACTGACAATGTATATCGTTACCGCGTTCGCACTGAGTTATTCCACACAGAATCTAGGCTTGCCACGCGAACTGTTCCTTAATATCGGTCTGCTGGTCGGTGGCCTAAGCTGTCTTACCATCCCCTGTTTTGCCCATTTAGCGGATCGCTTCGGTCGTCATCGCATTTACATCATCGGTGCGGTGATCGGTATGTTGAGTGCCTTTCCTTTCTTTATGGCACTGGAGGCAAAATCTCTCGTCTGGATAATATTCTTCTCAATTATGCTGGCGAATATTGCGCATGATATGGTCGTCTGCGTCCAGCAACCCATGTTTACTGAAATGTTTGGTGCAGGTTATCGCTACAGCGGCGCAGGGGTGGGTTATCAGGTTGCCAGCGTAGTTGGCGGTGGTTTTACGCCGTTTATTGCGGCCTCTTTAGTCACCCTGTCAGGTGGCCAATGGCATAGCGTGGCAATTTACCTTCTGGCTGGTTGCCTGCTCTCCGCAGGCACCGCGTTGTTTATGAAAAAATCTCACTAACTGCGCTTGATGAGTGGGCAGCCATCGGGCTCCCACTTTGCGCCACCGGTTTTACAACGGGTTCCTGACTAAACTCGAAGCTGAGGGTAAAGTTGTGGTGGTGATTTTCCACCATGCCCCCTTCTTCCCTGGAACAATATGGCAATTCGTTAACGTGTTATAAACCGCACCGGCATACTGCGAATCCCGGTATGTTTATTTTAGCTCCAACGACAACTATCGACTTTTGCCAGTTCAGATATTTAAGCCCTTTCTTTTCTCTCAATCTCACAGATACAGATTCGTTAATTGATAATGACTATTATTATCAATTAATGATAAAATATTGCTCATACCTGAGATTGCTGAATACACACATGAACGAGACAAAAATCCTAATAATCGAAGATGATATTGATATAAACCAATCACTTGCTTCGTTTCTCAAAACGCAGGGCTATCATGTGGAAACATGTCCTTCAGCTGAAGTTGGGCATGAGTGGATGAAGAAAAATAGCACTGACTTGATTCTACTTGACCTGATGTTACCTGGAGAGAACGGCTTTGAATTCTTCCGTAAAGTCCGCACCGAAGGAGGTCCAGCTGTCATCATGCTAACGGCTCTGGAAGATCCTGCTGACAATATTCTTGGTCTGGAACTTGGCGCAGACGACTATGTTACGAAACCCTTTGATTTACATGTTCTCCTCGCCAGGATTCGTTCCGTATTACGCCGATCGACTTCTCGTGATGTCTCTCAACCAAAATTAACAACAGAAATGACATTTCAGTTTTCTGCATACACCTTTTACCCCTTGAGACGCTATCTTCGCGGTCCTGGGGGACTACGCAAATCCTTGACCGCGAACGAAACAAATTTATTGGTCGTGTTGTGTCAGAACGTCAACAAATTGCTTTCTCGCGAAAATCTGCTGGAGTTAACTCGGGCGGATGACTGTTCACCATCAACACGTACCATCGACATTCTGATTAGCCGTTTAAGAAAAAAACTTGCTGATGACCAGGTAAAAGATGAGTTAATCCAGACATTCAGAAATGGTGGCTATATGTTCAGACCAGAAGTTAATACGCTGTGATGAAAACATTCTTTTCCACTACGTTAGGCCATATTCTGATTATTATTTCATGCTCGACTGTCATTACCTTTATGGTTTTATGCACACTGCTATTCATCCCGAAAGGGCCACCCGGCCCTCCCTGGCCATGGCAAACAACTTATCGTATTAGTAGCATTGTTAATATATTGCGTGAAGTTGAGCCTGCACAGCAGAATGCAATATTGCAGGCAGCACAACGAGCCGATGGGATGAAAATGCGTTGGGTCACACAACAACCTGTAAGTTGCACAACTCAGACATTCAATACCTGGGATCTGGCAAGATCACTAGCCAGTGAATTAAAAGGGGGAAACCATATTGACGTTTTTTCCTGTAACTCTCAGAACCCCCGCCAGGATATACAGGTCATCATAAATATGGGTAATGGTTATCTTGAAGTGATGGTGGATAACATTGGCAGAGAACCTACGCGATTTACCTTTCCAACCTTCTGCGCAATATTGTTTCTTCTGACGGGAATTGCCGTTATGTCAATTTGGGCAATTGGCCGAATTATTAGCCCACTGCGCGAACTCTCAATAAAAGCAGACGCATTCAGTCGCGATATGACGGTTATACCGGTGAAAGAGGAAGGCCCTCTCGAAATTCGCAGAGTCGCCCACACTTTCAATCTCATGCAGGAGCGCATCTCAAGTTACATGCAAAGCCGTAGCCATATGCTGGCAGCTATCAGTCATGATCTGCGTACTCCCCTCACCCGAATGCGACTTGGTATCGATACCTGGCCAACGGAAATTGCAAAAGAAAAACTCATCAAGGACATAGATCTGATGACCAAACTGATCGGGGCGGCTCTTTCTTTCATTCGCACGGGTTCGGATGGAGAAAAACCAGAACGGCTGGATTTGGATGCCTTACTGACAACCCTTTGCGATGAATATGAAGATGGCGGAACATGCATACAATACATTGGTACATCAACCCTGGAATTATTTTGCAAACCAGAAGCTATTCAACGGGCTATCGTCAACCTTATTGAAAATGCAGCAGCACACGCAGACCAAATAGCGATTTATACCAGGCAGGCCGGTGATCAAATCATTATTGAGATCATGGATAACGGCCCAGGCATCCCTCCCGACATGCTAGAGAAAGTCAAAGAACCATTCTTTCATCTCAATTCGGCAAGAAATGAGCGAAAAGGAAATGCCGGATTAGGCCTTTCAATCGTCAATGAAATTGTTCAATTACATGGCGGTGTATTCGAATTGATGAACCGTAACCCTCACGGACTTAACGCGCGTGTGACCCTCCCTAAATCATTGCATGCCCGTACGGAATACGGGCACGCTTCATCTTAGTTCAGGGCAATACGCACAACATCATCAGGTAGAATAGTAGGTTTATCATGAGCAGAGTCCTGCTTTACACTTACATAGAGTGCATCACCTGATGTTGATAATGCAAAACTATTAGGGTGTGCTGGAAGCCGTAAAGTTGACAGCACCTCATAGTTTCTGCCATCAATTATGCTGACAGTCCCATCGTTACGGTGGGCTGCGAAGATCTCATTACGCTGTGAATTGAAAAGAACACCGATAGACTCAGGTACATTGATCCGATGAATAACTTTACCATTGGTCGTGTCCACAACCAAAATCTCAGCTGCTTTATTATCTGACACAAATGCGCGATGCCCTTTCTTATCGAGAGAAATATTCATCAGCAAATGTTCCTGGTCATCTGCGACAATTTTCGTTCTGGAGAGGATGCTATTGTTCTGGCTGTCGATTGTGATGAACTCTCCATCACCGTTACTGGTATAAAGGCGGTGATTATCATTATCTATTGCCAATCCGGTGTTGAGTTTACCCAATCCGTGCAGTGTCTGTTTCACCACTAAACTGGCACCATCAACCACCCATAGCACACTATCTTTGCGGTTAACACCACTGACATAAACGGTATTGGTTTGTTCATCCACCGCCAGCTCTCGCGGTGCAGGTGGCCGGTTGTCGTCGTGAATCTTCATCTCACCCGCAGGTTTCGTTCCACGAGCTTGCGCATTCTGACGACGCGGCTCTGTGGGTTTACCTTTCGTTTCTGCTCTTTGCATCTGCGGTACCAGGCTAACAATACCTTTGACCTTTCCTGTATCAATATCAACAGCGATAAGACATCCATCTATACTTCCACCAAAATATGCGGTGTGCGTTTTATTGTTTATTGCTGCGCCAAAAGGCTTTTTACCTGTTTTGATCGTGTGAATCACATTCAGTGTTTTTGCATCAAGTTCATATACCAGCCCCCCTTCAACATTTCTGTCCTGAGTGGTGGCAACCAAAATGGATTGATGATCATTGTTGTAGACCATTTCATATGCACCTACATCAACCGGTTTTCTTAACACCTGGATGTCTGCAAAACCCGGAGTTGCCATACTCGCCAATAATACGGCAAATAGTGTTTTTAAGGTATAGTGCCCTTTTTTCAACTTTACCATCATTAAGTCCTTAATTTTTCATCTTAGTTATTAACCGGGAGACTCTTTTCTGATTTAGGCGTATTAGATACCTGATACGCCCTGCTGTAGAATCAGAAATTGTAGGTCAGGCTAACGTTGTAACGTCTTCCATCCTGATTATCGCCATAGGTATCACTATCTATGTATTTATCAAACAGGTTTGAAACGCTGGTATTTAACTTAACCTTCGGTGTAAGTTGGAAATTAACCCCTAAATCAACAACGGTGTAGGAATAGAACCCTGCTGTTTCAGTTGACCTGGAATTCCCTGCATAGTGCTCAGACGTTTTGCCACGATAATAAACACGCAACCACGGACTGATATTCTGTGAGAAGTCATAATCCAGACGTGCACTTACCAGATGTTTAGGTTGCTGATTAAGCGGCTGGCCTGCAAATTCTCCCGACTCCTGCTTGGTTTCAGTATAGGTGTAAGAAGTATTTAGATGCAGATTAGACAGAATATCCCATGCAAATGTGGATTCAACCCCACGCATCATTGCCTTACTCACATTATAGTAAGACGAGACAAAGTCATATTTCTCGCCATTATAATCGCAGGTATAAGTTCCGGCATCTCCGGTGCATAGCGTTTCAAGTTCAATTTTGTTTCTGAACTTACTGTAGAATCCGGTGACGCCGACTTTCACTCTGCCGCTGTCCCAGTTAATTCCCAGCTCATAGTTAGTACTGGTTTCCGGCTTAAGATCAGGATTACCAATACTTACGCCATCTCGTTGACCGGAACCGGCAGAGTCAGCCCAGTTTGACGCTGACTGGCGTAAAGTGGGGTTTTTATAACCACCAGAGATACCGCCCTTTAACGTCCATTGCGGGGCGATAGTCCATACTCCATAAAGTTTTGGTGTAACGTGTGAACCGTATTTTTCATTTTCATCCAGACGAAGTGACGGGATCACATCAAATGGGTCAACTACATTCCATCGGTCCTCAGCAGTCAGCGCCCAGCTATTACGGTCCAGTTTTGAAGTTGGATCACCACTCTCAACTTTAAGCACATTGTTCGCATCATGGATGGTCTCGTTCAGGAATGAACCCCCAAATGAAAACGTATGATTGTCCCCAAGATAAAGTTTCTCAAGCGTGTTTAACGTGGTGTTTCTGCCAGTGATGCTACTGCTGGAATTGGTTGAGTCCTGAATTTGAGCATAAGAATTAGTCTCCAGGATTCCATAATACCCTTTATGGCTCAGCGTATAGTTTGTTCGAGTGTAGGTATGGTTAGTCGTACCACCAGAAGTTTTCGGTGTGGCCAGTGTTTCCTGTAAAGCTCGGGTCACATCAAAGTCAAAAATATTGTCGAGATTTGGCGTCCAGGTAAATCCTACCCCTCCATTCAGAAGTTTACGTTTTGCTGCCCCACCATCATAGTCATCTTCATTTCTCTGCTGAAAAGTGCCATCGACTTTCATACTCAGCGTATCTTCAATCAATGGACCTGCTAAATGGGCGCTGGTTTGATTAATGTCACCAGAACGGCTGTGTTCCTGGATAGTTGTTCCTGCGGTAATCGAACCGTGCCATTCTTTTCTGTTCGCTTTTTTAGTGATGATATTGATAACACCACCTATTGCATCGGAACCATAAAGGGAAGATGCAGGGCCACGGATCACCTCAATATGATCAATGGCTTCGATACCCGGCAAAAATTGATATCCCGTTGTCGTTGTTTCATCGACGGTTTCTCGCATATCAACCTTTTTTCCATCAACCAGAATCAAGGTGTAATCGCTTGCCATGCCACGCATGGTTATTTCTTCAGAGCCGACGCTTCCTGTTACAAAAACCCCTGGGACGTCTCTTAGTACATCCAGCACCGTATAATATGGCTTGGAATGTATGGTTTTATTGCTAATGACGGTGACAGAGGCGGCAGCTTTGGTCACATCCTCATCGAATCCAGATGCCGTCACGACCATTGTGTTCTGGTCTTTACCATTAAGGTTATTAGCAGTTGAATCATATGAAAAATCATCGGCATGGACATTATTCATCGTCAAAATGGACAATGTTACTGCAAGAGATAATGAAGAGAGCCGCGGCAATCCCTGTGCATACTTGATAGACATTTCTTTTTTCTCGTCGTTTAATTGAACATATTCAGAACACGGGCGTGCAACCAAATAACGCAATTAAATGCGAATGGTATCAATACGGTCATTTCTTATGAGAGCCTGCAAAGCAGGCTCAAATTTTATTGATTTCTATTTTGAATGACGAAATACAACTAATTACTTGAACAACAATGGAAGGAAGTTACGCAGTGAAACACGGATATTACGCCCATCATGGATCTCACCCGGTTCAACGATGGCCTGATATTTAATTCCACGCTCACTCAGAAACGTTTTCATCAGTTCGAAAGTTTGGATCAGAGGTTCATCGCTTCCAACACTCATAAAGACCAACTTCATATTTGCGTCTGAATTCAGTTTAGGAATATATGCTCCTAACTTTTTCATGTCAGGTACGCGGTTCAGATCAGGCCCAGTGTAATGGTCATAATGCAGCTTGCTTTCAATCTGCACACCTACACCCGGCCAGGTCGGGAAGCCGCCGCTGAAAGTACCAATCGAGGCAAATACATTCGGATTACGTGCTCCAGCCATAAAGCCTTGTGCACCAGGAGAGGAGAAACCGCCGATTGCACGATGCTCTCGGTCCGCCAATGTACGGAATGATTTATCCACGAAGGGGACGATGTTATCTACAATCGCCTGAGATGCTTCTACATATTTTTCAGATGTCTGGTTTCCTCCACCATGGAAACTGGAGTTCCCCAGCGAACTTCCTCCTGGCGCATCCGGGTCGAGAACAACCACAATCATCGGTTGGATACGTTTATCTGCAATCATGTTATCAAGCAAGTTGAAGATGAAAGAGTCTTCATTCGCCCGAGAACCATCATGTGCGCCACCTAACGTGAGATATAAAACCGGGTAACGCTCAGATGAATTGAAATAGCCTGGTGGGGTATAGATGGTAAAACGCTTCTGACTGTCCATGAACGGCACAGACGTGTAAGTAACACTGCCTTTAGAAGCGGAATTTGCCACGAAGTCGTCAGCTTTTGCACCAGGAATAGCAAATTCATTGTTTGCCAGTCCGGTTTGAGGAGACTTACGGCCAAACTCAGGCATCGCTTTAACACCATCAACGATAAACTGGTAATTCCAGATATCGGAAGCCAGAGGACCCACAGTGGTGGTCCACACGCCATCAGCGCCTTTAGTCATGGCAACCCGACTATCCCCTTTCGCTCCACCAGGCCAGCCACCCTGCACTTCTACTTTAGAAGCTTCCGGCGCACGAATGCTAAAAACCACTTTATTATCAGGTAAGACTTTAAAAGGCTGAGGCGGTTGAGCCCATTTATGTTGCCCGCCTTTACCCCCATCATGAACCTGAGCATGAGGATCATTAGCTGGCTGAGGCAAGTCAGCAAACGCCTGATGGCACAAAACTGCCGAGATCATAACCGCAAGAGAACGCAAAACAATGCCATGTGCTTTTGTCTGATTCATACCATGTCCATATTAGAAGTTATAAACCGCACTAATTATCAGGAATTTATTTAGATAAGTAGAAGATAAGAAGCCGATACTCAAAGACCCGAAAGTACAATTATTCTCCATGCAGGATAATATTGGGGGTTATGGTGCCATTGACCATCCCTTCTTATTCGCGGCTAAGATAGCAGATATGAACAGACATGCAATTGCTTATGAAAATCATTATCATTATACAATATTATCGCAAGATAATGATATTTAAGTTATTTTTCTACAAAAAGATAATTTATGTGGCCATACTTAAATAACAAAAATATTGTGACTTAATTTGCAAACCTTTAAAGGAATATGTTTCACAAATGAAACAATGCAACGAATTCCTTAATTTTATCTGGTGTTAATTGCTCTGCTGGCGCTGCGCCGCTTCTTGTTCATTAGCGTCATGCACAGTACCGCCAGTAGGCCATAGGCTCGCTGCAAGAAAGAAAAAAATAAATTCCGTCGGGAAAACTCATCGCGATGGAACAGATCTACACGGTCAAAAAACAATTAGCCTCCTACTCCCTTTTTCGGACGTTAGCGAAGAACAGTGGATTCCGTTTATCCCCCAGCCCGGGAAACGTTATTACTTTGCTATTGACTATCGCGCACGCGAAATATCGGAAAATTATTTCATTACCAATCAAACTCAGTCGAGAGATGTTGTGAGCACATTCCCACAACTGCCACAGCCTAACTGGGATGTTACCAAGCGTTGTCGGCATATAATCAAGGTTGAATAGAGTTTTGTCTGTCTAACCGCGCGAGATTCTGTGACGTTGCCAGCTTTGCATAGTTTATGCCTTTAACTTTTCTTATCCGCATTGCTATCAAAGCTGGGAGTTTTTAACAGAACAATATATGAGTCATCACAAGCTGTTAATAGTCACACTTCTCTCTTGCACCGAGGACAGTTTTGCCAGTTGTAGTAAACTCATTACCATTCCAGGTAATGTAGTCAGAATTACATACATCGTTTTCTACCCATTTTACCGACACAGAGTTATCTTTAACCCCGTACCGCAACTGAAGCATATAGTATTCTTCCCCACCATAAGGAAAACTGAAGACCTGCCCTGTCGCTACGTCCCCCACAAATGAAAAGTTGCAACTGGTGCCGCACCCGACAGTCACTATTGCATAGTGGCCCGCAAAATTTGGTCCAGTCTTCATTTCGTTGGTAATTCTTGTCTTAAATCTGGCGTATTGACTGTCTCTTCCGTTGAAATCCGGGAGGTGGATTGTTCCCCGATAAACTTGATTCATTGGAAGCCCGGAGCCGGTCTCGGCATGTACTTGTGTAGCTGAAATGCATAGCAAAGCTGAAGCTAAAAGAATGGAAGCGGTTCTCATTTTTATATCCTGCCAGGTTATCATCCCGATAAATGTTTGCTTTAACATACTGTAAGCGCATCCATTTTAACCATAGGCCGTGGTTCTGTCTCGAATTTTTATGCGAATAAAGCACTAATATTAGGGAGGCACGGCTGAGGATATAAATAAGGGCAGTTCTAACTGTCCTTATTTTTATATATAAACTCAGTTCAGTACCCTTTGAATCAATGAATTTTCTGTATCCGCCAAAGCTCTTTTTACGTAAACATTTAAGCGTGCCTTTACCCAAATCATGCCTGTCAACTCCACTTTATTCCGGCACGACCGTAAGCACAGGTTAATCGCCATTGGCGTTATTTAATGCTCCTGCCGGGAGTCGTGCCAGAACAGACGCCATTCAACCGAGGGCGATACCTGTCAGTGGTTCGAAGCTGGCGATACGCTGGAGTGGCTCATCTGAGTTCAGTTTGTACTGCCATAAATTACCGCCCAGGTCAGTAATCCAAATCACTCCACGAGGATGATCTATGGCTAATCCGATACCTTCGTCCAAACCCATAGCAAGGATACGATGATCGGTAAACTCGCCGTTTTGCACCGAAGCACAGTTTAACGTGTTTCCCCCTTGCAGCTTGTCTCCCCTGTCTGTCCAGTACATCAGGTTATTGTGGAAATCGAACTCCAGATCTATCGGTTCCGGTAAGTTTTCCATTACAGGCTTAATATCCTGCCGTGTTGATGCCGTTTTTCCTTCAGGGAGAGCGAGTGATGCACGCATAATGCGCCCCTTCCCACCTTTTGACGGTCCTTTCTGGGTCCAGTAGATAAAATCATTTTTCAGATCAATCGCGATCCCAACACAATGCCGCGTATAGTCTCTGGAATCTTTGGGAAACAGCCCCGTCTGAATAAGTACCGTCAGATTTGAGCCATCATCATTTGAGCGAAGAACGCGCATTCCTTCTCGATCGCACCAGTAAAGATGACCATTGTCGCTGTCGTGGAGAAGCTGCTTACCCGTAACAAACACCCCATTTTCAACCAGGCGCTTACGGCCAGAACCGTCCAGGTTCGCGGTTTCAACACTGCCATCGGCCTGGAAAAATTCCAACGTATCAGGCTCTTTGTGCTCCCCCATATTTGTCCAATAAATCCGCTTATTTATAACATCTATGGCAATGCCATCGGGATGGGAGCGTAAGCCGGAAACAACAGAAGCGCGTTCCCCGGTTTCAGGATTAAATTCAATGATGTCGCCTGAAAGCGGCTGTAGCAGGAAAAGACTGCCTGTACTCATGAAACCCCCACTCAATTCATACTGAAATGTTCGAACGCCGTTGTATCCCGCTCGGTGAAAAACTCACTGCGGAATCAGTAACCGGCAACGTAGAGGTAATTCTGACACAACTGGCTTGCAGGCTCACCGCTCTTGATAAATCTGGCAGAAGGGAAGTGAAGAAGCGTAATACATAGATGTACTGACAACATAAGCCGCACAACACACAAAATGTTACACCTCCTTAAGAAAAGATCACATTAAATGTAATTTGTGAAATTTTACCGTCATTTTTGTGATACAGGTTAAGTTTTTATATCCCTATAATTATTGAGAGATTGAATTTATGTCACCACACCTGTGGCTGGCAGCATTCAGTCATAACAATAGAATCACATATGGCAGGTCATTTATTTATGGTTGAGCAATCAAGTCGTGTTTCGCGCAGGCGTTTGTTGCAGGGAATGGGTGCACTGGCTGCACTGACGGTTATTCCTGCATTCCCTTCCTATGCCAGTGCCCCCGAAGACAGTAGTTTCGCAAAATTATCCACCCTGCTAACCGGTAAATCACAATTACCGGAAAACTTTACCAGGGTCCTTCTTGCTGCATTCTCCAGAATTGACAGCAGTTTCAGCAGTAAAACGTCCAGACTTCAGCAGTGGATTGACCAACACGCAGTGAGCGCCAATGAAATGAGCAGCAAGCTGGCAGCCGATCCCTCAGTAGCCGATTTAGCCCACCTCCCTACCGACATTTTGACTGGTTGGTATCTCGGGGTCGTCGGCAAAGGAGAGAACGCCATTTGCGTGGCTTATATCGAAGCGCTCGCGAATCAGGTTGTGGCCGACAAGCTCAGACCACCGACCTACGCTTACGGCGCTTATGGCAGTTGGGCTGCAAAGCCGCTCTAACCCCTGGGTTCAATCTATCCATTGAGATTAAGTAACTAATATGTCTGAAACTATTACTACTGATATTGTCGTTATCGGTTCCGGGGTCGTGGGCGCATTAACCGCCCGTAAGCTGGCGCTGGCGGGACGCCAGGTTCTGATGCTGGAGGCTGGCCCGCGTATTGAACGAGACACCATTGTCAGCAATTTCCGTCATTCTGCCCGTAAGGACGATTTCATCGCTCCCTACCCAAATTCAAAAATCGCCCCGTTTCCGGATTACAAACCTGAAGATAACGGTTATCTCGACCAGACGGGTCCAAAGGACTATAAACCCGAATATCTGCGCGTTGTCGGTGGGACCAGCTGGCACTGGGCAGCCCAGGCATGGCGATTGGTGCCGGCTGATTTTCGCCTGAAAACTCAGTATGGCGTTGGACGCGACTGGCCGATCAGTTATGACGATCTCGAACCGTATTATCACGAGGCCGAACTCCTCTGGGGCGTATCAGGCCCGCCAGAAATGGCGAAATATTCACCCAGAAAACAGCCATTTCCGATGCCTCCCGTCACCAAATCGTGGCTTGAGCAGCGAATTACCGACCGCCTGGCACCGAAATATGAAGTGCTGACGAATACCACCGGGCGTAACTCACTGCCTTATGATGGTCGTCCTCAATGCTGTGGTAACAATAACTGCATGCCAATCTGTCCGATTGATGCGCAATATCACGGTGGCATTGCTGCGGATGCCGCTGAAAAAGCGGGTGTCAAACTGCTGCCACAGGCGGTGGTTTACAAACTGGAGCAGGACGGGAAAGGTAAGATCACGGCCGTTCACTATTACGACTGGAACAAACAATCTCACCGGGTAGAAGCGGAGATCGTCGTGCTGGCGGCAAATGCGGTTGAAACACCCAAAATATTGTTCATGTCTGCCGATGCGAAAAACCCTCATGGTCTGTGCAATAACTATGACCAACTGGGACGTAATTTGATGGACCATCCATCAAACTCCGTCACCTTTTTCGCTGATGAACCCCTCTGGCCCGGACGCGGCCCCATGAGTCCCTCTTCTATCCAGCAGTTGCGTGATGGTGCTTTCCGTTCTGAATCCGCCGCGTTTCGTATTGATATTTCCAACTCATCGCGGGTCGCCGGCGTCACTGCGGGTGCAATTAAAGAAGGTCTTACCGGTCAGGCACTGGATGACGCTATCCGGTTTCGCGCCTCCCATGAACTGAGTTTTAAGAACGTGTTAGAACAATTGCCCGATCCTAACAACCGTACCATGCTGAGTACCACGAAAAAGGATGCGTTGGGTTTACCCACCCCGGCATTCTCTTATTCATTCGACAGTTATGTTGAAAAAGGGATGCAGCACTCCTTAGCGGTGTATGCCGATATTGCCAAAATGCTGGGTGCCACCAATGTGCGTTACTCCACGCCGGGCGTGTATAGCAATAACCAACACATTACCGGCACGCTGGCGATGGGTTTTGATGAAAAGACCTCAGTCACTGACCATCATGGCAAAGCCTGGGAATACGACAATCTCTACATGGTATCGACGGGTGTCATGCCAACCGTTGCGACCGCAAACTCAACCCTCACCGCTTGCGCGCTCGGATTACGTACTGCCGACGCCATTCTTGGCAAAATTTAAGGAGAGCCGTAAATGAAAAAGACGCTTTCTTTAAGTCTGACAGGCGTGGCGCTGGCACTCTCCTTGAGTGCAGCAGCCCAGGCTGATGAGTCGGCATCCGCTGCACTTATCGCCAAAGGGCAGTATCTGGCCACCGCGGGAGATTGTGGTGCCTGTCATACTGCGCCGGGTGGCAAACCCTTTGCCGGTGGATTATCACTCCAGACGCCGCTCGGTAGTATCTACAGCACCAACATCACTCCGTCGAAAACAGCAGGTATCGGTGCTTACAGCCTGACTGATTTTGAAAAAGCGGTACGTCATGGGGTACGCAAAGATGGTGCAAACCTCTATCCAGCCATGCCTTACACCTCGTACTCGAAAGTTACTGATGAGGATATGAAGGCGCTGTACGCGTATTTCATGCAGGGTGTCCAACCCGTCGATGACAAAGGGCCGCAAACCGATCTGCCCTTCCCCTTCAATATTCGCCTGTCGATGGCAGGATGGAATTTGTTGTTTACAGACGATAAACCGTTTACGCCGGATAACAGCAAATCGGCTGAATGGAATCGGGGCGCGTATCTGGTTGAGGGGTTAGCCCACTGCTCCACTTGCCATACACCACGCAACGCCCTGATGGCTGAAGAGTCGGGTAAGGCGCTGGCCGGTGCATCTCTCGGTACCTGGTTTGCACCCAACATTACCTCGGATGTCCATGCAGGTATCGGCAGTTGGTCAGATCAGGCATTGTCTGCTTATCTCACTACCGGTAATTCAGGGGAAGGATCGCAGGCAGGTGGCCCGATGCTGGAAGCCATCAACAAAAGCTTCAGTCACCTGACGCCCACCGATATCAAAGCCATTACCGCATATTTGCGCGATGTACCCGCACAGCAAATCAATCCAACGGCAACGCAAACGCAGATAACCCCGGCAAAGCAGGTGAATGAGCTGGAGCTGTTATCGGGCAATGCGTCCGAAGGCGCAAATCTGTATAACAGCCACTGCGCCAGTTGCCATCAGCTGTCGGGAGAAGGACGTAACGGACTCCCTGCCCTGGCTGGCAACGCGGCACTTCGACGCCCGGTGGCGGATAACGCTGTCATGGCAGTGCTGGATGGTCTGGTACCCGACCACGGACAAGCGATGCCAGCTTTCTCCCGGCATATGAACGACCAACAGGTTGCCACGTTGGTTAACTATCTGTTCGATAATTTTGGCGATGCCCGTGTTCAGACCACACCCGAGCGCGTGAAAGAGTTAAGAGCAGGCGGTAACCCTTCGCCGCTATTAGCCGTGGCGAAAGGCGGTATGGTCGCTGGTGGTGTTATTGTCCTGGCGATTCTTCTGTTTTTCGTACGCAGACGACAACGAAAATAGGGTAAATATCAGGCGATGGTTTTTGCCATCGCCTGATGAGTTCTGATAACTGCTGACTGAGTTTACTCAAATGAGTAAATGAGCATTTACGGATGAAGTCACCCGCAGATTTTACCGCCGTGAAGTGTCGGCTGACCTACCGCGATAGTGACCGCGAAATTATTGCGCAAAGCCTCTTCCTCTTTCAGCGAAACAGCCTTACCAGACCTGACATATTGTCCGCGCCCTGTCCGGCGTCGATAGCTCGCTGGAATACCGCCAGCCAGCGGACTCCAGCATGACGTGCCGGAAACCGCATTCAGTACGCGGGCCACATCAGCCCCCTCCTGATTAAGGATGCCAATGATCTCAGCAATCGCGGTGACCTGAACGCCCATCAGGGCATTGGTGGCCAGCTTGGTCAGTGCCGCTGAACCGTGCGCACCGGTGTGGTAAACCACAGACCCCATCTGGAGAAGCACAGGCTGGATTTTTTTGATCACATCCTGTTCTCCGCCAGCAAACCAGACCAGGGTTCCTGCTTCAGCCTGAGGCCGTGAACCTGATACCGGTGCTTCAACGAAGTGCCTGGTGTGCGTAGCCATTTCTGCGGCAAGCGTCTTAATCCAGCCCGGCGTGAGAGTACTGCTCTCTATAGCAATTGAATGCGGTTGCATACCGGCAAGCGCACCGTGCTCGGCATCAAGCCAGACCTCATGTGAGACATCATCATCGCGCACCATTGATAAAACCACATCAGCACTGGCTACCGCTTCACGCGGCGTTTTGCCGATGATAGCCCCGGCAGAAGCCAGTTCCTTAACAGCCGCCGGCGTGCGGTTCCAGACGGCCACTCAGGCCAGAAAATTACTGTTTGGCTTATTCCGCAGCCTGGACCAGACCTGTCAGCCAAAGTTGGTGAGCGTTGAGCATAGGATTAGGTAATGTGTTGTGCAGTTGTTGAGCAGGAACACCAATCTGGCTTTCTTCTGTCAGGATGCGCAGGCGCCCCCCCGGAAGATTCTCCAGTAACCAGGCGTGATGAACATCGAGATGATGCTGGGCATCGCCTTCCACCCAGCCATGCCAGGCGATGCGTGCTGGCCCACCATTAACGGATGGCTGAAACTCAGTGACCTCAGACTCAACCGGGAAACCAAATGTGGTGAATTTAAAACGGGTTCCCATATGCAGTTCTGTTTCACCTTTCTTATGAAAAATGATGTTTGCTGCGTTTTTGTAGTAGGTCGGCCATTCAGACGCATGAGTGAGCAAAGGCCAGACATCATTGATAGTGAGTCCCTTAACTACCACTTCATTAGAAACATAGTTATCTGTAGTACCCGGGGTAAACTTTTTGGGCCATACAATGACAGGGCCATATCCCTCAGTCTGCATCTGTGGAGATACCTGTTGCTGTGCGGCATGACTTCCCACGGCGAAAAGTGAAGCAGAACTCAGGAGGGCAGCCAGTAGTGTTTTTTTCATTTCTTAATCCAGTCAGTGTGTCGATGAATCAATGGTGGCAGCACTTAAGAAATAAAGAAAATTATGATTTATGATTTTTGATATCAACTTCTATGATATCAAAAATCAGAGGATAGTTATGATCTGGCAACACCTTCATCACTGGGTCGAGCTCAGCCGTACTGAAAATCCGACCCTGACAGATACAACTCATTTCACGACTCAGGATTAAGGATGTCTTCAACCTGCTGCGATGACAGGTCTACACCAAAGAATTGGCTATAAAAATCATGCGTTTCCTTAGCCATATCGATATCAGTAAATCGCGTCGGGTAAAGGGTTTTCGCCAGCCATAAGATCTGTATTGCCTCTTCACTGGTTTCCCTGCACCACCAGAACATCCCCTGCGGATTGACATACACCCGGTGCTGTTTTACCGCAGACACAGCCTGCCACGCGGGAGAATGCATGATTTCATCGGCATCGCGTCTGTTCATGGCAACAATTGCCTCAGGATTACTGGCGATGACTTTCTCCAGCGGGACTTCACCCATGTTGTTCCGTTTTACGCCAAACCAATGTTCTGCCACGTTACGCGCGCCAGCTAAATCCATCCAGTCCTGGTTGAGAGAAGGGCGACCACTGGTCGTTAGTGGGCTTCCCATGCTGTGATAAAGTGTTACCTGTTCACTTTCCGACAGCCCGTTCAGTCGTTGCTTTATCAGCGCGATATTGCGGTCAAAATAGTGCTGATAACGATCGTTAATAACCTGTGCAGATGGCCCCAGTGCCTGCGCCGTCAGTGATACCCGCTCACGCAAGGCATCCATCGAATTCGCTTTCAGCTCCAGCGTCTTAACACCGGCCTGAGATAACAGTTCAGGTTGTGACAAATGCATATTGGCGGGAATGATCAGTAGCTGAGCATTGAGTGCGATAACCTGCTCAGGATTGATTTCATGCGCACTGTTCACACCAATGACCGGTACTTTTTCGATGCCTGGATAGATCTGGCGAAACAAAGGAATGCGTTTGGCAATTTCTGAGGTGCCAACAATATTGGGTCCATAACCCAGCATGGCAATAATGGTATTTTGTGCAGGCCAGGGAGACGCGACACGAATATCGCTGTGCGTCTCATTTGCAGCATTACCATACAACGGCCAGGCTAACAGGGCGGCGAATAAAACCGTCGTTAATCGACGAATAAAGTTTTCCATATAATCCCGGTGCCTCCTGGCGGGAGACACCGCTCCAGATATTAGAAATCGAAAGTGACTGAAGCGCGAACTTCACGGCCGTTGCCGACAAAGGCACTTGCCGAGCTGCCACTCCCGTCGGTATCACCCGGGAAAATAGACGCCCAGTAGTGTTCATTCGTCACGTTATTTACCGCAACGCGCAGTGTGGTGGGGATATTTCCAACCATCGTGGTGTAGCGGGTACCGAGATCCAGGGTGGTATAACTGTCTGCCCATGTGGTATTCAGGTCATTACCTGCACGCTTGCCGGTATAATGCACATTGGCGCTGTACACCAGTTCTGGCATGGAAGGCAGGTTGTATTCCACCAGCACATTCCCCTGAACTTTCGGTACGCCGACCACCCGTTTATTACTGGTGTCTTCCGAAACGGTGTTTTTCAATTTCGGATCAAGGAAAGTGACGCCGCTATAGATATTCAGCCCGTCAAACACATTTCCGCTGGCGGTGAGTTCGAGTCCTTTATTGAGTTGATCACCCTGCTCTTTGTAGACCATGTCAGATGGGTCAACGTAAGCAAAGGGACGTTTCAGGCGAAACAGCGCGGCACCCAGATTCAACCCCTGAACCTGCGCTTTCAGCCCAATTTCATATTGCTCGCTGCGGTAAGGGTCGAGTGTCTGCCCCTCATTTTTAATGCCTTCACCTGTTGCCGCCGTGCCACCCTGTTCAAGCGAGTCGGCATAGCTGATATATGCCATCAAGGCTGGGGTGATCGAATACATCAACGCGACATTCGGGCTTAAGCCATCCTGGCTAACCACCCCGGTTTTCTGGCCCGCATTACTGTAGTTACTGGTCTCCAGCCAACTCTGGCTGAGATAGAACATCGCTGACCACTGTGGATTGAAAGTGACGGTATCGCCAACGGTGATATTTTGTTGCGTGGTCACACTCGATTTATAACGCGCACCATCAGTGATAATTTTGCCATCACCCGGTTCCTGCATAGCCGACGGATCATAATAGTTAGTCGTTCCCAGACTATAACGTTGGGTACTGCCTTTAGCGGTCCAGATAGACCATACATATCCTCCCGTGGAGAAGGCCAGATCATGACCGATACTTCCCGTATCGACGTGTCCGTTCAGCGTCAGCGTATTGCTTAATACTCTGAATCGCCCCGCAGCCGCAGAATCAGAAAGGGAGCGACTGAGTGTCCCCGAATTATCGGTAATCGTGTTAGATACGGTGCGCATTGCCCGGTCAGCCTGCTGGAAGCCAACCCCGGCATTTACTGACCAGTTACTGTTCAGGTAATGAATCAGGTGGGTGCTGATGGTGTCAGTGGTCAGGTCATTACCTGATGTCGGCAACGTATAGTTTTTATTATTCGGATTAGGTGCTTTCGGCAGATTTATGCTCTCACCATAGCTGAAGCCACCAACATAACCTTTTTGTATAAATTCATAATGGCTGGCATCAAGTTGCAACTGCGTCCCCGGTCGGATATTCCAGTCAAACGCGACTGCGACCAGTTTGCGGCGTAACGTGCTGTCCTTCACGTTACCTTCACCCTCTTCATTAAGAAGATTCACCCGGTAGCCAAACTTATCGTCATCGCCAAAATGCCCCCCCAGGTCGACGTGACCACTGTAAGCATTGCGGCTTTGATAACCCAAAGTGACCCGATGCAGCGGTTGTTCAGTGGGACGTTTGGCAACAAAATTAAACTGACCCGCCGGGCTGGCGGGGCCATAAAGTGCTCCCGTCAAACTGTTCAGTACATCAAGACGTTCTAACATCTCTACCGGAAATGCGGTGGTTGAAACGATATTGAGACCATCAAGACGGCTGTTTGCCACCACGCTACCCTGCATCCCCCGGCTTTGTGGCCGCCCAACGTCCATGCCACCGCGTGCCTGCATCTGCGTACTGGGTGAATATTTCAATAATTCGCTGACGCTTTTCGCCTGCTGATTATCAATCATCTGGTGAGTAACGGTCGTGGTCGAGTACGGCGTTTCAGTCCATGACTTATTGCCAATGGGACCCAGGTTGACATCCGGCGTGGTAAACCCTGCTCCACCCTGACTGTCTGAATAAATGTCCCCCGAGGGCACTGCGTTAACCACCATCTGTTCATCATGGGTAGGTTCTTTTGCCGACGTGCTTTTATCTTTTGTCGCAACAGGTTCATTCGTTACTGCTGCACCGACCATCCCAGGCAAACCGGCGAGTAGTATCGCGATTAATCTCTTGTTCATATCATTGCGTTATATAGTTATTTATATTACGAAAAAGGAGCAAGGAGAATACATCTGCAATTAATGATTAGCAATTATTAAAAACATTGAAAAAATGCAACAGGAGTAATCACTCACAGTAAATAACAAGATCTAAACAGGACGTTTATATGTATTTACTATATGATTCCGGGCATAAACTTAGATGGTTGCATATCATTATATTTTCTTTCATGCGCTAAAATAAAAAATACAAATCAATAAGTTAAGTAAATTACATTAATAAGGAGACAATAATTAAAGGTCGGAAAGACCAATGGAGTGATATAAATCACATAAAACAAACATTAATTTCGACAATTGAAAACACGCCATACACAGACACGTTCTGCATATTTAACCTTCACATGTGACTAAAGTCGCCATCAGACATTAACATTTTTTCTATTTACTCTTGCGGTAAAATTTCGACAGGAAATATTCCATTGCCCTGATGGCTGCGCAGAGCATTCTCTCTTCTTTATCTGACCGCTTTAACCTGTAACCACCACTGTATCCAGCGCACGAAGGGCAAAATCAATCATGGCGATAAGCTCTTCTCTGGATGATCCATCACGCGCCTGCAAGGAAATCGCCTGGGTTATGCCATAAAAAAACGCCGCCATTTGCCCAATATCGGTTTCTGCGGGAATGTCGCCGTCATGACGTCCACGTTCAATACGGGCGGTAATCGCCTCAACAATCTTGTGCCGTGCCTGCTTAAGGTACAGCCTTGCCTGTTCATTACCCGGCAGGCAATTCACTACACCGAGGATCAGCATACATCCGCCCGGTTGATGGGCGAGCGCAGCCTCAATACTGGTCAGGAACATATTACGCAGCGCCTGCCGCAGCGTTGGCGGCGTCTCCAGCGCCAGCCGCGACCCTTCTCCGACTGTCACCAGGTAATGATCCACCGCCTCACAAAATGCGGCTTCTTTGGACCCAAATGCAGCGTAAAAACTGGGCGGGTTAATACCTGCTGCGGCAGTTAAATCAGAGAGTTGCGCGCCTTCATAGCCGCGAATCCAAAAGACTTCCATCATCGCCTGTAAAGCCGCTTGCCTGTCAAAACTGCGGGGTCTTCCGCGAGAAGTCATAGCACACCATTTCTGTAAATATCACTACAAAATTATTGACTGCATCATCCAGCCGGGTTAGAACCAATTATATATTTTTGACTACAGAATAGAAGGCGCATGATGTCTGAACGACAACCGGTTGAGGTTATTGAGGAATTTTTGCAACGTGCGGCAACATCGCCAGATGTTTCAACCATTGCTGAGCTGGTCAGCGAGGAGGTTGACTGGTTCGTGGCGGGAGATGTGGCGGTTGTGCCGTGGATTGGCCGCAAGCACGGCAAAGCCGGTGCCGTCGAGTTTTATCGGCAGATCCGCGAGCAGATTAGCTCGGAACACTTTGAAGTCGGCGAGAGGTTGGTGCTGGGTGGCAGAGTAATGATCCCCGGCAGGCTGGCCTCCCGGGTGAACAAAACCGGAAAACTGATCGAGAGCGAGTTCGTGCTTGATTTTACGGTGACTGATGGCCTGATTACGCGTTTTCGGCTGTTTGAAGACAGTTACGCTGTCGCACAGGCCTGTGTCTGAAACGCTGGTTAAGCTGACGGTTAACTTTTTTGCGGCGATTCACTGCTGTTCTCGCCACGTATCGCCTTTAACCCAGCCAGAGAAAAAAGTTTGAAATGCGCAGTCAGCGCTTGCGTCTGCATCGCGACAATTTCCTGCACCGGGCCAGGTATCCGGTTCCCGGCCACCATCAGCATCATGCAGGGTGCCACGACACTGAGCATGCAGGGAAGCAGGCGGGGATCATCCTCTGCAAGACCGGCTGCCTGCGCAACAATCCGCCTGACTGACTGAATTTTTCCTGCACCTTCTGAGTTGATAAAATCACCGAGTTGTACCGAAGGAGACAACAGTTCTCGTGCAAATACGCGTCCGTGCCAGTCATCCGGATTGCTGAGTTTCGCCAGAAACGTTTCCAGAAACACACCCAGTTTATCTTCAGCGGGAAGGTCTGATGCCGCTAACTGAGCAAGCTGATCACCATCCAGGTAATGATGATGAGCCAGTGTCAGCACAGCCAGATATAGCCCATCTCTACCGCCAAAGTGATAGTTGATCGCTGCCAGGTCAACATTGGCTTTTTTGGCGACCTCTTTGTTAGTGGTCTGAGCAAACCCCTTCTCAGCAATCAATTCCCCTGCTGCCTCCAGAATGCTCTCGCGGGTGATATCTCCATCGCTGCGTCGTGCTCTGCCCATTATTCAAAATGCCCGGATAAGTTATTTATGACCATAAGGGGTTTATTATCACACAATTAAAGTTTAAATTAAATTTAAACTAAGCATCGAAGAGCGTCAGGACGCAATGCCCATGAACAAAAAAATCATCGCTGGAGGGATCGTGGCGGTTCTCATCGTTGTCGCAGGCGCTTTCTGGTTGTTTGGCAGAAACAACCAGAATACGGGTCAACTGACACTGTATGGCAATGTCGACATCCGTCAGGTCTCACTGGCATTTGAGAATAATGGCCGTATCAGTACGGTTGCCGTTGATGAAGGTGACCACGTCAAAGCCGGGCAGATTCTGGCTACGCTGGATACCAAAGCGCTGGAAATTCAGGAACAACAGGCTGTGGCGCAGTTGGATGTTCAAAAGCAGACCGTTCGTGAACAGCAGGCGGGCGCGCGTCCGGAAGAAATCGCACAGGCGAAAGCGCAACTGGCATCCGCTCAGGCACAACTGCAAAAAGCCACTGAGGATATCACCCGGATCCAGCGGATTTCAGCCACCACGGGTGGTAAAGGTATCAGCAAGCAGGAACTGGATATGGCCAGAAGTTCCCTGCTCATTGCACAGGCGAGTGTGCAAGAGCGGCAGGCTAACCTCACGTTAATGGAAAAAGGGGTTCGAAAAGAGCAGCGTGAGGCATCGGTCGCTCAGGTCCGCGCCACGCTGGCCCAGCTGGCACTGATGCAGTACCACATTTCACAGGCCGAGTTACGTTCTCCTGTCGACGCTGTGGTACGTGCCCGTCTTCAGGAGCCGGGTGACATGACCGGACCTCAGAAAGCCGTCTTCACTCTGGCACTGAGTGAACCCAAATGGGTTCGGGTATGGCTGAGCCAAAATGATCTTGGCCGGGTGAGGTCAGGCATGACCGCCCAGATCAGGACAGACTCCTTTCCTGATAACCCCGTGCAGGGCAAAGTCGGCTTTATCTCTTCTGTCGCCGAATTCACCCCAAAATCGGTTCAGACCGAGGAGCTACGAACCAATCTGGTTTACGAAGTGCGAATTGTTGCTGAAGACCCGAATGATGTATTGCGTATGGGACAGCCTGCAACGGTCACTATCAACACTCAACCAGAGAAACAACATGATGCCCCTCACTGATCGTCAGGACGTGGTGGTGGCTCAAGATTTAGTGCGCGAGTTTCCTGCCCCTGGGAAAAATATGCCAGACCTGCGAGCGCTGGATGGACTCACGCTGAGGATTCGTGCCGGTGAAGTGACGGCGCTCGTCGGGCCGGATGGTGCTGGCAAAACCACCTTTCAACGACTGATCGCCGGACTGTATACCCCCACATCGGGTACCCTGACAGTTCTGGGGACCGATGTAGTTGCTGACCCGCAATCTGTGCAAAACCGCATCAGTTATATGCCGCAACGATTTGGTCTTTATGAGGATCTGAGCGTGCAGGAGAATCTTGACCTGTATGCTGACTTGCATGGTGTCCCAGCCGGGCAAAGGCAGTCACGTTTTGCCCGTTTGCTGGCTATCACTGACCTTGTACGTTTCACCGCTCGCCCGGCAGGAAAGCTGTCTGGCGGTATGAAACAGAAACTGGGTCTGGCCTGTACCCTGGTGCGCTCCCCGGATTTATTGTTGTTGGATGAACCCAGTGTCGGGGTTGATCCGCTTTCCCGTCGCGATTTATGGAAGATTATTGAGCAACTTGTCCAGGAAGAAAATCTGAGCGTTATCATCAGCACAGCTTACATGGATGAAGCTGAACGATGTGCTCAGGTTTACATTTTGGATCAGGGTAAAATTCTCGCCTCTGGCACACCAGACGAGCTTCGACAGGTCGCCAATGGCAGCACATGGCAGGCAATTCCGGCATCCGGAATCAAATCACGTACATTGCAGGCACATTTACTTGAACAACGGGAAAAGATTGCTGACGCCGTCCCTAAAGGGGATGCCGTAAGGTTTATTTGTCAGTCCCCTGAAGACACATCGACCCCTGCCGGGATAAACGCCACACCACGCGAACCTGAGCTTGAAGACGGCTTCATGCTGTTGCTGCATCGTGCACAGCTGAAGGAACAATCCTCAACATTCTCTGCCCCGGTGAAGCCAGAAATGGTGTCATCCCGTGATTCCGCAGATGACAGCGATAATCCTGTCATTCTTGTAAAGGATCTGGTCCGTAAGTTTGGTGATTTTACTGCGGTTGCCAGCACCTCTTTTGGCGTAAAACGTGGGGAGATTTTCGGTCTTCTCGGACCGAACGGCGCCGGAAAGACCACCACCTTTCGCATGCTGTGTGGACTGCTGCCTGCGACCAGTGGTCAGCTGGAAGTCGCCGGAATGAATCTGCGAACCGCAAGAGCAAAAGCGCGCGCCCGAATTGGCTATGTGTCGCAAAAGTTTGCGCTGTACGGCAATCTCAGCGTCAGGGAAAACCTGACATTCTTTGGCGGTGCTTATGGCTTGTCCGGGGACGTGTTAACCCGGCAGATTGAAGCCTCTCTTAAACAGTTCAAACTCAACCCTGATGCTATCAGTGGTGAATTGCCGGGTGGGTTTAAACAACGTTTGTCGATGGCTGTCGCATTATTGCATCAACCCGAAATCGTCTTTCTTGATGAACCCACCAGTGGTATCGACCCGCTGGCCAGACGCCTTTTCTGGTACACCATCGGAGAGCTGGCAGATAAGGGGATCACCATCATTGTCACCACTCACTTTATGGAAGAAGCCGAGTATTGCGACCGCATAGCGATTCAGGATGCCGGAAAAATGCTGGCACTGGGTACCCCAGGAGAAGTACGACAGTTTGCCGGGCTGCATCACGATGTCGATATGAATACGGCATTTATTGCGATTGTCGAGAATGCACGAGCCAACGCCATAGAGAGAGGGTCATCACATGCATGACTCCACATTCGTTCATCGTCTTATCTCGCTGACACGGAAAGAGACACGCCAGTTGGTTCGTGATAAAAGCAATCTGGCCGTGGGTTTCCTGTTACCCGTGGTGCTAATTCTTTTATTTGGTTACGGTATTTCTTTCGACCTTGCCAATGCCCGTGTTACTGTCGTTCAGGAACAACATACTCCGCAAAGCCATCAGGTGATTAGCGCATTGCAGGGAAGTCGCTATCTGTCAGTGCAGGAGTATCCAAACTTCGTTACGGCGCAGAGGGCGCTGCAACAGGGGAAAACGGATGCCATTGTCCGTATTCCTTCAGATTATGCGCAGAGTAGTAGCGTCGGCACAGGACAGTTGCAGGTAATCCTGAATGGGGCGGTGACCAGCGTCGCATCTGCCGCTCAGAATTACATTACCGGGGCACTGGCCGTGCAGTCTGCCGTTGAATCAGACAGGCAAAATACCCCCTCGGTGGTGGGTTCTGTTTCCATCGAGCAGCGTATGTGGTTTAACGAAGCCAGCAACAGCACCTGGTTCATCGTTCCTGGGATCATTGTCCTGATTCTGACGCTCATTGGTGCTTTTCTTACCGGGTTACTGATAGCCAGGGAGCGAGAACGGGGAACGCTGGAAGCGTTGTTTGTCACCCCGGTTCGCCCACTGGAACTTGTACTCGCCAAGCTTGCCCCGTATATGGTGATAGGCACGGTTGACCTGATGATGTGCCTTCTGGCTGCACATTATCTTTTCGACGTCCCCATCCGTGGCTCCCTGTTCGCTATCATCATCGCCTCTTTGCTCTACCTGCTGGTGGCGCTGGGTATGGGGCTGGCAATTTCTGGGTTTGCGCCGAGTCAGTTCATGGCAAGTCAGGTGGCACTGATTGCGAGCTTTATGCCAGCCATGATGCTGTCAGGATTTGTCTTTGATCTTCGCAATTTGCCGGTGGCAATCCAGGTAGTCAGTCAGATCCTGCCTGCCACACATTTCATGTCTCTGATAAAAACGCTTTTCCTGGGGGGGAATGACTGGCCATTGTTTTTCCGCCAGTGCGGCATTCTTTTGCTTTACGCAGTGCTGCTTATTAACGCTTCGCGGATCTCACTTCGTAAACGGTTGAGATAAAAAGATGACGAATTCATTAATACAGTGGCTGCGACATATCAGCTTTCTGATAAGAAAAGAAATGCTGACGATCATCAAAGAACCCGCCAACCGGGTGATCCTGATTGCACCGGCATTTTTGCAGGCCGTACTCTTCGGTTATGCCGCAACCTATGATGTCAATCATGTTGACTACGCCGTCCTGGATCAAAGCAGAAGTCAGTCTTCCATCGAGATTCTGTCGCATCTTGATGGCACCGGTGTTTTTAACCGTACGGCGACCCTGACTTCATCTGCCCAGATAGCGCAGACTGTCATGGACGGTAAAGCGCTTATGGTACTGACTTTCCCACCCGACTTTGAGGATAAACTCAACCAGGGCTTAGCCTCCCCCATGCAGGTAATTTTGGATGGGCGTAACTCTTCAACGGCCGGGGCCGCAGCGAGTTATATCTCTGCGGTAGTCACTGGCTTCAATCAGAGAAGTGCTGGCCCTTCTGCCATGAACGTCGTGGTCAGAGCCTGGTATAACCCAAATTTTGAGTCTCGCTGGGGAATAATGCCTACTCTGATTGCGGCCCTCAGCATGATTCAAACCCTGTTACTTTCTGCTCTGTCTGTCGCCAGAGAACGGGAACAGGGAACATTTGATCAGTTGCTTGTGACCCCTTTTACACCCATGCAGCTACTGGTTGGCAAAGCCATACCACCTGTATTGGTGGGCCTGGTACAGTCGACGATAATTTTACTGATCATTCTGTTCTGGTTCCGGATACCGATGAACGGCTCGTTTCTGGTGCTCTACACCGGCCTGTTGTGCTTCAACATTGCTGCGGTTGGTCTGGGGCTGTCGATTTCGGCTGTTTCCATCAATATGCAACAGGCGATGCTTTACACCTTCTTGCTGATTATGCCGCTCATGCTGCTTTCCGGGCTGCTGACCCCGGTACAAACCATGCCTGACCTGCTCAATACCCTCACCTATGCCAACCCCTTGCGCTTTGCCATCGATCTGGTGCGCCGGGTCTATCTCGAGGGAGCCGGATTCGCTGATATCGCCTTTGATTTTATTCCAATGCTTGCCCTGGCTGTTGTCACTATGCCGCTGGCTGCATGGTTGTTTCGTAACCGACTGTACTGATGCAGGAATGAAGATGAATCTCAGTGTTTCCCACTTAAATCGTCCTGGGTTGTCCGTCGTGGCAACGTTGCTGGCGATGATACTCGTTAGCGGTTGTACCGTTGGTCCTGATTTCAAAAAACCAGAGCAGAAAGCTCCGGCTGACTGGACAAGCTGGCGTAGTGCTGATCCTGCGTTGCTTAATGTTCCCGGTGCCGCTGCGGTAGCGGATAACCAGTGGTGGAAAAGATACGATGACCCCACGCTCAATGTGCTGGTTGAAAAGGCCTTAACTGCCAGTCCTGATATCAGAACTGCCGCGCTTCGGTTTGCCAGCGCACGCGCACAGCAACACATCACGTCGTCGCAACAAACGCCAAATGTCAATGCGACAGCCAGTATCACCCGCAATCAGCAAAGCGAAAACAGCCCTTCGACCAGAGCGTTAAAAGAGGTGCTGCCAAATCCGGATGAGCTCATCACGTTGATGACCGATCCCTACAACTGGTATCAGGGAGGACTGGATTTTAGCTGGGAAATTGACTTCTGGGGGCACGTCCGTCGCGCCATTGAGGCTTCCGAAGCTGACAGCGCCGCGCAGCAGGCACAGCTTGAATTTGCCAGATTGAGTATTGTTGGTGACGTGGTTAACAGTTACTGGACTTTGCGGGGGATTCAGCAGCAAATCAGCCTGGCAAAAGATGATGAAAGAGCACTTGATGAACGTCTGTCGTTGATTCGAGCACGAACGTTGAGTGGTGCACAGGATAATACGAATCTTGAACGGCAACGCAGTGAACTGGCAGCGACGCGGGCAAATCTTATTGAATTACAGGCACAGGAGGGTGTGACGACAAATCAGCTTCTTCTGCTGCTGAATGAACGTCCTGGTGCATTGAAAACGTTGCTGCAATTCAAACCTGGCAGCTTACAGGCAGGCAATCTGCCGCCTTTACAGTTAGGTATCCCCTCAAAGGTCGCGTCAAACCGACCTGACATCAAAGCTGCGGAAGCACATCTTCATGCTGCCACAGCCAGAATTGGCGTGGCTGAAGCAGAACTCTACCCCAGTATCACAATCGGTGCCCAAATTGGGATGGATACCTACAGCGCGGGTAATTTCGGTGAATGGGGCAGCCGCAGTTGGTCCGTTGGCCCAAGCCTCAATTTACCGATTTTCGATCGAGGACGGCGTAAAGCGACTGTCGTATTGCGGGAGACTGATCAGCAACAGGCCGCTGTCGATTATCAGAAAACTGTCCTGAGAGCGTGGCAGGAAATTGATGACGCTTTGAGTCGCTATAGCGCAGCCCAACAAAAACTCGCTGAACAACAAACGCGGGCTGAGAGTTCTGCTCAGGCGCTGGCCTTGATTGAGGCACGCTATAACGGCGGATTAACCAGTTTTATTAATGTCCTGGATGCCCAACGTAGCGATATTCAGGCACGTCAGGCATTGGCAATGAGCCAGCGGGATCTTAAGACGGCATGGGCGGCGGTGAATCGTGCTGTGGGTAACTATCCACGTTAATTCACACCAGCAACGTTATACACCGCGCTGATGTTGGGATCATCACGTAAGATTTGAGAATACCTCCACCACCACAATTAATCTAAATAGCAGGAAATGAGAAAGTTAGATCCCGTTGCCGGACTGGTAAAACAGAAAACGATCTGATTTCATAACAATGATGAGCTTTCTTTCATCATATCGTCGAGCTGAAATCAGCAACATGGAGAGCAATATGGGGATTCAACGCGTTCGCAGCTTCCTGCAAACACACGCACCAGAAATTACCGTGACCGAGTTGGAAGCACCAACTGCAACCGTGATTCAGGCGGCCGAAGCATTTGGCGTTGAACATGGACAAATCGCAAAATCGTTGTCCTTCCGGGTTAATGACCAGGTCGTGCTGGTGGTTATGGCGGGCGATCGTCGACTGGATAACCGAAAATACAAAGAATTTTTTGGTGTGAAGGCGCGCATGCTGGCAGCCGATGAGGTGGAGATGCAAACGGGCTTTGCTCCGGGTGGTGTCTGCCCATTCGGCATCAACCCGGAAGTTAATATTTACTGTGATGAAAGCCTGCTCAGTTATCCTGAAGTGCTGCCTGCGGGCGGCAATGCACGCTCAGGAGTGCGTATCTCACCCGAAAAGTTGGCCAGCATTACCGGGGCCAAATGGGTGAGCCTGAGTGTTGATGTAAACCAGAAACTGCCCGGGTAAGGGTAAAGTCATTTTAATTATCTGTAGCATCAATCTCAGTACCCGACAGAATCAACGCTATCTGGAACGGATTTCTTTAGAAATCCGTCAATCTGGCCATGAGATGCCCTCACGCTTTGTTCAGTTTGCCGCCAGCCACTCTGCCTGATCAATTTATGAAATTTATACGCTATTGGCATTTTCCCGCCGATCCGCCGCGTTTTGCCCCTATCCGGTGATACATCCGTCACAGTATAAATGGAACTCATACCTTGAAAAGCGAAAGCCACCTGCTTTCCAGTGCCGCTTAAAGATACCCTGACCGAAGGATAAATAAACCTCTACGATACGATCAGATTTTGGGAGCCTCGAATGACAAACCATTTAGCCGAGCCATGTCATGATATTGCACACCTGGCACATGTTGAGATGTTCTCAAATAAATTTGAGGAAAGCCTGGATTTCTTTGTCAACGTGTATGGTCTCACTGTCTCTGCGCAGGATGAGAACCATGCCTGGCTCAGGGCATGGGATGACTACGAATTCCATACCCTGAAACTGACGCGCCACTCAACGACAGGTGTGGGCCATATCGCCTACCGCGCCAGTTCAGAGGCCGCGTTGATGCGACGGGTGGCGGCGATCGAGGCCAGTAAATATGATGTTATTGGCTGGGTTGATGATGAACCTGGACATGGACGTGCTTTTCGCTTCTCAGATCCCTTCGGACACGTATTTGAAATCTATTACGACACGGTACGTTATCAGGCAGATGCGGCTGAGCGCCCTTCATTAAAAAACTTAGCGCAACGCTATCATGGCCGCGGCGCTTGCCCACGTCGTCTCGATCATCTCAACCTGCTGGCAGCCGATGTGAGCGAGTTTAAAACCTTTATGGAAACCTGCCTCGGCTCGCGTGTCACCGAAATGATTCAGCTTGATAACGGACGCATCGGCGGTTGCTGGTTCACGATCAATAATAAAACATACGATCTGGCCTGCACCGAAGAGCATGGTGGGGGTAATGCTCGTCTTCATCATGTCACCTATGCGACAGATACCCGTGAAGATATTTTGCGTGCCGCGGATATCTTTCTCGAAAATGGTGTACATATCGAAACCGGACCGCATAAGCATGCCATTCAGGGCACATTCTTCTTGTACGTATGGGAACCTGCTGGCAACCGTGTTGAGCTGGCAAATTCTGGGGCACGGCTGATTCTGGCTCCTGACTGGCAGACAGTCGTCTGGACGGAAACCGAGCGTAAAAAAGGACAGGCATGGGGCCTGAAGACGATCGAAACTTTCCATACTCATGGCACACCACCAACACCGAAACAACTGGAAGAGTGACAGGCTTGTGCTGCGCGGCTACCAAGGCTGCTGTCGTTAAAAATCGACCATACAGAGAGTTTTTGATGCGAAGGCACGGAAGGTTTTAGGTTTGAAATTTTAGCCATTGGGAATCTTTTAACACCCAACAAGATATCATCGGGTCTTGCCCTGAAGTCATGGCCTCCGAGCCATCAGGGCAATTCCAATAAAATAATTTACTCGCAAGATTTTACACCTCAAAAAAATCAACCTTGCCACCCACGAGGTGATACATGCTGCCAACAATTTTAATCTTTTTCTCGTCTTCCAGACTTTTCAGCACCGAGCTATTTTTTCGAATATTTAAAATCGTCATTTCGACATTTTGCCTGGCAACCGCATCAACAAAATCGTAATTACTGCCTTTACGCTCGCCACTGTATTTTGTTTTTTCAATTGCGGGTTTAATTTCATCGAGCAACCCCGTCAGATTGCCTAACTCTGCATTATCAATTGCGCCCCGAACAGCACCGCAGCTGGTGTGGCCCATAACCAGTACTAACTTCGCTCCGGCAACTGCACAAGCAAATTCCATGCTACCCAAAATGTCCCGGTTGCTGATATTGCCCGCAACGCGAGCATTAAACGTCTCCCCTATCCCGGCATCCAGCAAAATCTCAGCCGGTGCGCGCGAGTCAATGCAACTGAGGATCACTGCTGCCGGATATTGACCCGCAGCGCTGCTGCGTTTCTGCGCCAGAAAATCATGTTTTGCAGGACGGTTTTCCCTGAAACGCGCATTGCCCTGCCTGAAATGCTCAATAACCTGATCAGGCGTCATCGCATCGCGTTCTGCTTTGCTAAGCGATGCTGCCAGGCTGATAGTGGGCACTAATAAACCTGCCAGTCCAGTGATCGAGAGAGCGGATACAGCAAGGGTATGTTTCAATAATATCCGACGTGATGATTGATTCAGGGGGTTATGGCTCATCATGTACTCCTTGCAAGGTTGAAATGTATCATTTCAGGCAAGCCTGACTCATCCTCTCGCAGAGGGAGTCACCACTTCATACCTGATTTACACGGCGTTATTCGGTCTGGTTTCGGGAATAAATAGCCTCAGTGCTGTTAATGCCCGGTGAAATTAAAAATGTCGACATCCAATGATATATCAGCCTGGCATAAATTGCGCTTTCATCACCTGTTAAAATAAAATCAAATAATGCAGTGGCATTTTCTTGCGTTGTTTCCCTGAAAATAGATTTACCTGGTTACACTGAGCCTGCCACTGCCATTATTTGTGCATTTACTTATTTTTCAGTCATATAATTATCGCCCAGGCTTAGAGATAAATATAAAATCAGTACCAATGCAGAGTTGGGGGTAGGAAAAATTTTTCTGAGGGAAATTTATTTAAAGCGAACCGCTAACGAAAGCCTTTCATCGGCTTGCTGATTGAGATATTAGCCATTAAGCATCTTGTCACACCAAACGACGGACATTAAATTAACAAGGCTGAATCCATTTATACCCAACATAAGACGTTGTGCGTGAGCGTTGTTTACAGCTCCGGGCAGCATGCCATTGCCGAAAAAGGTTCTGCCAAATGAACCTTTTCCGATCCAGACCGCTCAACGTCGTCCTCCAGCCCCTTACATTTGCATCAATAAGTGTTGAATACGCTCAGCAGTCAGCGTGAGATGACGATACATGGCCTGCGAAGCCGCCTCCGCATCTCCTGCTATAACGGCATCACATATCGCAATATGTTCAGGTAACGTGGTGAGGAAAGGCTCCTGCAATTGTGAGGCGATGGTATTCTGACACCACTCAATCTGGCTCCACATCTCCTGCATCATCCGGGTTAATCGGGCATTGTCGCAATATTGTAATGCCAGCTTATGGATCAACAGATCTACTGCTGGCAGCGATTGCTCAACGTTCTGTTGATGCAGTTGTTCCCCCGCCTGGAGATAGAGGGCGCGCGTTTGCTCGGCCTCTGCACGCGGAATATTGGGCGTCGCCAGGCGAATGGTGGCACTCTCCAGCGCAATACGCACATCAAACAACTCTTTGACATCTCTGGCATTCAGCGTTGCCACAAACACACCGCGACGAGGAAAGATCTCCATTAACCCCAACGCTTCTAATTTTCGCGCCGCATCGCGTACCGGTGTGATACTGATGTTCCATTGCGTCGCGTAGTAACCGAGATCAACACGCTGTCCGGGGGTTAATCGGCCAGAGATAATCTCCTGACTCAGTGCATCGACAATTTGATTGCCGAGCGTTTCCAGAGAAATCGCGGGAAGCGCATCAGTTTGCGTTTTTGTCATTATTGTCATCCAATACATCGCTCATTAAGCGGCTTACCGTCAAACCGGCTGAAATCTTATATATCAGTCTACGTAGCGATTCTGGGTGAAACAAGTCCACCCATTTTCTGTTACGCGCGGTCGTGGTGGATATGGCTGTACACCGACACCGCGATAAGAATAACAAAGCCGTTGATCGCATTTTGCACATAGGGCGAAATCAGCAGGATATTCATTAAATTACTGAGCGCAGCCAGTAGCAGAACACCCGAAATCGCATGTTTGATGCCACCAAAGCCGCCAGACAAACTGATGCCGCCCACCACCAGCGAGGCGATGGTGGTCATCAGCATATCCCCGCCCGACGCGGCGGCAATATACCCGGTACGACTCAGGAACATGAAGCCCGCCACCCCAGCCGCCAGCCCGCTCAGCATATACACGCACAGCCGCACGTTGTTCACGGCCACGCCTGAGTAATGGCTGGCACGCGCATTCGCGCCGATAGCGTAAAGTTTTCTGCCAAAACGGGTGCGATTCAGCATCCACCAGGTTATCAGCGTCATGGCGATAAACAGATAAATGGGTGCAGGTAGCCCAAGCCAAATGCTATTGCCGAAGTGGGTGAAAAAAGGATCAGGGTAATAAATCGGCGCTCCGCCGGTGGTGAGCAGAATGATGCCTCCCAGCAGCAATGTGCTGGCCAGTGTGGCAATGAACGCAGGAATATGCAGCCGCGTGACCATCAGCCCGTTCAGCAAACCAAACAGTAAGGCCGTCAGAAATCCGGCGATAATCGCTGGCCATAAACCGATATAAGGCAAGCCGCCCAGCAGCATCATCGATTGTTGTTCCGAGCCGGCTCCGCCCATGATCACCGCTGATAGGATCAAAATGCCGACCATAGAGAGATCCAGGCCGCCAGAGATCACCACCAATGATTGTCCCAGAACCAGCACACCCACAATCGATGCCTGGTAAGCAATGGTGATTAAGTTATCGGGCCGGATAAAAACGCCCCCGGATACCGCAGTCGCCAGGATGATAAAAGCGATCAATACCACCACCGTGCCGTTGTCTTGCCAGAAGGCCGGATTGCGCAGATTCAGGCCCGTTTTCGCCGTTTGCGTTGTCATCATCTTCTCCTACACCTTTTCTGCACGCATGACCGTCGCGCCGACCACGGTGATAATGACCAGCGCTTTCACAATGTCCTGATAGAAGGGATCGAGGCTCGCCAGGTTCATCACATTGGCGATGGTTTGATAAATAATCACCCCCATCATCGCCTTGAGGATATTGCCTTCACCACCAAACAAGCGTGTGCCACCGATGACGATCGCCGCGATCGAATCCAGCTCCCAGCCTTGTCCCACATGGGGAACCCCGGATGAAGTGCGCACCACCAGCATCAGCCCGGCCAGCGCGGAGAGCGCACCGGCCAGGGTGTAAACAATGATTTTATGGGTTCGCACACCGATCCCCGCCAGACTGGCGGCACGTTCATTGCCACCAATGGCATACAGATTTCGGCCAAACCGCAGTGACCGCAGCATCCAGTAAAGTAAGCACGCCGCTATCAGCCAGGTCAGCACCGGCAGGGAAAGCACGGAAAAACTGAATTTGTAAGCGGCCAGTTTAGCCATCGGCACCGCAACGCTTTTCTCCGACACCACGAATGCCAGACCGCGCGCAATACCCATTACGCTCAGGGTGGCAATCATTGGCGGCACACGGCCCCATGTGACAGCAATACCACTGAGCAGACCCAACGCTGCGCCAGCCAGGCAGCCTGACATCATGCCCAACCCGGTTGAAACCGGAACCGTACTGGCAAAGATCACCGAGGAGAGCGCCAGAATGGCCGCGACGGAAAGATCGAAACCGCCGACCAGCACCACCAGAAACTGGGCGCACGCCAGAATGCCGAGTATCGACGCCTGGTTGAGAATGTTACTGAGGTTGATACTGGTGAGAAAAACCGGCGAGATGATCGAAGCCACAATCGCCATTGCCACCCAGATAAACACCAGCGCCCAGGCAGAAAACAACTTCCTGAGTATACTTTCACCGGGGAGACGTTCCAGGGTCAGCGTCTCCTTTTTGTTAAAGGTCGTCGAATTCATGCTTCCTCCGGTTGCGGCATGCTGGTGGCAGCCACCGCAAAAGACATAATCTCTTCCTGACTGGTTTCCGCGGTGTTGAGTAGCGCCGTCTGACGACCTTGCGCAATCACCAGGACGCGATCGGAAATGCCCAGTACCTCGGGTAATTCAGAGGACACCACCACCACGGTGACGCCGGTTTGCGCCAGTTCGTCAATCAGACGGTAGATTTCGGCTTTGGCATTCACATCTACCCCGCGCGTCGGCTCGTCCAGCAATAACACCTTCACACCGGCTGCCAGCCATTTACCGATGACGATTTTTTGCTGATTACCGCCAGATAAGCTCCCCGCCTTCGCCTGCCCTGATGGGGCTTTAATGGCTAACTGCTTGATAAGGCGATCGCTGACCGCGCGCATTTGGCTGCGGCTGAAATGCAGGACATTGCCCAACCGATTGATGATGGGATAGATAAGGTTGTCGTTGATGGCGCGGTTGAGGACAAGACCACTTTCGCGGCGTTCCTCTGGCACCAGTCCCAGGCCCAGCCGGACCGCGTCCCGTGGATGGCGTATATTGACCGGCTTACCGTCGATGGCAATGCTGCCGTTATCCGCCTTACGCAGGCCAAACAGGGTTTCGAGTAGCTCACTACGTCCGGCACCAATAATCCCCGCGATAGCCAGCACTTCGCCTTTATTAACGCTGAAGTTTATCTCTGCAAATTCACCGTGGCGCCCCAACCCGGAGACCTGTAATCCGACCTCCGCCGTTTTACGGGAACCTCGGGGGAACTGCTCGGCCAGCGGTCGTCCAACCATCGCTTTAATGATGTCGCTGTGACTGAGCGCGGCAACATCGGCCGTCAAAATGTAATGTCCGTCGCGCAGCACGGTGAGACGGTCGCCAATTGCGGTCAGCTCTTCCAGCCGGTGAGAGATATAAACAATCCCCAATCCCTGTTGCCGCAACTTACGTAACAGCACAAACAGGTTCGCGACCTCATTGTCGGTGAGCGAAGCGGTTGGCTCATCGAGGATCAGGATACGGTTATTATGGCTGAGCGCTTTGGCAATCTGCACCAGTTGCTGCTGGGCCGGAGCCAGGCGATCCACCCGCGTATCGGGGGACACGTTAAGGTCAAAATTGCTCAGCAGTTTCCGGGTGTTGTCGCGTAAGGCGGCATGATCAACGCGCCCCATACTCAGCATCGGTTCATGGCCGATATAGATGTTTTCCGCCACGCTCATGGCAGGGATCAGATCCAGCTCCTGCCAGACAATACCAATCCCGTGATCGAGCCGGGTTTTGGCATCCAGAACGGTAGGTTTCTCGTCAATAAAGATGGTGCCACTGTCCGGTTGTGTTGCGCCGGTCAGAACGCGCATCAGCGTCGATTTACCCGCGCCGTTCTCGCCCACCAGACAATGGATCTCGCCCGCTAAAACGTCAAAATCGATTCCACTTAACGCTTTCACGCCAGGATAGGTCTTTTTTATAGCTTCAAGTCTGGCCAGTGGTTGCATGTGAGGTTGCATAGTGCAGTTCCAGGTGTTGTCGCCAATGAGGAAAGCAGGCAGCCCACTTGGCTACCTGCCATTAACGGGGTCAGCAGCAGCCGACACCCATTGCCTTCAACTCCTGGATACGCAGCGGTAAACGCGCCCGATGTTGATCGGTATCGCGCTGGAAAATCTCTTTAGGCACGTATTGCGTCTTCGGTTCAATCGGTTTGCCCGCACGGAACAGCTTGAAGACCTCCAGAGCTTTTTCGCCAAAGAACGGCGGCGTTTGTACGCTAAAACGCGCCTCACCGTTGATCATGGCTTGCAGGCCATCAACCGTGCCATCTTTGCCCCACAGATAGCCCAGTAACTCGTTTCGGCCTGCCGCTTTGATGGCCTGGATACCGCCAATCATCATGTCATCACTGTCAAACACGATGCCGTCAATTTTGCCTTTCGGGAAAGCCTGGAACAGGTCTTCCACACACTTGCGCCCGGGTTCTCGCGAATAAAGTCCGTCGCAGCTGGCGACGAATTTAATATCGGGATACTTACTCAGGACGTTATCCAGCCCTTTTTGTTCGTCAACCACCGGCGATGCGCCTTTGTTGCCGGTGATATGCAGCAAGTTGCCTTTGGGTGCGCCGTTCTTCTCGGTCAATCCTTTCACCACGTCTTTCGCCACCAGCTCACCGGTATCGACAAAATTGGTGGTGAGGAGCGCGAGCCACTTGCCTTTACCGGGTTCTCCGGGAAGTGCCCTGTCCACCACAATCAATGGCACATCTGCCTTGGTGGCCATATCCGGCACCGGTGCCAGCGGCTCATACTCGATAGGGGCCACGATTAACAACGCCGGTTTGCGCGCCAGCAAATCTTCAATATCGGAGATCTGTTTGGCGGGATCGGAATTTGCGTTGGTCCAGACAAAGTCGTAACCCGCATCCTTGAAGGTTTTTTCCATATCTTTGGTGTCCATGACGCGCCATTCGTTTTCCATACCAGCCTGGGAAAACGCCACCAGTTCTTTTGCCCAACTGGCAGCAGAAGCTGAAAGCAGGGCGAGCGTCATTGCGCCAGCGAGGGCGTATGTTGTTGTATTTTTCATTTTGACTTCCTCGGGTGTAGGGTAGGTTTGGTGTTGGGAAGTTGTTCTCAGGTCATCAAGAATCCACCGGTGACATTTAATGCCTGACCGGTCATCGCACTGGCGGCGTCGCTGGTGAGAAACATCATGGCGGCCGTCACTTCATCAGCAGTGACAAAGCGCTTCATCGGGGCCGCATCCTTCCAGGCTTTACGCATGTCACTCAGACTCTTACCTTCGGCTTCGGCCTGACGCACCATCACGTCTTCAATGCGATCACCTTCAATCGGCCCCGGACAGACAGCGTTGACGCGGATGTGGTCATTGACCAACTCCAGTGCGAGCGTTTGATTCAGCCCCAGCAGTGCCCATTTTGAACAGACGTAGTCGGCACGATAAGGTAATCCCCGGCGAGCCACATTAGAGGCGGTGATACCAATAGCGCCACCACCGCTGGCTCGCATATGCGGGATTACCGCCTGCGTCACCAGCATGGTGCCGGTAAGATTGATATCCAGCGTTTCACGCCATTGTGCCAACGGCATGTTTTCCACCAGATTGTAATGCCCGTTAAAACCGGCATTGTTAATCAGCACATCAATACGTCCTTCAAAGAATGCGGCCGCCTGTTGCATTGCGTCCTGAACGGCAGCCTGGTCACGAACATCGGCCTGAAACGCCACGGCTTTCTGACCCAGTGCCTGCACTTTTGCCACGGAATCACTGGCATCGGCAAAATCGATAATGGCAATGCTGGCCCCTTCGCGCGCATAGGAGGTGGCGATAACCTGACCCAACCCGGCGGCGGCACCGGTGATAAGCACGTTTTTTCCCTGATATCTCATGGTTGATCTCCTCAATATGAAAACTGGCTAAGAATGTCGTTGCGCACCGTGACGCCCAGTCCTGGCGCATCAGGCACGGCCAGACAACCATCAACCAGCTCAAAACGCTGGTGAAGCAGGTCATCACGCAACGGGTTATGTTTACGATCGAACTCAATCACAGGCTGATTTAGTAGAGGGAGTCCATTCGCGGTAAACGGGAAAGGCGGAATAATTGCGACAGCCTGCAACGCGGCAGCGACGGCGATACCTGAACCCCACACATGCGGCACGGTGGCTACGCCCCAACTGTTAGCCAGCGCCAGGATTTGCGTGAAGGCGGTGAAGCCGCCGCAGACGGCCAGATCGGGTTGAACAATGTCCACACAACCACCCGCGATAAAATCACGGAAGCCATAACGGGTGAATTCACACTCTCCACCTGCTACCGCAATCGGGTTTTCAGCGCGTACCTTGCGGTAACCGTCGCGATCCTCGGGCACCACGGGTTCTTCAAAAAACAAGACCCCCAGTTCCTGCATCATCCGTCCCATACGCACGGCGGTCGCCGCGTTGTAGGCGTGATTAGCATCCACAAGCAAACCAATATGCGGGCCAACTGCTTCTCTGATGGTACGCAGCCGGGCAATGTCATCTTCCAGCGATAGCAACCCAATCTTGACCTTTAGCAAACCGAATCCGGCATTGGCATAGCCTGCGGCCTCAGCCTGCAAGGAGGTTAAAATTGAGGGCAAATCATGGAAACTTTCCGGGTAATAACACCCGGTGGCGTAGGCGGTGATTTTGTCGCGAAAGCGCCCACCCAGTAATTTCCACACCGGCAACCCTGCCGCCTGCCCGGCGATATCCCACAGCGCGATATCAATGGCAGAAAGCGCTTCTATATAGGTGCCTCGCTGACCGAAATCCCGTGAAAAGGCGTACAGCTCCTCCCAGATACGTACCGGCTCGCAGGGATCGCGCCCGAGGATCCGTGGGGTGAAAACGTGGTCAACCACTGCGGCGACCGGTTGCGCTGGCCCATATTGCCCCCCTTCTCCCCAGCCGACTAACCCGGTATCGGTTTCGATCCGCACCAGATAGCTGTTTCTTTCCGGAAAGGCCGCCTGCGATGAATAGAACGTTTTATCGCCCAGCGGCACACGCAAAAGATGAGACGTCACTGATGTTATTTTCATTGATAAGTTACTCATGAAGGAAAGTGGCAGAACGCTGCGCGGTGCAGCGCGTTAACGATGAAACCGGTGTTCTCGCTGCCCCCGGACGCCAGGCCTGAAAGCAAAGACACTGCCAGCGAAGGGCTGCTGCTGGCGCTGATCCTCGGTTAGCCCCCACCAGGCGGAAGTAATAAACAACACATCCCGCTGGGGGCCACCGAATGTCAGGCAGGTCGGGTTGTCGATCGGGAGAGAGACAATGCGATCGATGGCACCGTCCGGCGAATAACGCACGATACGCGCCCCACCCCATTGCGCATTCCACAAGTACCCTTCTTCATCCACCACTGATCCATCAGCCAGACCAGGCTGTTCGGCAAGGTCGGCAAACAGGCGTGGTTCACCGACTTCACCGGTGTCCGGGTTATAGGGATAGGCGTTGATGGTGCCCTCCGGCATATCGGTGAAATACAGGGTTTTACCATCCGGGCTCCAGCAAAGTGAGTTTGCACATGACACATGTGGCAAACACAGGCTGACCTGGTTGTTGCCTTCCCAGCGCCAAAGCGCGGAATGCGGCAACTGTGGTGAGCCTTCATGCATCCCGCCGCAGAGAAAACGTCCGGCGGGATCCACCCGACCATCATTGAGCCGGGTGTCAGGCACGGCAGACTCAACATCCGCGCACCATTCAACCGCGCCAGTAGCGGTATCCATCATCCCAAACCCTTTTTCCAGCGCCAGCGCAATCCCCGGTCCTTCACATAACGCAATGGCCCCAACCCGCTGTTGCATAGCATAGATACGTGGAGATATTTGCTGTCCGGGTGCCCAGCACCACACTTCACGGGCATGAATATTCGTCCACCAAAGCTGGTTGGTTCGGTCATCCCAGAGGATGCTTTCACCCAACACGTTTTGGCAGTCAAGAATGACTTGAGGTGACTCGGTAAGTTGCATCGCTAAATTATCCGATCAGGTGACATGTTAGATATAGTAAGTATCAAATCTGATATATCAGGCAAGTCAATTTGTGAACAACTTGTGATAAATGTGATCGTGATGGCGATTTTTTATGCGGGGAACAGCAAGGTGGTCAGATGCTCAGGAGGGGGCGAAACCGGTGAAATGTGCGTCAGTCGCAGAACGCCCCTCTCATACCGGGAAAAATTATACGGTGAGAGAGGACGCTTTCAATTTTTGGCTATGTCAGTGCCATGAGTGAGAGATTTACCGTTTCTGATCTTTCACATCAGAAAGTTTTGCAACCAGGCGCTTGCCCAGTTCAAGTGCAGATGCCGGGTTTTGACCCGTAATCAGCTCCCTGTCTTCCACAACATGACTTTGCCATTTTTGCGGAGCAGAGATAAATATTGCCCCGGCATTGGTCAGTGCTGTCTGCGGGGTAAATTTCATTTTCCCCTCCTCAAGCACCGCGGCACTGGCATCTTCTTCCGCGTTAGTGAATGACGTCATCCGATATCCGGAATAAATCCAGCCTTGCGCTTTTGCCCCCGAATGCTTTTCCAGGCGCTGAAGGTAACTCTTCGCCTCAGGTAATGCGGAAATCAGTGCGACAGGTCCATGACAGAGCAGCACGGTCGGTTTACCCGCCTGATGGAAAGCACGTAACAGCTTACCCATTTCCGGGCTGCCAGGCAGATCCTGCATTGGCGCATGACCGCCAGGAACAAATACCGCATCAAAGTGGCTATAACCAATCTGCTCAACCCGGGATAAGCTGATCACAGGCGAGTGCACCGGATCGGTCAGCTTAAGACTGTCGAGCAGCTTGAGGTGTGTCTCCAGTGCCTTTTCATCCCCGCCAAAATCTTTCGCATTGACGGAGACTTTGTCCATAGTTGGCGCTTTCCCTAAGGGCGTTGCAAATGTCAAAGTATCCCCGGCGTCAAGCAGCAGTTTGACCGGCTGCATCAGCTCATTAAGAAAGAATCCCGTCGGATGAACTTTTCCACCTTGCAGTTCAAGCTGATCTGCATCTGAAAGCACGACAAGGACATGAGCAGCAGAAGCCCAGGAACTGGCCGTGGTTAATGCCACAGCCAGCAGCATTTTCTTCATCATAACGATTAAATCTCAGTTACCCTTCAAGGCGTTGAGAATGGCTTTACCCACACCTGTTGCCGACTGCGGGTTCTGGCCTGTAATCAGGTTTCCGTCCACCACCACTTTTTCGTGCCAGTTCGCCACACCGTGATGATGTGCACCACGCTGTTTCAAAGTAGATTCCAGCAGAAAAGGAACCGTATCCGCCATGCCGACTTCCTGCTCTTCGGTATCGGTAAAGGCCGCTACATTTTTACCCGCTACAAGGTACGAGCCATCGCTGAGTTTCACATTCACCAGAGCAGCCGGGCCATGACAAACGGCGGCGACGATCTGGCCATTCTCATACATCTCTTTTGTAATATGTTTAACCGCGTTGCTATCCGGGAAGTCCCACATCACACCATGACCGCCAACGTACATGATGGCGCTATATTTGCTGCTGTCCGCTTTATCCAGGGTGAGAGTGTTGCGGATATTTTCCCGGAATGCCGGGTTTTCCCAGTAATGTTTATTGATTTTGTCTTCGAGGTCGATGCCATAAACCGGCGGTTCTCCCCCCAGGATTGAAGCAAACTCGGTGGCGATCCCGGCCTCATCAAGCACATGAAGCGGGTGGGTTAATTCAGGCAGATAGAATCCGGAATCGTCGTGGCCTTTTCCCAGATCTTTGTGGCTGGTCAAAACAAATAATACGGGTTTAATAGCTGACATGGTTTACTCCATTACGTCATTAATTAATTTAAATCGGTGTGATATCAGGTTACAGCTTAATAGTCGTTGCACCACTGAAGGTGGGATAATCTGTATATCCCTGCTCCGTTCCACCATAATAATATTTATGGTCGGGTTCACTCACTGGCCAGCCATGACGATAACGTTCAACCAAATCGGGATTGGAGATATATTTCGCACCGAATGCAGCCAGATCAATAATATTATTATTAATCATCTCGTTGGCTTTATTCAGGTCCATACCCCCCGCAAGGATTAATGTTCCATTATAAGCCTGACGGAATTTTTCAAGAAAACCATCGGGCATCGCAGGTGCGCCACGGCTGGCTTGATCCATAATATGGATATAGGCGATATTGCGATGACTGAGTTCATGCGCCAGTGCCAAAAACGTTTCTTCTTCTTCGGCAAAATCCCCCAGCTCATGCAAACGCCCAAAGGGTGATAGCCGGATACCCACGCGGTCAGCACCGATTTTGGCTATACAGGCGTCAACAACTTCAAGCGCAAATCGCAGGCGGTTCTCCAGCGTGTCAGAACCATAACGATCCTGGCGGTCATTCACCGCACCATTCAGAAACTGCTCAACCAAATAACCATTTGCACCGTGAATTTCGACACCATCAAATCCAGCTTTTACTGCGTTGACAGCGGCGTGGGCGAAATCTTTAACCACCCGTTTCACTTCTTCCGTGGTGAGTGCATGGGGTTTGCTGGCAATAACAAAATCCGGCTCTCCGGCATCATTAAATCCAAAGGCTGAACTCTTCGCCGCCTGGACCGCCGTGGAGCTGACAGGGGGCTGACCATTCTTCTGAAGAGAAGTATGACTGATGCGACCGACGTGCCAGATTTGCGTAAAAATCAGGCTGCCACCGTCATGAACACGCTGCGTAACCTGTTGCCAGCCGGCAATTTGCTCATCGTTCCAGATACCGGGACAATCGACAAAGCCATTGCCCTCCTGGGAGATCGGCGTTCCTTCCGTCACAATCAATCCAGCATCGGTGCGTTGTGCATAGTAACGTGCTGTCGCTTCGGTCGGTATATTGCCCGGCGCACGAGCGCGGGTCATGGGAGCCATGACCGCCCGGTTTTTAAGGGTATTCCCCGCTAACTGGTAGCCATCAAAAAGACTTGTCATTAGTGTTTCCATCTTCTGAGTTGGAAAGACCAGGAGAATAGCGAGAGTTTGCTATATGTAAAACATCGTATTCTCTATAACGACTATATTGATAACTTATATCAGAACGGGGATTTTCGACTACACGCCAGAAACCAGGTGGGGTTCAGACGTCAGGGATAAGATATTCGGCCTTTGGCCAACCTCAAACAATAAGGCGCGAATCCACTGATGGGCCACATCGCGGTGAGAACGTTCATGCCAGGCCATCGTAAGATTGAACCCCGGCACGTCTAACGGTAACTCAAACCGGGCAAGAAAGTCATAAGCACAGGTCAGGCGGTAAGGGACAACAGCAATCATATCCGTCGTGCGTAACACCTCGGGTAGCACGACATAGCTGTTTACCGCCATACCGATCCGGCGGTGGTATCCTTTTTCAGCCAACCGTTGATCAATGTCATCCTGGAATTGCCCGGTCGAAGACACGATGACATGTTCAGGTTCGCAGAAATCATCCAGTGTCAGCGCGTTTTTGGTGGCGACCGGATGATCCGCTCGCATCATGCAGACATAGCGTTCCTGATATAATGTTCTGAAATGTAGCTCCTCTGGGGTTGCATCATGTCTGACGAGCGCAATGTCGATATCACCCCGCTCAAACTGACCGGACATTCGTTCTGCATCAACCGGAATGACAGCCAGGCGAATGCCTGGTGCGCGCTTTTTCAATACTGACATAAAGGGTAAAACCACGGCTTTCAACGCGTAATCTGTTGCTGCCACGGTGATATCCATTTTCGCGGTGTCGGTATCGAACTCTGCGGGCTGCGATAAAAGCGCGATATTCGACAGAATCTGACTGACAGGCAAAGCGAGTTCCATCGCTCTGTTGGTGGGGATCATTCCCCGTTGCCCCCTGACAAAAAGCGGGTCGCCGAAGTATTCACGTAACCTTGTCAGCATCAGGCTCACAGCAGGCTGCGAAAGCGATAACTGTTCTGCCGCCCGTGTCACACTGCGCTGTTCCAGCAGCGCGTTCAGGGCTTTGAGAAGATTAAAATCTAACGCCTGCAAATCCTGTTTCATTTTTTACCAGCATGGATGAATGTTTAGAAATGAGCGAAGAATACCCATTTGACGCTGTGAGGAAGCATAACCTGGGAAAAAAGAATATTGCATCATAAATATTTAGTCAGGTTAAATTTATCCGCAGAGGAGATGCGCTTCCTGAACAAAAAAATGGGCCAGTGAATATCACTGACCCATTAACGTGAGCAATTACCTGCTACGTCTATTTTGATAAATTAACTTATCTGGCGCAGTTTTCCTCTGCGACGGAAATAAACAACAAGGGCAATAACGATCAGTGCGCCCACTCCGCCACCCGCGATCAGCAAATAACCCGGGATAACGGTGACATTATTGTCACGCAAGGTTTTCACCGCAGCAGCGTCAACATTATCTCCGCCGTTGCCGTATTGATTGCGCACATAGTTGGTTAACGTGGCGATCTGTGCATCGGTCAGATTGTCACCGAATCCCGGCATGACAATGTGATCCCCTGCCCCATTCTCACGGTCTATCCCATGCAGTATCACCTGCACCAGATTGTTCGGCTTATCGGAACCAACAACACTGTTTTGCGACAATGAGGGGTAGTATCTATTTTCGCCAATACCCTGCCCGGCAGTACCGTGGCAGCTCGCACAGTTACCGTTATATAACATTGCACCAGAAGGCGCAGCATCATCAATCGGCATACCACGCACATCCTGTGTGATATTGCTTTGCGCATCCTGACCGGCAGCCGAGCGGTTGCGGGAGGATGTCTGCTGTGCCGGCACACTTTTGATATAGGTCGCCAGCGCGCTCATATCTTCCGGGGTCAGGAAACGCAAGCTGTGCGAGATAACATCAGCCATACCGCCGCCGGTGGTAGCCTTGCCGGGCAGTGCCCCGGTACGTAGATATTGCATCAGATCGTCATGGCTCCAGTTGCCAATGCCCGACACTTTATCTGATGAGATGTTAAACGCCTCCCAGCCATCGACCATCGCCCCGGCGTAGGCTTTGTTACTCAGTCCCATTGCGAGGTTACGTGGTGTATGGCACTCCTCACAATGTCCAAGCGCCGTAGCGACGTATTTCCCGCGGTTCCATTCGGCAGATTGCTGCGGATCGTCTTCAAAAGGTTTGTAGTGGAAATTGATTAAATTCCACCCCTTGAGCGCCAGACGCTGGTTATACGGGAAGCCCATTTCGTTTTCCGGCGGATTATGGTTAACCCCCTGGATCGCCATAAAATACGCATACATCGCATGAATATCAGCGTCAGTCAGCTTCGAGTATGACGTGTAAGGCATGGCCGGATAGAGATTTTTCCCGTCGGCGCGGATCCCGTGTTTCAGTGCATTGCTGAACTGTTGTTCCGTCCAGCGACCAATACCGGTGCTTTTGTCCGGGGTGATATTCGAAGAGTAAATCACGCCAAACGGGGTTTTGAACGCTAACCCACCGGCAAACGTCGTCCCACCGGGTGCGGTATGGCATACCTCACAGTCAGACGCTTTGCTGAGATATTCGCCCTGCCGGATTAAATCCTGCGGCGCGCCAGCGGCAAAACTTGCAGAACAGAAAAACAGGCCAGCCAGGGGAGCCATCAGTAACGATGCTCTGAGTGATAAGCGCATCATACGTGTTTACACTCCTCGATCAGTTTATCCGCCAGTCTCATCGCCAGAGCGGAGAGTGTCAGCGTACAGTTGACGGTGCCGGCGCTTGCCATCACACCACTGGAAGCGACAAACAGATTCTGGTGATCGTGTGTACGTAAATCCGCATCAACGACTGAATCATTTGCATCATTGCCCATGATCAGCGTACCCATAATATGGTTGTTATTGAAATACTTATCATCGTGGCGAACTTCTGTGCCACCAAACAGGCTGGCAATGTGATCGAAGTGCTGATGCGCGACATCACGGGCTTTATTGATGTAATCGTTGATAAAATAATGCACGCCCGGTTTTGGAATACCGAGGGCATCTTTTCTGTCCTCAACCGCCACAATTCGGTTATTTCGGTCTGGCAGAATGTCGAAAAAGGTATTCACTGCGACCCAACGCGATGCATAGTCGCGCACCATAGCGGGCAGCTCTTTACCTGAGATTCCCTTGCTTAACAGATAATTACTGACGGCCAGCGTCGGAGAGTAGTTACCCAGGTTAATCTTCATGGCGGAGTATTCAGAACGGAACGCACCGTCGCGCAGATTGTTAATGCAGCTAAGACGCATCGGGCCACGTCCCGGCCACATCGGCTCTTTGCTGAGGAAGTAAACGGATGTGCCCGGATGGTCCATCAGGTGACGTCCGACGTTATCGGTGGTGTTGCCGATACCGTTCGGGTACTTATCACTTTTGGAGATCAGCATCAATTTCGGGGTTTCGATGGCATTGGCGGCCAGCACGAAAATTTTCCCGGTGACGCGGAAGCTTTCACCGTTAGGATCTTTGTACAGCACCGAGGTGATATTGCCCTTTTCATCGTGCTCGATTTTATAAACCACCGCGTTCGGCACCAACAGCGAGCCAGCACGTTCTGCTTTACGCAAAGCCGTCTCGCCGGTGTATTGCGCTTCAATCGGGCAGATGGGCATGCAGTTACTGTTACCGCAGCAGGCAGGACGGCCATCAAACGGTTGGGTGTTACGCGCAGCCGGTTCGGTGATCAGGTGATAGCCATTCTGATCGACCACCTTCTTGAAGGCCTTGTCAAAGTCAGACAACGGCAGCGGGGGCTGCGGATAAGGTTTACTGCGCGGGGATCCGGTATCGTCGGGACCACCAACGCCCATCTCAACTTCTGACTCGTAGTAATAGGGTTCCAGATCATCGTAGCTGATTGGCCAGTCGCGCCCGACACCATAAAGTGTTTTGAGCTTCATATCATTGGGCAATAAACGCCATGCCTGAGCCGACCAGTGCCAGGTGGTACCGCCCGCGACACGCAGGTATCCCGCCTTGTAAGGCTCCGGACCATACTGAATAAAATAGTCGTTATCCTGGGGTGAATATTGCGGGTGAGGTGCATGTTGCGTCGGTGGATAAGGTGACTGAAAATCGCCTTTGAACGGAGAATTACGGTAGTTTTCTACGATTTTCCATCTTTCGATACGCGGGCCCGCTTCCAGCATCAGGGTATCAATCCCCGCTTTCTGTAACTTTTGGGCGATCTGAGAGCCAGCAATCCCCGAGCCAACGATGACGACGGTGGCTGAATGCGTTGTTTTCATCAATTATTCTCTTACAGGCTTTTAATGACAGGCGGCTTGGCCCAGTAATGCGGTTCACCTCTGGCGTAGGTCGGGAGTACCACAACATCGGCAATGGGGGTGTACATCAGCGCATATTCATACGCGACCACTTTCGCCTCTTTACCGCTACCCACAATCCCTAATTGCCAGGCGCGTAAAATATCGGTGAACAACGTCTGGGTATTCTGATCAACACCCTGTAAAGCCTTTTGCATATCAACAGAACGCATGTCTGCATTCAGAATTTTATTAAGTGTCACTAACTGGTTTTTTAATTCTGCATTGCGACTTTGCATCAAGGTAAAAATGCGCTGCCCAAGTGCGTTATCCAGTTCGGGATAGCCGCAAATAATCTCAGAGACGGTCATAAAAGCGGTAAAAACGGGGTTTGAACGCATGCCAGCATCTATTGCCCAGGCCATCTGTCCGGGAAGTAAACTGCTGGTTGCACCGAGTACCGTGGTTGTTGCCAAAAGCTTGATGAATCGCCTTCTTCCAGCGGGACTGACGTCAGTCGACATACTCATATTAATTTGCCTTGCTTAAATTTTTAGACTTGCCTTTTTGCATCTATTGAATATTGTAATGTGCTGTAGGAGCAGCAATACATGTCCATATTCAGAACAAACAACTGAAAAACAGACACTTAAAGTTACATTGCTTTGATTTGGTTATTGCATTGTTTTCATCCCACAACGTCGGTCAGGCAGACACATTCATGCAAAATGGTCCCCTTAGTCTTCATGTGGGTAGTATTATGATTTGATAAAAAAATGTGATCCAGATAACTACAATGTTAATTTGATAAGCAAATGCTTATGAGAAAAAGATGGCTGATACGTTAAAAAGATTAGAATATTTCACCTGTCTTGCCGAAATTGAACATTATGGCAAGGCAGCTGAGAAACTTGGAATTGCTCAATCAGCACTCAGTCAGCAAATAAAAGCACTTGAGCTGGAAGTGGGATTTCGCCTGTTTCAACCGGCCGGAAGGGGGATATGTCTCTCTGCGGCGGGCAGACATTATCACCAGAGCGTTATTGAGTTACTTGAGAATCACAAACTTGCCATTGAAAAGGCCAAAAAAGCCGCATCCGGAGAGATGGGAAAGGTCACGATAAGTCATGTGGGGACGGCCCTGCTGGATGAGAAGTTTCTCAATCTTTTAAAAGACTTCCGTAGTCATTATCCGGCGATTGAAATACAACTGATCGAACTCGCCATGCCAGAGCAACTTACCTTGCTTCGTAAGCAAAAAGTGGATTTGGCAATCATTCGTGGGCCTTATCCTTTATTACCGGAAGGAACGCTCAATTGCACATTCTCGGCGCAAAGGCTTTGTGTGGCGATGTCACCTAATCATCCCCTCGCCTCACGACAATCATTGTCAATGAAGGATCTGGAAAACGAATCCTTTGTGAGTTATCAGGAGCCGGATATTCAGGGCATAAGCGGCTCGTTAATCCAACTTTCCCATCAGGCCGGATTTAATCCAAGAATAGAATGGCGAGTATCAGCGGTAAATAATAGCCTTGGCCTGGTCAATGCGTGGATGGCTGTCAGCCTGGTTCCGGAAAACATTATTTCCTATAGTATTGGGAATGTGGTTTTCCGCCCGCTGGAGGATGCTAACGCATTGACTCAGCTAATTTTTGTCTGGAATCATGATCAAACCAATCCTGTGCAGAAGTTAATGACTGATTTTTTCAGAAACTACTCGACAAAATAATACTCTGCCACGAAATGGCCAGTTCTAGCCCAATGGTTCCCGGATAACAGGAGGCTAAACATACTGGCCATATCAGCCTGTCAACCGCTGAGTACGTTATCCACAATATGATTCAAACTGCCATCATCAATAAAACGGCGCACATCGGCAAGGTCCGGGTACATTTCACGATCACTGACGCGGAAGGTGACTTTAGTTCTTATTAATTCCCACGCAGCCGCTGTCGCTTTTCCCGGACGCAACGGTTTATGGAAATCCAGCGCCTGTGCCGCGCAGAGCAATTCGACACTCAATAAATCCGCCAGATTTTCAATCGCAGTCTGCACCTTACGCGCTGCCAACGCGCCTTGAGAAATATGATCTTCCTGTCCGGCCACTGTGGACAGGGTATGCACGGAGGCTGGTGCGGCAAGCGCACGATTCTCCGCCGAGAGCGCAGCAGCAATACAAGGTGAGATAGAAAATGCAGACCCTCCGCCCTCACGGCCCGAGAGAAATGCAGGCAATCCGCTCAGGTGCTGATTCACAAGCCGGTCACTTCTGGCCTGAGAAATCGTAGATAATGTGGCAACCGCAATCGCCAGATTATCCAGTGCCAGCGCAACAGGTGCCCCGTGTCCATTGCCCCCAGGTAACGCGACCAGCTCATCATCTTCCACAATGAAAATAGGATTGTCTGTCAGTGAATTGAGCTCGGTAGTCAGCACTTTCCTGCAATACGTGATTGCATCCCGAACTGCGCCGTGGACCTGAGGAATACAGCGTAAACTCAGTGCATCCTGTAGACGGTAATGCCGATGTGCATCAAGAATTTCACTGTCGGCTAAAAGCTTCAGAAGCCGATCCGCGGTTTCCAGTTGGCCGGGATGCGGGCGAAAACGGTGCAGTCGGGGATCGAATCCACTTACATTTCCGCGCATAGATTCTAAACTCATTGCCCCCGCAAGGTCGGCAAGCGCGATCAGCGCTTCGCACCGCACCAACGCGATAGCACCGAGTCCGGAGATCTCATAGGTGCCGCTGATTAATGCATGTCCTTCCCTTGGGCCGGGTTCGCGAATCGTAATACCCGCGCGTTGCATGGCTTCAGCGCCCGATAGCCATTCACCCTCAAACCATGACTCTCCATAACCAAAGACACTCAGTCCGATATGTGCTGTCGCGATCAGATAGCCCACAGATCCACCTAATGGTGCCCGCGGTGTCACGCCTTTGTTTAACATGGCGGCCATTGTTTCCAGCAATTCGGGTGAAACACCGCTCGCACCTTTCAGCATGGCGACAATAATCGTGGCCATAATGGCGCGAACATTCCAGCTATCCAGTGGGGTGCCCACGCCGCTGGCATGACTGCGTAACATGTTGAGTTGTGTTTGTCTGATTTCTTCGGGAGAAAGTTTGACACTGTACAGGTCACCAACGCCGGTCGTCAGGCCATATATGGGAACGCCACTGGTAATTGCATCCTGCATTAGCTGCTGCGTTTTTCTCATATTTTCCAGAGAACATGGGGCAAGCATCACTTTTGCACCGGCGGCAATGGCAACAATATCCTCAACCGTACACCCTTGCTCACTGAGAGTTATCATCTCTTTTTTCTTCAGCACAGCATGCATGAAATCTTTCATTTTTTTATCCAAAAATATGCAGGTGGAGAACCGCGCTCCCCACCTGCGGCGGCATTAATTTAATTTGTGTGCTTTGAGCCAGTCAGAAGCAATAACATCGTAATCATCATGATTATCGAGACGCGCATTCATCGCAATCAGATCCTGTGTCGTTAATGCCTGTGAGATGGCATTCAACGTGTCAGTTACCGTGCTATTGACCTTAGCCGAAGAAATAAGAGGGACAACGTTCTGCACCGGATTTAAATTCTGCGTGTCGTTAAGAGAAACTAAATTTCTGGTCTTAATCGAGGGATCGGTTGAGAATACACAGGCAACATTAACCTGACCGTTCACCAGCGCCGATAATGTCAGTGGGCCACAAACATCCAGCGTTTTATAGGATTTGAACTCAAGACCATAGACAGATTTCAGTCCCGGCAACCCTTCGGGACGCGTTTTCCATTCAGCCGGGCCGCCCAGTGTCATACTTTGACTGTGCGTTTTCAGGTCACCAATATCTTTCAGCTTAAACTTTTCCGCTGTTTTTTCGGTCACTGCCAGTGTCACCACGTCCTGCGCTTGCGACGGTGTCAGCATGGTGATGCCTTTGGGCAGCGCTTTTACAAGGTCACCGGCCACCTGCTCGGTCGTTTTGGCCTGTGATTTTTTATCAAAATATTGCAGCGCGGCACCGGTGTACTCAGGCATAAGATTGACCGACCCGTCAATCAGCGCGGGCATATAGACTTCGCGACTCCCAATATTCATTTTTCTTTCTACATGAATATTTTTTGCCGCCAGTGCATCCGCATAAATAGTTGCCAGGACCTGACTCTCAGGGAAGTCTGCTGAACCAATAATAATCGTTTCTGACGCTTCTGCTGCATGGGTGACCTGGCAAAAAGCGAGCGATAACAGAGATGCCGCAAATAAATGACTCAATTTCATTTAAGTTAACTCCGGTTGCGTGTAAGAATAGATGGAACGGAAGATTTTTGTGATGTTTCACGCCGTAAAATACCGGGCGAAACCACTACCCTGATTAATAATGAAAATATAAAGTCAACTAATAACGCTAAAACAGCCACTAACAATGCACCTGCGATCATTTGCTGGTAATCACTCTGCGCACGCCCATCAATAATCAATCGTCCTAAGCCACCTAAAGAGACATAAGCAGCAATGGTCGCCGTAGAGATGATCTGTAGCGTCGCACTTCGAATACCGGAGATAATTAAAGGTAACGCACAAGGTAATTCCACCATTAACAGTAAACGCCACGGGGAATAGCCCATTCCTCTGGCCGCATCAATAACGGTACGGTCGATGCTGGTGATACCAGACCATACTCCGAGCATAACTGATGGTAACGCCAGTACGATTAAGACAATCAGGCTGGGTATAATGAAAGCCAAATCCGAGGTGAAAACCGGGCCTAAGATAATCACCAGAATAATGATCAGACCAAAAGACGGTAAAGCCCTGAGCGCGTTCGCGCACCCTATCAACACGCGTTCACCTTTCCCGGTGTGCCCGCAATAACAACCAATCGGAAAAGCCACCAGCAATGTGCACACCAGAGCAACCGCACTGTAAAGCAGATGCTGCCAAATCAGGAGCAGCAAGCCGTCATCTCCCAGCCAGTGTGAACTGTCAGCAAACCATGCAATCATGATTTTCTCCTTGCCGGTTGCCATACCACCAGCTTGTGCGTGCCATACACCACCAGGCTGTCGAGCAACAACGCCAGCAGGACACACAAAACCACACCCGCGATGATCGGCGTCAGGAACTGTAGCTGAAACCCTTGTGTAAACAGGCTGCCAAGCTGCGGCGTTCCCACCAGGGCAGCAATCGATACAATGCTCACGTTCGAGACCACCGCGACCCGAAATCCAGCGGCGATGACGGGGATCGCGACAGGCAGGTCGATCGTGAGAAACTGGTGAAAGGGCTTGTATCCTAATGCGATGGCAGCCTGGCGGGTGTCTGGTGATACGGAATCCAGCCCATCACATACCGTGCGCACCAGCAGTGCAAAGGCATAAATAACCAGAGCAACCATCACATTAACCGTATCCAGAATGCGCGTGCCCAGAATACCGGGGAGTAAAATGAATAATGCGAGGGAAGGAATGGTATATAACAACCCAAACAGGTTAAGCAGCACCGCTTTCAGACGGGGTAGCCGCTGAATCAGTCCACCAGCCGGGAGCGCCAGTGCCAGGCCGATGAGCACCGGTAACACAGATAACCAAAGATGCCAGAGAAACAACTGGGCTATCTGGTCACTTTGCCGTAAAAGCCAGTCAAATCTCATAGCCCCACCGCCTTGTTGCTGGCGCGCAGAACGTCCAGAACATCATCAAACCCCAGCGTTCCCAGCAGTTGCTGCTCGTCATCAACAATGACACCTCGCTGGCAGGGTGAACTGAGTACCGCATCTGTCAGCTGACGCAAGTTGCCGGAAAGAGGCGAAAAAGTGCTCCCCAGATTGATGTCACTGAGTTCAATCGTTGGCTCAGTGGCCTGTTCCAGATCAAACCAACCCAGTGGTTTATTCTGCCCAGTGACCAGTACCCAGCGTCCCTGAGCCACCGCTCTGGCCCGTGTGACGCTTTCACCCAGATTAACGGTCGGTTCGGTTTGCAGGGGTAATTGAGGCTGCAATGGGCTAAAGGTTAAACGACGATACCCGCGATCCCTGCCGATAAAATCGGCGACAAACGGACTCTTCGGTGAGGTCAGGAGTTCAGCCGGTGAGGCAACCTGTGCCAGCCGTCCTCCCGGCATGAGAACGGCAACCTGATCACCCAACTTCATCGCTTCATCAATATCATGCGTGACCATGATAATGGTTTTGCCAATCTCCCTTTGCAGACGCAAAAACTCATCCTGGAGCTGCTCGCGCACAACGGGGTCAACCGCGCTAAAGGGTTCATCCATCAGCATAAATTCAGGATCGGACGCCAGCGCGCGGGCAACCCCGACCCGCTGCTGCTGCCCACCGGAAAGTTGCCAGGGATAGCGATTGGCCAGCGATGCAGACAGGCCCACACGTTCCAGCAATTCCATGGCCGTTTTACGCGCGGCGTGGCGCGTTGCACCATTAAGCATGGCGGTCACTGCAATGTTATCAACGATGTTTTTATGCGGGAAAAGTCCGGCATTTTGAATGACGTAACCAATCTTTCTTCTTAATTTGACGACATCCAATTCGTCAATCGACTGATCATTAAGTAAAATTTTCCCCGAAGAATGCTCAATCAAACGATTGATCATGCGCAATGTTGTCGTCTTTCCGCATCCCGAGGGACCGACAAGAATAGTCAACTTCCCCGTTGGTGCCGTGAAAGAGAGCCGGTCCACAACCAGGGTTCCATCTTCATAATGTTTTGTGACGTTCTCGAACGAAATCATGATTAGCCCACTGCCTTATTTTTTGAGCAGCCCCTCATCTCATGCTGACGAGGGGCACCGTCTGATATTCAGGAAACGTTGCGTACCGATGGCTCGAATCCCTGCCTGTCAAATGCGATGGCAGAATCCAGCAGCACACTGATGCCACGAGCCAGTTGCTCCTGCGACGTCCATTCCTCCGGGCAGTGGCTTTTCCCCAGTAAACTGGGGACAAAAAGCATTGCTGCGGGTGCGAGCGTCGCCAGGAAGGCGCTGTCATGCCCTGCACCACTGGGCATGACGCGGGACAACCATCCCCGTTGCTGAGATGACTGCTGGATCAACGACATCAACTGAGCGTCACAGAGGGTGGGTTGTGTATCCGTAAGGATGACGAAATCCTGTAATGAAACGCCGAACTCCTGCGTGACCTGCCCGGCCATGTTGCTGAGCGCATTGGCAAAATCTTCCATGACCTGATGGCTGTCAGAACGAATATCGAACACCAGCCGCACTTCGCCGGGCACGACATTACTGGCGTTGGGAGAGGAGAATATTTGCCCGCAGGTAACGGTGAGATGATGATCGCCTGCGGCTGAAATCGCGCGGGCAAGGTTATCTGCCCGTTGAATCGTATTGGCCGCGGCAACCAGAGCGTCCTGACGCATATGCATTGGCGTAGTCCCTGCGTGTGCAGCCTGGCCCGCCAGCGTTAGCGACAGGCGTAGAATCCCGACAATGCCACTGACAATCCCAATATCTTCATGATGTTGTTCCAGGATCTGTCCCTGCTCAATATGCAACTCGAAGCTGGCTTTGATGTCCTTTCTGATGCTGAGTTGGTCAGGTTTTCCGCCCACTCTGCGAATTGCATCTCGTAACAACTCACCGGTTTCAGGATGAGGCGTTTCCAGCATGGCCTCATGCAGAAAGCCACTGATCCCTCGGCTACCAACGCAGGAAATGCCCCATTCACTGGGTTCTTCAGCCAGATAATCAATGATCTCTATGCTATGGCGAGGACGATAATTGACGTCATTCATCGCGGCAATGCATTCCAGACCGGCAATGACCCCAGCAATACCATCAAAGCGGCCGCCACCCGGAACCGTATCGCTGTGAGAACCCATCACCAGGGTTCCGGCATCAGGATCAGTGCCGTTGATGCGGCCAATCAGATTACCTGCGCTATCAATGTGTGTATCCAGACCCAACATTTCCATTTGCTGCGTTAACCAACTTCTGCCCGCCAGAAAACGCTCACTGAATGAGCGCCGGGTGTAGGGTTGTGCAGGATCGGTATACTGGCTCAGCGTCAGCAGCCACTGCCACATACGAGAATCATTGATCACCATTTTTCCGCCACCTCACGGCGACAATGTGGAGAAACGAACTGGCCATTCCCCGGCTCAGCCGTCACGACGTTGTCGGCATAAATCCATTCACCTCTCAGCATGGTGCGTTCAACGCGATAATAGATTTCGCGCCCGTCATAGGGTGACCACGGAGAGAAGTTGTTGCCACTTTCAGCGGCTGAGTAGATATAGGGATCACGTTTGATGATGATCAGATCGGCATCTTTGCCAGATTCCAGTGCACCTTTACAATTATCCAACCGGAACAGCCGGGCGGCGTTATAGCTGAGGACTTTGGCCAGATGATGAAAAGCGATATTGCGCTGTTCAGCACCGGTCAGTGCCAGGGTTACCAGTAATTCCAACCCTGACGCACCGGAAGCATTCTCGAACATATTCGCAGAGTTTTTACGCTCCAGTGACCAACTTACGTGGTCGGTCGAAAGGACCGTAATATTCCCTTTTTCGAGATGCTGCCACAGCGCTTCACGTTCTGCCTTTTGCCGCACCGGGGGATTAATTTTTGCTTTCCCCACCAGCCGGGCCACATCCTCTTCTTCACTCAAGGTTAAATAATGCAGGCAGGTTTCAACCGTCACGTCATAACCCAGATCGCGGTAGCTTTTGCATAATTCAATACCACGACCATTAGAACAATGGACAATATGCGCACGACATCCCGTTTCTGCGCCTAATTCATACACTTCCGCACTGGCAATATTTTCAGTGTAACGCGGTCGTGAAAGATTATGCGCCCGGTAATCGGTGATATTTTCCTGTTTTAATTTTTCAATAAGGTATTTTACGGATTCATCGTTCTCATTATGCACGCCAGCAATCAAGCCAAGTTTAGATATTTCACTAAAACATTCATATAACATATGCGGAGCAATACGTGGAAAACGCTGGGCATCGGTACCAAAACTTGAGAATTTGAAGCCTATCGCACCAGCCTGGGTCATGGCTTCCAGGTGCTGCTTCCCTTCTTCCGGATGAACAGTGCCATACAACGCAAAATCAACTCTTACCTGCTCTTCTGCCTCTTTTCTCTTGAGGTTGAACAACGCTTCATTACAAATGAGACGCCCGGCATCATAAGGCATATCAACAATCGTGGTCACACCGCCAGCGGCAGCCGCCTTGGTTGACCAGATAAAATCCTCATTGCCTTTCTGGCTACGACTATGAACTTGAGCATCAATCGCACCCGGAAAAATATAACTGCCACGGTAGTCGATGAGATCATTGGTTTGGGGCAATGATTGCCCCCTTTCACCTACCGCAACCACCAGGCCATTGCTGATCGCGACAAAGCCATCTTCAATAATTTTATCGGAAAGAACCACAGTACCTAAAATGATTTTTTCACATGCAAAGTCATTCAAAGACATATTCATCTTACCTGTAGTAAATTAAATAAACATCACTCCCTGCACCTCGGACAAGATATTGCAGTGGAAGATTATAAGTAGTCGGGCAACCTGAAGTTTCAATAACCCGCTCTGGCTAATTCCTCATAAAAAGATCATGGAAATTCGCAGGAACATTTATTCTTTAACATTCTGACATCGCCTTAATATCTGTGGTGGCGTGAACGCGGTGATTTCTGGCAATCGCGAAATATAACGCTCAATCTCAACCAACAAAGAATTACAACTCGGCCCCTGTGAAAGTCGGGAGCTTCCCTTGTCCTGTGTCAGTACATTGGGATTACCCTGTTTATCCAGACACTCCCCATCCTGATATAAAGGATCAAACCAGGCACCTGTCGGGAGCTGCGCTACACCCGGCATCATGGCATCACTGAGTTTTACACCGGCCAGGCACTGCCCACGGGAGTTAAAAATCCGCACAACATCACCCGCAACAATCCCTCTGTGCTGCGCATCCAGCGGATGCATCAACAGCCGGTTTCTTCCGTGGATTTTTGCTGACTGGCTCACCTTGCCGTGGTCGTATTGACTGTGCAATTTATCCGCTGGCTGCGGCGACAACAGATGAATCGGATAGGTGCGCGCCAGCGGCGCCCCCAACCACTCCTCGGGTTCCCGCCAGACCGCATGCCCAGGGCACTCCGTATAGCCATAATCGGCAACCGGTTGTGAATAGAGTTCAATACGTCCTGATGCTGTCATCAGGGGGCAACGCGCAGGATCTGCCCTGAAATCCTCCAGAAGATTGTAATGGCTTGCTGGCTGGGCAAAGGTCACCACCTCTTCCTGCCAGAACTGGTCAAACGGCGGCAGAAGGGGATTCCTTTTACGGGATTGTTCATACAAATCCTCCACCCACTCCTCAGCGGTCCGGCCCAGGGTAAAGTTTTCTTCTATGCCGAGTTGCTGCGCAATAGATTGAAAAATATGATAATCATCACGCGCTTCCCTGAAGGCAGGGAGCGCTTTTTTCATGGCAACAATCGTGTTATCACGATTTACCAGCGCGATGTCATTGCGTTCAAATGAAGTCGTGACGGGCAGGATGATATCGCCATGCCGAGCGGTCGCGTTCCAGAACGGCTCCTGAACAATGATGGTTTCCGGCTGTTGCCACGCCTTAACCAGCCGATTGAGATCCTGATGGTGGTGAAAAGGATTGCCACCGGCCCAGTACACCAGTCGGATGTCCGGATAACGCCGGGTCATGCCGTTGAAGTCATACTCATCACCCGGAGCCAGAAGCATGTCTGCCAGACGCGCAACCGGGATGCTTTCAGCAACCGGATTTTTACCCTGAGGCAGACTGGGCCAACGATAACCCAGCTCATTTTGTCCGACGCCATTCAGACAGGCATAACCAAAGCCGAATCCCCCCCCTGGCAGCCCAATATCACCGGATAGCGCTGCCAGGGTGACAGCCGCCCAGTAAGGTTGCTCGCCGAACTCTGCTCGCTGAATCGCCCAATTAACCATGACCATCGTACGGTGCGAGGCGATTAGATCGGCCAGTTCTCTAATTTTGGCTTCCGGGATCTGGCAGATAGCCGCCGCCCATGCGGCGTCTTTCACAATGCCATCGTTATCACCCCGCAAATAAGCTGAAATCTGCTCAAATCCGACGGTGCATCGCTCGATAAACGCCTTATCGTAACGTTGCTGCTGAATCAGCTCGTAGCACAATGCCAGGAGTAATGCGCTATCCGTGGTGGGTCGCAGCGGTAACCACTCAGAAGGGATGTTCTCTGGCATATCATCGCGACAGGGGGAGAGATTAATAAATCGCACGCCCTGCTCCACAGCACGTTGCAGGGATGCATTGTGCAGATGTCTGCCAACGCCCCCCCCCTGAATCTGACTGTTACGCCCTGGTAGACCGCCAAACGCCAGCACCAGCTCACCGTGACTGGCGATCTGTTCCCAGGTGGTGTAGTGGCTGACCAGACCATATTGGTTGCCAATGATATACGGCAGCACCACTTCACCCGCCGCTGACGAATAGGTGTTCTCTGAACTCGTGTACCCGCCGATCAGATTCAGAAAGCGATGAATCTGGCTTTGCGCATGGTGAAAACGCCCTGCGCTTGCCCAGCCATAGGAACCCGCATAAATAGCCTGATTCCCATATTGTTGCCGTACCCGATCCAGTTCGGCTGCCACGATCTCCAGCGCCTCATCCCAGGAAACCTCAATAAACGCATCTCTGCCGCGCGGGGTAGCTTCTCTGGATGTCTTATCCAGCCACCCTTTACGAATCAAAGGACGGGCGATACGCACCGGCCCGTCGATCGCCCCTGGCAGTGATTGACCAATTGGTGAAGGTTCCGGGTCTTCCGCCCACGGTTTAACCGCAACGAGGGCCGAATTCTCAATATGAAGCTCGTAAATACCCCAGTGGGTTGAAGTCAGGATTTTACGTTCTGGCGAGAGTGACATGACCGTTAATCCTTAAACTGCGCAGAGATACCCAGCCCCGACTCGCGGGCAAGGTCTACCGCAGTTTCATACCCGGCACTGGCGTGACGCAGAATACCGATGCCGGTATCATTATCCATCACCCGCGATAACCGCTCCGCCGCATCCTGATCCCCGGTCGCTACCGTGGTCACTCCTGCCGAGACCCCCCAGTTACCTAAAGAGTGAACGGCCACCAGATCGGCACCTGACCCGCAGTTCAGTAAGGCATTCAGGATTGGCCAGTCGGCAATCGCATCCGAACCGTCAGACATATTTTCAGTTTCACGGTGCGGCAAGGTGGCAGATCCAGAATCAAGATGATCACGCGTGAAGGCAATCGGTCCAATCTTACCCTCCGCCACCAGTTGATTGACGGCCAGCGCCAGTTTCTTGCGTTCGCCATATCCCATCCAGCCGATACGCGCTGGCAGGCCGGTGAACTGAACGTTATCTCTGGCGGTTTTTATCCAGTCGACAATCCGCTGGTTGCCCGGAAACAATTCCAGCACCAGATCATCAATTTTATAAATGTCCTGAGGATCGCCACTTACTGCAATCCAACGGAAGGGGCCAATCCCCTGACAGAAAAGTGGACGGATAAACATTTCAATAAACGAACGAATTTCAAAGGCCGCACTGACCCCGGCTTCACTCGCATATTTTCGGAGATTATTCCCGTACTCAAAAACGATGGCTCCACGTTCCTGCAACGTCAGCATCGCTGAAACATGCTGCCTGATGGTTGCGTAGGACAAAGCCTTCAGTTTTTCAGGATCCGATTGGCGCAAGCTCACGACGTCTTCTTTTGTCACGCCAAGCGGGAAATAGCCGTTTACCGGTTCAGCAATCGTCTGATCGGTGACGATATCCGGTGTCAGACCGCGTTCAACCAGCACCGTTAAAACTTCAGCAATATTTCCAACCAGCCCTACTGAGATGCCTTTTCCTGCACGTTGAGCATTGGCGCACAGAGCAAGCGCTTCATCCAGCTCATATGTCAGGACCTGGCAATAACCGCTGTCCAGCCGACGCTGGATTTTGTTTTCGTCAACCTCAACCACCAGGGTGGCCGCACCGGCGAGCTGTCCGGCAAGGGGTTGCGCACCACTCATGCCGCCACATCCTCCTGTAACAATCAGCCGCCCCGCCAGACTGCCCGAGAAATGTTCACGCGCCGCAGACATGAATGTCTCATAGGTGCCCTGCAAAATGCCCTGGCTACCAATATATTGCCAGGCGGCAGCCGTCATCCCCGGCATAACGGTGAGTCCCGCCCGCTCAAGCTTGCGATAATCATCGTCCCCCGCCCATCCGCCAACCACATTGCCGTTAGCCATTAACACGACAGGCGTGGTGTTTTGTGATGGAAAAATCCCCACAGGTTTACCCGATTGCATCACCAGGGTCTGGTTGCTTTCGAGACGCTTAAGCGCATCGACCGTCTGGTCAAAACTCACCCAGTCTCGTGCCGCTTTCGCCCAGGCCATGTAGATCACCAGTTGATCGGGGTTCTCAGCATTCTCAAGATTATTTTCCAGCATTCTGAGAATGGCTTCCTGGCGCCATCCTTTACACCGGAGTTCGCTACCCCGCTGGGCAGTAATCTTACGTGACATAATTAATATCCTGAACAATCGAAAAAGTTAACCCATTAACTACCTGATGAAAAAGTAATGACGCAGAATAAGCATCAGGCGTTCACAATATTTTCGTAACCAGGGATGTCTTTAAAATCTTTCAACCAGCGCTGGATCGATGGCCACTCATTTAATACATATCCACCTTCTTCAGCCATCGAAATATAAGGGTAGAGGCTAAAATCGGCCACACTCAGGCTTTCACCCGCAATCCAGGTATTCTTTTCGAGACACTTATCTACATGGGTAAGGGCGGGTTTACCTAATTCCATATAATGAGAAATAATATCCTGGTGCTTTTCACGTTGATTGATCATGGTATAAAAGCGTGGGTACGCCAAAAAGCGCAGCAAATCCGCTTGTTCGAAGAACAACCATGCATTGATTTTGCACCGTAATACGGGATCGACAGGTAATAAAGAAGTGCCCTCGGCAAAATAGAGCAGTATGGCGTTAGACTCATTCAGGAAGCGTCCGTCTGCAAGCTCCACAGCGGGAATGCGAGCAAAGGGGTTAATTTTTTTAAAGGCGTCTTCTTTATGCTTTCCTTCGGCCAGATTAAGCGTTTCCCTTACATAAGGGATCTGTAAAAAGTTCAGCATCAATCTAATTTTCCATGCATTGCCTGAAAGTTTGCTGTCATACAACTTGATCATAAAACGCCCTATTAATTCGATTTAATATAAGAATAAAGTTCAACACCAAGTCCCTGTTCTATTTCTGTAAATACAACCGGGTCAATAGCACCTTTGCCAAGCGGAAACTGAGTATGATGCGCAATAATAATGCTGACTTCCTTTCCTTCCGACATCGTTGAAATAGAAATCGGGTCACCCGTGCGAGCATCAACTGAACCAATCATGTCTGGAAAAGTCGCCACGCGAGTCCCTTCTTTATCCGCCGTCATAAATTCGTTATAGACACCCAGAGTGAGAGTTTCACTGCCATTACTGACCGTGACATAACCGATGTCGAATCCGTCTTTATAAACCACATCATTTTTTATTACTCTGCCGCTGATGATCACTTCGCCTCCCATAAATGAGGCTGCTGCCGTGGCACGGTTCAGACCCGGCTCCGCTGACAACATGGCTTCTCCCAGCTCAATTTGAAATGAAATAGCACCAGAAGCACCATTTTCTGCAATAAAATCAGGTTTATATGGCCCTCTGGCGGAGGCAACCAGTCCCCCGCTTATTGTGGCGCAATGTCGCATCACCTGGGATGTTTTAACCAAATTCCCTTCCGCGACCACGGAGATTTTTGATCCTGTTGAGGCATATCCTGCCTGAGCAACCTGCACAATTGAAATATCCGGTCGGGATGCTAACCCCATCCCACCCATTTTCACTGTCGGGTGACCACGACCATTTGCCGCTGCATCAATATAGGGGACATCTAATGCCGCGGCGACAAGCCAGCCATTAAATCCCGGTACATGTCCACACATGATACCGACAGGTTTACTACCGAGTTTTTCAATTAATGACTCTGCGGCACTAATATGATCTTTTAACACCAATTCAGGTTTTGCAAAACCTGGTGCACCCACTGATGTCGAAATTAACACATACCCTTCATCGTCTATTTCATCAAGTTTTGCAAGACGGATGGTGTTAAGACCGAGAGCCACTTCAGCAGCCAAATCGTGTTTTTCTAACGAGTTATTAACACCACTTCCACCGGCGGAGAGCAGCAAGCCACCATACATTGCCGGGAGGACATCTTTAACACTAAGGTCTCTCATTTATCAATCACCATGACAGTACAATTTATTAATAAGCTTATTTAAAAATAAAATAAGTCGATATTTATAGTTAGCTGCAAGCAAAATGCCAGTTAACAAAACCGTTTTTGTTCGCGTTTTTACCCTGTATTACCTAAATAACTCGATCAAATAACGTGCATTAGCACCATTTTAGTGCACCAGCATGGATCGCAACATAATTTTTATCCTGGATATGTAAAACAGGAGGGATTGAAGTCATTCCAGAGATGCATTACATCTAATGCACAATTTACTTATTCCGCTACGCCATTCATTACACATTTTAAGGAGAGAATAATGAAAGATGCCACGCTTGCCATTCATGCCGGATTTCAGTGCGACCCCGTCACAAAAAGTGTCGCGGTTCCTATTTATCAAAACGTGGCTTATGAATTTGACAGTGCACAGCATGCCGCCGATCTGTTTAATCTGGAAGTACCGGGTAACATTTACAGCCGCATAATGAACCCGACAAATGATGTGCTGGAGAAACGAATGGCAGCCCTCGAGGGAGGGATTGCCGCTTTGGTATTATCTTCAGGGAGTGCCGCTATTACCGCTGCAATATTGGCGCTCGCTCGCTCAGGGGACAACATCGTTGCAACACCGCAATTGTACGGCGGTACCTATACGCTTTTAGCCCATATGTTACCGGGGCTGGGGATAAAGGTGACTTTTGCCGAGAATGACACACCCGAGGCAATTGAAAAGGCGATCGACCAAAATACTAAAATCGTTTTCTGTGAAAGTATTGGTAATCCAGCGGGTAACATTATCGACATTGCCGGTCTGGCAGAGGTTGCGCATCGGCACCACATCCCATTGATGGTGGATAACACCGTCGCCTCACCCGTTTTATGCAAGCCTATCCAGCATGGTGCAGACATCGTGGTCCACTCATTGACCAAATATGTTGGAGGACATGGTAACTCACTGGGTGGCGTCATCGTCGATGCGGGAAAATTTCCCTGGCATTTGCATCCGGAAAAATTCGCTTGCCTCACCTCACCTGAACCTGCTTATCATGGTGTTGTTTACACAGAAACTTTTGGTGATGCGGCCTTTATCGCCAGAGCGCGCACGGTTCCCCTCAGAAATACAGGCGCGGCATTATCTCCAATGAATGCATTTCTTATCCTCCAGGGCCTGGAGACGCTGACTTTACGTATGAAGGCGCATGTAGAAAACACCCTCAAGGTCGCTGAATTTCTTCAAAACCATCCCGCCGTTTCATGGGTCAATTATGCGGGATTGCCCGGTCATCGCCATCACGAGCTCGCGATTAAGTATATGCAGGGCCGCCCGTCAGGCATATTGTCCTTTGGGTTAAAAGGGGGATTTGCCGCAGGAGAGGCATTTTATGATGCACTCAACCTGTTTAAGCGCCTGGTAAACATTGGTGATGCACGTTCACTCGCCTGTCATCCGGCATCGACAACCCACCGGCAACTGAACGACGCCGAGTTGCTCGCTGCGGGTGTTTCACCGGAAATGATCCGTCTGTCTGTCGGAATAGAAGATATTGAAGATATCCTGAATGACCTGATTCAGGCTTTGGAACACACCGCTTAAGGCATACAAGCCCAGTTATCAATACCAGGAAAAGACATGTCGCTTTCTGAACTTGCCAGAGACCTTAAATTATCCAAATCAACAGTGTCACGGGCACTCAACGGCTACAGCGATGTGGCTTATGATACGCGACAGCGCGTCATGCAACGGGCGATTGAACTGGGCTACATACCGAATCCCGTAGCAAGAAGACTTAAGGGCGGACGAACAAACATGATTGGCGTGGTTCTCCCCCCTCCGCTGATGAATGGCATGTTGGTGGAGCCTTTCTATTCTTCAATGCTCGGCACACTGGTGTTTGAACTCCAGGCCGCCGGGCTGAAGCTGCTGATCACCAATCAATATAGCAACGAAAGTGATGAGGATGTCCGCAGCTATCAGGATATGGTGCAGCAGAATTTGGTTGATGCCATTCTGATCCTGAGAACCCGCGTTAATGATCCGCGCGTCGAGTATGCGCAAAATAACAACCTGTCATTTATCACGTTTGGCCGGACACAGTCACAGCAACCCTATGCATGGGTCGATGTCGATCACTTCGATGCCTTTTATCAGGCCACTGCCCGACAGATTGCCCGCGGCCATAAGCACATTGCCTTTATAAATACCTCCACTGAGTTCAATTATGCCCGGTTGCGGCATGAAGGATACCGGCAATGTTTGCAGGATCATCAGCTTATCTATCGTAACGAATGGCAGATGATGGGAGGACTGACCGAAATGGACGGGTATGTACTTGCCAGCCGTTTGTTGAAAGTTCAGCCACGGCCCACGGCAATTGTCTGTGCCACAGATGATATTGCGATTGGGGCGATGGCTGCCTGTCGTCTCATGGGTTTACAGCCGGGAAAAGACATCTCCCTGATTGGTTACGGTAATACGCCGGGGGCGACTTATGCCAGCCCGCCCCTTACCACGATGGATCCCTTTCCTAAAGAGAATGGTAAACAGTTGGGGATGTTTTTTAGCCGCCATCTGTATCAGCGAAGTGAGTCAGAATTTCACCACTTACAAAAAGCGATGCTGATCATTCGGGAATCAGATTAAATTTTCCATTTTGGTCGTAGTCGCGTGTAAGTTCAGCCATCATCCGCTGCTCTTTTCGGCCAATAACGACGAACTCATCCCCTTCCGGGTTAACCTGAGTTCGTCACGATGTTAACGATGACTACGAATGAAGTGACTCAATCACTCTCAAACCCGCCACGCGATTAGATAAACGCCCGATCCCGCTGATTTCAACTTCGATAGTGTCACCCTCCTGCATAAATAACGGTGGGGTTCTTTTTTTACCCACACCGCCGGGTGACCCGGTAATAATCACATCCCCTGGGTTGAGCGGGCTGAAGCGGGAAATATAAGCAATCAGCTCCGCAACCGAACGGACCATGTTTTGCGTGGAATCATGCTGTACCCGTTGCCCGTTCAACCAGGTGTTGATGGATAGCGTCTGCGGATTTTCAATCTCATCGCGGGTGACCATCCAGGGGCCAAATGCGCCGGTTCTCTGCCAGTTTTTACCTGACGTAAACCAGGTGTACTGCATATCCCGCACAGAACCATCCATAAAACAGCTATAACCTGCCACATATTGCAGCGCGTTATCGCAGCTTACGTTACTGGCGTGCTTACCAATAATCACCGCCAGCTCACCTTCATAATCAAATTCATTACTGCTTTCCGGTTTGCACAGCTCCGCGCTGTGCGCCGTTAGCGAATCAGGGAAACGGACAAACAACGTCGGCGCATCAATGGTTTGTTCAAACTCGATACGTTTATCCTGATAGTTCATCCCCACGCAGAATATTTTATCCGGATTGTCGATCACGGGCAGAAAGGTGATTTCGTCCAGTGAGAACGTCGGAAATTGCTCACCCACCGGGAGAATATCGCTTAAAAAATCACTCATTAGCGCTGACTTTAAATCCGGGTAATGACCGCCTAAATCAACCACTTGATCATTTTGATGATATCCCCACGTTCGTTTTCCGGTGTTGGGATGAATAAAACTCAGTAGTTTCATATAAACCCTCAGCCATCAGGCTATTTAATGAATTTGACCTGTTGGTTAATCTCTTCAATCACCGGTAGCTTGCGCTGATTATAAACCTGCTTATTCCCTTCAATCAGGTTGTTACCTTCGGTATCGATAGAGATGATTAACGGGCCAAACTCTTTAACCCGGCATACCCACAATGTCTCCGGCATTCCTAAATCCCGCCACTGGGCATCCTCAATTTCTTCTACGCAGGTTGCGGCTAATACCGCGCAACCACCGGGAAAGATGGCGTGTACCGCTTTATGCTGACGGCAACCTTCTTCGGTATTTGGCCCCATACCGCCTTTGCCAACAATCAGCTTCACCCCGGTTCGTTCGATAAACTCTTTTTCGAATTTCTCCATGCGCATGCTGGTCGTCGGTCCAATCGAGATCATCTGGAACTGGTTATCCCCCTGCTCGACGACGATTGGGCCAGCATGGAAAATAGCCAGACCACGCAAATCCACCGGAAGTTCACGACCCAATTCAATCAGGCGGCGGTGCGCCACGTCACGGCACGTCACCAGGGTTCCGGTCAGATAAACCACTTCACCCGGTTTCAGCGCCAGTAAGTCTTCATCTTTAATCGGTGTTGTCAGGATTTTTTTCACAGTACCGCCCCCTTGTGAGACAGAATTTCATACGACAAATCAGCAGAGAAACGGATAGCTCCACGGCGGTGCGCCCAGCAGCCGGTAGACACCGCCACCCCGATGGTGGAGGGATGGCGCGCCGACGATTCAATATTGACGCCCATCACCGAAGCATTGCCGCCCAAGCCCTGCGGCCCCAGTCCCACCTGATTGAGGCCCGATTCGAGGAGTTCCTCCATTTTCGCCGCATCCGCATTGGGATGGCGTGAATCGACCGGGCGCAGGATGGCCTTTTTCGACAACCGTGCCGCCGTCTCAACCGAGGTGGATACCCCGACTCCCACCAGTAACGGCGGGCAGGCGTTGACGCCATAGGAGGTGATCACATCGAACACAAACTGGTTAACGCCTTCATAGCCCTGACCTGGCATCAGCACCTTAGCCGCGCCAGGTAACGAGCAGCCACCACCGGCCATATACACTTCAATGGTGCAACCGTCGTCATCGGGAATGATCTCCCAGTCCAGCCAGGGCACACGCGAGCCGGTATTGGTGCCGGTGTTCTTCTCGACAAAAGTTTCCACCGCGTTATGGCGTAAAGGCGCCTTGCGTGTGGCTTCCAGCGTGGCATTGCGCAGCACGTCTTCAAGTTCGCCGAGGTAAGGGAAACGTGCACCCGCCGTAATGAAGTACTGGATCACGCCGGTGTCCTGGCAGGAGGGGCGATCCAGTTCATCGGCGCGTTTCTGGTTTTCAAACATCGAGTCATAAACAGCGCAGGCTAATGGGGCAGTCTCCTGCTCGCGCAGCGCTTCCAGTTTTTTCATCACGTCCGTTGGCAGACGTTTACCGACGTAGCCCGTAAATCGGGTCATTATGTCCGTCAGGTTTTCAACAGCAGTTAATGTGCTCACAAGGGTTCTCCAGCATTAAATCAGGCAAGGGAATTGTTCACCGCTTCCCGTTTGCGGTTAATTTGAATAGAGAGGGTCAGGATGGCCGACAGCAGTAACATTCCCGCCACGCAATACATCGCCAGAGAGAAGCTGCCGGTGGTTTCTTTTAGCCAGCCAATGATCGCCGGACCGGCAAAACCACCCAGATTGCCGATTGAGTTGATTGCCGCCAGTCCGGCGGCGGCCGCCGGGCCTTTCAGGAACAGCGACGGAATGCTCCACAGGGGAGGCTTGCAGGAAGAGATGCCGACACTGGCCATCACCAGCGCCACCACCGCCAGCGTTAAGCTGTGCACCGAACCGGCCAGAATGAAACCGACGCACGCCAGCAAACAGGCAGACACCACATGCCAGGTACGTTCATGGGTTTTGTCGGAGTGTTTTGCCCAGCTGATCATCGCAATTACCGACAGCGCTGCCGGTAACGCATTAATAAAACCGGTTTGCAGGGTGGTCAGGCCAAAGGATTTCAGGAACTGCGGCGACCAGATATTCAGAGAATACAGCCCGGCTGAGGTGCCAAAATAGACGATTGCCAGCGTCAATACGCGGATATCAGAGAGTCCTTTCCACAGGCTGGTTTTTTCACCCGGTGCTTTATTCTTGCCTTCCTGCTCAAGGGTGCTAATTAACCATGCCGTCTCACTCTTATTCAGCCAGCTGTTTTTTTCCGGACGATCATTCAGGTAGAAGAAGGTAAAAATACCGAGGATGACAGCGGCAATGGCGTCCAGCAGAAACATCAACTGCCAACCTTTCAGACCCAGGGCGCCGTGCATGCTGAGGATGGTGGCGGCTAACGGTGAACCTAACATCGCCGAGATAGGCGCTGCCGCCATAAAAAAGGCAATCACTTGAGCACGGCGTTTAATTGGAAACCAGGTACTGAGATAGAGGATGATGCCGGAGAAGAAACCCGCTTCCGCCACCCCCAGCAGAAAACGCAACAGATAGAATCCGCTGGCGCTTTTGACAAACATCATGCAGGCAGCAATCACCCCCCAGCTGATCATAATGCGCGCCAGCCAGATACGTGGGCCAACTTTTTGCAAAATAACATTTGAGGGGACATCGGTAATAAAATAACCCACAAAAAACAGCCCAGCGCCAAGACCAAAAACCGATGAAGAAAACCCTAAATCCTGATTCATGGTTAATGCCGCAAAGCCAATATTTATTCGATCAAAAAAAGCAATAAAATAGGCAAACATAACAAAAGGGACGATGCGCCACGTTATTTTTCGTAACGTGATGCGTTCAATATCATTATTCATATTTTCCAGCCTTTTAAGTATTATCAGGGGTACGTTTTGGACTGATGTTTACATTGCACTGGGAAAACTATAATGAATTAAACTCAGGCAATCATTGCACCCTGGTTATATAAATAATTCACACAATCCACAGAAAAAATCCACCAGGTCCTTTTGGTTGACCTGGATCACTTAATTCAGCTGATAATGATTTATTTTTACAGCGAGACAAACTTAATTACACGATTAAGAAACAATTGACCGAAAAACCAATATACAGAAATGTGATCGAATTCAAATTGTTGCCAGGCAGGAGGGGGATGCAAACAGGATGGAATAACAGTGATTCTCATTACTTCAATACTTTTGCAGACGAGCAACACCCCGTCTGCACCCGCAAAACATCACAACTTTCCGGTAAGTTCGCTCTTGTGATCGGTTAATAACTTCAACATATCCCTTAAATATTCATCTTCGTTGCCCTTCTGCCAGGCAATACTCAACGGCAAACCTTTAATATGTTCATCTAATTGCAGGTCGATATAGGCGACATTCTCGCTGTTCATGTTGCGATAGGACGCTGGCACCACCGCCAGGCCAAGACCGGCTGCCACCAGGCTTAAAATGGTCTGTTTTTCTTCAGCAAATTGCGCAATCACCGGCGTGAGTCCCGCCAGTTTGTAGATGCTCATGGTCAGGTCATGGCTATGTGGGCGAGTACGTCTTTCCGGGATAATCATCGCTTCATGTTTGAAATCATCTAATGAAACTTCGTTACGTTCAGCCAGCGGGTGGCTCGCCGGTACTGCCAGGACACAACTTTCGCGCGTAATAAAACGTACGGAAATGGATGCATCAATGATTTGTGGCGCGCGAAAAAAAATCATATCCAGCCAGCCTGATTTTAATTTCGGTAGCAGGTTGATGGTTTTATCTTCAATAATATGAATATCCGTATTAGGGTGCGTCGGAACAAAGCGATTGAGTAACGCCGGGACTAATCCGCGTGCCGCACTGTCAATCGCACCAATCCTTAAGGTGCGACGCTCATCTTTTAACCCACCTTTAAATCGTAGTGCCAGCGCATCAAATTGATCGATGAGTTTGTTAGCTTCGTCAAAAAAAATCGCGCCCTCCGCGGTGAGCGAAACATTACGTGTTGATCGATTTAAAAGTCGGACGCCCAGATCCTCTTCGAGTAATCGAATGAAGCGAGAAAGTGACGCAGGCATCATTTCCATTCTTTGGGCTGCGCGACCGAAATGTAACTCTTTGCCCACGGCGACAAAACAACGCAATTGATTTATATCCACATTTTCCTCGCCAAAGCATTATTCAAATAATTTATATAATCGTACATTAATGATCTGCTAATCCAAAACTGCATACTGAACTTGATTACAAAAAAATAACACACCCCTACACAATCTGGAGCACTTTAATATGAATAATCACCTCGAAAAAAGGGTGATGCGTAAAGTGACGTTGCGCATTGTCCCTTTCATCATGCTGCTCTACTTCATCGCATTTCTCGATCGCGTAAACATTGGTTTTGCTGCATTAACCATGAATCAGGATTTAGGTTTCTCCCCCACCGTATTTGGGCTGGGTGCTGGGATCTTTTTCCTCGGCTATTTTCTCTTCGAAGTCCCATCCAACTTAATACTGCATAAGGTGGGCGCCCGCATCTGGATCGCCCGCGTGATGATCACCTGGGGTCTGGTGTCTGGCTGCATGGCATTTGTTCAGGGCACCACCAGCTTCTACGTGCTGCGCTTTCTGCTCGGTGTCGCGGAAGCAGGTTTCTTCCCCGGCATCATTCTGTATCTCAGTTTCTGGTTCCCGGCGGCGAAACGCGCCCAGGTCACGGCGATCTTTATGGCGGCGGCCCCCCTCTCCACCGCGCTGGGATCACCGATCTCCGCCGCATTGCTCGAGATGCACGGCCTGATGGGCTTCGCCGGTTGGCAGTGGATGTTTGTGCTGGAAGCCATTCCTGCCGTGGTGTTTGGCATCGTGGTGCTGTTCTTCCTGACCGACCGCCCGGCGAAAGCCAAATGGTTGACCGATGAAGAGCGTGAGTGGCTGCAAAATACCATGCAGGCCGAAGAACTGGCGCGTGCAGCAAAACAGAGTCACACCAGCGCCTGGCGCGGGCTGGCTGATAGGCGTGTGTTAGCGCTGGCGCTGGTTTATTTCGGCACCTCGGCTGGCCTCTACACACTTGGGATCTGGTCGCCGCAAATCATCCATAGCTTCGGTGCAACATCGCTGGAAATTGGTTTCCTGAATGCCTTCCCGGCGGTGATTGGCGTTATCGCCATGATTCTGTGGGCGCGCCATTCCGACCGCAAAAACGAACGCAGTTGGCATGTGATTGGTGCCTGCCTGCTCGCGGCGGCCGGGCTGATTTACGCCGGTAATGTCAGCACCCTGCTGACGGTGATTCTCGCACTGACCTTAGTGACGGTCGGCATCAGCGCCTCTAAACCCCCGCTGTGGAGCATGCCAACGCTGTTTCTCAGTGGCCCGGCCGCTGCCGCCGGTATCGCCACCATCAACTCGATTGGCAACCTGGGTGGATTCGTCGGTCCGATGATGATCGGCGTGATCCGCCAACAAACCGGCAGCTACACCTGGGGGCTTTACTTCGTTGCGGGCTTGCTCGCCCTGTCGGCCCTGATTGTTTTGATTCTGTCTGCCCAGGCGAATAAACCGCAGACAGTCGATATTCCACATCCTCATACACATTGATTTAACAGGAGAAATAACATGCGTAACTACTCAATTGCCGCTATCCCTGCGGACGGTATCGGCCCTGAAGTGATCTCTGCCGGTGTTGAGGTGCTCCATGCGCTGGAACGCCAGAATCCACAGCTGAAATTTGATATCGAAACTTTTGACTGGGGTTCGGATTACTACAAAAAACACGGTGTGATGATGCCGGAAGACGGCCTGCAAACGCTGAAGAAATTCGACGCGATCTACTTCGGTGCCGTGGGCGCGCCAGATGTGCCGGATCACATCACGCTGTGGGGCCTGCGCCTGCCGATCTGCCAGGGTTTTGACCAGTACGCTAACGTACGTCCGACCAAAATCCTGCCGGGCGTCACCTCGCCGCTGCGTAATCGCGGTCCTGGCGACCTGGATTGGGTGATCGTGCGTGAAAACTCTGAAGGGGAATACTCCGGGAACGGCGGTCGTGCACACCGTGGCCTGCCTGAAGAGGTTGGTACTGAAGTGGCAATCTTCACCCGTGTGGGTGTAACCCGCATCATGCGTTATGCCTTTAAACTGGCGCAGTCTCGCCCGCGTAAGCTGCTGACCGTGGTCACCAAATCCAACGCCCAACGTCACGGTATGGTGATGTGGGATGAGATCGCCGCAGAAGTGGCACAGGAGTTCCCGGATGTGAAATGGGACAAGATGCTGGTCGATGCCATGACACATCGCATGACCGTGCATCCGCAGAGTCTGGACACCATTGTCGCGACTAACCTGCATGCCGATATCCTCTCCGACCTGGCCGGTGCGCTGGCAGGCAGCCTGGGTGTCGCCCCGACCGCCAATATCGACCCTGAGCATCGTTTCCCGTCGATGTTCGAACCGATCCACGGTTCAGCCTTTGACATCACCGGCAAAGGCATCGCGAACCCGATCGCCACCTTCTGGACGGCGGTGCAAATGCTGGAACATCTCGGCGAACATGATGCCGCCGCGCTGGTGATGGAAGGTATCGAGTATGCCTGCACCAAAGGCATTCTGACGCCGGACGTGGGCGGTACGGCAAAAACTGCGGATGTGACCAAAGCCGTGGTTGAATTTATCACCTCGAAAGCCACCGTAGCTGAGACCGCATAACGATGAGAAATGAACAGGCCGCAGAGATTCTGCAAGATATCTTTCAGCGTGCTGTTGACAGTGCCCGTCCCGGGCCTGTCATTCCCCCGGCACTGCCTGAAAAACCGAAAGGCCGTTGTGTGGTAATTGGCGCGGGTAAAGCCTCTGCCGCGATGGCCGCAGCGGTAGACGCGGCCTGGCCGGATGTGGATGTCAGTGGCGTCGTGGTGACTCGCTATGGTCACGCCGTCCCTGCCGGTCGCATTCGTATTCTGGAAGCGGCCCATCCGGTGTCCGATGCCATGAGCGAAACCGCCGCGATGTTGATCGTGGAGTCGCTGCGTGGACTGACCCCGGATGATCTGGTGCTGGCGTTGATTTCCGGTGGTGGTTCGGCGCTGATGGCACTCCCTGCTCCGGGGCTGACTCTGGCTGATAAGCAGGCGATTACCCGCGCGTTGTTGCACAGCGGGGCCAATATCAGGGAGATGAATCTGGTACGTCGCCATCTGTCAGCGGTTAAAGGGGGCAAACTGGCGCTGCTGGCACAACCGGCACGGCTGGTTTCTCTGATTATCAGCGATGTTCCGGGTGACAACCCAACCGACGTGGCCTCTGGTCCAACGGTTGCCGATAACAGTTCTCCGGGGGATGCGTTGAAAGTGCTGGAACGCTATAGCATTCCCATCGCAGAGCCAGTGCGTTATGTGCTGACTCATCCCCAGCAAGTACCACCGCAGACCGGATATGCTGAAACCAGGCTGATTGCTACCCCGGCATTAGCCCTTGCAGCTGCCGCCGCAGAGGTACGTAAGCTCGGCTTAACTCCGTTGATCCTCGGTGACGCCATCGAAGGAGAGAGCCGCCAGGTTGCTGTCGTGATGGCGGGTATCGCCCGATCGGTGAAACAGTATGGTCATCCCGTTAAAGGGCCAGCGGTGTTGCTGTCAGGGGGCGAAACCACCGTCACGGTGACCAATGGCCGCGCGGGTAAAGGCGGGCGTAATACTGAATTTCTGCTCAGTCTGGCCTGTGTTTTACAGGGGGAAGCCGGTATCTGGGCGATTGCCGGTGATACGGATGGTATCGACGGTACGGAAGATGCAGCCGGTGCCATGATCTCGCCGGACACGCTGACACGCGGGAAGCTGAATGGTCTGAATGCCGCCACGTATCTGGATGGACATGACAGCTACAGTTATTTCCACTCCATTGGCGACCTGGTGATGACCGGCCCCACCCTCACCAACGTGAATGATATTCGCGCCATATTAATTGCCTGACCCTCCTGAACAGCTTTCCCGGACATCCGGGAAAGCTGTTATTTCTGTAATCACCAGCGTGATTTATTAAATATTGTGAGATCAAAAAAAAGCCAATTGTTAACGGCGCTATCTCGGATGCCTGGATAACTAATGAGCTAAAACATTTCACAAGGTTGTGAAGATAAAACAAAGTGTAAATGTACCATGAGGTACATTAAGGTTTTTTCTTATAAATCATATAACAAGGACGAGATGGATTATTTAAATAGTTTATATAAACCAGATAACGTGATCATGTGCTACCAATGCGCCTATGATGCGCCGTTACAAAATGGCAACAGTATTTCTAAGGCTATTTAAATATTAACGTCGATTCGTTAACAGTAATGAAGCGTTGTATTCCCACCAGGCAAGTGAATGATTTTCGCACGATAACGAGAAACTGAAAGCAAATGGCAAATGAACCCTGTCGTATTGGAAGGCGTCCTTTTATTATTGGGTCGCTGATTGGCATCGCCTCACTCGGGATGAAAGGCGGTGTGAGTAGTGTTTTTGCCGCCGTTCCCTCCACTGCGGACGAGCTAAAACAATATCAACCGGTATTTTTCACCGCAGAAGAGTGGCAATTTATGCTGGCCGCCTGTGACCGCCTGATCCCGTCGGACAGAGAAGGTCCGGGGGCATTAGATACCCATGTTCCGGTCTTTATTGATAAGCAGATGCTGACCCCTTATGGCAAGGGTGAAGACTGGTATATGGAAGGTCCGTTCGACAGCCATGCCAGCCTGCTGTTCGGCTATCAGATGCCCTTCCCGTTGCAGGTGCTGTACCGCAAAGGCATTTCACTGACCAATCAATACTCGCGCATCAAATACAATCAAAATTTCTGCGACCTGCCAGCCAGAATGAAAGATGCGGTGTTAACCGATCTGCAAAAGAATGTCGCCGATTTTTCCCAGTTTGGCGAAGCCGACCTGAATGCCGGTTATTTCTTTACCCGACTGCTGGAAAATACCAAAGAAGGCTATCTGGCCGATCCGCAGTACGGCGGGAATAAGAATATGGCGGCATGGAAGATGATTAATTTCCCCGGTGCACGCGCCAGTTTCCCGCAATGGATAAAGATCCATAACGTTAAATATCCCCTTGGCCCGGTCTCTCTCAGCGGCGAGCAAGCCTGATTCTTCCTGGAAAATAAATGAAAAAGATCAATGACGCCGTCGATGTCATCATCGTCGGTTTAGGTTGGGCTGGCTCGATTATGGGTATTGAGCTGGCGCAGGCCGGATTAAAAGTGCGCGCGCTGGAGCGTGGAGAAGACCGCCTGAACAGCGATTATGCTTATCCCAAACCGGCTGATGAACTGGCCTTTACCAAACGCCATAAAATCATGCAAAGCCCGCATGATGCGGCTTTTACCATTCGTCACAACGCCTCAGAAACCGCCTTGCCCATGCGTGAATTGGGTGCCTTCCGTCTGGGCGATGGCGTGGGTGGTGCGGGTCTGCACTGGACCGGGATGATCACCCGTCCAACGCCTGTCGACCTTAAAATGAAAACTTACGCCGACGAACACTTCAAACGAGGTGAACTGGATGAAGAACTGCGTATCGCCGATTTCCCGGTCAGCTGGGAAGAGATCGAGCCGCATATGGATTTCTTCGATAAAGTGTGTGGCTCCTCCGGCGAGACGGGCAACCTGCGAGGCGTGATCCAGCAGGGCGGCGATCCTTTTGAGGGTGCGCGCTCCAACCCCTTCCCCAATAAACCGCTGGAAGATAGCCTTAACGCAACCCTGTTTCGTCAGGCCACCCAGGAGATGGGACTTCACCCGTACTCCATGCCTTCGGCGGCGGTTTCGGTGCCTTATACCAACCCTTATGGTCAGCAGATTGCCCCCTGTAACTACTGCGGCTTTTGTCAGTTCTACTCATGCCTGAATTATTCAAAGGCATCGCCGCAAACTGCCATCCTCGACCGACTGAAGCAGTTTAATAACTTCGACTATAAAACCCGCGCCAACGTGATTCGCGTGGAAAAACATGCCGATGGTAAAACAGCGACGGGTGTGACTTACATTGATGAAAATGGCGACGAGGTGTTCCAGCCCGCCAGCATCGTGATTCTGTCTACCTTTGGCCTGAACAATGTTCGCCTGTTACTCAACTCCTCAATCGGTAAGCCTTACAACCCCATCACGGAAGAAGGTGTGATTGGTCGTAACTACACCCACCAGTATGGCGGTGGATTTACCCTGTTCTTCGATAACCTTGAGTTCAACCCGTTCGCCACGGCAGGACCGACCGGCACCGTCATCAGCGACTACGGCACCGGCAATGTAGAGACGGCCCAGCTTGGTTTTATTGGTGGAGCCAAGATCTACAGTTCACAACCGACCGGTACGCCGATGGCAGCCGCAATAAAGAAAGGCGCGCCATCATGGGGCAGCGGCTGGAAAAAAGCGCTGAAAGAAAGTTATGGCCATTCGATGGGCGTGAAGCTTGAAGGCAGCAATATGGCCACGCGCGGTAACTACCTCGATCTCGACCCGGTATATAAAGATCGTTTTGGTATGCCGCTGCTGCGTGTGACTTACGATTACGTGCAAAACGATCTGCGTATGTTGCAGTACATGAAAGAGAAGATGGAGGCGATTACCAAACACCTCAATCCAACGCAGTACTCGCATAACATTCTGAAGATGGACAGCCATTTCGCCAGCTCGCCGAACTATGTCAACACGCATAACGCCGGTGGCGCGATTATGGGCGATAACCCTCGCACCTCTGCGCTTAACCGTTATCTGCAAAGCTGGGACGTTCACAACCTTTTCGTGATGGGGGCTAATGCCTTCCCGCAAAACTTCTATGCCAACCCCTCGGCGATGGTTGCCGGACTGGCGTACTGGTCAGCAAAAGCGATTCGCGAACAATATCTGAAAAACCCCGGCCCATTGGTGCAGGCATAAGGAGATGACCATGAAACTGCAACTTCGTTATCTGCTGATGGCGGGCCTGGTGAGCACAGCCGTGCAGGCGGCTGACAATCAGGATGCTACGTTGATTGCCAAAGGGGAATATCTGGCACGCGCCGGGGATTGCACCGCCTGCCACTCCATTGCCGGTGGAAAAGAGTTTGGTGGTGGCCTGGCGATTGCCAGCCCGATGGGGGTGATCTACTCCACCAACATTTCACCTGATCCCGAAGCCGGTATCGGCAAGTACACCGAACAGGAGTTTGCTGACGCGGTGCGCAAAGGTATTCGTCGCGATGGTAAGCATCTCTATCCGGCGATGCCCTACCCGGATTATCGTGGGATTACCGATGAAGATATTCATGCCTTGTATGTCTATTTTATGAAAGGCGTAAAACCGGTAGCTGAAAAAGCACCGGAAACGTCGTTAATGTTCCCTTTCAGCCAGCGCTGGGGCATGTGGTTCTGGAATGTTGCGTTCACCGAGGATAAGCCGTTTGCACCGCGCCATTCCGTGCCTGACGATATCAATCGCGGTAAATATCTGGTGGAAACACTCGGGCACTGCGGCAGTTGCCATACCCCCAGGGGCATCGGCATGCAGGAGAAGGCACTGAATGAATCCAGCGACAAGTATCTCGCCGGTGGGGAGCTAAATGGCTGGCCTGTGCCTTCACTGCGCGGTATGCCAACCTGGAGTATCCAGAACATTACCGATTACCTCGCCACAGGCCGTAATGACTTTGCCTCCGTGGGCGGAGAAATGACCGGTGTCGTTGAGCACAGTATGCAGCATATGAATGATCAGGACCTGCACGCGATCGCGGCGTATCTCAAGTCATTGCCTGCGGATACCCCGGTGATCAATCGCCGCGCCGATGCAGAGCAGGAGACGAAGAAAACTGCTGATTACCTGACCCAGGGGCATAATCTGAATGCCGGGCAGATGCTGTACATGAACAACTGTGAAGCCTGTCACTGGACCGACGGCAACGGGGCCAAAGGAATATTCCCGCGCCTGAACGGCGGTGATGTGGTGATCGCGGATAACCCAACCGGGTTAATCAACATCATCCTGCAAGGGGCACAGACCCCTTCGACACCGAAAGCACCGTCTGTGATGGCGATGCCGGGCTTTGCTTCCCGACTGAGTGATGAACAGGTGGCGCAACTGGCAACATTTGTGCGTAGTGGCTGGAGTAACAACGCACCGGCTGTCACGCCAAAAGAGGTGACAAAAGTACGGGAAAGTCTGGCTAAACCTTAATGTAATCCGCGTAGCGGTGCGATTTATCGCGCAATTCCGTGCATGTTGCCGGAAAAAACGCGCGATAAATCGCGCCGCTACGTTTTTTTTACTCGCCTTTAATCACGCGCAATCCGCCATATGACTGGCAAACTGGCATCATTTCCAACGTGTTGATATTCACATGCGCAGGCAGACTGCTGACCCACCAAATGGCTTCGGTGATATCTTCCGGCAACAGGGGTTGCGTATTGGCATACGTCTGATCAACGCGCCCGGCATCTCCCTTGAACCGCACGCTGGAGAACTCTGTCCCACCGACCAATCCCGGTTCGATATTGGTAACACGTACTGCGGTACCCGCTAAATCGGTGCGTAAATTCAGGCTGAACTGCCGCACGAAAGCTTTTGACGCGCCATAGACGTTGCCGCCCGCATAAGGCCAGCTGCCCGCCGTCGAGCCGAGATTGATAATATGGCCGCGATTGCGTGCAACCATCCCCGGTAAAACCACCCTTGTCACATGCACCAGACCTTTGATGTTGACGTCAATCATCTGGTTCCAGTCGTCCATGCTGGCCTGCTGAGCAGGCTCCAGCCCCAAAGCCAGACCGGCGTTATTAATCAATACATCAATGTCCCGCCAGTTCAGCGGCAGTTGTTCCAGCAGGCTATCAACCGCCAGTGAATCACTCACATCCAGCTTGAGGGTGAAAATGTTGTCTCCGGCTATGGCTTTAAGATCATCAAGACGTTCCTGCCGCCGCCCGGTGGCGATCACCCGATGTCCATGTTGCGCATAACGCAGCGCCAAATCCCAGCCGAATCCGGCCGTGGCTCCGGTAATAAGAATAAGCATGATAACTATCCTGGTAATTAAAGATCTTTAAATAAAATACCGCCGCGGGACTTGTGTTCTTTGTCCGTTTCAATCAGCGAAATAACAATGTATTCCTCTTTAACCGGTAAGGCGTCTTTCACTGCCTGATAAATTCCATCCATCAGTTTTTTCTTTTGGTCAGCTGTGCGGCCGCTCACCATGTGCACAATAATTTCTGGCATCTTTTCACCTTATTTCTTAGGCATAATAAACTGACCGACCAGACCTGCTGATGCCAGAACATGACCTTTCAGTTGCGACATGACAGCCTCTCTTGCCAGCCCTTTTTGCAGCGCATCAGGAGCATAATCGGTAGCAATTAAGGTGAAGTTATAGTTGTGAATATCACCATTCACCGGAGGGCAAGGACCGGAATAACCCTGAACATTCTTCCCATTGGTGCCTGGGGTATAGCCAACAACACCGGTCAGATCCCCTTTAGCAAATTGGTGACGACTGCTGTCGATGCCGTAACCAAGGAAATGGGTCATGCCCAGGCCGTTGGCCCCCTGTGGATCTTCAATCAGCAGCACATAACTTTTGGTGTTGGCCGGTGCGCCACTCCAGCTCAGCTGCGGTGAAACGTTTTGCCCCGGACACTGGCCACCGCCGCCCATCGCAACCGGTAATTTCCCTGCATTGTGGAACTGGTTTGAGTGCAGCGTAAAGGGCGCAGCCAACGCGCCGGCAGAACATAACATCAGGCCTGCAAATAATCCTGTATGAACGCGTGATAACACGGCTTTCTCCTTTCTTCTGAATTATAAATCGATGCTTTTAATATCGGGTACGGCAGCAAGTAATGGATCAGTATCAGCAAGCAAACGTTTAAAATGGGTTTGCTCGAAGTGAAATTGAATCGCCGGTTCGCCTTTCCATTTTTCGTGGATCAGAAAGATATTCTCATCTTCCGTATTCTTATAAACGTCATAATGAATACATCCCTCTTCAGCGCGACTGGGAGCAATGCAGCGCTCAATGGCTGCAAATAATTCCTCTCCCTTCCCTTCCTGGGCAATAAATTTGGCAATAACCAGCTTAATATTTCCGCTCATCAGGTTTTCTCTCGTATAAATATGATTTAAATCACTGTACCGCTGCGGTTAAAAAATCGGCGGGTGCGATTTTCCAGTTTTTGATTCGACGCTCTTTGCAGCGTTTCTGCATTGATCGCCGATCGACAGACATCCCAATTGTTGCCCTCGGGATAGCACGCCAGAACCGAAAAATCATGGCTGCTCTGCAACAGGCGCTGACCTGTCCCTGCCGGTAAAAAAATCACATCGCCAACCCTGGCTGGCACCACCTCGCCGTTATCGCCGCCAATCTGCAACTGACCATTGCCTACCGCTACGACAAAAATCACATGCGTACTGCTATGGAAATGCTGATAGGCGAAGGGTTTTCCCTGCCATTGCTGCGTCCATCCGGCCTTAATCAACCCGCCCGCAGTAGTCTCAGTCTGTGTCGTACGGAAATGCATAACGGGTAAGGCGGGATTATTCGGCACCCATCCATCAGCTGACAGACGCCATTGATTGACCAACTGCAATGGCATTGCGGTTGAACTGTCTGCGGCCTGCACGGCGAGAGAGGGTAAAAATAAAGCCAGTAGCGCCGAGTGCTGCAAAAAGTTGCGTCGGGTGAAGTGAGCCATATCCCTTCCTGAAATATCGTGGTCTGCCAGTACCGGAACAGATTGCAAAATTAGCCATCCGGTTTCATTATCATACCTAGATAAACTAGGTATCAAGGCAGCCTAAGTCAAGCTAAGATAATGGCGAAGTTTGTATCTATCTTTGTAAGCGGAAAATGACCATGAGAAGCAGTGCTGACGACAATCTGAAGAGCCATATTGAAATGGTCATACTTGCCGCGCTGGAGCGTGGTCCCAGTCATGGCTACGCATTAATTGAATTGATCCACCAGCTGACGGATGGCGTCCTCTCCTTCCAGGAAGGGACTGTCTACCCCCTTCTGCACCGCATGGAACAGCGTGGCCTGATTGGCGCAGAGTGGGAGATCGCACCATCCAAACGGAAACGTCGCGTTTATCAACTAACCAAAGAAGGTCAGCAGGAGTTGGTGAGAAAACGCGAAGCCTGGGATAGCTACTCCCTGGCTGTCTCCTCTTTATTACAGAGGTCATAATGTCCACGCTGACTGAACTGCCAGAACCTGCGCAACGCTATCTGCTGGAGCTAAAGCATGAACTCAGTTTTGAGCAGAAATATGCAGACAACATCTGTCTGGAGATCAGTGAGCATTTCTATGAAGCGGTGGAATGCAGCCACGATACGCCAGAAAAAGCGGCCCTGCGCGTGACGCAACGTTTTGGTTCCCCGCAAAATCTGGCCGCTGAATTTGCCGTGGTATTAATCACGCGCAAACTGCGCAACACCTTGTTTATCAATCTCGGCATCATTATCGCCATCGTGTTTGCCGTGTTTACCTGCCTGACCAATCACCACGGTGGGCCTGCGGTGATCACCGCCGCACTGAGCGGTTGTGTCACCTGGGCGGGTCTGCTGGCCATTCATCGCAATCAGCTGGAAGGGGTTCGCCTCTATCACTGGCTGTGTACCCCGATGATCGCCTGCCAGACGACGTCATGCGCCCTGCTGCTGGCGCTGCTGTGGAACATTTTTAGCTCCCCCAACAGCTCCCTTTACTACCATTCTTTCGAATCGGCGGCGGTGGTGATCCTCGCCGCACGTATGCTTCATTTGAAATTACGCAGCCGCAGTATGTGCGCGCTGTGGAAGAAAACCGCACAGCATTAACGTGTCTCCAGAGGGACTTTACGCCCAGGGGGCGGGAAAGCTTCGTCCATGACGTTAAGGTCAGCTGGCTGTAACTGCACGCTTAGCGCGGCGGCGTTCTCTTTAATATGTGCCGCCTCCCCTGACTCCGGTATGGCGATCATATTGCCGTTACGGATCACCCAGGCGAGGAGAATGGTGGAGGGACCGGTTTGATATTTGGCCGCCAACTGAGTGATCAACGGATGGCGCAGCAGCGATGCCCCTTCACCACCCAGCGGGGAGTAGGCCATCATCGGCATATGATGCTGGTTACACCAGGGGATCAAATCAAACTCAATGCCACGACTCGCCGGATTATAGAAAATCTGATTGGTTGCACAGCGATCGCCATTCTCGGTAGCGAAAAGATCCTCCATATCGCTGACATCAAAATTGGAGACGCCCCACGCCTTGATTTTCCCCTGTTGTTTCAACTTCTCAAAACCGGACACCGCCTCAGACAGCATGCTGCTGAAACGCCAGTGCAGCAGGTAGAGGTCGAGGCATTCGGTGTTGAGTCGCTTCAGGCTGTCATTACAGCTGCGCTCCATCATCAGACGATTAGCGTGATAAGGATAGATTTTTGACACCAGATACACCTTATCGCGCAAACCATCTATCGCTTTGCCAATCAGTGATTCAGAACGGCCATCACCGTACATTTCGGCGGTGTCGATCACTTTCAGCCCGCTATCAATACCGGCGCGTAACGCATTAATTTCCGCCTGTGCGCTGTGCCTGCCCTGGCCCAGATGCCAGCTCCCCATACCAATAGCGGGAACTGTCTGACCGTTAAGAGTGACTGTTTTCATGCAATGTCTCTTTGAGGGGATAAAAGGTTTTCTCTTCAAGCTGTATCTGTTTGCGGCCCAGCCACTGACTGTTAACCAGCCAGATCAGCGAAAGGGGTAAGGCCAGCCACAGCAGCATGCCGCCACTCATACCGGCCGCATTCATGGCCGCCCAGCTCCATGCGCCCACCTGGTCACCGGTACGATAGACAGCGGTATCAATCACGTTTTTGGCTTTGTATTTGTCTTCGCGTTTTAACACCGTGAACAGCACTTCGCGTGCCGGGCGCGCCAGGGCAAAATTACTGGCGCGCCTGAGCACCGAGAACATCACAATCGAAGCAGCCACCGGCCAGATCGACAGGCTGGCAAATCCCAGCAGCGTGATAACTGGCAACAGACCGAGCACCAACTTAGTGCCATAACGCGCCATCAGGCGGCTGGTGATAAATAACTGCGTCACCAGCGTCAGCACATTGACCACCAAATCCAGGGTGGCAAAAAAGGCGGTACGATCGCTGTCATGTTGAAAAAGGTGGTGTACCAGGTCGGCCTGGCGGAAATAGATCAATGTCGAGGTGACCGAGTAGAGCAACATATACAGGCAGATGTTCAGCAAATACGGTGATTGCGCGATGCGCACAATGCCTGAGAACACCCCTCCGCCAAGCGGTTGCGTCTGGACTGCACCATCATTGGCTTCATCCGCCAGGTGCGTCACGTTGTTCAACCGCTTGACGCAGACAACGGCACATTCCAGCAACACCGCTGCCAACACGAAAAGACCGATGGTATTGAAACGATGTACCAGCAACGCGGTGGTGGCCGATCCGACGATCGCCCCCAACGTGGCCCCGGCAGCCATCATGGCAAACAGCCTGCTGGCACGCTCACGCGAAAAGATATCGGCAACCAGTGACCAGAACACCGACACGACATAAAGGTTAAAGACTGAAAGCCATACGAAAAACACTCTCCCCAGCCACACCTGGGCATCCACCGGCAGATAAAACTTCAGTACGGCAAAAATCAGTAAATGGCTGATAAAAAAGCGATACACCAAAGGAATGAGCTTTTTGCGCGGAAGTTTGCGTGACAATGCCGCAAACGGCAGATTGAGGGCCAGCATCGCCAACAGCGTGGCAGAGAACAGCCATTGCAGATTGTGCATCCCGCCATCAATCCCAAAGGTGTCGCGGATCGGGCGCAGGACATAATAGGCAGATAACACGCAGAAGATGTAGAGCATACAAACCAGCAGCGCACTCACTTCCTCTGCTTTGACGGGTGCCAGACGTAACCAGAAAGGCACCTTTGACTGACGGACAGGTTCAGTCGGCTGATTGCCCATAACGACTCCTGGATAAATAATGATTCCATGTCATCAGGTATCAAGCCGGATGACCCACTTACCTAGATAATCTAGGTAAGTGGGTTTTCACTGTCAAGGAATTGTGACCTGCTTCACAGCAGGTCGTTTAACGGGAGGGAAACTCAGACCTTGTCAGGCAGGGCATAAGCGATGACTTCATCGCCTTCCGGCGTCATCATGCCGTGATGGCCTCCCGCCATGATGAGCAGGAATTGTTGACCGTTGACCTCATAAGTCATTGGCGTTGCCTGACCACCCGCCGGCAGTTCATCTTTCCACAACGTTTTGCCCGTCTTCACGTCTATCGCACGCAGGTAATCATCAGTGGTCGCCCCCACAAACGCGAGGCCACTTTGCGTGGTTAACACCCCGCCGTTATTCGGCAGACCGATTTGCAACGGCAACATGGAGTGCAGCCCCCAGGGACCGTTACGTTCTGCGGTGCCCAATGGGCGATCCCACAGCGTTTTACCCGTTGCCAAATCGATGGCTTTAATCATGCCAAACGGCGGCTGTTTACAGATCACACCGATATTGGATACCCAGCCGGTGTTAACATCCTGACCATAGGGCAGACCAGCCTGTGGACGATTGCGTCCCGGTGGGGGGGTCTTATAACGCGGGTCACCCAGCCAGAACACGCCCATTTCGTCATCTTTGGCACGCGGCACCAGACGCGAATAGCTGGGAAGATCGTTGTAGTTGGAGATAATGACGCCATTGTGCACATCAACCGAGATGCTGCCCCAGTCAGATCCGCCGTTGTTACCCGGATATTCAATCCAGGGTTTATCCGCGCTCGGTGGCGTAAAGATGCCCTGATAGTTCGCTTCACGATACTGGATACGACACACCAGTTGATCGATAGGCGACACACCCCACATCATTTTTTCAGTCAGATCGGGTTTCTGCGTGTGGCTATACAGCGAACGTGGCTGGGTTTTCGCCCGTTCTTCTGGCTCCACGCCGCCCTGTGGTGCCGGTTGCTCCTCAACCTTGTGCAAAGGTTGGCCGGTGCGACGATCCAGCACCCAGAGATCACCCTGCTTGGTGGTTTCAATCAGCGCCGGTACCAAACCTTTGTCGGTGGGGAAATCCACCAGGCTCGGCTGCGCAGGGGTATCGTAGTCCCAGACATCGTTATGCACGAACTGATACACCCAACGCGGTTTACCGGTGGTGACATCCAGCGCGGTAATCGAGGAGCTGTATTTACGCTCTTCCGGGGTGCGGGTGGAGCTGTAGTAATCTCCCGCCGAGTTGGCCATTGGCAGATACACCAGCCCTAACTTTTCATCAGCCACCGCCGTGGACCACATATTCGGCGTGCCGAGTGAATAAGTTTTACCCGGCGGCGGTGTGGTGGTGATATCCGGTTGCTCCATATCCCACGCGAAGCGCAACTGACCGGTGACGGCATCATAGCCGCGCACCACACCAGAAGGTGCGTGGCGGAGCTGGCCGTCCATCACCTGTTGGCCTGTGACTACCACGCCTTTCACTACCGTCGGTGCCGCCGTGACGGAAACGATACCCGCAGGCCATTTGCCCATGCCATCCATCAGATCGACAAAGCCGTGATGACCAAAGTCCTGGCACAGTTCACCGGTACGGGCATCCACCGCTGCCAGTTTGGCATCCAGGGTACCCACGATAATGCGCTGCGAGCAGGCCTGGTCGGCAGGGACGGCAGGGTTTTCATAGTAAGCCACGCCGCGACAGGCCGAGTTGGGCGGGGAGGATTCTGCCGGGGTTTTAGGATCGAACATCCATTTCTGTTTACCGGTAGCGGCATCGATCGCGAACACTTTATGGCGGATGGTACAGCCATACACCACATCACCAATTTTAATCGGGGTCAGCTCGTTACCAAAGTTCGGCGTATGCGCTTCACCGGTATGATAGACCCAGACGCGTTTCAACTGGCTGACGTTTTGCGGGGTGATCTGCGTTAGCGCAGAGAAGCGCTGTGCACCGTGACCACCACCATAGGTCGGCCAGTCCTGCGCGGCTGGCGTAGTGACATTGTCAAAATAATTCCCAACTGGCGTAGTCGCCGCTTCAACCGGATAGGGCTTTTGCGCCAGCGGGATGGCGATTGCCAGCCCCACCACTGTCACCACCAGCAAGCCCACCCCATAGCGTCGATAAGCGCGTGATCCATCTGTGCGGCGGGCGGGCATCAGCACCACAGTGATAATCAGGAATAACAGGGCCAGATCGAGGCGTGGCACCAGCGCCCACCCGTCAAGGCCCGATTCCCACAGTGACCACACCAGTGTGGCAATAAAGCTAAGCAGGTACAGATACAACCCGCTCGCACGACGTAAAACCGCCAGTAAACCCGCGACGATCCACACTACCCCCATCACCAGGTAGTAGGGACTGCCGGAGAGTCGAACCAGTTTAAAACCCGGTATGGCAAGAACGGCACCGGTGAGAATCAGCAAAACGCCAAATCCCAACATGCACCATCCTCGCCAGCCTGAGATCCTGGTATTTCCTTCAAGTGATGAATTCATGAGTAAGCTCAATGAGTAAGTTGATTACAGGCTGGTGGTGTGGAATCTTGCAGGCGCGAGAAGTAAGAATTTGTGCCACCAGCACACTTACATGCCTGCAACATTAAAAGATTGTTGTTGTAACATTTGGCAGCATGCCTTTATAATCTAGGTATGCAGGGACAGGGCTGTCAATATGTTTTTTAGATAAAAAATAGACATAACCACATGATTAATTTGGTTTTTATTGGGATTTTTTGTGGGGGTGTTCAATGTGATAACCGTTCGGCTGATATGAATTTTCATCCGAACAATTGACCATCCGGTACATTAAATCCATTAGGCCGTGAGCGAATTCTCCAATCGCTTGGTTTTGCTGCTGAGCTTTCGTAGGTTAAGGCGTTTCAAGGTAAGAGATGAATATCATTCTTCATGCTGGAAATGTGATATGGGCAAACCGGGTCAGTTCTTTAGCGATCGCCCCTAATCCATAGCAATAAAATGGATAGAGAGATGATGTCGAGTAGGGATATTATTTCACTTAGTCTTAGCGCTCTTTTTGCGAGAGTGCTTAAGAGCTTACATCTATAAGCATTATGTGCAGCTACAATTCATAGTATTTTTCCATAACCCTACACTTTTCTTTCGTCAGCCAGCAATTGATACGCAAAAAACCATCAGTTCACAGATTTATGATAGGACGGCCCTCGTTAATCCATTGTTCAACCTCTCTCATGCCCAACCGATAGCGTGCAAAATTATGAATTTGCAATACGCGGAGTTCATCAACCAATAATGATTTGAATTTTTCTTTCTCATCATCATTTATTCCCAGCGATGTGAGTACTGATTCAATATCTCGTCTTTCTACAACAATAGCCCGTATTGCGATATTAAGGTCTTCCCTATGGAGTAATCTGAACGGATCAGGAACCCCCATAGAATCCAAAGTGACACGATATCTTTTTATCGAACGCCTGTACAAATGTACAAATAAATCAATAGCAAGTGTCACATCCTGCTTTTCATAAACACCCATCATTGCATAAGCATAATCAGTTACATCAGCATCGAGAAATGATAATGGGGCACTGTTATAAATCATCAGTGGAATATTAGCTGCAAGTCGACTGGTTCTTTTATTTCCATCTTCAAATGGCTGGAGATAAGCCATGTTAACCCAGAGAAAAAAAGCCGCCTCAACTGGATTTTTTATTATACGTGCTTTAGCGATAATTATGTCAAACATTTCCTGAAGAATCAAAGGGGCTTGTAAAGGTGTATATGTTGTACCGCTAATATTCCCAATTTTTGTTCTTATGGTACCCAACCCTTCAGAATCAGACAGAAGATCATGCATTAAAATAGAGTGTAAGTTGCTAATTACCGGTGCAGTAAGCCCATAATCAGGAACCGCATCTACCAGGAACTCAATTGCCTGTTTATGGTTAAGCAGCATAACTGCATCAAGGTCAGCGCCTTCAGTTCCACTTTTAAAAAGTTCTTCTGTCGCTAGTAACGAATACTTATTTCCCTCTAGTTTCGATGAAGACCATGCCAAATCTATCAGTAATTGCTCAAGAACTTTACGAGCGAAGGTACCAGCAGGTTGTTGCCCACCCATCTGTCCTTCCAGTCTCAAGGTTTCCGCAAGGGCTGCTGGCAGTAAAGAGGATTGATTTGGAATATAATCATCAACAAACTCTCTCGCATAACCAGTAATGTCTCTTGCGGAGAGTGGAGCCTGAAGATAACTAAGTAATACTGAAGATTTGGATGGCTGTTCAAGCCCCGCATTTGCGTCATCTTGCAAGTTAACAGGCCGTAAATCTACATCAGTTCTGTACCGGGTTCCCCTACCTGTTCCTACCTTTATTAGGCGGCCTTCTTTAAGCAGAGTATCAACATGACGCTTAACGGTTGATTTGCCAATTTTTAGTGACAGCGCGAGTTCACCGGAACTGAGAGGTATGTTACTGACAGCCACAGCTACCAAAATCTCATTTTTCAAATCCATTGTTTCTCCAGTTGCCGCTACATGACATCAGCTTTGCTGACACACCTTTCCTGCAGATAGGTTTACGGCCCGATATATAAAATTTACGGCCCATCGATATTGTTTTCGGTCCATTACAGCAGAATTTACGGCCCATCAGTAGCCTTTTCGGCCCATCATGACAATATTTACAGCCCAGAAGCCTCTTTATCGGCCCACCTCCACTACATTTACGGCCCACAATGACGTACATATCCTGCTTCATACTGTCACTGTTGGCGCTTATCGGCATAAGGCAGGACCAGTAAACCGTCTATATCCGATTTGATAATTACACCTTTTGTTGTTTAAACAACCACGCCCGTGCGGCATTGATATAGAAGAATTTGCGTGCCGAGGCCATATGATCAACACCTTTGAAGGTCAAAAACGTAATGTTCCCGCCTTGATCCAGATAATGATTAACCTGCTCCGTTAATGCCTGCTGATTGTTAACCGGGAAAATCAGTGTCGGATCCAGCAATTCACTCGGGCGAGTCACCTTCGCGCCACCCTGCTCCCACACGGGCACACATTTTTCATTCCACGGCGTGGCTTTGTTGTCGTCAGACCCGGTAATGATCAGCAATTTCTGGTTCGCCAGGGTCGCAACATCTTTGGGGCGCTGTTGCCCGGCAATGATGAGTCCGGCGGCGAAGGTTTCCGGGTGTTTCGCCATCAGCCACAGCGATGTCATGGCCCCCATAGACCATCCGGTGCAGTACACCCGCGATGCATCAATTTTCAGCACCTTGTCGGCACGATCTTCGAGATTCGGATTACCGTAGTCCCAGGTGTTACTGAGCAGGGATTGCACCAGCCGCCAGGTATTCTCCACATCACTGGTGTGCTCCCAGTAATCGTTCATGGTGGTGCGCTCGTAACGCGGTGTGATAACCACACATTCATGTAAGTCCTGTTCTTCCGGCATGCTCCAGATCGACGCAATACATTGCTCAGTCAGCGTCTGGGCACAGGTGCCATCATAGCTGGTGCCGGAGTGCGTAATGGCCAGTACCAGCGGATATGCCTTGTTCTCACCACCCGGTTTGAGGAATGATTTCGGTAGATAGATGCTGTATTCAAGCCACGCCGAGCGGGTGTCATCCCACCACCAGTGATGTTGCTCCCACTCATCAACGCCCCGAATAACAACGTTGTTGCCGCGCGCAGCGACATTGCTCCACGGCGTATTGCTGGCGGCATAGACATGACCGGCGAGGGTCTTGACGTTCTTAACCTGCGTCAGCGATACGATATCGCTGTCCTGGGTCGGCAGGCTAAGGTCCGGATCATGAGCGAATTCGACAATCACATAACGTCCGGTTACGCTGGATTGTCCTGCCAGCAACGCGGGTTCGGCATGGGTGTAAATTGATGTGATGGCGCGTGGTAAGGGCTTAGCCTGCGTGGCATTTTTGTCGGGTTCGTTGGGCATACCGGCAAAGAATCCCTCGGCTGCCGGTATTACCCCCGCTTTAAACGTGGTGAGCGCCAGGCTGGTGGGATCGATATCTGCGTCATATTCAGCGGCAATGCCGTAAATCTTCTCCCCACCCCCCGTGACTTCGCAAAGTGCGAAAATACGTTGTAAACCGGGTCCTTTTTTCACGCCATCGTCTTTGCTCGTCGCATTTGCCGATGCCGCCATAAATCCATTTTTATCTGCCGCCACCGCCTCACGGGATATCCCTGCCGCAGAGATAGCTCCGGCCAGCGCGGTTCCGGCCACCATGAAAGTTCTTCGTGACATATTTGCCATATTTTATCTTCCTGAATGAAGGTTGCGCGTCATGCAGGTAACGCCCGCATCTGCTTTAACTGTTTAATAATGGCCTGGGCTGCCACTTCACCGGCGCCAGGTGCAAAAGGTGAAGAGCGAGCTTCATAGGTAAAGCGGTCGTAGCTGTCGCTGTCCGGGAGATATTTGGCCGCACCATCCACCATGGTCATCACAAAGGTCTGTGCGAAAGGGGATTCGGCACGAATATGTGCACCGAGGCTGGCAGAGAACTCCGGCTGGACACCGACTAATACGCTGTCTCCCCATTGCATCATCACCACTGGCAGGCTGCTGACACCGCTGACCTGATAATCAAATGCCTTAACGGGACCGGTTGGTGCGTGCCGGGGGGAGAAGTTTTGCGATTTGACGGTAATGTTCTGCCGTTCGACTCTGAAGATGCCACTTGGCTGAGGGCTGATACCATCAGCGATTCGAATAACTTCGTCTCCCAGACGCTGTCCGAATGAATCCAGCAACGCGAAACCTTTTTCGTGAATATCGATACGATCGGTGCTGCCATCTGTATGCACAACATGACGACTGGCCTGGAGATAAGGCACCTGATCCCCGGCACAGCCCACGAGATAAAACGCCACCGTGCCACTGCCGTAATGGTTTTCGACATAACGACAGGTCGCTCCCGCCAGATCCGCACTGACCAGACGGCCCCCGGTTGCTCTTTCGGATGCATCCATCACCGCCGGTTGCACGGCATAGTTGATCAGAATCGCCAGCGGATGGCCGTCTGCCGTATTCAGACTTATCAGCCCCACATGAGGATCGCTATCACCCGCATCGTCAGCGCCAAGCCACCAGCCCGCAGGGGTATTGATATTACGATTGACGCCGATTCTGCTCAGGCCATTACCGATACCCGGTTGTACGGGTTGTAAGGAACTGACCGCCTGTGTTGCTGCGCTACGCACGGCATTCTCAAAGGCGGCTAGCACCGCTGCTGAGGCTCCGGTAAAAATATGCGGTGTTGAGAAGGAATGACTGGCGTTGATGATGGTGTTCACAGCGGTGACACCGCTGACCTCTGCCAGGATAGACTTGAACCGGACAATGACATCCTGTGTCAGTGAAGTCAGGTCCACTACGACAATGGCCTGACGCTGGCCATCCTGCTCCAGCAGCAATACACGGGTAGCCAGTGGATCGTGTTCACCGACAAAATCATCCAGCGGATATAACCCGGTCAGAACCACATTTGCCCGTCCCACGCCCACCTTAAGCCGATGGTTTTTGCCGGACAGGAAAGCGGAAAAGCCAGGCGTCAACATCGCGGCAGCCCCCAGCCCTACACCGGCCTGAAGGAAATGTCGTCGGGTAAACATCGACATTATCCGACCTTCACTGCCAGTTCAGTTCCACGCTTAATGGGCAGCGTAACCGAGATGAATCCGTTGTCCGGATTACGGATAAACGCCAGGAAATCAGGTTCCGCGTTATCATTCAACACGTAACCACCCAGATAAATAAGATCGCCCTGCCCGGGATGAATCGAGAAGCCATAATCGGCAAACATGTCCGGGTCCGGTGCGCCCGGTCCGGCAAATGCGGCCGCATCCGGATGCGTCCTTCGTGCATTCATCTGCGCGATCACCTTTAAAATCTGCGGATCACGTATGGCGGAGGAGGTGTGAGTAAACGGTTCCGTTTTCATGGATGTTCTCCAGGGTTACGTTAAAATCTGCCTTTGCTGAAAAATATCCTGTACCTTTTTATGGTACTTATCAAGTACCATAATTGTGACGAAGATTAACGGAACCCACAGTTAACATGAAAAGTAGTGACTCACTGCCTACTCGCGGTCGCCCCAGAACCCAGGATGCCGCCAGCCGACGTCAGGTCATCATTGAAAGTGCCTATCGCGCCTTCGTTGAACTGGGTTTTGCCAATACCAGCACGGCAGAAGTGGCCCGGCGGGCAAAAGTTTCGAAACGCACGCTGTATGAGGTATTCAGCGATAAACAGGCCTTATTTGCCGCGGTGATCAGCGAGCATCGCCATCTGTTGCTTGATTTGCCAAGACCCGAGGATGAACAGTGCGCGCTGGACGAGTCTCTGTTTCGAATTTTTCGCCTCGACGTCAGCGAAGAACAATCTCTGGAGCGTGAAGCGATCCTGCGGCTGATGACGCGCGAATCAATCCTGTTCCCTGAGCTTTCCGATTATCTCTATGAAACCAGGGCGGTAAGTTCCAGGGAAATGCTCATGGACTGGTTACAGAGTACCGCCAGCGAGAAAAATTTGCCGTTGGATGATGCGGCTGTTTATGCCGGGATGTTGATGGATGTGGTCTTCGGCGCACTTATGCCACACCGGCGTGTAGCAGACTTCAGAGAAAAACAGGTGATCGCAGAACATATAAAAAGACGCATCCAGATTACGTTACGCGGTATGGGTTGGTTGCCAGCCTGATGGAACGTCGCGGAGCAGTTCATCCTTTAATGAACCATCTGGTTTTGTTAAGGTGGTCTTTCTGACCCTGGAGATAACAATGCGTAAGCTAACTGAACAAAAAAGAAAAGAGATCCTTGACGCGGCTTCCTCCGTTTTTCTTGAACAAGGATATGAACGGGCTTCGATGGATGGCGTTGCAAAAACCGCCGGTTGTTCAAAAGCCACCCTTTACAATTACTTCAACTCGAAAGAAAGCCTGTTTGAGGCGGTCGTCAGAACGTTCAGTACTAACTATCTCACGCGAGCTGCTGATGAGCTGTACAGTGCGGATAATCAATCTCTTAGCCTCGCGGATAAACTACAGCAGTTCGGTGAGAGTATGCTGGGTGTCATGACGTCCGACTGGAAGGCCATGCAACTTTACCGCATGGTCGTTGGCGAAGCCGGCCATTCCGATATCGGAGAGCTTTTTTATGAATCCGGTGTACGGGAAAGTATGAACGCTCTGACGCTGGTGATGGAAAAATACATGGAAAGTGGGGAATTATCCCGTAGCAACCCAGGGTTAAGAGCAAAGCAGTTTTCGGCCCTGGTTAAGGCTGAAGCAGATGAACTCTTTCTGCGACGCCAGATGCCGGTGTATACGGATAAAGAAGTTGCCACAATGGTTGAAAATGCCGTGCAGGTATTTCTGCAAGGGACCGCCCTGAACGTCAGATAAGGGATGTAAGTCTGTCAACAAATCATGATTCGATTGACAGACCACAGATTACAATTAAACTAAACGGTACAGTTCATTAATGAGGATTGTCTTATGTTGCACCGTGTTCTGTTATTGGCAGGTATTACTTTCGGCTCGCTGCTGCTCAGCGGGTGTGTTTCTCTCTTTTAAGGAAATAAAATGCGTTTCATTCTCCCCCTGTTTACCAGCGCGGCGGTCATTCTTCTTACTGGCTGTTTGTCTGTCGGTAGTCATATTTGATCGGATGTTGCCCGCACCTGGCGGGCAACATCATCGCGTCCAACCGTTACAATGTCACACCAACCAGCATCAGCGCGATGAGAATACTGATGGCCACCGCCACCAGTGTTTCCGCAACAAGCAGGGTAATCAGGGAATTCTGGCGCGCTCCCCAGGCCCCGGATACATATTGCCTGCCACGCTGCGCTCTGAATCGTCTGATATAGATGACATCTCTGATGTTACTCCCCACCCGCCACCACATGATAATGACAGTGGTGACAAGTACACACAGCATGCTCCAGTCCCTGAATGTCATTTCTTCCGTTAAGGTCAGAAACTTGTCTCTCATCTGGATGGTTCTCCTGAGTTAAGAAATATCACTCACCCTTATGGGCAGCACGCAAATACCGCAACCCTGGCTGTCATTCACCAGAACGTTACTTCTCTCAACTTAAGGACAGTCAGAACACCGACTACCAGCACCACCACGATCTCAACCATCAGCAAAACAATGAGGGGTAGCAGACGGGCCCCCCAGACCCGGGATGCATAATAATTGCCCCGCTTTATGCCTAATCGACGGATATACCGAATCTCTCTGACATTGCTGCCTGCTCGCCAGAGAATCAGGATGGATACCGTTATCATTGCCATATCTATGACCCACTCCCTGTACGTCATTTCCCCGGCGACTATCAGCAGTCTGCTAACCATCAGAATTATTTTTATCCCCGGCTAACGGCTGCGTACTTTTCGATAAATACCTCTGTTCTGCGGCGCACTTCGCAACGCAACTCGAAATTCGTCCAGCATGATCCGGCCAGCAGAATGCTCAACTCATTCAGCTGCGAAAGATAAAAACGCACCACTTCTTCAGTTGGCCGGTAACGCAGTTCGCCTCGCAGCATGGCTGCGTCCATTACCCCGCGTACATAATCCACCGCGTGCCGATAAGAAGAGGGATTGCCTGAATGCTGCAAAGCCCTGCTCTCACTTTTTTTCATCATGAGCATCATCCGGGTGAGTTTCCTCCTGACAGGCAGGCCGATATAGCGGAACGGCAGTTCGCAATGGAATCCTGACTCGGCAATTTCTTGCGAAGTGCTGAGGTGCTCTGGAGCATTAACGTGCTGTTTTGTGCTTGCAGAACAGATAGTTAAATACCGACCAACGGGATGCGACTGGATATTCAGCATATGACCTCCGCAAAGAAAAATACCGAAATGAACTGAAACATATTCTTGACTTAGGCATGTTAATCGATCTTAACTATACCGTACAGTTCATTTAAAGAAATTTTTGGAGAGCCTGGATATGAAGCAATTGTTCCGCCCATTTTGTTGTACCGTGACTCTGGCCGCCGCTATCGCTGTTGTCGGTTGCGCTGACACCTCCCCAGTAAAGTATTCTGGGATTGAATCTTCATCACGGATGACGCCAAATACGTCAGAGGATAGCGATCGTATACCTTTCCGTTATGCGGCCCCGGTAAACTGGAACAAATATCGCAGCATCACGTTAGAACCCGTGCAGATCTATGGTGGAAGTGACGCACAATTTAACGATCTTTCTCCGGATGATCGGCGTAAGCTCGCCGACTATATGCAGAAAAAATTTAGCGAAGTGCTGGCAGAAAAGTTTGTCGTAGATGCTGCTAAAGGAACGTCCCCCTCCCTCCGGCTTAAACTGACGCTAACCGGTGCGGATACGACACCGCAGGTTGTTGGTACCTTTACGAAATTCGATCTGGCTGGTGGACCTTACAACATTGTTCAGTCTGTCCGGGGCGGTCGCGGGCTGATGAGCGGATACGTTAACTATGCAGTCGAGATAAAGGACGCCGAGACGAACGAACTTCTGCTGGCCTACGTCACTGAACAGTATCCGAATGCAATGAACGTCGGTGCCACCTTTGGCTCGTTGAGTGCCGCTGAAACCGGGATAGACAAAGGGGCTGAACAGCTTTTAGAAAAACTCCATTAACAAATTAATGGCGTGTTTTGCGTGGAGTTGAGTCCACTGTCAACGTCCCTGTTCTCACGGTACGTGGAGTTTACGTTGTGCTAATGCTCCACGTACCGCTTTAAGACGCTACGGTGATCAATCGTGCATTGCTTTGCTGTATATGCGCAGCCGTGCAATTAAGGCCTGAGTTGCCTGGGAAGATTTTCCGGCTTGTGAACAAACCAGCGCAAATTCACGACAGACAGGAGGAAGCAATGGCACCACGCACAAGCCACGCCGATCTTCCGGAAGGGTTGATTCAGGGACCAAAGCTACGCCCATCCCCTCGCGCACCATCTTGCTGGCACTGATCCAATCTCGTACCGTCATGCGTATGTCTGAAAGCTGCAAACCCGCTTGCTCCATCAAGCTTCTCCCGTTTACAGCGCAGCCACCGGTAGCGAGGATAAAGGGTTGAGAGGCCAGTTCCCCAAGTGTAATACCTTGTGCTCTTACACGGCGTGCTTGCAAGTGACTGGCTGGAAAGACCGCGACCCAGGCATCCTGCCCTATTACCATTTCCGCACGGCCAGAATCAGGGTTCATGACAATCCCCAACTCGACAGTGCTTTCAGCCACCCACTCCTCCACCTCTTCATCTGTCCCCTCCAACACGACAACTTCAATTCCAGGATGCAGGCGCCTGAAGTCCCGCAACAACCCAGGTAGTAGCGTTGACGTGACCGAGGGAAAACTGGCCAGGCGAATGCGGCCAGTGCTTAAACCGCGATTGTTATCGGCCAGCGCCCGGATCGCCTCCAGATGAACCAGCATATTCCTTGCGTGCTCAACCACCAGCTCGCCCAATGCGGTAACGGTGATCTGCCGTCGCTCACGGGTAAAAACCTGGAACCCAAGTGATGATTCCAACTGAGCGATAGCCTGGCTGGCACCAGACTGAGTCATTCCCACATCCTCTGCGGCACGCGAGATATTGCTGGCATCGGCGACAGCAACCAGTAGCCGCCAGTGCAATAGATTCATCATGATGATCAGTAGCTCAACCAATACTTAATTAATTAACTATTAATTTTACAGAATATCTCAACTCAATCACAGTGACTGCAGGTGCAGGTAGCGCACTGCGAAACTGTTTTTAATATTTATGGAGATATCATGAAGTTATATTACGCCCCAAACACCTGTTCGCTTTCACCCCATATAGTGCTGCGCGAACTTGAGCTTGAATTTGAGCTAATCCGGGTGGACAACAAAAGTAAGCTGACCGTAGATGGTCAAGACTATCGCACCATTAACCCCAAGGGTTATGTCGCTGCGCTGGAACTGGAAAATGGGCAGATACTTACAGAAGGTCCGGCTATTGTGCAGTATCTGGCTGACCTGAAACCGGAGCGTGAGCTGGCACCGCCCGCAGGCAGTTGGGAGCGACTACGATTACAGGAATGGTTGAACTTCATCGCCACTGAAATTCACGCTGGCTCGGCACCGCTGTTCAATACCACGCTACCCGAGACCACCAAAGATATCTTCCGTGAAAAGCTGTTCAAACGGTTCGATTTCCTGCAAGACACTCTCGCAGGAAGAACCTGTCTGACAGGCTCATCGTTCAGCATTGCCGATGCCTACCTTTTCACCGTGCTGGGCTGGTGTAAATGGTTCTCCATCGAACTTCATAACTGGCCTGCGCTATTGGCCTATCAGGCCTCTGTTACTTTGCGGCCTGCTGTGCAGGCTGCATTACGCGCTGAAGCCCCAAATTAAAGGCCCGTGAACCTTTCCCGCGCGCCTGAGCTGAATCTTGTTTCAAAGCCCGAGGTTACATTGGAGCCACGATGAAGCCTGCCGGAAGACTTGCAAAGAACAGGTGAGATCGTCAGTTGTTGTTGATGACCACTGTGGGGAGTAACGCGTGTTCTTCAGGATAACCACTATGGAGAGTAACGACCGTTTCAGGTATGACTGCTATAGAGAGAATTACCAGAATTGAGCAATATCACCCGTGTTTTAATTTTTGCAGTAAACATCCACTTGATAAGGAAACCCTCATTGTTAGTAAACACTAACATCAAGTATATAAAGGCCTCGCAGGTTAGTAACTACCAGGGGGGTTGTGCAAAGGGAGGCCTGAAAACATCAATACGTTCTCTCTATAGTGGTCATTACTGGCAAGTTGGAAGTCTTCTTTCTCTCTACAGCGGTTTCTTTTCAGAAGTGCCAAATGACCACTATGGTGAGTGAATATGACTGCTATAGCGAGTTGTGATCGTGGATCTATTGAGTGGCTGAAATACAAAAGACTGCTGTAGTGAGTAAAACTCACTACAGCGTTAGGGGAATGTTGAGCGCATGACAGCTGACGGACTATTCAGCTTTTTTGGTCTTCCTGATGGTTTCCAGGATGGCCAACTCCTCATCAGAAAGCATCACCATCTTCCCTGCCGACTCTTCCCTGGTCTTCTTGACCGTCGTTTTTGCCCTCACCTTCTTCTTAACCGGGACGATATCGATCTCATTATCGAGATCGTCTTCTCCGAGTTCTGGCAGGCTCAGCGGGATGTTTGCTGGTCTGAGTTTGGGCTGTCGATAATGAATGGAGAAGTAAACGGTGCTGGCACGCTTAAACTCGGTGTAATCGAGGTAGCCAATCTCTTTGAGCTGCTCCATCGCCTTTCTGACGGTCGCGTATTGGGTGTTTGGTCGCGAAGTAAGATTTAAGCGCGCCTGTAAGCGCTGCATTGACACAGGAGCAGGATCCGGGGGCAAACTCTCGATAAAGGTGTAAAGCGCCTGCGCTGACTCTTTGCGGGCTAATTCGTTAATTGCGCGAAGCTGAAGCAGTACCTTACGATCGAACTGATACAGTTCGAAGATCTTGGGATCCGCCTGCAAAGTGACAGTGTCATTTTTTACGCTGTATTTCGCTGACTGGACGAGATGCGTAACGTAATACTCCCCTTCTTTATTGGTGAAGTGGATGGTATTCGTCGCGATACGCGTCAAAGAGGCTTCCAGGCGTGTTCTGAGCTTAGCGGAAGAGCGAAGTGACGGGATCCCGCAGAGTTTGGCAAAATCGACGAAAGGCAGCGTGACACTGTCTCCCAGCACTTTGTACTTGGCAAACGCATGAATAATGCCAACCCATGCTTTGAAATCGTTGTCCATATCAAGACGCGCGCCGGTGATCTTGATATTTTCATACCCTTCGGCTTTAACGATCGTCAGTTGCTTCAGCTCATCAGTGACATCCATAGTGGATAACTGATTTTTTCTGCCATTCGCGGTGGATTTGAGGGTCGGAACAAACAGTCCCAGCCTCATTAATGCAACCGGCTGAACAGTGTTATTACTGTTCGGCGTGAGGTGAACAACCTCTCCAGTTCGTTTATCCGTTTCACTGAAAGCCTCAGCTATCAGTTTGTTTTCTTGTTCTTTTTTCGGCATTTGAAAAATCCGTGATCTGAACAAGCGATGATCGCCGTTACTCGATATTTCGGATACTAGCACTCACTACAGCGGTTATTCTACTCACTACAGCAGTTTAATTGCTCTCCATAGTAGTCATTTGACTCATCACAGCAGTCTTCTTCACTCTCTATAGTAGTCATTTTCGGGGGTAATCTGTTATAAATCATTATATTGACGATAATCGAAAACGATCAAACTGCTGTGCTAACTAGCGGATCGTTTATTGGATCCAGTTTGAGGATGACTTTAGAGGATTATTTTTATGATTTTGACCTGTGTATAACTCAATGAAAACAAATTATAGAGAACTCAGGCAGTCCGTTGATAACAGTAAGGACGCAGCTTAGCGCGGATTTTAGGCATTTTGACTTATAAACAACCAAATCAAACAGTTACTCACTACAGCAGTCATCGCTTGCTCAACATAGCAGTCATCAGTACTCTCTTTAGCAGTCAATTAACTCAACACAGCAGTCTTTCCTCTCCCTACAGCAGTCATCAACATCTATCCAGGCCAT
>NZ_AP035992.1:0-345158 GCF_059730695.1 Pantoea sp. X-Soil-OKNW-556 | reverse complement strand
TGTATCTCACTTTGTGATTAACGGGGATGGTATGCCAAAGCCGATAACCTTCGCGATAACAGCGCCTTCAACAATCGCCTCGCCCGCACGGGAAAAAAAGCCGCTATATCATTTTACTTGCCACATTTGTGGCTTGAGCCAAAGTAATGAACTGCCGGCTTCTTATTCTTATCATGCCATGAAAGATTTGCGCGTATTGGTGACTCACCATAACGCCAAAAACACATCATCGCCTGATGTGGTTGAGGGACTGCTAAGACATATTAAGCTCAAGGATTTGAGAGATCACTCGATAGGCGATATCGCTGACAAGCTGGCAGAATGCAATATCGTGCTGGAGAATTATAAATTACGTAAGATTCTTGAGAGGGTCAGGAGCTTTCCCGATGCGTTACAGTTGGAAAAAATCCGACAAGGCTGGCACTCCATGCCTGACAGTGCCGGGATAACATCGATTAAATCTCTTAACGCAGACCACAAACAAGCCCTCGCGAATGCCTTTGTGAATAATATGCACGCACGTTTCCCAGAGGAAAAATTTGCCACTCGCGTGTTACATTTTGGCCTGATGTCCATCGGCATCATTCTTTCCGACACGATGTTGAGCCGGGCAAAACTTCCTTTCAAAGTCGATACTTCGTACAAAACGGTTTTGCACATCATTAAGGAAATGCAGCCCGCGCTGGAAGATAAAAACCTGACCAACGCTTCAGCACTACTGGACGCGCTATCTCAAAATGAAACCATCAAGAAATGTGACGTCAAAAATTTGTTGAAAGCCATAAAAGCAACGCGTTTAAGTGAGTCGGTCACCCTCAAAGAAATAGACGTGGATTACTATCGCATTAAAGCCAATACACCCATCGCTCATTTGCAAAGCTGGTATGACGCGACAAACTTTGAGTTTGCTCACATCGAAGATAATCAGGAGAGGCTGGAAAGACAGTTATGCAAATTGACCGTAAGATTACTGGACAATATTGAGGTGGAACAGGTCATGCGTCTGATTAAGGAAGATGCCAACAGATCTCAGTTGGTAAGACGCGCGGTGAACGAGTCGATTCAGTTAGCTCAGTGCCAACCGGATCGCGTTCAGATGAAGTTGGTGGTTGAGGTACACGATTCTGTTATCCAAAATGCTCAATATCGTAATCTTCCGACCGAAGCAAAGTTTGTTTTAATATTAATTGACCTCTTCGCCAGAGGTATTAAAGAAGTGGTGATTCGCCGAGCTTTACTGAATGCGGATAAATATTGCAGCTTTTATATGTTGAGATACGCTGTATTAATTGCAGGCACGATTGTAAATGAGGCTGAATTGGCTGCCTACCGGGCGGCTGAAAAGGCCGTTAAAAGAGAAAAGGCGAACGGAAAAATCAGAAGCTTCGTTATACGTGCCTTTGAGATTTGCAGTAAAATAAATAACCCCGAAATTTCCCCTCATAAGATCTGTTTTTATTCGCTACTTGATAAAGACCCCGTAAAATACCTCCCATTGCATGCTATCCATTCAGCCTATAAAAAACTCTATGGTAAGCACGGCCATCGCAATATCAACCCGCAACAACCAACGGGTGTGAAGAAAAGACCTAGCCCTCCCTCATTCATTACCACCAACGAATTTGATCTTGATTACATGGAAAGGCAAATCCATAAATTCGGACGCATAACCTCATTTGATACCGATTCGAATTGATATTGCGCGATACATTGCGTTACTCGACGCCGATGTTTTGCGAAAGGGGTTACTTAGCATTGGGAAACGTTTTAACACAGATGCCAGTCACTAGCGATGGCATCTGTGTTACGGAGTTTTCAGGCTGAAAATCCTTCTAGTTATTGTTATTTATCATAGTGTTACTTATGAAATCTTGCGGAGAAAACCGACTCGCGCCGCCTCGCAAATGCGCGTCATCCCTGTACAAACGCCGGTGGCTGGAATGCGGTTACCGCAGGCAGCGGCTCATCCCATCTCTCAATTTCTACCCAGCAGCTCTGCGCGCTACATCCCTGCCCTAATCTTGAACTGCCACGATCTTCCGTCAGTACGTTCGGATTTCCATGTTTGTCGAGTGAGTCCGGCTGGTGAGGATCTTGCGGGTCATACCAGGCTCCCGTCGACATCTGTACCACGCCGGGACGGATATCTTCGCTCAGATGGACGCCCGCCAGAATCGCTCCGCGTGCATTGAACACCCTCACCACACTACCTTCATGAATATTACGCACCGCCGCATCCTGCGGGTGTAACCACAATGGTTCCCGATCCTGAATCTTGGTTTTGCGGCTGACGCTACCGTGATCATACTGGCTATGCAGGCGAGTGCGTGGCTGGCTGGAAAGCAGATGCAACGGCCAACGCGCCGCCGTTTCGCGTTGCAACTGCGCTTCCGGCTCGTACCAGAACGGGTGACCCGGACACTCATCATAGCCAAAATCCGCCACCGTCTGGGAGAACAGCTCGATTTTCCCCGAGGGTGTCGGCAACGGTGCTTGCTGAGGATTGTCACGAAAGGCTTGCAGCAAAATCTGCGGTTGGTCTGGCCGCTCATACTCCAGCATGCCCTGCGCCCAGAAATCATCAAAAGCAGGTAGTTCGATTCCGTCAGCCAGTGCACGCGGCCGGGAGGCGTCATAAATAAATCTGATCCACGCCTCGGCATCACGGCCTTCGCTGAAACTGTCGCCAAAGCCCAGTTTTTCCGCCAGCGCATGGAAGATGGCGTAATCGCTCCGCGCCTCACCCTGCGCCGCAATCTGCTGACGCATGGCAATCATATAGCCATCATTGCTGGAGCTGCCAATATCATTACGCTCCAGTGAGGTCGTCACCGGAAAAACAATATCAGCGAATTTCGCCTGCGCAGTCCAGTACTGCTCGTGGACTACCACCGTATCCGGTTGCCGCCAGGCTTCCACCAGTCGGTTCAGATCCTGATGATGGTGGAACGCATTGCCCCCCGCCCAGTACACCAGACGGATGTCGGGATAAGTACACTCTTTGCCATCAAACTGATAAGCCTCACCGGGATTAAGCAACATATCTGAGAGCCGCGCCACCGGGATGACACTCTGGACGGGATTGGTTCCAGCCGGGAAACGTGGACCGGAGAAAGTGCGGCGTACTGAACCCGCAAGGTTGGTACTGGCATAGGCGAAACCGAGGCCACCGCCCGGCGTACCAATCTGACCGATCATAGCTGCTAACGCCACGGTGGCCCAAAAGGTCTGTTCACCCTGGAACGCGCGCTGGAGCGACCAGGCGATGTTGATCATGGTGCGCTTTGCCGCCATCATGCGTGCCAGTTCGCGGATTTTCTGCGCATCAATGCCGGTGATCTGCGCCGCCCAAGCCGGGTCTTTTGCTTTACCGTCTTTGTCGCCCATCAGGTAGTCGCGATACTGTGCAAAACCCACGGTATGACTGGCAATAAAACTCGCATCATACAGGGACTCATCAATCAGCACATAACTCAGCGCCAGCAGCAGTGCAGTATCGCTGCCGGGTTTTAATGACAACCACTCCGCGTTAGTAACACCAGACAGGTCATTTTTCACCGGGCTGACGTTAATGAAATGCGTGCCGTTACGCTGCATCTCGCCCAGCCAGTGTTTCAGCGAATGATCGTTCGCCGCCCCACCGTTAACCTGGGAATTACGCAGCGGCAGGCCACCAAAGGCAACAAAAAGTTCGCAGTGTTCCGCCAGGGAAGACCAGTGCGTATGCTGTTTTTGCAACACATCTAATTCCCCAATGATATGGGGCAGTAAGCGCTCGGCCGCCGCCAGACTGTATGTATTGGTACTGTCGGTATATCCGCCTAACTGATTAAAAAAGCGATGTAACTGACTTTGCGCATGATGAAAGCGTCCGGCACTTGACCAGCCATAAGATCCTGCATAAAACGCCTGATTGCCATGCGTCTGTTTTACTCGCGTGAGTTCAGCGGCTACCAGCGCCAGGGCAGTTTCCCAACTGACTTCGACAAAAGGTTCTTTGCCACGTCCATGACGCGCATCGCGCCCCTGTTGCAGATATCCCAGACGAACGGCGGGGCGACGGATACGACTCGGACCATCAATGGCGCCAACAAGAGATTGTCCAATTGCCGAGGGATTACGATCCCACTCGACCGGGTCAATGCCAGTCAATGCGCCCTCGGAGGTTGATACGCGATAGGTGCCCCAGTGCATTACTGCAAGGTTATGATGTGTTGTCATGTTGTGATAAATCAGTGTGTGCGATGTGAGAAGGAAAAAGATGAAAATACCGTATCACAAACCCTTTCCTTTCGGGAGTGCATGCACTAATCGATTTTATTTCATAAGGTTATGCTTAACGGTGTGATGGTAACCGTCTCACAAGTGATGCCCAGAACAGGTTGGGTTAATCGTCACAAGTTTGATGGGCGATTTATCTCACTGCATAACATCATACCCGGGGCCGCATTCAGGAAGCATTGGGATTTGAATCGTAACCAAGCCGCACTCAGCTCATTATCATAAATAATGTATTTTGGTGAGCGAAAGATAACATCTTATTAAGATGTTATCTTAATCTTTTGCTATCTTGATATATTGGAGAAAGAATTAATATCTTAACAAGATGTTAAAAAATTAAATAACAACTTAATCATCACGTATGTTGTTCACCTCCTCCGGGCATTTATGATAGGGCAACCATATTGGTTCAGTGCGTTAACTAAACTCTGAAATTGTCGTTTCTGCCACTTCGCTCAGTATGTTCAGTTCTACAATCACTCTGTGTCTTTTATGCAGTCTGATGCAGCAGAAGAGTCAAAGGTGATGCTGTAAGATGTTATCTTACTAAGAAGTTAAGAAGTTAAGAAGTTAAGATAATATCTTATTAAGATAACCAGGGGTATACGCATTGATGACTATCCAAAATTAGTATCTTGTTAAGATAACATGATAACTTCTTAATAGCCTATCAGACATCACCATCAAACCAGCTTACGGCACGTAATGGAATATAAAACACACGGTCGGAACGAGGGTGAACAATAACGCAAAAATGGGAAAGAAACGCCAAACTTTCACTTTAACTGAAATGCATAACAGGAGGTATAGCGCGCTTAAAATCAGAGCCTTTCTGGTTGAAAGTGACAAGTAAAGCGAGGGTCTTCGACACCAGATTGCAGCCTGATTATTTGATACTCGTTCGTCTTGCCAGGAATCATTCAAATCAGTCGTCTTTGTAAGAAATGACCGAAGCAATCATCTTAACAAGATAATATCGTAACAACAAAACAAGACTTCCGCCATATCATGTTAACATGATATTATCTTAACAATCGTTTAATATCATTTAGTTATACTTAATTATCTTGCTATCTTAATAAGATAATTACTTGCCTTGTTGTTATTTAACTATCTTGTTAAGATAATCATATAAAGTTATTTCTGTTTTTGTCGTCTTCAATGGAGGTCATCAATGATTATCGTTTTAGGAAGCCAGAAGGGTGGGGTTGGCAAAAGCACACTGGCTGTTTCGATTGCCGCCGGCTTACTTTCCCGTGGCTACAGGGTCTTAATTGTTGATGCCGATGACCAAAAATCTGTGTTGACCTGGTACAACAATCGCCCGGAATCGCTGCCACATATTCCTGTCACTGGTGCTTCTGGCAATATCAAAGCGATGCTAAAAGAGCACGCGAAATCCTATGACTACATCATTGCTGACTGTGCCGGACGTGACAGTGCTGAGATGCGCAGTGGCTTGATGGCCGCCGATGTCTTTATCTCACCACTCCGTCCCTCTCAGATGGACCTCGATGTCGTGCCGCATACCTGTTCGGTGTTTACAGCCGCAAAAGATTTCAATGAGGATGTGAAAGGATATCTGGTGCTCAACATGACACCTACCAACATGTTCGTAAATGAAGGCAATGAAGCTGCTCAAGTGCTGGAAGATTTCCCACAAATGAAACTGGCCGATACCCGCATTTGTGATCGTAAAGCGCACCGCGATGCATGGGCTGAATCCATGACCATCTATGAAACAGAAAACAGCAAAGCGAAGGATGAAGTCGAAAGACTGATCCAGGAGGTCATTCTATGAGAAACCGATCCGGTGTGACGAAAGACAGAGAAAACGACTTCATTAATGGTGGCACAGCAGCATTGTCACCCAATGCTGCTCCAGACGTAAAAGCAGTTGAAGCTGAGCCGGTGAAGAAGGCCAAAGCAAAACCTGTCAGCATCTCTTTCACTGACGAAAATCTTAGCGAGATTGATAACCGTATACGTAATGAAATTCTTGCCGGAGGCACACGGGTTAATCGTTCGGATATTGTACGTGCTGCCATTCTTGGTCTGGAGCGTTTCTCTGATGAGGAGATCTCTGTACTGATCAGTAAGGCGAAACTTCAGTAAGCAATGTTGTTAAGAAAGTTAGTTATTATCTTAATAAGATGATAACTAACTTGTGACGTTGTAACTCGTTCTTCTCATTAAAGTGATTCTGTCAATTCAGGATTATTTGTTCAGTCCAGTCGATCCTCATTTCACTTAGCCAGAAATCGGTCATGATCATCAGGAAGATAAATTTATATTCCTGGTGTAATGAAAACACGCTGTAGAGCACTACAGGGCTTCTACAGGAAGAAGAAAGAGGATTTGCCGTAACTGACCATTGAGGCACGCAGGATGCCGTACACACGCTTACAGATGCCATTGATGTGCTCAGGTTGCTTCAGACAAGCTGTAAGTTGATCCTTAACATTCGGCAAAGCTGTTTATCAGTGAGAGGATCTACCCAGATTTATGCATCAACAGGAAAACTTGTCATATTGCAGAACGATTCTGACTTCGCACTTTTCACATAAGCTTCAGAATTACTATGAGCGCTCAGCAAGATATCCACTTATCCACCGTCCAGATCCCAGTAATTTAGATCCAATTTAGATCCTATATAGATCCCAAAGAGATCCCCGATCGCGCCAGGCCGCACCAGTTCTGGCCTGAAAGGGGTATTGCATAAGCTATAGAAAGTAAATTATAAACTATAGGCAGATTACAATAAGCTATAGATTGTTAAATCTAAGCTGTAGTTAGAAAACGACATAAGCTATAGTGAGTCAAACGCCTTGAACACAGATATTGCTGTGGATAGTTTTTTCTTTCTGTCTTCATGCAATTAGGCTCGCCCTGTGTGAGTTGTTGTTCTGTCATTCACAAATCCAGATGTCTCGATCCTTTTGTCGATCATCATCGAAAACCGTGAGAAAGCCTGTGGACAGCGAAAATCTTGACCTCAAGAAACTGTTTGAAGAAACGGACAAAATTACAGGTGAGGTGATCACGCTAACGCCGAATGCAAATAATACCGTTCAGCCGGTTGCATTGATGAGGCTCGGTGTATTTGTCCCTACACTTAAGTCATTGAAAAACAGTAAAAACAAAACCTTTTCTACCACAGATGCAACGGAAGAATTGACCCGACTTTCTCTGGCAAAAGCAGAGGGATTTGATAAGGTTGAGATCGTCGGTCCACGCCTGGATATGGACAATGATTTCAAGACCTGGGTCGGGATCATTCACTCTTTTGCCAAACATAAAGTCATCGGTGACAAGGTTCAGCTTCCCTTCGTTGAATTTGCCAAACTCTGCGGAATCCCTTCCAGTCGTTCTTCCAAAAAGCTCAGAGAGCGCATCAGCCCGTCTCTGAAGCGCATCGCAGCGACAACGATCTCCTTCACCAGCAATATGGGGGAAGATGGTAAGGAATACATCACGCATCTGGTTCAGTCAGCCTATTACGATACCAAAAAAGATATCGTGATTTTACAAGCTGATCCCAAACTGTTTGAGCTGTATGAGTTTGATCGTAAAGTGCTTTTGCAGCTTAAAGCGATTAATGCACTGAAGCGACGAGAGTCTGCTCAGGCGCTGTACACCTATATCGAAAGCCTGCCCAAGAACCCGGCACCAATCTCACTGGCGCGCTTGCGTGACAGGCTGAACCTGAAGTCACCGGTGTTTTCGCAAAACCAGACGGTACGGCGCGCTATGGAGCAGCTTAAGGAGATTGGTTATCTCGATTACTCCGAGGTGCAACGAGGGCGTAGCGTCTATTTTAATGTGCATTATCGTCGGCCAAAACTGAAAGCGCCCAGGAACGAGAGTTCTGAAAACTCACAACCGCCAGTGCCTGTCACGCCAGCTGAACCTGTTGATGCGGAGCTTCAGGAAAAGCTCAACCTTCTGAATAAATTAGGCATTTCGATGGCCGATCTCGAAAAACTCTTCAAAGGTAAATAAGCCGATAAGCTGGAGTGAGTAGGTTACTCACTCCAGCTTATGTTGCCTCCCGCTACACTCCCTACAGCTTATCTTATCCGGTTAATATCCTGATTTATCATTTTTTTATCATCATCTTCTCACGTTTGATCAGTCGCAGTTACTCTCTATAGTTTATGTATTCTACTCGTTATAGCTTATAACATATGCTGTAGTGAGCAGAAGGACTTCCCGGTTCTAAGCAAAGGGGTAGGGCATCACATTATTTACTCACTACAACTTATACTGCCTATCCTCATCGGCCAAAACTACTCACTATAGCTTATCGGGAAGTTGACAGGAGAGGTAAATTACTCCCTATAGCTTATATATAGCATGAGAGGAGTAGCCTACTTGCTATAGCTTATATTGCGCTACCGCCCTGGTAACCACTAACATATAACTACATGATTTATATGTTGTTAGCGGTCACTAACATTTGTGCTGAGGCGAGATGACTGCGCACTGTACTCACTACAGCTTATCTTTACTCACTCTAGCTTATGTAGCGCCGCCGTATAAAGTTGCTCCCTATAGTTTATATATAAGCTATAGAGAGCGAACAGGAACGTTGCAGTAAACGTCAGGATAAAGGCGTTATAACGCCCTGAGGGAAGTGTCAGAAGGAAAACGAAATCAGAGTCAGAAACATGTTGTGACGGCGTCACTAATTAAATATTCATAAATAACAGTAAATTATAATGTTTTGTTATGAGGAGAACGCTATGAAAGGGTTTTTGGTAACTCCCCACCTGTGAAAGTTACTACTCGTAAGGCATTGGGACATCACACAGGGATATAAGCTGTAATGAGTAGATTGAAGCTCAACATAATCTATGACGAGGTGCAGGACTTACCCGATCCGGGATCATCGCGAGACGTCATGGGGTACAGAATTGCATCATGTTGGACTGATATGCATGCACAGCCGAATCCATTTGAGAATTCCTCCGACCACTTAAGGCGTCAAAATTACCAGCATTAACCTGAAGGTTGTTGCGTTTTGACAGGAATATCAGAAGTGATTTTTCTATTTATTGGACATGTTTGACGCAATGGTCAGCATTTCGATATCACTTCAGGAAAAAAATCATGGTAACCCCTAACGCAGAAAACTATCGCTATGGCCTGTCAGGAGTGCGCCTGGACAAGTCTGCTACGCAGAACAGTTCAGCGTCGCGTCTGCACCAGCAAACGTGTTATTTGCCTGGGCTGGAGAAGCGCCTGATACGACAGAATGGCAGAACCTGCCAGAACTTCATTGTGATGATGCTGACCAACGTCAGAGTGTATTGCTGGTTGCAGGATAAACCCGCACCAGTTCGGCATCCGCTTATTCGCTACACTGCACCCGATCGAAACGGCAGTTGCCTGCTGGAAACGGATCAGCATGGCACCGTCATCAGCAGTGAAGTGTTCTATCCCTATGGCGGCTGCGCTCAGTGGCGTACCTGTAGTGAGGAAGATGCGAGCTATAAGTACTGGCGCTATACCAGCAAAGAACGAGATATAACCGGTCTGATTTATTACGGTTTTCGTTACTATGCCGCCTGGCTGATGCGCTGGCTTAACCCCGACCCCGCCGGAGAGATTGGCGGACTGAACCTGTTTGCGATGGTGGGTAATAATCCGGTCACCTTCAGTGACATTGATGGGAGAGTGCGAACCGAGGGCGTAGCGGTGTTTATCACCGCAATGGAATCCGTACAAATGAAAATCAGTGATAAAGATGTGGCAAAACACCGGGAGGCAATGAGTAGGGTATTTTTGCAAACCAATTTCACAGGGGATGTGGCAGATTTAATTCAACAGGCCACGCTCGAAAACCCCTCGGCTATGAAAATTCACCACTGTTTTCACGAAGGCTGTAATACGCAGTTCACTCATGGTGAGCTTTATGACCAGCACCTGACAGAAGCGGGAAATCGCGTGCACGACGAAAAACTCTGGTCCTGCCACTGGATGAATTGTGGCAAGCTTTTTCAGCATCCCTTCAGACTAAGGAACCATCTGAAGGCACATGAGGATCTACGCGATGTGCCTTGTAATGTCGCGGGGTGTACCGCCCGTTTCAATACAATCCCGGTAATGTATAAACATGTGAAGAGGAAGCACTCAGATACGACCCCTTATCTCTGCACGGAACCCAATTGCGAGCAACGCTTCGAGACACCGCAGAAACGGCGCGACCACAGAGTCGCGCAGCACAAACCCGAGGGGCATATCTGTGATAAATGCCCAATGGGAAAAGCGTTTGCTAATAAAAACAATCTTAAGCAACACATGAAGAAACATGACGAGGGGTGGGTGGGGCATCGCTGTGCATTTCCCGCCTGTGGTAGAGAATATTCGCAATCACAATCGCTATTAAGGCATCAAAAACGTGATCATGTATGACCGGATAAACTTCATCGCTTACGCTATGCTTGCTGCGTGATAACCCGTTAAACCATGAAGGCAACGATGAACCGAAATCTGCGAGGACAGGTTGCGAGGATCGCACTGGCGTTAATGAGTTTTTTACTTTTCCTCGCGGTTTCGGTTTTTTTTATTTATGTGCAGACCAGCGAATGGCTCAGGACCCAGCAAAGCACCAGTATGGCGCTGGCGGATCGGCAGCTAAACGCCATCTTCAATAATGTTACCTCGGCGACAAATGCGCTCTCCGGTTTGATAGGGGCACCCTGCACATCGGAAACGATACAGCAGTTACGTAACCAACTTGCCATCACACCTAACCTTGGCAATATCGAACTGGCGTCAGACGGGGTGGTGTATTGTTCCTCATTGGTGGGGGATGTTCACACCGGGCAGGAGCGGCGGGAAGACGTCCCCCTCTACCTCACATCAGCGATAAAAGCATTGCCTGGCCATCCCTTTGTTATCACCCAGCGACAGCAGGGCAAGTTTGGCCTCTATACCAGTACCGATGGCTATTACCTGAAAAACATTCTGGAATCCGCCTCGACATTATTGCCGGTGGTATTAATCACGCAAAGCGGTTGGATGGGTGAGAGCGGGGCGATCAATCCCAGGCAATATCCTGGCCCGCATAACCTGCAATTGAACTCCTCACGTTTCCATTATCAGTTGTGGAGCAATATTGACCCGCAAGCGGTGCTGGCCATCAGCGTAAAGAACAATCGCCTGCTGATGTTGCTGCTGATATTCATAGCGGCAATAGCAGCTTATGCCTGTTATCGCTGGTCAGCAATGAGGCGCAGCCCGGAACAACAACTGGCCTCCGCCATCCGTCAGGGGGAAATTCAGGCCTGGATCCAACCGATTGTGTGGGCCGGCGACAGGCAAGTGGTGGGTTGTGAAGTGTTGGTACGCTGGATCAGCAAAGAAGGCATCATTCCACCGGATCAGTTTATCCCGCTGGCTGAGCAATCCGGGCTGATCATCCCACTCACCAAAGCGCTTATTACCCAGGTGACGGAACAATTCCTGCAAGATTTTCATCCCGCGACACCCTTCTATATCAGTCTCAATATCAGCGCTCAGCATTTGCAGTCCCCAAACTTATGTGCCGATTTGACCCCTCTGTTAACCGTGCTGAACCCAAATCTAAAACTGGCGTTGGAGATCACCGAACGGGAAATCGTGGTGGCTAATCAGCAAGTGAATGACAATATTCACCTGCTACAGCAGGAGGGTGTGCTGTTTGCCCTTGATGATTTTGGCACCGGCTATTCAACGCTGGAGATTCTTCATCATGTAAATATTGACCTGATAAAAATCGATAAGTTGTTCGTTTCCGGTATTGGCAGCAATCCGGTTTGTCAGGACATTATTGGCAACATCCTTGACCTCGCAAAAAGAATTAATGCGAGGGTGATTGCGGAAGGTGTCGAAACCGAGCAACAGGCCAGTTTCCTGCAACAACAGGGCGATTTGTCGTTGCAGGGATATCTGTTTTCGAAACCGCTGCCGATTAACACCTTCAGGGAGTATCTTGTGGCGAACAACGTCTGGAATGATTAAGCGCGATACTTCAGCATCTGACGTTCGATCAGGTTAACGCCGTAATCAAGCAATAAGGCAAAGGTGGTCAGCAGCAAGGTGCCGGCTATGATGGTGTTGATGTCGAAATTGCCTTCAGCCTGCAATATCAGATAGCCCAGCCCCTGCGACGATCCAAGATATTCACCCACCACTGCACCAACGAAAGCCAGCCCGACCGCAATGCGCAAACCGGAGAATACCCAGCACAGCGCTGATGGGAAATAAACTGACCACAGCAGTTGACGACGGTCGGCACCTAATATGCGTGCGTTAGCCAGTAGCGCGGGGTTCACATGACGTACCCCTTGAGTGACATTAAAGAACACGACAAAAAATACCAGGCTAATCGCCAAGGCGACTTTCGACCAGATCCCCAGGCCGAACCACATGGCAAAAATGGGGGCGAGGATAATCCGGGGTAAGGCATTCAACGCCTTGATATAGGGCGACATAATGGCGGTTATCAGTGGGCTGATGCCCAACAACAGCCCTACGATGAGGCCAAGCATTGTGCCAAAGACGAAGGCCAGCAGGGTTTCCGTTAAGGTGATAATCAGGTGCGGATAAATCTGTGCCGGAAAATGCAGCGTCATATCGGTGCCGTAGGCCAGTGAGACAACAAGAGTTCCTTCACCTTCACTGAACCATTGCCAAAACACCTGTATCACCTGGCGTGGACTGCCAAAGAAAAAGGCCAACTGAGGATCCCGTGAAATCAGTTCCCATAACAGGACAGCTACGACGGATACCGCCACTTTTCCTATAAAAATCACATTTGCGTTAGCGGTTTGCTTGTTCATTGTGTGCCAGTTCGTTGCTTATAACTGTTCAGAACCTCGCTACCCAACACTTCCCAAATCTGTTGATAAAGTCGGTTATAGGCAGGTAAGGTGCGGATGTGTGCCATTTGACGCGGACGTTCCAGTCGGACGGGGAACTCTCGGATCGGGTGCGATTCAGGTGCGGTTGATAGCACAATCACCCGGTCAGCCAGGGTGATGGCCTCATCCAGGTCATGTGTCACAAACAACACGGCGCTGCCACTTTTTTCCCACAGCGCCAGTAACTCCTGTTCCATCAATTGCCGTGTCTGGATATCGAGCGCGGAAAAAGGCTCATCCATCAGGATAATCTGCGGATCGCAGATCAGGGTTTGTGCCAGCGCGACGCGTTTACGCATGCCGCCAGAAAGTTGAGCAGGATAGACATTAGCCACCTGGCTTAAGCCGGTACGTGACAGCCAATCACAACCCCGTTGGTTTGCCACGGAACCGACGATGCCACGGTAATTCAGACCGAGTACCACGTTCTCAAGTACAGTCAGCCAAGGCATCAATACCTCATCCTGGAACATATAGCCGATGCGTGGGTCCAGGCCGCTTAACGTTCCCTCGAACAGCGTGATATGCCCGTACGACGGGGCTAACAACCCGGCACAGAGATTCAACAGTGTTGATTTCCCGCAGCCTGTTGGGCCGACAATGGCGACAAATTCCCCGGCCCGTACGCTCAGGCTGACATTAGCCAACACTCGCGTTTCCCCCCCTCTGACACGGGTCTGGCAAGAATAAGACACCCCATGCAATTGCAAAACGGGGTTATTGTTGCTTGCCATCTTTCCGGGCCTCCATGACATAGTCATTTGTCCAGGTTCGGCTAAGATCGATGCTTTCAGGATGAATGCTGGTATCGAACGCACTCAGGACGCGCAAGGCAGTGACAGGCGATTGTGGAGCAAAGGCGCCATCGCGTGAGTAACCGGGTTGGATATGACGAAAAGCCTGCTGATAAAGCGCCGGATCACCGGCCAGATAATTTTTCGGTACCGTCGCGGCCACCTGCTCCGGTGTAGCCTGGGCCAGCCAACGCAATGCTTGCAACATCGCCTGCGTCAGGGCGCGCACGGTGGTGGGGTTGTTTTTCAGGAACGATTCCTTCGCGTATAACGCGCCTGCGGGCAGCGTGTCACCAAATAACATCTGTGTCCCTGCCGGGGTGCGCGTATCGGCAAGGATGTTGATATCCTGACTTTTTTCCAACTGAGAAATCACCGGCTCGGTGTGGGCGATGGCATCAATTTTACCCGAACGTAGGGCTTCGACCGCACCTGAACCCGTGCCGACCGCAATCCACACCACCTCGTCGGGATGAATACCCTGTTTTGCCAGCCAGTAGCTCGCCACCATATGGGTCGACGAACCGGGTGCGCTGATGCCGATTTTTTTCCCCTTGAGATTTGACGCCTGTTGCCAGAACGGCAAATTTTTGCGTGACGCGGCGATGACAATCTGTGGCGTCTGGCTGGTGAGGACAAAGGCGGTGATAAATTGCTGTTTGCTTTGCATTTTAATGGTGTGTTCATACGCGCCGCTGACCACATCTGCGCTACCACCAATCAATGCCTGTAACGCTTTCGCTCCACCGGCAAAATCGACGATGCGCACATTCAACCCGGCCTGCCTGAAGTATCCCCTCTGCTCAGCAATGGTGAGTGGTAGATGATAAAGCACGCTCTTCCCGCCAACGGCAAGGGTAATCTGCGTTTGTTCCAGTGCGTTGGTTTGCGCCAGGGCGCAAAGACCGGGAAGCAACAAGGTGCCGCAAAGCCATCTCATCATCATTGTCATCGGGTTTCCTGCCGCGTTAATCGAGTCAGGAATGACTCGCAATAAACGTCCATTTTTATCTCTAGCGCAGACAAACCACCAGCTATCGCAACCCTTAAATCAGGGTGGAAGAAAATCTGAATCAGAAGATAACTGCTCGTAAGATAAGGAAAATGTCAGTTTAATCAATGTGTCAGAGGTAGGGGTGTTAACAGGGTGACTTCCCGCCTTTGCGTGAAAAATCAGGTTGCGCAACCGAGTTTTTATGTTTCTCTCAGAAGCGAGCGGGCAGTGTATAGGCTGCCCGTGTGACATGTTGAGTTTTTTATCCGTTTTATTTCAGCGTTTATTCCCCCAGTGGCCGGCCATTAGGACAACCAACCAGCCAGTCCGGGCGTGTGATACCTTGCGTGTCATTGGCATCCTCCGTCACCTGATACCAGGGGTGCCAGGTGATGCGTGACCAGTACCAGCGACCATCCAGGGTATCAATTGGGCGGCCCACTGCATCGTACCACAAGCAGCTGTACCAGCTTTTCTCACGCATACTGCTGTCGCTGGCATAGCGCCAACCGGCGATAAAATAGGGCTGAAACTGACGTACCGGCTGGCCCTTATTGTTATATTCAACACGTTCGCTGACGCGCCAGCGATCGTCGGTATGGGCGATTGCTTCCTCATCCTGACGCACCCGATTCACCTCATTACGCGTGAAGGCCTCACCGGGTTCAACCCGTTGTTTATTTTGCAGCACACGGCCAAAACCATCGGAGAAGATGAGGGTAATACGCATCTGACGATCCTCATCGTCGGGATAGCGATCCGCACTGATGGCGGCACTGTAGATGGGTTCACCATTTAACATCAGATTGTCCGGGGCATAGAAGAATACGGATTCCCGATCGCCAAGGGCAGCGACAGGATCCTGCAAGGCGGCAACAAAATCATTGGCTGGCAAGGGATGCTGGGTTAGCGCTGCAAAACCAACCGGTTTTCCCTCTTCCACACCATACAGGCTGGTGGCGCGTACCCGTCCTAATGCATCGAATGCTGCCTCATGCTGTGTACCTTGCGCATCAATCATCCTGACAGGTGCCATCAGCCGATAATCATAATCAGCCTGAGTGTCGAGTCCGATGGGATCGCGAGAGTTAATCACCTGCAAACTGTATTCGTCCCAGGTCAGGAGGGTTGGCGGCAGCCAGTCACCGGCCCGCTGTGCGGTCAGGCGATAAAACTGGTTAAAGGGGGCATATTCACTGACTGGCCCGCTAATCAGCCAACGCGTTGCCGCCTCGGTTCCCGGCATATAATGCGCAGCGAGCAGCATGTCTTCCAGCGCCTCGCCCTCCAGCCAGCCTTGCCAGGCGTTCAATGCATCATCATCCAGCTCTCCCTGGTCGCTGCTGAGCAACAAACCGGCAGCCAGTGGTCGAGACTGCGCATCTGTTTGCCAGTGAAGCTGCTGCCAGCTCATCAGCGTGGGGGGAAAGCGTTCGTCCTGTAACCAGTTGTCGGAGCGGCTGAGGAATTCATAACTGACACCCTGGCGCGCTTCGTGTTCAGTGACGGGTATGCTGAGTGCAGCCATCTGATTTTGTAAGGGTAAACCCAGTCGCCAGTGGCCTTCATCAAGGCGCGCCAGCCAACTCTGATGTGAGGCCTGGAGCTGCCAATGGTTTTGTTGATCATCAAAACTTTCCTGCCACCAACGCGCCTGTGGCGTATCGGTGTCATAGGGGCAGAGCGGCTGACGACGCGGGTAATCCACTTTGACTTGTTGCAGTGGCTGGCCCCAGCGATCCCATGTCAGCAATACCTCATGGGTTGCCTGCGGATCATCAGCAATTCCGTCATAACTCCATTGACGATTTTCCAGACTGAGCGACTGGATTTGCGCATAATCCTGCGCTTCGGCGGTTTGCCACACGCGCAGCAGGTAACGATTTTCACTTATCGAGTAGGGAACAGGTTCATCCTGAGCGAAGATTTCCTGGCGTAGCAACATCCCTTTTAAGGCACGATTTAGTGAACGGCGAGTATTTTTATCCGGTAAGACTAACGGCACATCCCCTTCATCCCTGCGCTCCAGTTCATGGGTCTTTCCCATTGGCGTGACCGCGGCATCCTGCCAGAATCGCTGGCGGTTGGGCACATCGGGATCGCCGGTATGATACCAGCTACGACTGATCAAGGGTGCGGAGAAACCTTCCCGACGGGTCAGAGGGCCAGCGCTTTCAGCATCATATTGTGTCACCTGCGCAAAGCCGTTAAATTCCCGTTCGTAACCGTCGTACCATCCCTCGCGATATTCAAAGGTTTGGGTCAGGGTATTTTGGCTAATCAGGTCATGCGTTTGCACTTTCTTCAGCACATGCACCGGGAAAGGTAAACGACAACGTATGCCTGGTGTGGCCGCTTTCTCATCCAGCCACTCCTGCGCAGAACTGCGATATTCCCAGCGGGTTTCACATCCGGCTGGATCATTCACCTGTTCCAGCAGCCAGGGTTTTTTATGGCTGAAATCAAGCTGGTAATGGCGTGGCTGTGGGTGCGGCTGACTTAAAATCAGGCAGGCGTAACCGTTGCCGTTCAGATCGGCAAAGTCGAGACGACTCAGGTTATCAATGCGTTCGCCTTGTGGTAACGGCACCAGTAGCGGCGAGGCAGCAAAGCCATTGCCGGATTGATTAAGGAACACCAGCAGGCTATCGGTGGTGGCAACGATCAGGTCGGCCGCACCGTTACCATCCAGATCGGCGAGGCTGACCTGATCAGGATTGAAGGTATCAACGTCAAACGGTAATTCCGCCAGCAGCAGGGGCTGACCAAAGCGACCGTGGCCCAGATTCGGCCAGCAATGCACGGCATTGTGGCGTACCCGTACCAGATGCGGTTGCCCACTACCGAGCACATCGCTGAAGGCCACCAGCTCCTGACGTGAGGCATTAAACAGTGGCAGGCTTCCATCGTGCGCAACATCCTGCGGCGCGCTAAAGGTGTCGAGTTGGTTGCTATACAGGCGCACGCTGCGTGGGCCAATCAGGCTGATATCGTTCAGATACCCCCCGAGTGCCGCTAACTGGACATCCGGATGGACGAACTCGACAGGAAAGGCTTTCCATGGAATAAACGTTGACCATTCGCCTGCGGCATTCGCGGTGAAAAAACCTGCCATATCTGGCAACGGTACCACCCAGTCAGGAAAACCATCGCCGGTCATATCGGTCAGTAATGGACGCGCACGCTGGTGCAAACCAACCGGCTGCAACGGTAGCGCTTGCTCCGGCCCATAATCTACGCTGTCTGCCTGGGTTGTTGCATCACGGACTGGAGCGCGGTAACGCCAGCCGTCGGTTGACTGATAGAGGATCCCTGGTAAACCTTCGCCCCACAGGTCAACCCATTGATAATGATTACCTTCGCACAGTGCCGTCAGACGTAACAGCGATTGCCAGGCCAGCTCCGTGGCATTGGGATTAAAGCGGGAATAATGGTAGGTGATGGCGGGTAAACTCTCGGTTTCGCCCGCGATCCGATGGCCCAACATATCGACTTGCTTGAGCAACGTCAGAGTCGGCGTTGCTTCATAGTGCAGCCGCAGTCGTGCAACCGGCTGCGGCAGGGGGCCGAGTTGCGCGAAGCGGTGATACATAATCACCTGATGGCACAGACGTAAGGTACGAACTTCAAATCCGTAGTGATAGCAACTGTGAGGGTCGGCGCGACGTGGCCAGGATTGTGTAGGGTTGTTCCACTCGGGCAACGTTTCGGCATCGAAAGGATATTCGCCATAATCCAGCCAAAGTTCAAACATCCAGTCGTCAGGTAGCGAATTGTTCAGCAGGAAAGGCAGGGCCTGAGCCTGGGGGTTACCATAACAGACACGATGCAGATAGCGTTGTGCGCGATAATCACGCTGCCGATCGGCATCTGTCAGGTTCGCATCATCTTCGGTTCGATAGTGATAATAGATGTGTTCACCATTCGGCATGACGGTCTCTTCCAGCAGCCAGCGCGCAATGTGCTGCGGCTGTTGTGCGTCGGCTACCCGTGCCTCAACACTAAAACCATATACTGCCAGCATGCCGTCGGGCGAGCGCACTAACCAAAAAGGGGAGAGTTCACCGGTTGTGGGTGTCCAGCGTTGATATAACGTGGGTGAATCAAAGATCCGCGGCATAAAGGTTTCAACTGTCCAGGGTGAGGGCAGCATTTCGCCGGCCAACTGGCTGATTTGCTCGATCTGCGGTTCACCCGCGCTGTCACGGCAGGCAACCAGGACATCTCCGTTGGGGGCAATCAGTTGATCGTCGCCTTGATACTTTGGTACGCCGAAGTGGGTGCGTAAGGAGATAGACGGCGTCACCAGATCCCAACCGAGTCCAAAAGGACTTTGTCCTTGCTGACTGGCGTAAGTGATGGCCAGGGCAGGATCATGTCCGCGGCCAGGAGTGATGGGTAGTGGAATAGTCAGGCCGTTTTGACCGGTAACACCAGTGGTTTCAATGCTCTGACGAATGCCGGTTATAGCGCCACCGCCTTTAGGCAAGCTGATGGCGGGTAATGTGACATCCGTATTGGGTTGCTTTGTATTCATAGTGATCATCCTTAGCTGAACCTTTATGCAGGGTTAGCGCCTCCGTTGATAACGTGCGCGGCGGCAACAGGCTAGGGGCAGGATGATCCGGTTAATAGCAGGAAAACAGCTACGGACAGTGTGGCGTTTATTCCTGATTTTCCTGTGGCAAAGTGGCAGGTTTAAGGTTGAGATAGCGATAGTAGGTGCTGCGGGCGATGCCCAAACGCCGGGCGCACTGGCTGGAGTTGAGTTTTTTTTGCGCGTACATTCCTTTGGCCTGTTCTTTCAATTGCAATGCTTTATCTGACAAGCCACGCGGGCGACCTGCCGGCGCATGTTTTGCTCGTGGGTTATGTCCGGTCAGTGCGGCGATAAGTGACGTTGCTTCAGGCCACTGAATACTATTGAAGACGCCATCGAGGGTAATAATCTGGTTTCCTTTAAGCAGCCATTTGCGCAACCAGCTGAGCTGGAAAGATTGTGAGCCACGCAATACGTTCAGGTTGGTGATGATTAAAGTCACATCCAACGCTGAGAATGGCTGTAATGCCGGGCACAGATCATTACTTTGGTCCGGGTCTTCAATTATTGAGGAGCAAAGGGCATGCTTTAATCGCTCGTTTTGTTCTTTTCGTTCGTCCTGCGTACCCCGGCTATAGCCGATAATTTGCTGCTGATTATTTTTCATGTTGTTTGTTCTCCTTGTAACGTTGCAGTGCAGCGTAAAGCGTGGTGCGTGATATCGCATATTTACGGGCCTGGTGTGAAATGGAGCAGCTATGGCTTCGGATAGCATGGAAAATCTTTTCTGTCTGTTCATGACTAAGGCTACGATGACGACTTCCTGCATGAAAGGATGGCTGAAGTCTTCTATTTTTCAGGAAAAGAAAGAAACGGGAAGATGGATGCTCTGGCGCAAATTCCAGTGTAAGCATATCCGCAAGGCTAATTATACGAATGTCTCGTGCGAGAATATCCGTTAACCAGGCCACTTTATTATGATATTTCGGAATGGTTTTATCCACGCGCCATAATACCAACGTCTCGCCAGGATTAAGCTCCTGCAGGCAGGTGCGTAGCGTCTGCGAATCGTGGGGAGACGTTTGTTCATATATAAGGTCACAATTCGCCTCAAGCAGTTTGGCGCGGATGAATGACCGGGTATTAGTTGACTCTATATAGAAGATATAGCCTTTGCGGGGTGACGTCATTTGCTCTCCCTACTTACAAGAACGTGTTAATCGAAGTACCAAGCAAAGTCATGGTAGACATTTCGGCAGATCAGAACAACAGAATATGCTGAGAGAATGGAAAAAATGCATTGGAGAGAGAAAAAAAAGAGGTGAACTTTCAAATAAAAAAATTGCCGTGGTGAATCACACGGCGAGAATAATATTGGATGAATTATTAATGAGACAAAATAGATGATGCGCGATAAAAGAGATGTGACTGTTTCCTCAAAGGGAAAAGTAGAGTTGATTGAAAGATCGAACACCTAATTTCTTCAGTGCGTTCATTTTATGTGTGCTGACGGTTTTGATGGAAATCGCCAGTTCTTTGGAAATTTGTGCATGCGACGCCTGCTCGTAAAGACGACGGATGATGATGCATTCCGTTGCTGTCAAATGACCCGGACAGTAGCGCAGATTGCGGGGGGCCTTACGCATGGTTTCAAGCAACGTTGTCAACTGGTTAAAGGAAATGTCTTTAGGCGCCTTCGCGTAAGCTGTGAAGATAGATGACAAATGTTTACGGACGTTATAAAGAATCATCACATTCACTTTACAGGAGATGATCGGATGGATGATGCTCTTCTCCACAAAGCAATGGTTACTGGAGTCGAGTAACAGGATATCGCCATGTCTCAGGTGCATTTGAGTGAATTCTGGCGTGTAGTTCTTCCATTTTTGTATAAAAAATTTCTGATTGTCAGCAAGAAAATGAGCTTTCATACCGTGAGAAAAATAGTAATCGTCAGAAACCAGATAAATGTTCATGGTTAATCTCAATGCAGGATGCGCAAATTTATTTGAAAGGGATTTATTTTCACTCGTCGTCGGACAGGTGAATAAGCGATATCTCAGCCTTGCTTAATTTTTATAGCCAATTTCAACAACAAAGCCATTATGGCAACGCCTGCGCTCAGGCGTCAATATCGAGCGCTGCGGCTAAATGACGTGTATGCAATTACTTCTCCAGGTATTATAGGTTCATCCAGACGCTGTTTTTGATGAAATTCACCTTGTTTAATCAGGGTTGATGCCGATTCATGTTGATGAAAACTCGATATTTCGCAAAAAAAACTGAGAATGTTCTTATCTGAGAGGGGGTATTTCTTATCCTGCTAATGAAAAATCATGTTTTTATTATTTTTAATTCATACTAAAATCCGACCTTATTGGGTGGATTGACATGATTTCAGTAAAAATCATGCTCGTGGCAGGGAGGGAGCTGTAATTCCGTGGCTGAATTTGTTATTTTTCCCTTCTAAATAAGATGTCTCTCGGTCTGAGACGAGTGCGCTTTAGCGTTTACCTGCATGATACCTAATTAATTCAGTGAGTTATCTATATTAATCGGAATTTTTACATTTAGGAACCATCTGTGAACCAGAATGAAATCTCGCTCTCGCCAGAAATCACGTTTATTCAAGAACGTTCATGCCTCTCATCACCGGGGCAGGAGGATATTCACTTAACTCCCAATGAACGTCGTTTGCTTGAACTGATTATCAGCGGTAAAGGGAAGAAGGAAACCATCATTGATGAAATATGGCACAGCCGGGGAACGATAGTCGGTGAATCCAGCTATCACCAACTGATAAAAATGCTGCGCCGTAAGTTGCAGATTGCTGGTCTTCCTTATTCCGTCATTAAGACCATCCCTCGACATGGTATTACCCTTAACCTGGTAAAATGCCCTGAGCCTGAGGCGAACGTACAAGAAACGGCAAACATTGACGCTATAGCAACCGATACGGAGATTATTTCCGATGTAATTGAACCTGTCGCATTACCGGTGTTAGCGCCGCCTGTTGTTACCCCGAAAAAGCTGAATTCAGGCCGATTTCTCCCTGAAAAAAAACTAGTATTATTCGGATTGGTAATTTTCGCATTACCAGCACTGCTAACATGTATGTATAAGTTATCTCATCAACACCAGCAGGCCTTTCCGTATGAAACGCATGTTGGAGATGTGGCGTTTCACTTGAGTTCAATGCGTGGCATCAGCCGTGAAGTGTTGGAAGAGCGAAAGGCGAAATTACCAAAAACAGTGACCAATGTTTACATTGCCTCCAACGGCCCTAAATTTTGGGTTGCGGAGTGTGAAGGCGAATTATCTAAGGAGAATAAATGTCGATACGAACTCTATTCCTCGTATTGATGGGTGCGGTTTGCGTATTGGGCGGAGCTTTGTTGTCGTGGACGATTTGGCACCATTTTGAAAATGCACAACGTCCCGAGCAACCCTGTTCCAGTATTATTCAGGGAGCCAATTTAATTGATCAATATCAAAGTCCTTATCAGTTTAATGGCGTAATAACCTGGTGGCCTCAGGCTAACAAGCTCACATTATTTGGCGTGAAAAGTGATAAAGACAATGCAGGCATTGTGTTTGACCGGGCATTGCAGTTACAAACCCTGACGGCAAAAAAAGGAGTTATTCAGGCAAAGATCAGTGATTTAAAGATCTTTAATGATGACAAGCTGCCGCCAAATTATGTCATTTTGGGTGAGAAGGGCAAAGATCTGACGTTGCTATTTAAACCCATCGATCGCAACAGCTGGTTAATGTTGATAAATGACAACTGGATTATGATGTGCGAAAACAAGTGATTGAGGTTGTTATGCAATCTCTTTAGCTGACAATTTACGACGGTAATTTTAATAGATTGCGGCTGTTTCCTTTTTCTTTTTTTTGATCATTGTTCGTTATTTTTTCTCCGGGTTGTCACAGCTCAAAGTGGGAGATTTTTTTATGATGAATGATTTCTATGATAAAGGCATAGAGATTCCGTATTGCAATGGCGATGAAGTGATTTCATGGCAAGCCATCAAAGCGGCAGGTATTACTCATGCCTTTTTTAAGATCAGTGAAGGAGTTCAGTGCTACGACACCCTATTTATGCGGCACTGGTCGGATGCCAGAAATGCAGGTTTTGAACTGGGCGCATGGCATGACTTCACCTATGCGGCGGGCGATATTCGCACACAGTTAAAAAATATCGTGTCGGCGTTAAAGGCCATAAAGTTCAATCCCAGTCTGGATAAGCTGGCACTGAAATTTAATCTCACAGGAGCAAGAGGTTACCCAGCAACGGCTGTACTGGAAGCTTTTCATACCTTACTTGAATGGGTATGTCTGAATGGCCTGCATGGCAAAAAACCCTATATTTACTGTTCGCCAGATGTTTGGGAAGGGCTATATGGTTGGCAACAGTTTGATTTCCACGATTTTCCACTTTGGCTGGTAAACCAGGGGGACACCCGTTTTACGCTGCCGCTTCCCTGGCAGCTTAATAATAAGATGTGGACTATCCGGCAATATCGGCAAACCTGTAGAATTGACGGGATCAGCGCCCCTGTTGCCTTGAATTACGTCTATCGCGACCGTCCTTCCTGGTGATAAAGCTTCCTCGAATTGATCTGCGATGTTAATGGGGGCGCACCCGGAAGTGCCGGACCATCAAACTCCGGCATGCCCTATAGGTTGTGAAGTTGACATGGCAAAATTGATGTCTGTTGCGTTAATCTTACCAGCCTGCAAGATCAGTGATTTTAATTGTTCACTCGCCATATCTGCATCATCCCTGTCTCCCTTTTTTAACTCAAGATATTGGTAAGCTTTTGCCTGAAGTTGATCCAGCACACCGGCAGAGAAATCTGCATTATGTGCGATCAAATATTCAACGAGCGCATTGTTTTTAAATACCTCCGTCACTAATTTAATCAGTGCCTTACGCTTATCATCTGCGGCAGCACTATAGCTGTCATTATATAACCATGCATTAATGCCCAAAAAATTATTAGTGAATTGGACCATATTTTGCTTGAGGGGTGAATTGGGTGTGAATACACTAACCTGTCGGCAAAAATTTCGCAGAAACTCATGGTTGTGCATAAGATAATTAACCAGTTGATATCGGTTTGATAGCAGGTCCTGGCTGAAGTGCGCGATGCCGGACAGGCTGAATTTGACCACGGGATTATCTGTTTCTGCATAGAATTCGGCAGGTGTAAATATCACGTTATCTTTATTCGCAAGATGCCGGCCTTCATGCGAGATAACAATCTTGTTAGATCCAGAATGAGTGACACTTTGCAGATAGATAAGTTTATTAAGAACAAAACCGTCCGTGCCGGCACCATACAACAATCGCTCAACTTCCGTATTTAAACAGCCGTTTGCGATCCTGCCATCGCCGGTATATCGCTCTTCAAAAATTCTGATGCGGTCGGGAGTTATAGATTTAAGTTCATACATATAATTTTTATAGTCAGCTACGATCGATCTTACCTGCTTGTCAGTAAATGAATTGCCAGTGAATGACTCGTAGACCTCTTTAACTGCGGTAGTTGCATGGTTGCTGTTGAGTAATTTCTCGACAGTATCGGCAATGTCATGAACTTCACCGAGTGTGCGGGTAATTTCAGTATAATAATCAGGGTATTTCGTCTTTAGCTCGATAGTGTTATTGGTTTTTAATATGAACTGATGGGCATCTGTGATACCTGGATTCTTCAACTTGTCCTTTGTTTTATTGAGGCGACTATTAATTATTAGGTTTTTCTCAATGTGTTTCTTAAAGTAATCATCCGCCATTTTACCAAATTTTTTATTGGCATCACGAACTGATTTGTTTTTCGCAACCAACTCTTCGAAACTTCTAATGATTGTTGTAGCTGCTGTGTAGAAAACAGAGTCCTGGTGATGCTCTCGTTTAAACTGTTCGACCGCATCAACAAATTGATTAAAACCGTCATTAATTCTGACCGGAACTTCCCAGCGGGCAAACTTTTCGACAAAATTAGCGGCTACAGGAAATCTCTCTTTGATAAAACTAAATGGCGTAAGTTTTATTAACTCCCCGACATTTTTTCGGCAACGGCTTTCCGCCCGATGATTGAGGTTGGGGATTTGGTTAGCCTGATCGATGAGTGCCATCATATCAGCTGCACGCTGTGCGTCGTTGTATTGGTTTATTTCCTGGTAGTTATAAAGCAGAGGGGTGAACATATTGATATAGTCAGGTGCGGGGGTGGTGGCACCCCGCGCGACCCTTTTGTTCCTGATGGGATCACCAAACCAGTCGATCAGAGTATTATCACGTTGTGATAACTGTTTATAATGTATTTTATCTTTAGCATCCTTAAAACCAATAACAACAAAGTCGACGACGTCTTTTTTAACCCAGAGTCCGATTGGTTGCCACGGGGAATAGATATTCAAATTACTAAAAAAGGTTTCTCGGACATCATCACGGCTGAAATCAATCTCATTGATATCATTTTTGAACAGCATATCCCCATAGCGACTGCTCTCCCGCATGTCCTGCTCCATGCGCTCGGTTTTTAAGTTGTCGAGCGTTCCACTCTCGACATGAGAAGCGAATGCGTCGGCATCCACCACTAATTCCTGACTGTGCGTAATACCATCGGTGAATTGATGGTGAGTAGGAAGCAATAAAGCATTTTGTTCATCAACCCGATAGTTCTTCACACCATAGGGGGTGCTGGCTTTGCAATAAATCTGGTCGGTAATGATATTCCAGCGCACCTCGAGTATTTTCACCTGTGCGGGAAGTGGCTTCAGTTTCAGGGTTTTGTCGCGCAGCATCCAGCGCAGATAATCGTGAAATTGCGGCGAGCGGGCCAGTTGTCCCGTCACCTGGCTATCCTCGAGGAATAGCTGTTGTTGAATACGTGAGGCATTCAGTGGGTCTGGCGTGGCATGCCGGGTCCGTTGGGACTTCTCGCGAAACAGTCCGATGATTTTTTCTGCAACGGAACCAAGGGCATAGCCGACTTCATTCGTCAGGCTGGTGGCTTCCTCTTCTGGTGTCAGGTTATACACGCAAAGGGCGACATATTCGGCGGTTATCAACGCGGCTTCGACCGTATCGGGCCTGCTGCGCACCGCCTCGAAAGCCTCTCGGCAGGTTTTTATCGGGATAAAATTCGCCAGCAAATTCCCGGCAATCTCGGTTACTTCCCCAATAATGCCGGGGATGGGCGTAGTGGCGGCACTCGCTGCCGGAAAACGCTGATCAATGATCGCCGTACTCAATTTTTGTATATACGACGCCCAGCTTTCCTCACTGCTCGCTGCGGGCGCGACAGTTTTATCGCCAACGACAAAGGTCACGTCTGATAACGAAGCATTTTGTTGTTCCCCCAACCGGCCCAGCACCGTGTCCTTACCCTGATGAGTAATCCACTGAAGATAATCATGGGGTTGCTGGCAGTGTGCAGAATCGTCAAAAACCACATCCGCAACAATGTCGTTGATCATTGGGATCACGGAAAGCATATTACAGCGAACATTATCTTTATCATTAACGGTCAGGGTAAAACCAACGAAATGGCGTTGTTGAAGAGGTTTTTCAGCGTTAATGAACCGGATTTCAAGCCCCTGCGGTTGTCGCGCGGCATGCAGGAAAATAGCCTGATCTGCGGTGGTTATCTGCCCGAGTATCAAGGTGCAGAGTTGTTTCTCCACCGCGGCCAACGCTTGATAATCGCTTCTTAGCTGTCGGTTTTGCTTTTCGCCCTGTAACAACTGATGAGCGATCCGCAGATTGAGATACAACGCATTCACCAGCAGCTCACCTTCCTCTTCGAAATGTTGCAGATAATCGCTCAAGTCGAGGCCACTTTTTGCCAGCAGGCGGTCGAAATGGGCAAACCTGCTCAGCACAAAATCATCGGAAAGACGCGACATCGCCTGCTTGCCAAACCGTTCTAACTTTTTGGCGGGGATGTAATGTAACTTCTCGTCATCAGCAATCATGCCTGCCGCAATGGTCAAAAGTACGCCCTGGGGAGAAAGGACGATGCTGTTATCGACATCCGCTTTGTTGCAAACACGGAAGCAGGGGAATTGTTTTTTTATCCATTCCAGATGCAAAAACTGCAATTTCCCGGTGATAGCATGATGTTGAATAAAATCAGGCTGTGCGCCGCGCGCGTAGTAAACAGACGCAACCAAATTGCTTTTGAATTGGTTTTGTAGCTCGACCTTGAGGGTGGGCAACGTGGCAAATCGGGTGTTATTGGACGGTATCCTCTGCTCCAGTGTTTTCACGGTACCCGCCAGTAAGATGCCGGGATCGGGAATGGCACGGTCAATCGCGTGCAGCACGATGTCAGCCAGCCAGGCCTTACCGGTCGGTGATCGCAACCAGGCCGTCAGCAGCTCCGGGTTTTCCGCATAGCTTGATCCTGCAAAAAATAATCCAGCAAAATCCCGCGCTGCAAACTCATCATAGGCATAGTGAGAATCAATACCGGTCACTAGCTTGCGTGCGACAGTGACGATCTCTTCCAGCGGGGTGATTGCCTGGGCTGCTATGCCATCCAGCGTCAGAAAATAACGATGAATTTTGTCATCAATCAGAGCGGGAGGGATGTCCTTCAGCCACTGATCAGCACGCTCCACCATGACATCAAGATCACGGGCAAGCAGGGCTGGTGGGATTGTTCGACAGGTTCCCACCGGTTTAGTGGTTTCAGACGAACCGAACAAGCGGGTAAGCGGGTCCGGCGTGCCGACCACTGGTGCCTGAGTGCTTTGCGCGCTGGTTGGAGTAATACGCCGCATAAACGGGTGCCTCTCGAGAGGAATAATCCGTTTGGCACGATCGTAATTAACGATATTGACCTCATAGTTAATCAGTTCTGCCTGTTCTATGGGGGAAGATCGTGTTGTGGTGATTGCCTCATTACGCTCTGTCCAGAACCTTAATTCTTCTGGGTTGCTTACCCCAACCCCATCCCTCTGTGGGGAGTGGGAGGATTCCGGCAGAGCATGCATTTCAAAGGGATGGCGGAAAGGGACATCATTCTTAACCTCGGCGAAAGGCGCCGTTTCGCCAAAGTGGCGAAAGTTATCTTCGTCAATGTACGGCTCGCTGGAAACGGGATGATGGGGTATCTCTTTCGCGAAGACATTCGGTAACCCCCATCCACTGCCCGGATTGCGCAGCCTGTTTGCTACATCAAAAGCAGGCGGGGTGACAATCGTCGCAAAGGGTGCCTCCTCTGGTGCAGGAGAGACCCCCTTACCGATATCATCGCTGGCGGAACCGGAGATCAGCAACGAATGACGGTAAGTCCGGGAGGGGAATGGCGTTCGAATGGTGGTTAATTCCCGGTTAATAAATAACTGACGTAGCGATCTATTATTGATGCAGAGCTGAAGCACCTCATTACCGGGTGATGCCAGACCCTCAATTTCATACCCGGCTGTCTGATTTGCCAGAGGGGTTGTGAGGTCGGTCGCACACAATGGTAACTCAGTGCAAAATTCCTGTCCGGGCGTCAATACCAATGGCGGCAGGGAACAGGTTCCAGGGACGAAAAGGATATCTTTGCCTTGTTCGAAAAATACGTTTTCGTCACCCATGTTCTCCGCGAGCAATGCCGGGCTGGCATACAGCGTTTGTCCTTGCTCATCTGGTGACGTTGTTTGTGAGCAGACGGGGATTGTTTCGCTGAGATAAACACCAAGATAAGGCGCAACCCAGTTGATCAATGGTCGCAACAGCGAGGGCTGTGGCTGCCAGAACCGGCGTTTTTCCAGGCACGTCGTCAATATCTGCTCAAATTTTTGCGCCTGTTGGCGCTCCTCACCGGACAGGCTGCTGCGCCATTTTCCACATTGGGCGATATAGCGATTGATCTGTTCCAAAGCCCCGTCAGACGGGATGGTCAGGGCGAGAGAATTTAGCCGGTAGAAATAAGCATTCAGCATGTGATTGTCAGAGGTAGCTCGCAAAAGCTGTAGCAGTTGACGGGTTGCCTGATGCCGCTGTTGCCAAAACATCCCCTCAACCAATATGTATGTCGCGGTCAGAAGCGGTGTTTCAATGCTTTTTGGATTGGCGGCAATGTAAACGTCGAGGAAATTTCTGAGATTGCTTGCGACTTGCCGACAGGCTTCCGGTCCACTGGCGGGGAAGCGATGATTACTGATCACCGTCCCGATACTATTGCAAATGAAGCGACACAGCCCACCGAAAGAGGGTTTCGGTGTGACTTTATCTTCGTCAGCACAGCTCGCTGTGCCCGGAGATACCCTTTCTGCTCCATGCATAAGAAACTCCATCCAATAACCTTGCTAACTGACAAGTAATAGGCGGATCGCCTGTTCTTTGACAAGGAAAAGACTGTGATGAAGGGGTGAGAAATTCCTCAACCGGCGAGAGAGATTACTGATTTCTACCTGAATGCTACCAAGGTATAGTTCTTTGGTCCTTTGGTGGTGGCGAAGTATAGCCATCAGGTTATCTTTATCAACAATGACAAGGTAAATAACAATGAGTTTCTTAAACGGTTATCCGATCAGTGAACTGGTGCTGGTCCTGTTTATTCTCCAGTCTGGCATTATGGCAAACCTGTTGAATTCGCCGGAGTCATTTTCGCTGCGTAAACTCAGTGGCAATATGATCCACGGCGTTATTGTCGCCATGATGATCGTCGCGTGGGATTTGCTCCAGCACGCGTCGATTCATCACACCGTTACCCATGCTGCGTTAATCGCTATCGCCTGGCCGCATGCAATTAAGGCGTTAATGCAGCTCGACAACGGCCACAAATAACGGCTAACTTGCCCTGGCTGTTGCAGCACTACTGACAAGGAAAGCATGAGTGCCTTTTAACGCCAGCAGGCTCAAATCGTCCTCAATACCTGAATCCTTACGCGGGTCTTTGGTTATTGGCACCTGCCCTTTGGCAATATCAATTAACCGATTCTGGATACCCACAAGCCAGTCAGCATTATGACCGATAAATTTATCCAGTAACTTCGGCTGGTTATACATAATATGAACGATCAGACCCAAATCGTTGCGTTTGACTTTTGCATGGTCAGAATGAAGGTCATCATAAAGCAGAGAATTCTTGCCGAGAAAATTCTGCTCAAATTTCTGGATTTTGTCCCGATAAGCCTTACTCTGGGAGAATTCCCGCATTTGGTGACAGTAACGATCAAGGAAGTTGACGTCGCGCATCAGATATTCTACAAAAAAAGATCTGTCAGAGAGAATCGCCTGGCTATACATCTGCAACCCCGTAATGCTGAAATGCTTAGTCGGGTGATAGGTCAGAGGGTAGATTTCACCTGCATCGGCAGAAGGGAAAATACTTTGTTTGCTGTGCCCGGCTTCATGATAAACCGTTTGTTTAAGTTTGTTTTTATTCTTAATGTCTTTAATATAAATTTTTTTCTGCGGATCACCTTCAATGGTAAAACCTTCATTTCCCGGTGAAAATAATGCCTCTTCATTACTGTCTTTATAACAATTATTAGCAATATGATCCTCATCGGTATAGCGTTCGTCAAAAATGTTGAATCTCTCCAGGTTCAGCGATAAAAGCTCATCCTGGTAACGAAGTAGATTGTCCAGTGTCGATTTTACAGCATCATCAGGAAAGCGCACTTTGGTCCATTCCAGTAACGTGTTAAACACCACATTATAACCCTCGCTACTGGTGAGCAGGTCTTTGACCTTAGCGGCATTGCTATGAACTTTAGCCAGTACATTTGACAGTAGCGTCGTCGTTTCCGGGTATTTGGTTGCCAGTTCCTCCGGGGTACTGGCACGCAAGATATATTGGGACGCACCGGGTACTGCGGGGTTATTAATCATATCCTGCAATTCATTGTGCTTTGTATGCAGCAAAACTTCAGGCACAATATGTTTTTGGTAAAAATTGTCCTTTTCATCCTGTAAAACGCGGAAATAATCGTAATATGTCTTTCCCGTTGCAGATAATTTCGTCATCTTTGTAATAAAATCCCGCGCTGCGGGAAGAAAACCGGTATCACCAGGCACAAGTTTTGCGAACCTATCGACCAGGCCGGCGAAATGGTGAAAACCTGTGCCTAACTCAGTATTCGTCGCCCATTGAGCAAACTCGCTAACATATTTTCTCGCTTCCGGGAATTTATCGTTGAAGAAACTCTCCGGGATGCTGGTAACCAGATCCTGCATCAGCGTACGACAAATAATTTCGTCACTGAGTGGTGGCTCGGGGCCCTGAAGGGCTCTTTCGAACAATGCCCTGGCTTCAGTGGTACGTTGATAATCGGCATCAGAGGCTTGTAATTGATAACCAAAATTTAACGGGGTTAACCCGAGGGTGTAATAAGACTTTTGCGGTTTGGCCGTGGTGCCACCTTTCTTTTCACGCGGAGCAATAAACTCTGGATTCGTGGGCTCACCACACCAGTCGTAAAAATCACCATTCCATTTTGAGTGTTGTTGGAAACGCGTTTGTCCCTTTTCATTCTTAAGTTCAACAATCCACGCTCCCCCATCATGGGCTTTTGTCCATATATGTAACAACTTCCAGCCCGGTGGAATCGACAGGTTTTTAAAAATCGTGTCAACAATATGTCCTTTTTTAAAATCCAACCCCTCAAGTTCTCTTTTAAAATTAATTTCCCCCTTATGTTTCGCTGTGCGCATGAATTGTTCCATGCGGTCGGATTTTAATATCTTAAGCATGTGATGGTCTTTATGTGACATAAAATCCTGCACTGAAAGGGGTAATTCCTGTGTATTGCTGTGAAAATCAGTAAACTGATGATGGGTCGGAATTAAGAGGGCGTTTCTGGCATCCAGCCGATAATTTTTCATCCCCTGACTGGTACTGATTTTGCAATAGATTTGGTCCGTGATGTAATTCCAGCGTACGTCGGTGAGGGTGACCTCGGGAGGGAGCTTATGCAGGTTAAGAGAGTGCTGATAGAGCTTCCAGCCGAGATCGTTATGAAACAGCGCCGATTGTATCAGGGCGCGTCGCACTTCTGCGTCCGAGTCAAAAAGTTGTTCCTGTAGCTGGTGGACATCGAAGGGCAGCGGGGAGGTGGTATTTTTTTCTCTGAGTCGCGTGAGTTTTTTCCACCACCAGGAATGGATAATGGTATCCAGTATTTTTTCGACTTTACTTTCTTTATTGGCAGGCAAGAAATCCGCAGCGCAGGTTAAACCATCGGCTGCCGCCATTCCCCACTCTCGCAGGGAGCCAGGCCAGTGAATAATATCCGACAGTGCTTTTTTACAATCGTCTACCGGGATGACCATATTGATTAAGGCATCGCCGATATCGACGAAGGTCCCCAGCACATCATCGGCAGGGGATGATGAGGGCGGTATTTTCGCCGGTGGGAAACGCTTCCCGGTGATGAACTGACTTAACGAATCAAGATATTGTAACCAGGTTTGCCCGGTGTTGGCGGCCGGGGCCAGAATTTTCTCGCTGGAAGAAAAAGTCATCTTCGCTGACTGCTGTTTAAATTCCGCAGAGATGCGACGCGTAAACGTATCTTTGCCGGCGTTATTCAACCAGTTAATGTAATCCGCCGGTTGACGACAATGTTCGGTATCGTCGTAGAGGATATCCGCGGCGAAATCATCGAGCCTGGGGAGGGTAGTAACGGTAATGCAGCGACGATCAGAACCGAGTCCCGCCGATAAGGTAAAACCGAGGTAATGGCGTTGTATGCCTTTTTCAGTCGCGATTGCCATGCTGATATAGCGAACTTCAAGACCCAGTGTGGTTTTTGAGGCTGCGAGGAAAAAATCTCCATCGCTGGCACTGATCTCCGACAGCGCCAGGTTACAGAGTTGCTGCTCCACCTCCGCTAATGCCTGGTAATCACGGATCAACATTTTTCCCTGGGCCACGCCCTGGCGTAACTCGTGCGAGATTTGATGGTTCAAAAACAGCTGTTTGGCCATCAGTCCACCCGTTGATTCGAGATCATTCAGAAAATCCATAAACCGCGACGGTCCCTGCGCCAGCAGGGTATCGAATGGAGCAAATTCTTCGTTCAGGAAATCTTCGGACAGGCGCATCATTGCCTGCATACCAAACCTTTTTAATGTGGTGTCAGAGATGCGCATCAACTTCTCTTCATCACCCAGCAGGCCCGCCGCCACCGTTAACAACACACCATCGGAAGAGCACACCCGCTTATCACTGACGGAAGGGTTATTGCTTAACAGGAAACTGGGGATTTGCGTTTTTATATTTTCCATGACCAGATACTGCAATTTCCCCAGCGTGTCCTCATTGCTGAAAAAATCAGGCAGCGGGGCTGCCGCTTGCTCCAGCCAGCTGCACAGGTTTTTTTTAAAGCCGTTTTCCAGGTCAATCTGGAGATTGGTCAGTGCGGAAAAGGTGGTTTGCGGGGTTATCACCTTCTTCAGGGTTGAGAAACTCGCTGACATTAATTCTCCGGGATCGGGCATCAGACGATCTATGCTGCCGAGCAGCAGGGTGGTGAGCTGCTTCCTCCCTTCGGGCGAGGTTGTCCATGCATCCTCGAACTCACTGTTGTCGGCAAAACGAGAACCTTCGAACAACACCCGGGCAAACTTCGTTATCTGTCTGGCATTGAAGGCGTACTGACGATCGCTACCATTGATCAATGTTCCGGCAACGGCCACTGCCTCTTCCAGCGGTGTGCGTAGCGGCAAACTGCCTTCTACGGATTGGCGCAGGAAAGCGTGCAGTCTGTCATCAATGCGGTCACCTGACTGGTGCCGAATCCAAAGCTGCGCCCGGTGTAGCATCTCATGCAAATCGCGAGCGACCAGTTTTGCGGTTTTTGGCTGACAGGCGTCAGGGGGATTCCCGACACCTGTGCGACCAAATAGCTCCGTAATACTGTCCGGCGTGGTGGCGGGTGGGGGCGGTGCCGTGGTGGTTGAAGTGGTGGTGGGAGGAGTGGTTGAAGGGGTCGCAATCATCAACCATACGCTTCTTTCGGGTACCGGCAGTTGATGATTTTGCACGGCGGCGGGCACCGCGGTGGGTAACATATCGCTGGCTTCCAGTTCGTCGAGCTGTGGCAGCAGGATTTCGCTGCGTATCAGCGCAGGAAGCGCCGCCGGATTGTTGTCGTGATTGTAAGGCCCCGTTACCTGAAAATTGTTGAGATGCGGCCCTTCTGATGCATCCTCACGGTGAACGATGGTATGCATGGCCGCCGGGTTCAGGCCAGGGTTGTTTTGACCAGTAGCGGATTGCGCTTCAGGGATAGGGATGAATAGCGGCAGATCTTTAAATGCGCTTTCTGGATCATCTCCGTTGTCCCCAACAGAATTTCCCCAATGGGCACCGCCCCGCCAGCTATCCTGGGCATGCGTGACGGGTAGCAAGTGCCAGTCCGGCCAGGAGAAGGCGTCAACGTAAGCTGACAGAAATTCACGAAGAGAAGGGGCTGTAACGGGCACTTCAGGGAGGGCGTCATGCGCAGGACAGACCCCGGTGCCCGCGATGACATTATCGCCGTCGATCATCAAGGCATTGCGATTAATTTCACTGTAAAAAGGGGTTGGCGTGCCGCCCAGTGCGCGGTCGATCACCATAGGTTTGTGGCTGTAAAGAAAGACGTTGATGTGCAAATTATCGGGGGTGCCAAAACCGATAAGATGAAAGTCTGCGCTGGCATTGACAGTTTTGCGCTGCAAACCTGAAGGGCACTTAAGCAGGGTGGTGTGGAATTCCTGATTAGCACCCAGTCCCAGTGGCGGCAGGTCAATTTCACCCGGCAGGCAGACCACGGTTGATCCAGAAGGGGGAAGCGGTTTGTCCGGGGTAAAGAACGCTTCGGCATCCTCATCGACGGTGCTGCTCTCTGGCTGGCTGGCGTACAGTTGCTGGCCCGGAGCTGAGGGGGATTTGGCCGGTACAGGCAAATTATGTTGGAGATAAACACCGATATAAGGGGCAGCTATACGCGCCAGTGGCAGCCACAGCGTGTGTTTTGGCCGCCATAATGTGGCAATTTCCAGCCGGTTGAGAAGTTGCTGTTCAAATGCCTGGCACACCAGATGTTTCGTGGGCGGCAATGCACGACGCCATTTGGGTGGTGTGGCGGTTCTCATGCGTTCCAGTAACTTGCACGCCTTGTGAATGCTGCCCTTATCCTCACTGGTGGCGGTAAGCGCCTGTCGTTTTATCCATGCGAAGTAATTTTGCAGCTTCCCGTCTTGCAGATCGTCAGGCATTTCCAGCCGAAGTATTTTACTGTGCGCCCGCGCTAAGGCGTGCCTTTGCAGCATCAAGTAGGCCTGCATTGCCAACTGCTGCGTACCCACCAGCAAAGGGGTTTCGATGCCACCTGGGTTCATCTGAATGTGGGTACCCAGGTAGCTACAGAAGTTACTGATACTCTGGTTGACCATGTCAGGGAAGCGGAGGGTTAATCGATGCGAACTGGCTATTTGTTTCATGGTATTGGCGATGGTTCGAAGCATGTTTCCAAGGCAAAACGTCGGTATTTCCGACGTAAGAAAGGCCGCACTCTCCGTTGCGGTGGTGGGTATACTGATTCCCGGCATAACAATCTCCCTGTCCGCCATTTCTCACAAAGACGCTAAACCTGGCTAGGGCGCGACGTTTTGACAAGGAAACTGCCGTGATGAAGAGATGATATAAATCTGAAGCGAAGCCGTGCGAGCCGGGGATGATAGCTGGAAAATTGGTGAAATTGCCCCGAATCCTGACGTGCCTGACAGCGTTCGATACATCGCGTTCTATGGAAGGGCGTCATAACAAAACCTCGTTACTACACTCGCTAATAAGTTAAAGCACGCTTTCCCCTTTTTTCTGAATGCCTGAAAACACCCCGTTGACGCAATGAGAGGCGTGCAAAAAATAGCCATTACAATCATGGTGTTAACATAATTGATTGATTTTTTTGATATTGCTCAGGGAAAAGTGTTTGCGCACGGCAATGAACTATGTCATTTTAACTGTGCTTTGGTATAGTCGTGATGCTTAGGCATAGTGGGAGCATTTCCCTGGTGTTGGCCGATAAGGCACCCTCTCTATGTGGAAGTGGAGAGGGTTTTTTTTTGCCTGTCATCCTTCGCATTGTAGCGGCTCGATTTATCGCGCGGGTTTTATCCAACGATGGCATGCTCGAAACAAACCTGCCATCTGTGAACAAATAATTCCTCCGCCAACCTAACCACAACGCTTTGCCGTCATCTACATTAAAACTATTCTGTGACGTGGATTTCCGTTCTGGCATAAATTGCGCCGTTACGGTTGGCATCTTGCCTGCAAAGTGAGTGAAAAATGACTCTGCGTGTTAATCAAAGCTCCGGGTGGCGACGGCCCAACCGCTGGGATGTGCTTGCGTTTCCGCTTATCCTTTGCCTTATCGCCTTATTCGCTCTCGATTTTCATCAAACCCTGCAACCCGTCAGCACCCTCACAAGCGAGCCGATAACCTTAGATCCGGCTAACCTGGCTGAATATGCCATGCGCACCTCGTTGCGCATGCTGGTGGCGATGCTGGCGTCGCTGGTCTTCACCTTAATCTACGGCACCCTGGCGGCCAAGAGTCGACGGGCGGAGAAAATTCTGATCCCTGCCTTAGATATTCTGCAATCAGTCCCGGTGCTGGGTTATGTCTCTTTTACCGTGGCCTTTTTTATCGCCCTGTTTCCCGGCCGCATATTGGGGATGGAACTGGCGGCAATCTTCGCCATCTTCACCAGCCAGGCGTGGAATATGACCTTCAGCTTTTATCAATCGCTTCGCACGCTCCCGCGCGATCTGGTTGAGGTTTCACGCGGTTTCCAGCTCACGGCCTGGCAGCGTTTCTGGAAACTCGAAGTCCCCTATGCCATGCCGGGATTGATCTGGAATATGATGGTATCGATGTCCGGTGGCTGGTTCTTTATTGTGGCGTCCGAGGTGATCATTGTCGGCAGCACCTCGGTTAGTTTGCCGGGGTTGGGATCGTATCTGGCGCTGGCCATTGATCAGAAAAATCTCACTGCCGTGGGGTGGGTATTGCTGACCATGATTGTCGTGATATTCATCTATGATCAGCTGTTATTCCGTCCACTGGTGGCCTGGTCAGATAAGTTTCAGATGGGCACGACCCGCGCCGCCATACAACCCTCCTCGTGGGTGCTTGATCTGCTGCGGCGCACCCGGCTGGTGCATCGTTTGCTACAACGCGCAGGTGGGATATTTGCGACGGCGGCGCGTGTCTCGTGGCGCTTACCCTCATCGACACGGCATCAGCCACCACGGACCGCCAGCAAAGATGTTATCTGGAATCTGCTGGTCATCGCCCTCACCGTTGCCGTGACGGCACGCGTCATCTATGACATCCATGATGACCTTACGCTGCGTGAAGTGGGGCATGTGTTGCTGCTGGGGATGATCACCCTGCTGCGTGTGGTGTTGATGATCCTGCTCTCCTCGCTGATCTGGCTGCCGCTGGGGGTGATGATTGGTCTGCGGCCGTCGCTGGCCGAGAAAGTCCAGCCGGTGCTGCAATTTCTTGCCGCTTTCCCTGCCAATCTCCTGTTTCCCTTTTTTGTCATCGTCATCGTGCATTTCCACCTTAACCCGGATATCTGGCTGTCGCCGTTGATTGTCCTTGGCACCCAGTGGTACATCCTGTTCAACGTGGTGGCTGGCTGTACCGCGTTTCCCCATGACTACCTTGAAGCAGCACGCAATTTTCATATTCGGGGTTGGCAGTGGTGGCGGCAGGTCATTCTGCCGGGCATTTTGCCGTTTTACGTAACGGGGGCAATTACCGCGTTTGGTGGTGCGTGGAACGCCAGTATCGTTGCCGAATATGTGCAATGGGGCGAGACGCAACTGACTGCGCATGGCATCGGAGCCTGGATTGCGCAGACCACAGCCGCGGGGGACTTTCCACGCATTATCCTCGGCATTGCGGTGATGGCGTTGTTTGTCACGCTCAGCAATCGGCTGATCTGGCGTCCTGTCTATGATTGGGTGGCAGGCAGTGGGAGAGAATAATGAAGATGAAACCCATTGATCTTTTATCGGTGAGTGACGTCAGCCACGGGTTTACAAAGGCGCAGGGGCAGGTGTTGATTCTTGATCAGGTCAACCTCGCGCTGCATGAAAATGAAGTGGTGGGCTTGCTGGGGCGCTCGGGGTCGGGCAAATCCACCCTGTTGCGCATCATCGCCGGGTTGATTAGCCCAACCGGAGGGGAAGTGCAGTATCAGGGAGCACCGCTGCGTGAACCTGCGCAGGGCATCGCGATGGTATTTCAGACGTTTGCCTTGTTTCCGTGGCTGACGGTGATGCAAAACGTGGAGGCGGGGTTGGAAGCGCAGGGCATTGCTGCGGCCGAACGCAGACGACGCGCACTGGCGGCGATTGACCTGATCGGTCTTGATGGTTTTGAAAATGCCTATCCGCGCGAGTTGTCGGGCGGCATGCGTCAGCGCGTGGGGATTGCTCGCGCGCTGGTGGTCAATCCGGTGCTGTTACTGATGGATGAACCTTTTTCGGCGTTAGACGTATTAACCGCAGAAAACCTGCGCAGTGACCTTATCTCCCTGTGGCGCAGCGGTCAGATGCCGATCAAATCGGTGCTGCTGGTCACGCACAATATTGAAGAAGCGGTGTTTATGTGCGACCGCATTCTGATCCTCTCCTCCAACCCCGGTAAAGTGATTGCCGAGGTGGCGGTGCCGTTCAACCACCCGCGTGACCGCCTCGATCCGCAGTTCCGCCGTCTGGTGGATAACGTCTATGGCAAGATGACCGCCCGGCTGGCTCACGGTATGGATCGAAAAGGGCTTACGCTTGGTAGTCGCCTGCCGCGCGTCTCCACCAACCTGATGGCCGGCTTGATCGAGACGCTGGTGCAGGCGCCTTATCATGGCCGCGCGGATATGCCAGACATTGCGCGTGCCCAACTGCTGGAGGTGGATGAGTTATTCCCGGTAGCCGAAGCGTTGCAGGCGCTCGGTTTTGTCGAAATGCAGGAGGGGGACATTTTCCTTACACCGCAGGGACGTATCTTTGCGGAGTCTGATACGCAACGCCGTAAAATGGTGTTTGCCGAGCAGGCGTTGCGGTATATCCCTCTGATTGCCTTGATGAAAGCGGAACTGGATGAACGTTCCGATCACCGCGTCACGCGCGCCTGGTTTGAACAGGTGCTGGAGAAAGATCTCTCCGATAATGCCGGCCGCCAAACGCTGGATACCGCTATCCAGTGGGGGCGTTTTGGCGAGATCTTCTCGTATAACGATCAAACCGCGATGTTTAGCCTGGAGGATGTGGAGGGGTAATCCAGCGACTAACTTAACCGCGGTTATCATGGCTACCGTTCGGGCGGCGCTGCTTCAACTGGCTCTGTTTTCACTTGATTATCTTGAAGATAGCTTTTCCCATAATCAATCAGCAGTTGGTCATCAGGATAAATGTCTTTGACAGGGAAATAAAATATCAATTGATTATCGTATTTCACCGCGACCAAATTGTTTTCACCAATGGATGCTGCGTCACCTAATTTACCTGTATTGATATTGGTTAAGATATTTCCACTCAAGTAGCCATTAATTGCTTTGCTTTTGGCGACATCCCAGGAATGAGAGGCTTGCCGGTGGGATCCTAGCTGGCGTAACGATGCTTGAATTTGCTCTGGTGTGTCTTCACCAATCCCAGCATAGGCACCCACGACTTTATATTTCGACCATATATCTGTGCCATGATAGAAAACACCTTGTCCGAGATTAATAATTTCCCCTTCTGTATTCTCAATGGAGATGTTTCTGATTTCAAAATTGTTCTCTAAAATATCACCTTGGTTATTTTCATTGATAATAATGCTATCCATTTCCCTCTTCATGATCTTTTTCAATTCAATCATTTGTTTATAAGGCATGTCGTTGAAATGACGATGGAGTTCACCCCACCATACTTTTTTGTTTTTTAATTGTCGGTAGCTGGTTATACCCAGCCACTTCATGGTAAGGCTTTGGCGAGGATTTTTGGGATCACGAATAATTGGCAGATTATTGTCTATGTTCCTGCCGCCATCCGGCGAAGTCAGTTCTGCCGTTATTTGACCCTCTTCATCCAAAACCAGAAGATTTATTGCCCCCTTACCGGTCGGTATGCTTTCAGACTTCACCGCCAGTGCCTCAATCGCGATAGTAAGATCGACAGGGTCGACACCATAATACTGCGCCAGTTGGGGTGGCGTAATATCGAGCCAATCCGGTTGGTCTTTATTATTGCGATATAACATGGCCACTTTATTTGCGGTGAGAGTGTCATCATTCGGAAGCTCGCGAACGCGTTCGACCTGCTCTGGTGTCATTTTGCCGGTAAGGCGCATTTTTTCTTTGTGAAGATTGCCATAGTTTAGTTTTTGGCGCACAGCCAGCTGTTTCAGGCTGATCTTCGGCCACTCCGGCAGGTCACGTTTTTCCAGATAAAATTTGGCAACATCCTTCTCGGTCATGTCAGCATTTTCCAGCAAAAGAGGGTTGAGATAATCGCTTTGCACCTTATTCATGCCGGGGGTTTCTCCCAGCAAAATGGCGTCTGTTACGTCGGCCAGCAAGACATTTTTTTCTCTGGCTAACTGCGCCACGCTGATATTCGGCCATTCTGGTTTTTCGAACCTGTCGAGGTAAAACTTCGCCAGCGATTGTGGGTTCGCGTTAATGACAAACTGTGCAAGAAATTGCCGTTGTTCGCTATTCAGCGGTGTTGTCTGCTGCCAAAGCAGATCATGACCAAACTGGTACGGGTCGAGATTATACTTATGCACCAGATGTCGCTGGAAAATATGGTTATCATTCAGGATACGCTGGTTGTTGTGATAAATCTTCGCTGCTCTTAGCGTTGTCATCGGGGCGGCTGGCGCAGGATTGCCATACGCCGTCTCCTGCTTAACTAAGCCATCCAGCACCGCGTTCTGCACCGAGTCGAGTGATAAATCAGTGGGTTCCAGCGCGGCCTGCAATTTGAAGGTTGCTTTATGGTAATAATTTCCCAGGATACTAAAGGGCGTACCAGGCCAGTCCGGCAGATAGTAATTTTCCTGGATTTGATGTTGGATCATTTCCAGCGACTCCTGGCGATATGCAGAGGGTATTTTGTCGTTAAAATAGTTTTTCTCGTAGCTGGTATATTTATCGGGCCTGATACGTTGTTTGGCTTCCTGTAATGTCTTCAGGTCATAACCATAGAAACGCGCGTGCATCGACTCGTCGATTTTATGCTCGCTCAGCAAGCCCCCTTTTTGGAATGACATTTCTGCTACATCATCAATATGTGCGCCCTCTAATGGCAATATCTCTTTTAGAATATCTTTATATTCATTTTCCCGCTTTACCAGACCGATGGTCTGTTTCATCTTGCTATAGGTAAAACCATAATATTTCGCCAGCATTGGCCGGGTAATATGCCTTTTTGTCAACTCCTCTTTTTCGTTATATGCCAATGTGGCAACATCCAATGCGTCAACCGTCTCATCCTCTTTAGCTGACTTCGGCAATTTACTGTTGAGCCAGGTTATATCTTCTGGTTTCAACTTAAGTAGTTGGCCGTTTACCGCTACCCGTGCATTAACAATTACGCGAGCGGAATAACCATAATGTTTGCCAAGACTGCCATAGCTAATGCCGTTATCCTTTAGATACTTTTCTTCATTTAGTGTAAATTTCGCCACATCTTCCGCTGACCGCGCTTTGCCAAACTTATCAAGCAATGGCAGCTTTATCGCCAGCTCCGCTTTGATGGTGTCGGGCAGATCGGGTATGGCCGCCATTTTGGCAGCGTTAATCATGTCTTTTTCGTTTAAACCAAAATAGCTCAGTACCTTATCCCGCGTCATTTCCTCGGGTAAAGGGCGTTCTAATAGTTGCCGTACTGCTTCAGCGCGCCCTTTACCTTCTGGAATGTTTTGCGCAATGAGCCAATTGATCTCTGAGGGGGGTAAGACCCGCGGCTTTTTTGCTACCCGGACACCACCAGGCAGCCTGAACCTTTGGCTATCGGGACCAATCAATTTTTCAGTCTGAATAAAACCTCGGGTTCGCTTAAGAAAACGGCAGGTTTTTCTGCCGCTGCGACGTTGCTCAGCACTGCCCATCGGCAGATACGCCGTGGTGAGCTGGCTATCACTCTCGTCGCTGAGGTAGATCTTCTCATAGGGTTGGTTCGCATCGGGCTGAAGCTCGTTCAGCTCGGAAACCGATAATCGCACCAATTTTGTGCCCTCCAGTTTGAAACCTTGATCGACCCGCAGCAGCGGTTTTCCTGTACTGGCATCAAACTTCGGCACTTCATACCAGTCATCGTTTTTGATCACCTGGATGTCCCCAATGCGGATACCCTGCTCATCGGTTAACCTCACGTACAACCAACCGTCATTGATATCGCGATAGAGATTAGATGGCGCATGCGGCTGCACCACCTTTTGCAGACGCGCATTAAGGCGGGTTTCGGTCGGAGTCATAAGGCGTAGCTTGCCACCGTCGCTAAGAAAGTATTGTGGCGCATAACCTGCTGGCATTTTGCGTGCATACAAATCAGCAAATTGTCGTACCGGGATGGGATGTCCGATCTGCGCGTCGTTGACCCACAGCGCCGTGCTTTGCCTGTGCGCATAGAGATTACGGAAACCCTCTTCCGGCATGGTCTTCAATTGTTTTTCAATGAAGTTCTGCTCCATCACTCTCTGAAAATCTTCCATACCTTGTGGCTTTGGCGCACCATTGCCACGCGCGTTGGTCGGTACCTCGGTTAACGCACGCATATCTGCGATCGACTGGCCAAGAGCATTGCTCTCTTCCCTGGTTAACTGTTGGTTCAGCATCACTTTCCCACCCAACATCATCGATAAGTGCATGGCATTGGTTAAGGCACTGAGGGGAGGACTCATGCCGAAGGCGAATTGCAAGGTGATATCGGCCACCTTGGCAAACCACCCGAGTGCGGTGTGCGGCAGTGGCCAGTTGCCGGTGATCAGTGCGTTACCGAGAATTTCCTGCGCGTTGGCATCACCCCTGGCGGCACGGATGGTCATAGCGGTTGTTTCAAACGGGTTGGTTATCATGTTGCTGAAGTAATTTAGTACGATGCCCATTTCCTCACGGCCGGTCAGTGACGGTCGTGTCGCCAGATCGTTTGAAGAAGAAAGCACAACATACTGGCCGGGTAACGTCTCCGTGGTAATTCTATTGGTCACCGCCTGCGGCTGCTCACGCCACACCACCGGTACCGGATCCCGCACTCCCATCGGGTCGGTAATTGCTGGCCACATCACCACCTGATAACAGGGGACATCGCGTGCGAAGGGGACTTTATAACCCGCAATCACCAGCGTCGATGGTGGCAGGGTGTCTCTGGCAGCCAGCGGCGTTACGCCATAGCTATTACGTTGCCCTAACAAACGGATTAAGTCCTGCTGGTGCTCAAGCGTGGCGTTGGTGCGCCATTGTCCATTTGCTTCACGTACCAATTCTAACGGTGGCAATCTCAGCGGTTTATAGCGCTGGCGGGTTGCGTCGGTCATCACCGCAGGCAGTGTCTGCGCATGCGCATCAGCGTAGTATTTACCGTTCTCCATCCGTACCGGATACGCGATACTGTTCACGGGTGCCCATATGTTATCGCCATTACGAATCAGCCCGTCTCCATTCCGGGAGGTGGAGCCGGTAATCCTGCCGGTCGCGGCATAATGTTTTGCTAAAAACTGCGCAAAAAAAGGATCGTCTGGTGCCAGATGGAAAGGGCCGTCCTTTTCTTTTCTGATCTCGAGCGGCGGCTCTCCTTCTTGCGTCAGTGCCATTGGCAGGATGACTTTCACCACCAGCGGTTGGTAGCTGACAGCGTAAAGGCGGCTTCCCGCATCGCCTCTCAATTTGATATTGAAAACGCCCGATGATGTGGCCGAAGCCAGAGGCTTGTCCTGCGTGCCGTTTAGCGGCAACTCGCCTGGCGGCAAGGCGTAGTCTTTTAACGTTACAGATGCATGTTGCTCAAAGCTTAGTTTACCGTTCTCCCAGGTCAGCCTGTGGGATGGTTGAGCGGGGGCGGGTGTAGTCGCGGTGGTACGTCTGTTCTGCTGCTGGAGCTCCAGCGCCATTCGCATCGCTGCTTTTTCTTCCGGGCTGATCGTCTCGGTTTCCGGCGTGTCGCTGGCCATGACGCCGAACAGATTAAGCGGTTGATTAAAAAAGGTGACAACGGTGTGATCAATGGAATGCAATACGTCGGTTAGCCCAGCACCTATTTGCTGCACGTTGATACCGGGCCAAACCTCGGGGGCTGAGACTGCGGTGGCTGGAGGAACCACAACATGACTAACGGGGTCGGGCCGGATCGGACAGATTTCCTGGGACGCAGTGCCGGGCATAGGGATCGGGCGGGAAGATTTGGCAAACAAGACCACCTGGGGGAGGAGGGTGCGGGGCTCTCGCGGGTCTAAGCTGATAACGGTGTCTCGTTTTGTTAACGGATTCTCATTGCTGATCCACACCAACAGATCACCTTCATGGGTTTCAACCTGGAAGGCTTCCACACCGGGGGCAATCTGCGTACTGTTGTTGGCGTTCAGCGCCAGCGGCAGGTCTTGCGGGCAGGTGTTGAGAAGCAGACAAATTTCTTGTTTGCCGCTGAGTCGCAATGTGTCCCCCGCAAAGGGGGTGAGCTTCAGGGCGCCCGGTAAGAAGATATCCGCTGGCGGGTCAAAATTCATAAAACGGTCATCTTCCACGGGGTCATGGTGGTCATCACTTTGCCACGTTGGTGTTGCACCAGGTGCGTTGGCTACGGGTTGCCATTGTTGTATTCGCTCGTCTGCTGCCCGACTGATATAGGGGAGCGTTTCTGCCACCAGCACCAGTAGCCCATTATGCTGCGGAAATTGCGGGTCGATACCTTCCCGACCAAGTAGTAACCGCGCGAACCGGGCCACGGAATAACACATTGGGGCCGCCGTACCCGCCAGTTCCGTTTGCAGCAGCGCCACGCAACTCGCATGCGAGGTATTAAGCACGCGTATTTTGGCGTCCTGAAAGGAAACAGGCAGGCTAAGGGCATGTAGCGTTCTGATCATGGGGTCGAACAGTATCCGGCAAGGCAGAGCCAGACTATTTTTCAGGCGAACAATCTGACCAGTCAGTTGCGATGAGGCAGCGCCGACAATGCGCACCGGTGCAGCACACCAGGTGGATAGTGTTGTTAAGGGTTCCATTGGCACTCCTTGCCCTGGAAATGAGAGAAGGTGCACTGCCCGACGCAGTGCCATGCAAAAAAACACGACGCAGATCAGCATGACCTCGCATCGTGTTTTACGGGCTAAACCGTACGGGATATTCTCAAGATTTCTGTATCGACCGGAGCAAGATAATCACATTGTCTGGTCACCGACTGACCAGCATCTTTAAATCTGTAATACGCCGTTGCTTTTATATTTTCGGATACCATCCGGTTTTGTGCGCATTTTTTTTGGTCACTTTCGACAGAGCGCGGGATCGCCTCGAAGTCCATTTTTTTTAACAGAGTAAACTTATATGGCGAGACGCCTGAAGAGTTAACTTCCCTGGCCATCTTGTTATGACTTTGAACTATTTTTTTTCTTATACGGAACATTTTGTCCTTATGGTCGATTTCCTTAATTTTTTGTCGCTGTATTTTCGTATCAATCACCGCTGCCAGCGGCGTATCGCTATTTTCAATCTCTAACGTTACATTATAAGCATGTTCACATGTTTCCTTAATAATGGCATTCGAACTGTTTAACGTCTGGATGTTCTGCGCGCGATCCTCACTGGATACCCTGTTCTTCTCTGACTGCTGCGCATAATTCTCTTTATTTTTCAACAGTTCCCTACAGCGACGTTTCTGTTCTCTCTTTTCGTTGTTCTGCTGATTTTCTATTCCGGCACGAATAGCTGCACCCGATTTGTCATTAAGTTGAGAAACAGACTTTGGCAGGGCATGGATGGATTGCATAATCATAGAAACATTGTTCACACCGGTAGTTGGCATGAGATGAGGGGTAGGGCTTTGGTTAAACAGTGTAAAAGAGAGAGCGTGATTTACAGCGAGTGGCTGGGTGGTTGTGAGCATATTGGGCATCAGAGACTCCTGAGTTAAGCGAGATTCGGCTGAGAGGAATGGGACAGTTTTATATTCGGCAGATAAATCAGCAGAATATATTTTTTCGCCATCAACCCTACGACACATGAGGGGTAAATTTCCTGAATTTTCTCTGAATTTTAATTCTAAAGTGTTATTAATGCTGCGAACCAGGTATGCGTTGAAATACGAACCGGATATCGCTTTATTTCCCTTTCCGTAATCCTCTGACAATCGCTGCCTGTAATTCGGATGCTGACACCGCGCGAATAAATACCGAGGTATTATGCATTGTCGCACCCTGCACGGGCATGACGATGACGGTTGGCAAGTTGCTCAGTTGTAGCCTCCTGGCCAGCAAGGCACTGCTGCTCAACACGCGTCGCGCCTGGGTGATTGCCTGCTTCTCCGGCACGGCGATGTGCATTGCTTTCACTACCCGTGCGATATCCTCCACCTCGACCTTGCCCTGCTGTTGCGCCATGCTAAACAACGTCAGATGATACTGCTGCCATACCGCGTCCCCCTGTTGTTGCCACAACGCCACAGCGATTGCTGAGGCCGTCTCTGACACGGACCAGCCAGCACCGGCCATCGGCCAGTCACGAAAGACAAAACGGACCTGTGGGAAATCGTGCATCATTTGCGCGATGACTGCGTCCATCTTTCCGCAGGGCAGGCAGCGATAATCGTAAAAGGCTATCACTATGACGGCCGCGCCATCCGGGCCAGTATGGGGGGCGCTGCTGTTTTCCAGTAATGCCTTTCGTTGTGTAATCACCCGGCGTGTCAGGTCAGAGATTTGGTCATTTTCACGTTGCATCTGTTGCGCCTGCCACTTGCGTGCAAGCTGATCGAGGATTTCAGGGTGGGCGAGCAGATATTCACGGACGATCTTGCCAATTTGCTCTTGCTGCTCTGGGCTAAAAGTAGGCTTATTGCTGGCGACGGCGGGTAACAGCCCCAGCACAGCGAAGATGATCAGCGCAGCCACCCGCCCTTTATTTCTTTGCCGCTGTGGGTGCGTTGGTTTTGAGATACACCACATAACGTGTCCCCATGACTTTCCCGTCGCCCAGCCACACGTCGTCATACAGGTTCAACCGGGCGTTACCGTAGGCAAAGGTATAATAGAAGCCGTTGGCCCTGCCGTTGGCGACATAATCACTCAGCACGAAATTGCCTTTGAACGTCTGACTGACAAAACCCGCTGCCTGACGTTCAAAATCCTGTCGCAATACCTTTTGGTAACTGTCGAGGTTCCCGAATACCTCGCCCTGATGCGCGGCCAGCAAACCCGCCAGCGCATTGACTGTCACCAATGCCAGTGGGGTCAAACGCAGCAGTTTGTCACTGAGTTGAGGGTCGTTGGCCTGAATTCCGGCGCCCTCCACCAATGCCCCTTCGGTAAAAAACGTTGAGGCGACAAAGGCAGCACAGGCGGTGATCAGCGACTGCTGGCTGGCGGTGGCGAGGAAGCGAAATCCGCTGTCGTTGGGTGCCAGTTGTGCCACCTGGATGCCTTTGTTGGTGAAGAAGGCGTCGAGCTGCGCCTGACTTTGCTGACCGCTCGCATACAGGCAGACTTGATCCATAATCACCTTATTGCGTTTGCCATCGAATAACGGCACCAGCGAGCTGATCATTTGCTGAATGACGGGCAGGGCAGAGATCTCAACATTATGCGCCTCTGCGCCCGCTGCCTGACTGACACTCCCCTGTAGCATCAGGGGCAGGGCAAGGACCCCGGGATATAACCATTTTCTCATGGCGTTACCATTGATAGCCGACACCCAGTGAAACACCGAAATCGCTCTCATTGTTGCCTGAACCCTGTAATTTGGTGATCCATCTGCCGTTACCGGAAATCGCCGAAACTCCGACGGCGATAGCTGATTTGTCTTCATAACCGCTCACCGCCACGCTGACCAGGCTGGAAGCCGGTTCCCAGGCTTGTGGTAGCCCGGCCATCGCCATGGCTGACGCGACACCCGCCGTCAGTTTGTCATCCAGCTTGTCGACGCGGTTATTGATGTTACGGAATGATTGGTTATTGGCTGCCTGCACCTGATTCAACTGGTAAACGTTGACGGCGTCGGTGTCGTTCACCCCGGCGGCGACATTGGTGATGCGGCGTTCATTGCCCGGTGCGCCCACCGACACGGTGTTGGCTTCACTGGCAACCGAGTTTGCGCCTAGCGCAACCGAATTACTGGCGGTGACGCTGCTGAACGCACCGAACGCGGCGCTGTTATCCCCCGAAGCGATCGCGCCGTTGCCGGCCACGGTGCTGTTGGCCCCGCTGGCGAGGGTATCGTTGCCCAGCGCGGTGCTATTGACGCCGGTACTGCGTGCGTTGCTGCCGACAGCGGCTGCGTTGCTGCCACTGGCGGTGGCGATGCCTGAAGCATTAACCGCCAGTTGATCGATATTACGTGGCTCAATTTGTAACGCTTTGATTTGCCGTACCGTCACCGCATCATCATCCGCCACGCCATCGCTGAGCCCGGTCAGGGTACGCGTGCCCGCATCGCCGGTAATATCCACGGTATGGCCGCCGGTCTCGCTGGCCACATTGACCGTACCCTGGTTCGGCTCTTGTTTTACCAGGCTGTCGCCCAGGTTATTGATGCTTTGATAGATATCACTGATATTGTTGGTATTTTGTGACACCTGCTGATTGGTGGCAAACAGTTGGCTGCCGTTCACCGCTTCGTTGCTGCTGGCCGTCACCGCACCGTTTGCCACGCCGGTCAGACGGCGGCTACCCTCCGTACCGGCAATATTCACTTCTGACCCGCCGGTTGCGGCGGCAACGGTCACAGTGCTGCTGCCAGATGCCTGACGAACCAGCCCCAGCGCACCGGTATTCACGTTATTTATCAGGTTACTAATATTGGATGTGTTGCTGGTGGTGGCGGTGTCGAGTGCGCTAAGGGCGTCGCCGACATTATTCCTCACGCTACCCTGAATGTTGTAGCCGGGCTGCACCAGATTACCATTACCATCCACTGCGGAGCCGCCGCCCAACGCACTGGCGAGATTCTGGTTCGCCGCATAGAGTTGGGAGCCATTAATCGCCTGGGTGCTGGTGGCATTCACTTCACCAACGCCCACGCCGAGCAGCGTACGTGCGCCGTTGTTACCGGCAAAAGAGACGCTATCGCCGCCGGTGTGGGCTGCCACGGTAATCAGGCCATTCGGATCAGGCTGAAGTACCAACCCGGCATTGCCGGAAGCGATGTTGGAATCCAGTGCCAGCAGCGCATCGCCGACATTATGGTAATCGGTGGTGGTGCTGGTCAGAGAGTAGGTGGGTGCGTTCACGCTGCCGTTCGCGGCTACCGTCGCCCCGCCGCCGAGGGCGGCAGCAATGCTTTGGCTGGACGCGAACAGCTGGCTGCCGTTGATCGCCTGGGTGCTCCCCGCAGCCACCGTGCCATTCGCGACGCCAATCAACTGGCGGCTGCCTGCGCTGCCAGTAAAGTCAACCTGGGTACCGGCAGTGTCCTTGCCGACCGTGATGGGGTCGGTATCTGAATCTTGCTGCACCAGGCCGATGTCACCGGAGTTGAGGGTATTGGCGATACTGTCAATCGCCAGATTGCTGGCAAAAAGTTGGGATCCGTTGACGGCATCGGTGCTGGCGTCGCTAAGGCGTCCGGCGGCGACGTTGGTAATGGTACGTTTGATTGCTGCCGAGCCGACGCTGAGGTTGCTGGAGGGAACATCTCCGGCAAAGTTAAAATGCTGGTTCGCGATGGTGGCGGAAGAGGTTCCCACAAGGGGGCCGGTAATGGATCCTGTACCGATCGCCACGTCACCCTCGCTATTGGCTACAGCCCCGGCACCGATTGCCACCGCATTGTTACCGGTAGCGACTGAGTCGGTACCTGCCGCGCCGGAATTGGCGTGGAAATAGCGGGTGCCGGTATTTGCCAGATTGGTGATGTTATTGTTCACCGTGCCGATACCGTTATCCAGCGCGCTAAGCGCATTACCGACGGTGTTATAACTGCCTCCGCCGCTGTTGGGTAAGGTGTATAACGGAGCGGTGACGCTGCCATCCGTGTCCACGGACGCCCCGCCACCAAGCGCAGTGGCGACACTCTGGCTGGCGGCATACAGCTGAGAACCGTTGATTGCCTGGGTGCTGGTTTCATTCACCTCACCGGAAGCCACGCCCAGCAGGGTGCGCGCGCCGCTGTTACCGGCAAAGGACACGCTGTTGCCGCCGGTCTGGGCGCCGACGGTGATCAGATCATTGGGGTCGGGCTGCTGTACCAGACCGATGCCGCCGTTGTTGATGGAGCTGGACAGCGAGTCGATCGCCTGGTTGCTGGCAAACAGCTGAGAGCCGTTAACCGCGTCGGTGCTGGAGGCGCTGAGGCGTCCGGCAGCGACGTTGGTCAGGGTGCGCTCACTGCCTGCCGCGCCGATGCTGACGGTGCTGGCCGGTGCCGCACCGGCGAAAGTATGGTTCACCCCGGCGATAAGGGTGGAGGGTGTTGCCACGGCAGCGGCAGTGACAGAATTTGCCCCGAGTGCCACATCCCCCGCGTTTCCCGCCGAGGCGGCTGCGCCGATAGCAACGGCATCGGTACCGGAAGCGCTGGAGTCGGTGCCCGCCGCGCCGGAGTTAGCGTGGAAATAACGGGTGCCGCCGGTGGTGAGGTTATTCACCGTGGTACCGAGGTTGTTGAGGTTGCTGTTGGTGGTGCCGAGTCCGGAGTCCAGCGCGCTGAGGGCGCTGCCAACGTTGTTGTAAGTCGTACCGGTCGTACTCAGGGGGTAGGCCGGCGTGGAGAGACTGCCGTCCCCTCCCACGGTCACTCCCCCTCCCAGCGCGGCGGCGGCGGTGTGTGCGGTGTTGTACAACTGGCCGCCGTTCACCGCTTCGTTGCTGTTCTGTGCCACCGTACCGGGGGCGACGCCGCTCATGACGCGGTCGCCATCGGTACCGGTAAAGTTAACCTCACCGCCGTTCGTGGATGCGCCGACGGTGATGGGTTCACCGGAACCAGCCTGCTGGACGAGGCCGATCTCACCCGATGTTATGGTGTCGGAGAGGGTGTTAATCGCCTCGTTGCTGGCAAACAGCTGGGAACCGTTAACCGCGTCGGTGCTGGAGGCGCTGAGCCGTCCGGCGGCGAGATTGGTCAGGGTACGTTCGCTGCCTGCCGCGCCGATGCTGACGGTACTGCCGGGATTCACCCCGGCGAAGTTGTAAACGGTGCCAGCAATATTTGCCTGCTGTGTCGCCACCACCGCAGCGGTGGTGGCATTGGCTCCCAGTGCCACCGAATTATTATTGGCTGCGCTGGCGGCCGCGCCAATGGCAACAGCATTGGTACCCAAGGCGGTGGAGTCGGTACTGGTCGAGTTGGCGTGGAAATAACGAGTACCATTGGCGATGGTATTGTTGACCGTTGTGGTGAGGCTACTGAGGCTGCTGTTAGTCGTGCCCAGCCCGGTATCCAGCGCGCTGAGGGCACTGCCGACGTTGGTAAAAGGCCCACCGATGGTATTGGGTAAGTTATACGATAGCCCGGAAATAACACCATTTGCGCCGACCGTCGCGCTACCGCCAAATGCGGTGGCGATACTTTGACTGGTACTGAACAACTGACCGCCATTTACGGCTTGGGTGCTGCCCGAGGCTACGCTGCCGTTGGCAACACCGAGCAACTGGCGATTTCCAGCAGAGCCGGCAAAAGATACCGTCGTGGTGCCTGCCGAGGCACCGACGGTGATGCTGCTTCCCGTTACCTTAACCGGCCCTGCTACTCCAGTATCAAGAGCCACCAGTGCACTGCCTACCTGGGGGTAATTGCTGCCGGAGAGGTTGTAGGTTGGCGTTGTTACCACACCGGTTGAAGCATTAACTGAACCATTGGTTGTCCCGGTGCCGCCACCCAGCGCGGTCAAAACCGAGGATAACTGGCTGATGTTGACGGCATCGGTCGTCGCTGTCCCTGCGGCAAGATTGGTCAGTTGACGTTGTTGAGTCGCAGAACCGATGGAAACGGTGTAAGCACGGGTGTTTGTAGATCCATCACCCAGTGCCAAACTGTTATTGGCGCTGACATTGGATGTGGTGCCTATCGCTATAGAGTTCGTTCCCGTTGAATTACTTGCATCTCCTATTGAAATACTTCCTGCTTGGGTAGCGCTCGAGTGGCCGAAGGCAATACTATAACTGCCACTGGCAGTTGCTCCATTACCGATTGCCATAGCATCTGTGCCGCTTGCCAGAGTGATTCCACCAAAGGAACCGTTACTCCCGATCGCCAGCCCTCCCTGAGCTTGTACAATAGCTTTTGGGCCATAAGCGACGAACTGAGTGGGGTTCAGGGTCGTAGGTGTATATGTCCCTTCATCTAATACGCCCGCCTGTGAGCCTCCTGCAATAACAAGAAAAAGTGTTAACAACAACAGGGATGGGGCTATCGGTGAAGAGTTTATAGCAAGATTTATCAGGCAGTTATTTTTCACTAACTCACCTACAACCACCCAACATTGTCGTGCCATGCTCCACACGCATTTATAGATCTTGTTCATGGTTTTTACCCACGTAAATAATCGGATGCCGGGTAATCCGCTTACTTATAAAGTCAACCTTATACCTGCTGTCGATTGCTAACAGGGGAGCAGGAAGGGGAATGTTAGTTGTTGTGCAATTGGCATGTATTGTTGCGTTAATTATGTGTCCTGGTGTGAATTGATGCCATACAGGAGTGAAAATATTTTAAACGTAGCGGAGGGGGAATTTAAAATAATTAATGATTGTTGTCTTATGCAAGGTGGTGTTTTTCCATGTCGTTTTGTGATGCGTGTCGCTTAAATGGAATTAAAGGTAAAAAACATGAAATAAAATGCATTTGCGCAAAGAAAGCGAGCCGTGAATATGCACTTAAAAACGGAGGGGTATAACATTGACATGAGGTTTTAAAACCGAATCTTAAGCGTATTGGTAATTTTTCAGGTGAAGTGGTTTTTAGATTTCGTTAATTTATTTTATCATTTCTTTGTGAAAGACATTGCAATCCTCATGTGGCACGTTATTCTGCAATGGTTTTGCGGCATCATTACGACGGAAAATGTAGACACGTTAAAAGATCGCGGCCTCGCTTAATATTGCATACGGCGCAAAACGAAAATTTATACACTCCAGGAGTAAAGCCAACCCATGCCTTACATTTCTGCCAGGTATTTCACCTACACTTCTGGGCAGCATCATTTGAAACTCGATAAAAAACAAGGAAGTCAAAAAAAGCATGATGATTTTCTAAAGGCACTGGCTCATCAACGCGGTTTACATTCGGGAAATGTCGCGAAGCATTTACTCGCCAAAGCGATTGTTCATGTTGCTACCACGATGATAATTATGGGTGAGACTTATGCCACATCCGTGGGGAATGCAGAAAAGCGCAGGTTAGAAAATAATATTCAGATGCTTGGCGCCCGCTCTCATCAGAATAACGTCGTCAGCGCTGTGAAAAGTGAAATAGCAAGACAGAGTGCAGGTGAAAAGGCCGCTAAACCCGAACGTCGTTCGGCTCCGGCCACTTCCGCTGACCAGATACTGGCATTACATACGTCAGCGTCGTTACGGCCACGACCAGTCAGATCGGTCCCGTTGCGTTCAATGCCAGCAGACACCACGACGACAATGCCCATTCAAACCGATGATGTAAAAAAAGTCGAACTGCCGCGTTTTGTAATAAAAAAAATTGACTCCTTAAACGATGCACTTATCAGCATAGGTAAAGGTGGGGCACACCCCTTCCAATCCCTGATGGATATGGGTAGCGATATTTATAGCATCATAAGTTATAAGGAAGTTAATCGGGATACCCGGAGTTTATTGAACCAGATCGCTGGCATTATTGATGATATCACTGCGTTGATTCCTGACGTTAATTTAACCCGTTTCCCTTTCAAATTAACAGAGCTAATGACAAAGCGCGATGCACTGCCGACGGCGGATGAATTAACCGGGCTGTTGAACGATGTCCATGTGCTGAAAAGCTATTTCAGTCAGGAGACGTTTCACACCACGCAGGCGAAGCCACAGAAGGGCGCAAAAACCGGCACCCTCAGCGTCACTGACCATAACGGCAAATCGCACACCTTGCCGGTGAGCTGGTATAAAAACATAAATCAGGATGCCCGGCCTCCCGAAGAAGGTGAATGGAAGATCCCATTAAGAAACTATCGTGCCAGTAAAAAAGAGATGTTTATTGAACGAGATAACGGTTTATACAGTTCAATGGATAACCAGGACTTTATCAAGTTGAAAAAGAATTATTATCCAGTTGAGTTTCTCAAGGGGCACCCGGACAATGCTTTTATTATTAACACTGAAGAACAGGCTACCATTCCTGTTGAGCGTGTAGCAGGAAGTTCAACTGAATGGCGCGTGGTATTCGGCATGCGCAGTAGCAAAAATAAACCGGATACCACGGATATTCAGTGGGAGCATCGACTGGCTTCTGCTGCCTCGGCGCATACGCTGGAGTTGGCTAAACCCGATATGATTACCGGTATCGCAACCATTGAAGGTGAACAATATATCAGGGGGAATTATGGTGTCTATAAAATCGAATACAATAACGACATCAAATCCTATGTCGTGAAAACCGGCGATGGACTGGACTATCCCGTCACCTATAATAAAAACACCTTTACATGGGAAACAAAAATAGTTAATTTTCAGCCGCATCGTTTGACATCGAGCTATTTTAAACGTCTTGATAATCGCTTAAAAAAGTCAGTAATTAAACAAGAGCTAAGAAGAAGGAACCGAAGCGACAGGCTGCGCTATCCGGTCCAGGCAGGTGAGATGATCAAATTCCAGGGGATAGATTATATTTTCGAGGCTGATGGTTTCACCGAGTTGCGCTCGGTTAATTATGACAAATATGTCAAAGTGATGCGGGGAATAAAAGGTGCAGAGCAAGAGATTAAGTTTGCGCTGGAGGCGATTGCCAAACCTCATAATTCACAGGTGAGAAAAGTGATCAGCGAACATTTTGCTATTGCCGAATCGTCTATCACCCCAAAATTAATTAATGAAGTAAAGAATAACCTGATGGCGCTACAATCTGGGATCTTATGGCTTCGTCGTAGCGAGTACAGCATCATGACGCTTAATAATTTGCCAGGTGTAAGAGGGCGATATGATGGCAGCTACATTCCAGAATATAATAAAATCGTTATTTATGATGAGGCCCTTAAAGAAGGAAAAAAGGCGATTGAGCATGTTTTTAAGCATGAGCTGGGTCATCACAGTATTCTCGATTTGAAACGCCCTTTCAGGACAGCGACAGATGGGATGTACCGCCCACGAGGTCGTGGAGAGAATATTCATAAGAGCATCACCAGGGAGGAGCGCAGTGGCGTGACCTATGACGATGGCGGCGAGAGTTTTATGCGAAGTATGAAAGCCAGCAATTTGGATGAGGCCTGGGAAACCTATGAGAATAATGAGGTGTTAAGAATAAATATGGAGCTGTATAACCCGGACTCGGTTTCAGATCTGACGACGGGGCTGGCAAAAGTGATTCATCCCAAAGATATTCCCGCGGGTGACAGAAGGAAAAAAAGGGACCGCATGTTAGGTGGGGAGTAATCATGCCCGGTGTAGCAGAACGATTTATCGCGCTGCCAGACGCATATTTTTAATCCTCGCAGATTAAAAAAACGGATCAGATAAAGCTTTTGGCGAAACTGTTCCGGGATAAACATAATAAATAGCCCTCTTCCTGCCGCGCAATTCTGAACCCGGACGGCGGTTAGTTTTGCCGCCTACCGGGCAATCATTCATACCTACCATCACCGATGTTCAGACCGCTTGAGCCGTGTCTCACCCCGCGCCATTTTCTCTTCCTTGATACCAAAATAGCGTACCACTTTACGTAAATCCTCGGCATCGGATTGGTGACGTGCTTTCTCCTTCTGATACTGTTCGGCTTCGGTCTCCAGTTGCAGGATATTACGTCGCATGGCCGCCTCCAGCAGACGGACATCATAGACTTCCTGGGTCACGACCACCTGTTGCAGTGTGAGATGCAGCATGGCCTGATCAATACTGAGCGACGCCTGCTTACGCACCTGTTCATTTTCAGCAATCTGGGTTTCAAGCCGGGCGATGTTTTTTTGTGTCTCCTCAAGTTTGGCCAGACATTGTATTTTACGACGGCGGTTGAGTTCGCCGAGCTTAGAAAAAAGCGTGTGCGACATGTAGCATTTTCTCCAGAGTAGTTTCCGGCGCTTCACTTTCAGCAGAGGCCTGCTGGAGGAAGCCCATGAGTTTGGCTTTCTGCTCAATCACTTTATCGGTGAAATCATCATGACCGGTTTGGTATTCCCCTAACTCCAGCAGCAGTTGCACTTCATCCAGCCGTTGTAATGCGCGGCGGATTATGCCCGCAATTTCCTGTTGTTGCGGTGAGGTAATACGGGAAAACAGGCGACTCAGGCTGTTCAGAACATCAATGGCAGGGTAGTGGTTGGCGGCGGCAAGTTTGCTGGAAAGGTAGATATGGCCATCAAGTATCGAACGAACCTCCTCACCGATGGCATCATGCCCGTGTTGTGATTCGAGCAAAATAGTAAAGAAGGCTGTGATCATGCCATGATCTTTGCCACAACCGGCGCGTTCCAGCAAACGAGGCAATTCGGCAAAAACCGAGGCGGGAAACCCGGAGGATGCCGCAGGTTCCCCGGCGGCAAATCCGACTTCGCGCAGAGCGCGTGCATAGCGAGTGATCGAGTCCATTAACAGCAGCACTTCGCAGCCGGCATCACGGAAATATTCGGCAATGGTCATCGCCACCAGCGCGGCGTTTTTCCTTTCTATTGGCGGGGCATCGGAGGTGGCGTACACCAACACCGTTTTTGCGCGCTGCTGGGGATGCAACCCATGCTGGATAAAATCCTGTACTTCGCGGCCACGTTCTCCAATCAATGCAATAACAATGATTTCAGCGCTGTCGCGCTGCAACAGCGCCTGAAGTAGCGATGATTTCCCGGCACCCGCAGGCGCAAAAATACCGACACGTTGGCCTTTACTACAGGTCATCAGGCCATCTATTGCCCGCACGCCGGTGAAAAAGGGCTGATTAATCGGCCTGCGTCGCAGCGGGTCCACAACCTGACTTTCAACTGTGCGTAGTTGCGGGGAGAAGCGCGGCTGAGTGACTGGCTTGTCTGCCACCATGCGGGCGCAGAGTTCACCGACACCATTATAAATGCCGCCAAGGCTTTTCTCGCTAACCTCAACACATAATGGGCGTCCGGTTGGAAACACCTGAGAGCGCCCGTTCAGCCCTTGCCCATCGTCGAACAAACTTACAATGGCGCAGCCAGGTTTAAAACCAATCACCTGGCCACGTCGCCATGTTTCCGCGCGGGCATCGGCATGAATCAGGCAAATCTCGCCCAGCCTGACGTGTGGCAGTGGCACTTCCATAATGCCCCCAAGCACTTTCAGCGGGCGGGCATAATGCTCAATAAAGTTAAGCATGGTGACGGCTTACCCTAACCGACTGAAACGATCTTGCAGGCGGGTGCAGAGCAGAAAAAAACTTTCGAGCAGTGACTCAAAGCCGTCTTCCTGTTCGAAACAATTCTCATCGACCAGCGCTTTCAGCTCATAACCTTCATCGCCATGCCCCAGCACCGGTTGCCCGGTAATGACGGATGGCAGCGCCTCTTGTAATTCCAGCCATAACTCGGTTCCCCAGGCATCTAACGTGTCACGGTTCATCCACGTCAGACGACTCCATAACCATACGCGTTCATCAATCAGCGATAAGAACATGCTCGGAATATTTTCCAGACCGATTTCAATGGTGGAGTGGGAATCAAATTGAAACTCTTCGCCTTTATAGCCCATTTTATCTAACGAACGACGTAGCATCTCTGCGAGATCAAATTGCATTTTCTTTCCTTATTCCTGGCTGCGCGATCGATCGCGCAAGGTTGGTTTTACAATAAATTTAGCGGGCGAAAAGGCGTTAACTACTGCGTATATCCATTTTGCCGGACAAGCCAGAGCGGAAATAAAACGGCTGTGCGCTGTAATACTGCTCAACACATGACTGGATATCTCCGGGTAGTGAGCTTTTCACCTGAATTGACTGTCCGGAGGTGTACCAGGTGACCTGCACCGACGTTTCATCAGACCAGCGGTAATAAACCCGTGGCAGCATGCAGCGAAGAATCAGACGCTGAATTTGTGCGGTCATTAGCTGGTCGTTGGCGTGATTGCCAGGTTCGTCCACAGTGGACTCAGGAGATGAACAGGCTGAAAGTAACACGCAACATAAGAAAGCCATAAAAAGAGTCTTTATCATTGGATATCTTTTATTTTCAGTTTGTTCGATTATTCGCCGCACAATTATAAATAACTGTCATTAAATCAATCTGATATTACCCTGATAATTACGCCTGCGGACTTGTGGCACCTGTCTGAAAATTTAGTATGGCGCGTTATATCCCGCAAAAGTCAGCCGATATTATGCAACCGAGAAAATTAACCCTGTTTATGGCAATTGAGGGGCCAGTAATTAAAGCCGCCAATGCGCCACGTCCGGCGTTGGAAGATGCACTGGACCAATTCAAGCGTTATCTCTCCCGTCAACGCCGTCACCAGGACAAACAGGCGGAGGAACGCTTTCAGAAAGCATTTGAACAGGGGAAGAGTGAAGGCTTCCGCCAGGTACTGGCGCAGGTGCCGGAAACGCTGTCACAACAGCAGCAACTGATGGAGAACTGGCTGAGCTGGCTCAAAACGGAGCTGGAACAGCGGCTGCCTGGCCTGCTGATGACACCGCTGGTCCTTGATAACTTTATTAAGACGTTAACGCGGGAATTCACCATCACGGAAGCCACGCTCTGGTTGCCGCGTAATGTTGCGGAAGAAGCGGGGTCGCTCGAACAACGTTGCCGGGCGTTGGGCATCTCGCGGTTTAACATCAAAATCCACGAGCAAACACAGCAGTTTCGGTTGGAGGCGGGGCCAATGGTATGGGTGTTTGATGCCCGTAAGCAGGTGATGCAGCAAGTGGTATGGCAACTCGGTAAACCTGAGCAGCAACAATACTGATATCACGAACCGTAGCGGTGCGATTTATCGCGCTGCTACAGGAAAATAAGCTTCTGATTATGCGAGAAAACATTCAAATAATCAGCTTAATTTCAGACTCTCATAATTTAATCGCGGGATTATCACTCCGTGTATATAGCCCGTTTTCTCAATCATCGGAACAATCCTAATACCTTGTCGTAACGCTGGCGTATATGGCAGCCACGACTTTTTGTACTTTGGATTGAGTATTGAGTTATGACGGAACGGACGATCTCTCCCTGGCTGCGCTGGCAGACAGTTTTTGTATTATTTCATTATCTGTTTTCTTTGCTGATTTTTTCCTTGCCTGCACATGCGCTTAATCCGGGAGCAACCGTTCCATCATCACATGAAGTTTATACCGAAGCCTCGCCGTTGCGTGACCAAATGGCGCAGTTCTGGGGTTCCGCGCAACAAAGTAATGCCAGCGATGCGGCACGCGGTGTCGCGAACAGTGCGGTTAACAGCGCTCTGACCGCCGAAGTTGAAAGCTGGCTGAAGTTGGGCGGTGGCAAAGCGAAAGTCACCCTCGACACCGGTATTGCCGGCAGCCACAACCGGGATATTGGTCTGGATTATTTCTGGCCGTTGCTGGACAGCGACAACAGCACGCTATTTACCCAACTTAGCTTCCATCGCTGGAATGAACGTAATCAAATCAACGTCGGGCTGGGCTATCGCCATGATCTTAATGAACACTGGATGGCTGGCGGCAACCTGTTTTATGACCGCGACCTGAGCCGTCGCCATAACCGTCTTGGCGTCGGGGGCGAGTTGTGGGGGGAGGGGCTGCGTACCTCGGTCAACTATTACCATCCGCTCAGCGACTGGCGTTTATCGCATGACAATAACTTCAATGACGATCCGTTGTTTTACGATTTGTATGAACGTGCAGCGCGTGGCTGGGACCTGTCAGTTGAAGCGGCGCTGAGCCAGCATGTTGGGGTAAAAGGGACCTGGTTTCAGTGGTATGGCGACAAAGTGGATGTCACCGGCACCCGTAGTCAGGCAAGCCGCGATCCGCATGGCGTGACGCTGGGCGCTAACTGGCAGCCGGTGCCGTTGCTGGCGTTTAACGCCGAGCATAGCGTGATTAGCGGGCAGGAGGATGATACCCGTCTCGGCCTCAACCTCAGTTGGCAGTTTGGTCGCACGCTGGATCAAATGCTCGATCCTGACGCTGCCTCTGCAATGTCATCGCTGAAAGGAGCACGTCATGATTTCGTTAATCGTAACAACAACATCGTGCTGGCCTATCAGCAGCGTGAGAAAGATCTGCACCTGTACTTTGAACCCAACTCGTTAACTACCAAGGCAGGCAGCACCCCATTCACGCACGCAGTAAAAGGCGGGCGGGGTGGGTTTATTGTCTATCACTCCAGCCAACCAGATATCGCGCAGATCGTCAGCGAACAGGCGGGTACCGTTGCCCCACTGAAACGCGGTGAAGTCGTAATTTCTGCTGAAGAGTATCAGGATGCGAGCCGGAAAAAACTTTACGACCGCGCTGAATATCGGCTCACCATTCTGCCGGGTGATTTTGCCCCCTCGGTGACGGATGTCCGTATCGAGGGCGAACCGACGATTGGCGGCACCCTTACTGGCAGTTACACCTTTATCAGTAACGAAGGGGAAGACGAAGGAGCAACCACGCAGCGCTGGTATCGTCAGCATGCACCGGAAGAGGTGCTCTCCAGCGGTCAGCAATACCAGCAGACGGCTGCCGATGTTGGACGCATCCTGGTGTATGAAGTCACGCCGGTCAACAAAGCGGGTCTGCGTGGAAAGCCGGGCAGCGCCCAGCAGGCCGGACCGCAGCTGACATTGAATAACCTGGAGATGACTTTGCTGCATGGCGGAGGGGAGCAGCAGGCGAACGGTACGATTAAATTCAAAGCGGGTGAAACGGGCATGCTGCTGTTTGAGGCCACGGTGCTGGACCAGGACGGCAAGCCGGTGGCCAATCAACCTGTATACTGGTCACACAATAACCTAAACCTCGGTAAGCTGGATGAAACCCGCCAGACGACCAATAGCAAAGGGCAATCGCTGGTTAAATTCAGCGATATTACCCAAGGGGGCGAGGATATTATCGTTGCCTCGCTGTTGCCGGAGCGTGGGTTGGCGAAGACCGCTGCCACCGCGGAAAATACCACGACTAAAACCTTGCCGTTGAGTATCAGTTTCAGCGCGGCCAGCAATGTGACATTTATAAATCCGCCGCAAAAGGTGACGGTGGGGACGAAAACCGACTTTACGGTGCTGGTGACGGATGAGGAGAACCAGGCGCTGGAAAATACGTCGTTACAGATCACCAGCAATGGAGACACCCGTTCGGTTAACACCGGTAAAGACGGCAAAGCCACCTTTAGCCTGGTGGCTCCCCTCAGTATCGATCCAGCCCAATGGACGGTTAGTGCCGTCTTAACGGATAACAGCGAAAAAGGTGACACCGCCCGGATTGATTTGCTGGCGGATAGCGCCAGTGCCCAGCTCATCAACCTGGCCGCCACCCCCGCCACGGTGGTGGTGAACACACCTGTTTTGCTGACGGCCAGGGTACAGGACAAGCATGGTAATCCGGTACGCGGGGTCGAGGTGACATTCCTCAGTACGGCAAACAATGGCGTGATGCTGAAGAAATCGCCTACCGATGAACGCGGTGTGGCGTTATACCCGGATTATACCCAGACGGTAGCGCAGGTGTTCCATCCGGCGGCGCAACTCGGCGCGGGTGTGACCAAAGAAACCAGCGTTACCTTCACGGCAGACAAAGTGGCAACGTTGACGCTGCAACGTAACTTCAGCGGCGAGCTGGCTGCGGATGCCACCAGGGTGAGCTGGACGGCTACCGCGAACGATGCACATAACAACCCGGTAATCGGCGCGGCGCTGGTCTGGAAAGTGACGGGGCCGTCGGGCGAGATCACGCCGGAAAAAGACGATGTTACCAACGATCAGGGAGACGCACTGCTGACGATCACACTGCCGAAAACCCAGGGTGATCTGAAGGTAGAGGTGGCGTCAGGCAATGCGCAACAGCAAGACAGCGTCACGCTGAAGCCAGTGTTGACAATGGCTTCGCTTAAACCGGGCAGTGACAAACCGGTGGTGGGCGGTCAGGTCATCCTGACGGCTCAGGTCACTAACCTTGCTGGGGAGCCGCTGGAGAATGTGCCGGTGGACTTTACCAACAACCAGAATACCCGGATGACGGAACAACGCGGAGTCAGGACGGATATCAATGGTCTGGCGCAGGCGGCGCTGGAAATTGTTAAAGGTCAGGAGCAAGGCGCGGCAGGCGATTATGACGTTACAGCCACTTTGTCGGCCAAACCCACGGAACACAAAACGGCAACGGTAAGCTGGCAGCTCGACAACGCCGCCGCGCGCGTTACCAGACTCAGCGCGAATCCGACTTCCGCGCGGGTGGGCAGTAAAGTTCAGCTCATGGCGACGGTCAATGATCCCTTCGGTAACCCGGTAAGCGGTGCGCAGGTGGAGTTCCTCAGCGCCCTGCATGGCGATGAAGTGCTGACCAGCGTCGCCAGCAATGATCAAGGTATCGCGGTTTGGGCAGATTATTCGCAGACCATCGCCCAGGTCTACAAACCAGCGGCACGCGTGGTTGGCGGTACGGCGCAGGAAACCAGTGTGACGTTCACGGTGGATGCGGTTGCCTCTCTTGAGCTGATACCAAATTTCAGTGGCGATTTGTTGGCGGATGGTGCCACTGAAGCGAGCTGGACGGTCACGGCGAAAGATCGGTTCCACAATCGGGTGCCGGATGCGGCGCTGGCGTGGACAGTGACCGGGCCTGGCGGCAACATTTCACCGCAGAAAAAAGATGATAAGACCCAGGCAAATGGTTCAGGTGAGGTGACGATCGTCCTGCCGAAAAAACAGGGTGCAGTTAAAGTGGAAGTGTCATCGGGGGCAGAGAAGACAGAAGACAACGTGATCCTGCAACCGGTGTTGACGTTGAAATCGCTGGAAGCGGATAACCGGAGTCCGGTGGTTGGCGGCCCGGTCAATATGACGGTATATGTGACCAATCTGGCGGGTGATCCAATGGCTAACGTACTGGTCAACTTCACCAATAACCACAGCGCATGGATGACCGAGCAAGCTGATGTGAAAACCGATGCCAATGGTATGGCGCAAGCCGTTCTGAAAATCAGAGAGGGCAAAGAGCTCGGGGCTCCGGGAAATTATCTGGTCACCGCAACGTTGCAGGAAAAACCGTCGGAAGCCAAACAGGAAACGATTACCTGGCTGGCTGACCAGGCGGAAGCCCAGGTCACGGAACTGCATGCGACTCCAACGACGGCGACAGCAGGCAGCAAGGTTCAGCTCTCGGCGACAGTCAGGGACAGGTTCGGTAACCCGGTAACAGGCATGGACGTGGAATTCCTCAGTGCTGCCAGCAACGGCACGCTAATGACGAGGATCCCCACCAACGACCAGGGTGTGGCGTTGTACCCGGACTATTCACAACATGTGGCGCAGATCTACCAACCCGCAGCGCGTGTGGCGGGTGGAGCGGCACAGGAAACAAGGGTCACTTTTACAGCGGCGACGGTCGCCTCGCTGGAATTGACGCGTGACTTCACCGGCGAACTCTGGGCAGACGGCAGCTCGGCACGTTGGATCGTCACGGCGAAGGATACACACGGTAATCGGGTGAAGGACGCTGCGCTGACATGGACGGTGACCGGCCCATCCGGAGAAAGCATCACGCCTGAACAGGAAGATAAGACCAGTGACAACGGTGAAGCTAAGGCGACAATCACGTTGCCAAAAACTCACGGGATGTTGAAGGTTGACGTCGCTTCAGGTGTGAAACAGGACCACGACAGCGTGACGCTGAAGCCGGTCCTGACGCTCAAGTCGCTCCAGACCAGCAACCCAAACCCGATGGTTGGCGCTCAGGTCACCATGACGGCAACGGTGACTAATCTGGCAGGCGATCCGTTGGAAAATGTGGCGGTGGATTTTACCAACAACCGTAACAGTCAGATGACGGAAATGCGCGGAGTGAAAACTAACGCCAGTGGCAAAGCCGAAGCCACACTGCGCATCATTACCGGTCAGGAGTTGGGGGCTGCGGGTCATTATGACGTGACCGCAACGCTGGCGGAGAAAACCTCGGAAACCCGGACAGAAACGCTGCGCTGGCAGGTCGATACGGCGGATGCCAAAGTGACCGAACTGCATGCCAGCCCGACCTCCGCGGTGGTGGGAAGCAAGGTTAAACTGATTGCCACAGTGAAGGATTCCTTTGGCAATCCGGTAAACAATGCCTCGGTGGATTTCCTCAGCGCAGCCGACAATGGTGAAGTGCTTAGTACCCTGAGTACCAACGATCAGGGGATTGTCACTTATGCCGAGTACAGCCAAAAAGTGGCTGCCAGTTATTATCCGGCGGCGCGTGTTGTTGGTGGTCTGGCACGGGAGGCGAACGTTGTCTTTACCCACGACACCACCAGCGTGCAGGTGATTAACCTGCAACCTGAACCTGCCACGGCGGTAGCAGGTGCGAAAGTGGTGCTGAAAGCTACGGTGCAGGATCAGTATGGCAACGCGGTTGCCAATACCGGGGTGCAATTCCTCAGCGCTGCCAGCCAGGGTGAGGTGCTGACGACACTCACCACTAACGGCAAAGGTGAGGTGTCCTGGGCTGAGTACACGCAGACAACCGCTGGGGAATACGCACCCGCGGCGCGGGTCATCAACGGGAATGCGCAGGCGACTACGGTCAACTTTAGTGCTGACCCGGTCAGTGCGAAGGTCGTTGCAATGAAGGCGTATCCGGTAACGGCCGTGGCAGGTACCGATGTGATGTTGACGGCGACAGTTCAGGATCAGTATGGCAACCTGGTGAAAAATGGCCAGGCGATGGTGAGTTTCCTCGTCAGCAAAACGGGCGTGCCACTGGGCGAACCGGTGACGACCAATGAAATCGGTGAAGCAAGTTTCAGCAACTACCAACAGCAGGCGGCGGGTGACTATTATCCGGCTGCGCGTGTCGGCGGGGGCGCGGTGGTTGATACGCGGGTGACCTATACGGCAGGCGCGGTCACAACGCTGACGCTGCAACCTGATTTCGTCGGCGATTTACAGGCGGATGGCATCAGCAAGGTGAGCTGGACGGTAACGGCTCAGGATGCACACGGCAACACAATACCTGATGCACCACTGACGTGGGAAATAACGGGTCCGGCGGGCAACATCATCCCGACGAAGGATGATAAGACCAACGCACAGGGTAAGGGACTGGCGACAGTAACTTTACCGGGTGAGCAGGGTGAGCTGCATGCCGTGGTCAAATCAGGCAATGTACAGGATGACGACCGTACCACGCTGTTGCCGGTTTTGCGGCTGAAATCGCTGGTTCCTGACACCACTACCCCGCAGGTGGGCGGCAGCGTGACGCTCACAGCAAAAGTGGTTAACCAGGCAGGTACGGCGCTGGCAAACGTGGCGGTGAATTTTACCCATGATCGCGCTGACGTGATGGAACAAGCACCAGACATAAAAACCGACAGCAACGGAGAGGCCAGGGCCACGCTGAAGATCCTGAAGGGTAAGGAGCTGGGCGCGCCGGGCAACTATGTCATCAAGGCAACCCTGAAGGACAAAACCACCGAATTCAAAGAGGCAACGGTGACCTGGCAACCAGGGATTGGAGAGGTAACGGGACTGACCGCGAATCCAACCTCTGCTGCGGCAGATACTGACGTGCAATTGACGGCAACGGTTCAGGATCAGTTTGGCAACAAGGTGCAGAATGCCGCGGTGACTTTCCTCAGCAGCATTGCGGGTAATGCATTGGGTGAGGCTGTGAACAGCAACGCTGAGGGCATCTCAATCTTCAAGTATCGGCAGTCGACAGCGGGAAGTTACCGCCCAGCTGCCAGCACGGGGAACGGTGGCAGCAAGGATGCACCGGTCAGCATTTGGGGGACGCCTTCGATTGAGTCAGTCATCGTCACGCCGAATGGCAGCGTTGCGGCAGGCACCACATTGACCGCAACCGTGCAGGGTTTTGATGCACAGGGAACCGGCGATGATGATTCGAGATATCAGTGGTTTTCGCGTCAGCCGGGTAAAGACTGGCAGAAGATCAACAATGCCACGGATAAGACCTTAAACACCTCAGCTTACTATGCTGGTTATGACGTGCGTGTGGTGGTTACGCCACGCGGCAGCCAGCAGGTAACTGAAGGGTTGCCGAAAGAAAGTGCTCCGATCACGTTATACGGCAAACCAACGATAACCTCGGTAAACGTCACCCCGGCGACTCAGGCTCAGGCAGGTACGTTGCTGACCGCAACCCATTCCGGTTTCGATGCAAACGGAACCGGGGAGGATGATTCAAAATATCAATGGTATTACCGTCGTGGCAGCCAGGATTGGAAATACATTGATAAAGCGACGGAGAAAACCTTCACACCGACCAGCAGCTATGTGGGGCTTGAGGTGCGTGCCGGTGTGAAGCCGAAAGGTAGCCAGCAGGCCATTGAGGGCGACGAAAAATACAGTAATGAGGTGCGTGTATTCGGTACGCCATCCATCGAATCCGTCAGCGTGACGCCAGAAAGTGTTGCGCAAGCGGGTACAGCCCTCACGGCGACCATCAAGGGTTTTGATGCCCAGGGTAACGGTCAGGATAGTTCGACGTACCAATGGTACTACCGCAAGGGCAGTAACACCGACTGGACAGAGGTCAAGGGGGCCGCCGGTAAGACCTTCCCAACCCTGGTATCGAATGTTGGTTTAGAAATTCGGGTAATTGTGACGCCGAAAGGCAGCCTGAGCGAGGTTGCAGGTGTGCCGAAGGAGAGCAATGTGGTTAGGCTTTATGGAAAACCCACTATTGCGTCCGTCACGGTCACGCCGAAGGGTTCGGTCAGGGTGAACAATCCACTGAGTGCCACGTATAGCGGCTTCAATGCCCAGGGAACGGGTGAGGATGCGTCCTTATACCAATGGTATTATCGCCCATCGCCAACGGCTGACTGGATCGTCATTGATACGGCGAAAGAGCAAAGCTATACGCCGGATAATGTCCGTATCGGCCAACAAGTGCGTCTCGGCGTGACACCAAAAGGTAGAGATCAGGCGGTCACGGGCACGGAAATATACAGTGATCCTGTCAGCGTATACGGCATGCCTTCCATTGCGTCGGTTATGGTGACACCGTCAGGGAGTGTGGCGCAAAACGAAATGTTAACGGCCATCATTAATGGCTTTAATGCGCAAGGTACCGGCGGAAATGCGTCCTTGTATCAGTGGTACTTCCGTCGGGCGGCGGATCAGGAGTGGATCAAGGTTGATAAAGCCGAACAGAACACATTCAGTCTTGCTAACACGCAACCCGGTTATCAAGTTCGTGTCGCTGTGACGCCGAAGGGTAGCGAGCAAGCGATTACCGGTCTTGAGATATATAGCGGGCCTGTCACTGTACTTGAGGCTGAACCCTCTGTCGCTAATGTGTCCATCTCTGGCGATCCGACAGTGACGAAAGTACTGACCGTCAATTACAGCTTCCAAACAAATGGTGGGGCAGTGGAGTCCGGGACAATCTTCCAGTGGTATCTGAATGGTGAAGTGATTCCAGGTGCAACAGGTAAAACTTATACCGTATTACGTAATAACCCAGGCAAGCCAGTATCCGTGATAGTCACGCCTAAAAATCAAAAGGGTATGACAGGGAAAAGTGTCACCAGTTTACCTACGGAAAATGTTAAGCCAGTAGAACTGCCGATGCCTGATCTTCATGGTGCTGACTGTGCTTACGTCCACTCTCAAAAGGGAATCTTCCGCTGGGATATTGCAAATACGCCAGCAGATTTGAAGGTAATCATTGCCAGTTGGAGTTGGGGGGTAGTTTATTGGGAATCTGTTGATGCCACGAGAAAATACCAGGATTCAATGCCTAAAGCGACTTTCAATGTCTCAATGGAAGATGCTTATGGCAATAAAACGTCGAATAACACAGTGACTTTTGAAAACAACTTCTGGCAATCCAAATGTATCGCCACCATTGGTGCTGAAACGGGAGGTACATCAAGGTGGCCAGATTGATGAGAAGTGGTTGGTTTTAAATGCTGTGCCGGACAACCTGCTCCAGTGCTAAGGGGTAGTGAAGGGAGAGGGGACAAAAACTCAGCAGCGATCTGTTGTGTCAGTCCCCCAACCCCTGATCCTGAGCACTGTATAGGAATTTTTCAGCATAACATCAGAATATTCATAATAAAGTCGCGGGATTATCACTTCAAAAGCATAGCCACCTAAACCTAAGTACAGAACAATCGCATCGATAAAATTGCCTGCCCAAAATCTGGACAGGCTATGAACCCTAATGCGCCTGTTTGAGTAAATGAGCTATGACGGAACGGACACCCTCTCCTGCACTTCGCTGGCAAAGCCTGTTTTTCTTGTTTCACTATCTCTTCACCTTATTGATTTTTTCTCTACCTTCATCTGCCCGCGGGGGAGACATCCCGGCATCACTTCCCGATCTCCATTTATCAACGCCCGTTCTTCAGAACACCCATTCGGCGCAAACTTCGGCGGAAGGGGGGACTGAGGATAACTCGCCACTACGCGATCAAATGGCGCAATTCTGGGGCACGGCACAACACGGCACTGCCGGTGATGCGGCACGAGGCATGGCAAACAGTGCAGTAAATAGCGCCCTGACTGCTGAAGTTGAGCGTTGGCTCAATCTGGGGGCTGCCAAAGCACGCGTGACTTTTGATGCCGGGCTTTCCGGCAATCACAGTCGGGATGTGGGGCTGGATTATTTCTGGCCGTTGATGGAATGGGAGGCCAGCACCCTGTTTAGCCAGTTAAGTTTTCACCGCTGGAATGGTCGTAATCAATTCAACGTCGGGTTGGGTGTCCGTCATGACCTGAATGAACGCTGGCTGATTGGCAGCAATGTTTTCTATGATCGTGACCTCAGTCGCCGTCACAGCCGCCTCGGCGTAGGCGCTGAACTGTGGGGGGCCGGGTTGCGCACGTCCGTTAACTACTATCACCCATTAAGCGACTGGCGTCTTTCACACGATGATCACTTCAATGAAGATCCACTGCGCTTCAACTTATACGAACGCCCGGCGCGCGGCTGGGATCTGGCGGTTGAAGCGGCGTTGAGCCAACACGTTGGCGTCAAAGGAACCTTTTTCCAATGGTATGGCGATAAGGTGGATGTGACCGGCACCCGTAACCAGGCAAGCCGCGATCCGCACGGGGTGACTCTGGGAGCCAGCTGGCAACCTGTTCCACTGGTTAGTCTGAATGCCGACCACAGCGCCATCAGCGGCCAGAGTGATGACACCCGCCTGGGACTCAACCTTAACTGGCAGTTTGGCCGTACCTTGGATCAAATGTTGGATCCTGGCGCGGCAACAGCTCTCTCGTCGTTGCAGGACGCACGGCATGACTTCGTCAGTCGCAACAACAACATCGTGCTGGCCTATCAACAGCGCGAGAAAGGAATCAACCTGTATTTCAGTCCCACAACCTGGGTTGCTAAAGCCGGCAGTGCGTCCTACACACACGCGGTTAGCGGAGGACGAGGCGGTTTTATTGTTTATCACTCCAGCCAACCCGATGTGGCGCAGGTTGTGAATCAGCAAGCCGGAACGGTGGCACCATTGAAACGTGGCGAAGTGACGGTTTCTGCTGAAGAGTATCAGGATGCCAGCCGACGGACGCTCTACAGTCGGGCGGAATACCGTTTGACTGTCATGCCGGGAGACTTTGCACCAGCCGCTACCGACGTACGCATCAGCGGAGAACCCGCGATCGGCGGCATACTTAGCGGCAGTTACACCTTTGTCGCCAACGAAGGTGATGATGAGGGCGAGTCGCTGCAACGTTGGTATCGTGCAGACGCGCCCGACGAGACGCTATCCACGAACCATCAATATCAACTGACGGTGGCGGATGTGGGTAAAACGCTGGTTTACGAAGTGACTCCCGTGAATAAAGCTGGCCTCAACGGTATGCCCGCCAGCGCGCAGCAGGCAGGACCGCACTTGACCCTGAACAGCCTGGTCATTTCCGGCATTAGTGGCGCGGGCGAGGTGTTAAGTGATGGACGGGTGAAATTCAAAGCAGGGGCATCCGGCACACTGTTTTTTGAAGCTACCGTTCAGGGTAAAGACGGGAAACCGATACCGGATGAGCCGGTGTATTGGTCGCACAGCAATCCGACTCTGGGTGTGCTGGAGCATAACCGGCAGCTAACGGACAGCAAAGGATTATCACTGGTGAAATTCAGTGATGTGACCAGCGACGGTGAAGACATCATTGTCGCCTCCCTGCAACCCGAGGTCACTGCGCGCACCTTCAATGTCAATGATTCGGACAGCAGAAGATCTCTGCCGTTGGCCGTCATCTTTAGCGCTGCGGCGAATGTAAAATTTATTGAGCCGCCGACGCACGCGACGGTGGGAACAGAGACGGCGTTTGTTGTGCAGGTGACTGATGAAGACGATATCGCGGTCGAGGACACGACGCTACAGATCACCAGCGAGGGGAAAACCACAAGCGTCAAAACTGACAAACAAGGGAGAGCGCGCTTTTCACTGACCGCACCACTCAGTACCGATCCGGCGCAGTGGCAGGTTGCCGCGCAATTCCCCGCCAGTGAAATGGCTGGCGATGAGGCGGTGTTGGCGTTATTGGCTGACGTGTCATCTGCGCGAGTGGTGGCATTACAAGCGGAGCCGGCGACGGCGACAGCGGGTATGAGCGTGCAGCTAATGGCAACGGTACAAGATAAACACGGCAATCCGGTGCGTAACGATCAGGCCCGGGTCAGTTTCCTGAGCAGCAAAGCGGGTGTTCCGCTGGAGGAGCCTGTGGGCACCAATGCCGAGGGTGTGGCGACCTACCCCTATGTTCAGCTTGACACGGGAACCTGGTATCCGGCAGCGCGTGTCGGTGGAGGCGTGGAGCTGGATACTCAGGTGACGTTCACCGCGGGCCAACTGAGCAAACTGACGTTGCGGCCTGATTTTAGTGGCGATCAACAGGCGGATGGCCGCACTGAGGTGAGCTGGACGGTTACGGCGCATGACGCGCACAACAACGTTATTGCCAATGCCGTGTTGGCGTGGGAAGCGAAAGACCGGGCGGGAAATATCCTGCCCATTAAGCAGAAAAGCGAACGTACCAACGGACAGGGGGAAGGCCGTCTGATACTGGTATTGCCGAAAAACCACGGTGAGCTGAGCGTTAGCGTCTCCTCAAACAATCAACAGGATCAGGCCAGCGTATTGTTGCTACCCGTGTTGACGTTGGCAGCATTTGAAATCAGTAGCGCCACACCGGTGGTGGGCAATGATGTGACGCTAACCGCAACTGTCACCGACCTGGCAGGCACGGCGTTGGAAGACGTGGCAGTGGATTTTACCAACGACCATCAGGAGGTGATGACCGAGCAATCGAACGTCAGAACGGATGCCAGCGGTAAAGCGCAAGCGCAGTTGCGGATTAAACCCGGTAAAGAGCAGGGCGCACCGGGACGCTATGCGGTGACGGCCACGCTGAACGCGGCCGCATCAGAGACGCAAACTAAACGACTGGACTGGCAGGCCAATGCCAGCGGAGCACAGGTGACGACATTGATAGCTAACCCAACCTCGGCTGTGGTGGGTAAGAAAGTCATGCTAACGGCGACGGTCAACGATCAACATGGTAACCCGGTGCCGGATGTACAGGTCGAATTCCTCAATGATGCGGCAGCGAGTACACCGCTGATCACCTTGCTAACCGATGCGCAGGGTGAAGTGAGTTACCCTGATTATTCGCACACCACGGCAACCAACTATCATCCGGTGGCGCGTGTTGTGGGTGGCAAGACACAGGATACGACGGTAACTTTTACGGCGGATCTCGTCGCCACGCTGCAACTCACGCGCGATTTCACGGGTAACGTATTGGCCGATGGCAAAACGCAGAAAAGCTGGACGGTGGCGGCAGCCGACATGTTTGGCAACAGCGTCGCAGATGCCGTGCTGACGTGGGCGGTTAACGGTCCGACAGGCCAACTCACTCCGGTGCGACAGGATAATCAAACCAGCGCCACCGGTGAAGGGAAGGTTATCGTAACGATGCCCGAGACGATGGGGGAATTGACGGTGACTGTTACGTCCGGGCAGAAACAGGATGGCGACAGCGTACTGCTGCAACCGGTGCTTACCCTGGTCTCGCTGGAAACCAGTACGGCCACACCGGAGGTAGGTAAAGACCTCACTCTGACGGCCAAAGTGACCGATCTGGCGGGTAGGGCACTGGAAAATGTGCGGGTGGACTTCACCAATAATCGTAATGACCTGATGTCGGAGCAGTCGAACGTCAAAACCAATACCAATGGTGTGGCACAGGCACTAGTGAAAATCATCAATGGCAAAGAAGCAGGTGCGCCGGGTCTTTATGAAATCACCGCAACATTACCGGACCAGCCTGAACAACAGAAATCGCAACGAATAAGCTGGCAGGCGGAAGCAAGCACTGCGCGAGTCATTGAACTCAACGCCAGCCCGACATCGCTCATGGCGGGTGCGAACGTCACCCTCTCAGCCACGGTAAAAGATCAGTACGGTAATCCGGTGGCGAACAAATCGGTGGATTTTCTCAGTGCCGCAGTAGGGGGAACGACGTTGACGTCGCTGCCCACCAATGAGCAAGGGATAGTGAGCTGGAACCAGTATAGCCAGACGACGATGGGAGATTATTTTCCCGCCGCGGTCATTCAGGGCAGCACGGCCAGGGAGACGAAAGTCACCTTCCGAGCCGATGCGAACAGCGCGCATGTCACCGGTCTGGTGCCATCGCCAGCGACCGCGCAGATAAATAACAATGTCAGTCTTCAGGCGACCGTGAAGGACCAGTACGGTAACCCTGTCAACAGTGTTGGGGTGAAGTTCCTTGATAAATCCGGTGGCATCACACTACAGAAGCTGCCAACCGATACCAATGGTGAAGTCACCTGGACGGGTTATACACAGACTGTGGCGAATACCTATCGTCCGGCTGCGCGTCTTGGTGAAACGCCAGAAGTCGATGCTTTGGTCACGTTCTATGGCACGCCAACGATCAACTCAGTCAGCGTTTCCCCGAATGGCGACGTAGCACCAAACCAAAAACTGACGGCCACTTATGCTGGCTATGATGCGCAGGGCACGGGTGCGGATCGCTCAACTTACCAGTGGTATTGGCGCAAAGTGGGAGACAGCGACTGGGCCGCATCGCAGCAGGGAGATGCGAAACAGAAATCTTTCACGCCCGGCGATAACTACGATGGCTATCAGGTCAGGGTAGGCGTGAAGCCGAGAGGCACCACACCGCCCGTCGAGGGAACGGAAGTCTTTAGCAATCCATTAACCGTCCGAATTCTGCCCCCCTCGGTAACCAATGTGACGATCAGCGGTGATCCAACGGTGACCAAAACCCTGACGGCAAGCTATAGCTATCATGCTAATGATGGGGCCGCAGAAGGGGGCACGACCTTCCAGTGGTATTTGAATAACATTGTTATTCAAAATGCCACGAACAGAAGTTATACGGTGTTACGTAACAACCCAGGTAAGGTGCTGACAGTGAAGGTCACACCAAAAAGTCAAAGTGGCAGGCAGGGCAGCAGCGTAATCAGCACAGCAACGGCGAAAGTTAATCCAGCTCTGTTGCCCGCTGGGTATTGGTTTAATGCGCATTGTACCGCCAGAGACAGTCAGTCTGGAGCAATTCGTTGGCAAATGGACAATGTTGATGACTCGGTATCAATGGTAGCGCTGACTGCGGGAGTAAAATATACAGCAGAAGCGCGTGCAGGCGAGAAATCTGGATTGTTTGTAGACCTGAATTTTGGCACCGATTATGCCTTCTGGGTGGAAGATGTTTACGGGAATAAAACGGCTGAATCAAAGGTGAAGTTTAATAGCAGCCCCAGCAATCCATTTACTTGTCAAACCAACCTCTCCTACAATGGATCCCTTACGCACTGGCCCGACTAGGCTTTGCATCAACATGGATCTGTCGCGGTGCGATTAATGACGCCGCGACAGATCTCAGGGAGTGAAGGGATCTATTTCACCCGTTCCCAGGCCTGGCTGTTTTCATCCTTAATCATATTCTTGCCGCCAGGTTCATAAACCGGATTATTAATGTTACACCATCCGCCTTGTGGGAAGGGACGACAGCGCCAGAGATTGCCGTCTGCACCCTTGACCACGCTTTCGCCCAGTTTGTAGTTACCAATACCGGCAGGCCAGGTTTGGACTTCGCCATTATCGGGTCCCTGCCCTGGTTCATCCGGTTTCATATATTCCATATAACTGGTGTTACGTGCATCTTTCACCCATACCAGGTTTTGATGAACACGGCTCTCATCACCATCGAATTGAATATTGCCGTTATCTTTTATCCCAACCTGGAGATATTTATCTTGTTTATTCAGAACGTTGGCAAGTTCCTCTGCCCAGCGGAAGTTGTTTTCGTTGCTGGTGGTGATGGAGATATTAATATCCACCAGTTCCTGACCACTCGCTTTGCTGCCGTCCATCAGGCGGAAACGAATCCGATCACCTTCTCGGGGGGCCGGGAAGGCGGGATTAATAAAGGCTTTGTCTTCAATCCACTCATCTGCCGGTTGTTCCGGAGTGCCGGGGTTTTCCGTGTTATCGAACCGGATATCGCTACAGTTGAAGAAACCTTCATTACCGGCATCGATACGCTGCCAGACGCTATAAAGAATGGCGGTGCCAGTGCGGTTAGCCGGTAGGGTGACCGGAATTCTATATTCCGGATAGGGCGTGGCGGGAGCCGGTGATGGCATTTGCCCGCTGGCGATCAGCGTTAAGTCATCCCATTGCAGTTCGCGCCCCTGAAAATTTGCGTCCTGGCGGGTGATATAGACACGATAAGTGGCGGGATTATGCGCTGCCGTTGCGGCCCAGGTGAGCTGAATGGGTTTCCCTGACTCAACATCGGTCATCTTCCAACCGGCATTTTGTGGTGCGTCCAGACCGATTTTTCTTTTATCCCCGGCGGCACATAACGATCCATCCGGTACTGCCAGTTTAACGCTCTGATCATCATCGGGATGTTCAGGATTGGCCGCCACTTCGGGCCACTGGACAAACGGATATTGCTGCGAGGTTTGTAAACTGGCACGGCAGCCAGCGTTTGGCACATTTTCTATCGGTCCCCATATGGCACCATCCTGAAAGCATTGTAATTGTCGCGAAGCAGGGTAAGAAACCGCACCGTGACCATAGGATAATTGGGATAACAAAAACGAGATTAATATTGTCATTCCTTTTAGCAGGGTCGAGCCTATCTTGATTATTTTCATAGAATTAATTCCTACAGTAACCAGTCGTGATAAAGTTAAAATACGGCATAGGTGATTAGCGTGCGAATTAATAGGCCGGGTAGAGCCCGGGGAAATTCCTCTCAGGAAAGGTATAGAGCGATATTAATTATTTTTCCAGAGGTTGGTTGAGAGTTATTAAGCGAGGCGTTAATAAGTCTGTTAGCGGGGTGAAGTTACATTGCGTAGCGTTATCTCACTTCGCTTAATATTTAACAAATGAATTTTATGTCAGATGAAAGAAAATAGACGAGACGGTTTCATTTATATTGTGTTAGAGAAATTAAATATTCAGGGAATGTTTTTCTTTATGCGCCGTCATTGTTTCAGACGGCACACAAAAAACTTCACTCGCTTTTCGTACTGCCAGGCAATGCCACTGATTTTAACTGATTACGCGCATCCCAGGTCATGGGTTGATTGGTGTTAAGCACCAACAGATTGCCGTTAGCATCAAAGAAAGGGTCAACATCCTCGGGTTTGATACTGCCGGAGGCATCCTGTTTCACCGCCCGGTTGGAGGTGGGAGAGACGACCATCGTCATCGTGTAACGTTTGTTGCCATTATCACTACGGTGACGCATCACGATCAGGTTATTGCCCTCATCATAATCATATTCGCGGGTGTAATTAACGCGTTGGGCGGCATCCGGTCCGGTTAGCGGTTCACGCTCAGGCAAATCCGGCCCCTGAATGCCCGCTTTGATACTTTCCTGGCCGGTGGCTTCAATCAACTGATAAAGAGTGTCGTAGCGGTAGGTACACAGCCCATCGACGCGTTGATTGCGAAAGAAGGAGGTGGGCTGTGCGGCATCATCCTGAGTAATCACATTGCCCGCAGGATCATATCCGTAAAGTAAATCCTGCAAGACAGCGCCATACTGGCGTCCTTGTTGTCCAGGAGCGCGAACCAGAATACGCAGCAGACGTTGCAGTGCGGGACAATATTCGCGCCAGGTCGTCACGTTGTTGCCTGCGACTTCACGACACGCTTGATTGAAGACATCATATTCGGTGGATAACAGTACCGGTATCAGGGTTTCGGGTTGTTCATCCAACGCCGCCAGTGTGACTTCACAGGAGAAAGGTAGCCCCAGCAGGGTGTAGCGATGCGCCTGAATATTGCCGCAGGCATCGGTCTGACGGATGATTTCACCGCCTGGCGCGTAAAGCCAGCGGGTGGTAAAGCCTTCGGATTCACATTGGGCATCGCGTTCGGCGATGGCGACAGGCCAGTCGGGATCTGCTATCTCAGCGAGCAGGAAGTGGCGGGTTTCATCGCTGGCTTTACCCTGCAAATTAAAGCGTGGTGTCAGCACATAACCGGCCGGATCATCATGGCGAATCAGTTGACCGCGTGCGTTATCGGTCGCGTTAATTTCTCCATAGCAGTAACGATCAACACAGCATTCCGCTGCGCCGTGCAGTTGTTCAAATAGCGCAACAGGACGCGCGTATTTATCATATTCGCAGCGGGTAAACGTTTTGCGGCTGTCGAAGGTCACAAAGCGAAGATTGATGCTGTCATTGAGCGTCAAACGTGCGCCCGCATCCACACTGTCGGTACGTAGCTCACGACCACTCAGACTGTAGCGATAGCGCATATTCTCTATCACATCTTTCTCAGATTGCGCGCGCAAAAACTGGCGTGGGTCGATACTGCTGCTTAGCTGATTACGAAGATTAAATTGATGGCGGGTGATGCGTGGGCTGGGTTCTTGTGTGCTATCACGGCGATACCAGTCAACTTCGCGCACGGTATTGCCGCGGTTATCCCGCACTGCCAGTTTTGGCGTGAAGGTATCAACGGTCATGTCGGTCATTTTCAGCTCCTGGAACGAATAAGGGAGGCGGAAACATAACCTGCGTGATGTCCGATTAACACCGGAATGGTGGTAAGTTAAGACCACGAAGCTTATCTTAAATTAGAAGCTGCTTTTGTTTCATTTTTATTTTTTTTGGATTTTATTGTGACGAATTTATTAACTCTTCATCTGTGTTTGTGAAGGTATAATCATTTTATTTTGAGTTTTTTATCATGGCGCGCTTGAAATGAAATTAGCCTGATGGGCTACAATTTTATTTTTTATTTCCTGTCAGGAGATGTTATGTCTGAAATTGGATCGATATCTGTTAATCTCGACTATACAGATAAGTCACAATGTCATCGAGATACACCTGCTTATCGGCTTTCTGAAAACATTAAGCTGCTGAAAAATACAACGGGTGAAATCCTCTCATGTTTAAATCGCGTGAAGAGCCTTGTTATGTCACCTTTTACCTTGCCTTTTGCCATTCATAATACGTTCTGTCAGATAATGAATAAGGTAAATACCGGTTTGCAAGAGAAAGCCTTTAAGCAAATTGATAAAATGTTGAAGGAATGTATCGACAAAGGAAAGACGGCGAGAGATGAAACGGTGGCGGCATTGGAACAGTCGACACACTGGGCACCAGAGCGGATCGAAAAACTGGTCGATGCCGCACTCCTCTGGGGTTCAGCAGAGCATAATCGTGAAGCGACAACGCAAATTATCAATGAAATGTCAGAACAACATGAGACAACGGAATTTACTGCGGAGCAACAACACGAGTTAACAGAACTGCAAAAGACCTTGAAGGATCAGGAAAAAGAGTGTGAAGAATCGTTCGCAAGGATGACAAACTTAAATAAAGATTGTAGTGAGTCTGCCAGGTTGAAAAACCTCGATATCATTGGCGGTTTTTTGCTGGAATATCTGGACGTTAAAACAACGGTTTTGCTACTCAGTTTTGCCATGTCGTTTCCCTATGAACGTGTCACTGCGGTTTCGGCCAAAATGGGCCTGCAATTAAGGTTTGTCGTGCCGGAGAGTAAAAACCCTTTCACGCCTTTCAACGCTAATGACAGACCCAAAAAATTCACTATTGAAGGTTGTGGTTATGTTGAAGTGGCGTTATCAAAGACCCTAAATATTCTGAAGCAATACTTTGGTGTCGCTACCTCCACGGCGGATCTCTACGCTCAGGCAAGGACTATTATCAGGCGAAGAGTATTTTTGAGTGCTGGCTTTGAGTTAAATGAACAGCAAAAATATCAGAAAATTCCAGGTGTTACCGTTACGTATGAGAGCGTGCTGCGTGGTTATGGCATCGTCGGTTTTCATGCGTTGGGAGGGAAAGGCGCGTCGTGCTCCACACTCATCGGGAGGGGTTCAGAAAAACACAGTTACTCGTTAACCGATGAGTGGCTCAAACTGGCTGTTATCTTTCTCGGAACATTGAGCTGTGGTGCTGTTGCATATACATATGTGGATGACAAGGCCAGCGACCAACTCATGGCTGCTATTGGCAGTATGATTGCATCATCGCACCTGTTAACGACAATTTTGCCGGCGCGCAACCGTACAGACATGAGTATCATTAACTGGGCGCCGGGAATTAAAGCAGGGGTCATCGATCATCAAGGCACAAAAATCGAGACGACATTCGGTGGCAGATGGATCAGTAAATATATACCTAAAACCTCCTGAACCATCACGGCACGGATAAAATGCCAACGGCCTCTGGTGAGGCCGTTGAACGTATTATACAACGTCTTTCACCGACTCATCATGTTGCATATCCGTGAATTTTGTGAGAACGACATCCGATACTAAATAGACGGATGGCATGATATTGGTATTGAACATGGTAGCGGCCAGAGCATCTTCTGAGTTTTCTTTATCGGCGATTCTTTTGTTGCCATCCTTATAGGTGTATTTAAAGGGCTCTTGTCGCGTGTACGTGGTGGACTCAGGTTTTAAGCCAAGTGATTTGGACATTATTCCGAATAAACTGACACTGATGGTGCTGTTCCAGACAGTCGCCAACACGCCGATAGTATTGTTAATTGAGGGACCGTGTAGCCCGGTCGATTTACTCAACAGATCACAGAAAAAGATCAGGTTATTGACATGGATGCTGGCGAGCAGCGTGTTAACCAGGGTGGTGATTTCATAAGAAGGGGTGCCATAGGTTGCACTCAGGGTAGGCACCGTGATTTGATTCGGATCATCCAGTGAACCCTTCTTTACCATATGTGACAGGGTTTCTAAGTTACGGAATAAGAATTCCGAGGCGGATTTCCTGCACGGAATTTCCAGTAGGCGTAATCCTGGCGGCAGTACTACCAGGTGGTAAATAAATTCATAGCTGCCAAATTTATTTATCATCTGCAAGGGGGTGGTGACAGCTAACGTTCGGGTGTCGGTTGAATTGGGTAAAACATGGTTTAAAAGATAGTCGAGAATGGGAGGAATAAGGATATAACCGACCATCTTACCCGGTTCACTGATAAAAACTGAGGCGGATATGCTGACCAATATTGGCACCAGCTCGGTGAGAATCATTTTTGCTTTCTCGGCATTCGATGCAGCAATGAACGTCGGCCATTGTCTTACTATTTCTGTCGCCTTTTGTAATGCGGCAAAAAAATTAGCACCACTTATAATGCCTCTGGCCCATTCCCTGGGAATCTGTGCAGTGTAGTGTGCCGCTAAAGCACCTGCAAACCCCGTTGCCGCATTGCGCAAGCTGGGAAGTGGCGCGTGCAGCAGTTGTGATGCGGTGTACTTCAGGGGGGGAAGTGCCGATGGCGTATTTGATGATAATGTGTGGGTGGTGTTTTCAATGGTGGCGTTACCAAACAGGAAGGTGCCAGAACAGTATTGGGATATCGTGTTAATAGGATATTGTACTGCAACAGCCAGGTTAAAAATGGGCATGCCAGACCTCGCAATAAATCGAAGAAAAGAAGGGTATTCCCTTGCCGTGTAACATGGTTCTAATATTTTGTGGGTGTTTGTTATAGGGTTTTGTCGGACGCGAGAGAAGGTAACAACACTTAATTCATGAGATAAATAAAAATGTTGTGATTTTTTATTTAAGATAAATTCAGAGCGGAACATGAGAACTTATTTATCGTTAGTTAACGTATCTTTTTATTTATCTCTGAAGGGGGCATGCAAACGCAGATAAGAGAGAAAACGGTATATTCAGATTAACTTGCGTCATATCAATACCGCAAAAAAACGGCCTCTTACGAGGCCGTGAGTAAAATGCAGCTTAAGTTTCCGGTTCTGATGGTGTCAGGGTCGCCAGCACGCCGTCAGCAAACCGCTCGCCACCATCCAGTGCACGGTAACGAACGCGCAGAATAATGTCGGTCATGCGGCTCAGTAGTTGCTGCTGTTCGAGGCGGCTGACGTTGGGGAATTGCAGCTCCCAGCTGGAATGCACGCCATTGCCTTCAAACGGTAGGTATCGTTCGTCGCTCAGGTTCTCAACAAACAGCCCACTGTCTTCAAAGCCGCTTGAGAGGATCACCTGCTGCGAGGCGCGCAGGTTCTGGTAGATACCGGCATGGTGAGTGTTGCCAGCGTGCAGGTTTTTCCACGCTTCCAGATCCGGCGTCAGCAGGAAGTTGCTGCCGGTCTGCGTCAACTGGGCACACACGTTCTGATACGGCCCAATCACCGCCGGGATCGACAGTGCCACCTGGATCAGCCGACGCTGATACAGCCCCGGGTGCCGCTCAGCAAACAGCGCTTCCGGCAACGAGAACGGGATCTTCAGGCTGGTGCCCTGGAAGGTCCCGGCTTCAATCTGTGCGATCTGTTGCGCCACCACCTGCCAGCTACCGTTCTGCTCGAGCAGCGATTTCAGCGACAAGGTGTGGGTCAGCTCCAGATGACGCTCATAGTGCAGCAGGTATTTCTGCTCCATCTGCAACAGCGCCAGCTTCAGGGTTTCACCGCTCAGCAGGCCGTAGCTGGCGTCGTTCCAGCCACTGTTGCGTAGTAACGACGGCTCGCTGAACCAACCGGTTTCACAACGCCATGCCGCCTCAGTGGCAAGGCACAGGCTGAGGGTGGCATCCCACGCCTGGTTAAACAGGCGGCGTAACTGACCAATCAGCCACTGATACAACTGGGCGCTGGTGACGCGCTGGCTCCAGAAGTCCAGCAGCTCGTTCACCTGCTGCTGCTGGCGCTGCGTCTGTGCCAGCTGGCGACGGTATTGGGCGTTCTGCTGCTGTTGCGCGGCGATTTGCGCCTCAATTTGCTGCCCGTCTTTGTCGGCGAGGGTGCGTTGCAGTTGCCAGTCCTGACGGCGGCGGGCGAGATCGGCGTAGGAGCGGTTGACATCGGCTTCCCCGCTCAGGGCGCTCCCAACCCCATTAAAACCGTAACCGATGCCGAACAGCACCTGGGATGCGCCGGGCGTACCGACCGCCATCCCGGCGATATTGGGAATACAGGCCGCTATTGAACCGGCGGCAAAGAAACCACTTGCCGCAGTAAAAGTCATTGCCGCCGCCTGGCGCAGTTTGATATCCGTTTTCTCCTCGGCAATAAACCCGGTTTCTTCCAGTCCCTGATAGTGGTCGTAACGCGCCTGGGCGGCTTCGCGCGATCTTTCCAGCGACATCAGGCTGTGTTCACCCATCTCAATCGTCATGGACTGCATGGTGACAGTGAAATCCAGCAGTTGCTGCTGATGGTTGTACTGGAGGTTTTCCAGATCCAGTCCGTCTTTACGTTCCAGCGCGCTGAGCAGGCTGTTGCCCAGCTGGATCAGCGTTTCAGTGGCACGCAGCGCACGTTCATGCATCACCGGATAGCGGAACGGCGGCACCGCCAGGTTCTGCTGAATTGCGCTGACCGCCGCACCCTGGCCGCTGGCGAGCGCTTTTTGTAAATCAGCAGGATCGGCTGGTGTGTCATACAGCGGCAGACTCATCGGTCTGCCGTCAAGGGTCAGCAGGTTGCGCAGGTTATAGATGCGGGTCTGCAACAATTCCCACATCTCGCTACGCAACGGATTCTGCGGTTCCCGGAACAGCGTATTACGTGTCGCCGCGCTGCCGTCAGTCTGCTGCAACGGTTGCAGCGGGGCATCGAAGCGCGCTTCCAGTTCGCGCAGTACACTGCTGCCGCTGGTGGCCAGATCGGCGAGGGCAATGGGTTGCCAGTGCTGTGCGGTGGCCTGGAGCGGGTTCTCCCCAAACAACGCCAGTGCCTGCATATAAAACTGCTTCGCTTCATTCAGGCTGTCACGAGTTAGCTCGCGATAGAGGGTGTCGCCACGCGCCAGCAGGAAGCGAATATAGTTGTAAAATAATCCTTTGCAGTAAATCACCGGATGGCTGAGCGCCAGGCTGTCGGCATCGTTTGGCATCTGACGACGGGCGGCATCATGGGCTTCTGCCAGCGCGCGTACCTGGAAATAACGCCCCTCTTTCTGCTGCGGGGTAAACAGGCGATTGTGCCACTTTTGCGCCGCCTCAAAGCTCAGTTGCTCGGTGTGGGTGTTCGCCACCAGCCACGGCAGATGCAGGAACAGCTCGTAAAAATGGCGGCCATAGGCACCGTAGAAATCGATCGGTAACTCATGGGTGTTGGGATCGCTGGTATCACCTTTGTAGAGTGCAGGCTCGGTAAGGTTTTGTGTCTGCCAGCTGAATAACCGCTCCATGCCCTGCTGCGCATAAGGGATGAAACGACGGGCAAACGAGGTGGTAAGAATATAGTTGCGCTTTGTGCCTTCATCGTTGACTGGGGTTTGCATATAACGAATCGCCGTATCGGCTTCACGAACCCCCACAATCATCTCGGCATTACCCTGGTGTATCAGCGCACAGAAATTACGGTTTGCAGGTGCCTTCTCAAAGTTTTTTTGTACAAAAAATTGGCATGCCTCATCGTTGGTATGATAAAGAGCAACATGGCCTTGAAATAACGCATCATCCGCAAGCTCCTGTACTGACATGTTGTTTTCTTCGCTGAGATACATGCCCATATAATTGCCGTAGCTGTTGAGAAGACTCAGAGTAATACCCGCGATTTCTTCACCAAAAGACTTCGTGGTTACGAGATAGCCTGCCGCCATAAATCTGGCTACGTTGCCGGAAAACGTCTTCTCGGCAATGATCGCCCAGCTTTTATCCAGCCGCTGTTCTGCGACACGCAGCAGGGTATTTGTCCTTACATTATTGGCGCTGTCGCGTGTCTCTCCGATCTCATACCAGGCGATGTACAGGCGGCCCTGATAGCTGATTGGACGAATCGCCCGTTCACCGATGTTGCCAAACGACAGATTGATTTTTTCCCAGTCGCTCCAGGCATTAATCGAAGGCGCGGTATCGCTACCCCCGGTTTCGCGCAGATCGAGGCTGCGGATGTAGTAGGTTTGCGGCTCGCTACGCGTGCGGCCGATAAACCAGAATCGTGCAGTTTGCGGATCATCCCCCTCCTGAAAGGCGGTGAGAATGTTCAGGGAGCCGATTTCTTCAAAATCCCTCAGGTAGTTAAGCACCGCGTCCTGGATCAGCGCGTCCGTGAGTTTGCCCTGTTGCAGTTTCTGTTGCAGGTCGGTAAACAGCGGTGTCGGACGTTGGCGCATCGCTGGATCCAGATAGTTTTCCGGCTGGCTTTCCAGCTTGCGTAACCCGGCCCACAGGGCATAGCGATGCTGCCAGCTCTGCCATTGTTCGGTCTCCTCCGGTGCGGCCTGTAAACCCGCCTCCAGATTCTGGCAAATACGCCCCAGATAGAGTTGCAGGCTGGCAATCGCTTCCGCCACGCGGGTGGTGGTGACCTTTTGCGACACCAGCGGGTCGATCAGCAGGCGTTCATAGGCGGCAATGACGTCTTTCACCGGCATTGCAGCGCTGCGGCTGCGGTTTTCATTATCGATATACAGCGCGACCAGGGCATCGTGCTGCTGTTGTGCTAAACGGGTCAGTATGGATTGAGTCATCAGAGGTTCTCCTGAGAATGAGCGCGCAGGGTATGCAGCAGCGAGTCGGCCAGCGGCTGGCGGGCTGTCAGGCTGGCTTCCGGTGCCAGAGTCGCGGCGTGGATTAAGGTGGACAGCCCCAGCCCGCTGCGACGCGCGAGGTTACGCAGACGCAACAAGCGTGACAGACCGGTAACGGTGGAGAGTCCACCCTGAGCCAGCGCGCTCTGCGCATCGCTGTCACTGAAACCGAACAGGATTTTCAGTTGTTCTGTCGCAGTTTCATCATTGGTGCGGCCCAGCCAGCTGAGGATCAGCGCTTCGCCGTTATCAACGCTGTCGCGCAGTTCGGCAAAGCAGTACAGGTTCCATATCAACGTGAGAGTTAAGCTGGCCGGGGTGGCCTGCCAGTTGGCCGGGCGATCCGCCAGCGCGCTAATGACCTGCGGGCTGAGTTTCAGGCCGTTGATCACCATGACATAGCGGCTGATGCGCGCCACCAGCGCCAGACCGGCAGCCGATGTGGCCGTGGCGGTGCAGGTGAGCGCCACGCTTAACAGCTGATACGGCGTCAGCATCATCCAGCGCAACAGGGCGCTGACCAGCGGTTCGGTCAGATTGAATTGTGTCGCCTGCGCATTGCGGGCGATTTTGTGCTGGTTGTCCAGTTGCATGCCGAGGGCGGCAGATAACGTTTGTTGCAGGGTGGCGAGGTTGCTGAGTTTCAGCTCGGCGGTGGCGCTGACCACGGCAGCGGTCAGGTTCGCCTGGGTTAACGTGGCACTCAGCAGACCCTGGCTGTCCACCAGATCGCTGAGGATCGCCAGCCAGTCAAGGGCGGCCGCGTCGTTATCCCGCAGAGGCAGCGGCAATGACATTAGCCAGTCTGCGGTCACCAGCGCCGGTGCCAGCGTGCTCACCAGCGTGGTGAACCACTGGCGCAGCGGATCGGTATCGGTCACCGTGGCATTGTCGGCCAGCATAAACGCCAGCGTCCGGGGGGCAGTGTTCATCTGTTGCAGGAAGCGTGCCTGCTGTTCCAGACGGACCAGTACATCAAGGATGTCGTCTTTTTCCGTCAGCGTGGCGTCAATGGCGGCTGCACCAGGTTCGCTACTCAGACGGTCATACATCCGCGGCTGTCCAGCCAGTTGTTGCCAGATATTGGCGACAGCGTTGCCCGGCAGACTGACCAGCGCCATCCCGTCTTCAACGTCGCAGCCCAGCAGGCGGAATACTGAGACGACGCGGAAAAACGCCGACACCACGAACAGCGACCGACGCAGCTTACCGCTAAGTGGCTCGCTGCTGCCATCAGCGACGGCCCCGGCTGTGATACGGGATTGCAGGGCGTTTTCCAGTACCGGTGCCAGCAGGCGATAGTCATTCTCACTGATTTTCAGACCGGCGCACAGGCGCTTGCTCCAGGCGGGCAGATCACCAACCGGGCTGTGCTCAAACAGCGCGTTATCCAGCCGCAGTTTCTCTTCATCGCCACAATTCTGATTAAACAGGCGGTCGAAAAAGGAGAGAGTCGGTTTGATGGTGAACGGGCTGATTTCGTCCAGCAGCGCCGCGAAATGCCCGGCGCTGATCTGATAACGCTGCTGCCACAACTGGAACAGACCGAGTGCACGCAGGGTGCAACCGGAGATTGGCATATCGCCCGATGCCCCCTGATACTGCGCGCGGTTACAGGCGGTCAGCAGCTGATCGAGTTCGACATTATTCAGTCCCAGCGCCTGTTGCAGACGCAGGAAAACGTGAAGCCGGTTGAGCATTGCCGCCGGTCCGGTCAGATAGTCATCATCGAGCGTAATCGCCGGGCCGTGGCTACCGTGCAGCCAGGCGGCACCATACTGCCAGCTGGTGGGGGGGATGGCAGGGCAGGCGTCAGACACGGCAGGCACCGCATCCTGTAGGCACAGCTGTTTTTCCAGTTCGCTGCGCGTGAGCTGGCAGCTTTCCAGCACCGTTGTGAGCGGCAGTTGCAGCAGCGGAGCCGCCACCACCTGATCATACAGTGTCTGACCGTAGTGGGTGTTGGCATACAGGCGAGCCAGTTGCTGCGTGGCGCGATTGTTGCTGCCCTGGATAACCACCGCATAGCGAAACTCAGTCATATCCTGCTGCGAATAATATTCTCGCGCGCAGATGCGCAGTTCGCCAAGCCAGGCGGCATTGGCATCCAGGGTTCCGAGGCTGGCGGTATCCAGCCGCAGGCGCAGCTGACGTGGGTGCGGTTCACCTTTATGCGCGGTCGCCACATGCACCGGGCGTAACAGGGTGGTCGTGGTATTGATCTCAACGCTGTGCCCGGTAAGGGTGACCGTGAGTGGTTCGCTGCTCCCCACCAGCGGCTGACAGACAAGGGAAAACTTGCTTGATTTAGTTAAATCATCGTCAACCGCCATCGTCACCGCCGTGGCGGGTGGATCGCACACCACATGATCCTGTGGCGGAACAACAAACGCGCGGCTGTAGTCGCTGGCGGTCGCCTGTCCAGGCAACCAGGGTTGCAGGTAGCTAATATCCGGGCCGTTTAAGGTCAGCAGATCCAGCGGCTCGCCGTTGCTGGCTTTGATGTCATGCTGATTACATAGCACGGCGGAGTACCAAACCGGCTGTTCCCGACACAACGCCATCAGCTCCGGAGCCAGCACCAGACTGGCGCGTTGTGACTGGCGGAGTTGCCGGGTGGCGTCGGGATCGGCGGGAGGCGCGAGAAACGCAGGCTGGAGCATATTTTCCAGCACCACTTCATCCCAGCGGGTGTTCAGTGCCTGCAAACCGAGGTGGGTGGTGCTGGCGGCGCTGTCCAATGGCAGGATAAAGGGATAGCGGTGACGAGCCAGCCTCTGTGTCAGCGACTGATCGCTGTCTGTCTGGAGTTTCTGTTGCAGGATTTCGTTTACCAGTTGCTGGGTGGGCAGCGCGGTGTAGGCGCTGTCGGCGTCAATCAGCAGGCTGGCGATATCGGGGCGGCGCTGTGCCAGGGTCTGCACCTCACCTCCGGCGCGAGATTCAATATCGAGCGCAAGGCGATACAGGTTATTAAGATAGGCGACCGGTGAATCGACAGATTCGATGCTGTCCGGTGGGCAGAAGGCGTTGATATCTTCAGGGAACAACTCTGGCCAGGTCGCACGTTTGATACTGCGCGCCAGGGGCGAGAGGGCAAATGCGCCGCTGGCGTGGTGATTCAGATAGTGACGCGTGATCTGGCTGGCGCGGCTCTGGGCCGCCTGGTAAAACGTCGCGATGGTTTCCGGAGAAAAGCGGTCCTGATAGTCGTGAATAAGCTGCGCACAGCTTTTATTCACCACATCGAACACCGAGGAGATACCAAATTCGGCCATTTGTTGCTGCAATTGCAACAGCAGGTCCGGTTGTTCAGGAGAATGAGAGATCATCATAGGGTTCCTTTATTGCTGAGAGAGCGTTGTGCCGTAAGGCAAACGGGAACCAGGGTAAAGAGAACCAGATTGCAAAAATACTGCTCAACCGGCGTGAACAGGTATGACAAATAAGGGAGGACTGTTTTTTCGAACCCGACTGATGGAAAGCGGGTGTCATAAAAGGAATAAATACGACGATGTTATGGCGGGTGGCTTCATGCCCGGTGACGTTTTTTCAATGATGGTGAGAATATTTTATGAAATTTGATGCGTTACAACGCGTTATTTTAACGGCTGCAACTTTAGTGATGTTATCCGGCTGTACTCTTCAGTCTTCAGACCTGGTGGATTCCCGCTCCTGCAATGCCAACACCAGTTTTACCCGCGGAATGAACGATGGCGCAGCAGGGGGGCCTATGGACAGCGACTATATTAATTTCTGCCCGGAAAATAGCCGTAACGCGATGCAGCAGGCTTATCGGGACGGTTATATGCAGGGACGTGACACCCGTCGCGAAGACGAACGTAGTGAACGCCCGCTTCCTTCCGCGCCCGACGTGAATATTTATGTTGGTCATCAACGGCCCGGTTACGGCAAACCCGTCGGTGCCGCCATTGAACGTCAATATTTCTGTAAAGTGAAAACTTTTGGCACGGAATATTCTGCCTTCGGTCGCACCGAGCTGGAAACGCGTCTGACGGTGCAGAAAAAATGTGAGGCAGGAAATGGTCAGGATTCGATGTTTTGTCGTGCTGAAAAAATAGATTGCCAGATTAATAAATAGCGCCTGTCGTAGCGGTGCGATTTGTCGCGCCGCTCTATAAACATTTCCCCCATCAACGAAACGAAATTTCGGCATGAGTAATGGGGTTGTTCGCCTTAACGTATATGCTGTTTATTCGGTCTTTTTCGGGATAAACATTCCCGTCGTCATGCATTGCCCCGGCGCGGATACGGGTATATGTGCCGTTGATCATTTCTGCCACATAATAACTCCACGCGCTCTCTTCCCCGGCAGGTAAAGATACATGTAAATCACGCGCCGTTTTATCCGCTTCATTGCTTAAAAAATGCACGTTAATGGTTTTACCCTGCGGGGCTATCATCGGCTCGCCGTTGACCAGTTGGTCGATTGTCGCGATCTCTTTGGTCCATTCGCTATTAACTGGTGTGGGACGACCAATTTTGATGTGATCAATATCGACATCAACCACGTTATAAATACGCTCGTGGCTGCCGCTGGCAGCGGATTCCATTTCCGCCACGGCATAAATTAATTGATAGCCCTGACTGTCGGGTAATTGGCAACGATGGGTGACCAGTCCCTGTACGCTTTCATCACTGCCACGCTGGGTGCAAAAAGGTTTGCTGGCAAAACTGTCGCGCGTCAGATGGTTGGCCTTATCCAGCCTTTTTTGCCAGTCTGGTTTGGTGAGATAATATTTATAACTTGACACACGGGAAGGCGCGGTGAATTGCCAGCTAATATCAACGTTGCCTTTTTCCAGCGAATTCTTTTCCCAGCGGGTGGCGCGTTCGCTATTTAATGATGAAAACTGTAACAGGCCACCGCTGGCCAGTCTGCCATCATCAGGAAAATCATCGCTGAATGCGGTTGAGTTGATGACCCGATCCGCGATATACATCGCTTCGTTATCACATTGGTTATTTTTGCCCTGCTTGCACATAGCCGCCCGCGAAGGTGGGTCCACCACATAACCTTGCGAATATGCCACACCGCTCACCAGTAAGCCGACCAGGGTCATAGCGGATTTATTGAATTTCATAACTGTTCTCGTCGATTCTCGCGCGAAGAATAAAACCTGATTGTCAGGTAATAGAATTTTCCCGTGATTTTGCTGAATAACGCAGCCCGGTTGAATGAGTAACTTCTTATCCCGAGCGAGAAGTTGCGATTTCTACACGAGATAATGGTTTTTTAGTTTAATTATTCTGCTATTCCCGCTGTAGAAGAGAAAAACCTTATTCCGCCAGGTGACCAGGGTATCTATATTCCATGCCGAATTCATAATGAATCACCAATTAACACGTTTTCTTACAGCTTCACCGCAGAATCGTGGGATTGCATTCATTTCAACTTAATATTGATGAGCAATAAATATGAAACTTAACAAACTGGCATTTGCTGTTACAACCCTGTTGGTCAGTGGTGCGGCCTGGTCACATGGTTACTTACTGGACCCACCGGCGCGTGCGGTATTGTGTAATAAGATCAAGGAAACTCATGATAAAAACTATCCCACTGAAAAGATGAACACCGGCTGCGGGGATATTCAGTATGAGCCGCAAAGTCTGGAAAGAGGCAAGGGTTATCCTCTGGGTGAACTACTTGATGGTATGATTGCCAGCGCTAACAGTGTGCGTGGTCCTGAATTGGATGCGCAAAGCGAAACGCGCTGGAATAAGACCCCGATGTCTGCTGGTGAGCATCAGTTTACCTGGTACTTTACTTCACCGCATCCGACCACGAAATACGAATATTTCATCACCAAAAATAACTGGAACCCAAATCAGGCACTGTCGCGCGCCTCTTTTGAATCCACGCCATTCTGTACCGTTAGCCGTAATGGAGAGCGTCCGGGGCAGACTGACAGCCATACCTGTAATGTTCCGGCCCGCGAAGGATATCAGGCGATTCTGGCCGTCTGGACGGTCAATGACACCAGCGCGGCGTTCTATAACATAGCTGATGTTGAGTTCAGCGGGAGTAACATCGGTGGTGGTGATGATGATGGTTCCCAGGAACAGCAGCATAAACCGGTCATCCATTTTGCACAGAACAAAATCGTGGTGGAGAAGAACAGCGCCAACGCGGCTTATGCGATGGATGCATCCAACACCCAGTATGCCAACAACTACATTTGGGAAGTGGTGGAAGGTTTCGACAAATTCCAGTTGCAGGAGAAACATGCAGCGCCTACCACTCGCAGACTGGAAGGTCCGAATATCACCGCACCACGCGCCTGGGTTAAGGGTGACCATACCGGTACCGCGACCTACCGTCTGACAGCAACAAACGATTTTGGTAGCGTGTCGAAAGATATCCAGGTGGAAGTCAAAGACAGTATCCCGCAGCAACCGGGCGGCGATGAGCCAGGTACTGAAACCCCACAAGGCAGCGCCTGGGTGGTGGGTCATCAGTATTTCGCAGGTGATACGGTGACGCATAACGGCCAGACGTATAAGTGTCTGAACGACAACAAATCACAGAGCGACTGGGCACCGGGCGTGGCACATAGTTTGTGGCAACTGGTGAAGTAAGTTTTCATGCGTGAACAAAGCGTCAACGGCTCTGCTGTTGACGCTTTTTTATTGCTAATGCCGGGTCCGTTTTACCTGGCGTAATGTCTGGCACAGATAGCGTTTGTCATCATTGGTCAAATTATGCAGGCGGAGTGACTGCAACGCGCTACATGCTTTGCCGCCCGCTTTAGGGTCAACCCGCAGATCGCGCGAGAGCTGACGCAGGATTTCACTGCTGATGCTGTTAAGTTGGCTGCGGGTTTCATCCAGCGAGCGCGGCGGGGTTGGACGGTGTGTGTCTGATAGCCAGTCGGCGCGATAGCGGTACTGAATCGCCTTCGCGACATCCATTTGCGCCTGAATAAATGGCGCGACTGAGTCCGGAGACAGGCCGAGTTTACGTGCTTCTGCCAGCGAACTGTCCAGTACGCGTTGTTCCTGCGGCAAATCCTCCACGGGTTTATGATTGGCGGCTTTCCAGGCGGCGACGTCTTTCATCATTGACAGACGTTGGCCTACCAGCCCGCCAACCGACGCGGCACTGGCACTCCATGAACAGGATGCCAACAGCGCCAGCACTCCCCAGACCCACTTTCTACCCTGATGTTTCATCTTCATTACCTCTCCCTGTAGTGATCTTTTTGATGCATTTCCTGATAAAGCAGCCAGGCAAAGAATAATTTACCTGATGGCGAGCGGGGCAGTAAATGCCTGCAATGTGAGGAATGATGACTCTGTCGCTATTGCGCCCCTGACAGGGTCAGCCCGCCAATGAGTGACGGCTGTCCGGCGATACGCTGCAACATCAGCACACAATGCACCCGCTCGCCGTTGAGCCGCTGCACCCATACTGGCTGGCTAAACTGGATGCGGGCGGTGTCGGCATACCATTCAATCACCTCATGGATAAACGGGGGAGAGCAATGAGCATTCAGTAATTCCAGCGTGCTTACCGAAAGGGTTTCATCGGGGAAAAACCCCGCAGGCGTTCCGCGCCACTCAATTTCGCCTGCGGCCAGGTCCAGCGTAAATATCAGGCTGGAGGCCGTATCCGCCAGGCGGGCAATAATTTGCTGTTCGCTTTCTCTGCGTGCCACCATTTGTCGGTGGGCATCGACGAATTCACTGAGGCAACCGGAAAGAATCGCTGAAAAAATCAGATACCACTGTACCTGCCATACCGTCAGTACCGTTGCCTGTGCCGAATGGTCGAATGACGCGGCGGTGGTCATGATGGCGTATTGCAAAAGCAGAAGCAGACCCACCTGGCGAGTGGAAAGAATAAAAACGCTTAACAGCAGGGCGCTGAACTGAAGCCACAATGGATTCAGCCCCAGCCACGGGCCGTTATTGGTGGCTGCCAGCAGTAACATCAGACCAAGGTTGCTGGCGAGAGCCGGGATGCTGTGCCAGCGGCTGGGTGAGAAGGTACTCTCTTTGCTATGCAGAAAATGGAGGATAGACAGCGCCGCCGTGAGCGCGGCCAACGTCCAGGAGAGAAAATGCTGCGGAGCGACGGCATAGCCTGCCAGCAATAAACAGCAACTGAGCAAGATGCTGCCGAGGCTCAGGCACACTGCCACGATCCCGACCTGGCACAGCACCTGAATGACCGGCTGTTGCCAGCGTAGCTGTGGCAACTGGCGCAGCAGCAGGACACAAAGCGGAAACACCACGATATCAAAAGCGGCAAAAATCCCGGCGAGTAAAGGAGGACGTCCGGTATACACACCGCACAATGCGTGCAGTAGCCCGGCGGTGATTAGCCACATTGGCCAGTCGCGCCGGGGCGATAACCACAGCGCTGCCAGCAGCAGACCTGCCGGAAACCACACCGTCGAGGAGAAACTCCACGGGTCGCGGTTTTGAAAACTGAACAGTGCCAGCACGGTGTAAAGTGCCGCAAAACCTGCCCAGTACAGCAGCGTTTTTTTGATGGGACGATCCTCAGTCAGGAATGAAGCTATTCCACATGCTCCCTCCGCCATAGCGCAGCAGATACAGGACACAATTTTTGAGAGATCATCATTGTAATCCAGCGCCAGCAACGTTGCTATTGGGTATATGTCTGCCCCGCATGTCACGAAGACTATCGGCTACTTCCAACTCGTGCCCGAGAAACACGATTACGTCACCACTGGCTTATTCCTGATCAGTATCGTCAACAGTTGAATAAACAGACTGTTGGCCTGATCCGTAGTTGAATTAGCACCCCCCAGTTTGTTGTAAAACGCAGGAGGCGTCTTTGGTGTATTTGCCGTTGTCTCGCGTTTACGTACCGTACGCAGGCGGGAATGTGTGAGCTTATGACCAGCCGATCTTACCTGTCGTTTGTGTCCATGCTGGACACGTAAATGTGTCTTTTTCCTGGCATAATCTAACATCCATCCCAATAAGCTCAGGACCCAGTCGGCATTACGCAGGATAAATTGCATCATATATGCCGGATTATTGAATGCACTATCCACCACCGGGGTGAGTAAAGCATATTTTTCGGCCATGTCTTCCTGACTTTTATTATTGCTGACCGTGCGTGTTGTCGGTAAAAATCGATTTCTGAAGTGGTCAATTTTCGCTTTCATAATTGGATCATGGGTATAGTCATGAAAGTGGGTCAGAAATGCGTCAAGAAAATGTTCATCATTCAGCACGTAGTTTTGAAAGAGTCGACTGTCAGACAGCAATTTTTTCCCCAACACGGACATCCCGTGTAGCGTGAGTTTTTTAATCGGATGAGGTGCGTCAAGATACACTTCCGAGCCGATATACTCATCCCCCACCGCACTCATGGCGACATGACTTCCTTCGTGGCGAATGACGTTCGCCAGTTCTTTGATTGGCAGTTGCTCTACGGCATATTTCATCAGATATATTCTTTTATAGTTGTCATCACTGGAGACGTAACCCACGACACTGCTGCCAAGCAAACTTTTCTCTAATGGCAGCCTGGCGCAGGTAGCGGGTATGCGTCCATCATTGAGAAATCGATCCTCTACCAGATAGAAGTCGTTCACAGATAACGTTTCCGCAATTTGCAGTATATTGATGAGATGCGTCTGAAAAGTTGCCACCAGCGTGCTGTCCAGCCTGCTTTTTCCCAGAAACGATTTCAGAAAATCCAACATCCCCGTTGGATTATCAACCGGGTCAAGCATGGCACTGATCACGCCGGCAGTGTGATGAACTTCACCGAGGGCTTTCCGAATAATTTCTGCCTCCAGTGGATACTTCCTGAGTAAGTGCTCTTCGTTATAACTCTTAAGAATAAAGGGTGATGGATTCGGATGGAGTGCTTTCTTTATTTTCATCAAAAAGGATTTTACGGCTGAATGTTCCGTTTCGATCACCTGTTTAAGATTTTTTAATGCCCTGGCATATTTATGGTATTTGAGCAGGAAATCATTATATCGTGCGGCATACTTTTTGCGTTCAGAGAGCACATGCATCATATCAAGAACGAATTTATCAATCTCTTCGTTCCCTTTCAGATAATGGACCAATTTATAATTATTAAACGTGTCCTCCAGGTTTTTTACTATTCCGTCCGTTAATGGTTCTCGCCAGGTACTTAATTCCTCCACCCATTTTTTAGGTGCAGGAACGCCAAAGGATTCAAAGGTATGGTGCAGGTTAGACGCAATATAGTGGAAAAGCCCCTTTACGTAGATCTTGTTTAATAGCTGTGGATGAGGGATGGCCAGCAGTTGGTCAGTAACTTCCTTCGCCGCATCGCTCCGTTGCGCAGAGAGTGTGGCCGCCAGAACGTGATAACCGATGGAAGAGGGGGTAAGCGCATCGAAGAACAGCGGTCGTCGCGTGACAGGATCGCGATTTTCACGCCGCAGTGAGGTGGGAGGAAGCCAGTCACGCCACTGCCCGGCATGGTTCAGTTGAACATACACCGCTGCGCCAGCGGCATTTTTAAACTCCACGATCAATTGCGTGTATGGTGCCGTTTTTATCCAGCTACGCTGATAGCGCCATTCGGGAGGAAAGCTGGCGTGGTCAAGATGGTTATAAACGATATCCTGATCCGGATTTTCCGCTTCGACAGCATTTAATCTAATCGGGATCGCTGAGAGGGGAGATAAGTTGCTGAATAACATCGGCAACTGCTGATTCTTGAGTGCATTCAGGAATTCTGCGACCGGGATAGTCAACCCGGTCGCAGGTTGCGTCTCGGGTTGCGGCAACAGATGCTGACTAAACCGATCCAACTGATAATCTTTGGTGCCATCAGGGGTGGTGACATTGCAATGGATGCGATCGCTGAATTCATCCCAAATCACGCCAGTAAGCGTATATCCCCTGGGCAGGTCGTTGACTGGCAGAGAACGCCGTAGCAACTCCTTACCAAAGGTTGCGTTAAAAGCGGGGCAACGGCAGAGTTTTTCGCCAATCAGGCTATCATCGACCATGCCTGCTTCCGCCAATTTGATATTCAGGGGAAATACCGTAGAGGTGTCGGGATGGTCGCGAACGCTGTCTGCCAAATAATGGTATACCGAGCGCAAAGCAAATTTCCCCACCTTTTCTATGTCACTCACCGCCTCCTCTTCCGGGATAGCGCTCAACCCACAGTCGAGAAGATGTAGCACGATGTTTTTCACCGATTGCAACTGAATCACGGATTTGACCGCGTCGTAGCATACGGTTAACGGGTTTAAGTCAAACAACAATCCCAGTAAATCAGGCGAAGGCATGCTGGTGGGTGCGACCTGGCTTGTCGGTTGTGTGATGTCAGGAAATTGGCATTCGCTAATCTGGCGAGCGATGGCGGCGGCGCAAAACGGCCAGCCGCCGTTAGCGTTGCCGGACTTAATCATCACCCCTTTATCGATCAGGAAACGCATGTTGGCTTTATTGCGTAACGCTGGCTGATAGATGCGGGTCAACATGTCGACTTTGCCCGCATCATTAAGCAGTGCCTGTGTCTGAAGACGGTTGCTGAATTCATTGCTGGCATCAAAGCTGTCGGGCTGGCCCAGTTTGTTCAACTGGGCAAAAGGCGTAATAAACAAAGTACGCGACTCGATATCGTGACTGGCAGTGAGATAACAGCCGACGCAGGACGTTTCGGTTTTGTTCCCGGTGGTTTGTTGCAGATGCACCAGATAGATGCTGACACCTTGTGACGTCAGGAATTGTTGCTGAAAAAACGCCTCATCGTCAGCGGACAGATTTTCCAGTACAGGCTGATACCAGGCGTGAATGGATTCCCGCAATTGATTGTAACGTTGCGTGATTTCGGTGGCGTTTTTCACGGGTTGGTTGAGCAGTTGACGCAGTCGGAACGCATGCTGAAGGTATTGATCGAGCCGTTTCGCCTGTTGCTGTGTCTCGGCCAGATAATGTTTGAAACTGTACCTGGGATTAAAAATCAGTGCATCTGTGGCGGCAAATTCGGCCTGCAATGCATCCGGTGCACGCCTGAAGATCAACTGAAGACCAAAGGTGCGCAGGGCTTCGCCACTGGCGGCCGCAAGAATTTCCGGGTCCTGAATTTCATGCGCTGCCGCTGCACGCTGAAAACCGGTGGCGGAGAGGCAAGGTTCACTGCTGAGGTCCGGGTGGTCGGACAATTTCAGCATCGGATATTGCTGCCGCAACATTGGCAGCACCAGAAAGCGGAGCTTTGCTTCCAGATTATTGCCGGCCTGCTGTGCATACCTCTCAAGGGCCGGACGTATCCGCTGGATAAAAAGGCGATCCGTTTCTACCAGCAACGCCGCGAGTTCTCCGTAAGTGGTAGTGGGCTTAATGCGCTGAAGAAACAGTTGTTGGATGCTGAGCAGTGGGCGACCCGTGGCGTCCAGAGCATGATCCAGCGCCAGCAACAGACGATAAGCCAGTGCGCCTGTAGCGCGAGGCGAACGGACAAAGGCATCGATCGATTCCGGGTATTGTCTGAATGCGGAGATATCAGGCAGGCCAGCAATAAAATTGGCAGCCTGTTCGGGATCAATATGCATTCGCTCATGTTGAACATCCCATGAAACCAGGCGATCGCAGGCGGCGAGAAGCGTGGTCTTAAATCGGCTATCCCCAGCGATTGGACCGACAAATTCTTCCAGCATGCTTTTCAGTTGCTGCGTCGGCAGCGTCTCAATTCGTTGGCTGAGTTGATTGATCATATCGCGTAAGCCTGCGGTTTCGAGTTGTGCGGGCATCTCGAGGCAGGCTGGTGCGTTGGCATCGGTCTCAATCCAGCCAGGCCAGGGGATGGGAGCGTGGGTGGTGGATGACGAGGAGGCGGCTTCTTCCAGTTCGAACTTTACGCCGAAGCCAAATCCGCGTTTTCCTCTGTCCCACCATTCCCCCTCAAAAGCGGTGGTGGATTCCAGCGCGTGAGCAGCAGAAAGAAAACCGTGCCAATTTGGTTCAGTGTTCAGGCTGCCAGCGGGCAAGGAGGCGGCAGACAGAGGGGGATCGGCTGACCAGAAAGGGGCAGGACAAATTAATTGGGTGGCCTGTTGAGAGGAATGCTGTTCTCGGTGGATTTCCAGGTGTCGATGTTGAATCAGCACTGGGCTTTGCATGGGCGAAATATGGCTGCCGAAGATCTGCATGGTGACGTCGTCGGTGACCACCCACACGCCTTGCTGGAGCAACTGCCGGTTGTTGCTCCCCGTGAAACGCGTAAATGTCACTACGCCAGGTCCGTGCAAGGCTTCTGAAGTTTCGGCGGCGTTGCGGGTAACGTTCGCCGGACAGAAAGGTTGGTGCGTATCTGTGTTGAGAAATTCAGCACAACTGTTTGCGGCAAGTTGGAGCGGAAGAGGGGCCGTTTGATAGTTAAGCGCGGAGTTAGCATGCAACTTCAGGGTGAAGTTAAACATGGGGATAGCTTTGTCTTCATGCGGTATGGCGGGAGATGGCATGCCCGGCGCGATGGCATCGCTGACGATGTCATGACACTGCGCGATGACGCCAGCTAAAGTAACCGGCCGATAACCTGCGGAATCGAGGGTGCCACGGCCCAGCAACGGCATGCAGGCCCATTGATCAACCAGATGCAAACCCGGTTTTATACCTTGCCGTGGTGCAAGGCGTATCGCGTTAATCCCCTGAATAGCCAGCGCGATAAGGGGGTATTGAAATGCCAGGCATTGGCTGAGCAAATGGATGCCTGCCGCGGGCGCCAGCTCCAGTGCGGGTCGGGCCATTACCTGATATATCTCCCGCAACAACAGATTATGAAGATGGCGATAACGGGAAGTCAGCAGCGCCAGGACTTCCTTATCAGTGATTTCAGGAAAGATTGTCTGCACCAGCAGCTGTAACTGTTGTTCGCTAACTAACGGCTGCGCGGGCAGTAAATGCTGACCACTGCACTTTTCATGCAAAAACGTTAAAAAATCCTGTTTGATACGTAGCCAGCACAGGGGGGAAGGCGTGCCTGGCTGTGAAGCGATGGCAGAGGTCTGTTGTTCAAAATTAAGCAGCTTCGCCTGAATATGGACGAGTAACCCGGTTTCACTGTTGAACGATCTTGCACCCGGTATACCTTTTGTCATGTTTTTGTAGTCTGCTAATGCCGCGTCAGCGGGTAGCGGAGGAGGAGTGATAAACCATGACTTGATAAAACTGCATGTATTCCGAACCAGCCAGGGTACCAAAGTGGCTTTTTTTGCCTCGCTGCCTGAACCGCCAGGGTGAATAAATTCTGGTGAAGATAGGGGATTGGCTGCATCCGGGATCATTCTTTTCCTCCATAGCTATGAAAAAAACATGAAGCTGTTGCCTGATTTTTTCTAAATACAATTAATGAAAATCGATCATATATACTGCGGCATTTTATGTTAATTACGTGAGTTAGTTGAGCTGGTAATAAAAATTTAAAGCTAGTGAATGATTATTAGAGTTTTTCTCCCTCTGTATATGGTGTTTCCAGGTTAATATTTATTTGCGCGATCTCGTTATTTATCTCGTTAACTAGCCTGGCTGCATTAAGATAAACATGCCATGAAAAATTCATGAAAGCCGCTCGACAAGACATTCTGCGATGACAAAGATGGAAGTCTGATTTCAGATTAACAACCATGTCTCAGAGGGGAAGGCAATGATAATCACAGGTCCACACCAGGGTTCTGCCTCAGACTACATTGATCTTCTTATAGGTGATCAAGTATCAAAAGAAGGCGCCAGGAAGTTCGTAAAATACATAACTAATGTCAAACTCTCTCTTAATTTCCTAAAGCCGAAATATGTCAGGAAAAGTGGTTATAGTCTGAAGTTTCAGAGAGCTATTGTGTGTTCTCTTAAAAAAGGGATTGAGGGCGATAGAATTACCGTCCGGCAGGAAGGCGATAAGGCGAAAATTATTCGCTTATTGACCCGAGTTGAGCAAAGGCTAGAGGAGAAAATCTCTAACATCACCAGGGGAGCTTTATCCGTCAGTAAGATCATGCAAATGAACGGCTGTGACGACTGGCAAACCCAACGATTACTCTCTGCTAAATCAGGTAGGGGGATATTTTCCCTGGCGGGACAGGGGAAATATTCATGGGGTAGCGATCGAATTAATAATGACTGGGTGTCTAAATTCAAACATTCTTATGATAAATGTTGCACGAAAAAACTCAACACACATGAAATGCTGACCTATATGGCGCGCAAGGGATTTAACATTGATATTGATACGCTTATAGTGAGCGACACCAGAGAATCCATCAGATCTTATGGTGAGATAAAATGCCTGACAAACAGCACACCAGATGTTGTTGTCAAAGTCAATAATGCGATTGCATTTGCCAAAAAATACAATATGAGCGTGGTTGATACGATTCGCGTGATAAAAAGTCATGTTCCTGATCATGACGTTGTTTTTGTCGAAGGTAATCATAATGCCGTACATCCACAAGAAGATGGTCAGCAATTTATCAAACCCTGTTGTTTTTTTGACATAACAAAAAAGAACGATACTGAGTTTACGCGGTTTTAATAGTGAAATAATGGACCGCCAGCGATATAACAAAGGGAGGAAAGGGGTGGCAAACTTAGAAAAGATTGCGCGAGGTATTGCAGAGCAACTGGAAGAGTTAGGTTATTACAAAGGTGTGCAGCAGGCCAGGGTTGATATCGCTAAGGCAATGGAGAAGAAAGGCTATGATCGTGAAACCATTATCGCACTGACAGGCGTTAGTGAGGACGATTTATCGGGACCTGAAAAGTAGTTGTGTGGGTTGGGTGTTGCACTTATTTCCGATGAAGGGTGTAAGCGCAACATACCAACCCGGTGTAAACCTGGCGTATTAACTTACATTATTTCGCCATTGAGTCTTCATCGCAGTCATCTGCGACTTTGCCTACAGCTTCTGGCAGTTCGATGGTAATACGACTGTTGCCCGATAGCCACAGACGGTTGCGATAGCCGCTATACACCGTCCTCATTTGTACATCTCTCTTCGCATCCAGCTTTTCTCCGGCCCTGAACGCATAGTTTCCGAACTGGTTATTGATAAAATCACTCAGAAATTTAGGCCAGCTATAACGACCTGTATTCTGTCCAGCTTCGAAGATTTTGGTTTCTGCCTGTCCAAAGGGCGGAGTCGCGGTCACTTTTATTTTAGAGTTTGGCGCGAGGTCTTTGAACGAACAGATATAGCTGCCGGTGGGGTTAATTCCCCAATAGTGAATAACGCCGCTGTTGCATCCGGTTGAACAATCTGCAAAGTCATAAAAAGTGGGTATTAGTTCCACACTCATATTGCTGCCCTGTGGAATGAAAATAAAATTGCGATATTTGCTGGCAAGCGGAATAAATTTATCATCTTGTTGTTCACCGGCTTTCAGGTACAGAGAACGCTCGTTGATGGCGGTTGCCAATTGCAATGGCCATTGATACGGAGAGACCTTCTTGTCGACAGAATCACGCGGACTGACTGGAATGGAGCCACGTTCGATTTCGATACCGTTTTCTTTCACGACCCAGGCTAAGGAAATGAATTTGTCATCTTTATTATCCTCCAGTACATCCTGACCGATCTGTCGGGCTTGTTTCCAGCCAGCAATCTCCTGGCCATCCAGTGTATAGCGATAGAGGGTACTACTCGTTGCTACGTACAGTGAGTTGCCCTGAATCATTGGCGCGCTGTCGATACCCCAGCGATACAGCATAATTTTAGTGTTTTGCCCGTCAGGCGAGAAAGCCAGGACACCGCTGCCATCTTCGCCACTGAAAGTGCGATAGCCCCATCCGGTTCTGGCATCGAACGTTGTCTGATGAATAAATTTTGTCCCTTCTGGCGCCGGGACGGTGAATCGTATGGATCCGGTATCGCGGTTTATGGCGTACACCGCATTTTCATAACTGGCATACAGCAGGTTGCTGTCCTCGCTACCCAATTTGATATGGGTATGGGGATGGTGCCAGAACCCGCTGTTAGTGCAACCATCAGCGGTAACTCCCCAGCCAGGTTGATCGCTGGTGGCACCTTGCAACTTGATTTTATTGATTTTGCACTGATACGCATTCAGCCCATAGAGCATATTATTTTCGTCAATGACCGCCGCGCCGCTGGTAAACCATTGTCCGGCATGGTATTGATAATCGCCTTCAATGGCCGAGAGGCTATAACCACCATAATTCGACACGTTGCTCTGATAGATTAACTCTTGTTTGTCAGGGTTATAAATTGCATGAGGTTCAGCAGAACCACGATTATCATTCCAGAGATATTCAGACTGCACTTCCCCATTTTTGCTATCAATCTCCCAGGCAGCTACAGCATTATAATTACTGTTGCGCAGAACTATGCCGGTATATAATCGGGTGAAATCTTTGTTGAATAAAAAAGTGTTGATTTTATCTGTTTTGTAATTATAAATGCCAATTTTCTCTGGCATGATGAATATGGGGGTAATTTCTTTTCCGGGATCGGCATTGAGTCTATATATCCGTCTGTCGCTGGAAATATATAATTCATTTTCAGGTCCGTTGGTCACAAAACGAAATCTGCTGTCCAGACGCGCCATGCCATTGAGGCTGTCTGCAATCCAATGTTCATACCGCTTAACGGCATGATTTTCAATGACCGCATAGCTGGAGCATTCATCAACAGCATCAGAGCACCCGTCAGTCTTATGATACACAGCATAAATTAACTGATCATCACCCTGATACAGGAAGGTACTTTTACCGGGTAATGGAAAGCTTTCCACCGGGAAAAGCGCCGCATAACTGGCACTGATCCCTGTAAAAAACAATCCTGATGTCAGTATAGTGCGCGGAAGTGCGCGTTTATTTCTGCGGGGAGATAATAAATCACACATCATGATGACCTCTTTTGTTATTTTATTTATTATTTATCCCGTAAATAAAACGTGGTAATAATTTTTCCATGATTTTTTCAGCAATCTTATGAAGGGGGGTGTAAATTGCGCAGGGTCTCAGAGTTTTATTCGCTTGTGTCCTGAATAACGGATGACTCAGTTTTTGCTGCTGGTAGCCGTCGGGGTATATTCGGCATCACTAAAGGGCCAGTTCGGTTGGGCTAACCCTTGCTCCCAGTCCACCGCCAGGGGTTTGCCTCGTTCCTCCTTCAGCTTATCGAAGATATTTTGCCAGTTCTTTTTGTACATCAGCTGGAAATTGTTGAATGCCAGCGACAGAAAGTTCTGTTCATCGGTCGGTTCTACAGGATCTTTTTCGCTGGCGTCCTCTTCATCCGGCGTAGGCACCAACGCAATCAACCAGTCTTCCATTTCTGATATCGACGGAGGTTGCAAAATTTCTTTATCCTCCTCGGCCGGTAACATCAATTTGTAGAGCAGGGCGAGATCTGCGGCGAATTGCTTACACATCTTCTGCGGGTCTTTGTCGTAGGCGAGGATAAAGTCCCTGGCGGCGATAGCCTGCGCGTAACGTTGCAAAAATTTTTCTTTGGCATTCACGGTGGGGGCTGGCGTCTCTTCGTTTTCCTGAAAAACCTGACCGCTCGGTTGGGATGACAGACGCTGTATCATCATCGTATCCAGTGATGATGAGGTCACCGCAGATGATGAGAGCAGGGCATAAGCTGAAAACAGTTCAATGCTGCTCATAGCCTTATTTCCTGAACGTAATGCAAAAGTTTGTTAAGTGTCAGGCAGACACGCAGCGATACCGTCAGCGGTACTCGCGTGTCGCAGGAAAGGGGTGGCAGCGCCAGTCTGCCAGCCTGTGTCATTTCAGTAGATGCGTTAAACGCCTGGCAGAGCGCCAGCCAGCCACGTTCACACAATAGCGCTTCGTTTAACGACGTTCCGACATCCGTGGCCAGGATGGGGAAGCATTGTAGGGACAAGGCGGTGATATAGCTGAGGTCACTGACCTGATACAACGACTGCAAACGTTGCGTATGTACTGCGCCGATCAGGCCCAGGCTGCCCGCCAGCAGGCTCAGCCGGGGGAGTTGCCCCCAGCAGGCGATGAGATCGCTGCCGGGGGCGCTGGTGAGCGCATCAGGGTCAGGTAGCCTGAACTGATGGTGTAAACTCAACAGCCGATTTTGCTGTAGCCGGTTCAGTCCGGCGTACTCCTGAGGTCGACGCATCGGGTGCAACCAGCTGCTGATATCCCCCAGCTGACATAGTTGCTTATGCAATCTGGTTTGCACGGATTGCCCTCCGTCTGTGTAGCCAAATCCTCGCGATAATTAGCAAGCCCGTCATGAGTAGCATCCCCACGCCAATCATGATGATGGCACTGGTGCCAGAGGGTTCCGCCGGGTGCGCAGAGGGATGTGGCGGCTCCTGTTTCGCGAACAGCACCACGGTAATGTCCTCCAGCTTGACGTCAGGAAAGCTGTTCAAAATAAATAAACGAATCTTATTGGCGAAGATGGTGGCGTCATCCAGGGGGCGATGGAGCATCAGTACCGAAATACGTTTATCTGACGGATGGGCCAGGCGCGTCTCATCCTCCAGCGGATAGGTGATATGCACCCGTACCTCCACCGCTTCATCCAACCTGAGTAGCGATTGCTGCAACTTTTGCTCAATCGCGGAGATCAGGCGCGCCTTCTCGGCCCGTGGCGAAGCGACTAACGCATCGGTGGGGAAAAAACGGTCGATCTCAACGTCATCGTGTGAAGGGAGGCGATAGTCGGCAATCACGGCAATCGCCTGCTTCATGTGCTGCTGATCGACCAGCACATTAAACATTTTTTTCTCTCCGTGCACTTTGGTCGCCGGGATCTGGTAACGATCCAGTAATGCAATGACCTCATTCGCCTGGCGCTCGCTTAATCCACTCAACACCTCATCGCGACAACCGGTGAGCAGTAACATCAGCAAGGCCAAAAGGCAGACTTTACCCGTAGCAAACAGTTTCATCAGGCTTTAACCAGCGTTTCAATCCCTCGGTTCACTTCACGCGCGAAGGCCAGTAGCGTCTCGGTGTGAATTTTATGATCGCCTAGCAGGGCCAGAGATTTCAGCATCTCGCCAGGCGAATTGTTGGTCACCGCGTTATCCATCGCTGTAGTGCCTGCTGTGCGCAATTGTTGATTCTCCGTAATCATCTGACTCATGGCGGCAATCATCCGTTGGTCCAGTGAGACTTCGACATCATGGTTGAGTGCGCCAGCCATGTCCGGCAGGGCGAAAAGTTGAATTTGCGCCATGTTATTTAATCTTCTGAGTCGCTTCGCTTTGCAGGGCGACCAGCGCACTGATCAGGCTACCCACCCCGCGGGTAATGTTGCCCAGGTCACCCTGGGCAGCCTGCATTTTCAGCGTAAGCTTCGGATCGGTAGGGGTTTCTTCCCAGGCCGCAGTTGCTTTACCCAGCGCATCATGGGCTGCCTTAAGTTTTTCTTCGAATACACCATATAGGTGTAAAAAGTCACCGTTGAGCGGTTTTGTCTCTGTCGGTGTATCAGTGAAGATTGAGCTCATTTCACTTTCCTTATAGTGGTTGCTTTAAAACAGGACGGAAGATGTGATTTTTCCGGTCCCAGATAAGGTCATCCTGACCACGCTGAAGCACCGCGCGTGGCGTATCGCTGGTGTCAGGTAACTGAATAGAGACATGCACGCGCTGCTTTCCCCAGCGTAGGTAGAACGCGTTCAGGCGTTTGTTCAGAAAATCGAGCGCCTCAGGGGCCAGCGTCTGGCGTACAGCAACATAAATCCCTTCGGCGGTGGTTTCCTGGTAATACTGAATGCCGGTTTGGGCAAAGAGCAGCTGTAATTCGCGCTGCATCTCCTGCACTGAATGCGGATGGATAATCACCGTACCCATCTGGGGCCAGGATTGCTGGAGTACTTGTGTTGCGCGTTGTACCGCATCCTTTTGCCCATCGGTCAGCAAGCGCAACACCACTTTGTTTTGCTCGTTTTGGCTGAGGGTGAGCCACAGAATACCGGCCTCTGAAAGCCGCCGCTGGATTACCTTGCGCACCTTGGGCGTGAGCTGAAAACTGCTGCTGGCCTGAGGCGATTTCTCCTGCGAGGTTGAAGGCACAACATAATAAAAAACAGCGGATAACACGCAGATCATCAGCATGCAAACCAGCATAACAAGCTTCAATGGAGAGACAGTCCCAGTGCGGGTGGGGTGTTTTACCGGTTTGTCACCCACATCGGCTGGTGTCTCAGTGCCCGAGTCACTGTTAAGTGACCAGTTCTCCTGTTGTGGCTTCAGCGCAAAACTGAGGCCACCGAAGTCTGTTTTTTGTTGAGGTGTGAGTAGTTGAAAAGACGTTGGCTCGTCCTGCCAGCCATAGCGGCAGTCCTGTACGCTTTCTCCGAGTTCCAGTTGCATGTGTCGTGCATTTTCGTCGCCATACACCGGAATGAAAATAACATTGTCACCGGCGACTTTCACATTATTGGCTACCCGGATTTGTTCGGGCTCATTATTTTGGTTGTATAGATAAAGGTGCCACAATCCACTGTTCAACATCATATCAAAACCACTCAGTGGACCATTTAGAATTTTTAGTGAAAACATGATAAACCCAAGGTTAACAATACGTCTCCACGCCGTGGAAGAATGAAATTGATTTCTGGTATTTTATGGATATATGCCAATTATGAAAGCCAAAAAAAGGTAAATCGAATGCATTTTTTAGCAGCTTTCGGTGCTTACTTGTTGTTATGTAAGTGCTTAATTTCTATTTTTCATATGTAAGGTGAAGTATTTATCAGATTTAAATCATCCTTTTCAGAAGATTATCAAATCTGGCTGCATGGTTTTATTGGACGCTTATCGGTAATATTAAGCTATATTCTTGTGTCGAAAATAAATTAATTGGCTGGGAAGGATTGGATGATCTTATATGCCAGATTGACTGTGGATGAATTATTTTCATATCACTATAGCTTGTTATCGGTGGCCATATTGATATTACGTGAACACGTAACTATTAGCATTAATATGCTCCCGGACGAAAGCAGTTGCCGCATAGTGTTAGACGTCATCGAACCAGAACAAAAGGGTGACAAATGTCAGGCGTTATTGCGCTGGCTGGCACAACAAATGTCAGGAAACTTGATCATGGAAGAGGGTGCCGGGTGAGTAACACAGGACGACACCAATGGAATACGGCACTCAACCGGGCATGGGCGGAATTTTACCTCCTGCCGGTCAGCCTGATGCTGTTATTTATGGCTTTTTCTGCACCGGCAAAGGAACCGGCGTTGCTGACGTTGCAGAAACAACCGGTGACGGTCTACTTTCAGGCGCTGTCAGCACTACTGGAAAGGCCCGTCATCCTCAGTACCGCCAGCAAAAAAATGGAGGTGTCGGGTCAGTTTGACCTGACCGATTCGATGCTTGCGTTAAAAGTCTTCTGCCATGATATGGGGTTGATTTGGTATTTCGATGGTCTGGCGATTTACGTTTATCGCCAGGATGAACTGACCAGTGCGCTGGTGCGCCTGGAGCACATGAGTGTCGAGGGGTTGGTGCGCTCGCTGCGCGATGCCGGGTTATATGATGAAACCTATCCATTAAAAGCGCGTCCCGACGCCCATTCATTTTACCTTGCCGGGCCACCCAAATATGTCCAGTTGGTGACGCAAACCGCAGCACTGCTGGATAAACAACAGCAATTGGCGCAAGAAGATCGGGGCGGTGTCACCGCGACGGTTGCCGTGGTGCGGGTACGTTATCGTCCTATCTTTGCCCGTACCCTGACGCTGCGCGGTGAAAAAGTCACGGAACCCGGTTTAATTGATACGCTACGGGCGTTATGGACAGGGGCAGATCGTTTGACGCTTACCGCCAGCCGTGAGGCCGGGCAACCGCCATCTCTGCCGCCACCGGTCCTGGAAGAGGCGACGCCGGCGGTTGAAGGAGAAACGGTCGCGTTAACTGTCCCGCAGTCATCCGGTCAGCAGTTATGGATACTTGGCGACAACGATAGCAACAGCGTCATTCTGCGTGGTGATCCTGCCCAAATCCGCGATGCGCGTTACCTGATACGGCAACTGGATAATCCCCGCCAGCAGGTGCAGCTTGGCCTGCAAATCATCGATGTCAAAGAAAGCGAGGTCGAGCGGCTGGGAATTAAGTGGTCGGGCAGCTTCACCGATGGCAGCCTGACAGGCGAAATCAACCCCATTGGTGCAGCGAAAACCCTGGTACCAACCAGCGCGATTTTGGCGCGCATCCACGCGCTGACCGAGAAGTCACAGGCACGGATTATCTCGCGTCCGATGGTGCTGACTCAGGATAATGTCACCGCCTATTTTGACAACAGCCACTCCTTTTACATCAAGCTGGAAGCCGAGCGTTTTGTCGATCTGAAAACCATCACCTATGGCACGCTGATATCTGTCACTCCGCGCATTATCACCGCGATTGGGCAACTGCCGAAGGTGGAAATGCAACTGACGGTGGAGGACGGCAGCAGTGATGCCGCCGCTGATGTGAATAATCAGCAAGTCAGTCAGACACGTATCGAAACTGTGGCACGCGTCCCCTCCGGCGACAGTCTATTGATTGGCGGTTATACCCGCAGCGAGCGCGTTGATGATCGTAACAGTATACCGTTACTGAGTCGTATCCCGCTGGTGGGCGCCTTGTTTCGCTATCAGGAGCCACGCAGCACCAATGTGGTGCGATTGTTTCTGATTGAACCGCGCGTCCTGAGCGAACCGGACAGCTCGGTTACCCGTCTGGAAGAGTGGCTACAGCGCACTCGTCAGGAAACTAATCGGAGCCTGCCATGAGTAGCTCGATTAGCAGCCAGTATGGCTTTGTCGAAGTCAGTAGCGAGCGTGCGGGAAGCCGGAAGGATGTGCCTGACAAAATCACTGAGATATCAGCGTTTCCAAATTTGATGGAACAGATTGGCATGTCTGATGATTTAGGCCTGATGCGGCCGATGTTCGGTCTGCCAGCCATAGCGAAAAACGTCAGCGCTGAGAATATTAACAGCAAAGTGGAACTGGATGTTGAGGGTAACGCCTCTTCGCTGGTGCCTGACATTCAGCCGGTCACCCGTGCCAGCGAGCTGCTCCTGATGTTGCGCCAGCGTTATAGCGATGCCACTGATATTTTGCTGATTCTAAAAGCCTTACTGGCTAACGCCAGCAACTGGTTGTTGGATCGGCTGTTATTGCAGGAAACCTTGGATCTGCTGGAGGCTGAGGCCAGCGAAGAGGAGCGCCAGGCGATGTGGGCCGGGGCGAATACCCATGCCCTCACACAGCAGTACGCCAGAATGACGCGTTTTACCCCGCAACAACTGCGGCGCTGGTATCGGGTATGGCTGAGTTGGTCAGAAGATGACGAAGATGGTTTCTTTTGGGCCATGACGGATGAGGCCGAACTCGGCAGTCTAGGCTCCCTGTTTCACTATATATCGCGGGCTTTACGTCACGATATGAATGCCTTGCGACCCAGCACGCAACCCGCACGCCTGAGTACACTACAGAACAAAATCTTCGCCATGTCACGTTTTTCTACCTTGCTGCAACGTGTCTGTGGGTTATCCCCGGTCGGACAGTCGGATAGAGAACAGGCAGCATCCACTCTGGCTGACCCGGTAGTCCATTTTCTCCGCACTATCCTTGCACAGCCTGTGACATTTTTACCGCAATGGCGAACGTTACAGTGTCACGAAATGTTAAATGATCATTCCCGCCAAACGCGCTTTTTACGTGAGTTGCGTGCCGCGTTGGTGGAATTGCCCGACTTGTTCTTTAAAGAGCAGAGTGATCGGGCACGGCTGGATGCAAAAATCGTTCAGGAACTTAGCGAGCGTTGGCAGGGACAAGGGACAGGGCAACATGATGTGGGATGTTGAAGAAAACGGATTGTTAGGATCGTGGCATGAATTGGAGCCTGGTGCGGGCATCGAGCTTGATATAGGGGGCATCACCGTCTATCTCCATCGTCGGCAACATGGTTGTGAGATATTGCTGCTGTTAGCTGAGGTGCCGTTTTCAGCGGCGCTGATTAGCCTGGTTGAGCGTGAGTATCCTGGTTATCTGCTGCTACTGCTTCGCGAGAAATGTTATCTACATCGCGCTTATGAGGAACTGACCAACCAGATTTTGCGCGACCTCCACGCGGTTACCGCACAGCTAAAGGAGTGGCTGCATGCTGAGTAAACTGGGTCTGTCTGCGTTGATTAAACCGGAACTGGCCATCGTCATTCTGATTGGCACGGTGATTGCCATGTTGATCATCCCGTTGCCACCTCGGCTGATTGATTTCCTGATTGGTCTGAATATCGCCCTGGCGCTGTTGATTTTCCTCAGCTCACTCTATGTCAATGATCTGATCCAGTTCTCCACCTTTCCGGCGGTATTGCTGATCAGCACGTTATTCCGGCTTGCGCTCTCTATCAGCACCAGCCGACTCATTTTATTAGACGGATATGCCGGTGAGGTGGTGTCCACCTTTGGTCAGTTCGTGATTGGCGGCAGCCTCGCGGTGGGGGTGGTGATTTTCTTCATTGTCACCATCGTGCAATTCATCGTGATTACTAAAGGTTCGGAGCGTGTGGCGGAAGTCTGTGCGCGTTTCTCGTTGGACGGCATGCCCGGTAAACAGATGAGTATCGATGGTGATCTGAAGGCCAACAGCCTGACGGCTGAACAGGCTACGATAAAAAGAAAACGCCTCGAGCAGGAGAGCCAGTTATTCGGTTCGATGGATGGCGCGATGCGCTTTGTAAAAGGCGATGCTATTGCCGGTCTGCTCATCATCCTGGTCAACTTTATTGGCGGCATTTTAATTGCGCAGCACTCCTACGGCATGAGTTTCTCCGAAGCGCTGGACATCTATACCATGCTGACTATTGGTGACGGACTGGTGGCGCAGATACCGGCACTGCTGATCTCGATTGGCGCTGGATTTGTGGTCACGCGCGTCAATGATGATAACAAGAACCTCGGCGCCAGCATTGTTCTACAACTTTTCAGCAACCCTTTTGTATTGGGCGGCGCTGCGGTGATGGTGCTGATTGTTGGATTGCTACCAGGTTTTCCACTGATGGTCTTCGGCTCACTGGCTGCGATGCTGGGGATAGTGGTAGTGATAAAACGGGATGGTAAATTCAAGGCGCAATTAGTGACTTCGCTCCAGCGGGTCGGTCTGATGCGTACTGCTGAGGAGATCCGGGCGGCTGAGGAAGCCGCGGCGAAAGGCGAGGAACAAGCCGATGGGCAACTGTTTCCTGAAACCATTCCGGTGATGTTGGTGATGGCGCCACAAACCCACCAGTGGCTCAATCAACCTGATGATATGACGTGGTTTCAACAATCGTTTTTTCTGGAGTTTGGCATTCCCTTACCACGAACTGAGCTTCTGGCGAAAGAGGGAATTCCTGAAGGAGTTGTGAAATTACTGATTCATGAAATTGATGTTGACCAGATTGAGGTATTGCCAGGTCAGCGTCGCATCCTGGCGGTTGATCAATTAGCCATGCTGGAATCATTGCATATCCCCCTGAGGCGTCTGGAACGCACGCCGCCACAATATTGGTGCGACGAAAACTATGCCAGCCAGTTAGCCCCCCTCAATATTCAAAGTCGCAGTGCTCGTGAGGAAATATACCGGCTGATGTCCCGCGCGCTGAGCCGTCTGGTTAATGAATATTTTGGTATTCAGGACACCAAAGAAATGCTGGATAAAATTGACAGCAAATCACCTGAGCTAATGAAAGAAGTGTATCGAAATGCCACTGTTCAGAGAGTTTCAGAAATTTTTCAACGTTTAATCAGTGAAGGAATCTCCCTCAGGAATAATAAGATAATTCTTGAGACGATCGCTCAACATGCGGGTAAAGAGAAAGACAATTTGGCGTTGACCGAATTAGTTCGGGGCCGTCTGGCACGTTATATCTCAAACAAATATCAGAGTCGTGGCTTTATTCGCTGCGTGATGATGACCCAGGGCGTAGAAGAGGAAATTCGCAGCAATATCAAGACCAGCGGCTCCGGCAGTTCGATCAATATGGAGCCTGGGCAAATGGATGAGATTTTTGCGCTGTTTTCCAATGCTATTGCCGAAACAGCCTTTGCCGCAGATGAGCTGGTCATTATGTGTAGCATGGATATTCGCCGTTTTGTGAAGAAACTGTTGGAAAATAAATTCACCGATCTTGATGTGCTGTCATGGCAAGAAATTTCAGATCACAGCCAACTGCAAATTGTTGCCACGGTATAGGTTGTCATCCGGTTAATAAGGTCGTGATACATCGCGCCGCTGCAAAATAAGTGCGGGTTTTCGCTCTGCCGATATTTGTGGTTGCTCTAAGGAAAGTGCGATCTGTTTCGGTCAGATCTCTCTTAAATGAAAAACGGCATGTCCTGTAGCGGCGCGATTTATCACGCGATGTAACCATCTAAAGCGTTACACCATCGCTGTCGATGGCAGTCCGGATTACGCAGGGTGAAAAGGAGGAAAAAGTGACAAACCCGAACGTCGCAAACCCGATGATTAATAACGCGGGTGCGGTAGCCTGCGCGGAAGACACAGGTGACCTTGCACAATGTCTGGCCGATCGCCTGGTGCAGAGTAAGCAAGAGGCTGTCGATCGCAGCAAGAAACGCCATAAAACCCAGGACGAAGGGATTGGTTTTATGCAATATCAACCCCAGCAGTCGATATCGTCACAACCGTTACAACCGGCGTTATCCAGGGTGATGATGCAGTTAACGGTCTTAAATGGCTCAGCCACGCGACCTGAAGCCGATTCCTCACCACATACTGCCAGTGACAAACCAACGCTAACTCCCTTACCGGTCCGGGTAGTTAAAACCACCGACATGCCGCCAGACATTAAGTCTGCGGTGCAGAGGGTAAACCAACCCCGTGGCTCCTATGAGCCGTCGACAGTGTCACCTGCCAACTCGGTCCAGTCTCCTGTGGCAGCGGTAACGGAAAACTCAGCGGGCATCGTCACCTTGCGCAAGGGGGGTGATGAAGCCGCTGAGAAGATAGCCGATGCTGACCTTGGGGTGCTGCGTGTTATCGGTATGCAACCAAACTCGCCGCCAACCAACGCTGAACAGTTAAAGCCAGCGGATGCCGCGTTGCCGGGCGCGCAGCGTTCTGATGTGTCACCCGTGGCGGCAACAGACGATGTTCCCACCAGTGTGGTCGGAAAAACCATCGAGCTTGATTTACAGGCCGAGCAGGTAGTGCTGCGTTACGCCGTAAATGATCAGACATCAGCCAGACTTCAGGTGGCGGAGCAGGCGATTATGCCGTCCAGCAGCGATGTTCGACTCAATACTTTGTTGGTTGGTCAACAATCGCTGACGACCTATGACCCCAGTTGGACATTACATGGCATCAGACAGGCCAAACCCTTTTATCTTGGCAGTGCCAGCGGCCAGGAACGTGTGAACCAAACTGATGGTACATGGGATGAACGTGACCAATAAAATGCCGAGGTCACCTGTCATTCCGGCAATGACCAAAACGGCTCATCACTTGCTGTATCGTCAGCGATGTTCGCGCGGCGACATGCCACAAGGTGAGGGAGATATCCTGCAACTACAAGGCAGGGACCGGGATGCCCCTTTATATCTGTTTGTACCGGTACGAGGTATGGCAGAACGGGTGTTTGCACCCAACACGCCACCCGATTCTGTATTGATGAAAAAAGAGTTGCGTCAAGCATTGCTGGCGCAATACCTCGAAATGCATGGATTAGAACTGTCGGGTAATGTCTGGCACGCATCACAAATTCGTCTGTTGACGCAAGCGGAAGCCTCGGCGGCGAACCTGACCGACTGGTGTTATGGCGTCTCCTCCAGCTTTGGGCCAGTGGCGCTCTGTCTGGATAATCATCCCAGTATCAAGGTTCCGGCGATCCCGCCACGACGCCAAAGAGATAACTATCCGGCGTGGCATCTGCCGTTGCAATGTCGGGTGGGATGGAGCGTGATGCCGCTCAGCCAGTTACGTGAGCTGAAAACCGGCGATGTGGTGCTGCTCACCCGTCGCCAGCAATATCTGACACTAACCGGACGTTTTTTTGGTCAATGGAAATTTGATGAAAAAGGAATCGTTATGGAACGAATGGACCCTGATGAAAACTGGATGTTCGAAGATGACGATGAGGATATGGTCGATGATGAGGACGAAGATGAATATGACGAGGATGACGACGAATTTGGTTTAGCGGCGGAGAAAGTCGATGCTGTTGAACTGGCGTTAAGTGATGTTGAAGTGACGCTGGAGATGACACTCGGTAAAGCCGGGTTACCGCTGTCGCAGGCCATGGCATTACAGGCCGGGGACTTTGTCCCGCTGACCAGCGGCGGTCTGAAAGCAAGCCGTCTGCGTCTCGGCAACCAGACGCTGGCAAAAGGTGAACTGGTTGAAGTTGACGGGCGACTAGGTCTGATTCTTAACCATATCTATTTTCGTGCCGCAGGACAGTCCTGAATCATGAATGAAGCGGCACTGATATTAACCTTGTCACTGGCGGCTACGCTGCCATTTCTGATCGCCGGTGGTACCTGTTTTATTAAATTCAGTATTGTTTTTGCCTTGGTACGCAATGCATTAGGCATTCAGCAGATACCCAGCAACCTGACACTCAATGGTCTGGCATTGATTCTCACGCTGTTTGTCATGGTGCCGGTTGTGAAGCCGATTATCGCCTGGCTCGATGAACATCCCGTCAGTTACAGCGATCCCGCCTCGATGCAGGGGCTGATGAATGAGGGCACGCAAAGCTATCGTGCTTATTTGACCAAATTTGCTGACCCGGCGCTGACCAGCTATTTCACAACCATCTGGCAGAAACGAGATAAAGACGCACCTCAGATGGCAGAAGGTTACCAGGATCCGCCTGAACCATCGGTGTTCGCGCTGTTGCCAGCTTATGCGTTGACCGAAATTAAAGATGCGTTTGAAATTGGCTTCTATATCTACTTGCCTTTTATCGTTATCGATATTTTGGTATCCAACATTCTGCTGGCGCTCGGCATGATGATGATGAGTCCGGTCACCATATCGTTACCGATTAAATTGGTGTTATTCGTTGCCGTCGATGGCTGGGCGAAAGTGGTGCAGGGCACGCTGACCAAATATCTGGAGTTGTGATGGGTGAAATCGGTTATGTCAGTAATAAAGCCATCTGGTTGATCCTTGTACTCTCCGCGTGGCCGGTGATTGTTGCCACGTTGGTGGGGTTACTGGTTGCGGTGATTCAGACCGTAACGCAAATTCAGGAACAAACCTTATCTTTTGGCATCAAGCTGATTGCCGTATCGATATGCTTGTTTCAACTGTCAGGTTGGATGGCACAGGTAATAATGAATTATGCCAACGAATTATTCACCTTAATCAGCCGTAGTTAACAGGTAATAAAATGCTGGAAGGACTCTATGCGCTGGCGGTGTTTTATATTCGGGTATTGCCGATGTTCCTGGTGATTCCGCTGTTTCAGGGTAACTGGCTCACGCATAGCATGATTAAAAGCTGTTTGATCGTGATGCTGGGTTTGGCATTTATCCCACATATTCAACCGGCTTTGCCTGGCATTGAACATCATCTGGTGCGCACGGCATTAACAGAAGTGACCCTCGGTTTACTGATCGCATTTCCGATCGGCTTACCGTTCTGGGTTGCCAATGTGGCCGGGCAATTTATTGATAACCAGCGTGGGGCAACCATCAGTAGCACCTTTGATCCCAATAGCGGTGTGGATTCATCTACGCTGGCCAGTTGGTTCAATTTCTACTGTTGCGTGGTTTTTGTGGCGGGTAATGGGTTTATTCATCTGTGCAATCTGCTACTGGAAAGTTATGCATTGTTTCCTCCCGGCCAGCCAGTAGATTTCTCATTAATGAAGATCGCCAGCTTTATTACGTTACTGGACCTGTCAATTCTTAAAGGCATCATATTGGTATCGCCGGTGCTGATTACCCTGTTTCTGACTGACATGATACTGGCGGTGCTGTATCGCTACACGCCGCAACTTAACCCTTTTATGTTGTCATTATCACTGAAAAGCCTGATCGCTTTTGCTGTGCTGCTGCTATTTTATAATCCGGTGTTTCATACCACTTTTCAGCAGTTGATTGATGAATTTATGCCGTTGCGGCATTATTTTTACCTACGATGAATCAGAGTAAAACCGAACTGCCGACGCCGAAAAAAAAGCGTGATGCCGCGAAACGTGGGCAGGTACTGAAAAGCCGTGATGTCACCACCACCATCAATCTGGTGGTGGTGATGACTTATCTGTTTTATTTTTTTAACGGCCTGGACGAGACGCTGCATTTTCTGCTGAATACGTTGCCCACGGTCAATCATATTAATCCCCATGACTGGTTCCTTGCTCTGATGATGGTGTTGGTGGAGCCAACGTTGGTGCTGCTGGTCGTCACGCTGGTATCGTCGATTGTTCCCTCGCTGCTGCAAAGTCGTTTTGCTATCGCGACCCAGTCGCTGAAAATTGATTTCAAACGTATGGACCCGATAGCGGGATTCAAACGTATTTTTTCCCTACGCACGTTCTTTAATACGCTGAAATCACTGTTATATGTTGCCGCCATCGCTGTGGTGAGTTGGCTGGGATATTATGCGGTGCTGCGTTCGCTGCTGTCAGGGGTAAATGCCACGACATTAAGGACCATCATCGCCTTATGTGAAACGGCGTTTCTGACCACATTGCTGGCGGTGTTATTGACTTGTGGGTTAATTGCAATTCTTGATTTTCTGCTGGAATATTTTCACTACATTAAAGAATTAATGATGACTCGCCAGGAGGTAAAAAAGGAGAACAGCGAGCAGAATGGAAAGCCGGAAATTAAAAATAAACGGCGTGAGCTGCATCAGGAGATATTAAATGAGGACATCAAAAAGAATGTCCGTGATTCACAAGTATTACTGGCCAACCCCACCCATATTGCCATAGGTATCTATTTCAACCTGACGTTATCACCTTATCCTTTTGTTTCGCTGGTGCAAAGTGGTGCTGCGGCGCAAGCCGTGCTGCACTACGCCAGCGAAATCGGTAAACCCATTTATCGCGATAAAAAGCTGGTCAGAGAGATGTTCAAAACGGTGAAACCGTATACGTTTTTGCACTGGCGCTGGTTTGACGCACTACTGACGGCACTGCGTTGGCTGGAAGAAGTGGAAAAGCAGTACATCGTTCTGGATGGGGCAGAGAGTGAAACGGATAACCTGCCGAAAACGTAATATCGGGGGGTGGAAAAGGAATTGGCATGAGCAATATCTCAAGATCTTATCCCTTTCAGCCGCAGTATAAGTCCCTAATCGACAGCCATAATCAACCAGAGAAAACGACCGAACAGGAAATTACCGAGGTCGATAAATCCACTGATGAAAGTCTTCTGGCGGTTTTAGACGACATTGATGACTTAATTCTTCAGATGCAGCAAAACCGAAGGAAACTGTGCGAGCAACCTGCGCTGTGCGAGTTTTTTCTGGAGTTAATTTATACTCATCGATCTGAGTTGAATAAGAAAATGCTGGAAGATCAGCTGGCATTTTTTGATTCATCAGGTGAGTTAGTACGTAAAGAGAATCATGGCATCACGCAACGGATTGTTCAGTTACTGGATTTGGAGACTGAACTGGAGCAGATAGAAAGCAAAGCCAGAGAGAGTGGTGCGCTGATCCTGACTCCAGCAGAACAAAAAGCGTTGATGCGCCAACTGGCTAAAACTTCTCCCATCGTAAAATTTGGCGAGACGTATTACAGCGTAAGTGACGTCATTAATAGCACCCCCACCCATGAAGCCATCAGCGGTGGGATGGAAAAGTTGTTTGAAGCTCGGACAGAATTGGTTGAGGTGATGCAACTAATTGAAGCTAGCTTACAACGTGAATATCAACAGTTATTTTCTATCACATTAAAAAAACTTGGAAGTATTCAAAGAAGAATGGATGCATTTATTAAGATGCTCCATCCTGGAGCGGAAGTCCGACGCGAGCATGATGACATGTCCGATAAGTCCGAACGACGCCAGAGCTGTGACGCAGCTGAAAACAGCAAAATGAGCTTTTATAAGTCATTGATGGAATTAATTCAACGTTGGGAAAATAAGGTCACATATTTTAATACGCAATATGTTGGGCTGTTAATCGCACTCAGTAGTCTGACGCCGCAGAACGATACGCAGCGATTTGATATCAGTAGTATCGGTGCCATGCTCACTGTACTGCAAGATATCGCCGCCATTAAAGATCATATGGCAGCGATGCTTGGAGGAGTGACGGAAACCGATCTGACGCATCTACTCGAAGATATCGGGATTAACTCAGGTGATCTGGTGGGTTCCATAGCATTAATTAATATTGGTAGCGATGTCGCCAATATGCTGAAAGATGCCATGCTGGGATGTTTTATTACTCTACAAACCGCGCAAGAGCGACAGGGTATGATGACGCCCGAACAGCTCTCGAATCTCAATAATATGATGGCGCATTTCGAGCGTGTCATTAAAAAAATCGCGTCCTTTAGCAGCACCAAGAATGTCTTAAGCCAACTGATTAAAACAGCGGGAAGTTTATTGTCAGTGCTGGCGAAAATGTTCAGGTAAAGAAAATCACACTAACGAAAACAACAGGAAATTATACATGACTTCACTCTACACAGGTTATCGTAATGTTTACCAGCCACACTTTAACATTCCGCAGGATAATAAAGAGCGCGAGGAGAAAGTAAAAGAGCGGGAAGTGCGTGACAATAAACCCTCGCGCGTTTCCTCTAAAGAGATGGCGGAAGATATCGATTCTTTTCTGGAAAAATGGCAGAAAAACCGCAAAACCCTGTTGCAGAATGCTGACCAGCGCCAGCAAATACAGGACGAATTAGCCAAACGAAAACTTGCGTTAAGTAATGCAATACAACTGAGTAAGTTGGCATCTTATGAGGCAACCAACCAGCAGGTGCAACAGGAAATTAAAGGTCTGGTGCAGCAACTGGCAAAATTGCTGGCAGCGCAAGCCGAGTTGGACGAGGCAGAAACAAAGGCGGTCGATGCCGGCCAATCACAATCTGTTTCGGCGGCGGTGAAGAAAGTGATGCATAAGCAACAGACGATGCTTTCGCCATTTATCACAACATTGGCGCAGGAAACTGTACCGCATACACGTAGTGCGCCATTGACTGCTGAGGTTGCCGAGCAGGATGCGACAGAGAGTGAAACTAACCCGCTACAACGTGCGGCCCCGACGGAAACTTCAGAGTCAACTACGCAAGCGAAAAGTACTGGGGCAACTACCTATACAGACGATATCACAACTATTGGCCAGGATAAGATGACGCCAGAAGAGCAACTCTGGCATGATTTGTCGCTTTTACTGGCGACCCTGTCGTCGATACAAAATATTATTGATGATATCAATGCGCTGTATAAGGACATTAATTCAAGCGGCAAGTTGAATTCAGAGGAGCAAGAGAAATTAGGTGTCCTTTATAAGCGAATGGCAAGCTGCCTGGAATATATCAAAAGCAAATTTGAAGTCTACGGCGACAATATTTACCTCAATGTGCCGGAAGGAATGACATCAGAAGAGATGAAAAATTTGCTGACTAAGGCTGGTATTGGATTTGGAGTGAATGAATTTTCGGGTCGGATTTATCTTAGTGGATTGCAAGTTTCCAAACTTACTTCGATATCGATATGGTTGAAAGACGCAATGCAGTATGTACAGTCAGGAGAGATGTCTCGCGCTATTTTGAGTATTAAGTTAAGTAGCCAGTATGGAACTGAGTATTTAAACACAACTAACCTCAGGCAGCAAATTGCTGCAATCAACAGTTACTACCCTGAGGCGGCAGTGCCTGAATCGGATGACAGTACGTTAAGTGGTTGGTTAGATGGAATGCTTCCTGCTTTTGATTCCATTGATAAAAGCAATCTCAACTTCTACAAATCTCTCATCGCCCTTATTACCTCCTGGCAATCCAAAATAAATGATTTTAATAAACTCTACTCGGAGATTTTAAGAAAATCCGGCGGCGTGAATCCGGGTGATGGCAAGCATCGTTTTGACATTACGGACACTGATAGATTGTTGACAATGCTGGATGATATTTCCGCATTAGAACAACAGATGGCGTTAGTTCTCGGTAATGTTAACTCCACTGATTTACAAAATCTACTCGAAGGAACAGGAATTAACGTGACGGAAGTCATCGGTACCGTGGCAATGGTAGATTTGGGTATGGACATCACAAATATGATGAAAGAAGCGGTGAAAGGACTCCAGAGCAATGTCTGGTCAGACGATTATCTGGTCACGCCTGAACAAGTTACACAGTTTAATAGCACTTTAACCCAGGCGCAAACGCAGTTCGATATCATCATTAAGAAAGTGAATACCAAAGCTGAATCCGCTAAGTCATTATTTAATGACACTAAAGAAGCATTAAGTAACTTACTGAAAACTGCGGAAACTTTGTTAGCGGATCTGGCAAAAATGATTCGATAGCCCAATCTATCCTCATTGGTGGGTATTGCATGAATCTTACTTCATAAGGAATTCCATTGTGACGACATTTCAGGCGGCTTTTCGCGTTCGCCTTAGCGAATATGAAAAACAGGCAGTAAGAACACCCGAAGAACAATTTATGCATGACCTTTATTTTGAATTATGGCTATCGGGCTATCAAAAAGATTTTTTGCTTGCGCATAGTGAGAATGCCGATTTGATTAGCAAACTTCATTATCTTTCTGGTTTTGTTTCCTTTCGGTCAGACTGGCATGGTGTCTATGCCGAAGTCATGCGTATGGTGGAAGCACAGCAACACACAGTGAAACTTCCAGCTAATATGAGCATGGAACAAGTTAGCGCTATTCTTAATCGTTCTGGTATGTCTTTCACGCTAAAAGATAAACATGAAGTTATCATCAATCCGTTTGCGGACATTCATGATCAACTGCTGGGTGTATTGACCGGGATGAAACACCAGGTTGATAATCTCGGTGATTTCTCAAATAAATTTCAGGATAAACTGGTTTCACTTATTGGGAAAATGGCAAATCCTGATATTTCCTGTAAATCCCGTCTGCAAAAATCCATTAATAGTATCGTTGCCTGAATGCTGTCCTGTTATGCGACGAAAAAATTTGTAAAATGGAGAACCCCAATGGAAGAAACACAAATATTGAGCGAAAGCACTGAACAAGCCTGTGATCAGGAAACGCTGGATAATCTTTACAGTTGTGCCTGGAATCTCTATCAACGCTCTAAGTTGGAAGAAGCGAATGTACTATTTCAATATCTATGTTTACTACGCCCTTTAAACAAAGATTATCAGATGGGCCTGGCTGCAACGCATCAACTAAAAAAACAGTATCACCGTGCTATTGAGGTCTATATGACAGCGGCAGCGCTGGCGGATAATGACTATCGGCCTTTATTGCAATTAGGGTACTGCCATTTAATGATTAAGAAAAACGTGCAGGCGCGTGAGTGCTTTGAAGAAGTGTATGCCTCTACCAACGATGCACAATTAAAACTCACCGCACAGGGATATCTCAGCGCCCTGGATAGTTCCCCGGACGTTGAACATTAAAGGAAAACGCCATGACGGCATCCATAGCAAGTTATCGCAACATTTATCAGTATCATTTTAATTCCCAACAAACTAATAAAGCGCGTGATGAACAGCGGGCTGAACGAGAGCAGCGGCAGCGACTCACGCTTCACAGCAATAAAAATATACTCCTTGACGAAATTGAAGTGCTGTTGAACGAACTGATTGCCATGCGAAAAGCGCAGCAGCAAAAATCTGCGCGCAACGAGCAGCTTGGCGATGAATATCACAAAAAAGCGTTACTGCTGAACGTCAAATGGTTTGCGCTAAAGTCTTCTGATGTCATGGTGTCGCCGGCGAATCGTGAGATGGTGCAAAAGCTGGAGCAACAACGAGCGCAACTGCTGGCACAGACACAGCACGATATCATCAACCAGCAAGAACGCGGCACTGGCAGCACGCTGTCGCTGACGGCGGCAATGAAAAAAGCCGGGTTTAATCAGGCACCCGTTACCCGAGCAGACGCCACTCTGCTGGCAAATAAAGCCAAACTGCCAACGACGCTCATAACCTCCACTGCACCGATGTGTAATGAGACGCCACAACCCCTGCACGCCACACGACAGACAGCCACCTCGTTACCGAGCATGTCACTACAGCAGTCGGACTCCTCGCTTGTGGATGAAAAACCTGATGTGGCGACGCTGCAACAACTGGCAAACGATGTGGTGTTGCTGGCAGACGAGATGGGCGAGTTATGGCAATCAGTCCAGGATGAAGCCCTCGATGCGGTGATTAGCGTGTTATTGCAAAACCCGACAGCCATAAAACGAAACAGCATTGAACCGACCGTCACGCCACAAAGTGCAGAGCAGCCAGAACTCGCGTTTCCGGCCGGAGGCACCACTTATGATCTTGAGCGTATGTTGCTGAATTTGCGTGGACTCAAAATCTCTATGAGCACGCTCAAAATCGAAATCGAAAAACATGGCAGCGATGCTATGCAGGCAGTGATGCTTGAGACGGCGAGAAAACGACTCAAAGATAATGCTGAATTGCAGGATAAAGCGCGACAGCAACAACAATCCGCCGAACGCAGAGGCACCATCTTTAAGTGGTTGACACGCATTGTCATGACCTTGGTTGGATTGTTGGTAAGCGCCTTAACTGCGGGGGCAGGCGCAATCTTGTTTTCGCTGCTGTTTACCCTTGTGGAGGTGGTACTGGAAGAGGTCGCCGGTTTCAGCCTGACCGGAAAAATTGCGGAAGGTATCGGGAAGGGGCTGGCTGAGGTGATGAAACTGTTGGGGGCATCTGGCGATTGGGTGGAGCATGTCGCCAATGCGCTGGCACAAATTATTGTCCTGGTTGCCAGTATTCTCGTCTCAAAAGGGATTTCAAAATTCTCAACCAGCAAGTTTGGCCAACGCCTGGCGGGCTTTTTCACCGAGAAAATGCCTTGCCTGAAGAAATTGCCCGGCGTGCCTGACGCCTCCAAACTCGCGAAACCCCTGCAATGGGTACAGAAACGCAGTTCATTAGTCCAGGGAGGGGCCGGTGTGGCAACGCAAAGCCTGCAACTGGTGCAGTTTGGTTATCTGTTCCAACAGGTTAAAACCAAGCGGGCACTGGGTGATAGCCAGGCGGAAATCAAGCAGGTTGAATTCTGGCAGGATCTGCTCTACCAAATGATGAAAAATATGCCAAAGGGAATAGATCAATCCACCAAAACAGCAAAAGAATTTGTTGAACTCATCAGTGAACTGGTTCACGACATCAATCAGCGCAATATTAAGCTGACAATGAACATTGCTGCACGTCATTAAAGGATATCAATATATGAGTTTACTCATTCAATCACCTCATCGTGCTTTACCATTAATATCAAATATCGAATCAGCCACGGAGAATAGTAGACAATTATCCACATCACTCAACCTCAAGTCGCTGCAGGTGAGCGAACTGGAACGGACAATATTAGTTGATATTCATGATCTGCGAACTCCAACCCTGGCGACACCACAGTTAGCTGAGCTGACGCAAGAACAACTGGCCGTCGTCAAGGCTTTCCTCAAGGCGAATCCGCTGGAGAACCTGGCGCAGTCAGCGGGTGATAGCAAGCGTCGCTCAGCAGCAAAAGACGGAAAAGACGGCGCACCGGCTGCAACGCTGCATATCACCACAGACCAGCTTACAATTAACCTGATGGATGTACAGACCGAACGGGCTGAAACACAAGTTCTTGACGAGCAGCTAAAAAAGGAAGGAATTAAACTCCTTGCACAGACCTCACAGAATCTGCAGCATTTCACCAGTGAGCAACAATATAAAGAAGCAGGTAAGGACCTGGGAGGCGGGATTTCTAATGCGGTGGTTTCCTCGGTGGCAACGTCCACTGGCGCAGTAAGTAGCATTCGTGCCAGCAAATTCCATTTGAAAGCCCATCAACATCAGAAAAATATTGATGCCTATGGGCATATAGAAAATAAATTAAATATTAATAATGAGCGTCTCTGGAAGAATAAAAGGATTAAGTTCGATAGCACTAAAGTGAAAGAAACACCGGAGCCAGCGACATTGAAACCTGATGTTGCGCGTACTGAGATGGAGCAACAAAAATATCATCATGCTTTGGTCTATAAAAAAACCAAAACTGAGATGCCTCAATATGAAGATCTCCCCAAAGTCACACCGCAAATAGCTCAGCCGTTACCTGAAGGGGGGCGCGCTGTTCCCCCCCGAGCGCTGTTTATCAGTGGCACCAGCAAAAGTACGTCGGCATCGGTCGATATGAAAATAGAAGATATGCCCTTTAATGATCGATTTACGTTGATGGGTTCAAGTCGAGCACAGACAAAACAACATTTTGACCTTGTTAAGGAGATGAAAGGCAGTACACAATTTGTTAAGGCAGTGAATAAATCTCACAACCAGGTTGATAACGCCAAAGTTGAACATGAACATACCATCGCGCCTTCTGCTGTGGCTAAGATCCAAAAAAATAATCTGGAACAAAAACCGGCAACAGAAACCAAGGTCGAGTATAACGATTTGCTATTGGTCCCCTTAAGCGCCCCAGCAGTTGGCGTAAATAAGAGCATAAAACCTGCCGAATCCGAACCCGCAACGGTCGCTGTTAATGAAGTTAAGACTCCCCAGCCGAGTCCGGCTCAGGACAGGAAAAACCAAACTCCGATTGCAGTATCGGAAGAATTGGTTGCAAGCACTTTACCACTGCCGGGACAGCAGCCAGTTCAAACAGAAGTGAAAAGATTGTATTCATCGTCAGATGATGGTTACGCGGTGATCCCTGAGGATGCGGAAACTGTAGCCACTTCCACAACCCCCTCTGTTGCCGTAACAACAGAAACCGAAGCGCAGAACCGCATAGACTGGAAAAACGTTCCACTGCCACCCCCCCCTCCACCAGAACCGCCATGCCCACCTGCGAAGCGAGAAAAAGTTGACGGCTTCGAACTTTTTGGCACGAGTACCAAAGCAACCTATGACATGTTGCAGAATGTTCACGGTCTTCAGGGGGGCGTAAATGCCGAATTCAAACACTTTGCCTCAAGGGTTTTTAATAATGAGGGCCATTTGAAAGAAAACTGGGGAATATTGTTGAAGAGCAAAGCTCAGGTCAGCACGCATTTACTCCGAGCTGGACAAATCCATCATTTACATTTTGCTCCACCTGAATTTGAAACTATTAATAACGATGAGAAAGCTAACCTCTCCACATCGATTTGTCGGTTGGAAGATATCGCCAAACAAATGGAGCGAAAAACTGACTCTTTCCTTGTTGCTGAAGACGCGTTGTTTGAGTTGACAAAAAATAAACGATTAAAAGACTTACCAGAAAGGAATGCACAGGAGATAAGAGATAATTTACACGATGTCAGAGTATTCAGAAACGAAGCGGAGCTGCTTAAAAATGAGTTTGCGAAACAACTCAGGCTTGCAATGGATAGTAATGATGTGAGTATGTATAAACCTCATCTTATCGGTATTTTGAATAGATTCAATGCGCTGAAAGGTCCCTTTATGGGTGCAGTTAGTAAAACGGTCAGGAATCTACAACAGGCCCGTACCACCATTAAGGAGAATATCGCCGTAGAGCAGGACCTTAAAGCCAAGGCTGACTCCAGGGCGAAGTATCTGGATACTGTCTCGATGGTGTTATTCCAGACAGTAGCGAATGCGTTCGGTCATCTTTCCCAGGTGAGCACCGCGCTGGCAATGGTAAGTGCAGTTGAAAAAGCCAAAATTAGCGTGATTAAGAGTGACACGGCTAAAGAGACACAGGCCAGCTCCTTGCGCAGCGATGAAGCGAGAGCGGAACAAGCACGTAAAATACAGGAAGAACTTGATAATATGGGAAAAAATAACGAGCAAAGCCAGAAGAAGATGCGCGGAAGTTTGCACAGCCATTTGTAAGTTTTCCTTCTATTTTTATATTAAATATCTACCTTTGCGCCATCACTGGTGGCGCATTCTTTCTGTTATCGACCCTAAAAAATGTGGAGGGGGTATGACTGATGATAAATATCATCTGACCGAATTCTCTATGGAATTGGCAGATGAGAGGGACACCGCCGTAAAATTTATTATCCCTGATGGGGTACATCATGGTCCGGTAGTGGTGAAAATGAAATTTGAAAACAAACGGGGGGAGGTGGTATTCCCACATCATTCTCAGTTGAAAGACAGTATTCGTTTTAGTACCCGCTCTGGCACTCGCCTGATCTGGAAAGGCAACCGTGAAATGGCCAAACGCCGTCCCTGTTATACTGATGAAAAAGGAGATAAAGTGGGTTTTGCCCATCATTACGGCGACCATTCTCATCTGAAGCCTTATGATATTGTCGATGATAATGTGGTGATGTGCTTCTTTATTTATTCTGCTAACGAAAAGCCACTGGTAGATTATTTTGTTGCGGAATATGGTGGTGAACACACCACCTCGCCAGTACCAATTTGTCTCTCCTATCCTCCTTCCTGGTAATAACATGATGGGGCTGAACGGCCTGGCTTTTGTCAGTTAAGCGTTAATGGGAGATCGCAAATCTGCACAACGCAATGTGCCTTTACTGAATGGCATCAGGTCTGAACGGCCCTTGATTTTTTTCTTATAGAGTTCCGTTTTGATGAAAAAAAGTACCCCTGTTTCCTATGATGTACTGTTTAAAACCTTTTTCACTCATCCTGGTACCGCACGGGATTTTCTGCAATTTCACCTGCCTGTGTCCCTGTTAGAAAAATGTGACCTCAGTTCCCTGCGGGTTGTGCCGGGGCGCTATATCGAGGCGACGCTGCTGAGTGATTACAGCGAAGTGTTGTATTCCGTAAAAACATGGAGTGGCGATGCCTACATTTATTGCCTGTTACAGCACCCGCGTAGGACGCCCAATCAACATGTCGCCTTCTGGCTGATGCAGGCCGCAATTACCGTGATGCAAAAACATCTGCATTCAGGGGCCGGCCAGCTACCGTTGGTGATGCCGCTGCTGTTTTGTCAGGACAAAGCACAGTCGTCACCACTCAACTGGATCGACCTTTTCCCCGATCCCGCGCTGGCGCAGCAGTTTTACACCCATGATTTCCCGTTGGCCGATGTGCTGTCCTTGCCGGACAACGTGATTATGAACCATCGCCGTATGGCGACACTGGAGCTGCTACTGAAACATATCTATACCCGGGAACTCACCGCGTTGATGCCACAGTTGATAACGCTGTTGACCATCAACTATATGACGCGCGATCAGTTGCATGTCCTGATCCGTTGGATGCTACAAACCGGCGATGCCGGGGAACCGGAAGCGTTCCTGCTGGCGCTGGCCAGCCATCTACCCCAGCATGAGGAGATTTTTTTGAACATTGCGCAGCAATTTGAACATAAAGGGCATCTTGAAGGCCTGAAACTGGGCGAAGAACGCGGTATTCGGCTGGGTATCGCGAAAGGTGTCGAGCAGGGACGACTGGACGCTGCATTGTGTATCGCCACCACCATGTTGCAGAACGGCATGGACAAAACCACGGTGATGAAAATGACCGGACTTTCGGAAGAGTGGTTGACTCAGGCGCGGATGCAAAAACAAACGCCCTGATTCAGCGACAGTAAAATAACAACGATAAATCCTCGTCTTCTCCCTTTTTTCACCAGGTTGGACCTTCAACATGGATTGAAAACCGCAATGAATATGACCCGTCGTCTGGTAGCCTTTTTATTATTTATCTTCAGTTGGTTAACCTTATCTGAAGCGGCCTTTGCCGTCGAGTTCTCCCGTCCCCGATCGCTACTCGGGGATGATATATGTCGTATGGCGGTTGCGCCACAAGGTGATATTTATACCTTCTCACCGCTGATTAATGGCGCGCTGGGGTATCGCATCCTCAGTGCGGATTTGACCCGCGAGATACGCGGCGAGATTTTCGCCGTCGATACGCTGCTGGATTGTCCACAGGCGGTTATTTTTGGCGCGAACGGGCTTCTCTGGTTGCCACTCAGCAGTCAGAATCACAGCCTGATTTATGAACTTAAAACGGCAGAACAACCGGTTACCGCCAGCTTAATTTATCAAAGCGCGACCGGGCACATCCCGCTCAGCAGTTGGCTGGATGACGATGGTACGACGCTGTACATCGTCACTGCACGCAGCATGGAGAGTGAACACCACGGCACGCTTGAGGCGATCGATATCGCAACCCGGCAAAAGCAAACTCTAACCATTGCCCAACGCGATAACATCGGGAGCTCGGAAAGCCGTGATAGTGAGGCGGTTGCGGAATTCCCGCTGACCCGGTTGACCCATAACAGTGTCAATGTCGTGGTTTCCCCACCGGTTTACGATCCTATTACGGGTGAGGGGTATAGTTATTATCGCAGCACCGCGGCGATTAATGCCGCAGATAGCGGGCGAGAGTGGGGCATCTGGCGTTTTGATCCGCAGACACAAAAACGCGACATTATTTTTCGCAAAGCCGGTGTTGGCAAACTGCAATCTTTGGTTATGCATCAACGACGGCTATATGCGCTGGTCAGTGGCGAGTTGATCCTGTTTCATTTGGCTGAAGCGGATATGGCACTGGATAAGCGCTGGACGCAGTTGGAGGAGATCATCGAAGGCGAGCCGCTTGCCGCCAGCGCCGATCTCTATCAGGTGCGCTGGGAAGTGCGAGACCAATTGCACCGCATCCGCCAGCAAGGTGACATCCTGTTGGACAGTGCTGATAAATCCGCCGGTTATCCCGGATTCTGGCCGTTGCGGGTCGCGGAAAAAATTAATGCGCAGCAGGCTTTTCTCCAGGCAGGAGAAAGGGAGAAGAATCGTCATATTCTGCCGTTGGCCAGCAGTTATCGTAACCATCTGTGGCTGCCGACGGAGTTGCAGGCGCGTGGCTGGACAGCGTCGCTCTCTGCCCCACTTGCGGATCGCAGCGCCCCGATACAGACACTGGCATGGTTCAGCAATCCGGTGGCAGACTTCACCGCGATCACGCTGGCAGAAGGCGAGGCGCTGAGCGATCGCGTCTGCCTGAAACTGGAGAAGCGTCTGGGTGGTAATGAATATTTTCCACTGACTGCATTACATACCCATAATCATTCTCGCTGGTCTTACGATCTTGCTCGAGCCATTAATCGCAGCCCGGTGCGAAATTACATTGGCGCAGGTGCATTTATCAATAATGAACTGGTACCGCTGTTTAGCAAATTTCGCAATCGATTGTGGTTGAAAAACCTGAACGATGACTACCAGGGACTTAATTACAATAAATATTCCGGTTTCAGCTATCAGCAGGGTAGCTGTCCGGGGTTGTAGTTGCGGTAACTTTAATAAATATAGGGAAATTCAAACAATGAAATCATTTCAATACCTACACCCACGTCTAAGTAAAATGGCCGTTGTGCTGGCTACCATGCTATCCACTTCCGCTTTCGCAGAGGAGATATTACCGGAAGCAGTAGAACGACTGCCGGGGAATATTCAGGGTGTTTATATGGCCGGACCCGACCGCAGTTATATTGTGTATGAAAAAGACCAAAACTGCCCGGATAACAGAGAGGGTTGTAGCAGCTATGCCGTGCTGGAGAACGGCACTTTAACCCTCAGTAATGAATGGATAAAGGGTTCGGCGGCGAGAGCTAAAAGGTTTTACTACCACAATCATTTACCAACGGGATCACAAGGCGAACTTTATCTGCCGGTATTGGCGACGGTAGATGATAAACAGCTTATCTCATCAATTTATAAATTAACTCCCACGCCCGATCAGATACCTGAAGAAGTATTTAATTTTCCATCTGACGGAGATGGCGACGGATATACCTTAAAGTCGTTTGTTTTTAATCCGGACTTCACACAATTTTATGTCAGTATGCGCACCGGTGGCGAAAATAATACGTTGTTGGTGGCGAAAGATAGCGGTACACCACCGGATAGCTATCGCTGGACGCAAGCTGTGGAGCTGAATATCAACAGCAGCCTGTATGTGACCGATGCCACAGGTGAGGCGCATCTCTTATCCCAGGGTGGGAGCCACGCTGATAATTTTCGTTCGGTGCGCGCCGTTAATCACCCGGAGGAGAGGATAAACCGTGGAGCGGCCTGGTTTTCTGGTGGACGGGCCGTTAGCCTGGTGGAAGATAATCAGCAGGTTGCTTACGGACAAAACATCAACCAATGCCGCATTGCCAAAATCGACTTGCAACAAGCGGTCGCCGGACAAACCGACGCCGCGCTTCTGTGGACGGCTGAAACACCGGGATGTGGGTTAATTGATAATGCCTGGTTCTTTATCACCTCACATCAGCAGCGTGCTTATGCCGGATACAGCAATGCGATGTATGTTTTTGAACGCACCAACGGGGTTTTACAGTTCACCGTAGTGCCGCCCGCTGGGACAAAATTTGTCGATGATATGGTGTTCGATGAGGCGGGTTGGGCTTATCGCAGTTTTAGCGGCCCGGAAGGCGCAGGGGTGTTAGCCTTTTCTCCCGATGGCAAACAGCAGCGCAAATATCTCCAGGCCGGAGTGAGTGGGACGCCGGCTGTCATTGGAGATAATTTGTACAGCGCTTCAGGTAATCAACTCTATCGCTACAAAATCGGGGCACCGGATGTGACGCAGTGGAAAAAGGTGCAGCAACTGCATCAAAACTGGCTGACAGAAGATCACTATCGGCAGGGCGTGGTGGTGCAATGGACAGAACAACAGGACGGTAAACCGGTTACCCATCAAATCGCCCTTGATCCGCGCGATGATACTGAAGGTCAGCTTTCTAAATACCGCTGGCCGCAACAGCTGGCGACGGCGATCAATACGCTTTCTGCCTCGCTGCGTGTGGGTGAGACCCCGGTTAACGCGCCGTTGGCGAGCAGCTACCGCAATTGGGTTTTCCAACCCATCGGGCAGCAGACCCCGGTAGAATTTACCTTCTTACCGCTCGATCTCAGCACTCAACAACGCTGGCAACTTAATCCCCAGGGTTCCGCCCTGTGCTCCTACGGTGATTTACCTGCCGGGAGTCGCGTGACGGTAACGATGACAAAGGCCGGAAGTGACACGCAGCAGAGTAAAATTTTTGAGGTGAACGCCCTGAGCGGTCAGCGTTATCTGTGGCCGAAATACCTTGCCGACTTTATCAATCAAAACTTCTTTTGGGTAAGCGCCGGTGAAAAAATTGATGACGCCAGCAGTAGCTTCCGCCAACTCTACAGCGGCTTTCGCAATCGTTTATGGCGAAGTGGCGACCGCGAGCTGAGCATTGTTTTGCCGGTGAGCAGTCAGGTAGCTGAAATCGCCGATAACTGTCGTTATGTACCTTAAATAACTTCCGCCGCCTGGTTTAACCGGGCGGCGGATCAATAATTGAGTGAAGTGATGAGAGTGTATTTTGTACCTTTCTCGTCGGGTTCCGTAGCGGCGCTGGCGGAGCGTTTTTATAGATGTGTGATGACTTAAGTTGGCTCCTTTTAACCCAGGAGTCACGTATGACAATAAATCTTGAATGCTATCGCTACGCTATGCCGGGCACACGCAGTATGAAACACCAGCGAACCGGCACGCACCAGCAGCAGGTGCGTTACCTGGCGGGGCTGGAGATCCGCACCGACATCTCGCAACAACGTCTGTTGGTAATGGTGGCAGGGGACAGCCGCATTTACCGGCAGGGAGGCCAGAATGTCATCCACTTCAATCTCTGCGATCGACTTGAGAGCGTCAAAGGTGTGATGAATGAATATGGACAGCTAATCAGCCTGGAAAACTGGTACCCGTTTGGCGGCACGGCAAGCTGGTTAACCGGTGCGCAGGCAGGGGCCACCCTCAAGTTCCAGCGCTATGCTGGCAAAGAACGCGATACCAGCGGGCTGATTTTTTACGGCTGGCGTTATTATGTGCCGTGGCTGATGCGTTGGCTCAGCAACGATCCGGCAGGCACGGTGGACGGGTTAAATCTGTTTCGCATGGTGGGTAATAATCCGGCCACGCTGTGTGACCGCGATGGTAGGATGTACGAAAATCCCCTTGAGGATGTGGGAAAGGTTCTCAATGAATTTGAGGACAGAGGAAAAATAGGTTCCGACCTTAACAGTATCGGCGGTCAGCCAGGTGTGACCGGGGGAGATCCGTCCCGGCCATCTACATCCCAGTGTATCCTGTTGGTTGCGGTGGATGAAACACCACCGCTCATTCCGGCGTTACCCCTGCCCGGACCCAGTACTGACGCAAGAAAAATCGACTGTTTTTGCCAAATTTGCCATAAAAGGTTCGACTTAATTAATTTGCTCGAATCACATCAACGAAACAAGCATAGACCTGGTATCCTGTTGAAATGTCACATTGCGGGATGTGAGAAGGAGTTCGCACATAAAATAAATTTTTATGACCATTTAAATGCTCATACCGGTACGAAGAATAATCAGTGCTCTATCTGTGAAGCGCTTTTTTCCAGAAAATCCGATCTTAGTCGTCATATGAATACCGTCCACAGTAATAAAAGAAAATACCTGTGTGAAATCGCTGGCTGTGGAATGGGGTTTGTCAGAAAAGATTATTTGCGCAATCATATCAATTCATTGCACTCTCCTGAAACGCAAAAGTTACCCTGTCCGCATTGCGATAAATTTCCGGTAAATAAACGTGCGCTTATCCAACATATTAATAGATACCATAAGAAAAACGGTGGTGCGGGAGGGCAAGCGTCGTAGTATGTCGGATGCGTAGCTGAAGCACACGCTGGAAATATGGCTCAGGTTTTTAATAGATCCGTGGTGACATACATTTTCATGCTCAAACCGAGGAGGATGTATGTCACAGCACCATGAGCTTTATCGCTACGCCGCGCCCGGAGCACGAATTCTTAAGCAGCTGCAAACCGGCACCCGGCAGCATCAGGCGCGTTACCTGGCGGGGCTGGAGCTCCGCACCAGCACCGGTCAGCAGCTCCTGCTAACAATGGCACTGGGACACAGCCGCACTTATCGGCAGGGAAGCCAAACCTACACGCATTTCAACCTCTGCGATCGCCTTAACAGCGTGTGCGGCGCGGTGGATGCGTGTGGTAACCTCGTGAGCCAGGAAAGCTGGTATCCATTTGGCGGCACCGCCAGTTGGTTAACCGGGGGGCAGGCAGGGGCCACCCTCAAGTTCCAGCGTTATGCGGGCAAAGAACGCGATATTAGCGGGCTGATTTTCTACGGCTGGCGTTATTATGTGCCGTGGCTGCTGCGCTGGCACAACTGTGATCCGGCAGGCACCGTGAACGGGTTAAATCTGTTCTGCATGGTGGGTAATAATCCCGTCACGCAGCGTGACCTTGATGGCAGGATGATGGATGATCTGTTTTCGGAGGTGGAAAAGGACCTCAACCATTGGCTGAGAGTCACAGGAACAGATAACGAACTGAATCTTATCGCCGGTCAGAAACAAGACTATGCAGAACGTTCTGTTTCCCCACCTTCTGCGCTCCATCTTGCCAACGAAGAGCACGACCTGTGGCAAGCGATATCGACAGACGCCCTCTTTACCGGGCAGTTGGCACCTGCGGTAAATCCACCCGCGACTGTGGGGGACGTTTCATTTGCGTCAGGACCGTCTTGTAGCACCTCCGCCCTTGAGAATTATCGATGTAAATTTTGCCCCCGTGAATTTACAAAGACCAAGGGACTGCATATGCATTTGAAAAATGGACATCAGAAGGACATATTTTCCTGCCCCATCGAGGGATGCAGCCAGGTCGTTTATGATAATGTATTCCTTGCATTCCATATGGCATATCATGGGATGAATAATTTCATGTGTATGAACCCCTTATGCAGTCGAGTTTTTGATAGCTTTGCCACCTATTATCAGCACCTGCAATCTCATAATCTGGCACCAATATATCGTTGCGATATTGAGGGGTGTCCTGCGTTTTTTTATTCTGAAACCGAACTTCCCATGCACAAAGAAACACACAAAAAAGTGGATATAATTTGCAAAGACTGCGGCAGGTCGTTTGTCAGTTATTCCGGTTTGGGGGCACATAGCAGAAAACATTAGCGGCATTATTTCCGCAGCAGCGTTATTTAAGGCGCTGCTGCGTGACCCGTTCTTAGTTTTACCAAAGCGTTGGTGATGCTGTTTTGATAATAATTACAACATCCTTTTTTGCATCTATAGGACATCCCGTCAGACACCTGGGGTACTCGTCAGCCTGGCAATAGACTGATGAAAACCTGGAAATCCCCGCAAATCCGCCCGCCATTAACCTTTTATTGAAATTAAAACCCTGTTCCCCACTCTGATCACGTCTCAGATCAAAAAAGTGGAATGCTTATCATTTATATAATCGCCGTTCCTGATTACCGGACTGGCTGATGATATGCAGATAAAAACGCAAACCACCTGGCGCATTGCGGGTTACCAACCCGCGATAAACCCGCACTGGCGGCAGAAGTTGTTAACCATGGGGATGTTACCTGGATCGCTGATTGAGGTTATCCGAGTTGCTCCGCTGGGGGATCCGGTGCAAATTCGCACCCGTCGCGTTAGCCTGGCGGTACGACAGAGTGACCTGGCCTCGCTGTTGCTTGAGGAAGTGGTGTCATGAAACAACTCACCATCGGACTGATCGGCAATCCCAACACCGGCAAAACAACTTTATTTAACCAGCTGACCGGCGCACGCCAACGTGTGGGAAACTGGGCGGGTGTCACGGTGGAACGCAAAGAGGGGCAGTTTTTCACCGCGCAGGCGGATGTCCGTCTGATTGACCTGCCGGGAACGCGTTCGCTGACCACCCTCTCTGCCGATAGCTCGATTGATGAAAGCATCGCCTGCCGGTATCTGTTTAATGATGACGCTGACCTGGTGATTAACGTCGTTGATGCATCCAACCTCGAAAGCAATCTGTTTCTCACTTTCCAACTGCTGGAACTGGGCGTGCCCTGCATTATTGCACTGAATATGCAGGATATTGCCGCCAGCCAGCATATTGATATCGATATTGCCGCACTATCACAACGACTGGGTTGTCCGGTGGTTTCGCTCACCTCGACGCGTGGTGCAGGCATAGCCCAACTGAAGGCGGTGATTGACAGCGAACCTGCTCATCAGCCAGTCAGGCAGGTCATTTATCCGGCGGCGATCGATGCGGTTATCCCGCGCTTATGTGCCAGGATGCCGCCTGATATTCCAGCAGAAAAACAATTCTGGCTGGCATTGCAGTTGCTGGAGGGCGATATCAATAGCCAGTCGCTTTGTCCGGCGCTGGTGCCACACCTTGCTGACCTCACCCGACAGGCAGGCGATGATCCCGCAATGTCAATCGCCGATGCACGCTACCGTGCCATCAACGGACTATGCGCAGCCGTCAGCAATATTCATCACAGTACCCCGAGTCATTTTACCGAGCGACTCGACAATATCCTTCTTCACCGCTGGGCGGGCATTCCGGTGTTTCTCGCCGTGATGTATTTGATGTTTGTGTTGTCGATCAATATTGGCGCTGCGCTACAACCTATCTTTGATGCCGGTTCGGTGGCGTTGTTTATTCATGGCGCGCAATGGCTGGGTTACAGCTGGCATTTCCCGGACTGGTTGACAACCTTTCTGGCTCAGGGCATCGGAGCCGGGATCAACACGGTGCTGCCGATCATCCCACAAATTGGTCTGATGTATCTTTTCCTGTCGTTCCTGGAGGATTCCGGCTATATGGCGCGCGCCGCCTTTGTGATGGACCGTCTGATGCAATCGCTGGGGCTACCCGGCAAATCCTTTGTGCCGTTGATTGTCGGTTTTGGCTGTAATGTGCCCGCCGTCATGGGCGCTCGTACCCTGGATACCACGCGTGAACGTTTGATTACGGTCTTGATTGCCCCCTTTATGTCTTGTGGCGCGCGTCTGGCAATTTTTGCCGTATTTGCTGCTGCCTTTTTTGATACGCACAGTGCCAGCCTGGTCTTCTCGTTGTATGTACTGGGTATGGTGGTAGCGATTGGCACCGGCCTGGTGTTAAAGCACACGTTGCTACGGGGTGAGGCTTCGCCGTTTATTATGGAACTGCCGGTTTACCACCGACCCCATCTTAAAAGCCTGCTCTTGCAAACCTGGCAACGGCTGAAAATGTTTATCGTACGGGCGGGCAGGGTCATTATCCTGGTCAGCATGTTGATTGGCGTGTTGAGTAGTTTTTCATTAACTGGCCGAACGGTCGATAACATCAATGACTCCGCGTTGGCTGCTGCCAGCAAAGTGATTACCCCAGTCTTACTACCCATTGGCGTCACGCAAGATAACTGGCAGGCCACGGTTGGGCTGGTCACTGGCATCATGGCAAAAGAAGTGGTGGTAGGGACGCTGAACAGCCTCTATACCGGGGAAGATATTCAGAGTGGGAAATTCGACCCGCGCGAATTTAATCTGCTAAGTGAAATTAAAGACGCACTGACACAAACCCGCGATGGCCTGACGGCGGCGTTCAGCTTAAGCGCCCTGTCAAACCCCATCGAGGCCAGTAAAGGCGATGGTGTGATGGATGCCGGCCAGATGGGCGCGATGAGTGCGAAATTTGGTAATGGATTCGCCGCCTACAGCTATCTGATCTTTGTGCTGCTTTACGTGCCTTGCGTCTCAGTGATGGGGGCGATTGCCCGTGAAGCAGGGCGCAACTGGATGCTGTTCTCCTTCTTCTGGGGATTAAACATTGCCTGGTCGCTGGCTACCCTGTTTTATCAAAGCGTGAGTTTTGCTGCACATCCAGGCTTCAGTTCGCTTTGCGTGGTCAGCGTGATCGCACTGAATGGTGTCATCCTGATGGTGATGCGTCGCCTGGGTAGACGCATGACGTCGCATCATTTTACGTTCGCACCACAGAACACGACCGCGGAATGTGGGGGGTGTCACGGGTGTTGTAATAATCAGGCTGATCACCGCGTAGCAAAAACCTAATTGCTCAAAGAAAATTCTTGGTAACTCTCAGAAAAATATCAGATTTCATGGCGGTAAATAACTTTACTGTTATGCATTGTTCGATAAACGCAACATATCTCGTGAGGGGAACCAGGATGAATAATGCGTTAAGGGCTGCCCTGGTATGGGGCGTTGTCTGTTTTTTGCTGCTGTATTGCACGTTACCTGTTGATATCGCCATGTCGTGGCAGATGCGTCAACAATTCGGCGTGCCGTGGGTGCAACTGATTGCGGTGAACAGCATCCAGATAATCCCGGCAATGATACCGCTGCTGTGCTTCGTTTGCCTGAGGAATCGTATTGCCAACCGCAAACTCTGGCTGCTTGTCCCGGCGGTTGGCTGGTTTATCGGTAAGCTTGTCGTCCTGGGTGTCCTCTATATTTTTGCATTGAAAATCGCCCATGTGCCGCTTTATGCAGAAGGTTATTTCAGTATGCTCAGGCGCGTGATAACCGCCGAATGGCTGGTCAAAGCGTCGGTGTTAGTGCTGGCGATTATGGCCTGTAGCTATGCCTGGCGGCGGGAAACGCGGGGCAATTGAGGAAAACTCTGGCATGTAGCGGCGCGATTTATCGCGCGTTTTAGCATCATCACGCGATAAATCGCACCGCTACGATTGTCAGCCATGCCCGGTAATTAATCCGGGAAATGGCGCACCGGGACAGGTTCCTGCCGTGGTCGTGAAAAGTTATACAACCGACGTTTCAGGACGCATTGCGGGCAGGGTGTAACTTTTCTGAAGTTATTGCGAGAAACGCCCAGTGCAATCACAAGTTGCTCGTAACGACCAATCAGAATCATATCCTCTTTATTTTCCGCATAAATTCGGCAGGTAGCGTTATGCAGGATATGATTATCATTGGTTTTGGAGATGCTGATGTAGTAGGTGTTTTTCATTGTTATTATCTCTGTGTGATCGGGAAGGCAGCATCTCTTACCGGTCCGAAAAAGTGTAATTATTTTGTATTTTTTTCGGAAGAGCGCTTATTACGTTTCGTTACAAGATGATACAACCCATTGAAAGTTATGATATGGAATAATCAGCTGAAACAACATTTTCAGAATAATGTTATACGAAATTTATATGGGTCAAATTTTATGACAGTGCGGGTTATCGTTCGGACAATAAATTTGTGTTAATGCGGCACCCGGATCACCCTGCCATCATCTAAACGTCACTCAACTTAAATAATTCCTTCACTCTCCCCAGCTAAGTTACCGCCATTCTGATTCCGGGCCAGAGGGCGCATGAGCTACCTTTCTCTTCAACACATCACCAAAGCCTGGGGCGATAAAGTTGCCCTGAACGACATCAGTTTTACCGCGGAAGAAGGGACTTTTGTCGCACTGCTGGGACCGTCCGGCTGCGGTAAATCAACCTTACTGCGCACCATTGCCGGGCTGGAAAACGCCGATCAGGGTGAAATTTACTGTCGCGACAATGCGATGAGTCATCTGCCGCCGTCACAGCGCCAACTCTCGATGGTGTTCCAGTCCTATGCCCTGTTTCCCCACCTCAGCGTGCGCGAAAACCTGTTGTTCGGTCTGAAAGCGCGTGGCGAGGATAAACAGACGTTTGCCGCGCGTCTGGCTGAAGTCAGCAAGCTGATGGAGTTGGAGAAACTGTTGGATCGCCAACCCTCTCAACTCTCTGGCGGTCAGCAGCAGCGTGTGGCGCTCGGCAGAGCGGTGATCGCCAGACACCGTCTGTGTCTGATGGACGAACCGCTGTCGAATCTGGACGCGAAACTACGCCAGAGTATGCGGCGTGAGATCCGTGCCTTGCAGAAGAAACTCGGTCTGACCATGTTATACGTTACCCACGATCAGACCGAAGCCATGAGCATGGCCGACAGCATCATTTTGCTGAATGACGGCCGCATCGAGCAGCACGCCACGCCAGACGACCTCTACAACAATCCTGCCAGCATTTTCGCTGCACAATTTATTGGTGCCCCGCCGATGAATATTCTGCCGCTGCATTGTCGGGGCAGTGCGCACTATCTCAGCCGCATGGTGGCACCGATCGTGATCGATCCTGATGAATCCGCGTTGAGTCTGGGATTACGAGCGGAAGATATCACCCTGGTCGAGCCGAATAGCGCACAACTGACCGCCCACGTCATCAGCTACGAATATATGGGTGCCGACACCCTGCTGGTGTGTGCACTGGCGAACGTCGCAGACGCGCTCACCGTCAAGGTGCCTGGCATGCAACGCTTTGAGGAAGGCAGTCTGGTCGGGCTGCAATGGTCTCCCTCGCAACAATATTTGTTTGCCAGTCACAGCGGAAAGCGCCGTTGGCTGGCTGAGCAAACGCGCTTTTCATGCGAAAAAAAATACGCTGTTTAACCTTCATCTTTCGATCAGGGAAAAATCATGTCTGCACTTCGTCACATACGCCTCGCTTCAGCTTTATTACTTTGCGCATCCTCAGCAGCACTGGCCGCCGAACCGGTTACATTGCAGATGTACTACCCGATTGCGGTGGGGGGAAAGGTAAGCCACACCGTAGATGCCCTGGTGGCCGACTTTGAAAAAGTGCACCCGGAAGTCAGCATTCAGCCGGTTTATACCGGGGATTACGCCACCACCGTCACCAAAGCGCTCACCGCTTTTCGCGGCGGCAATGCGCCACAGATGGCGGTAATTGGCGATATTGAGGCGTATTCGTTGATTGATGCTGGCGCTATCGTTGCCGCCAGCGATCTGGCGAATGATGCAGAAGGAAAGCAATGGATCGACGGATTCTATCCAGCCTTTCTACGTCGTATCGACGGTAAAGTCTGGGGGATCCCGTTCCAGCGCTCCACGGTGGTGATGTACTGGAATAAACAAGCGTTTGCAAAAGCCGGACTGGACGCCAATACGCCGCCAGCCACCTGGCAGCAGGTAGTCGATTTCGGCAAGAAGCTGGTGATCAAAGATAACAACGGCGTCAGCCAGTGGGGGATTGAGATCCCGTCAACGCCCAACGGCTACTGGAACTTCCAGGGTTTGTCTGCCACTAACGGCGGTCGTCTGGATAACGGTAAGGGCACGGCGGTGCATTTCAATACCCCCGGCAATATTGCCACGTTGCAATGGTTGACCGATCTCGGACAGAAAGAAAACGTGTCACCGCAAGGCGCCATCGCCTGGGGCACCACGCCGCAGGATTTTATCAGCGGCAAAACCGCGATGATGGTCACCACCACCGGCAATCTGACTGTGGTGCGTGAAAACGCGAAGTTTCCGTTCGGTGTGGCAATGTTGCCGGAGAAAACCCAGCGTGGCAGTCCGACAGGGGGCGGCAACCTCTACGTGTTTAAAAATGCCTCACCGCAACAGCAAAAAGCCGCGATGGAATTTATTCGCTGGGTGTCTGCACCGGAACAAGCGGCTCGCTGGAGTATCGCCACCGGCTACGTTGCCACGTCGCCCGCCGCCTGGGATACCAGTGTGATGAAAGATTATGTTAAGGATGTGCCGCAGGCGCTGGTCGCTCGCGAACAGCTTAAGTACGCGCAGCCGGAACTCTCGACCTATAACAGCGTGCAGATCCAGGAAGCGCTGAACCACGCGATCGAGGCGGCGGTGACGCAGACAAAAACACCGGCTGAGGCGCTGGAATCAGCGCAGAAACAGGCCGACCGTCTGTTAAAAGCGTATCAATAATGAGCACGCTCCTCCCAACAGTGGCGGTCAGCCGCCCCCGGTTCTGGTCACTTCAACTGTATGGCTACTTGCTGATATTACCGGCGCTGGGCTTTTTGCTGCTGTTTACCCATTATCCGGCGCTGGCGACGCTGTGGGAGAGCGTGTTCAGTGCCGCACGCAATGGTCATCCGGCCCGCTTTGTCGGGCTGGATAACTATCTGGCGTTGCTGGATGACGATGTATTTATTCGTTCGCTGTGGAATAACCTGCTGTATGCGCTGATCACTATTCCGCTGGCGGTAGCACTGTCATTGATGATGGCGCTGGCGGTGAACCGCCATCTGCGGGGTAACGCGCTGGTACGTGCAGCCTTCTTTATTCCGTCGCTGTTGCCAATGATCGCCATCGCCAATCTGTGGCTGTTTTTCTACACGCCGCAGCTCGGCTTGCTGAACAAACTGTTGGCGCTGTTTTCGTTACCCGCCGTCAACTGGCTGGGGGAGCCGGGGAGTGCCCTGTATTGTCTGATGGCGGTGTCGGTGTGGCGTGAGGCGGGTTTTTTTATGATTTTCTACCTCGCGGCGTTGCAGCAAATCGATCCACGCCTGAGTGAAGCGGCCACCATAGAAGGCGCATCGCGCAGTTATTTCTTCCGGCGCGTGCAGTGGCCGCTACTGATGCCCACCACGCTCTTTGTGCTGATCAATGCCTCGATGAACGCTTTCCGTATCGTTGATCAGGTGATTGCCATGACCAATGGTGGTCCGGATAACAGCAGCAGTCTGTTGCTGTTCTATATTTATCGCACCGCATTCAGCTACTGGGATATGCCCGCTGCTGCCGCGATGACGGTGGTATTGCTGGTTATCCTGGCCAGCATTGCCCTGATTAAATTTAACCTGCTGGATAAGCGAGCGCATTATCAATGAGATTGCTCAACCTGGTGATTTGGCTGGCGGCGCTGCTGTGGTTTCTACCCATTCTGGTGGCATTGTGGGTGGCGATCCATCCGGCGGCGGAGCAGGGCAGTTTTTCGCTGTTTGCGCCACTGACGCTACAAAACTTCGTCAACGCCTGGCATGCCGCGCCATTCGGGCGTTATTTTATTAACACCAGCTTGCTGGTTGTGATGATCGTGGTCGTGCAGTTGGTTTTAGCTACTATGGCGGCTTACGCGTTAGTGCGCTTTCGCATGAAATATTCCGGCGTATTGTTTGCGCTGATCCTACTGCAATTAATGATCAGCCCCGATGTGCTGATCCTGAATAATTACAAAACGATTGGCGCGCTTGGATTACGCGATAGCCTGACCGGCATTGCGCTGCCCTATTTTGCTTCGGCCTTTGCGATATTCCTGCTGCGTCAGGCGTTCAAAAGTATTCCGCTGGTGCTGGAAGAGGCGGCAATTATCGAAGGGGCCAGCCGTTTTTATATCCTGCGCAAAATCTATATACCGCTGGCGAAACCGATTTACGTGGCTTTTGCGCTGGTGTCGATCAGTTTTCACTGGAATGATTTTCTCTGGCCGCTGGTGATTACCGATTCCGTGCAGGTACGACCATTAACGGTAGGGCTGCAACTGTTTTCCGCCCCGGAGCAGGGGGTGCAGTGGGCATTAATTGGAGCCGCCACCCTGATGACCACCTTGCCGCTGTTGCTGCTGTTTTTCCTGTTCCAGCGTCAATTTATTCAGTCATTTATGCGTGCCGGTATTCGTTAAGGAGCGATCTTCATGTCATTTGTTCAGCCGTTAACCGCACAGCAGCGCAGCTTATTGGGCGATGTCAGTCAGTTTTATCAATTACCGACTTTACGCCCTGGTTTACTCAATCCGGCTTTACGCTTTGGCCTGATGGCGGACCCACAGTACGCCGATATCGAGGCGGATCATGAGAAAAACCGCTACTACCGCCATGCATTACACAAGTTACCGCCGATCATCGGGCAACTGAACCAGCAGCCGCTGGATTTTGTCGTGACGCTTGGGGATCTGGTTGACCGTCACTGGGAAGATTATGCCGCGCTGCTGCCGATTTATCAGCGCCTGCAACACCCGCATGCGGTGGTGATGGGTAACCATGATGCCCTGAGCCTGGTTGACCGTCTGGCCGATGTTCCGCTGCCAAAAAGTTATTACAGCTTCCGCCTGCCAGGCTGGCGTTTTGTGGTGTATGACGGTAACGATATCAGTCTGTATTGCAGCGGTGCCGAACGTCAGCAGGCTGAAGCAATGCTGGCAGAACTGGTGACAAACCAGCAGCCGCAGGCACAACCGTGGAATGGCGCGGTAGGCAGCCAGCAGTGGCAATGGATAGAACAGCAGTTGCAGCAGGCGCAGGCGAGCGATGAGCGGGTGATCGTATTGGGTCATTACCCGCTGGCACCGCATACCACGCATATCCTGTGGAATGGTCCCCAATTGGCGGCGCTATTTTGCCGTTACCGGGTACGTGCCTGTTTTGCGGGACATGATCATCGCGGCGGCTATGCGCGTATCGGCGATACTGAATTTTTTACCCTGCAAGGGCTGTTGGATGGCGCAGAGGCCGCGCCATTTGCCGTGGTGGAAATGATCGGAGATGTACTGAAGGTAACCGGATATGGTGGTGAAATCAGCCGCTAAAGGCGCACCGGCATTACCGCCAGCACGCCAAGCAGGGTGAGATGTCCGGCATAGGCATGATAGAAAAAACGTCGGGGCCAGAGGCGAGCCACCGAGATATGCGGCAGCGCAGCGACTGCGGCAATAATCAGCAGTGGGAGTACCAGCCCTGGCAGTAAATCGTAAACCAGGGTGTCTTGATAGCCGTGACCGGGCAAACTTAGCCATGTCAACGCCGCACACACCAGCAGCAGAAACAAACGACTTTCCGCGACAGCACTGATGCATCTGGCGGCCATACACAGCAAACAAAATACGATGCCGGGAATGCCATAGCTGGCAGGTGTCAACGGCCATGCCAGCAGCAGAAGCACCGCCAGCCCAGCCATCGCACCATTGACACCCCATCGTGCAAACCAGCTCAGCAGTTGCGTACAACCGGCATAGGCGAACAGGATGTTAAGTGCCAGCCATGACTGACCTTTCATCATAAAAGCCAGCCAGAACAGCGGTTGGGTGGCGATCGCCCACATCCATAGCCGTTTGGCGCGCTGACGCAGTCGTGCAGCATCATCGGGCAGGTTGGCGGCCCAGATAAGGGTAAATAAAGGAAAAGCGCTATGACCAAGAGCCGTAAGAAGGGCGTTGTGACTATTTAATAAAATGGTATTGATGTGATCAGCCAGCATCGCCATCAAGGCAATGGTTTTAATGATATCGGCCTGAAATGGGCTAAATGATTTAACCTGGTCAAAAGGTGAGGGGAATCTTAGCGATGTCAGCAAAGCATGCATAGAAAGTCACCGACTATTATTATGTTTTAACCCAAACATTACAATGCGCATCCTCGCGAGTAAAGCCGGTAATAATCCGAATAACTTCTGGCACATTCCGTAGCGGCGCAATTTATCGCGCAAGGTGCGTTAGCAAAAAAGAGCACGATAAATCGCGCCGCTACGTTCAGTACAGGATTTAGATTAAGAAATCATTAAGCGATTTACCGCTGGCAATCGCCGCTTTAATCACCGCAGGTGTGCGGCCCTGACCGGTCCAGTTTTTTTCCTGCCCGTCTTCATCGGTATATTTATACTTCGCCGGACGCGGAGCGCGCTTGGTACGCTGTTTGCCGGCGGCCTGCAATGCACCTAATAATTCGGTGGGATCGATGCCATCGCCCAGCAACAATTCACGGTATTTAGCCAGCTTTTCTGCCTTCGCACGTACCGCTGTTTCTTCTGCATGGTTCTCTTCACGACGCTCGGCAACCACAATAGTGAACTTCTCCAGCATCTCTTCCAGTTCTGCCAGATGAACTTCACGCGCCTGAGCACGCAGGGTACGAATATTATTAAACGCCTTAAGTGAATCACTCATGGACTTCTCCCAAAAAATTCTGTGTCATTGAACGAATAAATTAAGCTTTGTTTGATTTTGTACTGCGCAATTATAGGTAGAACATCTGACCCTTACATTTCTGTGCAGAGAAGTACAGCACAACTCTGGCTTAGAATAAAGCAGATTGCACGGTACTTATAACTTTTTCTGTGCATTGAACGGCAAGTGATGAAGCGATTCTAAAGCCAACCTGGTAAGAATGACAACATTTGCTCCGGTATTAAGGGAATTATTTATTTATTTTTTGTGACAGACATACAAAATGTGCGGTCGGATCAGAATGGGTTGTTTTGCCAGAAGAATCGTGTTTCTTTATTAGGAACTTGTGATTTGTCAGGGATGAATTATTAAAGCCGCGACGGCGCATTTTTAACGTTAATTCCCGGCAGCAGTAAAGTAAATCGGGTGATAACGGCATCGGACACCACGCTGATTTCCCCCTGATGGGCGGTGACAATCGATTTTACAATCGCCAGACCGATACCGCTGCCTTCGCCTTTTCGTTGGCGTGAAGGATCAACGCGGTAGAAACGGTCAAAAAGTCGTGGCAAATGCTCTGGCGCAATCGGAACGCCAGGGTTGGCAACCACCATCTCCACCTGATTCCCGCGCGGCTGGAGCTTGACGGTAACGGCTTGACCGGCAGGCGTATGGCGAATGGCGTTGGAAAGCAGATTATTGATCACCCGGCGCAGCATCAACGGGTCACCCTCCACCACGGCGCTTCCCCCTTCCAGCGTTAAGCGCACCTCGCGTTCTTCTGCCCAGGCCTCAAAAAACTCAAACACCCGTATGACTTCGCTACGCAGGTCCAGGGCGATACGTTCTGGCATCAGCTGATTATTATCTGCCTGGGCGAGGAACAGCATGTCGCTGACCATTTTTGCCATGCGGTTGTACTCCTCAAGGCTGGAGTAAAGCACATCCTCCAGCTCCTTCACGCTGCGTGGCTGGCTTAACGCAATCTCCGTCTGGGTGACTAAATTGGTGATCGGGGTTCTGATTTCATGGGCGATATCGGCGGAGAAATTGGCCTGACGCGTGAACACATCTTCAATACGCGCGATCATATGGTTGAAGGAGATCACCAGCTGCTCCAGCTCAATCGGCACGCTTTTCGGCTCCAGCCGGACATCGAGATTTTTTGAGGTGATGTTCTTAATCCGCCCGCTGACATTACGCAGTGGCTGATAACCGCGGTGCACCGCAAACAGCACAATAAAGATGATCAGCAGGCTGATAAGCGAAGCGATAATCAGCAAATTATGTTTCAGCGCATCGAGATAGTGCAGATGAAAATCGATCGACAGCGCAATCAACAACCGGTCATTACCCGACGCAATCGATGTAGCGATAATCCGATAGCTGGCGCTGCGCATCGGGTGTGCAGCCATACCATCCGACCAGAGAAAAACCTCGCCGGACGCCAGCTTTTGACGAAATGCGGGATCGTGCACCACCGGCATCAACTCCGGGCCATCTGGCGAGCGGAACAGAACCTGATTTTTCGGGGTGAGCAACAACACCGAAATATAGCGATAGCTGTTCAGAATGATGCTGATTTTCTCGACTTTCTGTTGTTCCGATTCGTCCGGATTATTGAGGATGGTGGACAGGGTCGTGCTGATTTGGCGCAGATTGTTGTCGTCCTGTTCGGCGAAATGATGCTGCACCGAATGCAACATAATCCAGGCCGAGGCGGCAAAGGCGATGATGGTGGTGAGGCTGATAAAAAAGGTCAGTCGAAACTCAAGCGACAGCGGGCGGCGCAAGCGGTTAATCCTCATCGGGCACCTCAAGGACATAGCCAACACCGCGCACGGTCTGGATCAGTTTCGGGGTAAAATCGTTATCGATCTTCGCTCGCAACCGCTTGACCGCGACATCGATAGCATTGGTATCGCTGTCAAAATTCATATCCCATACCTGCGAGGCAATCAGCGAGCGCGGCAGCACTTCGCCACGATGGCGAATAAAAAACTCCAGCAATGTGAACTCCTTGCTGGTGAGAGTGATGCGGTTACTGCCCCGGTATACCTTACGGGAAACCAGATCCAGCGTGAGGTCGGCCACCTGGAACTGGCTTTCAGGAATGATGTTAGCGCCGCGCCGCAGCAGGGTTCTGACCCGTGCCAGTAATTCGGCGAAGGCAAAAGGTTTCACCAGATAATCATCAGCCCCCAACTCCAGCCCCTTCACCCGATGCTCAATGGTACCGAGCGCGGTCAGCAACAGAATCGGCATGCCTTTATTGGCGGCACGCAGCATGCGCACAATGTCCCAGCCGTTCACGTCCGGCAGCATAATATCGAGTACGATCAGGTCGTAATCGGCAGTCATCGCCAGATGATAACCGGTGAGGCCGTTGTCGCTGCGATCCACCACAAAACCTGCCTCGGTCAGCCCCTTGCTGAGATATTCCCCGGTTTTCACTTCATCTTCGACAATCAGTATTTTCATCTTCTCACCGCGCTCCCGACTCATCGAATGTCATTCTAAGCGGCCAAAGGGCGATATCAACGACTTCATCTGAAAATGACAGCTTTGTCATTCACCTGTCACCCTGCCAACAGAGTCACCCGGTTACAGTGGCCGCCATTATATCTTGCAGGTATTCGTCGCGGCGCGGCGGATGAAAACATCATGGACAAATTGAAACTGACCGTTGTGGCCGCGACCTTGTTACTGGCAGGCTGTGTCTCGCTGGCACCAGAGTATCAGGCACCTGAACTGCCGATCCCGCAACAATTTTCGCTGTCAGGCAACAGCCTGGTGCCGCAGACCCGTGGTTATCAGGATAGCGGTTGGCACACCTTTTTTGCTGACCCGCAGATTCAGCGTTTGATTGATGAAGCGCTGCGTAATAACCGCGATCTGCGCATGGCGACCCTGAAAGTGCAGGAGGCGCGCGCGCAGTATCGGATCACCGATGCCGATCGCTACCCGCAGCTGAATGGCGCATCGCAGGCGAGTTACAGCGGAGGCATAAAAGGTGACGGCGTCACGGAAAGGCAATATCAGGCCGGGATTGACCTGAGTTTTGAGCTGGATTTGTTCGGTAAGCTGAAAAACCTCAGCGAAGCCGATCGGCAAAACTTCCTTGCCAGCCAGGAAGCGCAGCGTGCGGTTCATATCCTGTTGGTAGCCACCGTTGCTCAGAATTATTTCAGCCTGCAACTGGCTGACGAACAACTGAATATCGCGCGCGAGACGCTGCAAAATTATCAGCAATCTTACGCGTTAGTTGAACAACAGCTGATGACCGGGAGTAGCAGCGTCCTGGCAGTGGAGCAGGCGCGTGGTTTGATTGAAAGCACCAGGGCGGAGATGGCTGCGCGTGAAGGACAACTGGCGCAGGCGAAGACGGCGTTGCAACTGGTGTTGGGCAGTGGACAAAACCTGCCAGCCATGCCGCCCGGCACAACCGAACTTCATCCGGTAACGCTTCCTGCGCATCTTTCCTCCGAGATCCTGCGCCAGCGCCCGGATCTGATGGAAGCTGAACACCAGTTGATGGCGGCTAACGCCAATATCGGCGCGGCCAGAGCGGCATTTTACCCGTCGATTAGCCTGACCAGCGAGCTTTCCACCAGCAGTACGGATTTGACCAATCTGTTCTCCGCTGGCAGTGGGATGTGGAATTTTATCCCGAAAATTGAGGTGCCGATTTTTAACGCCGGACGTAATCAGGCCAACCTGGCCGTTGCGGATGTGCGTCAGCAACAATCGGTGGTGAATTACCAGCAAAAAATTCAAACCGCGTTTAAGCAAGTGGCCGATGCCCTGGCATTGCGCGACAGCCTCGAAAAACAAATGGCGGCGCAGCAGCGCTACCTGTCCTCGCTGGAAATAACTTTGCGACGGGCGCGTGGATTATATTCCAGCGGAGCAGTGAGTTATATCGAGGTGCTGGATGCACAACGTTCGTTATTTTCCACCCGACAAACCCTGCTGGATTTGCAATATTCCCGCCAGGTAAATGAAATCAACCTGTTTAACGCCCTGGGCGGCGGCTGGACAGAATGACTTTTTAATTCATATCATCAGGAGTCAATATTATGCGTAAGTTTATTAACGTTGCTTTATTCAGTTTTTTCCCGTTAATGTTGCTGCCCGGTGTGCAGGCGAGCGAGCAACACGCCGCCATAGCGCAGCAGGTTATTAACGCCAGCGGCGTGGTCAAACAGATTGATCTGGCGAATAAAAAAATCACCATCGCTCATGAAGAGATCCCGGCACTCGGCTGGCCTGCCATGACCATGCGCTTTACCTTTATCACTCAGGACGACAGCATCAATGCCTTAAAGGTGGGTAGCCCGGTCAGCTTCTCGTTTATTCAGCAGGGGAATATTTCGCTGTTGCAGAGCATCAATATTGGATAACACCCTCCGTAGCGGCGCGATTTATCGCGCGGGGTTTAAATATCGCACCGCTACGGACAACGGAATAATCACATCATGGCATCGTTAACCTATAAATATGCTGCTGTGGCTCTCGGTAGTTTGATAATCGGCGGGCTGATTGCTGTTGCAGCTTTCCCTTATTTTACCACCAGCGAAAAAGCCGTTTCTCCCACAGCAGAGCGCAAAGTTTTATTCTGGTATGACCCGATGAAACCCGATACGAAATTCGACAAGCCGGGTAAGTCTCCCTTTATGGATATGGACCTGGTGCCGAAATACGCCGATGAGGGCGACGCGGCAAACAGCAACGGTATCCGTATTGATCCGGTGCAGGTGCAGAACCTTGGCATGAAGACGGTACAAGTCAGCAAAGGTCGCCTGCAATATAGCCGCACCCTTCCGGCCAACGTCAGTTTTAACGATTATCAGTTTGTGATTGTTCAGGCGCGCGCCGATGGGTTTGTGGAGAAGGTATACCCGCTCACCCTTGGCGATAAGGTGCCAAAAGGCACACCGCTGATCGATATTACCATTCCTGAATGGGTCACGGCGCAGAGCGAATATTTGTTGTTGTCCAGTAGCGGTGGTTCGACAACCCAGGTGAAAGGAATTCTGGAGCGTTTGCGTCTGGCGGGAATGCCGGAAGAAGATATCCAGCGTTTACGCACCTCGCGCAGCATTCAGACCCGTTTCACCATTAAAGCGCCGATTGATGGCGTGATTACCGCCTTTGATCTGCGCAGCGGCATGAACATTTCGAAAGACAAGGTGGTCGCACAGATTCAGGGCATGGACCCGGTATGGATCAGCGCGGCGGTGCCGGAAGCGGTCGCCGGATTGCTGAACGACCATTCCCGGTTTGCCGTGTCGGTGCCGGCGTATCCGAACCACTCGTTCAGGATCGAAAAATGGACCCTTTTGCCGAGTGTGGATCAGACCACGCGCACGCTTCAGGTGCGCCTGCAAGTGGATAACCGTGATGAATTGCTGAAACCCGGCATGAATGCGTTTTTGCAACTGCAAAGCCAAAGCGACGAGATGTTGCTGATCCCGTCCCAGGCGGTGATCGATACCGGTGATGAACAGCGCGTGATTACCGTAGATCACGCGGGGCGCTTTCTGCCGAAAGCCATTCGCGTGTTGCAGGCCACATCGCAACAAACCGGCATTGCTGACGGGTTGCAGGAAGGGGAATCCATTGTGGCCAACGGACTCTTCCTGATTGACTCGGAAGCCAATATCAGCGGAGCGCTGGCGCGGATGCGTCAGGCGGAGCACGACCATGATTGAATGGATTATCCGACGTTCGGTCGCCAACCGCTTTCTGGTGATGATGGGCGTGGTGTTTCTCAGCCTCTGGGGCGGCTGGACTATCATCAACACCCCGGTTGATGCCTTGCCCGATCTTTCTGATGTGCAGGTGATCATCAAAACCAGCTATCCCGGCCAGGCACCGCAGATTGTGGAAAACCAGGTCACTTATCCGCTCACCACCACCATGCTGTCCGTGCCGGGCGCGAAAACGGTGCGCGGTTTTTCACAGTTTGGCGACTCGTATGTTTATGTGATTTTTGCTGACGGTACCGACCTCTACTGGGCGCGATCCCGGGTGCTGGAGTACCTGAACCAGGTGCAGGGAAAATTACCGGCTGGCGTCAGTTCCGAGATCGGCCCGGACGCCACTGGTGTCGGCTGGATTTATGAGTATGCGCTGGTGGATCACAGCGGTAAGCACGATCTGGCCGAGTTGCGTTCCTTGCAGGATTGGTTCCTGAAGTATGAACTGAAAACCATTCCGGATGTGGCGGAGGTTGCCTCGGTGGGCGGGGTGGTGAAGCAGTACCAGATCCAGGTCAACCCGGTGCAACTGGCGCAATACGGTATCAGCCTGGCGGAAGTTAAATCGGCGATTGAAGCCTCCAATCAGGAAGCGGGCGGTTCCTCGGTGGAAATCGCCGAAGCGGAATATATGGTGCGGGCCAGTGGCTACCTGAAAACCCTGGACGACTTCAATCATATCGTATTGAAAACTACCGCCAACGGGGTGCCGGTTACGCTGGGTGAGGTGGCGCGGGTACAGACTGGACCGGAAATGCGGCGAGGTATCGCTGAACTTAACGGTGAAGGCGAAGTGGCTGGCGGAGTGATTATCCTGCGCTCCGGCAAAAACGCGCGCGAGGTGATTGGTGCAGTGCGCGAAAAGCTCGCCACCCTGAAACACAGCCTGCCCGCCGGGGTTGAGGTGGTGACCACCTATGACCGCAGCCAGTTGATCGATCGTGCCATCGATAACCTGAGCCACAAGTTGCTGGAGGAATTTCTGGTGGTGGCGCTGGTGTGCGCGTTGTTCCTGTGGCATGTGCGCTCGGCGCTGGTGGCGATTATCTCGTTGCCGCTCGGGTTGTGTATCGCCTTTATCGTGATGCATTTCCAGGGGTTGAATGCCAACATCATGTCGCTGGGCGGTATCGCCATTGCGGTGGGGGCGATGGTGGATGCGGCGATTGTGATGATTGAAAACGCCCACAAACGGCTTGAAGAGTGGCAACATCAGCACCCGGACACGCCCATCGACAGCGCAAGTCGCTGGAAGGTGATTACCGATGCCTCCGTCGAAGTTGGACCGGCGTTGTTTATCAGCCTGCTGATTATTACCTTGTCGTTTATCCCGATTTTCACCCTTGAAGGCCAGGAAGGGCGGCTGTTTGGCCCGCTGGCGTTTACCAAAACCTATGCGATGGCTGGCGCGGCGGCGCTGGCGATTATCGTGATCCCGATTCTGATGGGGCTGTGGATCAGAGGCAAAATACCGGCGGAAACCCGCAACCCGCTTAACCGGGTATTGATCAAAATGTATCACCCGCTGCTGCTGAAGGTGCTGCACTGGCCGAAGCTGACGTTAGCGGCGGCCGCGTTGTCAATCCTGACCGTGTGGTGGCCGCTAAGTCAGGTGGGTGGTGAATTCCTGCCAAAAATTAACGAAGGAGATCTGCTCTATATGCCTTCGACCTTGCCGGGCGTGTCACCGGGACAGGCGGCGGCGTTGTTGCAGACTACCGATAAACTGATCAAAACCGTACCCGAAGTAGCCTCGGTTTTTGGCAAAACCGGTAAAGCGGAAACCGCCACCGATGCGGCACCGCTGGAGATGGTGGAAACCACGATTCAACTGAAACCGGAAAGCGAGTGGCGGCCAGGCATGACCCTCGACAAAATTATTGATGAACTGGACGCCAGGGTGCGCCTGCCAGGCCTGGCAAACCTGTGGGTGCCGCCGATTCGCAATCGCATCGATATGCTCTCCACCGGGATTAAAAGCCCGATAGGCATCAAGGTGTCCGGCACGTCGCTTGCGGATATCGATGACAGCGCGCAGCGTATTGAAGCGGTGGCAAAAACCGTGCCCGGCGTGGTGTCAGCCCTGGCGGAACGTCTGCAAGGCGGGCGTTACATTGATGTGGATATCAATCGGGAAAAAGCGGCACGTTATGGCATGACGGTGGGCGATGTACAGTTATTTGTCTCTTCAGCGATTGGTGGCACCACGGTGGGTGAAACGGTGGAAGGCGTGGCGCGTTATCCGATTAACATGCGCTACCCGCAAGGTTACCGCGATAGCCCGGCAGCGCTACGGCAGTTACCGATCCTCACCCCGATGAAACAACAAATCACCCTGGGCGACGTGGCGGATGTCCGGGTGGTTACTGGCCCCACCATGTTGAAAACCGAGAATGCCCGACCCGCCAGTTGGATCTACATTGATGCCCGTGGCCGTGACATGGTCTCCGTGGTGGAGGATCTGAAAACCGCGATTGCCGGGCAGGTCACGCTGAAGCCAGGCACCAGCGTCACCTTCTCCGGTCAGTTTGAGTTACTGGAACATGCCAACAAGAAACTGAAACTGATGGTGCCGATGACGGTGATGATTATCTTTATCCTGCTGTATCTGGCATTTCGCCGCGTTGATGAAGCTCTGCTGATCCTGATGAGCCTGCCTTTCGCACTGGTGGGCGGCATTTGGTTTCTCTGGTGGCAGGGATTCCATCTGTCGGTGGCGACCGGCACCGGGTTTATTGCGCTGGCCGGGGTGGCGGCGGAATTTGGCGTGGTGATGTTGATGTATCTGCGCCACGCCATTGAGGCGGATCCTGCGCTGGCTCACCCGACCACCTTCACGCAACAAGGGCTGGATCAGGCGTTGTATCAGGGGGCGGTGCTGCGTGTGCGGCCTAAAGCGATGACGGTTGCGGTGATCATTGCGGGCCTGCTGCCAATTCTGTGGGGGAGTGGGGCGGGATCGGAGGTGATGAGCCGTATCGCTGCGCCAATGATCGGCGGCATGATCACCGCGCCGCTGTTGTCGCTGTTTATCATCCCTGCGGCTTATAAACTGATCTGGCTGCGTCGGCAGCGGTTATCGGTACATCTGTCGTCGCGACGCGATTTATCGCGGGGTTAAGTTATAAGCGGTGGGTACAGTTCAATAAGCGAATGTAACGCTGTTGTCGGGTAGAAAAGAATCAGGCGGTTATCGGGTGTAGTAAGCCGCCTGAATCCCAGACGGGTATAAAAATCTGCGGCATCTTCATCTTTCGCTTCAACAGTCAGAGCAAATACGCCAACACTTTGCCCTGCTGCGTACACTCGGCGAGCGGCATCAGCCACCATCATCGAACCAAAGCCTTTGCCCTTCAGGCGATTATCGATAGCAAGTCGCCCCAAAAGGATACAGGGGGCGTCCCGATAAGGCACCTGTTTACGTTGTACGTTGCTCATTCCCGCTTTGGCAAAGGAACCACCAGACAATGTGTAATATCCCATAATCTGTGGCACGGCTTCATCGGATTGAAGCGTATAGGCGCGCAGCAGGTGGTTTTGCTGCTGGCGTCTCAGGTGGTTGACTAAAAAATCGTTTAATTCAGGACGACCACAGTTAAAACTTTCGGTGTGATAACTTTCACTAAGCTTGTACGGATGAATTCCTTTCTTTAGTCTTCCCATTCCCAGCTTGAGTCCTTTTTCATGCGTTCAACTGCATCAATAAAGCGTTTATTTGGCGCAGGAGGATTATCCAGCGCATCTCTCACTGCATTCCATGATTCATCCGTGAGTTTGATTCGACTATGTTCTTGTATCACGTTTCTCGCCCTTTCATACGCCGACTCAGCGATGAACTGAGATGCACTGACCCTGACGAGCTGAGCAGCGGTTTCTATATCTGCCTTCATGTCTGCGCTCACACGGAATTCGAGGCGCTCCTTCCTGGTCACGGCTACCATGATTTTGTACCTGTTATTGAAGAGTATGTACGGGATAGTCCCGTACAACGATTGTAAAACCCTGTGGTGAATTTTTCAACACCCGGTGACGATATGGATATTACCCCCCGTTACCAGCTATGGGTCAGGGGACCATGACGTCCGCTAACCGGATCGCTCTCCGGGAACGGTAACTGGCTGATACGTTGCAGCATCTCTGGGGTCGGTGCCGTGCGGCAAATATCCCATTGTTGATGGGGCGGATAGGCACCCACCACCTGGAAATCCTCGCTGCTGCCCTGATTACAATGTCCGGTGCCGGCGGGGAGCAGGGCGACATCACCTGCCGTCATCGAGATCACTTCTCCTCCTGGTCCCCCCAGTATCACTTTCGCATGGCCACTGACGCACCCCAGCACTTCATGGGCGGTGCTGTGATAATGATGAAAGCCGAAAATGGACGCGACCCACTGTGGCGGCCAGTCGTTATTCTCAAACAAACTTTCGGTGGGGGTGGTCATGGCGGGTGCAGGCGGCAACACGCTTTGATAGAAAATAACCGGCAAATGGGGGTTATTTGGCACCCAGTTGTTGCGTTCTAAGCGCAGCAGTTTGACGTTGTCTGGCGCAGGCACAGCGCTGGCATAGCGGTTCAACAGCACAGGCGCACTCAACGTCAGACCCGATAACACCCCCATAAAGTGACGACGTGATAAACCATTCATCTCTTCCTCCTGACTCTAAGTGAGACATTGATCACAATTTAAGCTTAATACAAATGTGATGTGACCGCGTGGCATGTGTGACAGAAGGAATAAAGTTACCAAAGGTGAAGGTTTCATCTTAAAATTAACCTGAGAGAAATTCTATCAATGTAAAATGAAAGGAAATCGATATGGAAGTTAACTATGGAAGCGCGGATGTTCATCTTTTCATAAAACCTCATACTCAGACGAAACAGGAAGGTACCCGCCCCATAAAAAGGAGTATAAACACCGACGGAACGCTTCACAGCAATACTAAGCAACAAAACACCGGGAAAAGTAATTGTTACAATTGGGTAAAATCAGATAACTACCGAAACCAGTATAAAATGATTACTGATAACCTGCTGAAGAAAATTAAAAAAATTGTTCCTGCGCGGTGGGATAATATTGAAAAGAGAATTCAAAAGGGTGAAAAATTGCACCGAGTAGATATCGTCATTGAACTTCTATCCCCTTTTAGTTTCAATGCGATAGAAGTCTTAAAGCAAAGTAAAATGCGAGAGGTTCTGGATAAAATAATCACATCTGGTGTATCCGAGACGACGGTACGGAATGCATTAACTCAACGGATGCAGCAAGAGATGGACATGTGGGAACCTGCAAATAAGGCGCAAATTGCAGGCATAAAATCCCTTCTCACAACATATAAAATGATACTTTGTGATTTAACTAAACTGGTGTTGATGCAATTAAATCCTCAATTTTCGGCCTTGAATCTATCCAAAGAACAATTGAGATTTGCATTGAGAAATCTGAAAGAAAGTATGACATGGACGGATATTGAGCTTAGTCATATGATCGCCAACACAGTTATCCCCAAAAAGACGGAACAGTGGTACAAGGAAAAGAAGGCGTTATTCAGCGATGAAAGAGTAAACTCTCTTGATTTCAATTTCCGCCTGAGAAACAGTGGTTGCCCGTCAGAAATAACCGTTGAACAGTTACAAAAACTCCTTTTGCGTGATGGCCGTCACGATATGACATGTAGCCTGATTTCACTGTATGCCACGCAATCAGGGATAGAATTTGCACTTTATGATCACCACACTGCCATTCTGAAAAAGGATGAGCCTGTCCGCGAACCAACGGTTAATTCCGGTCCTTTATCTGAATGCAATCCAAACCCTTCTTTAGAGCAAATTCCTGAAACAGCCCCTGACAGATGCCCTACGATCCCCCCTTCATTGCCTGTTCAAACATTAGCCACAGAGATGAAGACGCAATTCTGCTGGTTCGCTGATCCCACAACCCCATTGAAACCATTGATGGTGGAAAACGTACCTGTTATGGCTACCTTTGATTTTGTCTCGGGACAGATGGTCCACACCCCAGCGGCTGAGGCCTTGCAGCGTAGTAAAGATTTTGCCCGGCAATTCTTGCTTGACCGGGAAGGATAACATGACGCGCCACCCCGCGCTGCCAACGGGCAGTGGCGCATGGCACCATCAATCAGCCAAAACGTTCCGGTCGGAACTCTGCCAGCATAGGGTGCTGTTCGCCGCTCATGATCTCTTCCGCCAGCAGCTCCCCGACGATCAATGCCAGTGTCGCCCCGGAATGGGTAAAGGCGACAAAACAACCCGGCACCTTTTGCAACTCGCCCAGCACCGGTTCACCGTCGCCGGGAATCGGTTTGTAACCGATCTTCCAGCTTTGCGCCTGCAAATCCGCGCCGTCTGGCAGGAGTTTTTTCGCTTCACCCACCAGTTGCTGCACCACCTTTTCATCGATAGTAAATCCACCGGTGGTAAGTGGCTGGATGTCGTGTTCATACCAGTCATGATCCAGTGCCAGCCGGTTGCCGGGATCGGGACGTACCGCCACGCGCGGCGTGTTCAACACTGCGGTTAATTTTTGCCCCGCAGGTTGGGTGATCACCAACATCGAGAGTGGCGAACCATTGGGGATCTGTACACCCAGCGGGGCCACCACATCAGGCGTGGCGGGACCGCAGGCCACCAGCACCGCATCCGCCGCTAACTCACCCCCTTGCCAACGCACACCGCAGGCACGGCCTTCGCGGGTAACCACCTGAGCCGGTCCGGCTCCCTCGATAATCTCGCCACCCAGTCCCCGGAGCTTATCCGCCAGATAAGTCATCAGGTCGGGTAAACTGACCCAACCCTCGCCCGGATTAATAATCGCTTCTCCGCTAAATGCATCGGGTTTGATTTGTGGCAGATCTTCACAGCTAACAAGATGTGAGTCATAGCCGTGCGCTTTTTCATACGCATGTCGCGCCCGGAGAGCCGTGCCATCTCCCGTGGTCCAGAACACCGCGCCGTCAAAGCGCAACCAGTTCCGCGTCGGATCTTGGGCAAACAGCGTGCGGTAGCGGTCGATACCCGCCATACGCAGCGCATGATAGGCCGTTGATCGTTCGCCTGCCGAGTTGAGCCACGACAACGAACGCCCCGATGCGCCGGAACATAACGCAGCCTCAGTCACCAGCGTCACCGCGATGCCGCGTTGCGCCAGTTGCAGTGCACTGGACACGCCCAGCACGCCGCCACCCATTACCACCACTTTTTTTACCGCCATGTTGGATTCCTTGTTCACAGCACTTCAGAAAGAAAACGTTGCAGACGCGGCGACTGCGGGTTATCAAACAGCGCTGCCGGGCTGCCCGCTTCGATAATCTCGCCTTCGTCCATAAACACCACCTGATCGGCGACTTTGCGCGCAAACCCCATCTCATGCGTCACCACCACCATCGTCATGCCGCGCCGACACAAATCCGCCATCAGGGTCAACACACCTTTCACCAGCTCGGGATCCAGTGCCGACGTAGCTTCATCAAACAGCATCACTTCCGGGTCCATCGCCAGCGCTCTGGCGATGGCCACACGCTGTTGCTGACCGCCAGACAGATCGCGCGGATGATGATCGGCACGCTGGCCCAGTCCCACTTCGTCCAGGCGCTGGCGGGCGATGGCGATCGCCTGGGATTTTGGCAAACCTTTCACTTTCCACGGGGCCAGCGCCACGTTTTCCAGCGCGCTATGATCGGGAAACAGGTTGAAATGTTGAAACACCATGCCAATCCGCAGGCGCAGGGCATCGGGTTTGTCACGCAACACCGAGCGTCCGGCCAGCAACACATCGCCGGATTGTGGCTCGTGTAGTCGGTTGATGCCGCGCAGCAGGGTGGACTTACCGGAACCGGACGGCCCGATGATGCAGGTGGTGGTGCCGGGAGCCACTGTCAGGGATACCCGACGCAACACCTCAATCGGACCATAAGCCAGTGACAAATTACGCAACTCCAGGCTGGCACCTTTCCAGCTTGCCTCAGTCATGATTACCTCCCAGGCTGCTGAACAGCGCGTTATTCGTGGGTTTCTGCACTTCCTCCACTTCCTTCAGACCGCTTTGTGGCGCGCTGCGGCGACGGCGTCCGGTGCGATAACGCACATCGACGTAGTTCACCATATGCGTCAGCGGTACGGTGATGATCAGATAGAACAACCCAGCCAGCATCAGCGGCGACAGGTTGCCGGTCAGCACCGCAGCGTCCTGGCCGACACGAAACAGTTCGCGCTGGTTGGTCATCAACCCGAGCAGATACACCAGCGAGGAATCTTTAATGATGGCGATAAACTGGTTAACGATGGCGGGCAGCACACGGCGGATCCCCTGTGGGATCACCACCAGCCGCATCGCCCGGCTATAACTCATACCGAGTGCACGACAGGCTTCCATCTGGCCGCGTTCTACGCTCTGAATCCCGGCCCGGAAGATCTCCCCCATATAGGCGCTGGCAATCAGGCTGAGGGCGAAAATGCCCAGCGGGTAGGGCGACGGGCCAAACAGTTGATAACTGAAGCGCGCTAATCCCTGACCGATCAGCAAAATAGTGAGAATCGACGGCAGGCCGCGAAACAGGTCGGTATACATCCGTGCGGGCAGGCGCACCCAGCGTGACGGGGAGATCCCCAGCAGCGCCAGCAGCAGTCCCAGCAATGTGCCGAGCAGGGTGGCCGCCAGCGAGATAATCAGGGTGTTGACCAGGCCGGTCGCCAGCAACTGCGGCAACACCTCCATCATCGACGGAATATCAAAGAAGGTACGGGAAAGAATTGTCAGGACGTCCATCGGCGTCTCCCTTCATGGCGGGTGATGAGCAAGCCCATCACCGGTTGAAAGCGTGATCTACTGGCCGTCAGGCAGATACTGTTTTGGCATGGGCGAGCCGGGAAACCACTTCTGATACAGCTGTTTCCAGGTGCCATCCTGCATGGCGGCTTTGATGGCTTTGTCCAGCGCCGCTTTGAACGCCGGTTTGTCTTTGGCAATGGCGACGCCCGCAGGCGCATTGAACGAGGGGATATCGGCGGCAGAGACCAGTTTGAAGCGCTCGGCATAACTTTTCGCCGCTTCATAATCAAGGAACACCGCATCCAGCGTGCCGTTATTCAGCGCGGAGACGGCGGTGTTGTTATCCGGGAAACGGACGATGTCCGTCTGGGTGAAGTGCTGCACCGCATAGCTTTCCTGCAATGTCCCTTGAATCACGCCAAGGCGATGTTTCGCCAGGCTGGCGACATCCTTAACGCCGCTGTCACTGCGCGTCAGCACCGTCAAATAACCGGCGAGATAGCCGGTGGAGAAATCGACGGTTTTTTCGCGCGCCGGGGTGATCCCGATGGCGGCGACGCCAGCATCAAACTGGCCATTCGCCACCGCAGGCAGAATGGCGGAGAAATCCTGACCGACAAAATCCACCTGATCGATACCCATGCGGTGGGCGACATTTTTGAAAAACTCCACATCAAAGCCGGTGAACTGGCCGCTGGCGTCGGTGAAGGTATAGGGTTTGGAGTCGCCAACGCTGGCGACGCGCAGATGGCCGGGAGAGAGCAGGCCGTAAGGATTGTCCTGACTTACAGCAACGGTGGTAAAGGAAAGCGAACACAAGGCGATGGCCGCGCCGAACAGCGCGTGCAGGGATTTATGCGATTTCATAGCTCGTCCGTTTTTGCAGGTTAAACATCAGAGACTGTTGAGCCGGTATGCTGTAATGTTTTTGAGACCGGTCTCAACGCAGGTGACTCCGCGAGACACAGTGATTGTGAGACCGGTCTCAAGGAGTTACAATGAGTTTAAGCACACCCGTTTTTCAGCGTCAATGATCCTGACCTCAACCTGTGATTCGAATTAATTATGACCAAGCAAAAAGTGCGTTCTAAAGCGCCAACCGTGGCAGATGTCGCGCGGGAGGCCAACGTTTCCAAAGCGCAGGCGGCACGGGCGCTGGGGGGCTATGGTGCGGTGAGCGAAGAGGTTCAGATTCGGGTTAACCATGCGGCTGCCGCCCTGGGTTATCGCCCCAATGAGCTGGCGCGCAGCATGAACACCGGCCGTTCCAACACTATCGGGGTGATCGTCGGGGATATTGAAAACCCGCACTTTGGTGTGGCGCTGCGGGGTATGGCGGATGTGACCCGTCAGGCCGGTTATCAGTTGCTGTTAAGTAACAGCGATGAAAAATGGCAGGCGGAACAGGATGCGGTCCGGGTGATGCTGGAAAAACAGGTGGATGGCATCATCGTCACACCGTGCTGCTCAGAACGGGAGAAAAACGGCCATCTGATGCAGGTACAGGCGGAAGGGCGGGCGCTCAAATTATTTGATCGCGCGGTTATCGGTATGGATGTGGAGGCGATATGCTGTGATTTTACCGCCGTTGCGCAACAGGCCACTCACCAATTGATTGCGGCGGGACACCGTGAGGTGGTGTATGTCACCAGCATGACGCTTGAGCACGATTTTCAGCAACTCAGCGACTTTGGTTTGACCCCGGTAGCACAACGCGTTGATGGCATGATGCGCGCGTTTGCGGCTGCCGGACATCCCTACGATCCCGGCATGGTGCAGGTGAATGCCGGGAGTGACGAACAGATCCAGCAGATCGTAGCGCGCCTGTGGCAACGCCCACGTCCACCCACCGCACTGATCGCCTCCGATAGCGTGGTGGCGATGTCGCTGCTGCGCGAGCTGACACGGCGTGGCTTGCGCATCCCGGAGCACCTGTCGTTTGTTATGTATGACAACTTCCCCTGGAGCGAAATTATCTCCCCGCCACTCACCGTGGTGGCACAGCCGGTATACGAAATGGGGCGCGAAGCCGCGCGCCGGTTGATCGCGGAAATTCGTGGCGAGATGCTGGAACCCTTACCCACGTTCAGTGCGGAGCTGATTGAACGTCAGTCAATAGGCGCTCCACGTAGACTGTCGCGCTAATTTTTCGATTTCTCTCGCATTTTTTCTCCTGTTTATTACCCATTTCTCTTTTCCTGGGCTATTAGTTCTTCGTATTTCTGAGATGGAAGCTCGTGTGTTGAAATTATTCAGGAGAGGGAAGAACTAATGTCTTATTTTTTTGCTAATGATGAGATAAACCAGGAGGTAAAGTTAAGTTTAGAAGATGCCTTGCAGAATGGAGAGGGAGTGAAATATGGTTACTTTATAATCAATAAAAGAAACCTTAATGATATTCAAATCATAAACAACCATCCTGATTGGTTTGAAACGTATTTGAAAAATCTTCATCAACTCTCTGACCCTGTTGTGCAAATGTCTTTGTCAAGAATAGAGGGTTTTTGTTGGGATGAAAAGATAACACTCTCAACGCAACCAGACTCAATACAAGGCTCGCGGGAATCACAGATGATGCATGAGGCAAGAGAATATAACGTTATGAATGGGCAAACAGCTATTATTCATGATTACCAAAATAATTTGGTTCTCTTTTCAATATATAATTTATCTTCCAGCCCGACAGTCAAAAGGAACATGCCAAACATGGAGCGGCAGCTGTTTTTATTTAACAAGCTACATCAAAGACTGTTATGCTCCTACCAGGACTTTAATAGGTTGATTGATTTTAATCTTACGAATAGAGAGAATGAAATCCTTTACTACTCTTCTATGGGAAGAACATACAAAGAAATTTCCGGCCTGACAAATATTACAGAATATACAGTTAAATTTCATATGGCGAAAATTGTTAACAAGTTGAATGCTAAAAATGCCAGGCATGCTATAAAAATTGCCAGTGATCTGAAGTTAATTCATGCTCTTTAAGGGAGTTGCTCGCTGTTACGTTGTCTGTGATTTAAATGATGACATCAATACATTAAACAAGCTAATCGCAACACAGAAAATCCGCCTGAGAACTCCCCCTGTAACTGCCTCCTGTCAGCGTCGCCATGATGATTTTTATATGTCGACGTTCATTTTATTGATATAACGCAAAGTAAATAAATATCATCATGGCAAGTATTAATGCCTGGGCTTAATTTATTAATAAGGGGTTGTTTTTAAGGTTGTTACTTACGTGTTCGAGAAAGCCTTACTTTATTTTTCACAACTTTAACAATACAAGTAAAAATATTCCATCTTAACAAGAATTCAGCATTTTTTCATAATTAAAAACATCATGCCAGCAGCGATAACAACGATGCGACTATTTAACTATGCCAAATTTAAATTTCAATGCTTCATTGATCCAAACCACCGGCCTCTTCCACAATAAGGTAAACAATAAGAATAAAACGCATTTACCCCAAAAAATTAAGAAATTTACTAACAATATGGAGGTGCCAAAAAGTCAGGATTATGTTGTGAAAATTCGGGACGAAAATCACCAGGGTGTTAATTTACGCGCGCCGCAGTGGAACGGTAAATCCCTTACGTTGAAGGATGTTTTTTTGGGCTTGCTTGTGGTTCAAACGGTCGCGGTGGTGGCTGGCGCTTCACCTGTCGGGCAGACGCCGGGCATCACGCCGCAGCGAAACAAACGTGGGATCAGCCTGTTTGCTGTCTCTAATGATTGCAGCCCTTATGCAACAAAACGTGCCGCAGCACAGGCTCTCAAGGATTGCTCGGATGACATCGCTTACTTTAATCGTAAGGCCAAACACCTTATCCATCATGCACGTACCAGGGGGCGAGATGAGTGTAATAATATCAATAATGAAATCAAAGAAATGAAAATTGTTACAGGGAAACCGGTATCAACGGGGGTTTCTTCTGAGTGCCTTGGGGGGAATGTCAGCAATGATATTGCCAATCTGAAAAGTGAAAAAATGGATACCGAAAGTTTCATTGAAATTGTTGAGAAGCAGAATACGACCTACTCAGCTATTTCCGTAAAAATCCTTCGTATGCACGGAAATAATGTCGATAGCGACATAGAAAAACTGGAGGGTCGACAAGGAAAAATATGGGATATTAATGAAGGGATTGATCATCTCGCTGACGATTGTAACAAGTTCACCAAGGTTCAATATCTCGCAGATAATACGCGTGGCGCCTATGAAAACCTGGAGGCTCTTGTGGCGGGACACAAAGACACTAATTTTGAAATCAACAGAGCACTTATCTTCGCCAATGATGAAATTCCCAAATCAGGAGGTATGGATTGTGAAGTCTCGCCCATAGCAGAGCAATATATGGACGCATTTCATAATGAAAAATTCTTCCGCTGTGATAATGGGGGGCCAAAGGATAAGTATTGTGATGACGCTGCCACGCAACGGGCTGAAAAGATCTATAACAATAACTTTTATAAGCCTCGGGTCAGAGCACCGTTGTATTTCAAATAGCCTTGGTAGCGGCGCGATTTATCACGCTCTTTTCTCGCAGCTTAAATCGCGCTGCTACCAGGCCTGGCAACCTCACGTTGCAGTCCGGTAAAATCATCCATAGTTGTAATGAGAACCATTCGCAGCTAGTATCATTACACTTTTCACCTTTTGACATACTTTGACATCATGTTGCCTGCTGCTGAATCGCCCGCTGCGCCTTCTCTCGCGCTGTTCTACGCCACCAATCACCGCTGGCTGAAGCACTGGCTGACGGGCAAGTTGCGTTCGGCTTTTGATGCGGATGATGTCGCTCAGGATACGTTTCTACGGGTGATGTCCGGGCATCATCTGTCTGATATTCGTGATGCCAAATCGTTTCTCTGTACGCTCGCCAAACGTGTGATGGTGGATCGCTTCCGCCGTAACGCGCTGGAAAACGCGTATCTGGAATTACTCAGCCAGCTCCCTGAAGCGGTCGCCCCCTCACCGGAAGTACAACAAAGCCAGCTGGAAACCCTGCAATTACTGGATCGAATGCTGGATGGACTGGGTCACAAGGCGCGTCAGGCATTTCTGCTGTCCCAGTTGGATAACCTCACCTATGCCGATATTGCCGTGCAGCTTGCCGTGTCAGTCAGTTCGGTAAAGAAATATATGGCGAAAGCCACCGAGCATTGCCTGCTGTTTCGTCTCGAGCAGGGGTTGTGACGTGACGGCTCCGCTCTCCAGCTCACAACGGGAGGCGCTGCGCAGCGCGTCGCACTGGTACGCCGTGCTCAGCGGTGAACGCGTCAGTCCTCAGCAGGAACTGAAATGGCAGCGCTGGGTGGATGCGAATCAGGATAACCAATGGGCGTGGCAGCAGGTGGAAAATCTGCGTCAACAAATGCAGGGCATGCCGGGCGAGGTGGCCAGCAAAGCACTGCGTGATTCGCAGATAACGCGGCGTCATGTGCTTAAGGGGTTGCTGCTGGCGGTCGGCGTGGGTGCCGGATGGCCGTTGTGGCGCAGCGAGTATGCCGCCGGATTACGTGCGGATTATCGCACCGCACGGGGTGAGATCCGTCACTACCCGCTGGACGATGGCAGCCTGCTGACGCTCGACACCGCCTCAGCAGTAAATGTCAGTTTTTTGGCCCAGGAACGGCGGATCGATCTGATTGAGGGCACCCTGGCCATCACCACGGGCAAGGATGCGGCACAGCGTCCGCTGCGGGTCTATACCCGTCAGGGGCAGATGACGGCGCTGGGTACGGCCTTCAGCGTGCAGCAACAGCCCGACAGCACGATGCTGCACGTTTCACAACATGCGGTGGCGGTGCGCCTCAACCATGATGCAACACAATCCCTCACCGTACAGCAGGGGCAAAGTCTGCACTTCACCGCCGATCGCTTCGGTGCACTGACCCGCGACGTCGAACGCGCCCCGGCGTGGATTAACGGCTGGCTCAGCGTGAGCGATCGTCCTTTGGGGGAAGTGATCGACCAACTGGCGCGTTACCGTCAGGGCATGCTGCGTTGCGATGCGGATGCAGCGCAGTTACGCGTCACCGGTACTTTTCCGTTGCTGAACAGCGACCAGGCGCTACTGGCGCTGGAGCAAACCCTGCCTGTTGTCCTGCATCGCATCACCCGTTATTGGGTGCGGGTCACGCGGCGATAAATTTTTTTTGTCCCGTCATTGTCCCTTTTGCCTGCGTCATACGACTTATCTCTGAAGACCACAAAAAATCATAAATTTTGGAGAGGTTATGACTGTTTCTCGTCCTGCTTTGCACCTGCTTCCTGCATTACTTTTTACCTCGGGAATGGTGATGGCGGCCACACCGGCCACCCATCCGTACAACATTGCTGCCGGCCCGTTGGACAGCGCATTAAACCAGTTCGCCTCTGCGGCGGGTATTACGCTGTCGCTGGATGCCACCCTGGCACGCGACAAGCACAGCGCGGGCTTGCAGGGCGACTATTCGGTGCAGGATGGCCTGGCGGCCCTGCTGGCCGATTCACAGCTCGAAGCCAGTCCGTTGGGCGGTAACCTGTGGACGGTAAAGCAACGTCCCCATGAACAGAGCCTGACGGTGGTGGGTGACTGGCTGGGTGAAGCACGCGAAAGCGACGTGTTTGAACATCCGGGCGCGCGTGATGTTATCCGTCGCGCAGAGTTCGCGAAAAACGGTGCCACCACCATGCGCGAGGTGCTCAACCGCATTCCCGGTGTCAATGCACCGGAAAACAACGGCACCGGCAGCCATGACCTGGCGCTGAATTTCGGTATTCGCGGTCTGAACCCGCGTCTTGCCAGTCGTTCAACGGTGCTGATGGATGGTATCCCGGTGCCGTTTGCGCCTTATGGTCAGCCGCAACTGTCGCTGGCACCGGTTTCGCTCGGCAATATGGATGCAGTGGATGTGGTGCGCGGCGGCGGTGCGGTGCGTTACGGACCGCAGAGCGTCGGTGGCGTGGTCAACTTTGTGACGCGGGCAATCCCGGCGGATTTTGGTATCGAAGCCGGTGTGGAAGGGCAGCTTAGCCCGACCTCGTCACAAAACAACCCGAAAGAGACGCATAACCTGCTGGTCGGGGGCACCGCCGATAACGGGTTTGGTAGCGCAATTCTCTACTCCGGGACGCGCGGCAGCGACTGGCGGGAACACAGCGCCACCCGCATTGATGATGTGATGCTGAAAAGTCAGTACAAACCTAACGATGTGCACACCTTCACCAGCCTGCTGCAATATTACGACGGTGAGGCAGATATGCCGGGCGGCCTGAGCCGTGCCGCTTACGACGCCGACCGCTGGCAGTCCACCCGTCCGGTCGATCGCTTCTGGGGCCGTCGCCAGCTCGCCAGCCTCGGCTATCAGTTCCAGCCCGATGCGCAGCATAAATTCAATATCCTCGGCTTCTACACCCATACGCTGCGCAGCGGCTATCTGGAACAAGGGACTCGCGTGACGTTGTCACCGCGTGAGTATTGGGTGCGCGGCATCGAACCACGCTATAGCCAGAGCTTTAACCTGGGTCCGACGGCGCACGAAGTGGGTGTGGGCTACCGTTATGTCAGTGAATCCGGCCATGAGATGCGTTACTACGTGCCCACCGCCAGCGGCGAGCTGCCGTCCACCGCCAGTCCTTACGATCGTGATACCCGTTCCGGCACCGAGGCTCATGCCTGGTATCTGGATGACCGCATCGATGTCGGTAACTGGACCATCACGCCGGGAATACGTTTTGAACATATTGAATCCTTCCAGAGCAACGCGATCAAAGGTACGCGTCAGGACGTGAGTTACAACGCGCCGCTGCCTGCGCTGAACGTGCTGTACCACCTCACCGACAGCTGGAACCTGTATGCCAACACCGAAGGATCTTTCGGCACCGTTCAGTACAGCCAGATCGGTAAAGCGGTGGAAAGTGGCAGCGTCGAGCCGGAAAAAGCCCGTACCTGGGAAGTGGGCACCCGTTATGACGATGGTGCGCTGACGGCAGAAGTTGGCCTGTTCCTGATTAATTTCAACAACCAGTATGACTCCAACCAGACTAACGACACCGTTACCGCGCGCGGTAAGACGCGTCATACCGGTCTGGAAAGCCAGGTACGTTACAACCTCGGTGAATTGACGCCCGCGCTGGAAGACGTGTCGGTTTACGCCAGCTACGCGTACGTCAATGCCGAGATCCGCGAAAAAGGCGACACCTATGGCAACCAGGTGCCGTTCTCTCCGCGTCAGAAAGGCACCTTCGGCGTGGATTACCAACCAGGTAACTGGACCTTCAACATCAACAGCGAATTCCAGTCGAGCCAGTTTGCCGATAACGCCAACACCGTGCAGGAAAGCGCTGATGGCAGCACCGGCCGCATCCCTGGCTTTATGCTGTGGGGCGCGCGCGCCAATTATGCTTTCGGTCCCAGCCTTGCCAACCTTAACCTCGCGGTCGGGGTGAAGAACCTGTTTGATCAGGCATATTTCACCCGTTCCTATGACGACAACAACAAAGGCATTTATGCCGGTCAGCCTCGCACCTTCTATCTGCAAGGTTCACTGAAATTCTGACGGGAGACGTCTCCATGCGGGTTCTTTTATTGCTGCTGGCGTTGATGGGACAGGCCAGCGCGGTGACGGTGCAGGATCAGCACGGTACCTTTACCCTCAACCAGACACCGCAACGGATTGTGGTGCTGGAACTGTCGTTTGCGGATGCGTTGGCGGCGGTGAATATCAGTCCGGTGGGAATTGCCGATGATAACGATCCGCAACGTTTGCTGCCGGAGGTGCGTGAGCACCTCCAACCCTGGCAATCGGTCGGGCTGCGCGGGCAGCCCAGCCTGGAGGCCATCAGCAGCCTGCACCCGGATTTGATTATCGCCGACAGCAGCCGTCACAGCGGAATTTACACCGCGTTGCAGCGTATCGCCCCGGTGTTGTTGCTTCAGTCGCGCAATGAAACATACGCAGAAAATCTGCAATCCGCCGCCATCATTGGCGAGGTGGTGGGTAAAAAAGCCGAGATGGGAAAACGCCTGGCGTTGCATCGGCAACGTATCGTTGAGGCAGCCAAACTGTTACCACAGGGAGCGCGGGTGCTGTTCGGCACGTCGCGGGAAAATCAGTTCACGCTGCATTCGCGGGACAGCTACACCGGCGGTGTGCTGGCTGCGCTGGGGCTGACGGTACCGGATCCGATTAATGGCGCGGCGATGACGCCGATGGGTCTCGAAAACCTGCTGGCCCAGAACCCGGACTGGCTGCTGGTGGCGCACTATCGCCAGGAAAGTATTGTGAAGCGCTGGGAAGCCGATCCGCTGTGGGGGATGTTGAGCGCGGCGCAGCAGCATCATGTGCGTACCGTCGACAGCAACAGTTGGGCGCGGATGCGTGGCTTGTTCGCCGCGGAAAAAATTGCGCGTGACGCCGTCACCTTATTTGCGCCATGACCCGTTGGATCCTGAGCCTGGTGCTGCTGCTCTGCGCCTTCTGGTTTAGTCTGACCAGCTTCTCGTCCGTGCCGATTGCACCGCAGTCGGCACTGCATGCGTTGTGGCCGGGGCAGCCTGGCAGCATCGGTGAGGCGTTGGTGTTCAATCTGCGCTTGCCGCGTGCGCTGGTGGCGGTGCTGTTGGGTGCGGCGCTGGCACTGGCGGGGGGATTGTTACAGGCGCTGACCCATAATCCGCTGGCCTCGCCGTCGGTGTTAGGGATCAACAGCGGCGCGGCGTTAGCCATCGCCCTGGTGTCGGCCTTTGCACCGGTGAAGCTGGAGGGCTATCCACTGGCGTTGATTGCTGCCTGCGGCGGCGCACTTAGCTGGCTGTGCGTCACCCTGGCGGCAGGCACACGCGAACGGCAGCGGTTGATCCTCGCTGGTATCGCGTTATCGGCTTTCTGTATGGCAATGACCCGCATTGTGTTGCTGCTGGCGGAAGATCATGCCTACGGCATTCTGACCTGGTTAGCCGGGGGAATTGGTCATGCGCGCTGGCAGGAGGTGTGGCAATTGTTACCGGTGATGGTGGTGATTATCCCGCTGGTATTGACCCAGACGCGTGCGCTCAACGTGCTGGCTATGGGGGACAGCGCGGCGCACAGCCTCGGCATCAATATTGGCGTGGTACGCGGTGGGTTGAGTATCGCGCTGCTGCTGTTGGTCGGCGCTTGCGTCAGCGTGGCAGGACCGCTGGGGTTTATTGGCTTGCTGGTGCCACATCTGGCGCGCGCGTGGATCGGGTACGATCTGCGCGTCATGCTACCGATGGCAATGGTATTGGGGGCCACGTTGCTGTTGACGGCAGATATCGTGGCGCGCGGGCTGGCATGGCCCGGTGAACTCCCCGCCGGAGTGGTGCTGGCGCTGGTCGGTGCGCCCGGTTTTGTCTGGCTGGCAAGGAGGCAACGCTGATGTCGACACGCTATCTGTTGCCGCTGTTGTTGCTGTTGCTGACGATCAGCGCGGTGGTCAGCCTGAAGCTCGGCGTGCAGTCATTCGCCTGGTCAACGCTGTGGAGCGCCTGGCAAGTGAGCAGCGAGGCGCATTTCGTGGTGATGGAGTACCGTCTGCCTCGTGTGGTACTGGCGTTGCTGGTGGGAGCGGCGCTGGCGGTTTCCGGCGTGCTGGTCCAGGGCATCATCCGTAATCCGCTGGCCTCACCGGATATTCTTGGCGTCAACCATGCCGCCAGTCTCGCGTCTTTACTGGCGCTGCTGTTGTTGCCCGCCTTACCGCTGGTGTGGCTACCGCTGATAGCGTTTGCCGGTGGCTGCGCTGCGCTGGTCATGCTGCACTGGCTGACCGGCACTGCCTCGCCGCTGCGGCTGGCGGTGGTGGGGGTGGCGCTTGCCGCCTGCTTTGCCAGCGTCACCGATTATCTGTTGTTATCACGGCCACAGGATGTCAACACCGCGCTACTGTGGCTGACCGGCAGCCTGTGGGGGCGCGACTGGCAGATGGTGCTGCTGGCGTTACCGTTGCCGGTGTTGCTGCTGATGAGTCTGGCGTTCTGCCGCGATCTCGACCTGCTGGCGCTGGGGGATGAGCGTGCGGCGACCCTTGGCGTGTCGTTACACCTTTTTCAATGCGGCGTGTTGCTGGTTGGCGTCGCACTGGCGGCGCTGGCAGTCGCGGTGTGTGGACCGATCAGCTTTATCAGCCTGGTGGTGCCGCATCTGGTGCGCCGTCTGGTAGGGGGACGCCATGCCCGCCTGCTGCCGTTTTCCGCGTTACTGGGCGCACTGGTGTTGCTGCTGGCCGATGTGCTGGCACGCACCCTGTCGCCACCGATGGAGCTGCCAGCCGGTGTGATCACCGCATTAATCGGCGCTCCGTGGTTCTTCTGGCTGTTAATCAGGACACGATAGATGCAACTGAGGGTTGAGAATCTGACTGCGGGCTACGCGGGCAAGCGCGTTTTGCAGGATGTCAGTGTCAGCTTTGCCGTCGGGCAAGTCACTGCGCTGCTGGGGCCGAATGGCTGTGGTAAGTCGACATTATTAAAATCGCTGGCGCGTTTGTTGATCCCCAGCCAGGGCCAGGTGTTGATTGGGGATCAACACCTGGCGCGCTTTTCCGCGCGGCAACTGGCACGGTATCTGGCATTGCTGCCACAACAGCATCTGACGCCAGAAGGGGTTAGCGTAGCCGAGTTAGTGGCTTATGGTCGCCATCCCTGGTTGCCGTTATGGGGGCGGTTATCGGCACAGGATAAGGCGCAGGTGCAGGTCGCGATGGAGCGGATGGGGGTGGATCATCTGGCGCCGCAGCGGGTCAGCGATTTATCCGGTGGGCAACGCCAGCGGGTGTTCCTGGCGATGTTGTTAGCGCAAGATACGCCAATTGTGCTGCTGGATGAGCCAACCACCTGGCTGGATATCAATCATCAGATCGAACTGATGAAACTGATGGGAGAATTAAAGGCACAGGGCAAAACGGTGGTCACGGTGCTGCATGACCTGAATCAGGCCAGCCGCTATTGCGACCAGTTGGTGCTGTTGGCACAAGGTGCGCTGGTCACCCAGGGAACGCCGGCGCAGGTACTCCAGCCTGGACTCCTCAAGCGTGTGTTCCAGGTAGATGTAGCAGTGGTGCCCGAACCTCTCAGCGGCGCGTTAATGTGCGTCCATCATGATAATTAGCATGATCACGATAACCGCACTAATTATCAATATCGAAACGATAACTATGGTTATTATAACCTCCATCGAAGGCACACTGCCTTCCACACAAACAAATGAAGGAATAAGACCATGAAAACCATCAAAGCAATGTCAATCGCCGCTGTCGCCGCTTTTTCTATGATGTCATTTGCCAGCTTCGCGCAGAGCGTTTCTGTCACCGCCGATACCCTGGACGGTGCTGAAGCGCAAATCGCCGCTCAGGCAGCACAGCATGGTGATCAGTACAAAATTACTGAAGCCAACACCAATAACCGCGTTCATATGACCGCAGAGTTGTACAAATAATAAAACGTAGTACCAACAAGGCCGCCTTATCAGGCGGCTTTTTTTTTGCAAAAAAGTCATGAAATTCTTTTTTTCAGGAAAATATCAAATAAATCCTGCCTGATATCGTAAGTTTATTGTATTTAATCGTGAATTTACATTTAAATCCTGAAACGGATGATAAAAGACAATACCCTAGTGGCGTTTTCTTTACGTGAAGGATAATGTGATGAAGATTTATAAAAAATCAATAATCATGGCTTTGGTTTTATTTAGCCAGCCAACACTGGCGAATACGCTGCCAGCGACGATATATGTCATGAGTCATGGAAAATCAGTAGCCTCTTTTGATGTGCCTGTAGCGACAAAAATAGACATCTCTGCTGAGCATCAGGAAAGCAACCCCGAGGAGAACAAGACTTATTTCAAAGGGAAGGTCAGGGGGTTATTAACCTTCTCCTCAGGTGAAGTCATGCACATGCAGGGAGAAGAATTTGAGATTCTTTCTAAGTCCGGTACAGAGCCTGGCGGCAAGGCCAGCAAAGTGCGATAAGTTGTCGATCTTATCCGGCTAAACGTGGATTTCATCGCTAAGAGAGGCATTGTTTATGTACCAGATTGATTATAATAGTTATCGCTCGGTCAAAGGGTTTAACCGGCGGGTTCGCTTCCTGGTTTTTCATTACACAGCCATTGATTTTAAAGCGTCAATCAACGCCCTGACCGGTTCTTCCGTCAGTGCGCATTATCTCGTCCCTGATCCCCTGGATAAAAGCTATATTGCTGCGGGCTTTAAGGATATGCGTATTTTTAATCTGGTCGATGAAAATGAACGTGCATGGCATGCCGGAGTCAGTACATGGGCAGGGCGCAGTAATTTAAATGATACTTCAATAGGCATTGAAATTGTTAATTTAGCGCAGGATAATAATGGCGTACAGATATTCCCACCTTATAATCCCGTGCAGACCGAAGCGATTAAGCAACTTGCCGCGAATATCCTCCTGCGTTATCCCGATATAGTCCCTACCCATATTATTGGGCACAGTGACATTTCACCCGAGAGAAAAAGCGATCCGGGGGCCGTATTCCCGTGGAAAGCGCTTTATGATGCCGGTATTGGCGCATGGTACGATGATGCGACGCAATTACGTTACCAGACGCAGTTCTTGAGTGCGCTTCCGGCCAAAGCAGACATCATTGCCAAACTGAGTAAATATGGCTATGACACTACGATGGCAGTGTCAGATAGTGGCTACCGCAATCTGATTCGGGCATTCCAGCTTCACTTTCGTCAGAAAAATTATCAAGGAATCGTTGATGCGGAAACTGCCGCTATCCTGTATGCCTTGGTAGACAAATACTTTCCATGAGATTCAAAAAAATCCGGAAACGCCATGTTCCCGGATTTTATTATCAGTAAAGCATTAATGCATCAGAACTGATAAACAAGGCCCACGGCCACCACATCGTCGGTGCTGATCCCGGCGGATTCAGTGAACTCGCTGCTGTCGATCAGGTTGATCTTGTAATCAACATAAGCGTTCATGTTCTTGTTGAAATTATAGGTCGCACCGATGTCGATAAATTTAACCAGATCCTGGCTGCCATAGGTGTTGCCATCGCCGGAAGCACCAAGGTCTTTGGCACGGGTCTGGTTATATCCCACAAACGGCACCAGACCGAAGTCGAAGGTGTAGCCCGCATAGGCTTCGAACAGGTCAGACTGGTTGGCATAACCGTAAGCACCGCCTGAGCTGGAGCCGAAACGTGAGGCGTTGTAGGCTTTGGTGTACATAAAGGCCAGGTAGATGTTGTTCGCATCGTATTTCAACGCCGTGGTGTAGGCTTCTGCGCGGGTACCGTGGCCCATAATGCCGCTGGTCACGCTGTTTTGCTCGTTGGTACGGTCGGCACTCATGAACGCACCGGCCAGACTGAAGCCTGCGCCAATGTCATAAGATGCTGACATGCCGTAACCGTCACCATTCTGACGCAGCACATCACGCACGCCCGGCTCGCCGCCGCCGTCGTTTTTGCCCTGATATTGCAGCGCGAACTTCAGTCCATCCACCAGACCGAAGAAGTTGGTGTTGCGATAGGTCGCCATACCATTGCCACGGTTGAACAGGAAGGTGTCTGAGTTATAGGTCATGCCGTCGAACTCAGGCTGCATATCGGTGTAGCTCAGAGCATCGTACATCACGCCAGAGTTACGACCGTAATCGAACGAACCGTAGTCGCCATATTTAACACCGGCGAAACCTTTACGGGTATACATCGAGTCGGATTCGTTTTCCGCCTGATTCAAATTCCACTGCGCCTGCCAGAATCCGTAACCGGTCAGCTGGTCAGTAATTTGCGTTTCACCACGGAAACCAAAACGCATGTACGATTGGTCACCATTCTGGCTTTGATCGTTGGTGATATAATTTTCACCCACTACCATGCCGTTAATATCTAATTTGTTACCATCTTTGTTATAAACTTCTGCTGCATGTGATGCGTTGGCCATGATCAGGCCTGCCACCACTAAGGATAGCTTTTTAATGTGCTTGCTCATTTTATTCCTCGAAAAAACCACTGCTTGTAATATTTAGTAATGCGGGAACTTATTTCCGCAGTGATGGTATGTAACATTCATTTTCTGCTCAGTAAATCTATGTAAGTAAAATCCGCACAATTAGGTAAAATAGTTCTATTGATGTGCAGTTGATCACGGTTTAGCACAGTTTGATAAATTAAAACCGCCCGCAGTTGTGTTATTAGTCTAATAAGTCCACACCAATGCCGGGTGTGATGATGGCAATGTGACAGATGAAAAAGATGAAATGGATCGTTACTGGCGCGGAGTCCGGGCTGGGTAAAGAAATTGTTGTGCAGTTATTGCAGAATGGATGCTATGTCTCTGCTATTGTTGAAGATTATATTAAAGTTGCCGACCTGACGTCCCGGTTCCCAAACCAATTTGTTGGGGTGGAGATCGCTCGAAACGATAGCCGGGGAATCGCCTCATATCTTCAGTCTGTTATTGACGATTTTTCCAGTGTCGATGGGGTGATATTGTGCGACAACACCTTATTAACAAAATCGGTGGAGGATATGTCAGCTGATGAAATTATATCCTCCGTCAGCTTCGGATTAACCAATCCGATCTTGCTGATACGTGAAATTATTCCGTACTTCCGATATAAAAATGAGGGCAGGCTCATCCTGGTATCCTCTGCCCATGATAAAAAATCGCCGACAGACAGGGCAGTAAATTATGCTATCAGTAAGGGAGTGGAGAGTCTTTTTTCATCACTGACGCATGATCTTTCCACATTTGGCATCGAAACATCTGTAATTAATTTCAACCCAGAAGATTATGTTGCCTCTGTGACAGGAAAAAATAACTGGGCGGCTTATTCGATGGCAGAATGTATTTCGAGTGAAATAACCCCGACTCGCATGGTGATCTGTTAATCACTCGGCGTGCGTTATTATTTTATGCTAAGTCGGGAAGTGTTCATTATTAATCCAGCGCGCTGATATTGGCGTGGATTTTATCCGCAGTGGCTTTAATCACGCTGGCCGGGATTGCATCGCCCAACGCCTGCGCCGTTTGCACAAACATCGCTGCCACGTCGCTCACCTCTTCAATGATACGATTCAGCGTCTTGCCCGCGATATCTGCGGATGCCGCCGCTTTTAATAAGGCTTTGCGGCTGATATCGCGGCCATAACCCGCCACCGACGTCTGATGCTGGCCGCCCGGCCCCATTTGTAAGGTCAGATCGTAGGCGGGGGAAACCTGCCACTCATCTTGCTGATTCAGGATAAAAGCGAAGTTTTTAGCGTGATCATCCTGGTTGTTCATCAGAACATTGAAAACCATCCGGCGTGCCTGGATTTCCCGTTCCACCCTTGAACGGGTGATCATTCCCGTTGCCTGCAAGATATCGCTGTAGTCGAGACAGGGGAGGCGGAAGTCAGCCTGCAATGCTCCCGCCATACTCAGCACTGGCACACGCATGCCTGCCTGGCGATCAAAACGTTTCACCCCGAAAGCAGATAAACCGTTACCCAAATCAAACCAGCGGCTGTCAGGAAAATTGATGCCAGCCTGCCGTGCCAGTCGGGCATACACCTCTTCCAGCGCACACACCCATACCCCTTCCTGAGCCGCGGGGAACTTTATCAGCCAGGGATGGCTACCCGCGAAGGGTTGTGCGGCAATACGGCCAGTTGCGGCATCGAACTCTACCAGTACCTTGGGACGCGCGCCGTGTGGTGAACCACCCAGCCTCACCAGTTCTGGCAGTACCTCTGAGTCCTGGCCGGCGACTTCAATCTGGATCTGCCCGGCCAGGACGATCAGGTCATCAATATGCTGATGCGGGTTGTCCTGCTCGGGCATATCGAGCAGCGGTCGATAGGTGAGGGCACCCATCGTGTTATCACCTAACATTGCCAGTCGATCCAACACCGACAAGGCCGCTGGTTCGATATTATTACGCCGTAACAGACGATCCATCAGTAACCGACCCCAGCCATCGGGTAATGAGTCGGCAATAAAACCGGGAATACCCTCCTGATGTCGTTCAAAGTCGGCATAAGTGGTGCTGACCGGCGGATGCAGCAGCGGTGACAATTCAAGGTCGCGTTCGATACCCTTGGGCGAGTATTCAAACAACCACTGGCCGCGATCCCTGCCTGCCGCCAGAATGCCCAGTGGGAAGTGTTCACCCCAGCCCTGGTAGATAATTTCCAGTCGCTGAAGGGGGGGATAGTTCTTGATCATTGGCCTTTCCCCTTACGTTGGGTCGCACGTTGTCGGCCAGGCTGCTTCAGGGCTTCAACCTGCGCGATACTCAGCGCCGGTGGAGTAAACAGCCCGGTCAGCTCTTTTTCCAGTCGCAGGGCAAACACCACTTTCATAAAATTTTCCAGCGTGGCTTTACCGTCGTTTTCGAGGTTCTTCAGGGCGGAAACCGAGATCCCGGCTTTCGCCGCCAGATCCTTTTGCAGCAGATTGCGGCGCAGGCGGTGATCTTTCAACCGCTGCCCTAATTCAGACAGCAATCGGGCTTCAGAGTAGAGGTTAAGGGACATATATAAAGCTCCTGATGCCAAATTTTATGCATAAGGGGTGATTTTATGGCCTTTATTATAACACGGTTGTCATGTTTAGCGATTTATCGTGACCATACTTCGAATGGGAGATAAATCACAAAACAGAGAAGTGTTGTAAAAAAAATCTCAGAAATGGATTATTTAATCCATTGATTTTTAAATAGATTTAAATGCTATTTTGAGTTTTTACGATGAATTGTTACTTGTTCGCGGAATTGATGCTTAACATGCAGAAAAAGTATTATCGCGGCGGGTGCTTGGGGCTTTCTGCCTTAAGCATGCATTTGCTGACGGCAGAAAGAAAAAAACCCCAGGTGATTGTAAATCAACCTGAGGTCTCATCTTTATGCCTCAACAACATAAAGGTAGCCTCTTACATGCCGCAAGGCAAGAGGAAACACAACCATGAAACAGCAGATAATGTTTTTCACTCTGCCGATACTGGCGGTGGCAGCCGTCATCCTGGTCTCGCGCAAGGATCTCTGTGAAATACGGTATCGCACCCTGGAAACGGAGGTGGCTGTTTCACTGGCTTGTGAAATCTTGAAGTAAGGGCCACATCGGCGGGGTTCGCCCCGCCGTTTCGGTTGTTGTCAGGCAAAAGCCTTCAGGCACCCTTCTCAACTCGCGCCGCTACAAATACGTGAAACATCTTAAGGGCTTTATATTCATCCCTTATTGATTTTTTAACTCAGTAAGAGTTTTAATTAAACCTCTTAAATTCCATTCGTGCCACTGCCACACAGTACCACAGCAATTTTCTCATCCGGTTTGAGGCTAAACAGCTGACGCGTCACCGCAGCCACCGCTGTTGCGGCCCCCAATTCAATCGCCAGGCCGGTTGCTGCCCAGACTTCACGCGCCGATGCCTCGACCTGATCTTCCGGCACCAGCACGATCTCATCAACGTACTGTTCCACCAGCGCAAAGTTAATCGCTTCGGTTGAGCGGGCAGCGAGGATCGGCACAATGGTTTTCACCTGCTCCAGTTTGACGATTTGCTGCTGTTGGCGACTGGTCCACATCATCGGGCAACCTGCCGCCTCGACGCCGATAATACGAATGCCCGGTTTCAACAGCTTCGCCGCCTGCGCCACACCGGCAATCAAACCGCCACCACCGATTGACACCACCAGCGTCTCGACCTCGGGCCATTGTTCGAGGATTTCCAGTGCTATTGTGCCCTGACCAATAATCACATCGCGGTCAGCGTAGGGATGGAGCAGGGCACCGCCGGTTTCCTGAATACGTGCACCCGCCGCATCCCAGCTCTGATCCCAGAAATCGCCTTCTACCGTCAGTTTGGCCCCGTAGCTTTCGATGCGCTGACGTGTCAGCTCGGTGCTGGTGTTCATCACAAACACGTCAGCAGGCAGTGCTAACTGCTGGCCGACATAAGCGACTGCGGCACCAAAGTTACCACCCGAAGCGGTCGCCAGTCCCTGCTGACGAACCTGTTGTGGCAGATTAAGCACGCGATTGAATGCGCCGCGTGCCTTAAAGGATCCGGTCACTTGCGAACATTCCGCCTTCAGGCGCAGTTCAATTCCCGGCACAGGCTGCCACGGGGCGGCCTCCACCAGCGGCGTTTTACGTACCCAGGGACGCACCCGTTCCAGCGCGGCCAGATAGTCGTTAACGTTAATATCCTCGATCATCACTTAACATCCTGTACCAGCACCGCGAGGCTGTTGCCCTGCGCGGTGGCACCAAAAGTGCGTTGTGAATAAATCTGCCCGGCGACAGCAAATTTCCCCCTGCCGGGATAAACACCTGTTGCGATGCCTCGGCGGGGACTGTTTCCGTGGCGATCAGGCCCAAATGATTCAGCACCCGCGCGACTGCGGCACGGGTACGCTTCACCCCGCGCGGTGACACACTGCCGTTCCAGCCCATCTCCGCCGCAATTGCCGGTAAGCCGAGGTTTGCCGCTGCGCCACAACTGGTGCGCGGATCACCCATATTGTTGGTGACCACCGTCAGCGTGGCGGCAAAAGCGCGCGCCATGGCTTCGCTTTGCTCACGTACCTGCGGGCTGAGTTCCTCGGTGACTACCACCTGTGCACTCTCTTCTATAAACAGCGAGCTGCCGCCGCTGTGCAGATCAAGGTAGAAATCGCACAGTGGGAAGAGGGCATCGTGGATCCAGGCGGCGATCTGTTCGGTCGGCGTGCCCCACGGGTTACCGGGAAAGACGCGCGCCAGATTTTTGTTATCAAGCGGGCTGACACGCATCGAAGCGCGCACCGCCGGGGTATTGGCGCAGGGCAGCAGGATCAGGCGGCCCTGAAGCTGATCCGGCGTCAGATCGCGGATCAGTTCATTGATAATAATCGGCCCTTCATACTCGTCACCGTGGATCCCGCCGGTAATCAACACCGTCGGCCCGTTACCGTTGGCGATCACCGCCAGCGGCATGGCGATAGTCCCCCAGGCGTCGGTATGCGCCGACAGTGGCAAATGCGCAAAGCCCACCTGCTTACCCTGACGGTTAAAATCGATCTCGCTAAACACTGTCGACATGGTTACTGCTCCGTTTTCAGGTCGTTTTGCGCATCGTTAAACCATTTCTGGCGCAGCGCAGGCAGCTCGCCGTCCTGGGTGCTTTTATCGATAAACTGGTTGATGGCGGTCATCAGCTCCGGCTGACCAGGACGTATCGCGATGTAAGCAGGGCTTTTACGCAGCAGGTATTTCAGCTCGATATGCTTCGCCGGATTTTCCTCTGCGACTTTCTGCGCAATCAGGTTATTTTCAGCGAACATCGGTGCCTGACCGGCTAAAAAGGCGCTGACCGCCGACGCGGTGTCTTCCAGACGCAGATAGTTACCCTGCGGGTACTGATCGCTGAGGGTCAAATCCGGGGTTGAGCCTTTTGGCACCGCGATGGTGGCATTGCCGAGCTCGCTCAGTTTGGTGACTTTTTTCACATCGCTACCGCCATACACGCCGAGATATACCGCCGCATAGGGTTCCGAGAAGTTCACCAGTTTGGCGCGTTCCGGGCTGGAGCCGAGCGCGGCGATCAGCACATCGACCTTGCGTGACATCAGATAAGGAATACGGTTAGCGCCGGTAACTTGTTGCAGCTGGAGCTTCACCCCCATGTTGTCGGCCAGTTTCTGCGCCAGCTCCACATCCAGCCCGGTGGGTTTGCCTGCGGCATCGGTGAAGCCCCAGGGTGCGGCATCCACGGTGGTTGCCACGCGCAGTACGCCACGGGATTTGATGTCATCGAGCGAGTTGGCCTGCGCCAGTAACGGCAGGGTACACAGCGCCACCAGCGCCAGGGTTTTACCGATTGTTTTCATGTCTGTTCTCCGGTGTCGTTAAACGGGGGTTTGTACAAAGCGTTGTAATTCCGGGGTGCGGGGAGCACCAAACACCTCGGCAGGCGGGCCACTCTCCCATACCTCGCCCTGATGCATAAAAATCACTTTGCTGGATACCTTGCGGGCAAACGCCATCTCATGGGTCACCGCAATCATCGTCATGCCTTCTTTTGCCAGGTCTTCCATCACCCGCAGCACCTCGCCCACCAATTCCGGATCGAGTGCCGAGGTGGCTTCATCAAACAACATCACTTCCGGTGACATCGCCAGCGCGCGGGCGATGGCCACGCGCTGCTGCTGACCGCCAGACAGCGACGAGGGAAAGGCATCACGTTTCTGCCCCAGCCCGACTTGTTCCAGCAGGCGTTTTGCCAACGCGGGCGCTTCGGCTTTGGTGATGCGGCGGGTCAGCAACGGTGCCAGCGTCACGTTCTCTGCGGCCGTCAGATGGGGAAACAGGTTGAAGCTCTGAAACACCATGCCGACATTCTGGCGCAGCTTCTGTAACTCGGCGGGGGACCCTCCCACTGGCAGGCCGCCGACGTGAATGCTGCCGCTGTCCGGTTTCTCCAGCCCGTTAATGCAACGCAGCAGCGTACTTTTTCCCGATCCACTTTTGCCGATAATGGTGACGATATCGCCGCGATCGACGGTGGTGGTGATGCCACGCAGCACCTCGTTAGGTCCGAAACTTTTCTTTACGGCATTAATGACGACCAGCGACATGGAAACGTGCCTCCAGGTGAAGGGAGAGACGCGCCAGCGGAAAGCACAGCGCGAAATAACAGAGCGCCACCAGCAGATAAATCAGCAGCGGTTGCAGGGTTGAGCCGCTGACAATCTGCCCGGATCGGGTCAGCTCCACAAAGCCCACCAGCGCTGCCAGTGAGGTGTTTTTGATCAGTTGAACGGAGAAACCCACGGTCGGTGGCAGCGACAGGCGCAACGCCTGCGGCAGGATCACGGTACGCAGCATTTGCAGCCGCGAGATCCCCAACGACAACGAGGCTTCCCATTGTCCTTGCGGCACCGCCACAATGCTGCCGCGCCAGATCTCGCCGAGAAAGGCTCCGGCAGAGAGCGAGAAGGCGACCAGCGCAGCGGTAAACGAGCTGACGTCTATACCGAGAAACACCGGCATCCCGAAGAACAGCAGGAACAACATGCCAAGCAGCGGAATGCCCTGGATCAGTTCGACATAAAACCAGGCCACGGCCCGCAAGCCGCGCTGATGGGAAGTGCGTGCCATCGCCACCAGCAGCCCGATCACCGCGCCACAGGCAAAGGTGCAGAGCGCCAGCAACAACGTCCAGCGCAGGGCGCTGACGATCATCCAGACATCATGTAAAGAAAGACCGCGCATGGTTACCTCCGTGCCTGAAAGCGATACCACACCATGCGCAGCAACACTTTCATCAGGCTGACGGCGAAGAAGTAGAGGCCGCAAATCAGCAGATAGATTTCAAAGCTGCGAAAGGTACGTGAGTCAACAAAGCTGCCGCTGTGGAAGATCTCTTCCACGCCAATTTGCGAAATCAGGCTGGTGCCGATCAGCGTCAGCACCATCTGGCTGGCGAGCGCCGGGAACACGTTCTGCATCGCCGGTAGCGTCAGTACATGGGTGATGATCTGGCGTTTTGATAGTCCAAGCGCTTCACCGGCCTCGCTTAAACCGCGTGGCAGCGAAATCAGCCCGGCGCGCAGGATCTCCGTCATATAGGCGCCGCAATACAGCGACAGGGCGATGATCCCGGCGACCGGCGGCGAGAGATGCAAGCCGAGACTGGGCAGGCCGAAGTAAATCAAAAACAGTTGCACCAGCGATGGTGTATTGCGAAAAAACTCCACATAACCGCGCACCAGTCGCCGCCAGGCGGTGCGGGCATACACCAGCGTCAACGCACAGACCGCACCGATACTCAACCCAAACAGGATCGACAGCAGGGCATAGAGGGCGGTTTCTATCAGCCCCTTTGCCAGTACATCGCGGTACGGCAGCAGCGAGGCAAAATCAAACACGTAATCCATCGGCAACCGCCTCCTCAAGTTCGAGAATGGCTTCGATTTCGACCGTCTGGTTCTGCGGCAGCGATCCTGCGCCGATGGCAGAACGTGCCCCGCGCCCAATCTGCTCGCCAAACACCTCGACAAACAGATCGGAACAGCCGTTAATCACCTGCGGATGTTGCTGAAAGCTATCCTGCGCGTTGACCCAACCCAGCAACTTGACCACGCTTTTAATCGTACCGAGATCGCCAGTGGCCTGACGGGCGACGGCCAACAGATTAAGACCGGTCAGGCGTGCGTGCTGATACGCATCCTCCACGCTCACTTCATCGCCCACTTTGCCGGTATGCAGATGTCCATTGGCTTCAAGCGGCCCCTGGCCGGAGAGATAAAGAAAGTTGCCAAATACCCGCCAGGTGACAAAATTGGCGACCGGTGTCGGCACCGGGGGAAGTTCAATGCCCAGCGTGTGCAAATGATCGCTCAAGCGGCAATCAGTGGGGGATAATGGCGTTGCGACGGAGGTGTTCATTTTTTGCCCTGTATGGATTTTTTCGGCATTATGACCACGCTGGTTTTTATTGGTCAACCATAATGGTTAACCAATAAGCAATTTGTATGACCGGGTTGTGAGTGGGGTCACGTTAAGACCGGATATCCGGCTGTCACCCTAATAAGTAAAGGATCTGACAGCATAAATTTGCTGATTTCGCCACTCGCGGAGGTGGCGAACTCAGGCTATAATCGCCGCCAGCTGACCAAATTGGTCAGCCATTTAAGGATATTCTCCAGGAGTCGCCGGATGAACAGCACTGATGACATCTCCCAACGCATTGTCGGCCACGATAAAACCGCCGCCGTGAGCGTGTACCGCTCAATTATGCAGGCCATCCGTGAGGGGGATTTAAAAGCGGGGGATAAATTACCCAACGAGCGTGAGCTGGCGCGCCGCTTTGCGACCTCACGCAGCACCATTCGCAACGTGTTGGCGATGATGTCGACGCAGGGATTAGTCACGCGTAAGGTGGGTAGCGGCTCGTACCTGTCGGAAAACCTGAACCAACAGTTGAGCGACACCGACCGCCCGGTGGCCGCCTGGCACAAAGAAGTGCCGACTTACAGCGAGATCCTCGAAGGACGCCTGCTGTTCGAGCCGATGATGATGACGCTGGTCACTGCCCGTGCGACCGAAGAAGACTTTGCCAAAATGCGCCACCATTTGCAGGGCATTCGTGAAACGCAGGAGTGGCTGCAATATAAAGAACATATTTACGCGGTGCATCAGGCGATGTTTGCCGCAACGCGTAACCGCTTCCTGATTCAGATCTTCGATAACGTGATTGCCGACCGTCGCGCGGTGCAGTATGACGGCCAACATTCGTTGCATTCGGCGGTGAGCGACATCGTGCGCGAGCAAACGTTGCGGGAGCTGACGCCGTTGGTGGAAGCTCTGGAGGCACGCGATGGTAAATTGGCCCAGAAACGGGCGGATGACTACTTTACCCGGATTTTGGCGTCATTAAGTGTTTATGGGTAACTGCAATCGCGCTGTTTTTCCGACAACTCTCCGGTAATTGCGCGATAAATCGCGCCGCTACCGGAGGGTAAGAAGGGTGCCTGAAGGCCTTTGCCTGACAACAACCGGAACGGCGGGGCGAACCCCGCCGTTGTGGCCCTTACTTCGAGGTTTCACACGCCAGCGAAACAGCAACCTCCGTTACTGCGGTGCGATACCGTATTTCACAGAGATCCTTACGCGAGACCAGGATGACGGCTGTCACCGCCAGTATCAGCAGGGTGACAAACATTATCGTCGTATGCTGCTTCATGGTTGTTACCTCTTGCCTTACGGCATGTAAGAGGCTACCTTTATGTTGTTCAGGCATAAAGATGAGGCCTCAGGTTGATTTACAGTCACCTGGGGCTTTTCTCTTTCTGCCGTCAGCAATGGCATGCATAAGGCAGAAAGCCCCAGGCACCCGCCGCGAGTCTACTTATTCCCTGCCAGCACATCAATTACCCGAATGCATAACATCGCCCTCATTTTTACAAGATATCCTGTGATATTTTTATAAAAATCAATGACAAATTAATTAATAAACGGTCACTTTTTTTAGGCTTCATATGAGAAATGTGAGTGGGATCTCCATCAGGAGAGAATGAAGAAGGGTGCCTGAGTGCCTTGCCTGACAACAACAAAACGGCGGGGCGAGCCCCGCCGTGGTGACATCTTACTTCAGAGTGCTACATGCCATTGAAACAGCGACCTCCGCGACTCCGGTTCGCAATCGAATCTCGCAAAGATTCTTCTGCGTCACCAGAATGATAAGGATCACAATGATGAAGACTTTCCTGTTTCATGCCTGTACCTCCTTGCCTTACGGCGCGTAAGAGGCTACCTTGATGTTATCTGGGCATCAAGGGCAGCCTCAGGTTGATGGATAATCTTCCTGGGGCTTTTCTCTTTCCGCCGTCAGCAACTGCATGCTTAAGGCAGAAAGCCTCAAGCACCCGCCGCGATAATACGTTTTTTACCTGTTAAACATCAATTCCGCGAACAAGTAACGGTTTATCGTAAAAATACAAAATAAAAATAAAATATTATTTTAAATCAATAAGTTAAATTTATAATAAAACCAGGGTTTTTATTATTGCATGCGCAGTTTGTGATTTGCCTCGCATCAGAGATGAGAATCTGTCTGTTCATTTCATCATTATCTGCAAAATCAAAATCCTTCCGACCATGACGGAATCCCTGCGCGATCACTAACATTGCCAGCGAACCTGTTTGCGCTGACTGAAAACTGTGCAATGCTCTCCTTTGGTGCGCAACTTTTGTGCAACATCTCGCGTTGGTCCTGCTGTAGCGGGCTGTAATCCTGGCACTTAATTTGCTTGCAGTTGTATATACATGCTCTGACAACAATCACTCTTAACTTTTTACCAGAAGGAAATCAGCATGCTATCTCTGCGTACGTTGAAAACGACCCTTGCGGCGGCCTGTTGTTTTGGTTTGATCGCGTCTGCCAGTAGCCTGGCCGCACCGGCACCGGAAGCAGGCACGTTAAAGATGGGGATTGAACCCTGGCTGGGTTACGGCCAATGGCATGTGGCCACCGCACACAACCTGTATAAGCAGCAGGGATTAGACAACGTTGAGGTGATTAACTTCGCGGAAGATAAAGATATTAACGCCGCGCTGGCGAGTGGTCAGATTGATGCCGCCAACATTGCCACACACACCGCCATGGGCATGATCTCCGCCGGGTTACCGGTCAAAGTGGTCCTGTTACTGGACCGCAGTCAGACCGCCGATGCAATGCTGGTTTCCAAAGATGTCACGTCGTTAAAAGACCTGAAAGGGAAGCAGGTCGCCTATGAAGAAGGCACCACCAGCGACATTTTGCTGCGCAGCGCGCTGGCCAAGGCGGGTCTGAAGTACAGCGATATCAAACCGGTGCCGATGCCGGCGTCGTCTGCCGGGAGCGCGTTGATCGCTAAACGCGTCCCGGTCGCGGTGACCTACGAACCTTATCTTTCGGTAGCGATGAAGGGGGATCCCAGCCTGAAGATGCTCTACAGCGGTGCATCTGACCCGGGGTTAATCAGCGACGTGCTGGTGGTACGTGATGACGTGATCAAAAAGAAACCCGGCCAGATTGCCGCCCTGATTAAAACCTGGGATGCTGCCGTGGCGCATTATCAGGCCAACACCCCGGCGGATCGCGCCATTATTGCTAAAGCGGTAGGCGCCAGCGTCGAGGATCTCAACACCGCGTTTGATGGCGTGAAATATTACACCCTGGCGGAGAACAAGGCGGTACTGGGCGGCGAATACAGTACCACCACCTTCCCGCATGTCCTGAAAGCGGCAACCGAAGCCGGGATTATCAGCCAACCGGTAACACCCGCGCAGGTGATTGACGCCAGCTTCGTTAACGCACAGTAATCCTCCCCGGAGGCGTAATGAGTTCTTTAAAACTGGACGCCGTCAACCGTCCCTCTCATGCACGGCGGCGTCGCTGGTCGCTGCTCACCATTGGTCGCGCCCCCTCACGGGGGCAGTTTCTCAGCATCGCCGTCGCGGTGTTTGCGCTGTTGCTGATCAGTTGGTGGCTGGCAACCCGTAACGGCACGATCCCGGCGATCTTTCTGCCGGGCCTTGATCAGGTCTGGCAACGCATGGTGCGCTTAGCCGGTGACGGCACCTTATGGAGCGATGTGCAGAGCAGCCTTTATCGCATCGCCATTGCTTTTGTGATCTCCTCGTTGATGTCGATTGTGATCGGTGTGCTGGCCGGGTGTTATGGCCTGTTCAAAGCCATTTTCGAACCGCTGGTGGATTTCATCCGCTATATGCCGGTGGTGGCGTTTGTACCGCTGACCATTTTGTGGACCGGCACCGACGATGTGCAGAAGTTTTTGGTGATCTGGATCGGCACCTTTTTCCAGCAGGTGCTGATGATGATGGATGCGGTGAAACGCGTACCGGTAGATTTTATTGGTCTGGGGCGCACCCTGGGTATGCCCGATCGCAAAATCCTGCTGCGCATTGTGTTACCCGCCGCCTTGCCCGCTATCTGGGATGCGCTGCGTATCAGTCTGGGCTGGGCATGGACCTGGCTGGTGCTGGCAGAGCTGGTGGCTTCCACCTCTGGCCTCGGCTACCGCATCGTGGTGTCCCAGCGCTACTTCCAGACCGACACCATTATCGGCTACATCCTGCTGCTGGGATTGTTGGGCCTGATCACCGACCAACTGATGCGCGCGGCTGAACGCGTGTTATTCCGCTACAACCGGAGGCGCTCCTGATGGCCACGCTGACCTTATCCAAACTGGAAAAAAGTTTCCCACTGGGCAAAACCCAACGGCGGGTGCTGCATGGGATTGATTTAACCCTGAATGATAACGAATTTGTCTCGATTGTCGGCGCATCCGGCTGTGGCAAAAGCACCCTGTTGTCGATTGCCGCCGGGTTAGAGGAGTTCGAAGGCGGTGACGTGCTGGTGGATGGGCGATCCATCACCGGGCCGGGATTGGATCGCGGCGTGGTGTTTCAATCCTACACCTTGCTGCCGTGGTTAACCGCGCGGCAAAACATTGAGTTTGCCCTGAAGGCGGCAGGCACCCCGGCAAAGCAATGCCGTGAGATTGCCCAGCAACATCTCGAACTGGTTCGGCTGGAGAATGCCGGTGACCGCTGGCCGGGTGAACTTTCCGGTGGCATGAAACAACGTGTGGCGATTGCGCGCGCACTGTCGTATCGCCCGAAAATTCTGCTGATGGACGAACCCTTTGGCGCGCTGGATGCCATGACCCGCCATCAGATGCAGCAGTTACTGATTGAAATCTGGGAAAAACATCGCCTGACGGTGATGTTTGTTACCCATGACATTGAAGAAGCGGTGTGGCTCTCCGATCGCATCGTGGTTATGGGACAGGGCGTGATCGACAGCACCTTCCCGGTGAATCTCCCCCGACCACGACACGAAGAAATGAGCCGCGATCCCGAGTTCATTGATTTGCAGCACCGGGTGTTGTCACGCATTCGTCAGCCCCTCGCGACCCACTGACTTAAGGAAACCACGATGTCCGTAACTTTTCACGATTTAACCCAGGCCGACACCCTGCCGGAGGCGCTTTTTAAACGCACCGAGTCTGATCTCTCGTTCTTTGCTGCGCGCGTCACGCCGATTATCGAGGCGGTAAAAAACGAAGGGGATGCGGCGCTAATCCGCTTCGCGCGTGAATTTGATGGGGTGCAACCGCAACATTTCTCGATTCGCGCTGAGCCTGAAGAGTTTGATGCCGCCTTTGCCCGAATGGACCCGGAGGTTATCGAGTCGATTCGTTTCTCGGTGGAGAACGTGCGTAAGTTTCATGAGGCGCAAAAACCGGAAGAGATGTGGCTGAAGGAGATGCAGCCAGGCGTGTTTGCGGGCGATCGCCACGTCCCGATCGATGCCGTCGCCTGCTACGTGCCACGGGGGAAAGGCTCGTTTCCCAGCGTGCTGATTATGACCACCATCCCGGCGGTGGTAGCGGGAGTACCGCGTCCGGTGGTGATCACGCCACCGGGACCAGATGGCAAAGTGGATGACGCCACGCTGGTCGCAGCAAAACTGGTTGGCATCACCGAAATTTATAAATGCGGCGGCGCACAGGGCGTAGCGGCCGTGGCGTATGGTACGGAGAGCGTGCCAAAGTGCCTGAAAATTGTCGGCCCCGGCAGCCCGTGGGTGGTGGCGGCGAAACGTCAACTGACACATCTGATTGATCCCGGCGTCCCGGCTGGTCCCAGCGAGAGCATCATTCTGGCGGATGGCAGCGTCGATGGCGCGCTGGCCGCGTTAGATTTGCTGATTGAATCCGAACATGGCCCGGATTCTTCGGCGTATCTGGTCACCTCGAGCCGCCGCGTGGCGGAAGAGGCGATTGCCGCGCTGCCCGGCTACTGGGCGCAGCAGAGCGAGAAACGCGCGGAGTTTTCCCAGGCGGTGCTGTGCGGCACACATGGCGGCGTGGTGCTGACCAAAGACTTCGCCACTGCGGTTGAATTCGTTAATCAGTACGCGCCGGAGCACCTGGAGATTCTGGCGCGTGAACCGCTGGCGGTCATGCCGCAGATTCGTAACGCCGGAGAAATCCTGCTTGGACAGCACACCCCGATAACCCTCGGTAACTTTGTACTCGGCCCGAATGCGGTGTTACCCACCAACGGTGCAGCGAAAACCGCCGGGCCACTGTCGGTGTTTGATTATATGAAACGTGTTTCGGTCGGCTATGTTACTTCGGCGGGTTACGATGCACTGGCAACCAAAGCCCATCGCTTCGCGCTGTATGAAGGATTCCCCGGTCATGCACTGGCGGTGTCCGACCTGCGTAAAACGCTGATGGGAGAGAAGGATGACCGCTGAACCACGGCAACCGTTGGCCGCGCAGGCGCGTACCCTGGCGCGCGCGGGTGACTGGCAGGGGGCGCAACAGAAACTCACCCAGTTGATCAGTGAGGTCACGGGGGGGACGGCCAGTGATGTGGCGATCAACCGCGATCAATACAGCCTCAATTCGCTGAACGGCCACGTTACCCTTGATGGCAGTCGCCGCCTGTTTTTCAAGTATCACCATGAAGAGAGCGAAGAACACACCATTGAAGAGTACTACCGTGCCGAATTGCTGCGCGAGCATGGTTTCGCGGTGGATGTCCCCTGCTACGCCTGCGGTGAGCCGGGACGACAGATTTTGCTCTACACCCTGCGTAACGATCGGCGACTGGCGGATGTCTGTCGGGAAATTGAGGCGGGGGACGATCCTGCGTTGCAGGCGGCGGTGATCACGGCACAGCAACACGCTGACCGCGATATTCTGCAAAAAACCCTGCCCACGCTGCAACGTGGCAGCGTAGATGAGGTAGTGGCGGAACCCATCCATCAGCTGTTCTGGCACCGGTTGATTTCACCGGATGCACCGGCCGGACTGGGCGGGCGCGGGCAGCGTTTTTACGTCGATAAAGAATTTATCCTCGCGGGCGAGACGCTGTCATGGCAAACCCTCAGCCAGTTGCAGTGGGAGATCAACGGGGTGCGCTACGCTCACAGCCTGCGTCAGTTGTTTCTCGAAGCCGGGCAACTGCTGGCCCCGGCAGCGTTGGCGCAGCATGGTGTGGTCGTGGCGCATGGCGATGCGCACAACGCCAATGTCTGGTATGACACCCAGGGCGACCAACCGCGGTTGGTCAGTTTCGATCCCGCCTTCGCCGGCAGCCATATTCCGGCATTGCTGGCGGAGGTGAAAGCCACCTTCCATAACATCTTTGCCCATCCGCTGTGGTTGTATGAACCCGGGCAAGCCGACGGGCGCTATCAGGCCACGGTGGCACGCCGTGGCGATACGTTGCATGTCAGCCACAACTGGCAACTGACGCCGTTGCGTGCTGCGTTCCTTGACAGCAAAGGGGAGAACTACTGGCGGCCGCTGCTGGCGAGGTTGCGTGAGAAAGGCTGGTTACCGGGTAACTGGCAGCGGGTGGTGCGGCTGGCGATGTTTTGTTGTCCGACGCTGGTACTGGACCTGCGGGCTGGCGGCGGCAGCGGGCATACGCCGTTGACCTCCTCGCTGGGACTGGCGCTGGCGGTGATGCTGGGGAGTGAAGGGGATGATGATTTCAATCGCTGGATCAATCAACTGGTGTAAGGAGACGGCATGAAAGCTGTGCGGTTAGCAGGCATTGAGCAGTTGAGCGTGGCGGAGGTTCCTGCCCCCACGCTGGCGCCAGGTCAGGTGCAGATCCGTGTGCTGGCAGCGGGAATTTGTGGTTCCGATTTACATAACTACCGTACCGGCAAATGGTTTGCCCATCTGCCGGTGACACCGGGCCATGAGTTGATGGGCGAGGTGATGGCTTGCGCCCCGGACGTCAGCGATTTTCGTCCGGGCGATCGGGTCGTGGCAGACTCCCGCGTCTGGTGCGGTGAGTGCCCGGCCTGTGCCCGGCAGCACTTCAACCTGTGCGAGAAGCTGGGCTTTGTCGGGGAAGTGTGCGATGGCGGCTTCGCCGAGCAAACCTTGTTACCGGCGCGCGGATTGCTTCGGGTGACAGACGATTTACCGCCGCAGATTGCAGTGCTCAGCGAACCGCTGGGCGTGGCGCTGCGGGTGGTGAACCAGTTGCAGCTTGCGCCTGGGGCGCGGGTGCGGGTCGCCGGGGGGGGCACCATCGGCGGGCTGGTCGCCTTGCTGCTGCACGAGGTGGCGCATTGCCAGGTGCAACTGGTTGAGCCGAACACCGAGCGTTTCCAGCGGCTGGCAAACCTGATTCCGTTGCAGCCACCCGGCCCGTTTGATTTTGCCGTGGAGGCCACCGGGATCAATGCGGTATTAAGCCAGCTGGTGGAAGAGATCAGCAGCGGGGGACGGGTTGCGCTGGTGGGGTTATTCCACCATTCAGCGGATTTCGATATGAACCGCCTGGTGGAGCGGGAAATCATCCTGGTGGGGTGTAGCGTGTTTCGTGATGAACAACGTCAGGCGCTGGCCTTGCTGCCACAGTTGGCGGATAAACTGGCGACGCTGGTCGCGCCTGCCATCGGCCTTGATGACGTGCCGGACATCTACCCACATTTGATTGCTGGTCGCAGCCCCTGGTTAAAAACGGTGATCACCCCATGAAAGGATTAGAACGATTCTCGCTCCAGGGAAAACGCGCGCTGGTGACAGGCAGCTCACGCGGCATAGGCTTTGCGCTGGCGTCGGGTCTGGCGCAGGCGGGCGCACAGGTCACGTTGTGTGGGCGCGATGCGGCCACGCTGGATAACGCGCTGATCGCGCTGCGTCAGATCGATCCACAAGCCGAAGCCTGGCCGCTGGATGTCTCACAACCACAGGCGATCCGCGATTTTTTTGCCCGCCTGCCGCCGTTTGATGTGGTGATCAACAACGCCGGGACTGAGCAACTGTGCCCGTCGCTCGACGTCGATGAAGCGCTGTGGCAACGCATCATGGATACCAACCTGAAAGGCGCGTTTTTCGTCGCTCAGGCTGCCGCACGCGGTATGGTGGGGCGCGGCGGGGCGATCCTTAATCTCTGTTCGCTGACCAGCGAAGTCGGTGTGCCCGGAGCGGCCGCCTATGGTGCCTCGAAATCGGGGCTGGCGGGGTTAACCCGCACGCTGGCAACGGAGTGGGCCGGGCAGGGGATTCGGGTAAATGGCCTCGGGCCAGGTTATTTCAGCACCGATCTGACCGCCGAATTCTATGAAGACAGCGTCTGGTGCACCGCGATGCTGCAAAAAATCCCGCTTGGCCGCTTTGGTGAACTGGATGATTTGGTTGGCACCGCCATTTTCCTCTGCTCCGATGCGTCAAAGTATCTCACCGGACAGGTAATCTATGTCGATGGTGGTTATCTCGCGGCGATTTGACACCACAGGAGTCGACGGGGTTGGATGATCGGCGCTATAGGTGAACAGCGGAAAACCCACCCCCAGCGTCAGGCCAACAGCGCCACTGGCTGCCAGGTCACCGCCGGGGATGGCAAAGGAGTTAGCAAAACCTGCCGTGAATAATGAGGCCCGGCCAGCGACCGGATCGGTAAAGGTGTCGCATACGCTTTGCCAGGTAACCTCCTCGGCGCAACGTGGATGCAAATCTATCCGCAGGTCTGGCTCGCCAGCGTACCAGGCTTTGATGTGGCGGGTGATTAACTCTTCTGCGGTTTCGCCGAGAAAATTCAGGCTGGTCACGGCAGCGATATTAGCCGTGACCGGGCCAAGCAGCGGTTCCAGCACATCGGCAAACTTTATCATCCCCAGACTGACGGCCGTTTGGTTGACGGCATACGCTGCCGCTGCGCTGAGAACAGCGCGAAAATCCACCTCTGAAGTGACATTGTCACGCAGTGGCAGAAAATATTGAATGAAATCCCGGATCGGGACATACACCACCACGGCAGAGATTAAGGGTGCCGCCGCCAGGGACAATCCGCCGCTGCATACCAACCCAATCATCGAGCCGCCTGCCAACAGGATGCTTCCCACACGCGCGCAAACGTTTTGTGTGGTCTGTCTTCCCTGATAACAATCCCAGGCCAGAGCTCCGCCCTGCATTACCAGAGATACCGTACCGCAGCCAACCGCCAATGCGCTGAGCGTGGCAGGTGCCACCGCCGGGAGCACCACGCGTCTGACCACTTCACGCACCCCGGTAGACACCGCAACCGAGGCCAGGCTACGTGCGGCAACATTACCGATATTGCTTAACAGATGAGAAGACTGAACAGCGGGCAGTTCAGTTTCCTGTTCTGGTATATCAATAACAATAAAGTCCTTGCCTCCGCTAGCTTGCGACTCGGTTAATGAACCGCTGATTTGGGCCGGAGATGAATACGATCGTTGCCGTGTAATCCTGGCACCAGAATATTGGGCGTCTGCGGTATTGGCCACGAAGGTCAATGAACGCAATTTAGAAGCATTATTGTCGGTCGCTGAGAAAACAACAGAGGCATGAGAGCTACGGGAACATGTGACCACAGACATTATGACATCCATTCTTATGATCGAGATAAGTGTGTATTGTTAAAGTAGGGTTAATTTAACGTTCGTGTCATATAAAAAACTTATTATGATAATAGGTGACATAACCCCATTTCTATTTCACCCGCGTCATCAGTGAAAATTTCACAGTGACACACAAGCTTAATTTTCCCTGGAAAAAAGTAACCATTTATGATTAATGCCTTGGCTCTCTCGATTTTTTTATGATTAATAGCACATATCTTATTGATAAATATTCGTTAATAACTAAATCATCAATATATACCTGGGAAGACTTCTAACCTAAAATCTAAAATTCTCACCGGCAGCTTAGATGCTGTTTACTCGCTTTTTATTGATGTGCTACGTCAGTGATCTGGCTGCGGTAATGTAATTTCACAGGATGTGAAAACCGATAAAGCGACTTATTAAGAAACGATAATGACTCAAATGGAATAATGAAGGATACATTTTCCAGATGTGCGTATTTATTATTAGGAATAGTGATGAAATCTGCAGCGTCTGGTTGGCGCGCTCCACGCGGCCTTTGGCCTGGCTGCTGTTGGCGCAGATGAGCTCTATGCTGAGGTCGCGCAGTGCACGGCCAAACTGTGTGGTACCGCTGCGGCGTGCGTCCGTACCGTTAACCCTGAAAACGGCGTGCCTGTCGCTGTAGAATGCGACGGGTTTTCCATGCAAATCAATATACTCCCGCGTTGCTGTCATATAATCGAATGCTGACTCCGAATCGCAGAAGCGCAGGTGCATCAGGCGGCCGGTGGCATCGTCAACGTACACGAGCAGGCAGCACTTCGCCGAGACAGTCGCGCCGGTGTCGTGGCTGATAAATGTGAGCCTGACGCCGTGAATGCGGCCGCCAGAGTCCGTCTGAGATCATCCAGTTGCGGACAGTCTCAACGGAAACCGGAATACCGTGTCGTTCAAGCAGCTTCTCGGTGGCCAGCGTTGGCCCAAAATCCGCGTAGTGTTGCCGGATGAGTTGCAGAGCGGCGCATCGTAAATCTTCGGGAATGCGGTTGTTGCCGGGACGTCCGCGGCGGGCAGAGACAATCGACGCCGCACCGTGTTCACGGTAACGCCGCAGAACACGCTGCACCTGACGAACCGTGAGTTCGAGAAGGCGTGCTGCTTCACGCTGCAGAAGAGTGTGGTCGTGAACGCGCTGAATGATGCCGAGCCGGTAAAGATCTTTATCTGTCATGGTCACCAACATAAAGTCTGCATCCTGAGCTGAGTCTGAGGAGATCTAAGGTTAGTTCAGGGACGACATCCGCATCTCCCATCCGCATCTCCCCGTACGACATTAGCGCTTTGGAGTAACAACATTGTGTTGAACCTAAGCACAGATGACCGGGTTCAGGCCAAGCTGAGTTGTCCGTTGTTCAGGTTAAACACAGGGTTTAACCGCCAAATATCTCTTTACCGCGCGTCTGTAAATCATTCACGGCTTCCAGTAAATCATCTTCGTTTATTGCCCGCTGCCGTTTTTTGTTCGGGTCTTTCTTCCCGACCCTCCGGCCCGGGCCTGTTCCGGCAGGAAGTGCCTGTGAGCGCGTGTTATCGCGCTTATCCTGCATCAGCTTAGCCACCGCCAGCGCGTGACCCAGCCGCTTATTATCAATGATGGCCCCCTGGTCAACTTCAGACAGGCGATCGTAAGCAGAGTAGGGAAGTACCGTTCCGTTACTTCTGAGTTCGACGTGACCGTCCGGATACTGCCAGGAGTCCAGATATTTACCGATGACACGGCGGCTCTGCTCATTATCTTCAAGCAGACAGAGCATCTTATCGTAACGTACCGTCAGCGATTTTGAGACCTTGCGCGGCTCACGCCAGGTAAAAATCGCCTCAAGATCGTCGTCTGCATCGAGAGGCCGGTGAACGTCAAAATCATGCCGGGGAGCCTTCGCAAAGCGGAGGTTGTAATCGGCCATGAACTCATCTGCGAAGGCATTGGCCGCATCCGGCGTGCTGATGCCGCGCAGACGCAGCTCTTTAACGAGGCGATCCTGCAATGTCAGATGGGCGCGTTCCACGCGTCCTTTGGCTGAGCTGGTGTTGGCGCAGATGCCGGTGATGTTGAGTTCGTTCATTGCACGTCCGAACTGAGTCTGTCCCTTACCGCCGGCCGCGTTTTTGTTGTTAATGCGGAAGATACTGGCTTTATCACTGTAAAACGCCAGCGGCTTGCCGTGCTGCTCCAGATAGCCGCGTGTGGCTTCAAAATAGGTAAACGTGGACTCTGATTTCACAAAATGGAGCTGCATCAGGCGGCTGGTCGCGTCATCGACGTAAACCAGCAGCGTGCAGGCCGGGCCACGGTTTTCAAACCAGCGGTGGTCACAGCCGTCGATCTGTATCAGTTCGCCGACACAGGCGCGTCGGCAGCGTGGCTGCTGGATCTTCGGTGCACGCAGTCTGCGGGGGATCCAGAGACCGGAAAGTATCATCAGCTTACGCACTGTCTCTTTGGATAACACCACGCCGTGAAGCTCGGCCAGTTTTTCGCAGGCCAGCGTCGGACCGAAGTCGGCATAACGTTCGCGGATGATCTGGATGGCATGTTCAGCAAGGCCTTCAGGCAGCTGATAGTTGCTGGGCTTGCCGCGCCGCCGGTCAGCCATGCCGAGCGGGCCGTCTTCGCGGTAACGCTGAAGCAGGCGGCGGCAGTGTCTGTCGGAGATCCCGAGGCGTTCTGCGGCAAGACGGGTAGTGAGCCGCCGGTCAATAACGTCCTGGATCATTTTAAGCCGGTTAACTTCGTTCATCGTAAAAAACTCCGCACCAGAAGCCGCCATATCAGGTTCCTCAGCAGGTAGCCCGAAGCGGCCAGGTTAGTTTAGCTCATAACGGCTAAGTCAGCTTTGCTTCTATACATTGATTTCGCATAATCATGATTATGTTAAATACGATATCCCGTTAATCCCGAAATACCACCTCTCCCGTAGCGGCGCGATTTATCGCGCAGGTTTTACGTCACCACTGCTGGATGATGCGCGATAAATCGCGCCGCTACGGAATAACCAGAACACACCTGGCAGCACTACGCAAAATCTCCCGCCCAATCCCCCTGCGTTTCTCTCAGAATTTACGTAACGACACTATTTTTTTGCAAGTCCTGTCACTTCATGTACCAGCAGCATTATCCGAAAAAGTTAAAAAAGCGTAATGCAACTCCATTGCTAATATTGATATTGTATCAGCATTATTAATTGTGACAGCTTTCTTGAAATCGACGTCCGTATGAAATTTACTAACGGCATCTTCCAGGCTTTTCTCTCCAGAAGCTTTAATAAAATCCATCTCCCGATTTTTATTGATGTGAGCGATATTGAGGCTTTTTGAAATCTCACTCGACATTTCGGATAAGTATTGCACCTCTTCTCTGCCTTCCTTATACACACCAGAGTAATCATGCACATACCAAAAATCATTACTGCCGAAAAGATGTGAAACTTCATGAATAAAAATTCTTGATTGCTTGTAAAGTGTTAAAGTGGAAAATTGATCTCCAATAAAGATCCGCTTAAGGAATTTAAATGCAGTGGCAAATTGAGGTGCATTACTATTGTTTGCAAAGGTAGTGATATTTTTACCATTTTCAGAAATATACTCTGATATCTACCCACTATATTGTTCGATATTTAACTTAACAAGGGAAATCAACTCTTTTCTTTCTTGTGAGTTTTTTGCCTTTAATCCCATGTTTTTCTCAACAATTACCAGCGCTTTCTTTTTATGCTTTCTTAGCATGTTTATTGCGTCATCGACGATATATAAGCTGTTACGCATTGATTCGTTTATAACTTTATTTAATTTATTTTGTTCCTCAATCCCTTCCGATAATATTTTCGCCTTACTGGATATGAATTCTTTAGTGCAATCACTCATCTCAATCTTAGCGGCAATCTTGTTTAGTCTTTCATTCTTATCAGATTTTTTATGCGAAGCACTGTGGAATAAAGTATTTTTGGCCTTAAAAAATGAATATTGCAATTCCTCATTGATTTTATTTGACTCTGATGACGACATGGACGCACGAGAGTTAGCAATTGAAGTGATAACCTTGTGCATTCTTGAAATATTTTTATAACTCAGCTTATGATCTCTCGTTATCTCCTGTGTCAGATGATGAAGTTGCGTGAGCGAACGGGTAATTGTGTTCATGGTCAGCATCCCTGTCTGGATTAAAATTGACTGGTTCTCCCTCAGCCAGAAAAGTAAGAACTTTCACTATAATCAATACTTATCACCACCAATGCCTCTAAAATTTTCATGAAGTTTCTGTGTTTTCTGCCGATACTGAAATGTGGGACGATGTTTTCAGTTTACTCTCAGTTCGTTTACACAACACCAGACAAAGGACGATCAACACATCCCGGCCTGCGCACTTTGCGCAGCAGAGACCCCTCTTTCGCCATGTCAGGCGGATGATCAAGTGTCCGGCAGGGAAAATCATGCGCAGCCGTCAGATTCGGCTCGCGATTTATTAATCGGGATAACGATAACCTCCTGGGGTGTCTTATGTTTGGTGTTAAAAAGTCGGGCTCTTTTTTGCATTTTTCCAGAGATGGTGGCATTGCGAAGGATATTGAGGCGATCAAACAACATGTGGCATGGATTGAGTTTTTGCCCGATGGCGAAATACTCAGCGCCAACCAGCAGTTTCTCGATGTTACCGGCTACAACCTGGGAGAAATCCAGGGCAAACATCACCGGATTTTCTGTAGCCCTGCTTACACCCACACGGCGGAATATCGCCACTTCTGGCAGAGGCTCGCCTCAGGTGAGTCAGTAACCGGTATTTTCGAACGCTTTAACCATCAGCATCAGCGATTTTATCTCAGCGCCACTTATTTTCCGGTCAGCGATGATAAAGGCAAGGTGTACAAGGTGATTAAAGTGGCAAGCGATATCACCGCGCGGCACCAGGAACTGGAGCAAAAAGAAGCGGTAATCACGGCGCTGGACCGCTCTATGGCCGTGATTGAATTCACTCCCGACGGCCATATTCTCACGGCTAACGACAATTTCCTTACGCATATGGGTTATACACTGCCGGAGATTATCGGCAAACATCACCGTTTGTTCTGCTATGACAATTTTTACCGTGAAAATCCGGACTTCTGGCAGAAAATCGCCAAGGGTCAGCACTTTGTCGGTCGCTTTGAACGTAAAACCGCCAGTGGTGAACGCATCTGGCTTGAAGCCAGCTACAACCCGGTATTCGACGCTGACGGCAAGGTCTACAAGGTGATCAAAATCGCCTCGGATATCACCGCTCGCGTCGAGGCAGCAAAACGGGTGGCAGACATCGCAGTAACCACTTCAGAACAGACATCACAAATTACCCATAACGCCAACGAGGTACTTGAAGAGACTGTCCGTAATTCCGGACTGGTGTCGGTGCAGGTTAACGCCGCCACTGAGATCGGCGCACAATTGAGCGCGTCAGCGAAAAGTATCAGCGAAGTGGTCGCCTCCATTAACCTGATTGCCTCACAAACCAATATCCTGGCGCTGAATGCCGCCATCGAATCGGCCAGAGCGGGAGAGGCCGGACGTGGATTTAGCGTTGTCGCAGGCGAGGTGCGGCGACTGGCGGCTTCTACCGCTACCGCCACACATAAAATCACCGAGGTCGTAGAGGAAAATGCACGGCTGATCCAGCAGATGTATCACCAACTGGATGAGGTTAAACATTTTGTGGTGTCGGAACAGGATAAAATCAGCGATTTGTCACGCAGCCTGCGAGAGATTAATCGCGGTGTGCACGAGTTTGTAAATGTAATTCATCGGCTGGATGTGTGATTGTCGGCGTGGAGGGACATTACGCTGCCCTCCACGCCTATAGTTAATCTATACGCTTATTTTGTCGGGCAAAAATAACAATGGATTTTTCTTTCCGAACTCACCTACGCACCCGATTGCGTTTTCTGGTTTCTATTGCCGCCGGGATACTGTGCTTTTTATTGCTTCCTGCCCAACTGGGTTATCTGCAACGGTTGTTGATCGGCTGGAATGTACTGGCGTGGCTGTATTTGATCCTCGTCTGGCTACGCATGCTTCGTACCGACGTGAAAGATATTCCGCAGATCGCCAGACAACAGGATGAGAGCGCGACATTGGTGCTAAGCCTGGTGACGCTGGGTTGTCTGGTCAGTCTGATGGCTATCCTTATCGAGCTGCCCTCGTTAAAACATCTTACCGGCACGCCTCGCGTGTTACATCTGCTGCTGACGGCCAGCACCCTGGTGGTTTCATGGGCTTTGTTACCAACATCGTTCGCCCTGCATTACGCCCATCATCACTATTTGCACCGAAGTCATAAGGTCACTCCGATGATCTTTCCGGAGAAACCGGACAATCCGGGATACTGGGATTTTCTCTATTTCTCCTTCACCATCGCCGTGGCAGCACAAACCGCCGATGTGGCTACCGGCACCACCGACATTCGCCAGATTGCGCTGCTTCAGTCGGTGATTTCGTTTGTCTTTAATCTGGCGATTCTTGGATTGTCGGTGAATGTTGGCGCGGGATTGTTGAGTTAACGTCGCCCTTTCATCACCGAGGCCGACCAGTTGAAGTCACTGACCTCACTGGCCGCCTGCGACTCCGGTTTTTTCTTTTTCAACGGTTTCTTTTTCGCTTTCTCTGCCAGCGCTTTCTCTTTCGCCTGCTTCAGCGCCATGATTTGCTGTCGTGCCTCGGCGGTGAATTCCTTCTCTTTTTTTACGTCCGGTTCCTTACCGGTGCGCTGGCGATACTTTTGCACCAATCCCCTTAGCACCTCGTCAACCGCCAACCGCTCCTCAGGATTGAATTGATCGATTGAAATCATTTTTTTATCGCTCATCGTATTTGTCCTTAATCTTGTCGTTGATGGACTACATTTCGTCTCGTTGCCGCCGCCTCATGTAGAAGTATTTTAATTGGTTGCCAAATGTAAAACCACCAGCCATTGTTCCCACTTGTATTTAATTATGATGTTTTTTTGATGAATACCTGATTATCCATTAAATACAATAAAATAGACATCAGTTGATGTCAGTCAGCTTTTTCCGCGCTTCGCATGTATTACTCACAGAGCGTGGCTAGAATCCTTCCTGCAATCTCGATCCGGGTTGCAAGCGTCCCTACCGACTCCGACAGTCGATGAGCCAAAACCAATGCATTGAATTGAGAGGTAAGAAATATGAGTCAGGACACTGTAATATGCACATTAAGATTTGTACTGGAATTACAAAGAGTCAATGACAACCCTAACTCTATAAATTATCTGGCATTTATCCATGAAGCCCAGGGGGTTTTTGTCACACCAACAAAAAAGACCTTTTGTAATATCTCCTGTCAAATTTATACCGGAAATGAAGAAGTCGATAGAGGGAATGCCAATTTCGCCAACTGGTTTAACAATCCTTTTTTTGCAAGATTTTATAACAGTGAGAAAAAAGCACAGGAGAATCTGCATTTGAATGACCCGACGAATGGGGATAAACCCCTTCCACTTGATCCTGAGCATAAATTAAAAATTGGCTTTGCGTCCAATATGCCGCAAACAGATCAAGAGTTATTCGTGAATGCGATAAAATATGAATTTGTCATCGAATGGGATGGCACTGATGGTACAGAAATCAGCGTTCTGCATAAAATATCTGATAACGACCCTAATCCAGGAAAAATAACAAAATTTGATAAACGCACCGTGACTACTCTGGCTTATGGTTAATAACTCACATCGTAATATACAAAAGAGTTACCGGCATGCCGGTAACTCCACCTCCTGCTCATGCCTCAGCCTGTACAAAGTGGGTATAAAACTGTGCGGAATTTGTCCATGTACGAAAAGCATTGCGCCCGGCTTGACTTTGATCGCCTAACTCAGAAAATGTCCTTTTTACAGGATCATCAGAATAACCGGAGCTTATCATCACCCTCTCGCTGAAAAGGAGTGGCTGGCTTGTCGCGGTCGCTTTGGCAGTTGCTGGCTGCACGTCACAACCGCCAAAATCACTGGTCACCCCGCTACCGACCGTTGCGCAGCCCCCTTTACCGACGAAACCGGTAACCGATCAGCAACCGATGCGCGGCGTCTGGTTGGCAACCGTTTCACGCCTTGACTGGCCGCCGGTCGCGTCGGTGAATGCCAGCAGTGCCGCCAGCCGCATCAGCCAGCAGCAAAAAGCGCTCACCGAAAAACTGGATAAGTTAAAGAGCCTGGGTATCAACACCGTATTTTTCCAGGTAAAACCGGATGGTACTGCGCTGTGGCCTTCTAAAATTTTGCCCTGGTCCGATATGCTGACCGGTAAGATCGGTGCCGACCCTGGTTATGATCCGCTGCAATTTATTCTGGACGAAGCGCATAAGCGTGGCATGAAAGTGCACGCCTGGTTTAACCCCTATCGCGTCTCAGTCAACACCAAGCCATCCACCGTGGCTGAACTGAACGCCACCCTGTCGCTTCATCCTGCCAGTGTGTTTGTGTTGCATCGTGACTGGATCCGTACTGCCGGCGATCGCTTTGTGCTTGACCCTGGCATACCCGCGGCACGCGACTGGATCACCAGTATTGTGGCGGAAGTGGTTAGCCATTATCCGGTCGATGGGGTGCAGTTTGATGATTATTTTTACGCGGAATCTCCGGGATCTGCCCTGAATGATAGCCAGACGTTCCGCCAATATGGTCAGGGATTTGCGTCCAAAGCCGACTGGCGACGTCACAATACGCAATTGTTGATCGAGCAGGTGTCTCGCACCATTAAACAGCTGAAACCCAGTGTCGAGTTTGGCGTCAGCCCGGCTGGCGTATGGCGCAACCTGTCGCATGATCCCTCCGGTTCCGATACCCGAGGTGCGGCAGCTTATGATGAGGCTTTTGCCGACACCCGTCAGTGGGTACAAATGGGCTTGCTGGATTATATTGCCCCGCAAATTTACTGGCCGTTCTCACGTCAGGCGGCGCGCTATGATGTGCTGGCAAACTGGTGGGCGAATGTGGTGAAACCGACACATACCCGCCTCTATATCGGCGTGGCATTGTATAAAGTGGGTGAACCCTCAAAGAGTGAACCTGACTGGACGGTCAACGGCGGTGTGCCGGAGTTGAAAAAACAGCTGGATTTAAATGAATCACTGCCGCAAATCAGCGGCACGATTCTGTTCAGAGAAAACTACCTTAATCAGCCGCAAACGCAGCAGGCGGTGAATTATCTGCGTAGCCGCTGGGGGAGTTAAGTTTTCTTGTACTTATATACGTACATATTTATGATCATACCAGGCCACATTCATTAAAGAGCGACCATCATGCATACACTAACGTTTACGGAAGCACGCAACCATTTCGCGGATACAATGCAGCGCGTGTCTGATAATGCCGAACCCGTGCGCATTTTACGTCGCGATGCACCAGATGTGGTGATGATTGATGCAGAAGAATATGACGCCATGATAGAAACGCTGTATCTGTTCAGCAATCCTGCTAATGCCGCACATCTGAATGCCTCGCTTGACGAGTTGGACAAGGGCGATCTGGTTGAAATCGACGTTTGAAAACTTTATTCACCAAACGTGGTGCCGAAGATTACAACTACTGGAAAGAGAATGATCCAAAGTTGTTTGAACGCGTCAGAGAGCTGATCAAAGCCACTCATGAGAATCCGTTGCAGGGTATTGGTAAACCTGAACGGTTAAGGCATTACAAAAACCCTGCCCTTTATTCACGTCGTATAAACCGGGAGCATCGTCTGGTTTACAGCGTCAGTGATGGCGAAATCACGATAGTTGCGTGTCGGTTCCGTTACGAGTTTTAACTTTTTTTGTAGCGGCGCGATTTATCACGCCCCAGAAAATCATCAAACAAAATACGTCCTCAGCAAAATCGCCGCGCCGTCATCAATCGCCTTCATCACCACCTGCTCCGCCAGCACCACATCTTTGGTCTGCAACGCCTCCAGCAGGTGATCGTAATTATGTCCTTTGGCCATTTCCATCGATTGCGGATAGAGATAATTCAGGCAAGGCCCAATCTGCACCCACAGTTGTTCAATCAGCAGCAACAACGTGGGCATTTTTGCATACCCATACAGGGTAAAGCGGAAAGCACGATTGGCCTCCAACGCAGCTTCAACTTCCCCACTCAACTTGGCCTGCATAAAGCGATCGCACAATTTTTTAAGCTCAGAAAGTTGTTTTTTCGTGATATTCGGTGTCGCCATCCGCACCGCTAACCCTTCCAGTTGCTTACGTATCAGAGTGATCTCCTGATATCGCGCCAGTGTCATTTCCGGCACCAAAAACGCTGCTGCCGGAGTAGCATTGAGTGCACCAGCCGAAACCAAACGCAGTAACGCCTCGCGTACCGGGGTGATGCTGGTACCTAGCTGGGCCGCCAGATCACGCGTTACCAGGCGCGCACCGGGCTTGAGCTTACCGACAATCAGGGCGCTACGCAGCGTGGCTTCTACCTGGGCAGTCAGGCTAAGTCGCTGTGCTTTTTCCATCTCAATCATGCGTTTTTTCCTTTCCCGGATTGTGCAAATGGTAAGAAGTTTAAATGTTTTGTTGCCAAAACGTCCCGCTATAGGATATATCATGTATTACAAAACAAGCGAAGCACGATCAACACAGCAACACTCTTTTCACTACGTTACCGAATGCATTTTGGGATGAAGTTTATGAGACTACCTGCAGTGAAGTTTGCTACCACCGCATTGCTTTTTGCCCTGTTACCCGCCAGTTTGCAGGCGGCAGAGTTGACCATCGCCCAACCCGCATCAGCCACGGCTATGGATCCCGGCTTTCTCAAAGAAGCCGCCACGCTGGTGGATAATATTTTCGATACCCTGGTACGTCGCGCCGATGATATGTCGCTGCAACCGGGCCTGGCGACCGACTGGAAAGCCATCAATGACACCACCTGGCAATTTAACCTGCGCAAAGGGGTGAATTTCACCGATGGCGAGCCGGTCAATGCCGAGGCGGTAAAATTCTCCATTGACCGCATTCTTGACCCCGCCAACCACGCACCGACCATCTCCTACATCCGCACCATTAAATCGGTCGAGGTAGTCAACGACTATCAACTGTTGATCCATACTAACGGTCCGGATCCGCTGCTGCCAACCCGCATGAGCCGGTATCCGACCTATATTGTCCCGCCCGCTTATGTGAAAAAAGTGGGTGCCAGCGAATTTGCGCGCAAACCGATTGGCAGCGGTGCTTACAAGCTGGACACCTTTATCCCGGACGAAAAAGTGGTGATGGTCGCCAATGACGCTTACTGGCGTGGCAAACCTGCCATTGACCGCGTCACCTGGCGTCCGATCCCGGAGGCCACCGCCCGTATCACCTCATTGCTGACCGGTGAAGTCCAACTGGTGGAAAGCGTGCCTGCCGATCTGGTGCCCGCGCTGAAAAATCGCCCTGGCGTTGCGCTGGAGCAGGTTAAAGGCGGTGGGTTAACCATCTATCTCGGTCTGAAAAACAACGAAAAACCGTTGAACGACGTGCGTGTACGTCAGGCACTGTCGCTGGCGCTGAATCGTCAGGCGTATACCCAGCAGTTGCTGCATGGCTACGGCACGCCGACCGGTACTATGGCGGGAGCCAATGATTTCGGTTATCTGGCGGTTCCCGCCACCACCCAGGATGTCGCCAAAGCTAAAACCCTGCTGACGCAGGCCGGATATCCGAATGGTTTTACTCTGCGCTTCCAGGCACCACGCCGTTATATCGCCAGCGCGGATGTCGCCCAGGCGATCGTGCAGGATCTGGCAGCGATCGGCGTCAAAGCCCAGCTCGAAGTGCCTGAATGGTCGGTTTATACCCAGCAGGTCGCGGCGCAGAAGCAAGCCCCGATGTATATGCTGGCGTGGGGATCGACCCAGACACTGGACGCCGATGCCGCCCTGTTCCCGATACTGCACAGCGGCGAACCCTACTCGACGGTGAACGATCCTGAAATGGATAAGTTGCTGGATCAGAGCCGCCAGACGGTGGATGCCGCGAAACGTAAAGTGCTGCTGCAACAGATTCAGCAACGCGTTGCTGAACAGCAGCCGCTGATCCCGTTGTATCGCGAAGACACGCTGTATGCGCACAGCGACGCACTGACCTTTAAAGGCCGTGTCGATGCCCGTATCCCGCTGTTTGATCTGAGGCTGAAATGATTAACCCGGCAGCAGCCTTACAACGTCGGCCACGCCGTATTTTTTACGGTGATGCCATCATCGGCAGCGCGCTGCTGCTGGTGGTGATCGTGGCGGCGTTGCTGTCTCCGTGGCTGCCATTGCCGGACCCGTTAACCAACCAGTTAACCGAGATGTTCCTGCCGCCAGGCACTGGCGGCCATTTGCTCGGCACCGATCAACTGGGCCGCGACCTGCTCTCGCGCATCCTCGCCGGTACGCGCCTGTCGCTGTTGGTGGTGGTGCTGGCCGCCGCGATTGGTGCGGTGGTCGGCGTGGCGCTTGGCATGATTGCCGGTTATGCCGGTGGTTGGGTTGATGCCCTGATTATGCGCCTGATCGATATCCAACTGGCGGTGCCCTTTATCCTGCTGATCCTGCTGGTGATTGCGTTGATGGGAACGTCCACCACCAACATTATCGTCATCATGGGGGTGACCAGTTGGGCGATCTACGCCCGCGTGGCGCGTGCCAAAACGCTGGAAATTCGCGAGCTGGAATACATCCAGGCGGTGAAAGCGATGGGGTTCTCGCCACTGCGTATTTTGTTGCGTCATATCCTGCCTAATCTGCTCACCCCGTTGGTGGTGCTGCTGACACTGGATATTCCGCGTCTGATTGTGCTGGAAGCCTCAGTGGGTTTTCTCGGCATGGGCATTCAGCCGCCGACGCCCACCCTCGGCAATCTGATCGGTGAAGGTCGTTCGTATATGTTGCTGGCACAGTGGCTGGTGCTGTATCCCGGTCTGGTGATCGCCGCGCTGGTGATTGGCTGCAACCTGCTGGGCGACGCCCTGCTGCGCCGCACCCATACGAGGCTGGATTAATATGCTGAACATTTTACTCAATCGCCTCGGACAATCGGTGTTGGTGTTATTCGGCGTATCGCTGCTGATTTTCTTCAGCCTGCACCTGACCGGCGACCCGGCTGCGCTGATGATGCCCCCCGGATCCAGCCAGCAGGAGATTGATACCTTTCGTCACAGCATGGGCTTTGACCGCCCACTGTTGTGGCAGTACGGCCACTACCTGAGTGGCGTGTTGCAGGGCGATTTTGGTGAATCGTTGCGCTACAGCCAGCCGGTGCTGGCATTAATCGGTGAACGTCTGCCTGCGACGGCGTTACTGGCCGTCAGCGCGCTGGTGTGGAGTTCCCTGCTCGGCCTGCTGCTCGGCATCATCAGCGCGCTGCGCCCGCACAGTTTTTGGGATCTGATCTGCCGCCTGGTGGCCTTCAGTGGTCAGGCCATCCCGGTGTTCTGGCTCGGACTGCTGATGATTTTATTTTTCAGCCTGCATCTGCAATGGCTGCCCTCCAGTGGCTACGGCAGTTTCACTGCGCTGATTATGCCCGCCGTCAGCCTCGGTGCCTTTTATATGAGCGCAGTGGCACGTCTGACGCGTGCCAGCCTGCTCGAAGTGCTGCAACAGGATTACATCCGCACCGCGCGTGCCAAAGGGTTGAGTCAGTGGCGCATCGTGGTGCGACATGGCCTGCGTAATGCGTTGATCCCGGTGGTGACGGTGCAGGGTATGTACTTCGCTTCGCTGCTCGGCGGCGCGCTGGTGACAGAAATTATCTTTGCCTGGCCGGGTATTGGTCGCCTGGCGATTCAGGCGATTCAAAACCGCGACTTCCCGCTGGTACAGGCGATCGTCCTGCTGGCCGCGCTGGTGTTTGTGGTGATTAATCTGCTGATCGACCTGTTGTATCTGGTGCTGAACCCGAGGATCCGCCTGTGAACCGACTCGACGCCACCCTGGAACTGCTGAGTGAACTGACACGCTGGCCAAGCGTGTCGGGACAGCTTGACGCGCAACACGGCCTGGCCGCGTGGCTCGAATCCTGGATGGTGACGCACCTGAACGCCCGCGTGATTTATCCGGTTGCCAGCCAGGCAGCCGACAAGCCGCCGGTGGTGCATGTCCGTATTGATACCGGTGCCAGCAAAACCGTGGTGCTGTACAACATGTACGACGTGATGCCTGCGGATGACGCGGGCTGGGATGTGCCGCCCTTTGTCGGTGGCGTCTGCCACTGGGACGATTTGGGCGATGTGTTCGTCGGACGCGGTGCAGAGAACAACAAAGGTCCGGTGGCGGGGATGTTGATTGTGCTGCGGGAGTTGTTGCAGAACGACCAACTGGCGGTCAACCTCGAAATCTTGCTGGAAGGCGAAGAGGAAATCGGCAGCGGCACGCTGCGGCGTTACCTCGCGCAACAGCCCTGTCCGGTGGCACCGGCTGAGGCGGTACTGTTTCCGTCGCTGTGCGAATATGGCGGCGGCGCACCTCGCGTCTATCTCGGCTTTACCGGCCTCGCCACCGGACGCTTAAGCGTCAACGGCGGCGACTGGGGTGGCCCTTCCTCCGCCATTCACGCCAGTAACGCCGGATGGATAGCCAATCCCGCCTGGCGTCTGGTGCAGGCGCTGGACGCCATCGCCCCCGCCGCTGACAGCGGTGTACTGGGCTACATCGCGCCGGATGCCGAGGCTAACGCGCTGCTGGCAACGCTGGCGCAGTCGTTCAGCATCGATGATGAGCTGCGCTTCCGCCGCAGCCAGCGTCTGATGATTACCGGTGACGCGGTCACTTGTTTGCAAACCTTGCTCGGCAGCGCCGTGCTGACGCTGGCCGAGTTGCACAGCGATCCGGTCGGTGGTCGTGGCGTGATCCCGTTCCGGGCCAGCGCCGAACTGGCTTTCCGTATCCCGCCCGCGTTTGATCAGGATGCGATGATTGCAGCCGCGCAGCAGCGCCTTGAACAGCCGGATTTGACCGGCACCCGGCTGGAACTGGTTGATCGCTATCCGGGAATTCGCTTTGGTCGTCACGCCAGCGGCGTCGATGAACTGATCGCCAGCTATCAGACGCTGGGCGCACAGCCGCAAATCTGGCCGTGGGCACCGGGTTGCGCCCCGGCGTATGCCTTCGCTGCCATCGCCCCCGCTTTTTTAATTGGCGGCCTGGGGCACGGCGGCAACGCCCACGCCGTAAACGAATTTGTCACCCTGACTGGACTGGAGCGCTTCCAGCAGTCGCTGAGCCTGTGGCTCACCGCATTTTCTGACTCGACCTTTGGTCGGGTCGCGCCACACCAGGGAAACACCAGAGAAGTACTAAAACAAAATATTACAGGTAATTTTAATGAAGACAGTCGATGAGTTTACACGCGTGCCGTTGGGGTTCTTCCCCACGCCGCTGGAGCCGCTACCGCGGCTTGGGGAGGTATTAGGCATAAATCTCACCATCAAACGTGATGACTACAGCGGCTTCGGCGGCGGCGGCAACAAAGTCCGTAAGCTGGAGTACCTGATGGCAGAGGCCTGCCAGGCGGGCGTCAACGTGGTGATCACCACCGGTGGACATCAGTCAAACCACGCCCGTATGGTAGCAGCGGCGGCGCGTAAGTTTGGTATGCGTCCGGTGCTGGTGCTGCGCGGCAACCCGCCTGCCAGTTGGCAGGGCAACCTGCTGCTCGATAAGCTGTTCGGAGCCGAGGTGCAATTCCTCGACCCGGACGGTTATTTCACCCAGATCGAAGGGGCGATGCAGGCGCACGCCGATGCGGCCAGCGCCCGCGGCGAGAAGCCGATGATCATCCCACTGGGCGGTGCCACACCGCTCGGCGCGCTGGGTTATGTACGTGCGGTTGAGGAAATCAGCGCGCAGCTTGCTGAGCGCGCCGCCCCGGTGCCGGATTTTGTGGTAGCACCGACCGGTTCCGGCGGTACCCTCGCGGGACTGCACGTTGGCACGCGCCGTTACTGGCCTGAGACAAAAGTGATCGGCATCAGCGTCAGTGCCAAAGCCGACTGGTTCCAGCCGCGTATTTCAGGCATGGCGCAGGATTGTGCTGATTTGCTGCAATGGCCACAACAGTGGCAACCCGACGATATCTGGATTGAAGATGGCTATGTCGGTGAAGCTTACGGCATCCCATCAGCCGGCGGTATCGACGCCATTTACCAACTGGCGCAGCAGGAAGGCGTGTTGCTCGATCCGGTCTACACCGGCAAAGCGATGCACGGCCTGATATCGCTGGTTAAACAGGGGCGTATTCCGCAAGGTGCCAACGTGACGTTCGTGCATTGCGGTGGTTCTCCCGCGCTCTATCCGTTTGCCGACCGGCTGCTGGAGCAATAAATGCGCGTGCTGGACGAAGCCACGGTGGCGCTGCTCGGCGGCGACGATCCGGCATTAGCGCTGGCCGATGTGCGTGACGTTGTCACGCTAATGCGCGCCGGTGAAACGCAGATGCCTGCCGAAAACCATATCGACCTCGCGACACCGCTCGGCAAAGCCTATGCACTTCCCGCCAGGGTTGGCGGACATTTTAACGCTGCGGGCGTCAAGTGGACCGCCCACCGCCCGCAGCGACCCGATGCGCTACCTGCCGCCCTGGCGGTAACGCTGATCAACGATGCCGCCAGTGGCGTGCCACGCGGCCTGGTTGCCAGTGGCGCATTAACTGCCGCGCGTACCGCTGCCGTCAGCGCGCTGGCATTGCAATATGCCGCGCCCCGTGCGGTAAAACGCGTGTTACTGCTGGGTGCCGGTTTTCACGCCCGGGCGCATCTGCGTATGTTGCAGACCTTGTTTCCGACGCTGTCGCAAATCGGCGTGTGGAATCGCACGCCGGAAAATATGTCAGGCCTTAACGGCATCACCCCCGAGCCCGATCTCGACGCGGCACTGGCAAAACCGTATGACGCGGTGATCACCTGTACCAGCGCGACGCAGCCCATTGTCGATGCGCCTGCGGTACGTGCGGGCCGCCTGATAATCCAGGTAGGCTATCACGAGGTAAGCTTTGCCGCGATCAAAGCCAGCCGCCAGGTGGTGGTGGATGCATGGGGCGATTTCGCCCAGCGCAGCGCCAAAAGTTTGTTCCAGATGTTCCGTGCGGGGGAATTCGCCGAGCACGAAGTCGCGGCCGATCTCACCTCGCTGGTGATAGATGGCTGGCGACCCGACGCTACCGATAGCGTCTACTTCTCCTCCTTCGGGCTGAACGTTTTCGATATCGCCCTCGCCGCCCGCGTGCTGACAGCGGCCGAGCAGCAGCAGCCTGGAAACTGGCAAACATTATTTAATGGGGTCACGCATGATCATTAAGGCCAGTGCGCTGCGGCTGAGACAGTCACGCGGCGAACATTTTTTATTGATTGATGTGCGTGACGTGGCCGAATGGCAGGCCAATACGTTGCCCGGTGCGCAGCACTGCAACGTTTACGATTATTTTATCGCCGACAGCACCCCTGCCGGGTTGGCGGCGATGGCAGCCGACGCTGCCGCCGCGCTGCAACCGTTGTTTGATCGCTATCCGGCCGCAACACCGGTGTTTTTTGAACAGCAGGTGGGGATGCGATCGCCGCGCGGTGCCTGGTTCGCATGGCTATTGGGTCGGGACGATGCATTGATTCTCGATGGTGGATTGGATGCCTGGCGGGAGACAGGTGACGACCTGGAACCCGGCAAGGGATTAAGTTACACCGTCACACAAAATTCAGAACACGCTGTCGTAAGTTGGGACAGCCGCTGGGTCAGCAGCCGTCATCAGGTCATCAACGCTGATGGCAAAACGGTGATCAACGTTGACGCGCGGCGTCCGTCAGAATTTGATGGCAGCTTCGTGCACGATTGCTGCCATCGCGCCGGGCGTATCCCTCATTCCCGCCTGTTGTTCTGGGAAGATGTGCTGGAAAATGGCCGCTTTCGTACCGCTGCGGAAATCGCCCAGCGAGCTGAAGCGGCAGGTTTGGCACGGGGTGCACAGTTGCAGGTCTACTGCCATCGCGGCGCACGCGCCGCCACCGTGCTGGCGGCATTAAAACTGGCGGGTTATCCGCAAGTGGCGATTTATGTGGGTTCCTGGCATGAATGGGCAGAACATGATGAACTGCCCATTTTGTAATTCAACGCGCTTATTTCAATAACGAACTGTCCTGATGAGCAATTAATTTGTGCGTCGCCAGCTTATATTCTGTCGTAAATGAAGCCGGACAAAGGTCACAATGAAAACGATTTTTATTATTATGAATTCTCGACCTGTGACAAGCTAACGTTGCTGCATTTTTATATATTTTATTGCACAGTTCGCAAATGTACGTCTTTTCAGGATCATGCGTTTTTATATGCACAGCCAGTTCAAAACTTCTCTTATAGGCCCGTCTGCAACCATCGTTCTGACAAATGTAGGGTTTGTCTTCGCTATGTATGTGCATATGGCTGTCCATATCTCGAGCATGGTAAAGGTGTATCCCGCATTGGCTGCAAATCAGGGGCGTGTTGTTTTCCTGATTTTTATGTTTTGTATATAAGTATGGGGATTTAAAAACCTGGCTACAGGTTGGACACCGTATTACGAATGCTTTTTGCGTCGGCGTGGGCACAGGATCGCATGAAGGACCAGGCTTTGGTGGCTCAAGTGTCACCAAAGCCGCAACAGGCGCAGGCGGCGGTGGATGTAAACTGTCAGAGGTGAGATTGAGCACGGCTATGGGCGGGTGAACGCCATCCGGTACAGACTGCTGAGGAAGGTCTTTCGCTTTATTGATCCTTAGATCCAGTGGCTCTTCATTAGCCATCCTGCCATCCAGATCTCGCAGCGTAACGGGATTGTTTCCCACCATGCAAAACAGATTCAACCCGTCCACAGTGCCTGCCGGATCGCTGTTCAGCCAGCGTATTGCCCACGGCACATAATAGCGCCAGTTATAAAAAATCAACCCGGTGGCATCGCGTTCTTTACCTGCATAACGCTGGAATTTAAGCGCCGCGCCAGCCTGCGCACCGGTTAACCAACTGGCGGTGCCGCCAAACGGATACCAGGTTTCGCGGCTGACCAGCATGCCCTCTTCATCCACTATGCCGCTCAGACTCGCGAGCCTGTCAGCGAGGTTAAAATGCACAATTTTCTCACTGACAGTCTGATAGATATGGCTATTCCCGACAACGACCACCCGCAGACGCTGTTGCGCGCCGCTGCGCAGCTCCACGCCAGGCAGGTAACGCACCTGCTGCCGGGTGCCGTGATGGTACTTAAGCTGGCGCTCGCCGGGAGCAGCGTAACGGTAAAACTCATGGGATTGTGACATACATTATCTCCTGTATTAAAAAGGGAAAATCTATGTCACCGGCAATCTATAAAAACCCGTCACGGTGCGATTTATTGCGCAGGTTTTTCCGGATTTGTGCACGAAATAGCGCGATAAATCGCGCCGCTACGGACAAAGGGCACGTTGCGTAAGCGCCTGTTGCACATTCGGCGCGGCGGCCAGAAGCTGGCGTGTGTACTCCTGCTGAGGCTGCCTTACCACCTGCTCGGTCGCGCCGGATTCCACAATCCTGCCGTGATACATCACAATGACACGATCGCACAATTGCTGAACCGCGCTGAGATCGTGGCTGATAAACAACACAGACAAGCCAAGTTTGTCACGCAACTCGCTGAACAAAGACAGAATTTGCCCACGCACCGACAGATCCAATGCGGCGACCGCCTCATCCGCCACCAGCAGTTTGGGTTCCATCGCCAACGCACGGGCAATCGCAATACGCTGACGCTGTCCACCCGAAAAGGCGCTGGGTAAACGATCTGCATGTTCCGGTTTTAAACCCACCAGCGTCAGCAATTCATTAACACGCGCGTTGATCGCCGCCCCGTGCCGTAGCTGCCAGACACGTAACGGCTCGGCAATCTGTTCTCCCACGGTAATCTTCGGGTTCAGACTGGCGTAGGGATCCTGGAAGATAATCTGGCTGTGGCGACGCAGGCTATTCAACTGGCGACCTTTCAACGGTTTCCCTTCAAATAACACCTCGCCGCTGTCGGCGGCGATCAGGCCGATTGCTGCACTGCCCAGGGTGGTTTTGCCTGAGCCAGATTCACCAATCAGACCAACAATTTCTCCGGGCTGAATCTCCAGGTTGGTGGGATGCAGCACCGTCTGGCGCTTGCCCGGCATCAGCGGCAGGCGTCCCGGCGTTGAATAGCTTTTACAGATGTCGCGCAGTGTCAGCAACGGTGTCTGACGCTCCCGCACCGGAGGAGTGGGGGGGAGATGTGATAAAGAAGCATTGATCAGTTTTTGGGTATAGGGATGCGCAGGCGTCCCGAGGGTGCTAAGTACATCCCCCTGTTCAACCAACTTCCCTTGTTGCATCACGCATACCCGATGCGCATAACGCGCCACCACCGAGAGATCGTGGGTGATCAACAACATGCCCATCCCCATCTCCTGCTGCAACTCCTGCAACAATGACAGGATTTGTACCTGAATGGTGACATCCAGCGCGGTGGTCGGCTCATCGGCGATCAACACATCCGGTTGCCCACTGATGGCGCTGGCAATCATCACACGCTGGCGCATGCCACCTGAAAGTTGGTGGATATACTGGCGCGCGCGCTGTGCCGGGTTGACGATACCGACGCGATCCAGCAATGCCACCGCTTCGTGCTGTGCCTGTTTCCAGCTGAATTGCCGATGACGTACCAGTACTTCGGCAATTTGCTCACCAATACGCAGCGTAGGGTTCATGCTGGTCATGGGTTCCTGAAACACCGTCGCGATGCGGCAACCGCGTAATGTGGCGGTGCGCCTCGCATCCAGTTCCTCTCCCTGAAAACGGATGATACCCGAGGTTTGTTGCACGCCCGGCGGTAGCAAATTCATCAATGCCAGCGAGGTGAGTGTCTTACCGGAGCCTGACTCCCCTACCAGTGCCACAATTTCCCGCTGATCGAGATGGAACGAAACATCGTCCACCAGCAGACGTTGGTCTTCCGTTGCCAGATTGAGGTGTTCCACAGACAGGAGGCGCGTCGTTGCATTCATAAGGCTATCGGTCCGTAAAAGCGGAAAAATACAGGATATATCCTGAGAGAAAAGCTAACAAGAACGTTAGGTTATGACCCCAAAGTCATGAATATAAGCGCGTGACAGAAAAAAAGAATAAAAACGAGTAAATCGGCATTATTGTGAGGTTAATCACCGAATTGTGATGTAACAATCATTTCTGATGGTTTATACAGAGAAATTGCCCACAAATAACTTCTCTCGACAAAATAAATTATATTATTTTATATTTTTTCATCATATTGATTTAAATGATAAAAAATATAAGTTCTTGTAAAAAATCGTCGAAATTTCGCGCATTCTGTTAATTGCAGCTGTGACAGGGAATAAGTAGACTCGCGGCGGGTGCTTGAGACTTTCTGTCTTAAGCATTGCTTTCGCTGACGGCAGAAAGAGAAAAGCCCCAGGTTAATATCCATCAACCTGAGGCCTCCTTCATGCTCGCAACATAAAGGTAGCCTCTTACCTGTCGAAAGACAAGGAGGAGTATCAATGAAACAGCAGACGGTGATCATTATCACCGCCCTTATCCTTGTGACGGCCACGGCTGTCTTGTTGGTCGTCCGGAAGGAACTCTGTGAGGTGCGATTCCGAACCGGCGTTATGGAGGTTGCTGTCTCACTGGCTTACGAATCCAGGAAGTAAGAGCAATCGCGGCGGGGTTCGCCCCGCCGTTCCGGTTGTTGCAAAGCACAGGCTCTCAGGCACCCTTCTTTCCGCATCATTCCCCTGGTGCCGCAATACCTTAACGGACGGGTACTGACCTATAATTCCCCGTGTTTTGCCCATGATGTGATAAAGATGCAAAACCGCGAAACCCATCATCATACTAAGTTGTTAACTTAATATTGTTAGCAAAAACACGATAAAGGGACTTATATGTATCCAGCCAACGGCACGGTTAGCCTTCCTTCTCCAAATACAGTTGCACGCCGGGATGATCGGACAGAAATAACACCGGGAACGTTCCACATCGCAAACCTTCATATGACTCAGGCCACGCTCTCATCATCTTTTGCTGGCACACAATCCATTAAACCCACCACCGTTAACGTGCAACCTCCCGCGCAAAACTTTGCGCTGGCACACTCATTAGCTGCCTCTGCGCAACCTCCTCAGCTGACTGGCTCAATACTAAGAACGCAACATCTGGTTCTCCCCCGTACAGGTGCCCTTCTGGAACAGATTTTTAAGGATACAACGGCCCCCACACGTCGCAATGATATGCCCAATATCACGCGAACCCAACGTGATGTGATTGAAAATCGAATCAACAATGCCTGGTCGCCAATCCCTACAAGACGGATAAGGCGAACGGGACGTCCGGCAGCTGTGTTGACGCCAGAGATGCAGGCAAAGAAAGATGCGGAAGAGCAGATGGTCGTTACTCTGGAGAACATCGCCAAAGCCACTTTTCCGCATTTTCGTCTGTTGCAGGACAACCTACTGAAACATGCCATGAACTTGCTTGGCGCAAATATGTCTGGCCAGGCACTATCCGACGCAACAGTAGATGCATTTGCAACCGTGCTGCTAAGGCAGGCGCCACACAACAGCCAGCAGGAACTCAAAGAATATATTCGGCAAGTGAAGCTGGGCGAGTTGATTGGCAGGGTTACCGGCGACACATCCGATGCAGACCCGCCAGTTGCTGCTGAACCGGGCACATCAACCTTCGCTGTGCAGTCAATCGCTCCGCCCCCCATCAAACGCAAAGACCCCGAACACCATGATTCCCCGCCACAAATGGCTAAACTCTCTCGTCGTAAGGAAAGCATTGAGGAGGCGCTGAAACAAAAAGACGGTGAACTCGAAGAGCAATGGGTGCATCGCTTGCTGGATCTGGGCTTACCTTACCGAGTCATCCAAAAAACCACCGGATATGCTTCCGATACGTTACGCTACACCGGGCGCTTCGCGACTGTCCCTGCTGAAGCGATCGCGATAAAGAATGCACTGCTTCCTGAGAACACGTTCGAATCTTCCCGTGCGTATGCACTGGAGTTTGATAAACGTTCCCGACACCTAAACCTTTCCAACCAACAAAAATGCCGAATTCTGGATCGGACTCAACGCACCCTACAAAACTGGGGGATTATCAAGATACTGAGCAATAGAGCGCTTCTGGCTATAAACAGGACCGATGTGAGCGAGTGCATAACGCCGTTGGAAGAGGCGATGAAGTACAAGAGGGAAAACCGTTCCCTTAACTCGCGCGACCTGATCGCCCTGACCGGTGTAACTCAGACAGAGTTGGCGCAGCATCCCCTGTTCTGGAAGTTATCAGAGGTGGGTGTGAAGGCCTTTCAAAAAGAAAAACGGCGACGCGAACACGGCCCCAATGGTGAGAAACCTGAAACAGAGAAAGAGTTCGCCATCCGCCTGTTCCAGACTTATAACCTCGATCCAACTATGCCGGATTTGACGCTTACTGATATCTCACTGCTTAGCCGCGTGAGCTTATCCACCATCAGAGGCCTGTGGCAATTTAAAAAGCTTACCGATGATACCGAAGCACTGAAAATACTTTATCCGCAGGAGGGTCGGCATCCACTGGATTGGGCTTTACACATACGTCATCAGGACTACGACATAACCCTCGAACAATTAAGTACCATTACGCAGTTGGACACCTGGACAATCTCCTCAGAGCAGGACTATCTCGAATGGACCCGTGAAGCCCGTGAGGCAGAAAAAAACGTCCCACGCGATGGTCGGGATGATTACCAGTACTCGCTGTATCTCCATTTAGTCCGTCCCGATCTCTCTGCCGCAGAAATTTCCCGTGTAACCGGTTATCGCGTTACTTCAATGCGCACAGACAAAAATGACCGTGACGATTTTGCTGCGCTGTTTGGCAATAAATTCGCGCCGAAGTTGACGAAAGCGGTCGTAAGACGCGCCAAAAAGCGACGCGCTACATCAGCCAGTACGGTTGTCAGTTCTGTCATCAACACCGCCACGACCTCCAGAAGATCGACGACCATTGCGGTTAACAGACGTTTATCTGCTGCGCAAAGCCACGCAACCTCGCCCACTACACCAACTGCTTTCGTGGCAGCTCCCGTTACAGTCCGTATGGAGGAATGGTATGAACCATCAGGTTTTGAACAGCCATCGCTTGTCCCTGTGGGCTACGTTGGTTTTACCCCACCGCCGGCGATGACCGATCCTCCTCTCCTGATACCATTTGCCCAGCCGCAACCGGAAGCCCTATCACCACCGCCTGCGTTGGCAACACCTGACCCCAGGGATATTCACATGACATCGCCGCAGATTATTGTTCACGCTCCCGAACCCATGCAGCACCTCCAGATGCCCTCCTCTGCCATATCATCGCTACCCGCATTGGTGACACCTTATCCCGAGGATATTTGCATGACGCCACCCTCCATACGTGCTTCAGCATCGCGCCGGGATGACTGGCTTAATGATTTGCCCTCACTCCCCTCCGACCTCGCCCAACTCTATGTCGGCGCTGATCCGATGGAGTTGCCACAGCTCGAGCCAGACATGGTGATCGATGAAACACCCTGGTTTCCTTCGGAAAATGATGTGATCCTGCTGGCAGAAGGGACACTGCGCCAGCCAGGAGGCATTCATAAGCAACACGTTGAATGGGTGCTCCGCATGCTGGTTGCCAGCGTTGAATTTCCAAATGATGTGGTGTTGGACATTACAGACCGGCGATACGGTGTAGAAAATAATATGAAACTGCGCAAACCGAACACTGCCCCCACAGCTAATGACAAGGTGATTTCTCTGGTAGCAAACCAGGATATGCATATCGGGAATTTTACCGCCCCCTGGTGGGAACTGAACCGCCAGGATAGGCAAAATAGTCACGTCCCTGCCAATAGTGACTCGTTATTTATCAGCATCAGTCAGGGGCTGGCGGAATATGGTCTTACAACATTCCTGGTAGAAACGCTCCATCATATGGTCGCTGATGAATTAGCGTGTAAGCCCAGAGTATGGTTGGCGAATATGGACATGGATCTCTTACGGCAGCATCTGGAAACCGTCAGAAGAAATTTATCCCGTGAAAAGTATATACAACTGTTTGGAGAGTCGCCTTAATTCCCCCGGGCTTTGCTGTCACAGCGCGATTTATCGCGCTGTTTTGCACAGTCGTGATAACGTGCAGCGCTACTCTGATAAAGCTGATTTCAGCGATAAATCACTCTAATATCAAGCTGACACGCAACGCTCAGAGGTAAAATCCTTTCCGAAAAAAAGATCATATTTATCTCCACGACAACATCAGCGCCTCACATATCTACCTTTTAAAAAGGGATTCAATATGAAATCCAGGATGCTTCGCTCACCACTCTCTTCCGGCTTTATCTACAGCACCTTAGCGTTAGCCTCACTTACCTGTTTTGGTGAAGCTCAAGCGGTAATAGAAGGCAATCTGCTTCCTTATAAAGAGAAGTGGGAAATTACCACATCTGATCATGAACGAATTTCCCGCCAATTTAGCACCCGTACCGGGGTTGATTATATTCTCAATCATTACAGTAAAGTTATTTATAAAGTCTCACGCAATTCACCAGTGCAAGAGATAACGGTTCCTGATGAGACGGGATCCAAAAGAACCCTCAGAGCCGATAAAGCGACATTGGGTTACGATGATAAACTCTATCTGCCAAACTCGACCTATGCCCCTTATTCTCAGGATGCGCCGGAACAGATGAAGTCGCTGGAGATTTTCCGCCTGACACCAGCGGGAGATCAACTGGAGTTATTACGCCAGTCCGACTGTCAGAATCCGGGATTAAGCGATTGCCAATTTACCGTTCCGTTGCTGGTGTCGGAGAAGAACGGCGCCATTTATAGTATCAGAAGGGATGGAAATCACTCCTGGCTCGCGCAAACCGCACTGGATGGCGGTAACAAAAGTTGGCCCGAAATCCGATTTGACAGTGTCGTGACGGGCCAGATCATCAGTACAGATGACCACCAACTCTATCTGCAAAGCAATTCACATTTCTATATTGTTGATCTGGATAGCGGAACCATTACCGCTCAGGGTGAATTGCCCCCCTCACTGGCAGAAACCCCGCCAGCAACACCCCTTTCTCTTAGGAGCGACAACGGGAGCACGGCATTTGGCGCGACGGGCAACCAATTATTCAGGCTGAATCTTTTTAATGATACATCCCCATTTGAACTGGCGTGGGTCAAAGAAATAGCCGAAGTTCAGGACATCGCCCTGCCGCCAAAGCGGGATGTAATTTATGCCTGGGATACAAAAGGTGAATTACGCTGGGTAACCAAAACAGAAGGGAATACCTTAAAAAAACGCGACATGAGTGACACAATCAGGAAAATGCAATTCGATCCTGTGAGCGGTTGGGCGTATGTGATGTATCGTAAACTGCCTGGTGCCCAACTGACCGTTTCACTGTTATCACCCAGTGGGGCAATTCACGATGCTGTATTCAGATTCAGTGCAGATTATGCCTCATTGATGGATTCAGACATTAATTTAAAAAATAATATTTTATCCATCGCTGTCGAAAGCAAAGTCTATTATTTCGATTTAAGTGGTGTGATGGATTATACAGACGGGGGTAACAATCTGGCAGGGTATGCTTTACCTGGCACCACCACCAGGTTTAGTTGGGAGATCGGCGAAGATTGTAGCCAGTGGTGTCCACAAGAAACAGGCACCGTGACTATTGATAACGCCAATACGACCTTGCTGAATCAATACCACTGGCCATTGATCCTGGCAGAAAATGTCAATAAAAATAGTGATCTCATTCGCATTGGGGAAATGGACGAGGACGGTATTATTCGACCAATGGCGAGCGAGTATCGCAACAAAATATGGATATTAGATTTCTATAAGCAATACCGATATATTCTGGCTAACAAGGTTACACCACAACCTGAAATAGTCTCCTCATGGAAACTGAATCCTCTACAGCCCGGTATCACGGCGGAGCGTAATCTGGCCCCCGGCAGCAAAATTGAACTTAGCGTGACCCTGCCCAACGGCAGCAAACGCCCGCTGCCTGAGTTTACAGTTTCGCGCAGTAGCAAATACTTCTGGCCCGCCGATCTCGCCCGATTTATCAATCGCCAGGCGAGTCAACTTGATCTGCCCATCGCCGCAGGTGAAAGGCTGAGTGGCGATGAGTTGACATTTCCCTCCAGCCATTATCGCAATATGTTGTGGGTTCCAGCTAATGAGAGTTATACGCTGCAATATAGCATAAAACCGTAACCCTTATTTGATTCCGCCGTTCGACTTTTCAGCTGAAACAAATATTTCCTCGCATAAACTATAAATAATGGATGTTATTTATTATGAAAACCAGGATTTTCCACACACCAACAAGTTTGCTTTACAACACTTTATTGCTTTCTTCCCTCACCCTTGGTTCAAACGCATGGGCTTTCGTCACCGCTGAACCACCGCATTATAAAGACAAATGGGAGATATTCACTTCTGACAAGGACCGAATCTCCAGAATTTTTGTCACGCCACAAGGAACAAATTACATCCTTAATGAGGTCAGTGATCGCCTGTATAAAACTTCGCGTCACAATCCGGTAGAGAAAGTAACGCTGGCAAGCGCAGAAGGATATCGCCATCATATCCAGTCCCGTTCATCCACGTTAGGTTTCGATAACAATATGTACCTGGCGAATCAATACGGCAAGCAACCTTCGATTTCAGCTCCAGATGGTACTTATGAAGATCTGGAAATTTATCGACTTTCTCCACAAGGTGAACAACCGGAGTTATTGTTAAGAACCGAATGCCAGAATAAATCTATCACCCAATGCGGATTTACCACGCCTTTACGCGTTTCTGAAAAAAATAACGCGGTATATGGCATCAGAAAGGATGGTAACCGTTCCTGGCTGACGCAAACGTCCCTTGATGGCAGCAGCAAGAACTGGCATGAAATCCGCTTTGACAGTATCGTGCTGGCTCAGGTGATCAGCAGTGATGAGCGCCAACTCTATCTGCAAAGCGACACGCATTTCTACGTGGTGGACTTAACCAGCGGTACCATTATCAGTGAGGCTGTATTGCCGCCTGCGCTGGCAGATGGAACCTTGCAAAAAACGCTTACGCTCACCTCGGATGACGGTAAAACTGTCTTTGGTGTGGCGAAGAACAAACTATTCAAACTAAATCTTTTTAACAGTACTTCGCCATTTGAGCTGGCATGGGTGAAAGAGATGAGTGCGGCTCAGGACCTGGCCCTGCCACCCGGACGGGATATTTTCTATGCCTGGGATGAGAATGGCACCCTGAATTGGGTGACTAAATCTGAAGGTAAGACGATTAAACAGATTCGCCTGGATGCGGGTATTAAAAAAATCCTCTTTGATGCGGCCAGCAGCTGGGCATACGTGCTGGACCAACCATTTTTGGCAAATGAGCTACGCGTATTTTTGTTGCCGCCCAACGGGGCGCTAAACCATGTACTGTTTTCCTTTCACCATGATTATAACCGGCTGGAAGACGCTGATATTTCCGTACAAGACCGCGTATTATCTATTGGGGTCGAAGGAAAAGTATTCCATTACGATCTCTCCTCTATGATGGATTATTCTGACACCGGTAAAACACTCTCTGGATACACTTTACCTGGGTCAACAACCACATTTGGCTGGGGAACCGGAAAAGCCTGTGATCACTGCCCTCCTCGTGAGACAGGAGAAATCACGATTGATAACGCCAATACCACCATGCTGAATCAATATCACTGGCCATTAGCCCTTGCGGAACATGTGAATAAAAACAGCGATTTGTTACGCATTGGCGAAAAAGATGAGAATGGCGTGATTCGCCCACTGGCAAGTGTATATCGTAATAAGATTTGGGTTTTTAACCGCTATAAAGACGAAGGCTTTAACCTGGAGCAACAGGTCACACCCCAGCCGGAGATCGTCTCTGCGTGGAAACTGAATGCAGCACAACCCGGTATTACGGCAGAGCGTGATTTGGCACCCGGAACCGAAATTGACGTGACGGTAACGCAACCGGATGGGAGCAAACGTCCACTGCCGGTGTTTAAAGTCACACGGGGCAGCCAGTATTTATGGCCGGCCGATCTGGCGCGGTTTATCAATCAGCAGGCTAACCTGTTGAATCTGCCGATTGCTGCCGGTGAAAGGTTGCATGGTGATGAACTGAGCTTCCCTGCCAGCTATTACCGCAATATGCTGTGGGTACCGGCCAATGCGGATTATACCGTGCAATATCGCGTGAAGCCGTAGTGATCAGCCCTCTCCCTGACCTGTCGTCAGGGAGAGGAGACGGAGATCAATCAGAGATTTTTATATCTGTTATCCCTTCTTCTTTAAGCACATCGGCAATTTGGTGCGCTTTCGCCTCGTCAATGTTCTCAATTTTGCCACTATCTACAGCATGCTTAGTGACTGCCATATCCCAGCCGAGAATTTCTCGCACTTTTTTTATCACCACTACAGGAAATTTATTGGACGTGATGTCCCATGTGACGGTTGCCATTGTTTCGTTCTCCTTGAAGGTTGATGCGACTTTCGCTGAATAACAGAAAGCCGCATCAGTTTACTCTTCCTCGATTCTCACTTTATCCCCCGCCGCATCCTCAATGGCTTTTCTCAGCCTTTCAGCCGTCACATCATCTAACTGACCAATCTCACCTGGTTCAGCTGCATGTTGCGCATCGAGTAATTCCCAACCTTCTGCCGCCATCACGGAAAGGATCGCTTTAGTTACCCCTGCTGGATTTGGACGGGCGCTAAATGTTACTTTTTTCATTTTACATACCCTTATCAGAGATTCTGGTTCACCCAGAATTTACCCAACGCCTGGCTGACAAAAACGTGAAGTGAGGCAAAGTGAACACCAGATTGCGACAAATGCTGAGCGCACAAGGACCAGGCTAAATCATGCGTGCCAATATGATCGAATTTATCCAGATCTTTACCCAGGTTGTGGAGCTGGGCAGCTTCACCAAAGCGGCCGATGTCCTGCAATTACACCGGCCTGCGGTGAGTAAAGCGATTCAGCAGTTGGAAGCTGAACTAGGGGTAAAGCTGTTACATCGTACCACCCGTAAACTCAACGTCACCGACGAAGGTGATGCGTTCTATCAGCGCGCCAGGCTGCTGCTGACCGATGTGGACGATATGATGTCCAGTTTCTCTGCCACTCAACCACCTCATGGTCGACTCCGGCTGGATGTCCCGCTCGCGCTGGCCCACACGCTGCTCATCCCCCATCTGCCGAACTTCATCAGCCGCTACCCTGAGATTGAGGTGGTACTGGGATCGTCAGACAAAAGGAGTGACTTGATCGCCGAAGGCGTCGATTGTGTGATTCGCCTTGGCGAACTACAGGATTCCAGTTTTATCGCCAGACGACTGGGTGAGATCAAGATGGTGACCTGTGCCGCACCGGCTTACCTGCAACAGCACGGCGATCCGCACACGCTTGATGATCTGGCACAACATCAGGCGGTGAATTTCTTCAGCGAAAATAGCCGCGAAGTCATGGCGTGGAGATTTATCGTTGAGGGTGAAGAAGTCGCGTATCGCCCCACCAGCAACCTGTTGGTAGACAACTCGGATATTTTGCTGTCGTGCGCGCTGGCGGGGTTGGGAGTCATCCAGGCCAGTTGTATCGCGCTGGCTCCGCATATCGCATCAGGGGCGTTAAAGGTCGTACTGCCGCATTATCCTTCCGTTGCTAAACCGGTGTCGATTATGTACCCGGACAAACGCCATCTTGCCCCCAAAGTGCGCGTCTTTATCGACTGGTTCAGTGAACTGTTCACCCAACAACGCGGATTGTTACCAAACCAATAACACTGAAGTTCCCGAACAACCATTTTTGCCACGTCAGTCACCCCGTAGAGTAATTGGCTACGCCACTTAAATACGAGGTCTGAAAATGTCTAAAGTTGTCAGGTTTAACCGCACCGGGGGACCGGAGGTGCTGGAAATCGTTAATGAGCAGGTCCCCGCTCCCACTGCTGATGAGGTGCAAATTCGTGTTCATGCGATTGGGCTGAACCGCGCCGAGATCATGTATCGCAACGGTCAGTACGTTATTGATCCGGTGTTCCCGGCCCGCCTTGGCTATGAAGCCGCAGGTGTGGTTACGACTACTGGTGACAACGTCACGGAATTTCACCCAGGTGATGCGGTCAGCGTCATACCTTCTTTCATGTTCAACGAATATGGTATGTATGGCGAGGTCGTCAATGCCCCGGTTCACGCCCTGGTAAAACACCCGGAGAATCTCACTTTTGCCACCGCAGCAGCCAGTTGGATGATGTATGTCACGGCCTATGGTGCGCTGGTGGAATTCGGTAATGTGCAGGCGGGCCAGAACGTCATTATTCGTGCGGCATCCAGCAGCGTCGGGCTGGCAGCAATCCAGATTTGCAACATGCTCGGAGCGAAACCGATCGCCCTGACCCGTACCAGCGATAAACGAGAGATGTTGCTAAAGGCAGGTGCGGCGGCGGTGATCGCTACCGCCGAGCAGGATATGGTAGCGGAACTCCAGCAGGCCACCGCAGGACAGGGGGCGCACATCGTTTTCGATCCTGTCGGTGGCCCGGATGTGGCAAAACTGACTCAGGTGATGGCACCCCAGGGGATGTTTTTCCAGTATGGGGCACTCGACAGTCGCGATATGGTTGTCCCGGTATTTGATATTCTCGGTAAACACCTCACGCTGCGCGGCTATGAATTGTTTGAAATCACGACTGATGCAGAAAGACTGGCGCGTGCAAAATCCTTCGTGCTTGAGGGGTTACGTAGCGGCAAGCTACAACCGTTGATCGATAAAACCTTCAGTCTCGATGAGATTGCAGAAGCCCATCGCTATATGGAAGCGAACGGCCAGGTGGGCAAGATTGTTGTGACTATCTGAAAAACACTGAAATCAGGGAGTACCGAATGAATATGCAACCGAACTGGCAGGCACCGGCAATTAATCGTAAACAAGTCGGCGATATGCTCGTCACCATGCTGAGTGATGGCTATCTCGATGTTTCCTTTGAGTTGCTATCAGGCATTGATGGCTCAAAAGCCGAGGCGTTACTCCAGCGACGCGGTGCACCGATCGCCCCGCGCATCAACATCAACGTGTATGTGGTTCAGACCGCGCAGCGTACCATCCTGATCGACAGCGGTGCTGGCGGAATTAAAGGCTGGGGCGGCAGATTGCCGGTGGCGCTGGCGGCAGCAGGGATCGACCCACTCCAGATTGACACCATTTTGCTGACCCATGCACATCCTGATCATATTGGCGGGCTCGCGGCGCCTTTGCAGACGCCGCTATTTCGGAATGTGCAGCAGCTGTTTGTGCATGAAAAGGAGTTAGCGTTCTGGCGTGATGAAACCATTGCGGCCAGCGCCCCGGATGGGTTTCGTCCCTATTTTGAGCTGGCGCGTAATGCGTTTAGCGCTTACGACCAACAGTTGGTGCCTTTCCGCGAGGAAGCGATTTTACCGGGCATTCAGACCGTACCGCTGTTTGGGCATACACCAGGACACAGCGGCTATCTGCTCGGCGATGAGAAAGCATCATTGTTGATTTGGGGTGATATTGTGCATTTCCCGCATATCCAGGTAACACAACCTGAGGTCACCATCGCGTTTGACAGCGATCCCGCTGCTGCCGCGCAGGTTCGCAGCCAACTGCTGGATCGCGCCGCCAGTGACAACCTTGCCGTTAGCGGAATGCATTTTAACTTGCCAACTACCGGTAAGGTGGTACGCGAGGGCAATAGCTTCGCACTCAACTATGACCTCTGGTCACCGGTGATGTGAAGAGTGGGTGGCGCGTTACATCGCGCCGCTACAATCACATCTCCATAAGGATTGGCGAAATGGCCCAATTTTAAAGACAGCCCAGCTGGGGCATGTTAAAATTATCAAGATACCAGAGGGTCTTGCTCATGCCTAAAACAGCTTACTTAACTGTAGAAAATAAAGTACGTAACCTTGCAGCAGCTCACCATGTTTCTGCTGGTCGCGACGATACCAGCAGAATGGCTGTAGCGATAACACGTCTTGCTGGTGATACCGTCGAACTGGACACTGTGGAACAGATGCTTGTGAATTTAAAACGTAAAGGCGTCCTCACAAAATCGGAGATTCTTTCCATCCAGGCAGATTATCTCAGAGAAAAAAGAGATGCTGGTAAGAATCTGAATGCATGACATTCGACCCTTTTGGTGATTTCAACACTGCTGGTTACTTACGGAACTCGTTAGGATTGAAAAATCCAAATGAAGTTAAGGAATCAGAACATCTGGCTTTTGAATCAAGTATTGAGGATGCGCTGGATTACCTGGCCAGTCTCGAAGTCATTGATTATGATGACGTAATGAAGGTTCATGAGATCCTGTTTTCTGGTTTTTACCCTTGGGCAGGTAAAGATAGAAATGCATTAGTTCCCCATCTGGCAGTTTTTAAAGGTTCGCCAGAAAATCCTCGTCATACCACTTTCGAGCCCCCCCATTATATCCGACCTGCAATTGATTACGCTTTACGCCTGGCTTCAAATCAAGATGGTTTTAAAAATAAGCCAGGGGAAGTGATGGGGGCATTAGCTTTCGCACATCCCTTTCTCGATGGCAATGGGCGAACATTACTTCTTGTTTTTATGGAACTTTCATATCGGGCTGGTTTCTCAATCGATTGGGGGAAGACTAACAAAGATGAATATCTAAGTGCGCTTAGTGAAGAAATAGCGGAGCCTGCCAAAGGCCATCTTGATAAATATCTGAATCCATTAATCGTTGAAATTTCAAGCCGAAGTGATTGGCCTAAAATGATTGGCGGAATAAAGGGATTAGACGGCCTCGATAAGGATGATGTGACGTATGAAAGTCTGGATGATCCTGAAGTACAACGAATATATGAAAAGGAGTCATATTTCTCATATCGTGTAAAAAAATACGACAATGATTAATTTACCCGGATATTCTGCGATTTAATATGTTGCCAAAAACGTTCCGCTGCCAGATTCAGCCTCGCGCCCGACCGATACACATAGGCCGAGATCGGTAACGACAAGGTGCCATCCAGAATCATCAGCTTGCCCTCACGCAGTTCACGCTGAATCGAATATTGCGGCAACCACCCCACCCCATGTCCGTTTACAATCATACGTTTAAGCAACTCACTCATCGAGGAGACGAAGCTGAGGGTAAAGGTATTGTCAGGGATTTTATCGATCACCTGATTCACCTGACGGCCCATATAGCTGTCGTTGGCATATTTCATCAATGGCAACCCGCCGTCGTTGAGCCGAAACAACGGTCTGCCGTCGACATCACAGGGTGAAACCAGATGCAAAAATGAGTCGAATATTTTGTGGTGGATAAAGGGGTAATTCATAAACTCTTCGTTGTAGAAGGTGAGAATAAAGTCGCTTTTCCCTTCTTTGAGGTTATATACCGCCTCATCCACGTTGATGGATTCAACATAGTGAATCCTTTCAGCGCTGTCGGCAAAACCGGCAATTAACGTCGGAAGCAACAATACCGACAGTGAGGGAGCGGCGTCGAATTTGATACTCTGACGGAAATTGTCCAGTCCTTTGATCCGATTCAGTTGGTAATCCATATCATCCAGCATATTGCGCGCGTAGCCGACAAAACTTTTACCCTGGCGAGTTAGCTGCAATGGATTAACGCTGCGATCGAAAATGGCGAAGCCAATCGCTGATTCCAGCGACTGAATACGACGGCTGAATGAAGACTGGGAAATGTTGCGCTTCTCAGCGGCTAACGTGAAGCTCCGTGTCTCTTCCAGAGCGATAACATCATAAAACCACTTCACTTCCAGATTACTGACCATCGCGCTGATTCTCACAAAATCTTATTTGTCGCCATGCAAATTATGCATGGCATATAGAAATTATGCAATCAATGCATCTGAATGTTGGTGCTAGTATCCTGAACAGTTGCATAACTGAACTGCGCCATTTCATTAACAGCTCAGTTAACTATCAAACAAACTATCGGCCGCAGTGCTATGCAGCCCATTATTCAGCCAGCAATCAGTCAGGTATAACATGTCCAGCTCTGAGAAGATTAAAACAGCCCTGTCAGATTTAGGGATCACCCGCGTAAGCGAAGTGATCTACAACCCCGATTATGACCTGCTTATCGCACATGAAACCTCGGCAACGCTTAACGGCTATGAACGCGGCATCATGACTGCTTCCGGGGCGGTCGCGGTCGATACCGGTGAATTTACCGGCCGCTCGCCGAAGGACAAATATATTGTCCGTGATGAGCTAACCAGAGATACCGTTTGGTGGTCTGATGCGGGTACTGGCCGTAATGATAACAAGCCACTTTCCCCGTCGGTGTGGGCTGAGCTGCGTCATCTGGTATCAAACCAGTTATCTGGCAAGCAACTTTACGTGGTGGACGCCTGGTGTGGTGCCAGCAATGACTCAAGACTGGCGGTGCGCTTTATTACCGAGGTAGCCTGGCAGGCTCACTTTGTGAAAAACATGTTTATCCCGCCATTAGCGGAAGAACTGGAAAATTTTGAACCTGATTTTATTGTGATGAATGGGTCAAAATGCACCAATCCGAACTGGCAGACACAGGGTCTCAACTCTGAAAATTTCGTCGCATTTAACCTGACCGAAAAGATGCAGCTGATTGGCGGCACCTGGTACGGCGGCGAAATGAAGAAAGGCCTGTTCTCGGTGATGAACTATTTTCTGCCGCAACGCGGTATCGCCTCTATGCATTGTTCCGCCAACCGTGGCGAAGCGGGCGATGTGGCGTTGTTCTTCGGTCTTTCCGGCACCGGTAAGACCACCCTCTCCACCGATCCGCTGCGTGAGCTGATTGGTGATGATGAGCATGGCTGGGATAACGAAGGAGTCTTTAACTTTGAAGGCGGCTGCTATGCCAAAACCATCAATCTGAGTGAAGCGGCAGAGCCAGAGATTTACCGTGCTATTCGCCGCGATGCGCTACTGGAAAACGTGGTGGTGCGTGAAGATGGTTCAGTCGATTATGCCGACGGCAGCAAAACCGAGAACACCCGTGTTTCATACCCGCTGGCACATATTGAAAACATCGTTAAACCGGTTTCCCGTGCGGGCAATCCATCCAAAGTGATTTTCCTCGCGGCAGACGGTTTTGGTGTGTTACCGCCCGTATCACGACTGACGACCGATCAGATGAAATACCACTTCCTGTCTGGCTTTACCTCTAAACTGGCCGGGACGGAACGTGGTATTACCCAACCTACCCCAACCTTTTCTGCCTGCTATGGTGCCGCCTTCCTGATGTTGCATCCGACGCAATACGCGGAAGTGCTGGCGGAGAAAATGGCGGAAAGCGGTGCTGAAGCCTGGTTGGTCAACACCGGCTGGAATGGCGAAGGTAAACGACTTTCTCTGCGAGATACCCGCAATATTATTCGTGGCATTCTGGACGACAGTATCGTTCTCGGTGATAACACGCTGCCGGTATTTGGCCTGCTGATCCCGGATACTGTGCCAGAGGTGGAGTCTCACCAGCTTGACCCACGCAACGGCTGGGCAAGCGCGGAACAATGGCACGATGCAGCAGACAAACTCGCGAGCCTGTTTGTTGCTAACTTCAGTCAATATGCGCAAACCCCGGAAGGTGCCCGTATTGCACTGGCGGGACCGAGCGTCGAGTAGTTGAACGATACCCGCCAGGACGCAAGCACTGGCGGGTAGAAGCAGATTTTTTTCCGATTTGTATGCCCCACGAATTCCCTCATTCATATTCCCGGCTGAACTCAGAATTTTTGTGATTCTCTCTGCAATTTCAACCTTTCTGGCTGGATGAAAACCATACAATACCCGCACAATAGAATATATAACCACTTGTGAATATATATTCAGCAAATCTAAATGACGGCATCAGTATTCGTAGCGACTCTCTCAATATGATCATTTTAAGGTTTAAGGAGAACATCTTATGAGTACCTGGAACTACCCAAAATTTGGCGCGGGCTTGTGGCACTTCGCTAACTATGTTGACCGCTATGCGGTGGATGGTTATGGACCCGCGCTGAGTACGCTGGAACAGATTCGCATCGCTGGTACAGTAGAAGATCTTTCGTATGTTGATGTCCCCTATCCCTTTACCGAAGGTGTCAGTGTCAGCGATGTCAAACAGGCCCTGGCGGACGCGGGCTTAAAAGCTATCGGTGTTACCCCCGAGATTTACTTACGTCGTTTTTCACGGGGTGCATTTACTAACCCGGACCCGACTTTGCGCAAACAGGCATTTGAACTGATGCATGAAGCCGCCAGTATAGTACGCGAATTAGGGGCTAACTATGTCAAGGTTTGGCCAGGTCAGGATGGTTGGGATTATCCATTCCAGGTCGACCATAAAAATCTCTGGCGACTGGCGGTTGATGGCATGCGCGAGCTGGCGAGTGCGAACCCTGATGTTAAATTTGCCATTGAATACAAACCGCGTGAGCCTCGGGTAAAAATGACCTGGGACTCAGCTGCACGTACATTACTGGGTATTGAGGAAATGGGGCTGGATAATGTGGGTATCCTGCTGGATTTCGGTCATGCCTTATTTGCCGGAGAGTCCCCTGCCGGTTCCGCGCAACTGATTATCGATCATGGCCGCCTGTTCGGCATGGATGTGAACGATAACCTACGCGGCTGGGATGATGACCTGGTGGTGGGAACGGTACATATGACCGAGATCTTCGAGTTCTTCTACGTACTGAAGATTAATAACTGGCAGGGTGTCTGGCAGTTGGATCAGTTCCCGTTCCGCGAGGATAATGTGGAAGCAGCTAACCTGTCGATTCGGTTTCTGAAGCATGTGTATCGTGCGTTGGATAAGTTAGATATTGTCGCGTTGCAGGCTGCGCAGGTGGAGCAGAATCCGCTGCTGGCGCAGAGGATTATTCAGAATGCGCTGCTGACGGCTATTGAGGAGTGATGGCGAGTCTATTATGTGAATGCAGAACCATAGCCTGAGCGTTTTCGGCTTTGATGCCATGCTGTTATAAATCTGATAAAGCAGCATGGCATCATATTCCAACATTAACAGGTACTTTCAAGAACCAAGTATCAAACGTGTGTTAACGCGTGTTTTTTTCAATGCATACACGCAAAAGGATATTATAGATATGATTAATATAGAAAAAATGGCACTAATTAGAACTTCAATTATGACACTCGAACCTAAAGAGTAAGAGTTAATGAATTCAATCTTCTTCCTAAGAAAACCAACAAAATACCCATGAAGAAAATAAATAGCGAAACTTGAGGTAGCCAACCATGACAATGGTGTGGTCACATAAGGCATATTAGCTGTGGAAAGAGTAATACATAAAAAAAGAAATAAAAAAATCTTCGATAACACTGAAAGACTTGGTGTAACGTCAAAAACCACACGAATACCAAACAGTACTAAAAAAGCGAAAAGGAAATACCACTTATTCTTATTTTCAATCAAAGTATCTCTATACTCGCATATAAACATACCCAAAATATATACAGGAAGGAAGTGAATATATGCCAAGAAAGCATTAGAGTCACCAACTGGTCGCGAAGTGAAAAGAATCACAACGACAGAAAACACCGCTGCGTATAAAAGATTTCTTCTATTCCCCCCCAGTATTTTTAACGGAATTGAGCTAAGAAAAATCAGGGAAAGCATTGGGATAAACCACAATGGCCCCAGGTGTGCACCTGTAGCATAGAAGAACATCAAGATATAAAGAATAGAATGTTGCATCAACTCACTAATATCAACCCAGTTGTGTTCTTTCTTCAAACCAAAAATATAAATACAAATTGCAGGAATGGAAATTATTAAATATGGAAGGATTACATTTTTGAACTTACTGGCGTAAAATTTCTTCACTTCATACCGAGGTAATAAATATTGAAATAAGAATCCAGAAATCAGGAGGAAAATTGCAGTCCATTCCCTTAAAGCTTCACTCCATAGGCGGGCTAAAATACTATCATCATTAGTGAATAAATTACAATGTGTTGTGACGATGAAAAATATAGCAATCCCTCGTATGTAATGTATATAATTAATTTTTTTATTTGTCATGGAAAACACCCCACCTTTTAAAATATCTTTTTTTATTCCTGCATTTTATCCTGAAAAACTAAACTGCATACGTAAGGAATAGACAATTATATTAAATCACTATATTAATGATACGGTGTGTAGCCTGATCGAACATGTTCATATTCACCTGGTTAATATTTTAGGCCTTGAATCGAAAAATAAAAAATCATTATCCAGATAACTCAACAATTTTATCAGGACTATACACACCATATTAAATGTTATGCTGCCAAAACATCTCTTTGCAAAAAACCGTTAAGAGTCAAGTAAAAAAGATTTCTTCTCTTTTCAAAGAAAGTGTAAGTAAGTTGGGACTTATACTCACGAAGTTTCTTCATGGTTATCAGTAACGTTTCACAAATTTGATCATCATCCCAACCTCTCAAAATAAGCAGGAAAACTCGCATTCTTGCACTATCTTCCTTCTGCTTAAACGGTTTTACTTTCTTGAATACTTTACAGCCTTGAAAGTAATCGAAGACATCTTGTGTCCGAACATCGAGTGCTACAAAGGATACATCGCAAATTGACTGTAGAATGAATACTTCAAGGTCATTATTGTATACTAACACAACGTTTTTAGATCTGGAATTTATATCACCACGAGTTAAAGCCAGAAGAAAATGATGAATATCACAGACAAATAAACTCAACTTATTACAATGCATATTTCTAGATAATTTATCTATTGCACATTCGATAAACTTATTCTGCAATTGTGTGATAACAGAGTTGATCTTTATCATATTAACTCCATTTAATAAATAAGAGGAAATTAATAGGCGCCGTCACGCTTGAGCACTACGCCAACAGTCTTAAATAGAATCGCGATGTCATTCCAAAGTGACCAGTTCTTAACATACCAGGAATCAAAATAAACACGCGTTTCATAATCTACATCGTTACGGCCACTGATCTGCCACAATCCAGTCATGCCTGGCTTAGCCATCAGATAATAATCGACGTCCCCAGCATAGCGACTGAGTTCATCTTCGATAACCGGGCGTGGTCCCACAAGGCTCATATCCCCCCTAACTACGTTCCACAATTGCGGTAGTTCATCAAGACTGGTTTTACGGATGAAGTGACCTACTTTAGTGATTCGAGGATCATTCTTAAGTTTAAAATCTTTGTCCCACTCGGCTCTCGCAACAGGATCAGTACGCAATACCTCCTCCAACACTTCCTTGGAGTTGATGACCATCGAGCGGAATTTGAGGCATTTGAACTTGCGACCGTTCATACCAACACGTTCATGACCATAAATTGGACTACCTCCGTCACGGCTTACAAGATAGCCAAGAATCAATAATGCAGGAGACAATGCAATGATAATCGAAAGTGCACCCAGAAGATCGAATACACGCTTCAGGAAACGTGAAGTGCGTTTTGCCAGATTATTATTGACTCGTAGGATCATCACTTCATGGCTAAAAATATAGGCCATATCCGTTCCATAAAGTGGCACACCTCTCAATGTAGGAACGACTGAAACCGAACGGCAATTGCGCTTAGCCAAAGTTTTCAACCAATGATCACGATACTGACTTTGTTCAGTCTCTACTGCGACGATGAACTGTGTTTCATTATTTGTCAGCAACCAAAGATCATGCTCATTTCTTAATACCGGAATACCGTTCACACTAGACTGTTTGCAGCTACCATCCACGTCGTAGAACGCAATGGTATCAAAGCCCATAACTTCTTCACTTTGTAATGCCTTCCAAGCTTCCTGTGCATTCTTATTACTACCAATAATGATTGTCTGTTTTTTCCACATATCAAAATGGTCTAGTAAACGCCGTGCGATGCTGCGGCCGACTGGAATCACAATTAGGGCTAACAACCAAGTCAAAGCCCAGACAAATCGAGACATCTGCCACTGGGATAAAGCAGTGATTGCAAGATCAATCACTGAGAAGATAAGAATGGTGCGAAATATCTCTTTCAGTTCAAACCAGAATGGCTTTCGATAAGTAAAATGACGTAAACGTACCCAAAACCAAACAACGCAGATAACCGACAAACAGATATGAGTAAAGATCTTCAGATTAAGATCTTTTACCGATATATCTGCCAGTATTGAATGAGCTCCTGAGTCGATCAGTTTTAGTGCGATAAACAACGCTGCATTGAAAAAAAGTAAATCTGAGAATGCCAGGGAGAGTTTTGTGAGCAGAGTTTTGTATGTAAACTCTGAGGTAATCTGTATACGATGCTGGAGTGTTGTCATATTATTAAACCCGGCCAATAAATCCATTAATGATTAGATGAATCTTGCCAAAAAATGCAACAATAAAAACTATATTTCTTGTTGCACGGTGATAATCATGGTGAGCTAAAAACTGATAATTTATTAATTTGTAAAATGTGATTTAATTGGCAAGATCCCTTCTTTTAGACGTGCCATCACTCGCCATTTACTCTCGCTTCCGTTACTGCAATTGAGCGTATGTTCCAGTGTATTAACCACTTGAATATTTATGTTTAGATTTTCTTCTCTTAGCAATTTAATTTTTTCAAAAAAAAAGTAGCTACCATCATAAAAAGAAAAATGCTCATCGAAAATTTGTCTTAGTATTCCCCAAAATTTATTAATTGCTGAGCGGTAAACAACCAAACCGAATCCCAGCGAACGAATACTTTGTGTGGGTCTTATCAACAAACCATTAGCCACCTTCGCTACAGATTCATCGATGATAGGATAATATATTTTACCGTCTATTTTTGACCTGACATAAGGAATTTGCAGATCAACATCATCGGTATGAAATTTATCAAGATTATTTAAATAATCTTTACTCAGACAACTATCATCATCAAATAATACGAACCGTTCAATCTCACCATGCTCATTGATAATTTCATTATAGATACTACTCAGCGGTCGAGCATCAAGATACTCTTTAATATCGATACTTTTGACGTAAAAGCCCAATGTATGAATGAAATCCTTATCAAACCGTAAAGCATCAGGGCCTGTATTAATAATAACGAGCCCAGCATTTTCATATGACTTATTCATTAGGCAATTGAGTGTTACTGAGTCTTTGTAAGTCTTGCCACGTAAAATGACAATTAATAGCGTCTGGTACATAGGGATGCCTTTACTCTTTGAAATCAAACTTAAGTTTAATTTCTGTGTGGCCTGATATGTCGAGACTGATACACGACAAATTTTGTTGTAACTATCATGAATAGACCACTTCCTTGTTTAGTTTGAACATCTCCCATTTACTATTAATGTATGTGTCCAGTTCATTACGAAAGCGTTCTGCTGAGAAACGCATTGCATTGGTACGGCAATCGATTGGTAGTATGTCATGTCCAATGATATCAAAACTCTCAACCGCTTCGACAATAGCAGCGGCTGACTGTTCATAGAAGAACAAACCTGTCGGATATTCTTCACCATAAGGACGAATAGTTTCCAACGCCCCTCCTTTACCAAAGGCAATTACCGGAGTGCCACATGCCTGAGCTTCTACCGGTGTAATACCAAAGTCTTCCTCAGCAGCGAACACGAATGCTTTGGCACGTCTCATGTAGTCTTCCATCACCTCATTCGGCTGGTAGCCAAGTATTTCAACGTTTGGTGTCGCCTTAGATTTAATTTTAGCCATTTCAGAACCATCACCAATTACGACTAATTTCTTTTCTGGCATACGGCTGAAAGCTTCAACAATCAGATCGATACGCTTGTAAGGCACCATACGCGAGGCTGTAAAATAGAAGTCATCTTTCTTTTCATTTAAGGTGAAACGTTCGACATCAACAGGTGGATAGATAACGTCTGCATCCCTGCCATAAACCTTCTTGATACGACGTGCAATGAAGTGGGAGTTAGCGATAAAGTGGTCAACACCGTTCGCCGTACGGTAATCCCACATACGGATATTGTGAAGCATCCAACGAGCAAGCTTACCCTTCAATCCCTTATCTAACCCAGATTCACGCAAGTATTGATGCTGGAAGTCCCAGGCATAACGAATGGGTGAATGAACATAGCTGATATGAAGTTGATCAGGACCCGTCAGCACCCCTTTCGCCACTGCATGGCTGCTTGATAACACAACGTCATGTTGGGTGACATCAAGTTGTTCAATGGCTAATGGCATTAGCGGTAGATAGGTTTGATACTTTTTTTTAGCTCCAGGAAGACGCTGGATAAACGATGTCGTCGCTTTTTTATCTTGAAAATAATGACGAGAATCATCTGATAAAAAATCAACAACTGAATAAATCTCAGATGCGGGGAATAGATGGATGAATTCAGCAATCACACGCTCAGCACCGGCAAAACCTACTAACCAGTCAGCCACGATTCCTATACTTATATTCTGTGCCATATTTTTTACCCTCTTTAATACTGATTGCGACGAACTGAATTAGCTATAACAAAGCATGGTTTGCTTAACTACTTTCTTAATAGCCTAGGGAATTATGCTAATTTTGATATCAGATAAAATTTATATCATCACTTAGGCATAAATAATGATTAACTACGCAGAATAGCGAGAATGTTATCTGTATGCTGTTGCATTAGAGCGACGTTTGCACGAGATTCCACATTGAGTCTAACTACTGGTTCAGTGTTGGAACTTCTTAAGTTGAATCTCCAGTCTAAAAACTCAAGACTAATACCATCAGTTCTATCAAGGCTTAATGCTTCATCTTCATAATGCTGTAATACGCGTTCAATCGCCTGCTGTGGCTGATCAAGTATACTGTTTATCTCACCGGAAGCCGGGTAAGCAAGCATACGACTGTTAACTAACTGCCTTAGAGATTGACCCTTGACCTGGAGTAATTCGGTGACAAGCAACCAAGGAATCATCCCACTATCGCAATAAGCGAAATCACGGAAGTAATGATGAGCACTCATTTCACCACCGTAAACCGCATCTTCATGGCGCATGCGTTCCTTGATAAATGCGTGACCAGTTTTCGACATGACAGGCACACCGCCAGCAGCTGTAACGATATCTATGGTATTCCAGCTCAAGCGAGGATCATGAATTATGCGGGCACCTGGATCTTTTTCAAGGAATGCAGCAGCAAGTAATCCGACAATATAATAGCCTTCAATGAATTTTCCTTCACTATCGAAGAGGAAACAACGATCAAAATCCCCATCAAATGCGATTCCCATATCTGCTGCATTTATGAGCACTGCATCTGTGGTGTCCTGCCGACACTCTGGTAACAACGGATTAGGAATACCGTTAGGAAAATTGCCATCTGGTTGATGATTTACCTTCACGAACTGAATATCAACGCCAGCTTGTTCAAAGCGCTTTTGGATAGCATCAATTACGTGCCCTGCCGCCCCGTTACCTGAGTTAACCACGAGTTTCATTGGCTGCGTGAAATTCTTCAGGTTCACATAGCTAAACAACTTATCGACGTAAGCATCAAGAACTGAGAGTTTGGAATAGCTACCACGAGTTTCTGGGTCAGTAACTGAGAAACTATTTGCCTCAGCAATGCGCTGAATATCACGTAAGCCAGTATCTCCACTTATCGGTTTAGAACCCTCACGAACTAACTTCATTCCATTGTAGTCTAGCGGGTTATGACTGGCTGTAACTTCAATTCCACCATCAATATTTAAATATGACGTAGCAAAGTAAATCTCTTCAGTGCCGGATAAACCAATATCAACGACATCCGTACCGGCATCACGAAGACCATTGGCCAGAGCATCTTTCAAGCCCTCACTGGTTAATCTGACATCCCCACCGACAACCATTTTTTTAGGCTTAAGATATTCACCATAAGCACGACCAATCCGATAGGCGATATCTTCATTCAGTTCTTCACCTAATTTCCCTCTAATGTCATACGCTTTAAAGCAGGTTAATTTACCAGACATTTTGCATTCCTTGTTTAGCTAAGGCCATAGTGATCTTTGGTACGGATAATGTCGTCATCACCAAGATAGGAACCAGACTGTATTTCCAATAATTCAAGAGGAATCTTCCCTGGGTTTTCCAGCATATGTTGAGATCCTATGGGAATAAATGTGGATTGATTCTCTGTAAGTAAAAAGGTGTTATCTTCAATAGTGACCTTTGCAGTTCCTGAAAGAACGACCCAGTGTTCAGCACGATGATGATGCATTTGCAGGGAAAACATGCCTCCGGGTTTTACCATCACGCGGTTAACGTTATAACGAGGCCTACTTACAACTTTGTCATTTTTTCCCCAAGGTTGGTATGATTCACGGTGGACACGATGTTCACCACGTTCATTTTGCTTGAGAAATTCAACAACTTTTTTAACGTCCTGAACCTGTGATTTATCAATAACCAGTACTGCATCTTTGGTATTGATAATCACCAGGTTATCGACACCGACCGCAGCAACCAATTTTTCGTCAGTGTTGATGTAGCAGTTACTGGCATGGTGTGTGAAAACATCACCGGCCAGAGCGTTGCCTTGAGCATCCTTATTATTGACATCCCAAAGTGCTGACCATGAACCTACATCATTCCAACCAGCATCAAGAGGAACGACAACAGCATCAGTTGTCTTCTCCATGACAGCGTAATCAACAGATTCATCGGGACAAGAAATAAAGGCTTGCTTATCAACACGGATAAAGTCTTGATGTGTATCTGTTTGAGCAGACGCAATAGCTGTTTTGCATGCTGCCAGAATATCCGGTCTGAACTGAGACATTTCTTCCAAGAACCTACTTGCATGAAACAGAAACATACCGCTGTTCCAGTAATACTCGCCAGATTCCAGATACTGTAATGCGGTTGGAAGGTCCGGTTTCTCAACAAAACGATGAACCCTGAAGACAGGAGGTTTGCCACTTCCTAATGACGTACCACGTTGAATGTACCCATAACCTGTTTCTGGCTCAGCAGCAACAATACCAAATGTCACAAGCATTCCCTGTTCCGCATAGGGAATTGCATCCTGTACCGCACGGTGAAATGCTTTTTGATTCCCAATCACATGATCTGCTGCTAACACTAATAATAGTGGATCTTCGCCCTGAGTGATTGCCTTTAACGCTGCCAATGTTATAGCAGGAGCAGTATTTCGCCCAACGGGTTCGAGAATAATATTCTTAGATAATTGCCCAATATTACGGAGTTGCTCAGCGACCAGAAACCTATGCTGTTCATTACAAATCACTAATGGCTCAGAAACGTTTAACCCCTTCAATCGGTTAATTGTTTCTTGAAGCATAGAGTAATCGCCGTAAAGACGGAGGAATTGTTTAGGGTAAAGTTCGCGCGACATTGGCCATAGGCGACTACCCGTACCGCCAGCCATGATTACTGGAAGAATCATAATTCACGCCTCATAGTTAAACATATAGAATTAGTAATCATTAAAAGCAGACCTAGTTAACAGCGACAAGTTAGGCAATTAATCATTTCACATGAGACTAATAGGCCAACCTGTGAAGAGACACGGTTACTTCATCGAGATTGCATTCGAATTAGTTGATTCCTTTTAATTATATAATTACTTACGAATTCAAAGTTTATGAAACACCCGATCAACCCCTTAGTTTTAGATAATGATTTGATATTATTATCCATAAACATAAATTGGGCCATGAATTTTCGTTCAGAGTGTTTAATTTTATCAAAATCGAATTTAATTAATGCCATTTTGTCAGTGTAAAAATTATTTTTGGAAACCAAAAAATCACCATAACATTGTACGACCCTTATAATATATTGAAGTTGCTCATGCCGAACACTAACACTTTCTTGATTGGTTATCGTTTTGAAAACATTACTAACAATATAGATATTCTTAGCGTTTTTATCATGATCATATGTAAGAATCGACACACCAGTTAAACAATCCTGGACTCTATTATTTTTGAAAGTAATGTTAGATATAAGTGACTTGGTATTTTTGTTGGGCCATAACCTAATCCTCAATGCACCTGCCTCATCACTTTTAGAAGAAAGCCCTATTGAGGAAAAAAAGTTTCCCATTATAACTACGTTATCTACCGTCGCATCATCTATTGAGTTCTTATCATCAGTTATATATACCCCACCTTCACGCGAGTTAACAATACGATTATTATTAACTTTTACATCACTCGCAAATGAGTAAATTTTTATCCCACTCTTAGTGTTGTATATATAATTACTCTTGATTACAGCATTTTTAATTCTATACTCTGGATCAAACGATCCTGTCGAAATAGCATCATCTCCAACATCATGTATGACATTATATTCCACTAAAATACTTTCAGATCTATATATATGAATACCATCAGTACCACTTGCGCCTCCCATATCACCCTGATGATTATGTATATGGCAACGCCTTATAATTATGTCGTAGCTATAATCGACATGAACCCCATAACCGATACCATAGCATTCTTCTACATCATAAATTCGCAAAGGACAGGCATTAGCCACATACAAGCCTTTAGGTCCGGTTGCTGATTTATAATTATTAGAATTTAGTCGCTTTATTGTGAAATCAGAAAGGTAAACGCTGCGCTTAGAATTTTTATTTATCGGCTCATCATACACTATCCCATGATTAATATGATCCAGCAAGAATACCGTCTTACCTTTTCCAAATCCCATGAAGTCCAGACTTACAGATGATATTCTTACTGTATCACGGAGCAAATAAACGCCTTTATTAATAGCGCGTATCACTAGACCAGAGTTAAGCGCTAGGCTAATCTCTCTGGAACAGTCAATTAAACCATCGGAAATTGCCCCGAAATCCTCAAGAGTAAAGTAATAATCTAACCTAACCCAAACACCTCCTTTTCTTGAATAGACATGTTCTTTACTATCAATCCTTAAACTTTTGGGCTCAACTTGATAGACGTATAAATCTGCAACACCGTCATTTTTGCTTTTTACAAACAAAAAATCAGAGTCGAACGAATCATTTTCATTTAAATACCCTCTATCGACCTTATTAGCTGATTTATGTAGTAAAACGTCCCTGTCAAATTTCAGCTCCATACGAATGGATGAAATTGATGGTTTTGCAAAGCAATTCTTATGCAACGCAATTGAAGAAAGAATGATCGCAAGAAATGATCGCCTGTGCAAAATACACCTCCAATTCATAGGAGCTTTTTAATTCTTATTTACCTAAATTTCGTTAATTGCATTTAACATTTTTTTCATTCTTGTTTCATATGTATATTCTTTTGCCAGGTTTAGAAAATCCAGTTGTCTTGAGTTGTTTTCCTCAAGGCAATCATCTATATGCCTTAGGAACTCACTGTGAGAGTGACCAATTTTAACCACACCATCAAATTCACGAATTGATGAAAGATTGACACTCACTACAGGCCTACCTGCTGCAAGATACTCAAAGAATTTCATAGGGAACATGTTGTCTGTGTACTCATTTAACCTATTCGGTAAAAGTGCCACATCAAAGAATTTTAAATAACTTGGTAAAGTATCGTAACTTCTTGGCCCAAGAAAATGTATATTGGAATATTTTTTTAATATGTTTACATTAGTTCCTGGCTCTCCTTCACCTACGAGCCCTATAATTAACAGGTTATAAGCTGGGCGTGAACTGGCGATGTACTCTAAAAGTTCAAAATCCACTTTGTAGTTGCTTACCGCCCCGATAAATCCAATAAATGGACCTTTTAAATTCTTTAATTCATCAGGTAGTTCATAGTCTACAGTTACTGCCTTGTTAAAATGACTGTAATCAGCAACATTAGAAAAATAAAAAATATTACGATTCCATTTCTTCTTACTCTCAAAGAGTTGAGGTGCGGTAACAAAAATAGCATCCGAAACTTGCAATAATTTTATCTCTTCCCTTTCCAATATTTCCCTTGGCATTCCGGGTTGTTCTTTGATCTCATCCACGCAATGATATATTGTCTTCTCATATTTACTTGGATCAAGGAACTCCGTCGTTAAAGGATTGTAAGTCCATAAAATGGGATTTTTAAATTTAAGGGCCTTACTCCAAAACGAAAGAAATAAACTCAAGTATGTTTTATTTACGAATCGCGCAAATGAAATATCATTCCATGGCAAATTAATCGGAGACCAGACCCAAATATTATCCTTTACTTTTTTAGGTGGTTTAAGTGCTTTAAAAACCCTTAAAAAAACACGTCTCATGTCCTTTTTATTCAAGCCTGGTTTTCTAAGACCTAAGGAATCGACATATAATACTCTATAACCTAATCTGGCAAGCTCTACTGCAACATGTTGTTTATTAGTCCAAAATGGGTTATCCCAATCTGCAGTTGATAATAGTATTATATATTTACTCATGTATCCCTCTTAACCGTTTTACCGGATTGCCTGCGTATAAGCTCTTCTCGTCCAACGAACCTCTGACGACAGAATTAGCACCAACGACAACATTCGACCCAATACTTGTTCCCTTAGTTATTACAGAACCTGCCCCGACCCACACATTATTCGCAATGCATATTTCACGCACAACATACCCTTGGGAGCTAAACTTATCACCAGGAATATCAAAGCGATGATCTGAGTCAAAAATACAGATATTATGACCAAACATACAGTCATCCCCTATTGTTATTTTTTTATGACAAACAATGTTCGCATTATTATTAAAAAAAACACCGCTTCCAATTTCCAACTCACCACCAGAGGCTAAAATGGATGAACCTTTAGAGATGTAAACCCTTCCTCCAGCTGTGTTTATTTTTATCCTTCCTTCATCTTTGATATTTACAGAAGAACCTGGATGAATGAAAACTTTTCTTATGTCTAATTTTATTTTACTGCCAAACCTGATTTTTAGAATCATAACGTTCAACAACGAAAGAAGATGTATTAGTTTTATTCTATTTTTTGCCACGACTTACTATCTCCTTAACAATCTCCATCCTCCAGGATGGAATTAGAAATACGCACCCACTCCAAAACAACAAGAACACAACACTATTAATAGTGAAAGTGAACATTGATACATCGATCATGTTGACTGAATATGAAACAACAAGATAACCAACTGAAGATATTAATATTGGTGGTGTTATTTTTTTAAATTCACCCCACAATTTTAAATATGTCATTGCAGATATAAACATTACAATCCCATATAGCGAATTCCCCAGCCCTAAAGTTATCTCTCTATAATGCTCATAAAATAGGACATTGAAAAGAACATTAGCTACTACACTAAAGAGCATGATTACTAAGACTGTTCCATTTCTAAATTGAGCAGTTAATGCTTTTACGAGTACATATCCAACAACATTAGCCCATAAACCAACAGACATACCTTTTAAGATCATAGCTGTGACATCAATTGATTCTTTATTAAAACGACCTCTTTCGAATAAAATTGAAACTATCATTTCTGAATTCAGATAAATGAATAATGAAATAGGAAATGAGATGATTAATATTATTTTGATTGCCTTTGCTAACTTTAACGTTAGGCCTTGCTTAGTTTCCCCTGACCAATTCACAAGACCAACTAATGCAACTGGAGTTGACACTATAAGAAGCAACGTTTCGTTGATAAACTTTGCATAATCCAGAGCTGATATTGCGGTTAAACTTATTAGAGTTGCAACTGCACGCTCTATCGCAATGTTTCCTTGATACAAGAAAGGCAAAAAAACCAATGGCTTAATAGTCGCCCAGAAAGATTGCATTACATCTTTAATATCAATTCGTTGTACTTTACTTGGGAATGCAATGATTTTTTTCTTCAGGCCTCTTTTCAACACCCACAGAAAGAAGAAAACATAACCCACAGTAAACCCCCATGCTAAATAAAGTGGATCATGGAGATAATAGGCAAAAAAAGCACCTATAAGCATTCCTAAATTTTGTATTGATGGCCGAAGTGACATCGGTATGAAATCTTCATTTGCCATTTCAATGTAATTTATCAGAGCTGAACTCAAGTATAAAATTATGCCCAAACTCATTATTAGTAACATTGATTCAGACAACGCTCTTGTCTTTGGATCTAACCCAGGAGCAAGTAAGTTTAACCACTCATCTACAAAAAAAAACGCCCCCAGAGTTAGCACAACCGAGAAAATAAGAAAGAAAAACTGCATCAACCAAAAAAAAAGCAATGCCTTATCTTCATCCTCCTCTCTGAATTTTTTAAACAATGGTATAAAAGCTGTCAGACTATCGCTAACAAGAAAGTTAACAGGTACTAAAGTTCCAGTTTGTGCTACACGATACGCTCCATTAACGTATCCTGTTCCGAATAAAGCTGCGACCACCATTTCTCTTATCAGGCCTAAGAGCTTCGATGCTAAATTACCACTCACCAACGATGTGATAGCTTTTTTCACTTCTGCTCCTTATTAATCTGGCATATAGTTTCCAGATATTTTTCTGCAGTGTAATCAAGCGTATACTCTGAAGGTAAGTAGGCGTTGGTCAACGATTCTTTTGCTGATAATTTATCAACAATTATTTTAGCGTTTTTTTCATACTCCTTTGGATTTACTGAAGTTATTCGATCCGAATAGAAAAGTTTCACTTGCTCAGAAATAACAATATCAAGACCGACCGCAGATGCTTCGAGAACATTTAATGGCAATCCCTCAACACGGTCAGTAAGAAATAAAAATAAATCACAAGCACTTTCTAGCTCTGCTATTTGTGGTCTTGACAATGAGCCTGTAAATAGAACTCTGTCTGTAAGACTTAACTCATTAGCAACTTTTTTAAGATGGTTTTCTTGTGGACCTGAACCAACCACAACATAAAAAAACTGTATATCATCTTTTATTTTTTCCAGTGTCCTTAGACAGTTCAAAACTCCTTTTTGTTCATGAAGACGGCATGCAGTTACTATTAGTTTTTTATGCTTGGGGATTTGGTATTTTTCTAAAACTTCATTTTTTATTACTTCATTGGGTGCGAATAAAACATGATCTATCCCGTTTTTTATCATTATAATTTTATCTGGATCTATGATTTTTGCGTATGGCCATTTGGATAGATCATCAGAAACTTGCTTACCAATACTGATTATTTTATCGAAATTGTTATAATTGACCAAATCTCTAAACATCCATGATAGATTTTTTGGCCACGTTAAGAATCCTTTTAGAGTTCTCGACTTTAATTTAGATATTAATTCACCCCATGCTGTTCCATGAATCTGGATTACGAAGTCTATATCGTTGTAACTCGTTTTATCTTTAAGTAAACCATACGCACCTGTGCTAACACTGAACACACAATCGCATTTTCCTTTATAATTTAGATCGAAAACTTCCTTTGACCTCTCCCACCATTTTCTTGAATATTTCCCAGATCTTACTCCTTCAATGAAATGTATTGGCACTCCATTTATTACATGTTTTCCTTTGAATTTTATTGCTTCAGTCGTTATTATTTCTAGATCACACCCTAACCTTGACAACGATTGGGCTAAATCCCAAGCCACAACCTCCATACCACCAACACCGTGCATGGGTAAAGATCTTGTGAACATTATGATTTTTCTCATAGAGTAATTCTATCCCTTCACCTGTAATTTATTCATTTATTTAATTGATGACTTTAGTGTTTTTCTCGTGCTTGCGAATAAAATTAATGATGAACATAGCCCTAATGTTATAGGTGGAGCTACCGAACCGAATGATCCTCGGAATACAATAAATGCGAATGATGAAATCCATAACCCTGTTAAATACATTGGTGAGATAGCTCTATTCCGCAATAACGAATCTGCTTTCCCTGTCAATCCACCTAATATGATAGCACCTATTATTATAAATATGAAATTCCCCGCATAATATAACTCCCCAACTAGTGGCGCACTTAAATTAGTATAAAAATAACCTTGATGGTCAGCGGCCAATATCCCTAAGTTGCTAGGCTTTGATTCCCATATAAATCGTGGTATAAAGAAGCAGACACCAGCAATAAAATTCATTCCATAAGAATATCCTTTATCCTGGACATACCTCAATATATTCACTAATTGTTGGAATGAATCAAAGTCTACGCCCTGCACGATATAACTAGCCGTATCATACGTTTTGAAATCTTGCGATGAGTCTCCAATATGTTTAATTGCAGGAAAAAGAATAAACAATAAGATAGGTGAAGCAAAAAATAGAATAACAAAAGATTTTTTACTATTCATAAATCCTGCCATTATGACCAAAGCAATTGTCATACTCAGGAAGTGAAACCTCGGACTCGATAACGGATTGTTAATTATAAAATTGACCATTACTGACATCATCAAGACAACAGTCGCACCACTAGCATGTTTGAAATCTTTTGTTTTTGTTTTCCATAATGACAAGTATACGACCAAGACTCCAAAGGCAACAAACTTTGACAATGCATAGAGCATCGGCATAAAACTATCTGCATATACCATTTCACCCAGTGACGAACGCCCTGAAAAAAAGGAACCAACTCCTGTAATTTGAATGAATACAACAGCTGGAAGCAACATTATTATCGCTAAAACATTAGTCACCGTTGTAACTGAATATCCATATCCACTTGTGCTTTTTTCGCTTGTTTTTTTGAAACATAAAGAGTAACCAATAAATAAAAACAAAGTGAACACAATGGACATTGTGTTTACCTCATTTATTTCGTTATCTTTAGGATAGTTCGGCCACGGAAACTGGTGGGCTGAGTACTGTAAGAATGCCGGAACACAAAAGAACCATACAAGGTAAACTACCCATTGAGTAAAAAAAATCCCTACCTTTCCTGTTAACATCGAATATACAAACGTTAGTATCGCCATAGTAACCAGAATAAACAATGATGTGTAAATCATCCATTAACTCTCAAGTAGTATTTTGCTACACATCCTAATTTTTATATTACTTTAATCAGGAACTTCGCTGTAATTGTGACCATAATATCCATAACTATACCCATAACGACTACTCTTTCGTGTAATACCATTCAAGATACATCCAGTTAAGAAACTGCCACTTTTTTGGAATTTTGACCTACTCAGAAGAATTTCTTTTAAAGTGTTAACTTCGTATCTAACGACATGCATATTTGCACCACAATAGGCACCTACAATTTCCGCATCCGTAACAGATAAAACTGGAGGTGTATCTATAATGATCATGGTATATTTTCTTTTTATTTCCTCTATGAATTCTTGCATTTTATCACTCATGAGCAGTTCAGAGGGATTAGCTGGGATCTTACCGCGAGAGATGAAATCTAAGTTATAATTTTCCAGTCTGTTAATTACACTCTCTAGTTTCTTTTCTCCACTTAATATATCCGACAACCCATTTTTTATCTCTACACCCAATAGATTATGAGCAGTACCTTTTCTCATATCAGCATCTACAATTAGTACTTTTTTACCTGCCTGTGCCGCCAAAACAGCAAGGTTAGCACTAACAAAAGTTTTTCCAGCATTCTCTGTGGAACCAGATATCATCAGAATGTTGTTTTTAGCCTCGGCCATGACAAAATGCAAACTTGTTCTTAAACTCCGTATTGCCTCTACAGACATATCAGCTGGATTATCAATTGCAAGCAGCGCATGATTTTCACCCCCAGAATTATGTCCTCCTTTACTTTTGTTCTTTATATTGCGTTTCAACCATGTTGATTCTGGAATGCTTGCGTATACATTGATACCTTCATCTTCAAGTTGTTGTGGCGATACCAAACCTATTCTCAATGCATTCCGTAATATAATCAAACCAATAGATAAAACTAGTCCAATTACTAACCCTATTAAAACAACCAATATTTTATTTGGTTTTACTGGGTCGACACCAACAATCGCAGAATCGATTATTCTAACATTACCAATTGCACTATTCTTCGCGATATTTAACTCCTGTTGCCTACTGAGCAACTGCATATAAACAGCTCTTCCCGACTCTACATCTCGGCTCAGTTTTAACACACCCTGCTGCGTTGCTGGCATTGATGATATTTTCTTATTCAGAGCATCTTCTTCTTGTTGCAATGTTTTTCTTTTCTCTAAAAGAGATTTGTATGTTGGGTGCTCTTTTGTGTATAACTGTGAAATCTCAGCCTCTTTAAATGTCAATTCATTCAATTGGTTATCAATGTTGACCAATTGATCTAATGCAGACTTAGCTTCGAGAGATAAATCTACTGAGTCTTTTTTCTTTCTGTATTCATTTAGTTTGTCTTCTGCAACATCCAATTCATTCCTTACTTCCGGGAGTTGGTTTTTTAAAAACTCAAGGCTTTTTGTATCCTGTGCAGCCTGGCGCTCTACGTTCTGATTTACATAACTTTCGTTTATCTTGTTTAAGATTTTTTCAATTTTATTTTGATCAGTGCCCGTAAATGTGACCCTTAAAATCCCACTATCCTTGCCTTGGTCCGCAACATCTAAATTATTTAAAAGGTCGTTTGCTGCTCTCAACTTAGTCGAATACTTAACTGCAAATGTCGCACCTGAATTTGCACTAATCTTATCGACCTTAATAGTCAATCCATCAGAAATAAGAGCATTACCTACTACTCCATTGATTTCCTTATCATTAAAATCCACCTTATAATGATCTTTATCTATAACAGTTAAAATCAGCTGCTGCGGATTCTTCGTTGTCGTTCCCTCTATAAACAAATCACTGATCTCGATGCTACCTCTTTTTATGCCGAAGAGTCTGTCCCACCCTCTACCAAAAATTGGAAAATAATCAGGCTCAATTGATGTTTGCAAATTCAGGTCTGAAACGACTCTACTTGCAATCATATTTGATTGAATAATTGATATTTCAGGTCCGGTTAGCGGTTGCGAATCTGGCAATATCTGGTTCAAGCTATTTAATATAGCATTCCCTTGATTTTGCTCTATCTGCAATATGGCATTTGCTTTATACACAGGAGTAGAAAACAGAACATAGCAAATTGACAACACAAAAAAAATCGAACATACGGACAGTATTAATTTCCTTCCATCAAGAATTTCACCAACAATTCGGCTAATATCGTAGCCCTCTGAACTTTCATTCCTGACTTTATTTTCAATTGAAGTTAACATCATTTTCATCCTGATTTTAGTCAATTAGTCTTGCTACCCAGCACTGGCATGCTTTTTCGATCAATTTGAAAACTGATTCAAAGGCTTCATTGCTCTTTCTATATGGGTCAGGTATATCCTTATTACCAATCCAATGCCCAAGCAACATCGTTTTTCCGCGCAATTCTGGCGCACGACGGCTAATTTCTTCCATCTGTTCTTTTTCCATTACCAGTAGTAATTCATATTGACTAGCCTGCAAAACGTCGAACTGTCTTCCATAGTGTTCAGAAAGTGAAATCCCATATTTTTCAGCAACGAGAACTGCTCCTGGGTCAGCGGGTTCCCCAACCAATGCCCTAATACCCGCCGAATCGATTTTTTTTGCTGGAAATGCTTGTCGCAAAACTCGTTCCGCTATCGGCGACCGACAAATATTCCCGGTACAAATCACCAGTATTGAATCAAACATACTCATCACCACTCGCGGATGTACTGTCCAGATTGAACCAGGTCATGCACCCCACCGATGGTCGGAACCAATTGCGAGATAACACGGTTCCAACGCACAATTGGTGCGGCAGTGACATAAACGATGTCATACGGCTTTAACTGGAATGACGTACTCAGCACCATCGCTGCTGCATCTTTCGCATTCAGCTGGTAAATATCGGCCAGCTTGCCCTTCCCTGTCGGGTTATGCAGCTGACGAATCACAAAGATCCCCGATGCATCTGCCATTTCCTGGGAAACACCCTCAGCATTACCCAGCGCTTCAGCTAACGTCATACCGCTGCGGTCCATCTTGAGCGTGGACTGTTTATTAACCTCGCCCATCACGAATACTTTCAGGTCGTCATTACGCGGTACAAACAAGATGTCGCCCGGCGTCAGCAAACGGTTTTCGCGTAGGTCGCCCTGCTGCATTAACGCCTGTAAGGAAATAACACTATCTTTGCCGTTGTGGGTTAACACCACATTGCGCCAGTCTGCATCTGGCGCCAGGCCACCCGCGGCGTTGATGGCATCCATAATCGTCAGCGGGATATTGCTGATCGCCTGCTGACCCGAACGCACCACCTCCCCTGTCACATACGCTTTTTGTGACCGGAACGCAGCGATGCTGACATCAACCTGCGGGCTTTCAATATAGGTTTTAAGTCGCTCAGTGATCTCGTTGCGAACTTCTTCGATAGTGCGTCCGGCGACTTTCACCTTGCCAATATAAGGATAAAAAATGGTGCCATCGGTATTCACCCAGTTACCGGTATCGCTGGCGCTGCGGTATTGGCCGGCAGGTGTCGTCAGTTCCGGGTGATCCCATACCGTCACCATCAATACGTCACCAATGCCGATGCGGTACTGGTAGTTTTTGATTTCATCTTCCAGCTGTGGGTTGGCGCTGGACATCACCTTTTGAGGTTGCAGCGAATCAATCAATTTTGGTGTTAACGGATAAACAGTAACGTACTTGCTAATGTCCGTATTCGAATCCATCTGCTCCACGACATCTTTATCACTGGTTGATAAATGTTGTCCTGGAACGATGGTGCACGCGGAAAGAAAAAAAGCAGACACCGCAATCGCGGATAGTCTAAAAGGCAATTTCATCATCATGAGTTGAACTATCATCCTATTAAATGCAAGAAAATAAGGCCTCTTTATCAATTTGCTAAAGAGGCATAGTAAAGGGAAACGTCATTCACTCACCCTTAGAAACCCATCCCTGCGTGGCTGCGTTGTTTTCCATAAAACAGATTTCTGAATGATGAAATGTCTCGGTGCAACATATGTAAGTTACTGACCTTCAGTTTCTTTAAACCTGAATTTTTTTGAGCACTGATTGTTTTTGGGCTAAGCCCGCTGTTCCTTGAGATTTCGAGTATATTTTGTCCGTCTAATAAATCCTTCAAAACATCGATTTCTCGTGGAGTCAGGTACATGGTTTTTCTTTCAGCGATGAGTCGATACAGCTTGTGATGTAAAGGCGTTAGCCCATCATCTAACTGGTAACTCATCACAAAGGTTGTCAGGCAATTACCGACAAAAAACTTCTCATTAGAATAAACACTTATGTCTTTATAAAGTCTGATGGTTTTCAGGTCAGAACTTAACGAAATAGTCATGTCCTGTAGTCCGATTTCGTGGACTTTTAATGCTTCACGCAAACCCAGACTCAAATAGTAATCATCAGATATTATCCTCATATCTCTCTGACACCTTTGCGATGCCCTCCGCTGTCTGGTTAGAACTATCTGCCCGTGGTGGTGGTCGTGGTGGTGGTGGTCGTTCCGGTGCTACTGCCATCGTTAGTCTGCGTCGCTAATGCAAGCGCGGCCAACGCGGAAACCGCAGAGACACCCACAACCACGCTGGTTCCGGCAGCATAACTGGTTGCGCTTTCACCTGCTGGCGCACCCACATTTTGTGCGGCGGCTGTTTGTTGTGTTGTCGTTTCTTCTGCTGCGTTTACACTCAAACTCAGCAAACCGGTTAATAACAAAGTACTCATTGCTGTGATTTTCATAATGTTACCTTTTTGGTTGTTAGCGATAATGAATGATTTTTTTTACCACTTTTATTACTCACTCATTCCTGACGTTTCAGGCACGCTACCGCCCTTAGCTTACTGGCGCCAATAGCCTGAAAAAAATAAATAATCAATACAACAGGCGCAGCGACGCCTTTGCGACGCTGGCAAAAAAAATAATGGGCAGGACAATGCCGCCATTTTGCTGTGTAAAAGACGTATATTAAAAATTCAAAGTTATAATATGAATTTCTTATTTAAACTTTCGATTTGTTCAAGCCGTACGCTTTTAAAACATCCACCCTGTACCGCTTTAATATCCGTTTCGATGGCGTGGCATTGCTCTGTGCTTTCCACACCTTCGATGATAATAAACTTACAATATCGCATTATGTTCTTGATAATGACCGGCCAGATGCCTGACTTGCTGTAGATCTTAAAAAAATCATTATCAATCTTTACGGCGTCATAGAGATTTTCCTGCAATGCTCTCAGGCTCGATTCGCCTGAACCTAAATCTCCCAACCACAAGCGGTACTCTTCGGCTAATGCCTGCAAGACCCGGTTGCTTCTCCCATCGGAAAGATTTGGAAAACCTTCTGAAATCTCTAAACGTAAAAAGGGTTTTGATTTGGCTAACTCAGCAATCTCCTCATCCTGTATCAGGAGTGCGGCCATATCAAAATCAATAGTGATGGAGCATAAAATGTTATTATTTTGAAAATATGCTGTTTTTAGGTCGATAAGCGTGAGTTGATCCTTCAACAGTTTTTTTTTCTGTGCCTTAGCGGGTTTCCCAACCTGCCTGAAAAACCACCCTGGTGCGGCGCTGTCTGTACGTATCTTTACCGCCAGAACATTCCCTGCTCTGTCTACTATCGGTTCCGCTTCAATACCACTGATAACTTTACCTGTTAAGACTTCGCTGAGATTCATGAGAATGTTTTCCATAACACACATCAGATGATTCTCATTCTATGATCACTAATACCAATCAATAAACACTTTACGATCGGTTTTATCTATGTTTTTACCTATCAAAAAATAACCTTTGATCGATCGATCCTTTCCTAAATCGAATGAATAGAATATTGTCCCGAATAATCAGGAAGAGGTAGGCGTTTGGTGGCAATATGCTCTAAACATCAGTCACATAAGCCAGGCGGGAACAAATTTTTGATAAAATACAGTTGGATATTAGCGGTTAGCCTACAATCGATTAATTCTTAAGACTCACTCCGCTAACCATGTTAATGAATTGTAGCAGAATTCACTGTTTGTACTGCTTTAACTGACCTTAACTGATTGATTAGCATTTGAAAACTGACGTATTAGTTACGTTACTGAACTATTAAGTTTGTGTTTCCTGCATTATCAATGCTGATGAATGGCACTAATCCAGGCCCAGCCTGGGCTGGAAGGCGAAAACCAACACTGGCTAAATTAGCAACAACAACACCTTTAAAATTAATCATTAAGCACAACTTAACTTACGCATTTTTGCAAAATGTTACCCGGTCTGCTGGGCAGGTAAGTATCAACGGTTATTCTTCACCGAACGTCATCACATCAATTGGCAAAAAACAGGTGGATAACTGTGCTTCTTCGTTGGATTGTCCATTCAATATCATCTTTTCCTATAGAACAGTTGTCCGTCTCTCATTACCGGAAAAGGCGTACTTTTTGTCGGGTATCTGGCTGTCGGGAGGGCGTTACGTGGTGGTAAAAAGGTGAAGGCCAGGTGATTAACCTGGCCTTTGAGATTATTTCAGGTGGGTTTTCAACTCTTCCGCCGCCTGACGCAGCGCTGTTTTCACGGCCGGCACGTTACTCAGTGGATTCAGCAGACCATAGTCGTGGATCAAACCGTTATAGCGCGTAACGGTCACATCCACCCCGGCCTCATCCAGTTTACGACCAAACGCTTCACCCTCATCACGCAGCACATCCAACTCGGCAGTCTGAATCAATGTCGGCGGCAGTCCCTGTAACTGCTCGCGGGTGGCACGCAGCGGAGATGCCAGAATGTTGTTACGATCGCTCTCTTTGGTGGTGTAGGCATCCCAGAACCACTTCATCATATTCCGTGTGAGAAAGTAGCCATTCTCGAACTGGTTATAAGAAGCGGTATCGAAATGCGCATCTGTAACCGGCCATAACATCACGTCATAACGAATCGCCGGGGTATGTTGCTGTTTTGCCTGCAACGCGACAGCGGCCACCATATTCCCCCCGACACTGTTCCCCACCAGCGCCAGGCGTTTACCGTCAACGCCTATTTCCTGGCCATGTTCCGCAACCCAACGCGTGGCAGCATAGGCCTGATTGATCGCCACCGGGAAATGCGCTTCCGGTGATGGGGTGTAATTAACAAAAACTGCCGCTGCTCCTGATTCCACCACCAGGTCACGTACCAGGCGCTCATGGGTTGGGAAGTCACCTAACACCCAGCCACCGCCGTGGAAGAACATAAATACCGGCAGCGTACCTTTTGCCCCTTTCGGTTTGACGATATTTAACTTCAGCGGTTGTCCGTTAACTTCGATGGTTTTTTCAGTCACGTCTGCGGCCGGCAGTACAGCTCCCTTCTGGGCGCCGATCAGCACCTGACGCGCATCATGAGGTGAGAGCTGTTCAATAGGTTTGCCGCCGCTGCTGTTGAGGGCATTCAGGAAAGCCTGCACATGACGTTCTGGTTGTGGCTCTCCCGCCATGCTTGATACAGATACAGCGCCTAATGCAATGGCTAATAATGATTGTTTAATTTTCATGGTGATCCCCTTTTATATCTCGCTATTAAATAGTGCGCTACTTAAATGAATAAATTTGTGCACTCGTTGTTGGCTTCGGGTTCAATTTACATAGTGCGCTATTCAATAGCAAGCAATTAAAGACAGGCAGCCCAACGGACTTTGTCTAATAAATTGAAAAATATGATTAAAATACGGCACAAATTGTTAAGTACCTGCCACAAAAGACCCTGATCAACAGGGTCTTGCCGGTATGACATCAGACGTTACAGTTCAGCAGCGAAAATGCCCTCATTAACGTTTGCGCCAGTCAGTCGGATCCCATTCGGCTTCAACCCTATCGGCAACCTCTTTCGGTACGCTTTCCACCAGCTGTTGAACCATCGCATTGAAAAAGTCCGGAAATGGCAGAGCCGGTTCGATTTTCAGTTTCGGATCGGTCGCCAGGATATCGATAATCCGATCGATCTTCTGCTGGTTACTCTCCGTCACTGGATAGGCCCAACTATCGCGTATTTCACTCGCGAGAAGAGCGATTTCTGCATTGGATGAATAGACGCAGGCGTGAAAATAAGTCCGGGTAAACTCCTCCAGGTCCTGGATATAAGCCCGAAACACCGCAGGCGCAGACATCAGCTTATGGAGTAATTCTCGCTGTTCGCTACGTACCAACGATCTTTGCCGGTCAGGCCAGTCCAGATAGGGCTCGCCAATAATTTTTTTCGCATGGGGGACGAATTTCCTGATGATGTTATGCCCGTCCTCATGCCTGACCGTGGTGGCAAGAGATTTTTTATGTCCCTGGTTGGCGCAGGATACGGCAATTTCATCTCTTTTTTTATGCCCCGCCGCAAAACCATTGAGTCCGTTCCAGGAAAACAACTCTCTTTCCGGCATGGTTTTCATTTTAATCAACGCATACTGCTTTGTTTTGGGGTTGTAGCCTATTGCATCTTTAAATACCTTGATTCGATATTCAGTATCTGACTCCAGCGTTATCCGATATTGATGCAATAATTTCTCAAACAACGCGACGTCCAGCGTCTCACTTTCCGCCACATGGAAGATTTTTTTCAAGCTCTGTGCAATAAAATTAGCATTCTGGCTTATGGCCGCGCTAATTTTATCCATATTCAACCGGTCTTCATTATCTATCTGCTCCAGTTCCTTTCTCATCCACGGGAATTTATTCCATACCGTTGAGCCAGTACCCACATATCTGATCCCTCTTAACTCCTCGGGGATAGAAACCGCTGCCAGAAAGACTTCGGTGATATCATCCGCTTTAAAAATCTGATCGCCATAATCATCAATATAGGCCAGTTGCCTCGCTCTGAATGCGGCGTTTGCCACTTCGGACGAAGTCATTTCTGATTTGAACACACTGGCGAAATTCACCAACTTTTTTGCCATAGTGGCATAACTATCAATGTCATGCTGCGTGAGGGAATGATCGCTATCCGGAAGCCCGAAGACGTTGATAATATTGTTAATCCCTCTGCCTGCATCCTTAATTTTGCGTAAAAACTCTTTATAGGATACCTGGTCTGGGGACAATTCAGGGCTGATTGAGGTCAGCACACCACGGGCAATCTCTTCTACCATTTGGCTCAGCTCGAGAAAACCATGCAATGTGATATCACTTTCCGGCAGTGAATCGGCATGTTTCAGCATCGCCAGATGTGCCGGTAGTTTATTCACCTGATTGGCCAGGCAGATAATATCTACCTCCAACTCCTTCACTGTTCTCAGTGACACTAATTTCTTACGTAGATTATATAATTCCAGTATGGCATGCCTACGTACCGTGTCGTAAATTCGGCTTAACGCATAACGACCACGAAATATCGGACTTTCGTTAGTACTGGGATCATTTTCGATGCCTCGCCCCATGCGATAAGGGATATTAGCGAATATTTGTGGTTCAAAGGGGATAAACGCGCCACTGGCACAGAGCATTCGGTATAATGTTTCCCCCTCTCTGGTCTTTATTTTGATTACCAGGCGATTATCATTGAAGGTTGATATGAACATCTCTTCTACCGAGATTCCTTGCGGTACGCTTAATTCGCAGTCGTTATGCTTCGTGCTGGCGTCAGACGGCAACAGTCTGATCAGATTGTCAGCGACGACCTGCAATTTCCCTTGTGCATCTTTAACCACGGTGACCATACGGTCGGCGGGCGCTCCTGACGGAATCTCGTATCGCAGTTCGCCGGTTGGTGACAGGGAGGTGCTCGCCACTTCAAATTTCAGCCACGAGTCGCCGTAGGGATGAAAGAGATACTCTTTTCCTTCTTCGTCGGATAAATAGTGCGCGTAACCCGCCAGCTCATTCAGTTTTTCCATACTGGTCGGCTCGGCCAGGTAGGCCGCTTTTGATAAGGAAGACCACGAAGGTTGCATCTGCTGCGCCAGCCAGGGCTTGAGATCCCGATGAGCGTATAAATCCTCCAGCTCAGGGAAGGAATCCATGAATTCCTTCATTTCATATTCCAGCCATTTTATGAACGCCGTATCCTCCTGTGGTGCCTCAGTCGTAATCCGATACTTCGCCTGGTAGCGCTTCGCCTGGCGAAAGGCTTGTTGTACCCCGTTCTCAACCAGCGTATCGGCAACAGCCCACGCCTCTCCTTCTGGCATCGCCTGTTCCACGCAGACCACCAGCGATCCCAGCTTCACTAATCCGCTTTGTTCGACTGGCTCCTGTTGCAAGCCAAGACCGAACAGGTTATCGACAAAACTCAGGCACTCACCTAATGGGGAGTGAAAAAGTAATGACAACGTCGTACTCCAGGCGCTCTGAACCAGGGACTCAGCCGATGCCGTGGTTGAAGTGGTCGGGGGCAAGCTGGCGGCAGAAGATGGATTGGACAGTTGTTCCATCTTCTTCACCACAATTTCCGCCAGATTCGCTGCCCACAATTCGCTATCTGCGGGTGCAAAACGCAATAGCGAGGTGGTCAACGTCAGTTGATGACGCGCTGACGCATCGGCCGTTCTGAATAAAATGTTCATCAACGCCTGCTTCTGTATTTCAGTGCGAAATCCGGATCCACTCTGATGTTCTGTCACGTCAAACCAGGTATGCCGGGTGGCATCGCCGATTTTCGGCAGTGGCGTCACCAGAAACGCTTTAGCGTTATGCTGAATAATGATCCCGAGACAGGGCTTTAGCGGTGAAGGGTCCTCCGGCCGTGAGACTTGAATGAAGGTCACCGGCAACGGCTGGGGGTAATTTTGTTTCAGCGCGTGCCGCATCTCCCGTGGCAGATCCAGAAAGGTATGTCGGTAAAATGTTCTGAGCGTGGTTTGAACATCGGTTTTAGCCTCGGCCAGTTGCAAAGGCGTGATGCCGTGCGGATGGAGAAGTATTTTATCCAGTGCACGTCGGGCCCGGACAAAATCCAGTACATCTGCATACGTTTGGGTTTCCTCCTCCCACCATTCGGTCAGCTTTTTTTTCACTCCAGAGCTGACATACGTGGTCTGCCCAAGTTGGTTAATCAGCGTCCCGGTTTTTTGATTGAGCAACATAAACAGCGCAATCTGCCTGATGGCCTGTAATGGAATGGCACTGCGTTTATGATCTGCCACCACCGGAGCGGCCAGTGCCGCCGATAACCCCAACTCGCTAAAACAGGTTTCATCCTGTAATTTCGGGTGTGATGCGAACTCGGTGGCAGGAAAAGCTTCTTTGCACTGCTCATCCAGCAACAGACGGATACGGGCGAGATCCAGAGAAGTGAACTGTTCGAACTGTTGCCCCAGCTCTTCACAAAATGACGCTGTTTTCTCGGCGGTCAGGCGGGCGAATGCTTTTATCGTGATAGTCGGGATCACGTCGTCTGTCAGGCCCGCAATGATTTTACTATTGAGGGAAGCGAAGCCCGCAAAGTGGGTCGCCGGGTCGATGGCTTTCAGAACAACCTCAATTACCGGCAGGATCATTTTGCCCAACAACCGCAATCGGGCGCGCGGTTCGCCATCGCTCATGATCGCTAACCCGGCAGACCAACCGCTGCGCTGGTCATTCTGTAAATAGGCGAATTCCTTCTCATCCAACACGAATGGGCTCTCTTCGTCCGGGCGGGTGATGAGCGTCTGTAATGACAGCAATAAGATCTTCAGACGGTTAAGCGGTGTTCGTGGTGTGGTGTCCTGGAAGCGGGCATCCTGTCCAATCTCACGTTGTGAGGGATCTTCGGTTATTAACGCCGCATAACGCGCAAATCCGTTTTCCCTTTCATCCGCAGGCTTATGGCTAAGTATCATTTGCCAAAGATTACAGGCGTGCGACGCCGTTTTAACATCGACCTGCACCGGAGCAGCGGCCGTTGCTATCAGCGGGATTTCCGACAGACGATCATATTGCACATCATTACCCGGCGCCGCCTTTGGGCGACTGTCTACAATGGCGTGGCGTGCCAGACGCGTGTGCGCTGCGTCTGCCTCATCAAGACGCTGACCGGCAACACCTGTCGGGTTAAGCATCTGCGAAAACCAGTGATCAAAGTGTTGCAAGGCCCCCATGACACCGGACGGTAGTAACAGAAAAGGTAATTCCGGCGAAATATGGGTTGGCGGATCGATTATCTCCATCGTAGTCACCGGGCAGGCTGCATCTGCCAGCGAAGAGGAAGGCGCGGCAGTCTTTTCAGATTGATACGTCAGCAGGGGCAAGGGACTCGGACGCAATTTTGCGTTAAACCCGGTGGCAGGATGGCGGCTCCTGAAATAAACCTGAGTAGATGCGGCATTGATATTACTGAGAAACAACTTCATGTTGTCTTCATTGTCGCTCCCCACTCCGCCCAGAGAAATGCCGCTGCCTTCTGTGGTCGTATTCAAAAACCTATTCGCCGGACACACCGGTATCTCCAGCACCAGCGTGGAATTTTTTCCCAGTACGATGTTTTGATATGCCGGTGACAGGGTTCGCAGCGTCCCGGCAAAAGGAATATGAATACCCGGTGGGGGTGGCAAGTTATCCATCTGCGCGAGCACCGTGTTAGTCGGTTCAGCGTCAGCGGGCCAGACCATCGACAGCAGCTCGCTTTGTATTCGTGCAGGCACCCCGCTCAACTGCACCAGCATTTCGCTGCTCACATACTGTGCAGAAAATTGCCCGGCATACCTGGCGCTGAGAAAGGCTTGTACTTTCGCCGTCATCTCGGCATCGCTCCATCTTTGCACTTCTTCCGGATTGGCCGTGTTTTTTTCCCACCTCAATGCCTCGCAAGCGAACAGTTCCTGATACAGCACATTGAAAATCTCGATATTGATTTGTCGGGGTTTGACCTCACTCCCCGCACTCCCGAAGATGCCAATCATTAGCAATAAAGTGTGCTGAATCTCGCTTTCCAGTGTCGGCGGCCCGGGTTCAGCGTCGATATATAAATGTGCCAGTCGTTGACGGTTGAGCATGGTGTCGAGGAGGCTATTGGCTTTTTCCAGATGGAGAAATTCCGCGACATGATGGGTCCTGCCTCCCAGCAATTTCATCACCGGCTGTTCCAGCAAATAACGAGCAAGCAGCGCAAAACAGGGTTCGAGATAGTTTTTGAGTGCAGCATCGATTGGCAGGTTCGGGTTTCTTAAATATTCCTGCCACAGCGCCACCTGCCGAAGGGAGAGGAGTTCTTTCCCCGCCCAGGCGTTGAGGACGGTGGCCACTGCGGGTAACCTGGCAGCCAACTTGTTGGCAGTCAGGCTGGCGACCCGACTTAATGTTTGCGATAAGGGTTTGGTAAGTGAGGATTTCACTGACAAAAATTTGTCACCTATGCCATTCAAACGACATAAGGCATTCAGAACCGGGGTAGTGGATGGAACAGACGGCGTGGAACAGACGGGAATATGAGTCATCATTTTTCTTCCATGAAAATAATCGACTTCAAGCGTAGCCTGGTGGTTTTTAACACTGGCCTGAACAACATGAGAAAAAAATGAAGATTGAGTAGCCTCTGCTGCTACAGATTGTTCTGGCGCAGAGGCTGGCGACACAGCCCATAAATGTGTCGGGCTTTCTCAGGAATGGTTAGCCCTGTAGGGACAGTAGTACTTACTGTGCAGCGTAAACACACTTTGTTTGTCAAATGTCAGTCTGCATGGCGTGCAGTAAAGTCCGACAGAACCAGGGGTATGGAAGATTGTGATATGTTTCTCAAGAAATTTTCTTCTCGTACACGAAAAGCCACATCCGTCTACGTTGCATTGAAATGGCTTTTGTCCAAGGTGACTGTGTCTGAAATGCCTGGTAAGGCCATCCTTTGAGGTGAATTTTTTGCTACAACTTTCCCCGTGGCAAACAAACGGCTTTTCGCCTCTATGGTTACGCATATGAATATGTAGATTTTGTGTTCGGGTGAATGTCTTTCTACAGTCAGGCCACATACAGGAGTATTTTTTTTTGCATGGTATTTGGGCAATATGCTCTCGCCATTCAGGTTCAGAATGAAAGGAATCGTAGCATCGGTTGCACTGCCAGATTTGATTACCCCCGGGCACATGCTCTGTGGTCAGCGCCGCCGCATGGTCTTGATGAGACTGGGGGTCGCAGGTTACAGAAGAAGAGGTTGAAGGTACTGGCTGCCAGCTCGGGGGATTTTCAGCGGCAGCACCGGGTAAATGCTCCTCCCATAACTCTTGCAGAAGCTCACGATACTCAGATGTATCAGAACCCTCATTTCTTATAACGGCATCAAGATCGAAAGATGACTCCCCATTGGTCATGCGTCCGTCAGCGTCGTAGCGCGTGACAGGGTTATTTCTCAGCATACGAAACAGATTTAACCCCTCTATCGTTCCCGCCGGGTCGCTACTTAGCCAGCGCATCAGCCACGGCAGGTAGTAACGCCAGCCGAAGTAGATTAACCCGGTGCAATCCCGTTCCTTCCCCGCGTAACGTTGAAACTTCAGCATCGCCCCTTTCTGCCTCCCGGTTAACCAGCTTGCCGTGCCACCAAAGGGATACCAGCACTCCTGATTCACCAGAGTTCCCGTTTCATCCACCACGCCGTATACGCTGCCCAATCTGTCGCTCAGGTTGACATGAATCAGCGTTTGCTGCGCCTCGCGGTAAAGACGACATCTGCCGGCCACGATCATCCACAAAGGCTGGTCGTAGGTCTTGCCTGTGGTGCCGCTGCGTATTTCCAGCCCCGGCAGATAACACACCTGCTGCTGACGAGTATCGAATTGGCAATGTTTAAACGCGCGTTGGCCGGGCGCAACATACCGGTAATATTCCTGCTGCTGTGACATAGGTTTTCTCCTGAGAATAGGTCACTCACTTTAGTCACAACCAATCTATTAAAAACATCCGGGTAGAATGGATACCGTTCACTTGATACGAAAATCCATTAATCGCTGAAATTTATCCTGACGCGACGCATCAATAAGATGAGAAATACATGAATTTATAACTGCCTTCTCTGGCAGAAGAAAATCTTCATATAAGGTTAACAGGCAGTAAAACGAAAAAATAACTCAAGGAGTAGCAATGTTTAAAAATATGTTGATAAGTACCATTACCTTAGCCTCGCTTCTGGCAACGGGGAACTTATTTGCCAGAGATTCACTCTCGCAATTGTCCCCTACCCCGATAAATACCGGGGTGGAAAACTATGATTCTGTTTATATGCAGGTCCACGGCACATCGGAGATTCATCAGGATGCGGCAAGATTGGGTTCATTACCCTGGCATCCGGGTTATCCAACCGGCTATTATGCCGAACCTAATCAACTGGTTCACTATGCTGTTAATTGCCCCAATTACAAAGGCAACATTATGCCTCATCTGCTCATCGGCACTTACAGCCGTTACAAAGACAAAATCAACCCTGATATGTTCGAGCTAAAGCAGGAAGTTAATTCCTATGTCAAAGCGGGTGAAAAAGGCGGTATTATTTATGCTTACACACCAATGAATCAGTTTGTTTATGGCGCAAACTGCCGTCTCAACTTAGTCGATGCCCGGCCAATGCCCTGGTATCGGCTGGGTACGACCACCAATGCCGCATGGCGTGAGATGTTAAATAATTACCCGACGCCTGATGTGGTCCTTGAATCGGAGCGCGCCATTATTGTTGCATCACGGGAAAATGCCCTTCGTTATGTGAATGAAAACCAGGATAAGGTGTTGCAGGCGATTGACAAGGCAATCAATGCTCAGGACAACATATTAATGTTAACTAAAGATGAGGGATATATTTACACCCACAGCCGAAGCCAACATAAGATATTAATAACCGAAACCGATGACCCGGATCCACTTATGTATACAACGGATTACCGCACAGTATTTAATAAAGATGTAATGGGAAATATCCTTACTGAGAAAGGATTCTCGGTGGAGGGCTGGGGACCATGGCATGAACTTGGTCATATGCATCAACAGCGGGCATGGAGCTGGAGCAGCATTACTGAAGTGCAGGTTAATATTTTTTCTCTTGCCGCGGAAAGGGAGATGGGGATTTATCCATCTCAGTGGATGAGTTTGGCACAATCCTGGCCTCGCGCGATAAAATTCCTGAATAAAACCGTCGCGCAAAAAGATTTTAATCAGGATGCTGAGTTAGGTTATGAAGGAAGACTGATGATGTTCCATCAACTCTGGCTGGTGTACGGCGATAATTTTTATCAAACGCTCCACCGTCATTACCGGGCAAGCGCACCAGACTTACCCACTGATGCCGAGAAGATAAACAGCTTTATTATCAATGCCAGTATTTATTCGGGTTATAACCTCGCCTCTTTCTTTACGACCTGGGGGCTAATGCCTAAAGATCCGAATGCCTACAATACGCTCATGGCGGAGCTGAACGCGTTGAAATTGCCGGATACTCGCATTGACCCTTACACCCTGACCGATCTGGCAGACTGATCCCCGATACTCGCAACATTAGCGGCGCGAACATTCGCGCCGGCTAAACGGATGTTGTCTAAATCACCACCGGCTTATTTTTTTGAGATGTTTCTCTCCCGCCATTAACACCGACAAACCAGACATATTGTACCGGTAGCTACACACCAACGACATGAATAGTGGGCAGATGCTTTTCTGACGGGATATTTTCATGGGTATCTTTCAGGCAAACCCATGCATAGGTGACATCGTCATCTTGCTTTGGCGCTAACGCGCACAACATACCAAACACCATTTCCGCATCCGGCATAATCAGGCGCAAAATCAATAGTTCACTGGCGTACAGCGCCTGAAAAAATGCCAGGCGTTGACTTTTATTGTCAGCGGTAAAATCAGCAATATTGAGAAAATGGTGTGTCGGGGATGACCGGTAGAAACGACGTTCGTCTTCGCGCCATAACTCCGCTTCGGTTGCTATCACCTGACGAATACGGTGTTGCAGGCGCCATAAAAAGGCCGGGCTGGACAACTCACTCATAAATATGGGGCCGGCAAGTCGATGTTTTGTCCATGCGACAAACTCTTTTGCCGTATGGGGATGGCTACTGATTCCCGCCAGGCGTGCGTCGGTGACGGTGTTTTCTGCCTGCCGGACATTCTCCAGCAATAAATCTTCCGCAACTTCCGGACCTGTCAGAAACGGGGAGGCTTTTTCCTTGTGAGAAACCGAACCGATGCGCGCAGTCAGGATCAGTTGCGTCGGCTTTTTGCGTTTAGCCGTAGTCAGATCAAATCCAAACGGTGAGAGCGTTGGTCTGATAATTATGATTTCGTTGGCATCATGTGGTTGTTGCCAATAATTCACGGTGCGATTTAATTGCTGCTCAAAGATTCTGCTGTGGTTGCGCATGTGCGCCTCCTGCCACTCTTCTGCATTGAATTCCAGAAATGTATTGAGTAGCTTGCCTGCTGTTAACCCGGCGGTGAGCTGACGAAGCAAGTCAAAACCAGCTTGCCACGCAGGTACGTTCAGCGGTGAAGGATGCTGATCGATTTCAAATGCCCAAGGCTGCTGAAAGGTATCCGGCGTACAGTGGGGATAGGTACCGTAGCGACTGAAAAAATTATTTTCTGCCAGGCAATTTTGATACAACCTCGTCATATCAGCTCGTGAAGGGGACGGCGGCTTTCTTTCTGAGCGAAACCACTCGAAGGCGGCGATAGTATGGGTCAGAATATTCAGCTTATCGGCCACCCAACTGATTGAGTCCTTGCCTGGAAATTGCGCCATCTTCACTCCTCTTTTAATGAAGCGATCAAGCGTTGACAAAACGACCTCCCTGCTTTTCAGATCCTGCAATGTGTTGGTGAAGATGTGTGGATCGTAAAGATTGGCCTTGCGCCACATAAAGACATCCCAGATGGCCGGACTGATGTCCACGGGATGCTTCATGCGCTTTTGTAATTGCAAAATCAGATTGGTTCCGTAAGCATGCAGATGCTGCTCGATTTCCATCAAATGATCATCTTCGACGGTAAAGCTGTAAGGGATACCCGCGGTAGCATTTGCCAGTTGTCGAAATTGTTCCGCACTGGCCTTCTGCCTGAGTAACATGGCAGCACTGATATTTCTTTGTTGTTGTATATTCAGTAACGGCAAAAACATGGGTGTCGTTTTTTTCTCTTCTTCGGCCAGAAACCGGTCCATCGTTACACGGAATTGCTGCCTTGCGCTCCTCCCTGGCGCTGATGCTACTGTCTGCGGCCATTCGCTTATCCCCACTGGCATAACCTGTAACTGACCCGAGGGATCCAGTACGCGATAATGGATATTTTGATAATCATCCTTGCTAAGAATAAAAACAAAATTCCCATTGTGATATTGCAATATATAGGGTGTTAGTTTTGTGGCGGTAGAATTGCCTGCTGCCGTTTTCTGCACATACGATAATGGCGTCATCACCCCCTGTTCAATCAATGCACTCGCTTGCACAGTTGGCATTAATTGCCAGCGTTCATCAGCCTGGTCATGTTGTTTGCGCCAGGCATCAGACACGCATTGATCAAAAAACTCGGTAGCCGTAATCTCCCCGTTGCGCATGGCGGTGAGATTCAGCTGCAACTCAGTCGCAAGACTAAGCGATTGCCAGATAGTTGCATGTGCATGTTTATCCGCCAGTGGAAATAACATCGCACGTTGATCCACAAGGCTGGCAAAAAGTTGATCTTCATTGTCGTTAATAAAACCGAGATAACAACAATAACTCATCGGGTCCCACCAGACTCCGGCAAATCCATTTTCCGGCAGGCTGGCAGGCGACAATGTATTGTCGAGCGGAGAGCGAGTTCTTAACCTCGCTGCATAGTCCGGATAGTCGGTATAGCCGCTCATCAACCCGCGAATCGCCTGCTCAAAATAATCACCCGAGGACACCATGTCGGGTTTCGGACGTTGCCCGTTTATCCATGTATTCACATCCGCTTCAGCCGTTAACTGGATAATCCGTTCCGCATCCAGCTGTTCATACAGGCTACGGCTGTCGCGGTAAAAGGCAAAAAATTGCGTTAACCACTGGTGAAAACGCGCTTTTATGGTATTGAATTCTGTCGCATTGTTCGCACGAGCCAATTGTTGTTGAAAGTTTTGCGATCGGGTTTCCAGATAGCGCGTCAGCAGAGTAACCACCCCGCTCTTTTTTTTATCCTGTGATAGCGCGGGAGTGACAGTTTTGCGTTTGAATTGCATCTTGCCAATCTGACCGTCGTCAAAACATGCTGCCGTCAATGTCCGGTTAGAGATATGCGCAGGTGTTTGCAAAAACATCCCCGACTCCGGCACCGGCAGGCCCAACGGGAAGATCAGTCCCCCTTGCTGATTAACGATATCGAATCCAACACCTGCTGCGGTGAATTCGCCGGTGCTATTGGCTTCCCGTGCCAGATACCAGGTAAGCAGTAGTTCTCCGCGCGCCTGTGCTGCCAGGAATTGCTGCTCTTTCTGCGCTGGCATAGCCCGAGTCAGTACTTCCTGCTGGTTCTGTATCGCTTTCAAAACTAACTCGCGTAACAGTCGATGCTCCAGTGGCGTCGCATTGTCGAAAGTCAATTCCGCCAGCGATGCCATTAACCGTTGGTTGTCATTAATACAGGCAACCAGTGGCATCAACATTTTCGCCCCGCGATCAATGGCGGAACCGAAAGCAGCAAGCGCGTCTTCGGCAAGATTACTGCCGGGCATATTGAACAAGGCCAGGCGGCTTAATGCGTTGATCGGTACGAGACCTGCATCGCGGAACGCAAGGCTGTATAGCCGCACCAAATCGCCGTGCACAATATTTTCCCAGCCAAGTTGCTGCGCGAGTATCGCCCCCAGACAAAGCAGCTTCCCGATCCCCTTGCCTGCCACTGAGTCTGCCAGTGCCGGATCCACCGCACCTAAATGCCGGGTAAAGTCCAACTGGTGTTGGACTGCCGCGCGTATGTAACGCCGCACTGCGTCTATCGTTGTTCCCTGCTCACTCCCCAGCAGCATTTCAAACCGACGTGTGACAATATCAATCTGCTCTCGCGCAAAACTACCGTTGCTGAGTTTGTGCAGCGTCACATCGGATCCTTCCAGAGGTGTTTGCAGATAAAATATGACGTGTGAATAAAGCCGTGGAATGTTTGGATGTTTTAACCGGAAAAGATCACTGAGCAACTCCAGCACCCGGTCAGTATCCATGACCATACCAACAGGTAAATATCGTTGCAGCACGCGTAACTGATAATCCACCAGACGACCATTTTCATTGATGATGCTATTGATCATGGTAACAACGTCATCTGTCTGGACAGAATTTTTATCAGGCCCATTCAGAGCATAGCCATACAGACGCTCATGGAAAGTAAGTGAGGAAAACCCGATAAAATTTAGCAGCACATCATTTAATTCTTGCTGATACAGCATGGTATCCGTTACCGCCTGCCAGGATTCAACTAACTTTTGCGGCGCGGTAAATTCGTCCATTATCTCCTTATGTTCAGGAAAAGGCATTAATATATCGGGATGATCACGTTCAACCTGTCGGCGCGTAAGAAAAAGTGGTTTACGTTCACCATTAAAATCATTTCTGAGGAAAGTGGAGCTGCCATTGTCCATAGTGTAATACAGGCAAAATAGCTTGTTTTTATGGATGCGGCAGCTCTGCGTAAACGCTTGCTGCACGATCATGATGAACTCAGGGTGCATCTCGTCATCACGCATAATTTCAATATGACTTTCCGCATCTGCCTTGCTTAATACTTTTTTCCATTCAGCCACCACAATCTTTGTGGCATCGGCAAGGAATGCCGTCATATTCTGATAGCGCATCTCCGGGGTAAGAAATTCCTGCATATTGGCTAACCAGGCGGTTTGTGCATCAATACCTGTCCAGTCATCAATAAGATAATCTTTTAGTACACTGGCGGAATATTCAATTCGTGCATATTTTTCATAAAGTTTTTTCAGTCTGTTTTTTATTAACAGTGATTCCGTTATGTATTCCGTAACCGTAGGTATATGTGCAGCAGGGTTTTTCCGCACATAACTATCGATATTATCATTAAAAGAAGATAAATTCTCGCAAAATAAAGTGATGGCTGCGGGATTTTCAGCCAACTTAAATTTAATGCGGGAGGCTAAAAAATTGATCACTTCGATATGGTACTTTTCCTGCGCCGCGCTTCTTTTTGTATTAATAGTAAACCTTTGCAGATAATAAAACAGCTCCGGGAGAAGCATTCTGATTACGCGTTCTTTTGCCTCGACTTCACTCAATTGAGTTAGTATATCCTGCGGTTGGCTAACTAAAATATACTGCAATACAAACAGATAATTGTTTTCAAAAGCACGGGAATTACTTGCCATAATATCTTTAATGCTTTGCCTTGCATGATCAAGTAAGATGTTTTGCTCCGGAGACAGGATAAGATTGGAAATCGCACTCGGATTTTCTTTATCAAAGTTCTCTTTCAGGTAATCGTAAAAAAAAACGGCATTAATATCTGTTCGATTGGGATTCAGTTTATAATAGCCCCCTAAATCTAAAATTTGCATAACATACTTTCTTATCTCAGGCGTAAAACTCCTGAAAGCAAACATTGCTAATGGATCATAATCAGCAGCGATAGTCCACCCGCCAGCTCTGGCAGTTTCAATAATACTTGCAACGTCACCCGATTTTAGCTCTGTAAATAAGATCTCCTTATACAAGGCCGGATCTTTTTGATGAATGTCAAAAATATTTATCGTTATATTTTTTACCCTGAACTTATCACTATAACAATGAAAACTTCCAACCGGAGGTAATGGAAACATATAATTTTCAATTTCAAGACTTCGATTACCCTGTGGTGCAATCCAACGCGCAAATGGATGATACTTATGCTGTTCATAGAGCTGATTCAACTCTTTTTTTGCCAATGCAAAAAATCCCGGATACCCCTTCAAAGTCTCTGCAATGGTGAACAGGTTCGTTCCAAATGGTTTCAGATTGGTCAGCGGATATTTATACGCCGGGATTATCCCCACCACCTCGATAATCTTGTTAAAGCGTTCAACTTCTAATTTACCCAACATGGCTTTTGCCGCCTCGAGATTAGTTATCTCGGATTGGATTTGAGATTCAATCAATGTCGACATCGGCTGTTTACTGGTATGAGGCAAGGATTGTGCTAATTTATATGTTGCTTCAAGGTTGTCTTTCCGCGCAATAATATTCAACTTTTGCAAATTAACTTTGGATATCGCACGCCGCAGCCCATTAAATATTTTTATTACAGATCGAGGGAGTAACAATTCCACTCCGCACGATAGAGCCTTTAACAACTTTTCATAGTCATCAATAGGAATCTCATCTACAGAAGTTAATAATGATGTTTTTACTGAATCATAACAGCTCCTCAACGGAAATTGTTCGAGGATGGTTCCCAGCGTACCCAGTTGTTCTTCCTTCTCGCCTCGCGTAAACATGCTCTCGTCAACTTTCTGTTTCTGCCAGCTTAAAAAGGCTTTCCTGTTCTCGAGGGCTTTTTCGATGATGAGTGGGATGGCGGTTGCAGCAAGTCCCAGCTTCTTCTCCTCAAACCACGGTACGATTTCCCATGATGGGGTAACAAATTCACAAGCTTTAGAAATGCCATATTTTGTCCAGCTACTGTAGAAATCAAAAAAATGAACGATGTCATCGGTCCAACCGCCTCTGGGTTTTTCAATCTTTTCACAGCGGTCCCAGTAAGACCTCCCATCCTTGAAAAAATAGTGTCGATTGAGGATTTCATCATCGAGTCGCTGAATATCTTTTGTAGCGTTAATGGGTAAGGTAATAACAGGAAACAACTGATTCTGGCGCGCGATTTCAGGATTCAACATAAAATATTGTCTTTTTTTGGTTTTGGTATTTTCGCCAAAAAAAATGACACCACTTTCAGTCTTTGGTCGTTCATTAAAAGCCGCGTTACTCAAAACCTCTGGGTTAAGCCTGGAGGCCGTCTGGATAAAAAGATACCTGACCAGATGGAAACGTTTACTGTGTGCATCAACAAGAAAATATTCCACATCCGCATCGGATAAATAGTCTTTGAAATCACTGGACGTAATGTTAAAAGACCACGATACGACCTGGTGGTAGTAATTTAGATGTTCACCCTCAAATGCCTTATAAAATTTCTCATAATCACTCTTAATTTCGGCACGTAACGGATGAGGTTTTAATTTAAATGCAGCCTTCCCTTCATACGGATATTTCCTCAACGGGCCGGGCACGGAATTCTGCATAAGTTGATAAAGCACCTCGATGCCATCTGGAAAGCTCATCACCACACAAAATAAATCTTTACATTCGATGATAATGGGAAATCGTGGTTCCGGTAGGGGTGTTCTGTGTATTTTAAAACTTGGTTGATTAAAATTATACTCTTTATCAACATCAACGCCTAAGATCTCATATTTTTCCCTGGCAACATCGCGTACGGTGACAGGTTTCGTTCTCTCCAGATTGATATCGATCTCATGAAAATCCTGATAAGGCTTATTAATCACACGATCGTACTTCTGGTATTTTTTAGCTTCGGTGCTATTGGCTTCATCACCAAGATAAACCTTGATTCTTGCAAGTCTGAATGTCAGTAACTCACCTTTATCAAGCGCCGACTTGAAATCGGTGAATGTGATATATTTATTTTTAGGATACTCAACCCCCATATCTATCCAATAATTATTAAGACTCTTCGAGATAACCGACTCATTTGCCATTCCATGATTGTAAAATTGAATAAAGTCTGGTGCGGGGAATTTAATCACAAACTTAATTATTCTTTCGAGTTTTTCTGACGCTGTAGTTTGTAAAGCATTGGACAGAGCGCGTAAAATATATGAATGAAGTCCCTGAATAGCCATGCCAATAGTGTCATTTTCTGTACCATTGGCATTATCCCGCCAGATCTTATTCACTTTCATATTTACAACGTTGATGAGATTTGCCATATTCAATACCTGCTTACTTCCCGGAGGCGTGAGCAGCACTGAAAAAGTATCGACCATCAGATTGTTCATTTGATCACGATCCTGATGTGTAAATTCTGTCACATTCATGACCGCAATAAACTTTGCTGCATTTTTGATACGCAAATCGATATTTTCATCAAAGATAAACTGACTAAACTCATCAGCCAGTCGAAGGCCACTCTGACTGGAATGCAACAATTTCCTAATCTTTGCGACGACGTCGTAACAGGTGCTATTGACTGTAGTGTTTAGGTGTAAATCAAGAGCCGGAGGACGACTCCCATAAAATACACTGTCCTGGGGTACATCCCTCTCATTGTCGGTTAATATCAGACCATTATTATTAGCCACCTCCTGTGACGAAAGCAGAAACTGATAGCCCACCATAAGACTGGCACCGACTAACGTCAGTGCCCCCGCTATTGGTACGATGTTGCTGTCGGGCTGGGGTGCCTGCACTACCAGCGCTGCGGCAGTCATTCCGGTCGCCAGCAGAGGTGCATTGACATCCAACCCGCTACTGGCTGAGGTTGGCGTTACAGAGACAGGCTGCAATTTTTCCTTATATTTAGCTATCTTTTGCTGACGTTTATGCCGAGCCAGCCCCTCCAGGTTAACTGTGGTCTCCTGACACAACGGCCTTACCAGATCAAAACCGTCAATAAATTTAATAGTGGCACCCAAAGGTGGGCATATCCAGCTGATAGCAGGTATCAACGCATATCTCAATCCTGCACTCACCATTTCAGAGGTAAAAACTTTCGTTTCGACAAAAGCGCAAATGAATTCGCGCAAAACCTCTTCGCGAGTGAATCCCGTCGAAGAAGTCGCATTCGTGCTTTTTTTTAATGCGTTGTTTTCTTCCAGTAGAAGGAGTAATTGATTATATTTATCCCGGTTTTCCTCAAGCGGAACACACCCTGCAATACCTTCTAACTGAAGAAATGTCTCCACTTCATTTTCAGGCATAAATAATTTCGCTCGTAATTCCCTGCCTTTTTCAGAATGCATAACATTAACTGCAACCTTCAGATCCAGGTGATGTTCATAACCCCTCTTACTTCCTCTGAAATCAGCCGCTGTTATCTCTTTCTTTTCTTGTATCGTTGGCAAACAGTCATAAATCAGGCTGGATATTTTATTCAAGGGTGCGTGGGTGATTTTTCTTATCGAACCAATAAGTAAATTATTTCCCTTGAGAACCAGAGACAAGACGCTTTGATCGGCATAAAAACCAATACCATTGTAAGCAAAGTAATTATCAGTATTCATTAATGACATTCCTTGTGATTATGAAAACGCGCCTGCGATAATATTCACAAAAAATGTAGTCGTTTATAACGAAAAATAAAGTTGGTAGTGAGTAAATCTATGGCGATTTACGACGAGATAAATTCCGACCCTCTTCTGGAGCCGGAATTCAACCTGGCGTTCAACGATGTCCCGCCATTTCATGGTTAACCTGCATTTTTCCCCGAAACCAGGAAGCAATGCCCAGCACGGGGCTCATGGTTGCCATAATGCCCGCTTCAGCCCCTATCATGCCAGGCAACACACTGAGGATCTGACTATCCGCCTGGAAAAACATGACGCCGAGATAGCACATTGCCACCGTTAATGAAGAGCAGATTGCCGTCGCCCCAAAGCAGAAACCAATAAAAGGACGCCAACTGTAGGTCGGCCAGTGCAGCGCAATGCTCTCCACTTGCATGGTTTGATTCACTGCCGCGGCGTTGTTTTCCCTTGAGATGGTTGCACGCGTTTCCATCGCCATCAGTGCTTCCTGATGGCGATAAAGTGCCGCTGTCAGCGCCTGCACTATTGTCGGATTATTGCTCAACATCTTAATCGCCGCTTCATCATGCTTTTCCCCGGTAATGTCCCGAACAGTACTGAGTATCTGCGCGGCATTACCCGCCGCATTTTCATGACCAAGCCATTGCAACACCGCAGGGACAACATTGGCTAACGACATGACCAGGCTCACTGCGTCCATTATTGTGCTCCTCGCAATAAATTCCCCGCGACGCGGTTGGCCGAACCCCGACCAAAATGCGGCCAGTTTTTGAGTGCGGTGTAATAGGTCAGACGGTAGGCATTCAGCCGCAGGATCACCTGGCGGGGGTCAGCCTGATGTGCAGCCTGGAGGGTGAGCGGTCCCATAATGCCATCGGCGTTTACACCGATCGCCAATTGTAACCAACGTACCGGATGCCCACCGTTAAACGCGATATCGAAAATCTGTAAGGCGATGGATGATGGCAAATCATCACAAAGATAACGGTCCCACCACAAACGACGGGCGATGTTTCGCGCCGTTTCCAACGGCAGATGACGCATATCACCGGCGTAACCGCTCTCCCGTGCAACCCGTTCGGTAATACCATAACAGGTCGCGCCACCGGGATCGTTCGGGTGATTAACGTATCCTCCCTCATGGCCCATTAACATCTCAAATGCTTCATTAAATCGATGATTCATCATTCATTCTCCCAAAAGATAATGGCGACCTCGTCGCCTGCGGGAGTGAATATGGGTGTAGGGGCGTTTTTTTATTAGCGGCCTGATTGAGCGTTAATGTCGCAACATGGGATAAGTAAAGAACAGCAGATGAAGCATATTGAGCGCCACATGGAATAAAACGGCAACCCATAACCTGCCACTCCACATCCATGCCAGACCGTAGATTAGCCCAGCCAGGCTGGCAAACACGACCAGCAGGATCCCCCCCGCGATATGCATCAAACCAAACAACAGCGCAGCGAGCGCCAGGGCAAGGAAAGGGGATATCCATCCCGCCAGTCGCTGTTGCAGATACCCCCGGAACAGCGCCTCTTCCGCCAGAGAGACAAAGAACACATTGGCAAAGGCAAACTGAATAAGCCACTGTGGCAGGTGTCTCTCCGGTTTTAATCCACCAAAATAAACCGCCAGCCATAACAGCGCAGGGACCGCCAGTGCCAGTCCCAGCCACTGCCAGCGCAGCGCCTGGCGAGGAGGCTGCGAGACAAATAACGACCGCATCACTACCAACAGTACGAAGGGAGTCAACGCCTTATCGAAGTTGTAATACATCGTGAAGGGCACACTTTGCGGTCCGGCAATGACCTGATCGAGGACTTTGATATTATGAAAGCCGGGAATCTGATGGGTCATCAGGGCGATCGCGGCGATGAGCATAAGTACCTCTGCGCCATATCGCACCAATTTGTTCTCACCAAAACGGAATGACGTCAGAGCCACCAACAACAATCCAGCGAGAAAAAGCCATGCTTGCCAGTCCAGAACGTGGGTGTATGTCGCGAGAATCACCGTGATAAGCAAAATACCTAAAGCGAACTTTTTATGCGTTTCCAAAAACAGAAGCGCTATTGCCAGCAGTATCCACATCGGCTGTCCTTAGTCTGATTAAGAGTGGTATGTATAAAATTAATGCGGAGAAAAAGAGGAATCTCTTCTCCACTTCTGAGACGGGAATCTCATGACAGACAAAAAGTATATAGGGATGTTCCTAATAACGTGAAATTACCCTTTTGAGGTACTTTCGCATTGACAACTGGTGTGACATCTTACCAGCACCCTGTAAATTGTCATGAAAGGTGATGAAGATGAACGCCAGAACCTATTACATCCTTATATCCACAGACAGTGACGATGATCACAGGTTAACCAGAAATATCTGCCCGTCCCCTACCGGGCAAAAACATGGGATACCGCTGTCTCTTCCTGAACAAAAAACGCTATCCCTGGCAAATACGGCGAGGAATTTCCACGATTCCACCCGGTTGCTTTTCACTTTTGGTCAGCACCGAGAAGCCTGGGCTTTCAGTTCATAACCGGGACAATAAGTATGCATAAATCAACTTTCTATTATCTGGATAATCAGATTCTGCACAGCAAAGAATGTCCTTATGTTCATAAAGGTATCAGCCTATTCCTCGGTTCTGCGTACAGCAACGCACAGGCGATGTCGATTGCAAAGCAACGTAGCAAAAATGTACGTTACTGCAAAGAGTGCTGTACCCGCGACTGGCTCCGAAGCCTTGATGTTGAAGCAAAGTAACCCGTAAATCGCAGTCTGGCGTTACCCTGTCCCACGGAGTTACGGATAAGGAACGCCAGTTTTCTTGCCGAAATGGACTATTTAAACCTGCCCCAGGTTATTTCATTGCCATGATCAAACCCTGAAATATTTATTTGAATTCCCCTGGTTGACCTGAGAAATTTCCAATATAACCGGTAAGAAAACTTATTTTTAATAGAAAAATAGTCAATATAATTATCGAATAAACATCGTTAATGTAAACCCTCATATTAATAACCACAAACTTATCAGCAGAAAAACAACCCCCTTTGCCTTACATTGAATTCACACAAATTTCGCCCTGGAAAATAAGGAAAAAAACCATGAGTCTCGACACCACTGAAAAAGTGACGGCGGTGAGCCTGAATCGCTGGCGTAAAACGGACACCGTCTGGATGTTAAGTTTATACGGCACTGCGATTGGTGCTGGCGTGCTATTTTTACCAATCAATGCAGGTCTTGGCGGCCTGATACCCTTGATCCTGATGGCATTGATCGCCTTCCCAATGACTTTTTACGCGCATCGTGGCATGACGCGCTTTGTTCTCTCTGGTAGCAAACCCGGCGCAAATATCACGGAAGTGGTGCAGGAACATTTTGGTCCTCGCGCAGGCAAAATTATCGCGCTGCTCTACTTTTTCGCCATTTATCCCATTTTGTTGATGTATAGCGTCGCCATCACTAACACCGTTGAAAGCCTGCTGGTTAATCAACTGGGGGTGACTGCGCCTCCCCGCGCATTGTTGGCGTTGTTGTTAATCCTCGGCATGATGACCATCGTCCAGTTTGGCCAGAATATTATGGTTAAGGCGATGAGCATCCTGGTCTATCCGTTCGTGTTGTCTCTGCTGCTGATGGCAATGTATTTGATCCCTCACTGGAATGGCGCCGCACTGGAAACCTTGTCATTCGCATCTTCTGGCAGCGTTATGACTTACCTCTGGCTGGCCATTCCGGTAATGGTGTTCTCATTTAACCATTCCCCCATCATTTCCTCATTTGCCGTGGCGAAGCGCGCAGAATATGGCGAAGAAGCCGAGCAAAAATGTTCCCGCATCCTGGCTTACGCGCACATCATGATGGTTGTCACGGTGATGTTTTTTGTTTTCAGCTGCGTGTTGAGCCTGCAACCAGAAAATCTGGCCGAAGCGAAAGCGCAAAACATCTCAATCCTTTCCTATCTGGCTAACCACTTCTCTCTGCCATTTGTCGTCTGGATGGGGCCGATCATTGCCATCGTCGCGATTACTAAATCCTTCTTTGGTCATTACCTTGGTGCCGCTGAGGGCTTCAACGCGCTGCTTAACATCAACAGCCAAAAATTCGGCTGGGTGACATCGCTGTTTATGCTGATCACCACCTGGGCCGTCGCCACACTGAATCCGAGCATCCTTGGCATGATTGAAACCCTGGGTGGCCCGGTCATCGCCATGCTGCTGTTTTTACTGCCGATGTATGCCATCCGCAAAATCCCGGCGATGCACAAATATCGCGGCGCGTTAAGCAATGTTTTTGTCACGGTTATTGGTCTGGTGGCACTGACAGGTATCTGTTTTTCCCTGTTCGCCTGATCGGCCATGCAGTGAGTAAGGTAATCGCATGATCTCGATTCTTGATATGTTTAAAATAGGCATTGGCCCTTCCAGCTCCCACACCATTGGGCCGATGGCAGCGGCAAAACGCTTTGTGACACAGTTGCAACAGGATGGGCAACTTACCGCAGTGACCCATATTGATGTACATCTTTATGGTTCACTGGCCCTGACGGGAAAAGGCCATCAAACTGATAATGCTGTTATTTTGGGGCTGGCGGGTTTCTCCCCGGATAATGTTGATATTGATGCTATCCCGGCATTTCTGGCGCAACTGACGAAGACTGGAAAATTACCGCTGGCTGAAACAGCGCACTCGATTTCATTTACCGCACAGGACAATATCCAATTCCACGCTGAAGCGTTGCCGCTGCATGAAAATGGCTTACGGCTTCAGGCCCGACAGGATACCCGCGTGGTGGCGGAGAAAACGTATTTCTCCATCGGCGGTGGATTTGTGCTGGAAGAGTCGGAGATGCGGCAAACGCAGACTGATGCGCCCTATGTCCCGTTCCCTTATACCAGCGCAGCCGATTTACTGGACATCTGCCACAGCCACCATCTCACCATTGCTGAAGTCATGATGCAGAACGAACTGGCCCTGCATCATGCCAGTACCCTGACGTCGCATTTACGTAACGTCTGGTCCGTGGCACAACAAGGTATCGAGCGCGGTCTGGCTCAGGATGGCGTTTTGCCGGGACGCTTCCGCGTACCACGGCGCGCGCCGGCGCTACATCGTTTGTTGCAGGGTAGCGAGAGTCAAAAGAACGATCCTTTACTGACGCTAGACTGGCTTAACTTGTTTGCACTCGCGATCAGTGAAGAAAATGCTTCTGGCGGTCGGGTGGTGACAGCCCCCACCAATGGCGCCTGTGGCATCATCCCGGCGGTACTGGCCTGGTATGATAAATTCGTCAGCCCGGTCGATGACAATATTTTAAGCAACTGGTATCTCACCGCCAGCGCTATCGGTTCACTGTATAAAATGAATGCCTCAATTTCTGGCGCTGAAGTGGGTTGTCAGGGAGAAGTGGGAGTAGCGTGTTCGATGGCCGCCGCCGCACTGGCAGCGGTATGGGGTGGCAGTGCGCAGCAAGTTTGCATTGCAGCAGAGATTGCGATGGAACATAACCTCGGATTGACCTGTGATCCTCTGGCGGGCCAGGTTCAGGTTCCCTGCATTGAACGCAATGCTATTGCCGCCGTTAAAGCAGTCAATGCCGCCAGGATGGCATTGCGCCGCAGTTCTGCACCGAGTGTCAGTCTGGATAAGGTGATCGCGGCAATGTATCAGACAGGCAAAGATATGCATGCGAACTACCGTGAAACGTCACAAGGTGGGCTGGCCGTCGCGGTAGAAGTTAAGGACGCTGAAAAGGTGACGCTGGACCGTTGGTGGTAATATTTTCATCTGACATTCTCTATCGGCGCGATAAATCGCGCCGCTACCAAGACTAACAATCGATGCCTTGAGTCTTAACGACTTGCAAATGATTGTTATTATCATTAGGTTATTCCCCCACATATTCGCCGCTTTTAACGATCGGGTCACCGATCATCAACGAATGTCATCAAAGGGATGGGGGATGAACATCAAATGAATCAGAGCTTATACAGGAAAGGAATTCAGGGAATCTCAGCGTTAACTTTTGTGTTTGTCTGTGCCGGAAATTGCTATGCCAGACCGGATATGACACCGTTAGGCCCTAACATTGCTGACAAAGGATCCACCTTTTACCACTTCTCCACCCGCACATTTGATTCCGCTGACGGTAAACGCCATTACAAAGTATGGACAGGCGTGCCGGATAAGCACCCTCCCAAAGCAGGTTTTCCCGTTCTCTATATGCTCGATGGCAATGCCGTGATGGACAGGCTATCTGATTCTTTCCTGAAAAAATTATCAGAAGGGTCGCCACCGATTTTGGTCGTTATTGGCTATCAGACGACGCTGCCTTTTGATCTACAAGCCCGAACGTATGATTATACACCAACGCATTTTATCAGCAGGTGGGACAGGCATGGGCGATCAGTCGGGGGCAGCACCGCTTTTCGTCATCTCGTCGAAGAGACGATTGCCCCTGCCAGTGAAAAAAATCTGAAGATTAATCCTGTGCAGCGCGGGCTGTGGGGGCACTCGTATGGCGGGTTATTTGTGCTGGATTCCTGGTTATCTTCGAATTTCTTCCGTTCATATTACACGGCCAGCCCCTCGCTGGATCGTGATAACAACGAGATGCTCGCGCAAATCACCGCTACATCCGGGGAGGCGTTCAGTCATAAGAGGCTGGATATAATGGAAGGCGACGGCGATGAGAAAAGACCGCAGGCCAGTGCCGCGCCAGACAGGCTGCGGGCCTTGCGTCAGGCAGTAGAGACGCTGCGCAGCAATGGCGTTGCCGCAACCTATTCGCTGTTCCCAGGACTGACACATGGCGCGATGTTCACGGCGTCATTCCAGGCAACACTTTTGCAGATGTCTGAAGAGAAGTAAGTCTGAGCTGGTGGCGCGAACCTCTCCCGGTTCGCGCGATAACAATGGTAGAGATCACCGCCCTTCAACCGGTAATCCATCGTAATCAAGTCGCTTTTTATTGCCGTCCATGACCTGGATAACCTGTGGCGTCTGATAACAATCACTGAGTGGCGAACTGCAACGTCGGTTATCGTGATGTGTGACGCCCAACCAGTCACTGAGCAGCCAATAGTTATTACTGGTTGAATATTTGTCTGGAAACACCGTCCCACGGGTATTAGAGGCCGCCACTGTGTGGCTGTACCAGATAAACATCGGGATATCAAAAGCTTGTTTTGTCGGATTGCTGATATCATGATGGTAATAATTCGCGTATTTTTGCGGATCGCGTACCAGCCCGTGATCAGAAAAATAGATTAATGAAGACCGCGTACCGGCAAGTAATGAAAACAGACGCCCCAGTTGCTTATCCGTATAAGCAATCGAGTTCAGATAACAATTGTCGTTAACATCGCCTGTGAAGGGAATGGTTTCACTACGCGGAAAGCGCTCACAGGCAGGTTCATGGCTGCCGTAAAAATGCAGCACGATCAGTTTTTTCCCCGGCTCAGGAATCACCTGCGCCAGTTCATCCACCAGGCTACTATCAAACCCTATCGTTTCGTTCCATTTATGATGCCTGGCGCGTTTTGCCATCGCTGTGATTAAGCTATTACTCTGCCCTACACTACCCTGATTGCTGAACCAATAGGTATCGAGTTTTAAATCGTTGGCTAATGAGATCACATTGTCAGCCCAGGCAGTCAAAGGTACGTCATCGGCATGATGCACTTTTGCCAGAGAGGCCGGTACGGAAAGAATGGTTAGCGGCGCAGGGGCAATGGCCTGATTAAACAGCAGCATACTGCCATGCTGCGCATCAATAAATGGCGTGGTGGGGTAGTCGGAACCATAGATCGCATGATCTTTCCTGCGCGCAGACTCGCCAATCACAATCACATAATTATCGATACCTTTATCTTGCCAACTGTAGTCATAAGTGTTTTTCGCCTGCATGACGATGTCGGTCAGCTTCGCATCGTTGTAGGCACGTACGATGGGGGAAAAATTATATAACGGCGAATTGACCAATAATCGTTCTGAGATCAGGAAATCCTCGGATCGGGTCTTACCGGATACTGTATACAAAAAAATCGAGATGCCTGTGTAGAGCAATAATATGATGCCAGACAGTACAAGTTTTCTCTCAGTAACACGCCGGGACAAATAATAAGAGAGCGACACATAAAGCAAGAAAATTATGGCAAACCAGAAAACGTAGCGATAGTTATAGTACAGCATATCAATACTTTCTTTCTGGCTGGTATTAATGAACGTTGTGGCCATCACCGTCGAAAAAGCGGTGTCGAACTCGAAATGGAAATATAATGATGTCACTACCGAGAGTGATAAAACAAAACATAACGCCAGCGAAAGTAAAACTGTTGATTTCCGCTTGAAAAACCAGGCAGAAATCAGGAAAAGAAGTACGGTCGTCAAATAAACTTTTATCACTGTCCCTGACTTCTGATTAAGTACAAACAGTGCCGGACATAAGGCCAGCAACCCGACCCAAAAAACCTGTATTTTTTTCACTCTATCTACCTGTAGAAAAATACCTCCCCTGCCTGTGCGGCATACTCCCGTTTGAAAGCTGGATGATGGGTGGTTTACAGCGGCCTTTAGTATGTTGTAACTATGCAAGGCAAGCCATAATGATGGTTAAATCAAATAGAATCCCCACGATGCAATAACCGCCCAAAAGATCAGACAACCGAAGAACACCAGCCGCCAGGGATTGCTACAGAATTTAGCTATACGCTGTTGTAAAGACATCAACACGTATCCTTTTTAAATTTTTGCATTATTGGGAGAGATACATTAACCATTCTACTTATTTTTCATTATTCTTCTTTAGGAACACAGGACATCTACTTCAGAATTCTCTTTTTTTATATTAACTGAATCCTGGTTCATTATGCTTGATACCTCGCTGATATCACGAAAAAATCAGCACTATCCGAACGCCCACTCCCCTTCCCTGATTAATGATTTCATTATAGTCTTCACAAGAACCACAGATATTATCACCTCTGGATTCTTGTTAGAGAGGTGTAAAATATCCGAATGCTTTGCGACAACAATTCTATATTATTAAAACATTCAGGCAGCAGTACAATAAATAAACCAGCCAGAAAATTCCCTGCGTATCCGCGCCGGTCATAAGATAAAAGGGTCAACATGGAACAACAATTTTCACCTGAACAGCAGCAGTTTCTAATGACACAACTGCCACGTTATATTGCGCAACTTACCTCAACCATTCAAAACGCGATCAGCGCTACGGAGGCTGAAGCTAACACAGCATTTACCGCGCAGGGCATGGTGTTCAGCGCGTATTCACCCGCCAATGCTGATTATCTAACCGCCAGTGTGCTGGATAATTTGTTCGATAAGTTACATGGCGGCAACCTTCAGGTCGCCGCACATATTCTGACAATGCAGGCTAAGCGGCTGGGAGTCAGTCTGCATGTCGACACCACGCTCTGAATCTATTCGATACCCAAACGGAGAATTCAGGTAGCTACCGCTGCGGTGTGATTTTTCGCGCTACTTAATATCGGTAATCATCGATCTCCAGCGGATATTCCCTTTTGGTTTCATCACCGGCCTGGGTACGTGCGGTTAATGACAGTACATACTTGCCCGGTTTGGCCTGCAAGCCATGACCATAGGTCAGCGTATATGCCAACGCAATTGCTGTGCCATCCGCTGCTGCCAGCACCTTCACAACCGGATAAGGTAATTCCACCGTCCAGCGCGCTTCCGTTTGCGCCGTCTTCAGTTGGGCGGTGGAAGCCAGCGGCACAACGGTTGCCGAAATCGCCAGTACCGCAGGCGCGGCCACCATCACCGCGAGTGCGGTCGCCGAAAGAGAAAAATACCTTTTCATTGATTATTTCCAATCCATTTTTAAAATACATGGGGTAATTAGCCTGCTAAAGTATGACAACAAGCTGAATAATAGATACTTGAGTGCGATCCGAAATCATAAATTTATCGGTCGCTCTCATAAATTCAGGTTATTTAATCAACTTAATTAACAGAAAGGATATAACCCTGTGACGCCAGATAATTTTTCTTTTCAGCTGACAATAAGAAATAACGATTTTTATTTGGGATTTTCCACGTTCCGCTGAGATGATTCCCGGCAATCAAGCTATAATCATCTGGTCAAGATCACTGAGACTGCCATATGTTTAAATCCAAAGTGATATTATTAATCATGCTTGCCACCCCCGCATGTACCTTTGCGGCCCAACCCTGTCAGGTTCGTTTTCATAATTTTGTCGTCGATCGTGAACCACATGGTTATCCGATTAACAAAGCGACACTGAGGGTGGTCAGCGCCTCCGCCTGTAGCAGCAAAACGGATAAGAAGGGTAATATTGCTATCCGCATTGGTGAAACGGTGATCGACGTCTATGATCGCGTAACCCACCAGCACAGCGCAGCACGCAGTACCACCTTCATCAACGTCAACCCTGCCAACCAGCGAGCCGAGCTGTTTAATAATTATTTGAACATCAATATTGAGGTGCCGATCGAGCTCAAAGGGCGACGTATGACGATCAAACTCACCCAACCGCCCAAAACGTTATTTGGTCCCTCGGCTCCACCGGATTATATCTTACGGCTGGGTGCGGAACTGACCATCAACTTTACCCGGTAATTTTCCCAATTCAACGTCTGAAGTTATGAATAACAAATATGAAAACAGGAATAACCTGTGATATTTAACCTGCTGTGATTGCATTTTAGCACTGAAATGGCAAATTGACTGGGCAGCGCAGTATCTCGATACCTTCCTCTGAACCAGACTATAGAAGATACGCGCTGTGCCTCTACCAGGGTCTTAGGGTTGATCGATAATTGATCAACCTTTTTTTTTGCCTCAACAGCAGAAGTTAATTACGCGATCGCGTAAAGAATTTTCTTATTTACTACGACTCAACTTCTCATCTCGCATGACTTTTTTCCGCCATCGAATAAGGTCAGAATAGCCACATCAAAATGACATCAGCCATTAAAAAATAAAATCGGAAGTACGGTTATGAATTTTCTCATTGATAGTCGCCGCGACGGGACAATGCTCTGCCGCGCACTTTTGCTGGCATGGTGCTGTACCGCAGTGACCTCAGCTTATGCCGTAAATGAGCAAAACATTCCGTCTTCAACGGCGAAATCTGATGTGGTCACCTCTGTCAACCATACCCTCCAGACCGCGACAGAGAGTAATGATGGCCGTCAGATCAGCCTGTGGCACCAAAGGAACGCCAGCTTCAACATTGGGGCATCTGCGGATGTTACACCTCGTTGGAACGAGAGCGACCGGGAACAGGCTGCGGAGCATGAACGTACCTGGTGGTTTTCCGGAAATTATCATTTTTAAAAATGGATATGCGTGGTGAATAACTGCGATTGCCCGAGCTGCAAATCGGACAGTAGCGGATATTTTGCGCAATCCCTCACTTCAAATTGAGTTAGTGAGTGCCCTTTGGGAATGGGTTTCCCCGCCTTTCAGAATGATTATTCTGAAAGGCTTTTTTTTATTTGCGAAGTTTTCCCAGGAAACGCCTTACCTTAAATGAAGATTATTCTTTGATATACCAGGCCACGCCTCGTTTCCGTAATTGAAAAGCAACAAATAAATCACAATGAAAGAAAAAAATCAGAACAAAATAAAGACTTAGAAAATATACCCACTTTAATTAATTGTAAAAGATAAAATGTAAGCAATGGACAGGTGTTGATTTCCATTATCATGGAATTATCATATTAAACATTAGCAGAATCGTTATTACACCACCCTGTCTGCATATTAATAAAACCCTGTCCCATAGAAATCTTTGCTTTGGGAAATGCTGTCATGGATTTTTCCAGCGACAGGCGGGTAAAACACTCACTAATGAGAATCATCAAAACATGAAAATAATGTTACGGCTGGCTGGCCTGATTACCCTGCTCGCTTCTCCACTTCTCTATGCCTCCGGCGTCATACCGGACAACCAGGTTGTGATTATCAACGAAGGCAAGCATGGTGGGAGCATTAACATCAAAAACACCGATGAAGCTCCGCTGCTTCTTTATAGTACGGTAACAGATTTAACCGACGACCCCGGCACCCATGTGGTCGCTGCACAGCCCGTGGCACGTCTTGAACCTGGTCAGACACAGCAAGTGCGTTTTATCCTTACCAGCCATGACAAACTGGATCGTGAACACCTTAAGCGGGTGTCGTTTGAAGGCATCCCCACCAGTCGTAACACCCATGATCTGGTGCTGGTGAGTCGCCAGGTTCTGCCGATGCTGATTGTTCCGAAAGATATGAAAGCGCGGCCGCAGCCAATTAATGACCTGATTTGGTCGGCAAAAAACGGGGCACTAACGGTGACTAACACTGGCTTGCAGGTGGTTCGTCTGGAACAACAGGCGCTGCTGATGCCCGGAAAGGTTTCAATCTCGTTGATGAAAACGTATGTGCTACCGGGTGAAACCCTGAGCGTTAACGGTAATTACGCTAAGCATCTGAAACATCAGAGTCAGGTGATGGTTATTCCTCTTTCACGAGAGGGCAAGGCTACCACACCACAGCTGTTTGACTTAAAGCGCTAACCCCTGCGTAGCTACGCGATACATAGCGCCGCAACAGGATGTTGCGGGCTGACAAGACTTCACAACGTTGCCTGAGCGATCCCTCTTAACCACCAGTCGCTTTGTGTTGTGAAAGGTAAGACAGAAAGAGTGCCGTGGCAGCTGGATTACCTGGCGATTGCGTTGTTGTGGGTAATTTCGCTTTTGGCGTTGCATTTAACCTGCTGGCAAGATGATATTTCCCGATACGCCCTTTGGCTTCCATTTTACCAGAGTGTCCTCGTAGGATTCCCAGATCGATTCTGTCTATAAAATCATGATCAAATAACGCCTTTACCATTTTCTGGTTGTCGGGATGTTTGAGTCTCTGCGCGATCCTGTCCAGTTTTTCATGATCGCTGGTTCTCTGCTGCTCATTTTTTAAGGTATGTTTCGGTCTTCTGGAACATCCTAAAATAAAGCTGTAAAGTTCATTAAAAAAAATATCAAGATAGGGGTCGGCTGCGACGTTGGTCGCGACTAACTCAGCCGCGCCCTTCACATCCCCGAACATCAGTGAATGCTCAACAATACCTGATAACGTAGTTCCGACATCCATTATCACGCCTTGAGTTGGTTTTACGTTCAATCCTTTATTTAACCCAGGCATGTTATTTTTTGCTAATGCCGTAGCCGTTGTTTGTAGATTGCACTCACCTTCCCGACACATAAAACTCGTGACTCCCGCAACCACCAGACCTAAAGTCGCGGCTCCTCCGGCAATATATGAAATCATTTTATATGAAAAATAAGAGGTATGATTTTCCGAAGAGACAGGCTCTGTAGTCTGATTATAAATATTATTAACCAATAATGGCGATGTTGATTTTTCTGTATCTTCATCTTTTGGAAGTGAATTCAGTGACAATGACTGAAAAGCTACCGCAACCATGATTTTCTCCTTTGCTTTGGTAAAGTGATTATAGCTCCATAAATTAGTTATACTGATTTTTACGACTTTTATTGATTGATATCAATTAATTCTATTAGCTGGTATAGCCAGGTCAGATATTGTTCGAAAATGTTCGCCTTACTCACAAAGATATCCGTCGGAAATACGCGCTTTGGCCGTAAAACATATGACCTTTCTCATAAAAACCCGGTGATATCCGTGGCAGGATATTAGCCAGTAGAACAGTATCATTACAGGGACATTGCCATGCCTTATCTTTTCCTGAGCCTCGCCGCCTGTTTCTGGGGCGGCAATTATGTGGTGGGCCACCTTCTGGTCGCTCATGCCGACCCTATTCTGTTATCCGAGGCTCGTTGGCTACTGACCGCGCTGCTGCTGATGGCGCTCTATCACCGGTTGGTCAGGCAGCAATGGGCTGCCATGAAGCGCGCAAAATGGACATTGCTGTTTCTTGCTACCTGTGGCCAGGTACTGTTTCCAGTCACTCTGTATATCGGCTTGCAATATACCTCGTCGCTTAATGCCGCCATTTATCTTTCTACTACACCCGCGCTGGTGTTGTTAATAAATAAACTGGTGTTCAAAGAGAAAATCACGACGCGCAATATCGCTGGCGTGATATTAAGTTCGCTGGGAGTCGTTTACCTGGTGCTGGAAGGCGATCTGCTGCATGTCGAAACCCTGAAAAACCTCAATCGTGGTGATCTCTGGACCATGGGCTCTGCCATCAGTTGGGCCTTGTATTGTGCCTTTTTGCGCATCAAACCGCGCGATATCGGCGGTAATGCCTTTGTCGCCATCAGCGCGCTGATTGGCGCAGTGATGTTAGTGCCGGTGTTGCTTTTCCGCACGCTGGAACCGGGCACAGCTGAACTGAATGTGTTTCTGCGTGGCGATTTTCTACTCGGTCTCGCCTATCTGGTTATCTTCCCTTCCTGGCTCTCCTATCTTCTGTGGAACAAAGGTATTCTGGCCATCGGCGCTACGCGCGGCGAAGTGTTTTCGCATCTTATCCCGCTCAGCGGGGGGATATTGAGCATCCTGTTTTTGCACGTCCCGTTGCATATTTTCCATCTGGTCAGCGCGGTGCTCATTACCGCCGGAATTGCATTGTGCTCGGGAAAACATCCCGTCACGTCCCCTCAGAAAGTTACCCCGTTCAGATAAATTCTGCCTGACTGTTAAATGCGCCAATCGGCATATGTTTGTCACCGCACGATAAATCGTGCGGTGACGACTATCATTATCGAGATCTGATTTTTATCAGTGAATAAAGCAGATATTAAGGAAACAATGATATGGACAGAATTAGCCACCAGCCCGTATTGTCGCAAAGGCGATTAGTCGAGCATCCTGATCAGAAAAAACTATTGTCAAATATAGGCGCCCTCACGGCATCGTTCATGACAATGCGAACATTCCACCATCAGCAAATAAGGGCGAATGCCCATTCATTGTTGATACAACATCTTCGCCCGCCATCACCACAGCAAACGCATCACAACCGACCTTTTGCCTTTTACAGTCATGCACCAGCCGCTGCGACATCCGTTTCTTCTGCCGTGCATGTCAAACCCGGCGAAGAAACGCAAGGGTATTATAAGGGGGCATCATGGACCCAGCTTTTCCATCACATCAGCTATGGAAACCCTTTTGCAAAGCATTCCGCCAGACCCGTACACATTGCCCTGGTATTGGCAGCGATTGATGAGAAGATAATAGAGCCAGTGTGTACAACACCTCAGGATGCCAAAGATATCGTTGAGGTCTTATGCTATATCCATCACCAGATGAACTCTCCTTCCGATAAACAACAGGCTCAGCAACTGATAACAGAAGCTGCCGCACAACATGTGGTTGATTTCGCTAAGTTTTATAACATCATCAACCCCACACATTTTCTTGCCGGTAAAATAGCGTCAGCACCTCAGCCCACGAAAATTATTAACCAACCGGATGATCGTATTTTTACCTGGCTCAACGACCTGGATATTAAGCAAAATGGATTTATTACTTCGTTGCTTAACTACATATTCACCGACAACAGGAGAAGCATTGAAGATATTATAAAACAAATGCCACCTGGCAATAATCTGTCTGAATTACTAAGCCAGCTAGTCCAAAAAGGAATCATCCACCGTGATTTTTGCAATGGAAAGGTTTATTTTTGGCCGACCAATATCACGCAGGTGGCCATTTCTCATCTTGAGATAAACAAACTGTCCTTGTCAGCCATGACTGAAGAGGATAAGTCTAAAATCCCACCTCGCTCGGCATTTGGCATTACTCAGGAGGAGTATAAAAAGCACCAGGGTTTATCGGCTGCAATGGTTTATTTCGCCCGCAACGGTGAAAAGCAGCTTCAACTCGCCATTACACTGCTGACTCTTATACAGGCGCAAGGCTTACAACATAACACACCAAAACTTTATGACATATTTTCTGGTAAACACACGGCAACAGCAATAGTCGTGAAGCTGAAAAAAATGAAAGAATATAAGATCATAAAAAAGGTCAGGCAGGGTGATGAATTTTATTACCTTCCAACTAACATGACGAATCTCGTTACTCGCGGACTTAAATTCCGTTTAAATAAAAAGTTCAACCCCTCGCAGGTCAAGAACACTGCATAAACCATGACGTTCTTCAGGTATGCGTATTATGTCCTGATACTGCCAGAAAGAGCTGAAAAACGCTTATCTTACCAGGCCGTCAGCATGATCAATACGCAGACGGCCCAACATGTTGAAGTCTTCCTTCCCTTAACAATCATCAAATAAAGCCCAATTATCACAACTACCTATTATATTTTCAGGAAAATATAAAGAAATCACAAACAAATACGATCGTTATTGTCCCAATTATCCCCGTTCTGCCCTTCAATAATCCTCGGCTACCTGTTACTACACAATAAACAACGGGAGGCTTCAATGAAGCGCGAGCGCAGTGGCTGCCCCCCTGAGCAAGATAATTCCTGGACGTTACACGACGATTCGGTAATGAACAAAGAGCCGTCAGCTACTCCATCAGAGCAACTTCATGAAAAATTCACGCCAACAATTTCAGATATAACCATAAGGCACGCACTTATTATGAACAAAGTACATTCTCTGCTGAAAAAACAAGGCGGCTTCACCTTACTGGAGCTGCTGGTGGTGTTAATGATTATCGCCCTATTGGCGGGTTTTGTCGGTCCGAAGGTTTTCTCTCAGGTTGATGGCGCCAAGGATAAAACTGCCATGCGCCAGATGCGCTCGCTGGCGGATACGCTGGGTCAATATCGCCTTGATGTCGGTCACTATCCTACTGAAGCTCAGGGGCTGAAAGCGTTGACGGAAAAACCGGCCGGTGTTGAGAACTGGCATGGCCCGTACCTGAGCCAGAACGTGCCGCTGGACCCGTGGGGCAATGCCTATAAATGGCATAACCCAACCCGCGAGAAAAATTCCATTAATGAAGTTGACATCATGTCCACTGGCAAAGATGGAAAAGCGCTTACCTATGGGTTCTAACCATGAAAGGCAGAATATTGGCTGTATTGCTGCTCGTACCCGCCTTTTCCGGCATGGCAACCTGCTGGAAACAAGCTGGCGACCGCTACGGTATTGAGCCTGAACTCCTTCAGGCGATCGCGATTGTGGAATCCAATATGGATCCCAAAGCGGTGAATAAAAATACCGATGGCACTATCGATGTTGGCCTGATGCAAATTAATAGCCGTCATTTTCAGACGTTGCGCAAATTTAGTATTAGTCAAAAAGATCTGATTAATGACCCCTGTCAGAGTGTCATGACTGGCGCATGGATCCTTGCCGGCAATATTCGCCAGTTTGGTTATTCATGGGAAGCCGTCGGCGCCTATAACGCGGGCACGGGTAAAACGCATAAGCATCAAGTCTTACGGCAGAAATATATTAAGAAGGTGGCCCCGCAATACGCGCAATTAAAAAAAGGCCCCAAACATAAATCTAAACACTCGCTATCATGAAACATTACGACGTAACCACCCTGGAACAGGGTAAACGCGTCACCCTGTCTGTTATGGCTGAATCAGCCGACAACGCCAGCCTGCGTATTGAAGCTGAAGGTGGCATTGTCATCAGGGTGGCCGAACGCCAGGCTCGGCGTGATAAACATTTTCCTCTTAACCTGTTTTTACAGGAACTGATCGCTCTGCTCGAAGCCGGACTGGTGGTGGTCGAAGCCGTCGAAGCGCTGCGTGAGAGCAGCCGCGAAGGCGAGTCCACGCTGGTGCTGGATACGCTGATCAAACGTTTGTACGAAGGCGCCCAGCTTTCCCAGGCGATGGCCAGCCTGCCGGATGTATTTCCGCCACTGCTGATCAACACCGTCGCGTCATCTGAGCAGACCGGGCATTTACCGGTGGCGCTGGGGCGCTTCCAGCACTATGAACAACGCATGGATGTGTTGCGCAAGCGCATAAAATCCACCCTGCTCTATCCGACGATTGTGATGTCGGCCGGTGGGGCCATCATGTTTTTCCTGCTTGGATTTATTATTCCGCGCTTCGCTGCGGTGTTCGATGGCATGAAAAACCTCAGCAGCAGCGCGCAGTTTATCGTCTGGTGGGGGCGTCTGGTGCAGGACAACGGCTCGTTGCTACTGGCCGGCACCATAGCAGGTATCGCCGCACTGGTGATGACCCTGCGTCAACCCATTACGCGCCGGGTTGTTACCCGCTTGCTGCTTAAAGTGCCACAGCTCCAGCAACAGCATCAGCTCTCCGTACTGGTTCGTTTTTATCGCACCCTGGGTTTGTTGCTACAGGGCGGAATCCCCGCGCCTGAAGCCCTGAAACTCGGCAGTGAAATCCTGCCAGACGACCACCGTGTCCGTATCGAGCAGGTGATCCGCGACGTGGAAGCCGGCCAGTCGCTGTCGGCCATGCTCGATAAACAGCAGATGACCACTCCGGTCGCCACGCGTTTATTGCAGGTCGGCGAACGCAGCGGCGAACTACCGGCCATGTGTGAACGCATCGCCGCTTTTTACGACGAGTCGCTGGAACGCGCCATTGAGAAATTCAGCAAAATTTTTGAACCGATCCTGATGATGATCGTCGGCGGCATTGTCGGTGCGGTGGTGTTTCTGCTGTACATGCCCATTTTCGAGCTGGCCGGAGGATTACAATAAATGTCCCATTCACATCTTGGCGGTGTCTGCATCGATAGTCTGGTTCAACTGCCAGAGGAGCAGCGTTGTGTTGCATTAAGCGAATTGCTGCAAAGCTTCCCGCATGCGCTGACTGCCGCCGCGACCGCACTCGGATTAACCCCGCTGACGCAGTCAGAATGTCGCCAGGCGATCGAGGATTTCAGCCAGATCCCACTGACTGAGGCCCTGGCGCAACGTGTATTGCCGTTACGCTTGAACGATCAGCCGCTGGTGGCACTCGCCGATCCCTTCTCGTTGCCGCTGCGCCAGTGGGCACGACGCTTCAATGCACTGCCGGTCCTGACCTCGCTGACGTGGCTTAACACGCGTCTGGACGCGCTCGGCAAGCAGCAGCGTACGCTGGACCAGCTGGAACAACAAAGTGAAGAAAGCACCGAAAACGGCTGTCTTGAGATCACCCCGGCGGCTATCGCCAGCGAACCCCATGCGGTGATCAAACTGGTTAACGCCACGCTGTATGACGCGTTGCAAAGTCGCGCCAGTGATATTCATCTTTCCGCCGTGGCCGACGGCCTGATGGTGAAATATCGCATCGATGGCGTGTTGCACAACATCCGTCACTGTGCCGGGCTGCAACATGCTGAGCAGGTGATTTCGCGAATCAAAGTGCTGGGCTGCATGGATATCTCTGAGCGTCGTATCCCGCAGGACGGGCGCTTCAAGGCCATGATTCAGCAGCGCCCGGTCGATTTCCGTGTGTCAATCATGCCCAGTATCTACGGCGAAGACGGCGTACTGCGTGTGCTGGATAAATCACACGACCAAAATTTACGCCTGGAAACCCTGGGTTTTGACGACCACACGTTGCGCGCCATCCGCCAACTGACACACCTGCCGCATGGCATGGTGTTGGTTACCGGGCCGACCGGCAGCGGGAAATCCACCTCGCTCTACTCGGCGTTGAGTGAGCTGAACAGCGGTGAAAGCAAAATCATCACCATCGAAGATCCGGTGGAGTATCAGTTAAACGGCGTGTTGCAGATCCCGGTAAACGACAAAAAAGGGCTGACCTTTGCCCGCGGTCTGCGCGCCATCCTGCGTCACGACCCGGACATCATTCTGGTGGGTGAAATCCGTGATGGCGAAACCGCCGGTATCGCCGTACAGGCCGCGCTGACCGGTCACGTCGTTCTCTCTTCCGTGCACGCCAACGATGTATTCAGCGTGCTGGAACGTTTTCTGTATATGCAGGTGGAACCGGCCAGCCTGATCACCGCGCTCAATGGCGTGGTGGCACAACGTCTGGTTCGCCAGATTTGCCCGGATTGCGGTGAAGCAAGTCAACCCAGTACCGAGGCGCAGCAAGCGTGGCATAACAGCCCATTGCAGAACCTGAAACCCAACTGGCGTAAAGGGCGCGGTTGCGAGTCGTGTCGCCAGACCGGTTATCGCGGCCGACTGGCGCTGGCTGAGGTACTGAATTTTAGCGACGGCATCAAGGAAGCCATGCTGGCACGCGCATCACAACGCAAGCTACGCGAGGTGGCGTTGCAGGACGGCTTTGTGCCGCTGCCGACCATCGCGCTGCGTGCCGTGCTGGAAGGAAAAACCACCTGGGAGGAAGTTAACCGTGTTATCGCTCACTAAAACCTGGCAGTGCGATATCTGGCCACATGCGCTGCGTCTGCGCCACGGTACGCAGGTCGTGCTCATGCATGACCGCACACCCGATGAGACGCTGGAAACCGCGCTGACAGCGGTGTTAAGCGCGCGCCCGAAAGCAATGGCCTGGCTGGATGCTATCGAGTTTTACCTCGACAGCGACGAACTGGATTTTCTGGTTATGTCCTGGCCGTCGGGGATCAAAACCCCGCAAGAACTGCTGAAATTAGCCCAACGCGAGGCCAGCAAACGCTTCTCACATCCGCACTGGCAGGCGCGTTTTGAAGAGGTGAACTGGGGACAACCCGCCTTGATCGCTTGTCTGCAACAACAGTGCTGGCAATTGCTGGCCCAGCAGGCTCGCCTGCATAGGCTCCGTTTTCAGGGCGTGGTGACGCCATTTCAGCTGTTGCTGAATCGTTACGGCCGCCATTTGCCGCAGGAAGGTGTATTCATCGTCATGGGTGCCCAACGCTGCCGTGTCGCCTGCCGTCAGGAAGATCAATGGCGCGATGTCTACGCACTTGATTTGCCCGAACAACAACCCAGCGAGCAACTGCACATTATTGGCCGTCTGGCAGGCATGCCCGATAGCCCGCGTTATGTGATCAACACCACCGACTGGCAGCCCGTCGCGGACGGAAAGGAGACCGTAGCATGACACCACGTTTCTCCCTGACTCCGCCCTGGGCACGTTATGTGTTAGTGGCGACCACATTAGTTAGCCTGACTCTGAGCGGTTTGATCCTCCATGAACGAGGCATACAGCATCAGTTGGTAGAGGAAACCACCGAGGCGCAACAGACATTGCAGACTCAGCAGCAGGCATTACGCAAGCTGCGCGAAGCACAGCAAAAAATCCTGCGTCAGCAACAGAAACAGCAAACCACGGCTCAGGCTCTGGTACTGCTGGAAAACATCGGCAGCGTATTGCATCCGGGTGTGGCGTTGCGCACCGCGGATGTCAATCCGTCCAGACACAACATCCGGCTGGAGGTGAACGCGAAATCGCTCGCGGCGCTGCTGGAGTTCAGTCAGGCCCTACAGAAAATTCCCGCCAAAGTGGTGTTGGAAAATCATCGCGATGTCGCTGAAAAGAGCCCGGAGTGGCCCGTCACAGCGGTGCTGGATGTCAGTTTTGAGGAGGGGAGTGATGAAGCTATCCGTTGATCGCGATCTCTGGTACTGGCGGTTGGCGCAGCTGACGGATCGCATCGGCAAAGTTCCACTTGCGCTCAGCGCGCTGCCTGTTTGCCTGCTGGTAGTGTGGTTGGGTATGAGTCTGCCACACAGCGCGCAGCTACAGGCGCAGCTCGACGAGTTGCAGCATGCATTGCGTGATGCGCTGCCACTGGATCAGCAGCAACCTGCACTCCAGCAGCAAATCAGTCTGAATGAATATCAGCAGGTACAACTCATTTTTGAACAGCTAAAAAAAAATAACCTGGTCGTGGAATCAAGCCGTTACCAGTTGGAACAACAGGGTGAACGCAAAGTATTACGTCTGGATATCCCGATGAAAGGGGAATATCTGCCGCTGGTGCAGACGCTGGATAACCTGAGCCGCACGCTGCCACTGCATATCGACCAACTGTCGTTGCAGCGCGCCAGCCCGGCTACTGACCAGCTAAAAATCACCCTGCGTTTGCGGTTGCAAAAGGAGGCGTCATGAAACTTCCACGCTATTTACAGGTAGCGATCGTCGTGACAGCTGGCCTGGTGCTATGGAGTCAGTTTTCTGCGGATGAACCGACGGAAAGTACCCCGTCATCACGCACCACCGCGCAACGCACGCGCCCTGCTGCCGCAACCAGTACCCCCGCAGCCCCCGTCATCAAAGAGTGGGTGAATTTATTCCCTGGTCCGGCGAAGCCGGTAGCCAGTAATGGCAGCGAGAGCCTGGCTCCACCGCCGCCAGCACCGTCAGCGCCGCCGTTGCCGTTAAAAGCGATGGGGGCGTGGTGGAGCAAGAAACAGCGCGTTGTCATTGTGACAGACGGTCAGCAAACCTGGCCGGTATGCAACAAATGTGATGCCGAAGGGAAGATCTGGATCGGCAGTTCGCCGATTGAAGGATGGAGTTTAGTGGAAGTGGCTGATGACCACCTCTTATTCGAGTGGCAGGCCACTCACACGCGCAAACGCCTGGAACTGGGTGATTTGCAGGATAAACCAACACGTTAAGTAATCATGAAAAAAGCAACATTAACACTCGCCATTTTAACCGCACTGCTGACCGGTTGTGCACAACAGAAACCGACCACTCACGCTGAAGTGGCTACGCCACAAACGCCAGAAACCATGGCCGCCCGTTTGCTGGAAATCGATCGCGAGCGCGTCGCGCATCCGAACGATATCGCCTTGCGCGCCGAACAGTCGGATCTCAGCAGCCAACTGGTGAGCACCTATATTAAACGCGCTGAAATTGCCGTGCGTAAAAATAACTATGAACAGGCGGCTGAAAACTGGCACAGCGCGCTGCTGTACCAGCCAGGTAACCTGCGTGCCCAGCAGGGACTTGCCAAAATCAACGCCTGGCGCGCGGTGGATAAAACCTATCGTGAAGCCGTGAAGGTCAGCACCAGAGACCCGGAACTGGCGCTGCGTAAAGTGAAACAGGTGCTGGAAGAAGATCCTAACTGGCCGCAGGCGCGCGCGCTGCGTGACCATCTGCTGCGTGAAATTTCGACCATGAATCAGCCGTCAAAACGTCTGAGCCGTGAGCTGCAAAAGCCGATTTCACTCAACTACCGTCAGCACAACCTGGTGGCGATCTTCAATAGCATCAGCCAGTTAACCGGCATCAATATTATTTTTGATAAAGATGTCTCCACCAGCGCGACCGCCAGTATGATCGCCAAAGACACCACCGCTGAAGATGCGATTGATGTGCTGCTGATGTCCAACAACCTGCGCAAAAAGGCTCTCAGCACCAATACGCTGCTGATCTATCCGGCCACCGCGCAAAAAGAGAAGATTTACCGCGATGTAGTGGTGAAAACCGTGTTCCTGGCTTATGCCAAAGCCAAAGAAGTAAACGTGGCACTGCGTAACCTGGTGAAACTGAAAGATATTCATGTCGATGAACGCACCAACTCCATTACCATGCGCGGCACTGAAGAGAGCGTGGAGAAAGCAGAACGTCTGTTGGTAACGCTGGATCGCCCGGAAGCAGAAGTGACTCTGGCAGTGGAAGTGCTGGAAGTCAGCTCCGATGACGTGCAAAAACTCGGTGTGAATTTCCCGCAAACTATCGGCCTCTCATTCGGTAAAGGCAGCGATACCAGTCGGGCAAGCAACGACAGCGGCGTACCGATTAGCGCCATCAACGTTAACAATCTGATGGTCAGCATGAGCGGCATGTCAGTGGATATGCAATCCCTGCTCAGCCATGCCAAAGTGCTGGCCAGCCCACGTATTCGCGTGAAAAACAACAAAAAAGCGATGGTGGATATCGGCCAAAAAATGCCTGTCCTCACCTCCACCGTCTCTGACGGCATCATGCAAGAGAAAGTGGAATATCAGGATGTGGGTATGAAGCTGGAGGTGACGCCAGACATCAGCATGGATGACAACATCTCGATGGATGTGAAGTTCGTCCTGAGCACATTGGGTGCGCCGCTGACCAAAAATGGCGCGACTTACTACAGCACCAACAGCCGCGAGGCCAATACTGTGCTGAGCAGCAACAATGGTGAAACGCAGATGCTGGCTGGCCTGGTTAAACAGAATAATGTCGATACCGATAATGGCGTGCCTTACCTGAGTAAAATTCCGGGCGTTGGTCGTCTGTTTAAGAGCAAATCAGACGATAAAAAACGTACCGAAATTATTCTGCTGATCACCCCAACCATCGACCGCAACCTCGATCTGCCGGGCAGCCACGTCAGCACCATCGAAATGGGTACCGACGAATTGCCGGGTGAAAGCCTGCAATTACGCGGTCCGATGCCCGCAGAGGTCACACCACATTTTGATGCGCCGCGTCTGGCACCGCCAGCACAGTTCCCTGACCATTCTGCCGGTTTACCTTCACCTGCGGTTAAGGGCCAGCAGGCTGCTGCCGGGGAGGAGTAATGCAACGGCAACGTGGGTTTACTCTGATTGAGATGATGGTAACCCTCGCGCTGATGGGGACGTTGGCTGCGGCCGCGACCCCACTGGTGCAACATTATCATCAGCAACGCCAGGAAGACGCGTTACGCATCGCACTGCGCGAGATCCGCACCGCCATTGACAGTTACAAACAGGCCACCGCTGACGATCGCATTGAAAAAAAATCCGATGCATCCGGCTATCCACCCACGCTTAGCGTGCTGGTGGAGGGTGTGGTCGATAAACAATCGCCCAACGGCACAAAAATCTATTTTTTACGCCGCATCCCACGCGACCCGATGTGCGAATGCGAAGGTCGCAAGGATGAAGAAACCTGGCGCCTGCGCGCCGCCGATCAACCGCCTGGAGAGTTTAGCGGCGGTAAAGATGTTTATGATATCAGCTCCAGCAGTGGAGCCACGGGACGTAACGGGGTGCCCTATGCGCAATGGTGAAAAAGGTTTTACGCTGATTGAGCTGCTGGTGGTGATGACCATTATCGCCACTCTGATGACGCTAGTCGCACCGCGTTTCTTTTCGCAGATCGACCGCTCAAAACAGGTGGTGCTGGAGCACAACCTGAACACGTTGCGCAGCGCGATTGATAATTTCCGCCGCGACCGGGTGATTGGGCCGTACGCCCTGGATGAGCTGGTTGAGGCCGGTTATCTGCGGCAGATGCCACTCGATCCGGTAACCAACCGACGTGACAATTGGGAAGCCGTCACCGATGAAGCCGGTCAGGTGATCGATGTCAACTCGCCATCGCTGGGCAACCAGGAGCAGCAGCATGATGATGAAGCCTTCGACAACTGATTTACACCAGCAGCAAGGGGGATTTTCCTACCTGTTGCTGCTGATTGGCTTGTCAGTGCTTGCGCTGTCGCTGCTAAAAAGTACCGATGAAGTGACCACGCGCCATCGTCAACAGCAGGAAACCGAGTTGCTGTTTCGCGGCGAGCAGATCCGCGCAGCCATCACGGCTTACCGCGCAGTTGGGAACGGTTGCTATCCCACCCGGTTCGAGCAACTGCTTGAGGACCGGCGCGGGTCAAAACCGGTACATCATCTGCGCCAGCATTACCGCGATCCTCTGACACAAAAATCAGACTGGAAAATGATCCTGGATGCCGATGGCAGATGGCTGGGTGTCGCCACTCAGAGTGAAGGCATTCCGCTGCGGAAAACCGGCTTTGCGAAAGACGCGACCGACTTTGCCGAAGCGAAGACCTATGAAGACTGGAAGTTTGTGGTGAAAAGCGATTTAACGGCACCACTGCCTGCGGCCTGTGACAAGTGAAATTGCCACAGGCAATATTTGCCATGCTCAGATTAAGTCCGATTATTTGGCATGTTAAAATACGCAAAAATCGAGGTCCCATCACCCAGAAGAACATCAAGCTGGGTTTTATTTCCTGTAGCGAACCTCTGTAATTCGATAAGACTTTGCGGCGGGAGCTTTAGATTTTCGCATTCAGACTGGTATTCCTTCAGATTTTCAACACTAACATAAGGAGCCAGGTGCATTCTTATTTCATTTTCGCGAAAAAATACTCTGCCAGAATTTTTAATCTCACTCAAAATATTGTCCAACCTCATCCACCTGGTCTTCATGTGGAGGTTAATCTTTTAATTTTTGATTCAGGAAATCCTTTCTCTACAAAATCATTTTTCTGTTCATCTGAGAGCAAAACGACCTTACCGCAAACCAACTTCAGCCTTTCAACCGTATCAATTAATGCTGATTGCCCTCCCCCTCACGCCTATTTATTATTTCGGAAATGTCTCGGTGCACTGCTAATTTAACATTATTTTCTTTATGTTCCTGAGAGACGAGTTGAACATTGCTATTTTCTACCTTAATAATATTTTTCCCTAAAGAAAAACCCGACCAACAGCGGTCAACATTGATCTAACTGACGACACAAAAATCACATCTGTAACCTGCATCATTGTTCTCCTTTTAAATGAAGACCTCTTTAAAAATCACTCATCGCAATATAGCCAAAAAACACAAGGTAATGATCTCATCATCTGATATAAATCTGAATATCCGATATTATAAATCCACCAGCAGACTGCGCTGCGTTTATCAGGCACAAATTCATTAGCAAGCTAACTTTAGCCTGACAAAAAAATATCAGAAAACAGGGTAGTCACTATAATTAAATTTCTCCCCTACGTTGCGTAAAGGTCATAATCATGAAAAATCGCTTGCTCGCAGCCATAACCCTTCTTCTAGCCGTTCCGCTTATTTCCTATGCCCATGTTAAATGGTTTGTCGAATTTGACACCACCAAAGAACCGGAGTCGCTATATGCCATTATCCGAGAACCTCAAATATGGTGGTTAACGGCGTTATCGGTGGTGGTTATCTATATCACCTCATGGCTGGATCGTGAATGGACCTCGCCGGTTGACCGGCCAGAGTGGCAGGATAAACTCTCCATCCTGCAAAGTTTTGTGCCCGATATCATGCGCTATGGCACCGGTTTGTTTTTTCTCGGTCTGTCGGCGGGCTTTCCCTACATCATGCTGACGCCGGAACTGGTGACGGATAACCCGCTGCTGCGTTACATCCATATTATTATCGGCGTAACCGCCTTTCACCGCCGCAGTAGCTTTATCGCCGGGCTGGGCATCCTGTTCCTGTATAGCTATGCCGTGCAGCTGTATGGCACCTTCCATATGCTGGATTACCTGGTGTTTATCGGCACTGCGTTCTATTTGATTATGCAAAGCGTGCGGCAAAAAGGAGAGAGTGGACAGGAGATTGAACTGCTGCGACTGGTGCTGTGCTACTCATTTTTATGGGGAGCGATTGAGAAGTTTATGCAGCCCGACCTGTTCTTCCAGCTGTTAAAAGAGCGCCCCTGGCTGGCGATGGGTATGGACTGGGAATTCTTCGTTCGAGGCTGTGGCTTTGTCGAATTTTGCTGTGCGTGGCATATCCTGACCGGAAAACTTGCCGGATATGCCGCTATCGGATTGATGGCCTTCTTTGTGGTGGCGGCACTGATCCCCTTTGGGTTGATAGATTTTGTCGGTCATTTCCTGTTTATCGTCCCGTTGCTTGCCATCACCTTTACCCCTCGACGCACGTTACCCATTGCTTCAGCATTGGGCAGTACCGCCGCATTTATTGCTACACTGGTATTTTTGACATTATTCGCCTATGCCAGTTACTACGTTTTGCATTATCAGCTGCATCCAAATCTGTTTTAAATCCAAACCCGCCTGCATTCAGGCGGGTTTTATATTTCCGTCATACCTGCTGGCGCATGAAAACGCTGCAACAAAAAGTATTTTGTTTGCGACGCACGTCAAAATATAATAATTTTAATTTCTACAACCTCTTTTAAATCGAACAGCTTATTTCTGTTTGCAGATAAAAAACTCAAAAAGCCACCCTTTCCTTCTCTGAATCAATGGATAACAGCACAACAATGTAAGTTGAACCTGTTAGAAAAAACAAAACTCTCGTCCAGCATATTATCCCTGATCACACTTCAACCAATAGGGTTTTAACGACTTATTTATTTCAAACCATCATGATAGCCTCAGCCGGAATTAAAACAACCAAGGGAAAAGGCACAATGAATGCAACAGCAACACCACATGACGCTTTCTTCAAAAAACACCTGACTTATTTACCGACCGCCAGAAAATTCCTTGAAACGTATCTTCCCGAGAAAATACGTTCACATTGTAATTTAAAAAGTTTGCAAGTGGTGCCGACGAGTTTTATCGAAAATGATCTGAGCGCATTTTACTCCGATGTCCTTTTTTCGATGGAGACCGATTGTGGTCAGGGTTTTGTCTACAGCCTGATTGAACATCAAAGCACCCCCGATAAGCACATGGCATTCAGAATGATGCGCTATGCCATTGCGACCATGCAGCGCCATCTTGATGAAGGTCATGATGAGCTTCCGTTAGTGGTGCCTTTCCTTTTTTATCATGGCAAAAGTAGCCCCTACCCTCATTCGATGAATTGGCTGGATGTACTACACAACCCCACACTGGCGAAAGAAGTATTTTCCCGCCCCTTTCCGCTTATCGACATCACGGTAGTCTCCGATGAAGAGATTCTGACGCATGAAAGTTTGGCGCTTCTTGAATTCCTGCAAAAGCATGTACGCCGTAAAGACTTGCAGGAAATTCTCGACCCGTTGGCGACATTATTTGCGTTGAAGTACAATACCGATGAGCAAATGGTGGCGGCAGTTCGCTACATCCTGCAAACCGGTGAAACCGCTTCACGCGACAAATTTATCGAAGCACTGACCCAGGGCAATCCGCAACTCAGGGAGCACATTATGACGATTGAACAAGAATGGCGACAGGAATCACGTCAGTCAGGTATGCAAGAGGGTTTCGAGAAAGGTATCGAGCAAGGCATTAAGGAGGAAAAGCTGAGCACTGCACGCCGTTTACTCGCCATGAAACTTGATCTCGCAACCGTTTTGCAAGCCTCCGGGTTGACCGAACGCGAATTGCAACAACTCAACGCCTGAAGCCTTGCTTAATTATGTAGCGGCGCAATGATCCCGCCGCTACATAAGGTCGCTATGACCGGAACTCTGTGCTGATGCGTGAGGCGAAGTCGACATGCAAGCTCAGTGTGCTTTGACCGCGTAATCGTGGTAATACCATTGGTGGGACAAGATGCCCGCCCTTTCTGGCGCAGCAAACCGGGACCGGGTCCCCATCCAGGTAAATGAGTCGCATATGTTGCTCCAGTAATTCCTGCTCCTGCATATCAAGGCCACTCAACGCCCCCTGCCTTGCACCGCGCCCTAATTGGGCTGGCGAGAAACCCACCATTTTCACTGGCCATCCACGGGAAAAATTACGTGCCGCGGCATAGCTCGCGGCTGCTGCCCCCAGCGAATGCCCGGTAATGGTCACGGCTGTTTTTACCGGAACTTCTTTCATCAGGGCATTAACCAATTCATCAGCATCTTTATAGGTTTGCGGAACGTTGCCGAAGAAATTCGCCACATTGGCCGACATCTGCCTGCGCCATATCGAGCGGTTTTTCCACATGCGTGCAGTCAAATTTTTCGAAGCGTAGCTTCCTGAAGAGGTGCCGCCAATGCTGACCACATAGCGTTCCGGTTTGTCGTCCTTTGCCGCTTCATGAAAAATAAAGGCAGCCATGCCACTTTTACACGCTTTAATCCCGCTGTTTTGACCCTGCCGGGATAACCGGCTAAAACGAGGGTCGCCGGTCTGATGCATGCGATTGATGACTTGCAGCTCCATCTCAGTAGCCTGTACACCGTGGCTAGCGGTTTTCGAAGTGTTGTGATGGTAAACAAAGTCTGCATAAGCATTCGCTGCATAAACCTCTTGATCGCTGACCGCCATTCGCCCATCGTTATCGCGCAGCGTCATGGGGTTATTGCGCACAAAGCGATAGGTATTTTCCCCCTCAACATTGCCCAAAGGGTCGGAATTGATCCAGCGCCGCAGCCAGGGGGCATAATAGCGATAACCATAGTAAACCAACCCGCTGGCATCCCGCTCTTTACCCGCATAGCGCCGGATTTTTCCTGCTCCAGGGTTCCGATGACTAACGCGCCAGCTCGCCGTGCCGCCCCAGGGATAATAAACTTCGTGACTCAGGATTTTACCTTGTACATTCAGCTCCAGCGTATGACTGCCGCTTTGGTCAGTGGTATTGAAGCGTACCTGGATCCGCAGCCCATGTTCGGGTTTCCCCGAACACCCTTGGTCAATACAAACCTGGTTGAGCATCACCACCTGTCGTTTTGCCGTCAGCTCTCGACTGCTGCGGGCGATACGAATTTCCAGGCCGGGCAGGTAACCCACCCAATGCTGCTGCGGCACTGTTTTAATTTGCCGGAAGGATGATTTTATCGCTCGCTGCCCTTCACGGACATAACGGTATTGTTCAGTAATCATTTCCAGGTATTCCCCTGTTAAAACCTGTCTGAAAAATACCCGTTATCATGTCCGATAAATATTAATCCTGCTGAGGAGTGGCACGCGCCATAAGTATTGGAATTCTACCCGGCACGGGTACAAGTTCTACGCTCGGCAGCCTGTTATAGGCTTCCGACGCCCTGACCTCAAGTTTACCGACTAATTCTCGTGTTAAATCGAGTATCTCCTGTGCCCCATAATATCCCGGATTATTGGGCATCCCCGGTAAATCTGGCCATTCAATGTTGAATAAAGGCGCACAGTTTAATTCAAACTTATATTGTTGCTGATCGTAATCAGCAATAAATTCCTTTTCTGTCTTTTTCAAATTTTCACATCTATCGGTGACTTGTTTTGCATTATTGATAGCCTGGTCGAGAGTTTCCAGATACTGATGAATCGTTTTCTTCTGTTGATCATCACCGCTGGCTATTTCTGCCTGTTGCAACTCAATCCGTGCACGCGACAGCGTAATCAGATTGTTTTTAACCTGACCAGATGTAATATGACACTCCCACAGACAGGTTGTGTCACTGCTCAAGGTTAAGTGCAGATCTAAATCAGCATTAAGTATTCTGTTAGTATCATACACCGTGCTACAAAGCTGATGTTCACTGGATTTATCCGGAAGCTTGCTGACAAAGCCAGCCACGATTCTTTGCCCACCACTGACGCATCGGCGCATTTTATTGTAGCTCTCGCGTTGTGGTCCGGTTTTTAACTTGTGATCTCTTTTATATCTTTGATGCCTTAATCTGGAGAGTTTGGCCATCCCCTTTTCCACGGGTGACATAAATATGTTTGCCGTCTCGCTGCTGGCTCCCACTGTAGATACCGCCGATGCAGAAGAATTTATTGCTGACACGGCGATATTCGGAAAGTTGATAGTCTGCAATACTGCACTTATCGCGAGAATTTTCTGTCCTAACGTTACCGGCTTTAATTCATTAACACTTTGAGGAGAGGATGGGACGGAATTTGATGAAATCTTGAACCCATCCATAGTGTTTCTGAACATAGCCTGTGAGTAATTTTGTTTAAAGTCAGTTTTTTTTGACTTAAATTCTTTACCATTCAACTCAGGATTAGTTAAAGCCCGGGACCTGGCTGAATCAACTGAAGCAATCGGCATTATTATTCCATTGTTATCAAATTGCTGATATTTTAAGGACCAGACATTCGCCTGGAAGCAGGAAAAACGGCAGTGATTGTAGGCAATTCAGCGTGGAGATTTTATGATATTTTGTGGTGGGAATTGTGATTTCAAGATATGCATCTGCTTTTGCATATATCTGATAGAACAGATATTCAATATATACCTGAGTGAGTAATGAGTTAATTCGAATCCCTGATGGCCGCACCAGCCAGCCAATGAATGGCCGATGGCGCAGGCTATTTTCAGGAAATCGTTGGCCTTCTTGCTAATATGCTGAGCTGATTTCTAACCTGCATCTCCAGCACATCGATATTGCCCTTTATAACCCTCACCTTATTGATATTATCCATTAGCAAATAATATGATGGATCGGAGGCATTGATATCAAAATCCGGCAATCTGAACCGTCCACTCAGCAAATCATCACAATGAAAGACAATATTGTTTGAGACTTGTTGATACTTGTTCTGGATGATAGCGGCCTTATTTGCCATCACGATACATCGATTACTTAACGTCTCAAGTTGCTCAATGGCAGCATTAAGCGCTATTCTTTTATCCAGTATGGATTTTCTGATTTTTCTGTCATCGTAGGTGATAAGTGAGTCATTCAGTTGGGTAAGCATGGTATCTAATTCAGCCACTTTCGTACGATAGACATCAATATCGCTGAGTAACACCCGCATCGTTGCCGGACATTCCGCCATGCACATGGTACTATTAATATTGGTAAGTGAAAGGTTTTGCTCTTGTATGGCTATCCTGATGGTATTAAACACTCTGCCACAATGGATAATTTCATCAGATATCTGAGGTATGGGTTCGAGCATTTCATTTATCCGTTCCTGATATTTGCCGCCACAGGCATGCAACGCATCTGCCCGTGCGTTCAATAACTCGAAAGTTTCAGGGATATTTTCCCTTTTCTCCCGTATGGGTATGGGTTGTAAGAGTCCAACGGGTTGATGCTGTTCTGCCGCGAGTGGTGACAAAAGGCTTACTGCCTGAATCCTGTCCGTGGCCTGGATATTGGTCAGAAGTGGCGTAAGATTGATTGTCGATGCATAAAGGCCTGTCAGCAGGAGTTTGTCCCATGTGTCTGTTTTTAACATGGGGAGTGGATCACGTTTCCGGGTATTGGAATGAGGAGTGAACGCCTCCGTTTGATTCTTGATATCATTTAACGCTCCGGTGACATTTTCGGTGACCCGGTTAACTTTTTGGTATCTCTTTAAGTGGATTTTATTATTAAACTCCCACGAATTAACACGGTGTTGAAAATAATCAGTACCCATTCAATGTTCCCTATATATGATCCATTTATTAAACGTTCTTTACTTCCTCTTTTACCATAGCCAACTTGACCGATTTCACCATAAAAAACCCCGCTAACCGGTGCTCGGTTAACGGGGGATTAATTTTATAAACCTTACTACAACTGACTTATTTAACGATAGTCCAGGCTTCCTGCCATGCCCAACCCATGCCAGGTTCGTAGGCACTTGCCAGGCCACACCAACCGTTGCGACCGTGATCAGCGCGACATTCATAGGTATTACCATCACGGCCCTGTACTTTATCACCGGCCTGATAGGCTTTACCCAATTCCCAACCGGTGTTCCCACCTGGTTGTTCTTCGTTGCTGGCAAGATGCTGAATGTTCACGACGCTCGGTAAAGAATTCTGTTTGCCATCGTTAACCGTCAGGCGGAACTGCAAGCTTTCCGACTTAGCCGTTTTACCTAAATCGAAACTTGCCTGCACGCTTGCCGCGTTGTTGAGTTGTACCGGGGTACCGGCAATCTGTTCCCATTTATAGGTCAGTTCTGCACCTTCCAGGTCGGAAGAAGCGGAGCCGTCAAGGGTGACACGCCCTTCTTTCAGCGCAGTCGGTGTAGCGGTGATGCTGGCAATCGGTGCCTGATCTACCACTTCTTCGTCATTTTGCACTTTGTGTTGGATATTGAATTCATACGGGGCGGAATCTTTCGCACCATCGTTGACCGTCAGACGGAACCGCAACGTCTGATCCTGCACCGGGTTGTTCAACGAGAAGGACGCTTTCACCTGATCGCTGTTCATCAGTGTCACTGTCGGACCAGAAACCTGTTCCCATTTGTAAGTCAGTGCACTGCCTTCCGGACCGGAAGAGGCAGAACCATCCAGTTCAACATAATCTGATGCGCCAGTGATAACCGCGGGATAACGAGCTTGTGCGATTGGAGCCTTGTCAATCACACCACCATTACCACGATCGGCTGCATCCTTCATCTCTGCAACGTAGGCAATCTGATCGTTAATGCGCATTTCCTGGTCATTACGACCCAGAGTCCAGACGAAGAAACCGCCATAATTATTGGCCGCCTGCCATTCCGCACGGGCGACGTTGTTTGCACGCGTTTCTACCCAACGAATATCACCCTCACCCCACTGGCTGTTAATGGTCTGGCCCATCACGATTTTAGATTTGTCGCCAACTGCGTTAGCGTAGTTACGCATAGCCACATCATATTTAAAATTATGACCCGCGTCATAAGCCATGACGTTATAGAAATCGAACACACCTTTACTTTGCTGGAGCAGGTTCAACACTTCACCAAAGTGGATAGATCCTCCGTTGAAAGAACAATCCGGGGTTTTATTTTCCAGGCAACTGACCGGATCCGCACCCACATGGTAGGTGGTCAGGCTGAGGATTTTATTGCTGTTGGCACCCAGCAACGCTTTGACACGCTGCGCCAGTTTCAGCAGATGGTCATTCTCTTCCGGTGTCAGACGTGCCTGTTTTTCGTAGTCGAAGTCAATACCGTCCAGATAAACGGTACCGGCACGCTGATACCTGGTCATATCACAATTGCCGTTCCAGTCGGTCGCCGAACATTCACCGGCCATTTCACTCGGTTGCATGTTCTTTTTGTATACCGGGAAACCGGTATTCAACAACTTAACCATGCCCTGAGCAATCTTCTCACGGTTCGTCTCGCTGGCTAAGTCTGACCACATATATTCGAAAGTTTCACCGCCGAACGCCAGCATCATTTTGGTGTTCGGATTGGCAAATTTAGTCTGAGTCCATGCAATATAGGTTGGCGCCATATGTTCTGGCGCATAATCTGACTTCAGTAATTCATCAGATGTTGAGATATTTCCCGAAGTGTCCCAGCGACCAAAAGACAGCATAAAGGTGTCCATTTTGCTCTGCTTAAGGTGTTCAGCAGTAAATTCGTTGGAACTCCAGGAGGTAAAATAACTGATCGCGCGCTGCTGATCAGCCGCCTGAGCGCCCTGCGCTAATAATGCGGTGCCGATAAGTAAAGATAAGGTGAGCTTTTTCAAAATTTCCTCTGAATTTTTCATTAAGTAAAAACAAGAGAAGTATATCGAAGTCCTCTGCAGGAGATTTCTCTCTGAATTTATGAAATGTGGTAAGGCGAGGTGGGAAATTCCTGCCCACCCCCGATCAAAGTCGGCTGATTTTCACCCCCCCCAGGTAGTAATTATATGAAAACCCTCATATATCAACCTGAGATTATCGAGATATTCAGGTTGTCTTATGGCGTACACCCCTATTTATTAAATACCCTGTCACTTAATTCTGACGAGTTAAGCGATGTACTGTGAATTTTCGGCATCGCCCCTCAATGTCTCTTATTTACGAATGGAGTTGTTATGTTTAAAAAAATACTACAGCTATCCTGCCTGACATTACTTCTTCCCTCTGCCTCTGCCCTCGCTATTGGCCACACCCCTGGTTCCCATTCAAACTTTACCTATTCTAACCCCCCGGCGGGATTTGATTCTTTCAATATTACGCTGAATGTTAACCGCGACCCCGGTGCTGCTGCGGATCTTTTTTGGTCAAATCAGTTCGGCTTTAATACTAATTTTGAGTACGGTTATATTGGCATGCAGAGCAATGATGTCGATCCAAAGGAACGACATTTCTTATTTTCTGTCTGGAATGCTACGGAAGCGAAGGCCGGTAGCGCCGGTTCCTACTGCGTCACCTTCACTGAAGGCGTAGCCGGTTACAGTTGTCGTCTTAATCACTTCTGGACCACAGGTGGAAGTTATAAGTTCAATGTAGAGCATACAGGTGGGGGCTGGTTTACCGGTAGCGTCGTGGCAACACAACCAGATGGCACCGTTGAAGAATTTGAATTGGGCAGTGTCAAAACCACTGCCAACCAGCTCACAACCTATCTGCAAAGCTGGACCGAGTATTTTGAATGGAATAGCGATCGCGCCACATGCCTGGGTCAGCCTTATAGTTCGGTACAATTTTCATTTCCCATCGGTATTTCAGGCGGAAATCGTTGGCAGGGTCAGGTTGCTGATAGCGGTATCGTTGATGACTGTAAGGACTTTTCCAGCGTTGCAGTTCTGGACAGCGGTCCGGTGCAGCGCAATGGGCTGGGTAACTCCTTGCGCGGTTTACTGGAAAGCAAAGCAGATCAAGGATGCCTGACAGCTGATTCGATCAGCGAAGCGGCGAGTCTGTCGCTGCAAGCCTGCACCGTCCGGGGGGAAAGCGGCTGGGTGTATTCAAAGGCCGGCAGTCTGGAAATAAGGGATAATTACTGCCTGGCATCCAGCGAACCTGACATGGGGGATCTTGCGCTACGCACCTGTGATCATACCAGCCCGAATTTCCATTGGGACATCAGCAGAGGCGGGCAGATCAAAAAAATGAAAACTGATATATGCCTGACCGACCGCGGCACCAATAATAAAGTGGCGCTACTGCAATGTACCGGTGCGGCGAACCAGCGCTGGTCGATTGACCATCTCGGCCGGAATAATAATGGTTGTATTGTCAGTCTTGATAGTGGCGAGAAATATTGCATGTTGCCTGGCGAGAAAAAGGCTTATTCGTTACCCAGCTCGATCTATAAAAACAACGTGTATGTTCTGGCTGATCATGGCACATCCGTCATCCTTTCTGATTGGGACAACCTCTCCTATAACCGGACCGCCACATTTAACGGCACGGTGGTCAATGAGCAGCTAAAACATGTCAAAGCCGATAATGGCGAGTTCCTCGATTTCTCGCGCCCCGCGTCGATGCGCGTCGTAACCAGCGAGACACCATTGGGATGTATTGTCAAAATCACCACCAGCCAACAATTCTGTCTGCCGGCTGGCGGTAATGCGGGCTATGAATTACCTGCCTGGATTAAGGGCGCGGAAGTCTACGTTGAAGCAGACGAAGGGGTTTCCGTGACGCTCTCCGACTGGAGTAACCTTTCCTATGGACGAACAGCGACCTTCACGCACTATGTCAGCAATACCCATTTAAAAAATGTTAAAGCGGATAACGGTGAATACCTCAACTTCAATAAACCCTATTCAATGCGGGTGAATGCGGAATAAGCAATGGAAACATAATGGCGCTGGATGGCGCCATTATCGATAAATCAACGCCAGCCAGGCGACGTATTTATTTACTGCGGCGTGACACTACCGCCTTGTGGTTTATGGAGAAACAGATAGACATTATTATCCGCGACAAAGCCGCCCTTAACACCATGGTAGTCTGCCGGCAATCCTGACCAGACATCACTTATTTTTTGCGGATTTCCTTCCAGCTGGCCGGTTTTGGCATTCAGTACCGCAAAGTATCCTCCAGAAAAAAGATAGGTTTTCTCTTTTTCAGTAAAGGGGACTGGCATCGCGGCATCTATTTTCCTGGCGAATAGCGTGCCGCTAAGGCCAGGAAACATCGCGGTAGTTTTTTGTGGTTCTTTCCAGTTAGCATGGTAGACAACAGCAGTATCGTTCTTGATGAAGATGGAACCGCCAGATAGAAATGCTGTTGTCCTGGGAAGATTGAAGATGACATCAGCCCCCTGACGCAAAAACTCAGGCGCTTCAGCGAAGATATCATCACTGATAAACAAGTATTGCCCCGTGGAAGGAACAAAATCCGCCAGATTAGTACCGGAATAAATACTACCCTCAGTGATTTCAAAGTCGATTGCACCATTAATCGCGCTGGCAAACGGAGTGCCTTTCAACACCGGCCATTTATCGATGACATGGATTGGGGTTTCACACTGGTTGCTGACCGAACTGCATATGGCAACCAGGTAATCCACCCCTGCCGCATAAACAGGTAGGGTATAACTCAGGGCACCACACAGTGCCAGACTCGCCAGATATTGTTTCATGTCAAAATCCTTTTTTACTGTGACTTATTTAGCCTGAGGCAGGTAAGAGAAGAGATAGACAACATCATCCCCGATGCTGAAGGCGCCATATACGCCCCGCCAGGCTTCCCATAAACCGGAGAACACCTCAGTAACTGGCCTGGGTTCACCATCAAACTGACGCGTATTAAGGTTCAACGTTGCAACATAACCTCCGGCGAACAGAAAAATCCGTTCATTTTCGGTGCCCGGCACTGGAACGGCAGCATCAATGTTGCCAGAGAAAATTGTCCCAGCCAGACCAGGAAACATAATGGCCAAACTTTGTGGGGTCCACCATGTCCCTTGTGTCCCACCATAATAAACGGCAGTGTCATTTTTCACATAAACACTCCGATTGTTAATACCATCGAAAACGGCATCAGCCCCTTCCTTTTGCAGGAATTCAGGGGCTGAAGTAAAAACGCCATCACTGACATGATAATATTTATCTATTCCAGGATTGAATAAACCGACTGAAAGACCTGAGAATAAGGTGATATAACCTGATTGCGGATCGATGCCGCCATTAACAATATTTGCAGCAGGCGTGCCTTTCAGTCCAGGCCATTGTTCAACGATCGGTGTTGGCGGCGCGCATTTTTTGTCTGTTACATTACATTTTGCCACCATCAGACTGACTTCGGCAGCAGAAGCGGGCATCATATTTCCTACCGCGCCGATTAATGCGAGACTGTACAATATCTTCTTCATATGAGAACCTCTTATTTCATTTTTGGATGACTTCATTATTATTTAGCAATAAGAGGGATTTCATTGTGAATATACTATGATATTTCTCTCACCCGTTACCGACGAAAAACGTTAACCTGGAGAACGGTGAGTATATTAACTTTATGCGATTAACGATAAATCAGCACCCAGCCTATCGCCGCAATGATTGGATAAGGTCCAAAGGCAAATGGCTGGTCGGTTTTAATTCGCAGGAATAATACCGCTGAGGCAATCGCCAGCAGTGAAGAGACACTGAACAACGTTAGTAGCGGCTGCACCCCAAGCCATGCCCCCAATCCGGCAAACAGCTTCATATCGCCCATCCCCATGCCGTCGTAGCCGCGCAACCAGCGAAACACCAGCGAAAGGCACCAGGGCAGCCCAAATCCTATCCCTGCGCCGAGAGCCGCAGCGGTAAAATCCGTCACGCCCTTCCCACTGACGGCGAATAACAACGCCAGCACTAACAGCGGTAACGTCAGACGGTCTGGCAACAGCTGGGTTTGCAGATCGATAAACAAGAGCGGCACCAGTAGCGAAATCATCAGCAGGTCAAACAGGCTTTGACTGGTCACCCCCTGTTGCCACACCACCAACGCATAAAGCAGCGCCATCAGCGCTTCCACCAGCGGATATTGCCAGGAGATCGCTTGCTGGCAATGAGCACAACGACCACGCAGCAGCAGCCAGCTAAATAACGGAACATTGTGCCAGGGTTTCACTGGCTGTTGGCAATAGGGACAATGCGACGCTGGCCACGAGAGTGTTAGCGTCTGCCCCAGCATGATGCGTGGCAGCCGATAGATCACCACATTACAAAAACTGCCTATCACCGCGCCCAGCACGGCAAATAAAAGCACCCACATATTCTCCTCCAAAAAATAAGATACCGGAGCGCCCCGCTCCTTTTTCTGACCTGTACTAAAGAATGCTCTTTATCAAGCGGTTATCTTTCTCCGCATCAGGTGAGCGCTTCCGCATCACCCTTACACTTCCCGGAGATGCAACATGAAAGCCCGTATCGTTATTGCTGATGAACATACCATTATTCGTCGTGGCGTGATGTCGATGATCACCAATATGCCACCCGCTGCCAATGACAGCTTTGATAAACCCGACTTCACCGTGCTGGGCGACACCGCCTCACCCCAGGAGCTGATGGCGCTGCTGTCGCACAATCAGGTCGATATCCTGTTCCTCGGTTTCTCGCTTTCCACTACCCAGACCCAGAACCCCATCAGCGGAATGGACGGCGTCTCCCTGATTAAGTGGATTAGCCGCAAATATCCGGCGATGAAAATCGTGGTGATGTCACCGTTTAAAAACACCCTGCTGATCCGCCTGGCGCTTGAAGCCGGTGCCAAAGGCTACATCAGCCGTGATACCTGCGAGAAAACCCTGTTGCGCACCCTCAGCTCGGTGCTTAACGGTGAAGTGTATATCGAACGTGAGTTGATGGACTCGATGTTCCGTCGCGATAACTACTCCCTCACCGGTCAGGAACTCTCACCGCGCGAGATTGATGTGCTGCGTATGCTGTGCAAAGGGTTGTCACTGACCGATATCTCGGTACAGATGAACCTCAGCAACAAAACCGTCAGCGCCCACAAACTGCGGGCGATGGAGAAACTGGGAGTGAAAAGCGACTGCCAGCTATACTGCCTGATGGCGAAAACCCAGATGTTTGATATTGCGATTTGATAGTTATGCAAGCACGTATTGTTGTTGCTGATGAGCACATTCTGGTCCGCCGCGGGTTGATGGCAATGATCCATCAACTGCCACCGCTGGGCGGAGACTTTTTTTCCCGACCGGTTTTTACCCTTCAGGGTCATGCAGACTCACTGTCGCAGCTACTGACGCTGCTGGCCGAGCATCCGGTCGATATTCTTTTTCTTGGTTTCTCGCTGGCAAAGGTGGGCAATGGCAGCGGCACCCTGCTCGAATGGCTGCGGGAGCACTATCCCACGCTGAAGGTGGTGGTGATCTCACCCTATAAAAATGCCCTGCTGGTACGGATGGCGCTGGAAGCCGGAGCAATGGGCTACATTGGTCGCGACTGCTGTGAGAAAACGGTACAAAACACGCTGCGTTCACTGCTGAACAACAAAGTCTTTGTTCAGCGCGGCCTGATGAACGCGATATTGCTGCATAAAACCGGCTCTCTGGCTGGCCAACCTTTATCGCCTCGTGAAGTCGACGTATTACGCAGCTTGTATGAAGGCCTGGAACAACCCGAGATCTCCAGTCGGATGGGGCTAAGCAATAAAACCGTCAGTGCACACAAGATTCATGCCATGGAAAAGCTGGGCGTGCAAAGTGATTGTCAGCTGTATTGTCTGATGACGGTCGCACAGATTTTCGATGAGGTAATTTAATCCGCTTTAATCAGGTCGGTATAAAAACCGACCTTAATTATGCTTTATCTTCTCATTTCATTATCAGAAATAATTCCCACCTCGATCATTTAACTCTTAAATAACTCCGCGTAGTTTTTATCGTTTAGCAAGACGACTTTTATTTAATTATGCCAGGTAAGATGATCATGTCAGGGAAGACAGTTAATGCTGCGAGTCAGACATCGAAATACATAAAAAAATTAAAATGGGTTATCCCGGCCACGACTGCCTCTGTCATTATTCCTGCCGCCACAGGATATCCAGGCAATGCTAATACTCTATTAACTTTCACCCTACTACTGCTTGCCAGAAAGAATCTACTTACCCTCATCCTGGCCTGCCTGGTCTTGTTAGCCATTTCCCTTTACATACCTGTCGGTTACAGCTTTGGCAAAATTGACTACAGTTACGTTGCCTCAGTCTTCCAGACTAACCAGCTGGAATGTCTGGAGTTTGTAAGGGGTGTCAGCGTCACAGCATGGTTTCTTCTATTTTTCGCCGTTTGTGCAGTTGGTTTATTTTTCAAGTATGGCAAAGACTTCAACACCCAATATCGCGCGGTATATTTCATTGCGTTTATATTAATCAACATCAACTCCTGGCCCAAGCGATTCATCTTTTCCACCATCACTCACGTACAACAGGTCAGCGCAGAACTGGATAAACTCACGCAATCGCTTATGACACCTGATGATTTTCACACTATCAGCGGCAAGATAAAATATAAAAATGTCGTGGTGGTGATTGGTGAGAGTGTCACCCGAGATTATCTCTCTGTTTACGGTTACAAACATAACACCACGCCGTGGTTAAATACTGTTCCCGGAACCTTCTTCACTGATTATATCTCAACCGCACCAAACACCTGGTTGTCATTACCCCGTACGCTCGCACTAACCGATGGTGTCAACGCCCAGGAAAACAACAGCATCGTGGCGTTGGCAAATAAGGCCGGCTTTAATACGTTTTGGCTATCTAATCAGGGTTTTCTCAGTGACACTGATACACCCGCCACGATCATCTCCAGCAGGGCTAACCACAGAAACTTCTTTAAAAAAGGTGATTACAATAGCAATCATTCGGACGATATGGCCCTGCTGTCGCCATTACGCAGCATTGTGTCAGAACACAGCGACACGCCTAATGCGATTTTTCTTCATATGATTGGTTCTCATCCGGATAGCTGCTCACGCTTAAATGGCTTCCCGATCAATTTCCGCGTGTCTCCGCATGAAAGCGTCAATTGCTATCTCGCCACCGTTCAGAAACTCGATGCGTTTTTGCAGCAGGCACACCAGATTCTGGCACAGAATGGCGAGCCGTTTGCGCTGTTCTATTTTTCTGACCACGGGATGACCATCGACAACAGCGACAGGCCGGTACGCCACGGTAGCGACGCCCGACAAAACTACCATGTCCCACTGTTTATCCTTACCAGCAATGACCACCAACATCTGACCGACGACACTCCCATCAGCGCCAGCCAATTTATTGCTTTGTTTTCCTGGATTGCCGGCATCAGCAGCGATCTCATTCCGGCACACGCGCCTGAACAACTCTCAGACAAGCAACGAACGGTGTTTAACGGGCAACAGAGGGTTCCGTACCTGGCGTTACACGAGAATGACATTGTTCAATAAGCAATCAGCAGCAGGGGGACACGACCTCCCCCCTGATAGCAGAGAAAATCGTCTTGTCAGCGGAGTCTCCCGACATCCCGGCTATGGTTTTCTTACCCGTACTAAAGAAACCTCTTTATCAGGCGGATATATTTCTCCGCATCAGGTGAGCGCTTCCGTATCACCTTTACACTTCCCGGAGATGCAACATGAAAGCCCGTATCGTTATTGCTGATGAACATACCATTATTCGTCGTGGCGTGATGTCGATGATCACCAATATGCCACCTGCTGCCAATGACAGCTTTGATAAACCCGAATTTACCGTGCTGGGCGACACCGCCTCACCCCAGGAACTGATGGCGCTGCTGTCGCACAATCAGGTCGATATCCTGTTCCTCGGTTTCTCGCTTTCCACTACCCAGACCCAGAACCCCATCAGTGGAATGGACGGCGTCTCCCTGATTAAGTGGATCAGCCGTAAATACCCGGCGATGAAAATCGTGGTGATGTCACCGTTTAAAAACACCCTGCTGATCCGCCTGGCGCTTGAAGCCGGTGCCAAAGGTTACATCAGCCGTGACACCTGCGAGAAAACCCTGCTGCGCACCCTCAGCTCGGTGCTTAACGGTGAAGTGTATATCGAACGTGAGTTGATGGACTCGATGTTCCGTCGTGATAACTACTCCCTCACCGGTCAGGAACTCTCACCGCGCGAGATTGATGTGCTGCGTATGCTGTGCAAAGGGTTGTCACTGACCGATATCTCGGTACAGATGAACCTCAGCAACAAAACCGTCAGCGCCCACAAACTGCGGGCGATGGAGAAACTGGGGGTGAAAAGCGACTGCCAGCTTTACTGCCTGATGGCGAAAACCCAGATGTTTGATATTGCGATTTGATATCTGAAAACACGTCATCTTCGCTGCATGACAGGTCCTGGAAATGCTGATGAGTTTACTAAATCTTGAGCATTTGCGGTTAACATGTTGTAGCGTATGATTTTATGTCCAGATGACAAGGCGTTTTCAGATGGAAGAAGTCAAATTTATAGGTTATGTTTCGCATGAATTTCGTGAATCTGAAGAACCGACAACTGTAGGTGGGTTTTCCCGTTCAGTCTGGACAATTGATGGTTATCTGGCAGAAGATTTAGACAACCAAAGTCATGACAACATCCAGCTTTTAAGAGCAGAGATTTTTTATAATAGTAACGCGCCCCTAAAAATAAATCGGACCTGGCTTAGTCGCACCACTAAAAGAAGAACAAAACCACTTATATTTATTCTTACCTCTTCCAACAAGGAAGAGGCTAACGGCGGAATATTTGCTTACTTTCAAAACATTCAGGAAGGCTACCGATACATCAAAATAACACCTGTGACAGAGCCATTTTTGCACCTTTCTGACCTTCGGCTCGAAGATTTAATGCAGGGGAGAGAGTTCTACTTGTATAATAAGGTAGCGGAAAGGATTTTATCCACTCGTTACAAATCTAAAATAAAGCATGCGCAATATATTAAATCACGCAACATAAACTTAGTGACTGAACCGATAGGACAGGGGGCGCTGTCACGCTTGATCACGAGCAATGGTATTACCAGGGGGTTGTTTGATGTAGGGCATGGTACACCCATCACTAAGAACGTCATTACTAATGGAACCTACCGGTTCGACGATCAATTGCATACTACACAAGTCGTTTTCCTTTCTCATTGGGATGAAGACCATTTTCAACTTGCAACGCATGTGAAATTTAATTTTTTACTGGATTGTTATTGGTATTTCCCGTTCTCAATAGACATAATAAATAAAGGGGATCTATACAAGGCATTCGAGTATGAATCAAGATTATTGGTATGGGAGACAATTTTAAAGATTGTTAAAAATAACAATTTTATGGTTATTGACCATGAAACCGAAGGGAAAATTTCACTGGGTGCGAACAAAGTGGTCTTGTACGCCTGTGGGAAAAAAGACGAAAACTCGAACAACAGGGGAGTTGTGTATATTCTCAGCACACAGCAGACCGGTTACAAGATGCATGTCTTCATACCTGGAGATGCTGATTATCAAATAAAAGAGGCCTGGCTTAAATGGAGCTATACCTCAGTTATAGCCTCCCATCATGGTTCAAAGCATTTACCGTCATTAAAGCTGACACCAGCAAGACTCCCCTTACCCGCAAACAAAAAGGCAAAATTTGTTTTTAGCTTCGGTTTTAATGACCACCACAAACACCCATCAAATACAGCTATTTCGCTTGCGCAAAACCAGGGTTATGTCGTTGATTTTACCTCGGACAGATATTGGCAGAACGTTCCAAAGTACAAATTTTTCAAGCTCTCTCTTTATAATAAATTTGCAAAGCAGATTTATCATTTAGATTAGGTTTATTGGTTCTCATTAACAGATAGCGAACCGGCCATCAGCCCGGGCTACTCTGCTAAGAATCACCTGCTAACTCATTTCCTGTGCTGATGGCAGTATAAATATCTTGCAGAGCCAGTCACATCTCGTGTGGGGGGGAAGCAGTCTCCCCGCGATCTCTGCTATATAGTAGAAGCGACAGCCCCTTTTTGAGACTTCGTGCCTATGAAAAAAACAGTCCTGATTGCGGATGATCACCCGGTTTATCTGCTGGGGTTACGTACCCTGCTACAAACACGCCACGATCTGTATGAGATCGTCCATGAAGCCACCAGCGCTGACCAACTGATGACGCAACTGGCGCAACGACCGGTGGACATTATTATCACCGATCTCAGTATGCCCGGAGAAAAGGCTCCAGATGGCCTGGCGATGGTGCAGAGTCTGACACGTCGCTATCCACAAAGTATGGTGGTGGTGATCACCATGATCAGCAACCCGGAACTCCTGGCTGCCCTGCGCCGTCATGGCGTGCATGCAGTACTGAGCAAAAACAGTCTGTCAACTGAGCTTATCAGGACCCTGCGCCGTCCACGTCAACAGCAAAGTGACACCAGCAAACCCGAAGCCCATCTCACTCAACGTGAAATTGAAGTACTACGCCTGCTGTTGCGCGGCATGACGGTCAACCAGATTGGCGAGCAGCTCAACCGCACCAAACAAACCATCAGTACGCAAAAAAACAGTGCCATGCGCAAGCTCGGGGCCACCAACGATTATGAACTTTTTCAGTGCGCACAAAGCCTGGGGCTGGGCAGCTAACGTTTTCCTTCTGTTGTTTACGCTGTGCGTACCCGCCGCGCACGCCGCTCCGTTGCGTATTGGACTCCTCAACGAAGCCGCCCCTTTTGACGCCATTCTGGCCGATGAAGCCAGCATCTTATTTACCGCGCCACAGTTGGTCCGTCTGAATAGTCGTGAAGACGCGTTGAATGCGCTAAATCTCAGACAGATTGATTTATTGATCGCCACAACCCCACCGCTGCCCTCTTTGGCGGGAAGCGATCCGTTGTTGGCCTTTCCACTCAGCATATTGAAAACCAACCCCCCTGGCGAGGGAGCCACGTTACGCTTTCCCGCGATCCCGGTCAGTCCCTCGCTGCCGGATAACCAGCCTGGCGACAGTGATCTGCATGAGAATATTCAACGACTGATACGCGGTGAAGCCAATCAATTGATCGCCCCGGCGTTTTTGCTCAATCGCTATCTGTCACATGCCCCTAATACCGACCTGGTCCTGAGCAGTGACAGCAAGCTACCTTCATTGCATTTCTACGCCTGGTCGCTGCCATCACGACATAATCTGATAGTCGAAGTTAACCAGCGTATTGCCACGCTCAACCAGACGGATGCCGGGCAGCTGGAGAAAAAATGGTTACTTCCCACCGGCAGCGTTTTCAGTGCGCGTTATCCCCCCAACGCGGAACTGGCCCCGCCCATTGCCGTGCAGGTCGTGGTGCCGGATGCTCCCCCGCCGTGGGTGCAAATCAATGAAATGGGTGAGGTACGCGGTGTCTGGTATAACCTGCTGACGGCGATGTTCCCTGAAAGCCGCTTTAGCCTGACATTCGCCCTGCAAACCCCTGTTCAGGGTAGCCCTGACGTTCCTATTAATCTGCAAATCATTGCCGCTGCAACGTCACCTGACCCTTTGGCGGTGCCGTTTGACGCCCTTAACTGGGGGATCGTCAGCGCCGCAAAGAGTCAGCTCTCCGGTTCTCTCACCAGGCTAAAAGATAAACGGATTGCCGTACTGCGTTATTCGCCCTTGTTAAGCCAACTGCAAGACCGACTGTCTGCCGATAATCTGGTGATCGTGGATACCCTGGAACAAGGGTTGACCTTACTGCATGCCGGAGGAGCAGAAGGCCTGGCGGGGGAGATCTTCAGCCTGGGTTATGTATTAAAACAACAAAATGAACAGCAGCTACGACTGACCCCACTTGATCTGGCTGAAACGCCGCTCTGGTTTACGATCAGCGCCGCCGATAATGCCGATACACAGCGGGTACGGCAGGTACTGGCGTCCGTCAGCCAGACTGAAGTCGATAATAGTCGCGCCAGAAGTCTGGTGGCATTGCAAAGTAACCGTTTGACGGGCAATAACCTGTGGCTTATTGCTTTGGGGATCGTGGCGCTGTGCGCGGTGCTGCTGGCGTTGGTGGCCTTCAGTCTGGCGCAAATACAACGTCGGCAGCGTGAGCGCGATACCGTCGCGTTACATAATGCCCTGACGTTGTGGCAAACCCTGATGAACAATGCACCGGTGCCGCTGTTTGTCTGTGATCCATCCGGCACCCTGACGCGTTTTAATGACGCCTTCCGCAGCGCGCCCTTTCTGCCCCCAACATTACAGGAAGGTGCCATTCTGGCTGACCTGCCGTTGGGCGCTATCGCCCGACAACTCGCGTTGCCGCAGCGTCTGACCTTGCTGAATTCTCCGCTACCGATCACCGGCGAAACCACGCTGGATGACGGCATCACCACCCTGTTCTGGTGGTTGTGCAGCTTTAGTGACAACCGTGGTCGGCCGCACGGAATGGTCGGCGGTTGGGTCAATATCAGCGAAAAAGCCGCGCTGACCGAGGCACTGAATCATGCACTGTCGCAGGCGAAACAAGCCAGCGAGGAAAAATCGGCGTTCCTGGCACGCATGAGCCACGATATCCGCACTCCGCTCAACGCGGTCCTCGGGCTGCTGGAGCTGGAGCGCGATCACAATCAAAATCTGGATATTGCCTGGCAGTCAGCCGTCACGCTGCGCGATCTGATTGGCGACATTCTTGACCTTTCGCGCATCGAAGCCGGGGAATTGCAGCTGGATCTTGCGCCACATAATCTTTATCAGGCGTTAAGTGTCAGCGGTGAAATATTCTGCCGCAGTGCGCAGGCTAAGGGACTGAGATGGCATAGCGAGCTGGCGCTGTCTCACAACAACCATTACCTGTTTGATAAAACTCGCCTGAGTCAGGTAGTCTCCAACCTGCTCAGCAACGCCATCAAATACACCCGAGAAGGGGGCGTGAGTTTTATCGCGCGTGAGCTGCCGGGCAAGTTGATCCTCACCGTACGCGATAGCGGCATCGGGATGTCGGCAGAAGCGCAGTCCCAGTTGGGACAGGCCTGGTTTCAGGTCGACCAGGCCACGCCGCAAAGCAGCGGCCTCGGGCTGGCCATTTGCCACCAGTTGGTGAGACTGATGTCGGGTACGCTGCGTGTAACCAGCCAGGAGGGGCAAGGCACTGAGGTCGAGGTCCATATACCGCTGGAAAGAACCGAGGAACAACCTGTCGACACCCCCATCACGCCCACCCAGTTGTCGCGCCAGCATGTGTTGGTGGTGGATGATTTCCCCCCCAATCTGACGGTGCTACGTTTGCAACTGGAGAAATTTGGTATGCAGGCCAGCTGCTGTGGCAGTGCGGATGAGGCGTTGGATTTTATCGCCCGCCAGCCCGTCAATATTCTGATTACCGACTGCCAGATGCCACAGATGGATGGATATGAACTGGTACAAACCCTGCTGATCCGTGAGCTGCTGGGACAGGGTAGCGCCCCGGCGATAATGCTGGGCTGCACCGCCAATGCCTTGCCACGCGAAGAGGAGCGCGCGCGGCATGCTGGTATGGACGACCTGCTACGTAAACCCCTGACCGCTTCACGTTTGCATCACGCGCTGGCACAGCATAACCCTGAGACGCGGCAGGAGCCGAACCTTGAAGCACTCTATGCGTTGGCAAATCATCAACCTGACGTTATCGAGCAGATGCGGCAGCAGATGCATGATGCCATTCGTGGCGACCTGGCGTTGTTGACATCGCCCTTCCCTGAGCCGGAGGAACTCAGCCGCATTGCACACCGGCTGAAAGCATCATGGAGCCTGCTGGGGATGGCTGCGGCACTGCGCGCCTGCCTGGTGCTGGAGTCGCTCCCGGAATATCTCGACAGCGGGCGCGTGGCGCGAGCAGATATTCAGACTTTAGTGATAAATTTCTCAGAGGTGATGCAGCGAAGCCTTACGCGGCTGGATGTGGCGCTGAGGACAGAACAGGTCTGACGTAGCGGCGCGATCTATTGCGCTATTTTACCTTCGCGTGATAAATCACGCCGCTACGGAATAACGTTTTAGCCAAACGAGATTGAAGATATAGCAGAGCTCTTCATATGTTTCCTGTACGGATGATTACTATCGCCGTGTGTAAACTTTATTAACCATAACTTCCAGAGTGCTTGCAAAAACATTCAATAAAGAATCACGTTCTGCAACTTTGCTTTTCAAATCCGCATCAAATGATGTATTAGATTGTAACTCACCCTCCATCAACTGTTCTTTAAAAGAATCTATGTCATGATCTAACTGATTTCTTTTTGAAATAAACTCTTCTGCCTCTGCCTTCTCTTCAGAAGTCAACTTTTTTTCAGCCTCGATCTTTGAAAAAGAGATATTCTCAGCCACAATCCGAAAGACATCTTTATTGGTTTTTATCGAAAATTGAAAAACACAAACCGCGTCACTTGCGGATTTAGTGTTGGCAGCCCCCCTCTGGTGCATAATGGTAATTTCATAGTTGAAAAACTTCTCTCTGAGTTCAGATACCATTTGCTCCATACTGGACTTTTTGAAGTATAGTCGGCAGATCTCATCACGAACCGTTGCCGAAAACCTACGATCACTTCTGTTTGAAGCATTATATGGCTCTATACTATGCGTAACATTTTCGTAGCGGTAAAGATTAATGTTGACACTGACGACTTGTTTAATGGGGTCTATATCATAACCCAGATTAGACATCTTTCGACGTAGTTCGTTTATATTATTCCCTTTGGTATAATATCTTTCATACGCCTGAGAAAACTCTTTCACCAGATCAGAAAAATTCTTTTTAACTTCAATGTCAATATCAAAGTACTTTGAAATAGAATCACTACTCCCTTGCAGAACATGATAAAATTTCTTATCACGACTGCGCGCTATTTTATCAGCAAGACTGGCATGTGTTTTTTCATTGTAATAATCTCGATTGCTGTGAAAACTCTTCGGAGAAGCGGCACAATTGAAAAATGACACCAACCTTTTCAAAATAGAGGGTTTACTCTTCTGACTTTCACAATCAATATTTGATATTGTTGCCGAGTTTATTGGCGAAATCGCTTGTGGCATAATTACTCCCTTTATTCACCGCTTCACTTGCGGCATCCCCCAGGACAGTGGCGAGTTGATATAAAAACTCCGTGCCGTAAATGATCATCTTAACCAGTTACTCTCAGCAATCCTCTGAGTTAAGTCCAATTTCATTATTTTGTCACTGTAAACGCCGGAAAACGCAGTTTTATCCATCAACTGCTATTCTTCCTCTCCTCATGACTTATAAGGAACCACGGAATGGTCAATCTCCCCCTGTTCAGCGTCCAGCCGCCTCAGTCATTTTCACTCAATCTGCCGGAAAATATCCGGCAGTTGGTACAGATGGTGATCAGGATTCGGAACCTGCCAATGCCTTTATTGAGTAACGCTATTCGCGTCACCCTGCCAGGTATCGACAGAGGCGTTGATTTCATCAATCGGCAAATAACCCGCTGCGCTGGTTTATTGCATACGCCACCCTGCTTTGACGATATTCTCAATGTCACCGCAGCAGACGAGAAAATTGCGCAAAATCGACAACTGCTGTCTTGTTTGTACCTTATTGATGGTGATACATCCGGCCAAAACACGCCGGAAGCGCTGGGAACATTATTTCGCACGCTACTTAGCGGTTTTGTTGCCGAACCTCTGGCCATCAATTATCAGGTGTGTGAAACCCTGGCTACCGCCCTGGAGCCCTGTAGAAAGTCAGCTATCCCGGAAGATGTCTGGCAACGACGGGTTGAGCAATACCTGATTCATCGTTATTTGTTGTGCTTTCCTGAGGAACAGCGCTTTATTAATCTGCCCATGATCCTCAGCCTGGGTAAAAGCTATTTGCCGCTGCCGCCGTGGTTGCAACAGTTGCTGGTTTGCGATCCCCTGACTTTTCTCTACTCCATACTCACGATGGATGAGATTGTATTCACATCGCCACCCCCGCAGTCACTGGCCATCTGGAATCAGACGCGGGCAGATGAATGGCACCAACGTGCGCCCCACGCTTTTCTGGCTGGATCGACCGCCCATACCCTTAACACTCCCGCACAATGCCTGCCTGCCGTCGAGTTGCCTGCGGATCACAGTTATTCCTTCTTCCGTCTGCTGCAATCTAATGAAATCCCACAGTGTCTGACCAACCAAACCCTAACGCATTTGCCGTACGGTGGTCAGGTCACTGCCTTTACCGGTCAGGACAGCAGCGGCAATCTGCATCTTATCAACCAGGTTCAGGTGGGGAGTTCGGCACTGCGGATCCGCGATATCCACACCGTTGAAACGTCGCAACTGCTGCATCTGACACCTTCCGATACCCGCGGTGATGGTATTCGCGAGGCTGTTGCTACACCCGTGGCACACCAGGCACTGGCGCTGCGGCAGGCCGCTGATACCCACGTCGGCAATGTTGCCACAACGGCCGTCAATACCTTACACACCCTGGCAGGCATGTTGGATCTGAATTTCCCGCCCATAATTCAGGCGCAAGAGTTAAATCAGCTGTATGCAAAGCATCATGGGCAGATTTTCGCCTCGCCGCGTCCGGTCCCTGCCTTAAACCCTGGCATCCCCCTGGTCAGTGATTTTATCAGTCGTATGCAACGCGACTGGGGGCTGCTTCCGCCCGCCAGAAATCGCCAGGTCACGTTACTGTTTCGCTACCCGGATGGCATACCGGGGGAAAAACGGTTGCCGCTTACCCTCGTGCTGACAACCTTCAGGGGGAATGAATTTGCCGTTATCTACCCGAAAAACTGGTATCAATATTACCCGCAGGCGATCAGGCAATTTGAAGTGTATCGGGGATATAATCACACAGAGGCCGATCCGTTATTTGAGCGCCTGAAAGAGGCCGACTTTCAGCGTCTTAAACGTCAGGATCTCTGGCCGGCACGCTGGGAGGTGCATGCGGTAGATTTTATTCTCGCCTTGACCGAAGTCTTTAAGTTTAATGAAAATTTGTTGGCTGATGTCCTGTTTATTGATGGTGACAGCTGGCAGTCGATGACGTTGGTTAAAGTCATCACCACCTTCCCGGACATTATTCAGATCATTAAATGGCCGCAGGACATTCCGGTGGCCGCGACCCGTTTACTGGAACAATTTCGTCAAACCACCAGCCCGGTTATGCGCAAAAACCTGCTGCTGGAAATCGCTCTGAATAACCCCGCCGTGCAACAGGGCTTCGCAGCGTACAGCCTGACGGAAATGGTTGATAAGTTACGTAGCCTGACGCAGTCAGACTCACTGGCTGACCTTGATCTGTACGCAACGGCCTCGAGGTGGGTGAATGAGCAGTTGAATGAACATTATGATGCGTTTGAACGCCGCAGAGGACTGGCGATTGCGCAGGCGCAGCGCCTGAATAGCGCCAGCCGGGTGATGGCCCGGGTTTATTATCACTCCGGTGCCGATGACAGCCATATCCTGGTTAGCAGTCAATTGATCTCTCTGGAAAATCTGGCTTACAACCAACTACAAACGCAGTTCGGCATCAATCATCGTATCGAAGTGGATATCCCCCCCGCATTGAAAGGTGCCTTTTCCCCTGATGATCCCTGGTTCCGCCCCACCTTTCCCATCACCGATGCGATCTATGTAAAAATGCAGGGAAACAGTGACCGCTGTCTGAATAACACCACCTGCTATGCCGCCGTTGCCGAACGGCAACGCCGTTTAATAACTTTCCGTTTCGCCAACTATCTTCAGACGCTTAACGATCGCCGTCCGTTAAGTAGCAGCGATCACATCGAACGAAAACAGCTGACTGAACTACTTCAGTGCACAGATTCGCGTCCCGTCCTTCACTTAGTGGAATTTGATGGACAACCGCTGGCGACCTGTTTCGCGATACGCGGCGCGGGGCGCTGGCTGCTGTTTAGCACCGAATATGATGGCGTCATCAAACTGCATGAAGACAAACAGACCTTTTTAACCGCCGAAGAGCAAGCAGTGATCTATCAGGCACTGCCACTGAAATACACCATGCAGTACGCCAGCGAAACAGGTCGGTTGAATATTATTCTGGCCACCGGGGCAGACTGGCAAGGCCGGTTGGGGCGGTATGATTTTGTGGTCCCCGCCACAGAGGAGCTGCATCACCATCTGACAGAAATGATATTTGCGCAACATAACCATGACATCGAAACGCTATTTCGTTCCTCCGCGGAGAGGTGGTCGGCGTTTGCCCGCAGTTTCCCGAGTGACAAGTTCAGCGGTATGACGACGTTACTGGATCACCTGGCCCGGAAACCGCTGAGCTGCGTCGCCCGTTCACTGACCGCCATCAGCGAGTTGGTCAGCAATGCGCCAGAGAGAGGTGTAGCTTATACGCTGGCAAAATTGGCGTCAGCGCAAAATCCCCCTTTGCCGCTCGATATCGTGATTGGAACCGCCTTTGACTTCAACGGACTCGCGACACGTACCCCCGATCTCTATCCCGGTATACACAATCTGGTCAACCGGGGACGTGCATTGAAACGTTTTATCTCCGGCATGCTGGCTAAAAAACAAACCTCGAAAATCCTTAAGGCGCTGGAACGCGGAAAATTGCAGGCTTCGCTTCCCGCCACCCAACTTATTATTCCGTTCGCCAATCCGCTGCTGAACATACGTTATGCAAGCTACCATCCATACACTTTGTTCCGGCCAGACTTACTGCCGCCAATCCTGGCGGATGGTCGCCGACACGCGCGCGAGTTGCTGAAAAGCGCCATCAAAACCTTAACTGCTGCCCATCAACGTCCATTGGTTAATCGTCTGCTGCAACTCTTTTTTGCTCGTGAAGACGAGGGTTTTATTCAGCGTTTCACCAAACAACTGCGTCAGATGAAGCGGGATCTGAACCGGTTTAACCCAGGAAAACATATTCAATTGAGTGCAGAAGACGAAAACAGGATGACGGTGGATTTGGCTGGCTATAAACGATTCGTTAAAAACTATGTCGCCTTTGAGAATGGCGAAACAGACGGTGCGCGCTTTAGCGATCCGGTGTGCACCATCAACACTGACCAATTGCTGCATCAGCTGAATCACTGTGGCGGAAATGTCGTCGCGTGTGCGGCGATGCAGCTCATCACCCTCTTTACGCAGGGCGTGGCGGAAACGCTCAATTATGCCCATGCCGCAGAGGTGGGAAACCGTAAAGGGGTACGAGACTTTGCCGCGCTAATCAATCTTAATGATGCCGGTTATTTCCCGCCAGCCCGCTTTCGCGGAGCGGATGCGCGGTTTCTGACAGAAAACCGACCAGGCTATGTGAAGGAAACCACCACCGGAAGCCGTAATAGCGACTCCCATAATTGGGTGATCTATTTCCTGGCGGAGATAGCGGAGAATAATATGGCTGAAGAGGCAATCAGTAAGCTGGAGAGATCACGCCTTACCCCACCGAAGCGATAACAGGGTTCGTCGCGGTGCGATAAATCGCGCCGCGACGAGACAGGGATTATTTTGACAGCCAGGCTTCCATATGATCGATTTCCGCGGTCTGAGCTTTGATCACATCTTCCGCCAGTTCACGCATCACCGGATCTTTACCGTATTTCAATTCCGTCTCGGCCATCGCGATGGCACCTTTATGGTGCTCGATCATCCCTTTTGCAAAAGCGCGGTCCGGGTTGGATTCTTTTAATCCCTGCATCATCCCCTCATGCATCCCCTGCATGCCTTGCATATATTCCTGAGAAGCTGCTGAGGTTGCGGTTTCGCTGCTCATCTGATGCGCGTGTTCGTCACTGTGCGTCTGATTAGCCATTACCAGTACCGGAACAGAAATTAACAACGCGGCCAAAGAAAGTTGAATTTTTCTCATATAAAAATTTCCTGGATATTTAAGTATAACGTGAGTGATGATAACTTTTTGCAATGGTTTCACGAGAACAAATAATAAATTTTGATCCAGCGCAAAAAATGAAGACATCAAAGACAACACAAGAAGGTTCTTATATTAGACTTCACGCCATCTTAATCAGGCAAAGAATTATGAACGTGCCGGATAATGATGATTACAAAAAACAAATATGCTGATGTTTAACTGATATCAGTTGCTCAACCATGCCTGCAATCCGGTAAATTATCATTACCAAAAAAAAGAGAGAAGTATCATCTATGATAACTGCACACTCTATTGCGATATCACCGTGGCAAAACAGCGTTGCCCCTGGAACATCTGGCAACATTGCTTCCTCATTCGCTCAACACATCAAAGAAATAAGTAACAAAGTCTGTCACACGATATCATCAGCCAGGAAAATTTCTGCTGAACTCGCCAAAACCAGCACCATGAACATAATGCAATTTGGACCGCAAATTCGTGTATTTAATATTGACCTCAAAGGTACAGCGACAGCGGTCATAACAAGAGATGCCATGTCGGTTTATCCTTTACATTTAGAAGTAGGTAAGGAACAGGCAGGTTTCTATTTACTTTCTGTCCATCAATGGGGAATGAAGTTTACCTATAATGGCAGTTTCAATCCTAAAAAATGGAAATGTGAATTCACCTATGAAAAACTCGAACACTTCGAAAAAGCCATCCCCTACGCCAAATTTGGCTCTGGCGCATATCAGGGTTCAGTACAGTGTAATTTCTTTGTTGAGAGCGGAATGACCACCATTTACCCCGAAAACCCAACTAAAAACATGCTGTATGACACCTTGTGTCGCCTGCCAACGGCGATATGTGAGTTTGGGCTGGACCGATTGTCTGACTATTGCTTTGGCAGCGACGCAGACAAGCCTGAATACCCCTTGCCTGCCGACAACACGACGATTGCTTCCCTCTCAACGACTGAAGCAAGTCAGAATATTACGGTACGTTTGGCTGAAACCCTCGCCAATATGTTCATCAACGGATTTAAAAACAATGATACCAATAAAGCATTCTGGTTAAATTTTGGCAACGGCCCTGCCGATATCAATACGGCAATAACCTGGCATCTGTGCAAAGACGTTAGTTTTTCGGTGCAAGCCAACAATTACTTACGCTTGAATTTCACAATTATTTATATTAACGGAAAGATATCCTTCTCAGGCAATATAAAGTTATTAATAGAACTTTTTGGCAACGCTTATGAATGTTACCAACAATGGGCTGAGATTCATAAAATCGCCAGAGAAAAGACCGACAATGCCGGTGTGCCTGCTAAAATAGTTGATGACTTTTGTAATGAGGTTCGTATATCGATCGAGCAAAGTGAGAATGATGCTCCCGCGGTAAACACCCCACCGCTCACTAATCGCTCGGTCAACCAATTGACTCAACCTGAATTTTTACCGGCACTGGCAAAAATCACCAACAGTTACTGGATTATTAAAGATATAGATAATAATTTTCTGACAGGTTACGATCCGGAAGGGGATAAACTCATTCAGGACTTAGACCCGGCTGATACGCATCAGAGATATATTCTGGGTGCGACAGAATCCGTCAATTCACCCAATATCACTCATCTCGGAGAATACAAAACTAATTTTGACGTGCTGGTAACGTTAAAAGGAGATCCTCTGGTCGCTCACTTTTTTGCAGGGGAAATTATGAAGACTGTGACCGGCAAAAATGCCAACTGATATCAAGCCAGACCGGTTAATCACCGGCCTGGCGCGCCTCACTTATTAACACCCTGCATGCATATTATCCCCTCCCAGTGGGCGCCACACGCCCCATCGCCCACTGTTTTCGGGGTTATCACCGCGCGTCCACCAGCCACTGACCCACACCTTCCCGTTATAACTGACCTTATCGCATAAGGTGTAGACTTTGCCCGCATCCCATGCCGCTGCTCCGCTGGCTGGCTGTTCTTTCGCGGGCACCACAATTTTTTGGCTGAGGGTACGTGATTGTGTCCCGGCCTTCACCACCACCGACACGTTCAGATTCTGTATCTGCGCCTGTTTACTGACGGTAAAACTCTGCTGTGCCCTGCCGTTGCTGTTACCCTGCGGGATCGTCCAGTCATACGATGCTGAGTTGGTCGGCGCAGTGGTGGCTGTCACCTCTCCGTTAAACGTCATAGTATTGCCGTTGTCTTGCGTCGTAACGCGTAACGCTGCGCCACTCACAAAGGCCGCATCCTGGTTCACCTGCTGCGGTTTTTCTACCGTTACGGTGATCAGACTCGAGGCTTCCCGCTCATTTTTATCCCATACCGTCAGCCGGTATGTCACTTCACCGCTCTTATTCATCGGGATCAGCGCTCGCGCTTTAGCGGTATTGACCACCCATTGCCATTGTCCACCCTCCGCATTTTGCAGATAGAAGTCGCCACCGCCTTTCACCATATCCCATTTATACTTGACGGCATTTTTACTGGCACTGCCATCGAGAGCATAAGCGCGTGAGGCATCGCTGGTACCTTTGACGGTAAAATTTGCTCCAGCCACAGCTACCGGTAACACATCCTGCGGCTGAGAATAGTCATATTTGATATCCTCATCGCGGTTCTCCCAGATAGGGTCTTTCATCATCGGTAGCGCCAGCTGTGTCAACTTCTGCCGCGTCGCATCGTCAGCAGGCAACCCCCATTGATCATAGAAAGGCACCAGGTTGTAACCCGCCAGGCGACTCGTCTCCAGAATGAAGCGCTGGATTTTGCTGTCGTGCGTGCCGGGCATGTCAGTCATATCACGATAAATACGACCCAGCTTTGCGTAGAAATCCTTGCCAAAGGTCAGGTCGAGTTGCCACAGCATCGCCACTTTCACAAACAAATCCTGCGTATGGTAATTGCGTTGTGGTTGTCCTAAATAAGTAAAGGCTTTAGCCCAATCACCGGCCGTTTCCAGACGTGAGCGGGCACCGAGTTCACGCTGAACATATAAAGACGTCAGGTTGACGCTGACTTCGCCCATCCCGTCCCATTTTTGCCCTTCCATCTGAAATTGGTGGCCCAGTTCATGCCAGGGACCCCAACCGTTCTGCACCATTCCTGGACCATAGACTACGGTGCGCATCGCATCATCGTTGCAGGCCATCAGACGCCACGTCCATGAATTTAATGCGCCACGACACGCATCATTATTCTCCACACCTTGTGGTGGCAGGCCATCAACAAAGTGGAAACGATGTGGGATGCGGCGATGCTTGCTGCCAGCAGTATTCTCCGTCAGTCCGTACTGATCCTCAGTCCAGGTGACGATGTTGTCCCAGGTGGCGAGCATGGCATTGACCTCTGCCGGGGCGATCCACTGTCCGGCCATGCTGCGGCGCAGCGTGATCATCATGCGGTCGCTCAGCAGTTCAACATAAGGTGATGCCTGCATTTCCGGGTCGTCCAGCATACGTTGCCAGTCATCTGCCGTATTTTGCTTCAGAATAAAGCGTGGGAAAGGTTGGCCGCCCTGAATATCGACCTGAATATCCCCCGCAATCGGGTTACTGTAATTGGCGATGTATAAGATCCCATCGCGGTCAACCTGTATGGTGTTGTTGCCCCTTTTCAGGCTCTGTCGCATCGCGTGGGTATATTTCCAGGTACGGTCATGCGGAACGCTGACAAACGACTCCAGATACGGGGCCGTCACGTTCGCTGGATAGATAATGTTGATATTCAGAACATCGCCTTGTTTGACCCAAATCCCGGTTGATTGCAACGGAGTCTGGTCATAAACACGTTGCTGGCTGATGCGCAATTCATGCGGTGTGCCGGGCTGCGCAAGGGTGAACTGGCGTGCCGGAACCATGCCGTCATTCACCTGACGCTGCGTCAGCGTCATGTTTGCGGTATCGGGTACGGGAGATGCGCTGAGGTGCAATGGCGTCAACAGGCTGCTGATGGCTAAAGCCAGGTATCCATAGTTAAATTGTTTCATAGTCTTCTCTAAATGTTTCGAATGATTTCAAAAACATTTAATGCGAAGTTATGAAACACCGACATCAGAAGGTGGCGTGTCTGGATTCAGGATTTTCTCTGACAAATTGGGAAATGACCGTAAAACCTGAAATGCGCGAATGGGTAGCATTGTCGCTACCCAATCAAAGCGGTCAGAAAGAGGGTACAGGCCGGCTTGCCAGCCGGGCATTGAGACTCTGCGGTGCAATGCCCTCAAATTTCTTATCGGAAAAATTCGCGATCAGCACGGAGCCATCACTGAAAGTTGTCTGCTGCACCCAGCCTTCCTTATCAAGCCAGCGAAAATCAACTAACGCTTTATTCCACAGCACCCGATGCAACGGGCGAAACTGCGCATCAGCCTTGATGATCTCCGGAAGACGCTCCCGCAGCGTGGCACGGCTGACATTAAAGAGTGGCGGCGTATTATATAGCTGGCTTAGCAAGTCACGCGTCCGGGTGACTTCAGGGAATTTCAGGTTATCCAGCGTCCAGTGATGGGTATTGATCACCGCATCGTGAAAGACCGCCTGATACAAGGGAACGCGGTAGCGCGGATCGAACACGACGGTGCGATAGAGAGGCTTGAGCTGAGCCGCACGGAAAAAGGTCGCGGGCTCGGCATCCGGCCACCACGCGCCAAGGTAATAAGGTGACGTTTTGTCATGCCGCATCTCTTTATCTCGCCAGCCAAAACCCCAGCTTTCCGCGCCGTGGGCAAACATCAGGTAACGTGCCGTCACGGCGCTTCCATCTTCAGAGCCTAAAGGCAGCCCGATCTGCTCACTGAACCACGCCATACGCGTATTACGCGCTGCGGCCATCTGTGTCGCGCTGGTCAAATGTGCAGGCTGGTAATCATCATCCACCATACCAGTGCCATCTACATCAAGAAACAGGCTGTTTAAGCCGGCCAGTTGCATTAACGCGCGTATTCTTTGTTGTGAGTACGGCAGTACACAACCCGGATTCATATAATAACCTTCACCGCCAAAACCGGGCTTTTTGCTGCCATCAGCACGAACGATGGCGCAACGTTCACGTATTTCCGCAGGTAGCTGTGCAGTAACCCAGCTATCGTTGCGACCCGGCGCTACGGCGGTGTCGTAAGAATCGTAACTCGCCACCAGATAACCCGCAGCTTTGGCGCGAGCCACCGCATTGGGGTGAAGAAACGCGGCGGTCCAGGTATCGGTCCCCAACCATAACCGTGCCAGACCCGCACGGTGTAAACTGTCGATCACCGCTTCAGACAACCCCTGCCCCCACAGATGAGGGGCCGTCAGGTAGCCCCCTAATTGCTGTTGCGCCAGTTGACGAACCCTGGCCGCCTGGTGTTGTTGCGCACTGAGATAATCTGGATCGTCGGGTGTGGCGTTAAGAGGCACCTGCGCCACCAACGCGCGGTTGAGTGTGGTAATAAGTGCGCTTTTCTGCCAGTCCTGCGGTCGCGATTGTTGCAGGATCTTCTGCGCTTCGGCACCCATGTTACGTTTCACTGTCGCCCCCGCAGGCGATTTCAGGAAGGAGAACAACCCAGACCAGTTTCTGATATCTTCCGGTGCCAGCAACTGGCTGCCCCACAGATACAGAAAGGTTGCGCCAATCAGTTTCCGGCCTTCCGGCTCTGCTGCCAGTTTCTCACGCAAGCTAATGAACTGACCGGTTTGTCTTAGCCAGCTGCGATAGCGCAACGCACCTGATAACGGGGAATCCCCGACATGCAACAACACCTCAAACGGCTGCTGTTGATTAAATCGATTAAATTCATGCTGGCTGCGCATCGCTAACTGGTTGCCGTGCTGGCGAAAGGTGATGCGATTGTGAAATGGCGTCAGCAGTAGCCAACTGTATGTTTTATCCTGTTGTTGGCTCCAGAGCGGCAGTTTCAGATCGTAATTGGTATCAATCGATTCCTGTTCATGCACCAGGTAGGTCTGCCATTCCGGGTTATCAAGTGGAATGCGGCTCCCCTCCCCCAAAGGCAACAGCAACACGCGGGTGCCATTCGGCAAACCAAACCAGTTCAGTACCTGAGGTTGATCACTGTGAAATGTCAGCCGCAGATCGGCCCCCTCCACATCGGCGTTGATATGCAGGCGTTTTGCAGGCCAGTACCAACTGGCCGCAGTAGCGGTGGTTTGCAACGCGGTTACGGTCTGAACAGACTGCGGGCCGTTGACCTGCGTATCACCCACCTGAATTAGAAGCGTGGCTGGATCGATCATAAAACTCTCCGCCCCATGCTGTAAGCGAATAGCAGAGGTGGAAAAAGCAATAATAGATAGCAACGTAGCGAGTAAAAGCTTATTCATGCAAATACACTCACGAAAGTGATATTGAGCGCAGAGTGTAGGGGGGAAGTCAGACTGCACACCTGATTTTCAGGATAATAATCAGACTGATAATCCTGAGTTTACATTAACATTCAGGCGTTCTTCATTACTTATCTCAGTGATTGAATATGACTCCAGATATCATTAACGAAAGTTTTCAATATTTCGCAAGAGGATAATATGAATAGAATTCATGATAACATCACGAATCTGAAAGGTTGGGTTGTTGTTGATCAAGATGTAACCCACAGCCAATATGAAATGTCAGCTCACATTGAATGCATTGAAAATGCTCAAAAGACACTAACGCAGCCCCCTGCAAGGCGAAGAACTAACCTCGGGAGGTTGTTCAATCGCATCATTCCAGGTACGCCAGAAAAAAACATCCGCAGCGCACAGAAAACTATTGAAACGATGCTAAAGGAAAAATCATCTCCCGTTGAAAAAGCAGAGGCGCTACTGAATTACCTGTTAACTAGCGAGTTACCACTTGATAAAATCCTGAACCTGGAGAAGATCGACACTGAAATACTAAAGGCATTAATTCAGAATATTGGCAACAAGATGCTCTACATCTTTACGCCTCGAGAACACGTCATCACGCTATTTAATACTATTCTCAATCCCCTCTATGCATTGCAGGACGAGAAATCACGTCGCGTTTCAACCTGGTTGCAACATGAGCTTTTGTTGTTATTCCGATCATTAACGAACACAACGACAGAAGATTGGAAAACTGTTGAATTCCTGCATAATCTGGCGGTGTATAAAGAAAATTTTTATCAACTCACAGGCTCACGCCAACAAGGCAGGTGCTGTCAACCAGACCACATTCCCGTTGCCACGCAAGAGACATCACCCATTGCTGATTTACAACGAACTGAGTATTTATGTAATCAATTAGAAATGGATATTTTACAGATTGATTTCTCATCAAATAACTCTGGAAAATTCGTCACCCCGGCCATTGAAATCCTTTCTCTGATCATATCAAATATTTATTTTGGCATCGTCGCAGCGTCATTAATGAAAGACAAAACACGTTCTGGATATTTTATGACAAGAAATGCAAACATGATGGCAACCCTGTTAGCCACCGTAAGCACCCTTTACAAAAAAATAATTAGCTTCACAAACACCGGTGATAATAAAAATGAAAAAGGCCTCATCACTGTTGCCCCTGACCATAAATTTATCGCGTATAACTATTCTGATTTCGTCACGCATGTCGAGGTTACAGAATGGCAAGGCATAAAAAAAACACTTCGCGTCCCCCAAATGACACCGCAAAGTCAAGCCCAATTTTCTTCCGCATTCGCTATCGCTGGCTTCAGTCAGGAAGCGGCAGCATTAATAACAGGTCTTGACCGGAAACTGAGTATTCTTTTCGATCTTAACGCTCCTGCAACAATATAGGCAGAAGAAGAAACGTTTTGCTGTGATCTGTCGCCCTGATTTACCGCTTGTGCGTCATCTCTCACAAATAAAACAGAGGTCGATCGCAGCAATTCACATCGCCCTTTCCAGACGTTGATAAGATGCGTTACTCTCCCTGCGAGATAACGCCACAGGGAAGATGTAATGGCACTGAATCAGGGACGACAGCGTGGAGATCATTCCACGCAATGTAAATGCAGCACACCTTCATATTTCCGTTCACCGGATTTCAAAAAATTGCCTGGCGAGTTAGGACGCGCCTACCACAATCTGGTGGGTTATCAGGCACAGGGCACACCCTACCTCAAGCGCCGGGTGTCGCGTGATATCTTTTTTGTCCAGTTTCGTCATCTTGGCAAACGTTGTCGCGATTTTCGTCCGGAACGCAGAAATCTGATTGATGCACTCTGGCCCCTGCTGATCAGTAAATTAGATCTCGCCACCGGATTAGTCACCGTATGCCTGAGCGCACTGGCGCAAGCCCTGTCGCCGGTCGATGCCCACGGCAATCCAATCCCGGAACAGGCGGTGACTCCTTCGCGTATTTCGCGCCTGGTCGACACACTGGTGAAATATGGTTTGCTGGAGTTACAGGCGTTGGGCTGGGATACCAGACGTAAGATGTTTTTACCTAAATATGTTGCTCTGACCGAGCAGGGCTGGAAACTCACGCGCTGTAATATCGACAAACTCTATCAGGAGCAGCAGCAACGTTTGCAGGATGTTGCAGGCCAGTCGCCACCACAAACGCAATTTCAGGCCAGAAGAGAGTGGCTGGCGAAAAAGCGTGTCAATGTACTTATCAGTCGTAATCAGGCAATTTCTGCCAGCAAACGTGTCGCCCGTCTGATTCCTCTGTCGCTGGAGGAGCGTAAACATGACATCGCCAGCTGGCTGAGTAAGAAACTACCGTTTAAACAGCGTATCTCTGGCAACTTTGTCTCGTTAATCTGGCAAGAACTGCGCCGCAGAGGATTGGCTTCATCCTCGCCACCCGATACAAAATAATCCTCCGTCCGACCCTTTTCCTGACCTTCACGCCCCGTGTTTGCGATCCCCCTCGCCTGAGACAAAAGTGCGCCTGGTTATTCGCCATTTTACGCGCGAATTATAGCCACCCAATAAATCAAATAAGGCATCCTGCTGCTAAGGGATCCGCAAAATTCAGCGCATTTATGTTTATGCACATTTATCTGCAAACTGAGTGTCCGGGTTAACTGCAAATTAATTATGCTTTAGCTGCAAAATAATATCTTCATTAAACACTCATTAATCAAAACAATTATCAGACCAGAATAAGCGGGGATAAGCTGAAATAGATAAAGTCAGAGTATAAAAAAAACACCCGGCAGCATAATTTGGCCGTTCATCGGTATGGCGATGACGACTTACCCAACCCATCAGGAAAAGATTATGACGGAAGCACTGCTGATTTTGTTGAGCGCAGCACTCGGCTCAGCCTTGTTTTGTTTCTATGGTCGGACCGTCAGTAACCGGCTAACGGCCTTTGTTTTCATTGTTGCCACCCTGGGCGGTTGGTTACTTTCCCCGGCCTTTGCTCGTCTGGCGGATATCGACGAGCCAGAAATTTTCGCCTTCGTCACCGCATTCGTTATTTTTCCGCTGTCAAAAAAATTCCTGCATTGGGTGAAGGATTTTACGGTGGAAAAGATATTTTTACGGTTTTTTGGTGGCAATAAAAAATAAACGCGCAGAAATGAAAAAGCGGCTTCGGTAAAAACGAAGCCGCTTTACATTACGTATCGCCGGGGTATGCGTTATTCAGCTACCCATAAGCTGACAGCAGCATCAGGGGCCCAGTGATTGGCACCCACATGCGACTGCAAACAGCGATACACTTTTCCATTATAGCTGACTTTATCGCCTTTACCGTAAGCTGTACCGGCTTTAAACGCGGTTGTAGCGCCAGTGTCACCACCATTGCCCGGCTCTTCGACTTTGGCTTTCACCAGCACACGGGTAATCGCTGTGGCGCTAAATTCCTTGTCCTTCACCGTAACTGAGAACGTCAGGGTGGTGTCGCTATTCACCTGTGGTGCCACAAAGGTGGTGGTCACGCGATTAGCAACAAAGTTTACTGTCGGTCCAGAGGTTTGTTTCCACTCATAGCTCAGCACATCGTTATCCGGGTCGGTAGAACCGGACGCGTCCAGCGTTACGCTGGCGTTGCTCTGCACGGTTTGATCCACACCCGCGTGGGCGATTGGTGCCTGGTTTGCCGGACCGTTATCCGGTTGTTCCGTGGGTTTCACCACCACTGCAACACTCTGACTGGCAGGGGACTCATTACCCGCCGCGTCTTTCGCCGTAATCCAATACTGATACACCACATCGTTCGGCTGATGATGTTGAATATTGTTATCAACCCAGGCAGTTGTCATTGAAGTCCCCACCTGCATGCCATCGCGCCAGATGGTGTAGCCCACTACACCCACGTTGTCGCTGGAAGGCTGCCAGTTAAGAATGACGCTGTTATTCTGCTGATTGTGGGTGATGCCAGTCACAATGGAAGGCGCTTCCACATCCGGTTTCACATCCGGCAACGTGTCGAGGGTGTTTCTGTAGCGATTAGCGAATTCGTAACCGTAACTCTGCCCTGCTTTGTTTTTCCCGTTGTCCCAGTTAACGGACCAGGTCATCAGACCCTTGATTGGCTCTCCAGCCGTCGTCAGACGGGCCAGCGCGTTATATACCGCCTGCGGATCTTTCACATAACCGTTAGCTGCCGCATCGTTATTGGTCGGCAGACCAATAACCAGCTTATTGGCGGGGATTTTGGTAAAGCCGCGAGTACCGTTAGCCAGACTATCGGTCAGATAAAACAGGAAGTGCTCCTTGAGGGCATCGTCGTTCTGTGTCAAATACCAGACACCCACTTGCGCATGTTCTTCAGTATTCATATCCACACCCGCACCATTCTGGTTGTAATATTGCGGCGCGATAAAGTCGTAAACCCCTTCCAGGTTCTGGAGATAAGGTTTATAGGCACCTTCGGTGGTCAGATAGGGGAATTCCGGTGCCATGCTGATAATAAAATGTTTACCCTGCTGCTGATAATGCGCACGCACCATTTTCAGCGCTGCCGGGATTACCGAGCTGTTATCGCCTGCCGTAATGGCACTCTGCTCAAGATCAATATCCAGCCCGTCAAAACCATAAACCTCAACCAGACGAATGATCTCATCCGCCAGCGCCTGCTCCTGCCCTTTATGCAGCAGAATATGCGCTTCAGCGCCGCCAAGAGAGATAAGTACAGGACGACCTTGCGCATTGAGTTCAGCTACCTGCGCGCGAAACTCTTCATCGGTGGCGTTATAAGGTTTAAAGGTGGGAATATTGCCGTCTTGTCCGTCGAAAACTTTCATAAAGGCGACGCTGACAACGTTAAATTCCGCAGGCACTTCGCGCAGCGATATGCTGGATGGCAGACCGCCGAGATAGCCCATATTATCGCGGGTGCCGGGCCAGTTGTGCCAATACCCCAGCAACACTTTTTTATTACTGATATCTGGCATCTGTGATGCCGCGTCCTGCGTGGCAGCGTGTGCCAGGTTTCCTGCACCACACAGCAGCAATGCCAGAGTCAGTGCATTAAGTTTTCTTTTCAAAATAGCGGGCCTCAATAATTAAACATAAATTTCGACCGGGAAAAATACGTTATTATTCAAGCAACCACGATGCGAAAACCCTACAGTTGGCGGAGAATATCAGAGGAATAGATGAGGATGTTCTGACCAATCCTGATGGCGGGTTAAAAACCGCTGCCCCCTATGCCGCTTAGCAGACAGACACGGGGTAATGACAGCGGAAGCGCAGGGAAAAATAAATGCGTGTATTGCGCTACCGTCCCGGTGCACAACACATCGTGCACCAGGCCAGACATAACGCAGAATCAGAAAGCAAAGCCGACACTGGCCAGCACATAAGAGTGGTCATGCCCGCTCTTATATTCCGATGTCACCTTATTGAATGAGAGCGATAACATCACCGGCGTATAGCCCATTGCAGCGCCAACCTGATACTCGTTAACCAAATGTTTGCGCGCCACTGTCTGCTGGTTCGTCTGCTGCGTGCGACCTTCCAGGGTATAATTCTTATCTACCCAACGCTGATTCGCGCCCGCGAATAATTTGTATACCAGCCCGCTATCTGACAGATGCATCAATCCACGGCGGTTAAGCAAACCATATCCATTGTCGGCGTTAAACTGTTTATCATTACCCAACGCCAGGGTGGCCCCCCAGGCGTAGTACTGGAACAGATTACCGCTCACCACCGACAGCTCCGGGTAAAATCCGACATTAATCCCTGCAACATCAATATTCGGTGTCAACGTGACCTGGCTTTTCAACACCGCACCATAACGGTTTTTGATCTGGTCATCCCATGCCGGATATTTATCGCCCTGAATAACCTGGTGCATGGCATTCTGCATGCGTTTGCCGCCCGCATCCTTACCCACAACCCCCACATCTAACGCCAGACGATGTCTGATCCAGTCATTACTGACGCTATTCCAGTCTACTCCGGTGAACAGATAGCCGCTGAATGCGCGGTCTCCCGCTGTCGCGCTGACTTTACGTTTATTTTCGCCAGTGGGGGAAAATAAGTCCTGACCGATATAAAACGCGAGCTGGTTGTCACGGTTAACATCAAGGGCATAACCGAGGAACAGCCCCTGAGTATAATCATCCTGACCACCCGCTTTTTTTCCATACAACATATCCTGGCTACGCTGAAATATACCGCCATCATCGTTTGCCAGTGAAACAACCAAATTATCGGCAGCGGTGATACCCGAATATAGGGAAAGAGCAATGGCTCCAACAGGGATAAGGACTTTATTTAACGACATCGTGTTATACCTTTATAGTGTCATCGTTCGGATTAAATCCAAACGATGAAGAAGCATAAATAATCTACGAAATTCATTTACATGAAAGCATGCTGACAGCGCCGCAACAGCATAATCGCAGGTTTCCCTGGAGCCTATAATCGCAACCTGATAATTAACGGTGAAAGCGAATATCTTTTTTTAGTGACATAAATATCCTGATAACTTCGTGATGTCAGGTGAATATCATTGCCAGTTGATCTTATTTCAGATTTATTATCCCGTACACTCCTCTCTATTTGTTAAGAAAAAGACAATAAATTAAAGGTAAATAAAATGAAAAAAAAGATGATTGCGCTCGGCATTTCACTGCTTTTTAGCAGTGCCGTGCTGGCCAGTGAATTAACTGCGTCACAGTCACCAACGCTATTGCATCATTTCAATGAGAATATTCAGCAACTGGTCAATGACCCGTCGGGTCATGCTTACATCATTACGCGCTCAGGTTATGCCAGCCTGAACAATCGTACTGAGCTTATCCCCTTCACTACATCGCAAATGATCGCACCGCCGGTCTATTCCGGCATGGACTCGGCGGGGAATTTTTTCTTACTTTCAGCAAAAAATACCGATGAACATCATAGTCAGGTCGAAGTCTGGCTTCACAACCCTGCGACCAAAACCTCCCGCCTGCTCTACAGCCAGCAAAAGCCGTATGCTTTCAATAATGTGAACCTGGCGGTTACCCCTAATGCATACGATATGGTGGTGTTGCTGGAAGAAGTGCCGACAAACAGTAAAAAACGCAGCAACCTGACCTTTATCTCCCCGGCCTCCGGGTTTGAAGCTGTCCAGTTCAATAATGTGGATTTTGCCGTGCGTAATGCCATCGTCCACCCGCAGAATCCCCACCGCATTTTACTCCAGGGTGAGCGTTTCGGCGTGAATCACGGGCAAAGCGAATCCGTTGCACAACATATTTACCTGGACTATGCCTCTGCCAGTTACCAACCGGCAAAAGTGATCACTTCGATGGCTCAGCAAGGTATCAGTTATGCAGACAATCTGATCTGTGGTTATACGATATCCACCCCCTCTTTTAGCTGTGGTTCATTCTATCCGCAGCCGGAATCCGGGCTCGAGGCCGGGCCGAGTTGGACACAGCAGTTGCCGGGGAATGGATTACTGAAATATGCAACCATCGTCAAAGGTGAGCGCGATAACGCGCCGGTGGTTTATGCCGGTAACGCGACGCAACTGTATGCCCTGAATGCCCAAACCGGTCAGTTGCTGTCTGAAATTAGTATCCCGACAGAAAACAACGCGCAGTTTGCAAAAAAAATGTTGAGTGATCCGCGCGGCCAGCACCTTTATCAAATGTTTATCTCCGATAACAAAGAAGTGGGCGCCATTACCACCACGGCAGACAACTCAGCATTTAATCCCCTTTTCACCCTGCCGGTACCGAAAGGAGAATTTGGCGTAACTTCGCCGCTGGTCACGGAGCATGCGCTTTACTTTGGTGTCGGACGCGGACTTTACCGCTACGAAGTGAAAGCGGAGGAGGCGAATACCGCCCCGGTGGCGATCGCCGGAAAAGACTTCACGGTGAAATCTAACCCGGAAAGCAGAGGTTATGACCTCAATGGCCTGGCAAGCCAAAATGCCGATGAATATCGCTGGAGTATCGTCTCAGGCAAAGACGACTTTTGGTTGCAGGTGCAGGACCGTGCAGTTTGGGTCAGTAACGTTTATCAACCCACCGCACGAGCGCTGATTCCGGGCGGGAAGACCGGTAAGGTCACTTATCGTCTGGAGGTGAAAAATAAGCAGGGTGAAACGCATTACAGCGATATCACGGTAACGGTAGAGTAACAGAGTGCTCTGTGGATATTATTAATGGATAACTGATGAGTGATAGTCGTTTTCCGTAAATTGAGGAAAACCACTATGGCACAACACCATGAACTTTATCGTTATTGCGCTCCCGGTCAGCGCAGCGAGAAATACGCCCCCTCTGCGCAGCGGAGGCAGCAGGTGCGTTATTTGCCGGGTCTGGAAATACGCATCTGCACCTCCCCTACTCCGCAATCTTCGCGATTACATGTCATTGTCGTGGGGCACAGCCACCTTTACCGTACAGATCAGACTTTTTCCCATTTTAACCTCTGCGACCGCCTCGACAGCATAACCGGCGTGGTGAATGAAGTCGGACAATGGATCAGCCGCGAATGCTTTTATCCATTTGGTGGCACCGCCTGTTGGTTAACTGGCAGTCTTGCGGGCGCAACTATCAAGTTTCAGCGTTATGCTGGCAGGGAGCACGATGCCAGCGGGTTATCTTGCTATGAGTGGCGTTATTATGTGCCGTGGCTGATGCGCTGGCTGAACAGTGACCCGGCAGGCACCATTGACGGGCTGAATATGTTTCGTATGGTTGGTAACAACCCCCAGACGCTGCGTGATCTGGACGGAAGGATGATGGAAGGTTCGTCTGTTAATGAAGTGGATAATGTTGACCAGTTTCTTGCCACGACAGCTTTACCGGAAAGTCTTCAGGTATTGTCCTACCATGACGTTGATGAGGTACTCAAGCAAGATAATACGCCGCATCCAGGGCCCTCACACCCTGATGGATTACAACCCTCCGGCGTAACGGCAAAAGTTCGCGAATATAAAATCAAAGAAACCTTTGAATGTAATGAGTGCAAAAAAAAATATGTATCCGATAGAGAACTATTAAAACATCGCAAAAAAAACGGATGCAAGTTTATATATAAATGTGAAGTAGAGGGGTGCAACAAAGCATGGAGAAATAAAAGTATGCTTGCGAGGCATATGACAACGCACAGTAAAGAAAAAACAATCCCTTGTGAATATGAGGGGTGTGGAAAAATGTTTATTACGAGAGATAATTGCAAGTCACATTTCAACACCTGCCACATGGAAAAGAGATTCCCTTGTTTGACTGAAACATGTCCAATGCTCTTTTCTTCGAAGAAGAATCGTGACTCTCATGTTGCCTTCTGTCAGAAAACCAATGAAGAAGACCGATTTCTCTGCTTATTTTGCGACAATTGGTATACCTCGCCATATTTAGTGAACAGACATGTAATTAAATATCATCCATTATCAAAATCCACCGTATAAATGCTAACGGCGCGATTTATCGCGCCGTTTCGGGAGCCTACTCTTTTATCTTTACCCCTTTTACTCCCGCCAATACCTGCTTGATAGCGGCTTCAATCTGCTCCACAGCGTCTTTAGGTAAGCGTACAAATTCATAACTGATCGCGCGCTTTTCCGCATTCACCTTACGACGGGCCTGCATATTACGATCGTCAAAATCTGCCAGCTTTTCCGTTACCAATGCTTTTGCTTTAGGCGGTACCAGGCTGCGCTTAGCCGCACGGAAATGGCCAAGGATCTGATTTTTTTGTTCATCCGCGCTGTTAATCTGCTGCGGATGCTCACCGATAAGCTTGCGTACCTGTTCCGCCACGTCACCGATCGCCACGCTTTCTGCTCTGGCGTTGTCAGTCACATCAAGCAGTAACTGATAGTCTGGTAACGTCAGTTCCGACACCACCGGGAACAACGCAATCAACTCTGCCGGAACTGAAGCGGCCTGAAAGGCGCGCGTCACTTTGGCGTTAGAGATCCCTTCCACTTTAGCGATGTCGCTTTTGCTCATGCCGTTCTGATTCATCAGGGCAAAGCGCAAGCCCAGTTCACGCAGGTTATGCTCTTTCGCGGTCTGAATGTCGGCCGCCAACTGGCGGGCATCGCTGATATCCAGCTCGTCGTTGGTAACCAACACTTCAAGGCTGGCTCCGGCGAACAGACAGGCGGCACGGCGGCGCGAACCATCCATGATCTCGATACGATTATCTTTCTGCCGACCAATTGCCGGGAAGAATTGTTGCAGACCAATGGTACGCGTGATGTCCCGCACCGACTCCTCAGTCAGCGTTGCCTGATCGCGCCCGTTAATCTGGGTATCGACATAGGTGCGAGATGTAATGTCGCCATGTGGGATCAGCTGTCGGGTAAAGGTGGCGCTCTTGCCTGATTTCAGGGTAAAGGTGCGTGACGCATTGTTGCTGTCGATAAAGTTAGCGATAGCCGTCTGGCCCATGGTGCGACCAATACGTTGAACGGGTTTATGCATACTCACAGCGTACTCCTGATGTATTCAATGCGATCGAAAACAGCACGGGAGAACTGTTCTGCTTCATACTTGGCCTTTCTCAGCGCATCGGCACTGCCCGGATAGGAGAGCGGGTTGGCGCTGATTACCGTGTCAAACGACTCGCCACAACGCTCAAAACCGTCAAGACGCGGCAGTGATGCATCGAGCATCGATTTGGTAAATACCTCGCGCGCATAACTTTGCGACGTGAGATGGTCATGCTTGGTGGTCATCTTCGACATAAAACCAATATTTGCTTTCAGACGAGGCTCAACGCCCTCTTTCTCAATCCGCTCCAGCATTTCCGGCAGACGAGTGAGATACTTCATCGTGGAGTGGAAATCGACCTGCGCCGGTGGCGTCGGTGTCAGCAGAATGTCGCTGGCAGCGATGGCGTTCAACATGAAGGAGTCCAGATGTGGTCCGGTATCTACAAAGATAAAATCATAGTCGTCAGCCAGACGGTCAATCACATTGCGGCGCAGCACCTCCGAGGGCGCAACACCCGGCAGATATTGCTGAACCAGCGCATCCCAGTCACTGGCAACGAAACCGTCATCGATCGATGCGGGCATTACATCCACACCTGGCATTACCGTCGGCTGAATAAATTCACTGCGTAACTGGTCACGTCCGAGGTCATTGAGCATCGCCTGAGCAGCGGTTTCTGCCTTCGAACCAATGCTGTCTTTATGACTTAAAAACATGGTGCTGGATGCCTGCGGGTCAAGATCGATCACAAGAATGCGTAAATCATTATGCAGCATGGCCGGATGAGCACGCATGCCGTGCGCCAGCGTCACGGTGCTGACGGTTTTAGATACACCGCCTTTGAGGTTAACCACAAACACCACAAACGGGCCTTTATGTTTGTCGCGGTATTTTGGGACGTTGCGGTGCTGGTAGATATCAATGACGTTTTGCAGCGTCAACGCATATTGCGCGGTGCTGCCGGTCTGCTTTTTGCCGAACTCGTATCCTGCCTCTTCCATATCACCGATGGCGGCTACCACCGCATGTTTACTTAATAATGGGAAGTTCGCCACCGCGTTACGTGACCAGGTCTGATAATACCCGGTTTGGTTGAATTCAGCCCGTTGCTGTTCAATGTGATTGCTCAGTCCCTGCAATAAACTGTGCGCTCGCTTGGCTGTCTCCAGCACATCGCCATAGTCACGTTTCATAACGTCCTCAGATGTAATGTTTTTTGGCATGATACACAAAAAGCGGGCACCTGCCAATTTTTCAGGAAAATACATTAAAACTGGAATTTTTCCCGAGGATTGGATTTATCTAATCTGACTGATATTTTCATGATAAAGCGGCTGGCAGCCTTGTTGCTGCCTGAAGATAACGTTAAAAATCC
>NZ_AP035991.1:0-658212 GCF_059730695.1 Pantoea sp. X-Soil-OKNW-556 | reverse complement strand
ATTACAGTGAACATTAACACTGTTTATAGTGAACATTCTACTGGCTATAGTGAATAAAGTGCTGATTACAGTGAATACTTTGCTGATTATAGTGAACACGATCACCTTCTCAGCCCTTGTCGGGTGCGGCCTGCGACGATCCGGGATCTCTTAGGATCTCTTTAAGATCTATCTATGATCTTTCTTAGAGATCTAATCACTGTATAACTGAATAACTCTCAGAAAAATCCGCTGCATAGCAGACCAATCGCATATTCAGAAGCTGCAATGCCAGGACGATATATTCAGGATCTAAACATTAGCGCGCTGCAAGCGACACTTCATCGTATTCATTTGCAGAGAAGAACTTCCTCATTAATATTCATTTTTCATCACTCCCGCCCAGGCGTAAGGTGGTTGCCAATCACCAGACAAACTTACGATGAAGGCACTTATGACTGACAATGTAATCTCACGCAATCCCACCAACGGCGAGATCCTTGCAAACTGGCCGCTGCAAAACCCTGCTGAACTGGAAACGGCATTACAACAAAGCGCTCAGGCCTTCAGCCAGTGGCGTAATACCAGCATGGAACAGCGCGTGAAAGTCCTGCGTCAGCTTGGCGAGCAAATTCGTCAGCGCCAGGACGAACTGGCGAGAATGGCAACGCTCGAAATGGGCAAACCGATTGCGCAAGCGCGTGCTGAAGTCCTGAAATGCGCCAACCTGTGTGACTGGTATGCTGAGCAAGGCCCGGCAATGCTGGCAGACAAACCTACGCTGGTGGAAAACCAACAGGCATGGCAGGCATTTCGTCCACTGGGTGTGATCCTGGCGGTGATGCCGTGGAACTTCCCTTACTGGCAGGTTCTGCGTGGAGCCGTCAGCATGTTACTGGCAGGAAACACCTACCTGTTGAAACATGCACCCAGCGTAATGGGTTGTGCCAATCTGATCACCAGCCTGTTTGATGCGACCGATTTGCCTGAAGGAGCCTTCACTGTCATTAACGTGGATAACGATGGCGTCTCCATCGCCATCAAAGATCCACGTATCGCTGCGGTGGCGGTCACCGGCAGCGTACGTGCCGGGGCAGCTATTGCAGCACAAGCCGGAGCTGCACTGAAAAAAACCGTGCTGGAATTGGGTGGTGCCGATCCCTTTATCGTCCTTGCCGATGCTGATCTGGATGCCGCAGTGGCCTCAGCGGTCACAGGACGCTACCAGAACACCGGACAGGTGTGTATGGCAGCCAAACGCTTCATCATCGAAGAAAGTGTCTCACAAGCCTTTGAGGCGCGTTTTAGCGCAGCGGTACAGGCACTGAAAATCGGTGATCCGCTGGAGGAGACAACCTATATCGGACCGATGGCGCGTTACGACCTGCGTGATGAGCTGGATCGACAGGTACAGCAAAGCATCTCTGAAGGTGCACGCGTGGTGCTGGGTGGCCATAAAATTGAAGGAGTGGGTAACTACTATGCCCCAACGATCCTCGCCGATGTCACGCCTGAGATGACAGCTTTCCGTCAGGAGATCTTTGGCCCCGTGGCTGCCATCACCGTTGCCCGCGATGCGCAACATGCGCTGGAGCTGGCAAACAACAGCGAGTTTGGCCTCAGCGCCACCATCTGGAGCGGTAACGAAGCACTGGCAAACGAGCTGGCAAGCCAACTGGAAACCGGTGCGGTATTTATTAACGGCAATGGCGCATCGGATCCGCGTGTCGCTATCGGTGGTGTGAAGAAAAGCGGCTATGGCCGTGAATTGTCCAGCTTTGGTGTCTACGAGTTCTGCAACATCCAGACGGTATGGAAAAATCGTCGCTAATCATAACGGGGCGCGCGATACTGTGCGCCCCAACTCAGTCATGATAGATCCTCAGATGAACACACCCGGAATTATCATTCTTGCTGCCGGATTAGGGGCTCGATTTGCTCGCGCCGGAGGGCTGGGCAATAAGCTGCTGGCTCCACAGCAGAACCAACAACCGCTGCTGGCCTTAACCCTGCAACAGGCGCAGAATTCTGGTTTGCCATTGCTGGTGGTTACCCGTCCTGAATATCACGCGATCCTCGATCTTGCACAACAACGCCACATTCCGGCGATCACCGTTGCCAGCAACGGCAGTGGCGAAAGCATCGCGGCGGCGGTTCGCCACACCAGAAACTGGCAGGGTTGGCTGATTCAACCGGGCGATATGGCATGGGTAACGGCAGAGGATCATCGTTGTGTAGCCGAGGCGCTGGCCGCAGGTGCTCAGCAGGTTCGGTTATGCTGGGACCAACAGCCAGGGCACCCGGTGGGATTTGCCACGGGTTATGGTCAGGCGTTAAGTGAGTTAACCGGTGATAATGGCGCACGCGCATTGCTGGACCCGGGTATCCTGCAAACCATCCGCGCGCACGCCGGGGTCATTCGGGATGCAGACCTGCCGGAACCTATAAACCGTTCCTGACGCGAACAATATCTGCCAGCGTTGCCAGCGCAATCTCACCAGGGGTTTTGCTGCCAATTGGCAGGCCGATCGGCGCATGAATGCGCGCCAGCGCCTGATCCGATAATCCCCCCAGTTCAGCCAGACGTTGCAGACGTTTCTGGCTATTTTTTGCCGATCCCATCGCGCCTATGTAAAACGCCGGGGTATGTACCGCTTCCATCAGCGTTAAATCATCAACCCGTGGATCGTGAGTCAGGCAGAGGATCGCCGTTCCTGCCGACGCCCCCGACTGCTCCAGATACCGTGCCGGATGTAGCTGAACGCAATGGAGATTTTCACAGCTTCCCAACGCCGCCTGTAGCTGTCCGAATTCAGCATCACGATGTTCACACACCACCACGCGGAAACCGAGCATCAGCGCCAGACGGATACAGTCACTGGCAACAGCAGAATATCCGGCGATCAACACCGTGGTCACTGCGCCAACCGGGAGCACCACGCTGTCATCGTCATACCTGATCGAGGGCAGGGGAGCGCCTTGCGCCAGGGGCTGCCACTCATGATCGCAGCCGAGGGTGATGTAACGCGTCAGCAACGGACCGCCACTCAATGCCTGCTGCATGGCACGCAACAACGCCAGAGAATGTTCCTGTGGTTCAAGGCGTTCCACCAGCACGTCCAGTACGCCGCCACAGGGAAGCTGAACCGGAGGCGCCAATCCCTCTGCGCCATAACGTACCCGTTCACTGGCGCGCGGATACGCACCCTGTTGTACCCGTGCCAGGAAATCTTCCTCGATACAGCCGCCCGAGAGTGAACCGCTCCAGTGACCGTCAGCATCTGCCACTAGCATCGCCCCTGGCGAACGCGGTGCCGATCCCCAGCTATGCAGTACGGTGCACAGCCAGATCACCTTGCCTTGTTGCAACCACAGCAGCCCCTGGTCAATCACACGTTGATCGAGTGACAACATACCTTTCCTCCACCTCAGTGACTGCTGGGATTCGCGCGTACCTGCGCCACTTTTTCCGTTAAGTCAGCCCAGGCGGGTTCATCCGGGGCGTAACGCTGGCGCAGATATGCGGCGATATCAGCGACCTGCTTATCGGAAAGACTGGCGGCGAAGCCCGGCATATAACCCAGATCATCGGTGGCCGGTTTATCAATCCCGTGTAGCACCACCTGCAACAGGTTATCCGGTGTGGCGCTGGTCAGACTGCTGCTGTTCGCCATAGAAGGACTGACGCCAAACAGCTTCGGTCCCCCTTCGCTGGCGCTATGGCAGGCCTGGCAAGCCCCCTTGAACAGGCGTTCCCCGGCGGCGGTATTCCATGCGGGCTGCGCTAAAGGTTGTGCCACGGGCGCAGGCGTCTGACCATTAATATCCGCCAGATAACTCGCCATCGCCCGCACATCCGCCTCCGGCAGTGTCGCCAGATGACTCACCACCGGTGCCATTGGCCCCGCCGCCACGCCATGTTTGTCGTCATAACCGTTGCGCAGATAGTTGTAAAGTGATGCCGCCGTCCAGGGCTGCGGTGATTTACTCAATTGATTGAGTGCCGGAGCTTCCCAGCCATCAACCCAGCCGCCAGCAAGGAACTGATCGCCGCCTTTTTCTGCCCCCATCACGTTGCGGGGTGAATGGCAGGCACCGCAGTGACCCGCGCCATTCACCAGATACGCCCCGCGATTCCATTCGGCACTTTTGCTGGGATCGTTCTGGTATTCGCCGGTGCGCAGATAAAGCGTATTCCAGCCAGCCATCAGGAAACGCATATTAAATGGAAAACGCATCTCATTGGCGGGCGGAGCCTGCTCCACTGCCGGTTGTGACATCAGGTAGGCGTATAACGCCTGCATATCGCCTTCACTCAGCTGACGGAATGACGTATAGGGAAATGCCGGATAGAGATGATGCCCGTCGCGGCTGATGCCCTGGCGCATCGCCCGGTCAAAGGCGTTAAACGACCAGTTACCGATGCCGGTTTTTTTATCCGGGGTGATGTTGGTGGTGTAGAGCGTGCCAAATGGCGTATCCATCTTCAGCCCGCCGGCATTGGTGGCACCACCTTCGGTGGTGTGGCACACCGCGCAGTCTCCGGCTGCCGCTACCTGACGCCCTCGTTCCAGCATCTCCAACGACCAGCTCCCAGCCGCAGGCGGGGTAACCGGCGCGATAGCCGCACGCCACGGCAGGGCGTTAGTGGCGATGCCAATTGCTGCACCCAGTAATCCCGCCGCGCCACCAAACGCCCATTTGCGGCGGCGAGTGGTTTTGTTACGTGCCGGCGCAGGCAGTTGTGGTTCAGGCTGTGGATCCGGTCCGTTCAGCGCCTGGCGCAGTTTATCTGAAGTGATCGGCAACTCGCGAAAACGGATACCGGTGGCATCAAATACCGCATTGGCGATGGCGGCGGCACTGGGCACCGAAGCTGACTCACCCGCGCCGAGCGGCGGCTCATACGGACGCGGCATCATCATCACATCGATATCCGGTACTTCCGGGAAGGTGAGGATCGGATAGCTACCCCATTCCTGGCTGGCGATCATGTTGCTCTCGATCGTCACCTGTTCTTTCAACACGCGGCTGGTGGACTGAATCACGTTGCCGTGAATCTGGTGCTTCACGCCGTCGGGATTGACCATCATGCCCGCGTCATGGCCGACGGTAATGCGCGTAACGGCAATCTCGCCGCTCTGCTTATCAATCGCCACATCGGCGACCCACGCCGCCCAGGCCGCGCCAAAGCCGGGAAATTTGCTGTGAATATAACGTGCATAGGCGAAGCCACGGCCACGTAACACGCCGGGTTCGCTGCTGCTTTGCATCGGTTCGGTGCGTGGTGTCCAGCCTGCGCGATCGGCGGTCGAGCGGATCAGCTCGGCCGCACGTTCGTCCTGGATATAGCGCAAGCGATATTCGACCGGATCGACCCCGGCTGCGTGCGCCAGTTCATCCATATAGGATTCGTGGGCGAAGGTATTGGGCAACGCCGAAACGCCGCGCATCCATGAAGCGCGCACAATCGGTGCCATATCTTCAATGGTGACGCGCATATGCGGAAAGTCGTAGGGCGGGATCGAGGTGCGGTCGCCCATCTCGTAGGCCAGCGCTACCGGGTCCACTCGCCCGGTCAACAGCAACGCCAGGGTTGGTGCGCCGTTGGAAGGGTAGGAGGTGGTGAAATCGTACACCTGCGGATTACCTTCAGCATCGAGTCCGCCATCCACATCCATCAACTGCGCGGTACCTTTCGGTTCCCAGACGTGTTCCTGGGCGCGCGTCAACTGGACGCGCACCGGCTGGCCCACGGCACGGGACAACAGCGCGGCATCGGCGGCGACATCATCGGCGCAGTTGCGGCCATAACAACCCGCCGCCTCCATGCGGTTCACTTCAATGTCACTTTCCGGCATCTCAAACAGCCAGGCGAGATCGGCGCGCAGCAGATGGGGATTCTGCGTGCCGCTCCACACCTGCAAGCCAACTGCATCAAAGGCGGCGACCGCGCAGGAAGGACCGATAGAACCGTGTAACTGATAAGGCCAGACATAGTTGCGGGTAAAGCGTTGCGCGACATTATCCAGAGCGGCATCCACCTCGCCGGTGTCGTGTACCACGCGCGAAGTGCGCGGATTATCGCGAATCGCTTTTTCCACGTCGCGCATATCCGGCAGCATATGCTCCCAGGGTTTCCAGTGTACTTTCAGGGTTTCCATCGCGGCGATGGCCTGATCTTCGCGCTCGGCGACTACGCCAACAAAATCGGCGATTTGCACCACTTTGACGATGCCTTCCAGATGGGCAATCGAACTTTCATCGATGCTGAGAAGCGAGGTCCCGACGAATTGCCCGGTGTCATAACCGGCATAAGGTGGGCGGATCACGCGACCATGCAGCATGCCCGGCAGGCGCATATCGTGCACCCAGGTCAGTTCGCCGGTGGCTTTGCCCGGAATATCGACACGTTGTGAGCTGGTGCCCACCAGCCGGTATTCGCTGGCGGGTTTCAGCGGAGCATCATCCGAAATACGTAACTGGCAGCGCTGACCGTTAACCAGTTCGGCAAAATTCAGGGCGGTGCCATTGGCCAGGCGGAATTCTCCGGCATCCAGCGATAACTCGGCTTCGCCTACCTGTAAACGCGCTGCTGCCTGTTGCGTCAGCCAGCGGCGCGCTTCAGCGGCGGCTTTACGCAGCGGGACGGCGGATATCTGTAAGGTGGCGCTGGCGATGGTCGCGCCCTGATTGGGTACGCGCAACGTATCGCCCAGCACCATCTGTACCTGGTCCATACGCAGGTTGAGTTCTTCGGCAACGATTTGCGTCAGCGAGGTTTTCACCCCGGTACCAAGATCGACGTGACCGTTAAAAGCCCACACTTTGCCTTCGCCATCGATGGCGATAAACAACGCCAGTTCTTTGGGTTTGAGGGTGGGTGTCTGGCCTTTTGGCACCAGACCGGGCGGTGGCTGGATCTCATCGACGATCAGCAGCACATTGTCAGCCGCCAGCAGTTGTTGCTGGGTGGGTAAATCGGCATGGCTCATGGCTGCTCCTCCGCCTGTTGCAGGCAGAGTTGCACTGCGCGCTTCACCGCGCAGAGGATCTCCTGATGGGTGCCGCAGCGGCACAGATTGCCGCTCAGGGCGGAACGAATTTGTTGGTCGCTGGGGCAGGGGAGATCGCGCAACAACGCGGCGGTGGTCATGATCATGCCATTCAGGCAGTAGCCGCATTGAGCGGCCTGTTCTTCGATAAACGCCAGCTGCACCGGATGCAGCGCATCACGGCTGCCTAAGCCTTCCAGGGTGGTGATAGCGCGCTGCCGCACGCCAAACGCCGGGATCACGCAGGCACGCGCGGCAACGCCATCAATCATCACGGTACAGGCACCGCATTCACCCAGCCCACAGCCATATTTCGGACCGTTAAGGGATAATTCATTACGCAGTACCAGCAATAACGAGGTGTCGCGATAGCTGGTGACTTCTCTCTCTTCGCCGTTAACCTTCAATGAATAACAGCGTAAACCTGCAGGTGAAACCGTCGTGGCAGACTGTTGTGCCATCATTTTCATTATTGACCGCCTTACCGAGGCGGCTCACTCGCCCCGGGTTATGACTGGCTCGTGTCGTCCAGCATTTTCCTGAGCAGATAAACCAGCGCGACTCGTTCGGCTGGATTCAACTGCCCATACGTCATTTCAGTAATGCGAACTGCGTTATCGGTGGTGTGCTGAATCAGCGCCTGTCCCGGCTCTGTCAGCATCACAATCACCTTGCGTTTGTCGGTGGGATCAGGGCCAAGACTGACCAGATCGCGCGCCTTTAAACGTTCAACCACGCCGCGGATGGTGGCCTGATCGACAGCGGTGTAACGCACTAAATCGTTCTGCGCGCTGGGACCGTGGTCCCGCAGTGCGCACAGCGTAATAAATTGCACCGCCGTGATCTGTGAATCACCCACATGTTGTTGAAAAATCGCCACATGGCGCTGGTAAACCTTGCGCAGCAGATGGCCAACCTGTTGGGTGTAGTCGTAATTGTCTTCCGTGGGGGAAGTGTGGTCGTGCGACATAAAAAGGTCCTTTTTCCCGGATACTGCCAGGCAGTGTAATGCATTGTCACTGCGCTGACAGCCGCTCCCTGCGTATGATTAACGTGCGCGTGAGGCTTCGGGTGCCACCACTTCGCCTTCGGCGACCACCAGCAGATCATCAACCTTGATGTCACAACGGCGCAGCGCGATATCCATATGGCATGGTGTTTTACGTTTGCCGCCCACTTCGGTGTTCGGACCGGTGGAGAACAGGAAGTTGCCGTAAAACGCGCGTGCATCCATACACATGCCGTCGTTTTTGTCGTGCAGGCCCATAGCGGTCCACTGTGCGCGTGGCTGTAATCCCCAGCCGATATGTGAAATGCCATACACTTCCAGGTCGTTGAAATAGCTCATGTAATCACGCAGATATTCCGCTTCGAAGCCACCGTGGATCTTTGTCACAAAGCCTTTCTCGATTTCCAGCGTGATACGTTCGCGGGCATAGGATTTAAACGGCAGCAGGATATCTCCCACTTCCAGCACCAGCACCCCTTCCGCCTGATCTTCGTTCGGCCAGGTGAACAGGAAACCGCTCGGCCAATGGTCCCAGCGGCCCGGTTCATCGGCATAACCGTACTCGGTCACCGTCGGATACTGTCCCAGCGGGGCGCGGAAATCGCTGCCGGCCTGGGATTTCACCGTCATCATGCGCGCTTTCTCCAGTACCGCGGCCGCGGCCAGCACACGCGACTTGTCCTCTTCCGTTGGCAACATTCGTGCCAACACTTCCGGGGGTTCAACTGCCAGCAGGATACGGGTACCGGTTTTCAGGATCTGTTCCTGCTCCGGTGAGTGCAGCAACATCATGGTATCGACAATCAGGTCTGCTGCTTCCAGCGCGCGTTGCGCCGCAATGTTGCCGGTTAACGCGGTATCGCCGCAGTAGGCGGTCATGTCGTTGCCCATCGCGGTGGGATGATTAAAGGCTGGCAGTTCCACGCAATACACTTTCGCGCCCAATCGTAGTGCAGCATCGGTCGCGGCCTGCACGGTGCGTGCATCAGAATAGTGACTTTTCAGAATGGCGACGCTTTGTGTGGCATCGACTTTCGACAGACGTAATACCTGCTCAAACATCTGTCCTAACTGACTCTGGTTAACTGCCATTGCGGGTTCCTCTCGGGTTCGATGTTGCTGTCTAAAACTTCATCTTTTTGTAGCGAATACGCTAGATATATTTGTTATAGACGTGTTGCGAAGAAGAGTGCAAGCATTTCTTTTTGTCATAAGAAAAGCCTATTTAACGCAGCGTATATGCTGTGATTAACATCATGACATGCAGTTTTCACCACAATAATCATTGCAATTCACAAAAAAATAACGCCAATAATTATAGTGTACACACTAGATAATTTGAGCGGGGTTAGAAACCAATGCCGCAGGTGTACCTTCAAATCAGCGTGAGTTTTGAGAGGAAAATATGAGCAATATGAAACGCATTGCGATCGTTGGCGCAGGTCTTGGTGGCCTGGCTGCTGGCTCGTTGTTACAGAAAGCGGGCTTCAATGTGCAGGTTTACGAACAGAGTCCGGCGTTTTCACGTCTCGGTGCGGGCATCCACATGGGACCGAACGTCCTGAAAGTGTTCCGTCGCATGGGGATCGAACAACAGCTGGAAGATCTGGCCTCACATCCGGATTTTTGGTTCAGTCGCGACGGCGAAACCGGTGAATACCTCTCGCGCATTCCGCTGGGTGAATTTGCGCGCAAGGAGTATGGCGCAGCATACGTCACGGTACATCGTGGCGATTTGCAGGCGATGCAGATGACCAGCCTGGAGCCGGGTTCGGTTCACTTTGGCAAATGCCTGAGCAGCGTGGAAGACAGCGGCAACGATGTGGTGCTGCGTTTCCAGGATGGTAGCGAAGAACGCGCCGATATCGTGATTGGTGCCGATGGTATCAACTCCAAACTGCGCGAACACCTGCTGGGCGTGGAAGCACCGACCTACAGCGGCTGGGTGGCGCACCGCGCGTTGATCCGTGGCGAACAACTGCGTAAGTACAACCTCGATTTCGAAGATTGCGTGAAATGGTGGTCGGAAGATCGTCACCTGATGGTGTACTACACCACCAAATCTCGCGATGAATACTACTACGTCTCTGGCGTGCCGCATCCGGCGTGGGATTTCAAAGGTAGTTTTGTCGACAGCAGCCAGCAGGAGATGCTGGAAACTTTCGGCCATTACCATCCGGTGGTCCAGGCGCTGATTGAATGCAGCGAAAACGTCACCAAGTGGCCGCTGCTCAACCGCCAGCCGCTGCCGGTGTGGAGTGAAGGGCGCATTGTGCTGTTGGGTGATGCCTGCCATCCGATGAAACCGCATATGGCACAGGGTGCTGCGATGGCGATTGAAGACGCCGCCATGCTGGCACGTTGCCTGACAGAAACCGGCCTGGAAGATTACAGCACCGCCTTCCGCCTGTATGAAGTCAACCGCAAAGAGCGCGCTTCGCGTGTGCAGTCGGTGTCGAACGCCAACACCTTCCTGCGCACGCAGGAAGATCCGGCCTGGGTGTACGGCTACGATGTCTTCGCCGCACCGCTGAAAAGCGAGGGGGCGTGATGAGCACGTTTGTCAGCGGTGGCCAGGTGCAGGCGAACGGCATTCGCCAGCACTATCTGCGTTATGGCGGGAAAGGCCCGACTCTGATTCTGGTACCGGGTATCACCAGCCCGGCGATTACCTGGGGTTTTGTCGCGGAAGTATTTGGTCAGCAATTTGATACCTGGGTGCTGGATGTGCGTGGACGCGGTTTATCCAGCAGCGGTGCAGGTCTGGACTACGGCACCGAGAGCTGCGCCGACGATATTAACGCCTTCGCTGAGGCTCTGGGACTGACGCAGTACCACCTGGTCGGCCATTCAATGGGGGCGCGTTTTATCATGCGTGCTGCGGTGAAACAGCCAGACAGCGTGTTGTCGTTGTCACTGATTGATCCGCCAGTGTCGGGACCGGGCCGTCGTCTCTATCCGGGCCAGTGGCCGTGGTATCAGGACTCGATCCGCGAGGCGGAGCAGGGCATGGACGCGGAAGCGATGAAAAAATATTGCCCGAGCTGGACGAAAGAGCAACGTCAGTTGCGCGCCGAGTGGCTGCACACCTGCTACGAACCGGCCATCCGTCGTGCCTACGACGATTTTCATCAGCTCGATATCCACCAATATTTTCGCCAGTTGCCCGCTAAAACCCTGCTGATGGTGGCGGGCAAAGGTGGCGTGATCCTGGCGGAAGATGAGGCCGAGATCCGCGAACTGCTGCCCTCAATTGAAATCGCTCACGTTGAACATGCCGGACATATGATCCCCTGGGATGACTTCCCCGGCTTCTTCGCTGCCTTTGGTACCTTCCTTGGCGCAACCCTGCAACCGGAGATTCAGTCATGACCCGCCAGTACCGTATCGGCCAAATTGTGCCGAGTTCCAACATTACGATGGAAACTGAAATCCCTGCCATGTTGCAGGCTCGCCAGTTGATCCGCCCGGAGCGCTTTACTTTTCACTCCAGCCGCATGCGTATGAAGCACGTCAACAAAGATGAACTGGCGGCGATGGATAAGGAGTCGGACCGCTGCGCGCTGGAACTGTCGGATGCCAAAGTTGATGTGCTGGGATACGCCTGCCTGGTGGCGATCATGGCGATGGGCCCCGGTTATCACCGTCAGTCACAGGCGCGTCTTACCGCGGTCACACGAGAAAATGACGCGCTGGCACCGGTGATCACCAGTGCCGGGGCGCTGGTGGATGCGCTGCATATCATGGGTGCGAAAAAGATCGCTCTGGTCGCGCCGTATATGAAGCCCCTTACGGAGCTGGTGGTGGATTACATCCAGCGCGAAGGGATTGAGGTGAAAGTGTGGCGTGCACTGGAGATTGCCGATAACCTCGCGGTCGCCCGTCATGATCCCGCCAATCTGCCGGGCATTGTGGCCGATATGCCGCTGGACGACGTCGACGTGGTGGTGTTGTCAGCCTGCGTGCAAATGCCTTCACTGCCGGCAGTCGCCAAAGTGGAAGCGCAAACCGGCAAGCCGGTGATCACCGCAGCGATCGCCACTACCTACGCGTTGCTGAAAGCGCTGGAACTGGAGCCGGTGGTGCCTGGTGCCGGTGCGTTGCTGTCCGGTGCCTGGTAAGGAGCGAACTGATGACACAAAGCGCCAGTGACAACTATGCCGGTGTCTGGGGCAACCGCATCGGTTTTGGCAAACGACCGGCTCTGCTGATGATCGATTTTCTGCAAGGCTACACCACGCCGGGCGCACCGCTGTTTGCGCCGGGGGTGGTGGATGCGGTCCAGGAAGCGGAAGCCTTGCTGGCAACCGCACGCCACTGCGCCATCCCGGTGATCCATACCCAAATCCGTTACCACCCGCAGCATCAACGTGATGGTGGCATCTGGGTACAGAAAGCGCCGGTGATGCGCGACATGGTGGAGGGCAATCCGCTGGCGGCTTTCTGCCCTGGCGTGCTGCCACTCGCGGATGAGGTGGTGATCACCAAGCAATATGCCAGCGCGTTTTTTGGCACCGCACTGGCATCGCTGCTGGTGACGGAAGGTATCGACACCCTGATCATCGCCGGGTGTTCCACCAGCGGCTGCGTGCGCGCCAGCGCCGTGGACGCATTGCAATACGGCTTTCGCGCGATGGTGGTACGTGAATGCGTGGGCGATCGCCACGCAGCGCCGCATGAAGCCAACCTGTTTGATATCGACAGTAAGTACGGCGATGTGGTGTCCAAAGCCACCACGCTGGAGTATCTCGGACAGTTCAGCGCCCGTTAAGGGCGCTTATTCACCTGCACGGAGTGCGCAGACACAACAGGTTTCACGGTCAGTGAAACGCATAACAACACGCCCATCAGGGTTTATTGCGCCCGGAGAAAATCATGACTGTTGCTACAACCCGTCCTGCTGTGCTGGCAGCCGAGGACACTGCCGCGATTTACCGCAAAATCACCTGGAAACTGATTCCTTTTCTCTGTTTATGTTATCTGGCGGCGTATCTGGACCGTATCAACATCGGTCTGGCGAAGCTGCAAATGGCCAGCGACCTGTCGCTGAGCGAGACGGCGTTTGGTCTCGGTGCCGGGCTGTTTTTTGTTGGCTACATTCTGTTTGAAGTTCCAAGCAACCTGATTCTGCAACGCGTCGGGGCAAAAATCTGGATCGCGCGCATCATGATTACCTGGGGTTTGCTCTCCACTGCAACCTTACTGGTGCAAACGCCGATGCAGTTCTACATCATTCGTTTTTTACTGGGCGCGGCGGAAGCCGGGTTTCTGCCGGGCGTGTTGTTCTATCTCACTAAATGGTTCCCCTCCTGGCGTCGCAGCCGCATCATCGCGCTGTTTATGATTGGTCTGCCGCTCTCCAGTCTGATTGGCGGACCGCTTTCCGGTTGGATCATGGGCCATTTCCATGAGGTGTACGGGATGCGCGGCTGGCAATGGCTGTTCCTGCTGGAGGGTATCCCGAGCGTGCTGCTGGGGGTGATGACTTTCTGGTTGCTGCCGAACAGCGTGGAAAGTGCCAACTGGCTGAGTGCGGAAGAAAAGCAGGCGGTGCAAAACGACCTTGACAGAGATGAAGGCGAGGCGAAAGGGGTGAAGCATCGCCTGCGTGATGGTCTGCTGAATATCCGTGTGGTGATGCTCGGCGGGATCGACTTCTCCATTCTGCTCAGTGCCTATGCGATGGGCTTCTGGATGCCGACCTTTATTAAAAACGCTGGCACCACCGATATCAGCACCATCGGTTACCTGACGGCCATTCCCAGCCTGGCGGCGTTGATCGGTATGCTGGCCATTGGCAGCAGCTCGGACCGGACGCGTGAACGCCGCTGGCATATCATTGTGCCATTTATCATTGGCGCAGCGGCGATGGGAGCCAGCACCTTTTTCTCCCATAACGTGATGATGACGGTGCTGTTATTCTCGATTGCCCAGGCGATGATCATTGGCGCGGTGCCGGTGTTCTTCAGCCTGCCTGCGACCTTCCTGAAAGGCACGGCGGCAGCGGCCGGGTTTGCGCTGGCCTGCTCCATCGCCAATATCGCCGGACTGGTGAGTAACTCGGTGATGGGGATCGCACTGGATCTTACTGGCAGCGGCAATGGCGCGCTGTGGTTCTTTGCGGTCTGTCTGCTGTTGAGCTGCCTGCTGGTGATCGCTTTACCGGCCAAACTGGTTAACCGTTAATTCCTTCCTTTTCAGCGTGTGATACTGGTTCACACGCTGCCTGCTATAAAAATTCGCGCGATAAATCGCACCGCCACGGGCCAATGCTTACCTGTAGCGGCGCGATTTATCGCGCGTTTTATCATCTCCAACCCTGTTAACCATCGGTTAAAATTATGTGGGCGAGGTCAAACTATCAGCTAAAGGTATTATAAAGGTATTGTTAGTGGTGTTAGATTGGTTCTACCAACACCGGGGAGTAAGTTCGATGAAAAATACAATGCCAAAACTGTCGTTCATGATGTTCCTTGAATGGTTTATCTGGGGGGCATGGTTCGTGCCGCTCTGGGCCTTTCTGAGTAAAAATGGCTTCACCCCGATGGAGATTGCCTGGTGCTATGCCTGCACCTCCATCGCCGCCATCCTGTCACCGATTCTGGTTGGCTCGCTGGCAGACCGCTTCTTCCAGGCACAGAAAGTCTTGTCGCTGCTGATGATTGTTGGCGCGATTCTGATGTTCTTCGCCGCGCAACAGACGCACTTCGGCAGCTTCTTCCCGCTGCTGCTGTTATATGCGCTGACCTATATGCCGACCATTGCGCTGACCAACAGCATTGCCTTCTCCCACGTTGGTGATGTTGAACGCGATTATCCACGCGTGCGCGTGATGGGGACCATCGGCTGGATCGCTTCCGGCATTGCCTGCGGCTTCCTGCCGCCGCTGCTTGGTTTTGGCGATATCTCGGCGAGTAATGTTCCGTTGCTGATCACCGCTGCCAGTTCGCTGCTGCTGGGTATCTTTGCCCTGATGTTGCCGGCCACAGAACCGAAAAGCACCGGCAAATTCAGCCTGCGCGTGGCACTCGGTCTGGATGCGTTGCATCTGTTGAAAGATCGTAGCTTCCTCGTGTTCTTTGTCTGCTCGTTCCTGTTCAGCATGCCGCTGGCCTTCTACTACATCTTTGCTGAAGGTTATCTGACCGAAGTGGGTCTGCCGCATGCCACCGGCTGGATGACCCTCGGCCAGGTATCGGAAATCTTTTTCCTGCTGGCGCTGCCGTTCTTTATCAAACGTTTCGGCATCGGCAAAGTGCTGCTGTTGGGACTGGTGACTGCCGCGCTGCGCTATGTCTTCTTCGTGTTCGGCGGCGATCAGAACCTGCTAACTTTCGGCCTGCTGTTTATGGGTATCCTGCTGCATGGCGTCAGCTATGACTTCTACTTCATCACCGCCTACATTTACGTGGATAAGAAAGCGCCGGTAGCGATGCGTAACGCGGCGCAGGGCCTGATTACGCTTGCCTGTCAGGGTATCGGCAGCCTGCTGGGCTACCGTCTTGGCGGCTATCTGATGCAGGAGATGTTTGCTTACGATAAGCCGATCAACGGTCAGACCTTCAACTGGGCCGGGATGTGGATGTTCGGTAGCGTGATGATTGTGATTATCACCCTCGCCTTTATCGTGTTGTTCCGTGACGGCAAAAAACGCAGTGATGAATTAACCGCTTTTGATACTTCAGCACCCGCTGAAAGCCATAAATAAGAGAAGTAGCGATGACAATGACACTCCAGGAAAAACGGATTTTGGGCGCCTTCTATGGCCAGGCACTGGGCGACGCGATGGGTATGCCGTCGGAACTCTGGCCGCGCAGCCGCGTGAAACAGCATTTTGGCTGGATCGATCGCTTTCTGCCCGGCCCGGCCGAAAACAATGCCGCCTGCTATTTTGGCCGGGCGGCCTTTACCGACGACACCTCGATGGCGCTGGCACTGGCCGACGCTATCATCACCCATGATGGCGACATCAATGCCGAAACCATTGGGGCCAATATTTTGTGCTGGGCAGAAGCGTTTGATGCCTTCAACAAAAACGTGCTCGGGCCAACCTCGAAAATTGCCCTCAACGCGTTGAAAGCCGGAACACCTGTCGCGCAACTGGAAAATAACGGCATGACCAACGGCGCGGCGATGCGTGTATCGCCGCTGGGCTGCCTGCTACCGGCGCGCGATCTGGCGGGCTTTATTGATGCCGTGGCGCTGGCGTCCAGCCCGACGCATAAATCCGATGTGGCGATTGCCGGGGCCACGGTTATCGCCTGGGCGGTTTCGCGTGCCATTGATGGGGCAAACTGGGCAACTATCCGCGATGAGTTGCCGTCGATTGCCCGAGCAGCGCAGGAAAAACGTGTCACCACCTTCAGTGCTTCGATGGCGGCGCGCGTGGAACTGGCGTTGCAGGTTGTGGCGCAGGGCAGGGGGACAGAATCGACCCTGCAACAGATTTATGATCTGGTCGGGACGGGGACCAGCACCATTGAATCAGTGCCCGCCGCGATTGCGATGGTGGAACTGGCTGCCTGCGATCCTAACCGTTGCGCCATTCTCTGTGCCAACCTCGGTGGCGACACCGATACCATCGGTGCAATGGCGGTGGCGATTTGCGGTGCATTGCAGGGAATTGACGGCATCGATCCGGCATTAAAAGCTGAACTGGATGCTGCCAATAATCTGGATTTCACCCGCTACAGCAGTGCGTTCAGTCGTTTCCGTCAGCAGCGTGAGGCCGCCTATGCTGACGCCAGATGATCTGACACGACTGGCTGGTCGCCTGCCGGTTTGCGTGGTGGGTGCGGCGGTGGTGGATGTGATTGCCGATGCTTACTCACTGCCGCATCGCGGCAGTGATATCGAACTGCATCAGCAGGGCGTCAATGTCGGCGGTTGCGCCCTGAATGTGGCGATTGCGCTGCATCGACTTGGTGTACCGTCGATCAATGCTTTGCCGCTGGGTAACGGCGTCTGGGCCGGGATTGTGCGCCAGAAACTGGTGGAATATGGCATCGAAAGCGTGCTGGAAACGGCATCCGGTGATAACGGTTGGTGCCTGGCGCTGGTGGAGCCGGATGGTGAACGTACCTTTCTTTCGGTCAGCGGCGTGGAAAATCAGTGGGACGCGGCGTTGCTTGATACGCTACCGCAACCGGCGCATCGCTGGATTTATCTCTCCGGTTATCAACTCACCAGTAAAAGTGGCGAGGTGTTGATTAGCTGGCTGGAACGGCAGCCACAACCCTGGCAGCTGCTGGTGGATTTTGGACCTCGCCTGGCGGATATCGCGGATGCACAATTCGCACGTATCATGGCGCTCAATCCACTGATTACAGTGAACAGACAAGAGGCGGAGTTGCTGTGGCGGGAGCGCCTTGGTGCATCCGAACTCTTTGATGCGCATGCGCTGCTGGCGCGCTGGCAGCAACGTTTTGGCAGCGCAATGGTGGTGCGGCTCGACAGCGATGGGGCAGGATACAGCGATGCGGCAACCCAGGGTTGGGTGCCTGCGCTGGCGACCACGGTGGTGGATACCATTGGTGCCGGCGACAGCCATGCGGGTGGACTGCTGGCTGGTCTGGCGTCCGGTTGGTCGCTGGCCGACAGCGTGGCGCTGGGCAATGCGGTGGCGTCCTATGTTGTCTCACAGCGCGGTGGGGACTGCGCGCCGGATCGCGCAACGCTGACCGCTTACTGGCAGCAGCGTCTTACTCGGCAATAAACACGTACATATCGCTGCGACAGTAGCTGATGCTGTACTCCAGCGGATTGCCCTGTGCGTCGAGTGCCAGTTGCTTAATCACCAACACCGGCACATTGGCGGGCAGGGCAATTTGCTGTTGCAGTGCCTCATCCGGCATACGTGCGCTGACACGGCTTTGTGACTTCACCGGCAGGATTTGTCGCTCACGAAAATAGTCGTACAGCGATATACCGATATCGTCAGCATCGGCAATCAGCTGGGTTGAAACCCACGACTCTTCAACCGACACCGCCTGTTGATCCACATAGCGAATGCGTTTCAACTGCCAGACATCGCTGCCGTTGCTCAGCCCCAGTTTCTCCGCAATCTCCGCGTTGCAACGGATTTTGCTTTTGTTGATCCATACCGTATCGGGCTTTTTGCCGCGTAATACCGCCTGCTGCGACAAACCTTTGGGTTCTTTCAGCGAATATTCAAACTGGCTACAGATTTGCGTACCGTAGCCACGCGAACGAAACACCACGCCCTCTTTTTCCAGTTCATCCATCGCCTTACGCACGGTAATGCGCGAAATTCCCAGCGACTGGCTGAATTCGCGTTCTCCCGGCAGGATCTCTTCATGGACCAGCTGGCCTGCGCGCACGGCGTCTTTAATGGCAGCGGCAAAGCGTTTATACAGCGGCGTGCGGCTTTCCTCCGCCAGAATGGCGGCAAGCTGTGCAAACAGGGAACTGTGTTGATGGGTCATACTCAATCCAGAAAACGACAGATCGGGCTATGATACTGAAAATTCGCTGGCTGCGAAGCGGAATTGCGCCGCTACGCATCTTTGCCAGTACAACCGTTACAGCGTTTTAATCATCTCATGCCACGCCATGCCGCCGTGGTCAGATTCCGACGGTTTGATATAAGCGAAACCAAACTTGCGGTACAGCTCGATATGTTGGGTCTTGCACATCAGGTGAATACTCTGCTTGCCCAGCGCTCGCTGCTCATCAATAAAGGTATGCATCAGCTGCGCCGCATAACCCTTGCCCTGCCATTGCGGGTCAACCACCACCGACATAATCACCACATTAGGCGCGGCTGCATCGTGTCCCACCAGTTCCTTAAAGGCTTCGTCGGACATCACCACTTCCCAGGCACAGCCTGAGTTGATAAAACCAACGGCCTGGCCGTCCACTTCCAGCAGTAAAAAGCCTTGCGGATAGTCAGCGATGCGGGTGGCGATCTTCTCGCGGGTTGCGGCTTCATCACCCTCATAGGCGGTGATTTCAATTTCAAAGCAACGGTCAACATCATTCAGAGTGGGGCGGCGGAACAACGGCAGGGACATTGAGACTCCAGAAGAAAGAAAAGTGCGTGTGGCGGCGTGATTTATCGCGCGGGTTTTCACACCCCCCACGCACAGAATTGCGCGATAAATCACGCCGCTACGAAGTTGTACAAGTTAAGCGGCCCTAGGGTAGCGATATTTGCAGACGGGATAAAGGTAAGAAAGGGAAATCCTGCCCATCAGGATCATGGGCAGGAGAGGGGGTATCCGTTAACGCTCGTCAAACGGAATGCCACCCTTCGATTTCATATGTAACGGCGTTTCGACAATTGACACCACCACGGAATTGGCATCGATCTCAAACGAATCAGACACGGCAGTGGTGATAGCTTTCAGCAGTTTCTTTTTCTGTTCAGTGGTGCGGCCTTCCGCGGCATAGACAACAACTTCTGGCATAACGTCTTCTCCTGTAAGGGTAAATGCTGCAATTCAGCATACTCCTGACCTTGATGGAAAAGCGTAGCCATTTGTTGCTTTCTGTGCGATTACGCGTCCACGGCGTCATGCTCGAACCATTCCGGCAGAGGATCAGGCAATGTCACCCAACTTGCCGGGCCAGCCGCCATCTCTGCGGGGGTCAGCAGGGCGTGCTCCAGCGCATTGCGTACCTGATCTTCATCCATCTCGATACCGATAAACACCAGTTCCTGACGCGCATCACCGATGCCTTCCTGCCAGTGACGGGCAATAAACGCCAGCGATTCTTCATCCTGCGGCCAGCGTTCACGCGGGATACTGGCCCACCAGTGACCGGCATAGCCGTGGCGCGCCACGGCTCCAGCCTGTGACCACATTGCCGCATACTCCGGGCGGCTTGCCAGCCAGAAATAACCTTTTGAACGGATTACCCCTTCCAGTTGATGATTCACCGCATGCCAGAAACGCTGTGGATGGAACGGGCGACGTGCACGATAGACAAAACTGCGGATGCCGTACTCCTCCGTTTCTGGTTGATGTTCGCCGCGCAGTTCCTGCAACCAACCGGGCGCCTGGGATGCAGCGTCGAAATCAAAACGCCCGGTTTCCAGCACCTCATCCAGCGGCACCTGCCCAAAGTGTGAAAATACAATCCGGGCGCGTGGATTAAGTGAACGCAGCATGGCGTACAGCGTTTGCTGATCGTCCTGATTAATCAAATCGGTTTTATTCACCACCAGCACATCGCAAAACTCAATTTGATCGACTAATAAATCGACCACCGAGCGGGCATCGGCCTCGCCCAGTGATTCGCCTCGCGCTTGCAGGGAGTCGGTTGAACGGTAATCACGCAGGAAATTAAAACCATCCACCACCGTGACCATGGTATCCAGTCGGGCGAATTGTGACAGGCTCTGACCGTCTTCATCCGCGAATGTGAAGGTTTCCGCGACCGGCAGAGGTTCGGAAATTCCGGTGGATTCGATCACCAACTGATCAAAGCGGCCTGCCTCGGCCAGGCGGCGCACTTCCAGCAGCAAATCCTCGCGCAACGTGCAGCAAATGCAACCGTTGCTCATCTCCACCAGCTTTTCATCGGTACGGGAAAGCTCCGCACCACCATTGCGAACCAGCGCGGCATCAATATTCACTTCCGACATATCATTGACGATCACCGCTACCCGGCGGCCAGCGCGGTTATTGAGAATATGGTTAAGCAGCGTGGTCTTCCCGGCACCGAGAAAGCCAGAAAGAACTGTGACGGGGAGACGTGAATCCTGAATTAACGACATAGCATGACCTCTGAAGTACATATTGTTATGTTATAACATAACAATAATAACCCAGAGATGACAAGGGAGATTGTTTGTCGCGTTGCCGTTACGCCGGGAGCAGACCCGGCACAGGCAGGATTACAGCAGACCCCAGTAAGCGCCGAATTCCGGCAGGATATGTCCCTGCAATGCCACCAACGCGCTGTCGTAGTCGTTATTACGCAGCGCGGTAACGATAGTGACGTGCTGATCCCATGAACGATGCATATGTTCGTCGTTACTGCCGAGATAATTACGGATAGTCGCCATGCGCGATGAGATCAGGGTGTAGGCTTGCTCAAGATAGGGATTCTGGCACCAGGTAAACAACGCCTGATGGAACAGGTTATCCAGGCGGATATATTCGACGCTGGAGCCGTTATTGATGCAGAACTCCATGTTATCAAGAATCGCCGAAATCTCCTGCACCAGCTGTTTCGGGTTCTTTTTCAGGGCCAGTTCCATCGCTTTCGATTCCACATAGAAGCGAAATTCGAGCAAATCTTTAAATTCCAGGTCATTAAGACTAAACACAAAGGTGCCGCTTTTGGGCTTAATCTGCACCAGGCCTTCGCTTTGCAAACGACGTAAGGCATCGCGTACCGGGGCTTTACTGGCGGCTAAGCGAGTAGCAAGGGCAGATTCTGAAAGCTTACCGCCCATCGGCAGCGAACCATTAACGATCATGTCCTTGATTCGTTTGTACACCACATCTTTCAGAAGATCCTGCGCCATAGTTCTGCTATCTGCTCCACACTGATTAGAGGAGTATGTATACCAGAAATGTTGCCACACGGACATGGAGGAAATCGCGCTATGTGCAGGCAGATTACGTAGCGACGCGATTTATCGCGCGGTAAAAATACGCGCAATAAATTGCGCCGCTACCGGTGTGTGCCTGCCGCCGCTAGCTGCGCGCCATAATGCGCCACCAAAACCGAGAACGTCTCTTCCGCTTTGATGCGATAAAGTTGCTCCGAAGGATGAACACAATCTGGTGATAACAAAGACTGCCAGTTATTCATGTTCAGGATACGTTGGTATTGTCTCGACAATGGTACGGATTCTGCGCGCGCCAGCTTATCCAGTTGTGTGACATAAGGTCCGATATTCCACCTGGCTGCACCGCCGCAAATAGGGTGGGGTTCCTGTAAAATCACCTCCTTACCGGCAGCACGAGCAATATTCACCAGTTGCGCCATGACCTTAATGTATTGATCCGGGCTGACGCGATAGTCAGGTTCAATATCCTGGTAATGGAAATGTCTGGCATCGTTAGTGGCAAAGTTCAACAGGATGATTCTGGCTGGAGACTTTTTCATCTCCTCGCGCCAGCTTTTATTGTTCTTATAAAAGTATTTACCGTTCAACAGATCCATCGCCTGGGATGACGATGCGCCTTTATTCACAACCTGAATCCCATCGCCGTATTTGTCTTTGATAAATTGGTTGATCAGGCCTATTTCATTATTTTTTATAAAAATGGGGTGTACTTTGCCATTTTCCCGCACCGCCATTGCACCCTGAGTGCTGGAACCACCATAGGCTTCAATAATAAACTTATTTTCGGTATTGTTTGCTGCATAAACAAACGGACTCAATGCTGTGATGACAAGAGATAACGCGCTAAGGAAGTAAAATATCGCTTTCATCGCTAATCTGCCTTTTCTATTGGAGTGTGAATAGCTTCTGATGAAAAGAGTATATATGCCACGTTCAGGCATAATAAATACCATAAGAGCATTCCTAAACCTTGCGCAATTCTAAAGATATTGTTAATTGAACCTGGTGATTTTTTATTATTTTATTTAAAATCATGGCGATACGATTATTCCCCCTTTCCTTTTTTAATTATTTGTTTAGCGGTATTTATTTTTATTATTTTATTTTGATCGAAAACTGATTATATATTCTTTACATTGTCATCATATGAAAACCTATTGTAAGGATACCTGCTTTTTAGTGAAATGCTTTTGTCACATTAGATAAATCATCCAGTTAGTGAGTTTTATCTTAACCTCGATGATATCACATTAATTCATCAAGTTACGCTTCGCTTTATCAGGTTAATCTTATCAGGATTAATTTTTCTTTAGAGTTGACAAGATTTTGCAATAGCGATTTTCCTAAAATGTGTAAACGAACGCTAAACAACCATATGAACTGTTAGCATCAATCTCATCAGTATCACGTCCTTTAAATAATTCATCTTCGAGGTGTGAACATGAATACGCCGTCGTTTTTGTCTGGCCGAAACATCGGCCTGGATTTGCTGCGCGCGGGATTAATTCTTGAGGGTGTTCTCTTACATGCTTCAAGAAGTCTTCCGGGTGAAAATGGCTGGTATTATGTTGCGCAGCGTGATCCATCGGAGTTATTTACCGCTTTCCTCAGCATGTTCCATACTTTCAGGATGGAGGTGTTTTTCTTTCTTTCGGGGATGTTTTCTGCCCTGGTGGTATTACGTAAAGGGCAGCAGATGTTTCGTGATAATCGCTTGAAGCGAGTTCTGGCTCCGCTTATTACCGCGTATTTATTCCTGCCACCGCTGATGTATATTATTGCCTGGCAAATGAAAGGAACGCCGTTAACGTTAGCTGGCTGGTTACACAGTTATTCAATGATGCATCACTTGTGGTTCCTGGTTTCACTGTCAGTGATGTCATTAGTCATCCCCCCGGTATTTTATCAATTTGCTGCCAGACAGCTCGAACGATTATCACTGCCGTGGCTACTGGTGACCCTGATTGCGTTTGCCAACATCTGCTTCTTTCTTAAGTTCCTGGTTAAAGGGCAGGGGGAGTTTATCGAGTTGGTGCCGGTGACTGCGCGTTTTCTGGTGTACTATGCGGCTGGCTATGCGTTGTACGTTAATCGCGAGAAAATAGCCACTTACGTCAATTCCTGGATAATAAATAAGTGGTTGATTGCGGGAATGGCGCTGGTTACCTGGCTGGGATTTTACGTCGTTGCTCATCATCATATTGCCAGCGCGTTAAAATATCTGCCGGTGCTGGCAGGTAGCGTTCTCTCGTTCCAGCTTGCTTACTGGCTGGTATTTATCTTTGAACGCCTGCCGGTAAAGGAAAATCCGTTACTTACCGGCGTGGTCGATTCCGCGCTGATTATTTATCTGTTGCATTATCCGGTGGTGATCACTTTCTCCTGGCTGATGGATGTCTGGTTGCCAGCCAATCTGTCGATTATCTATGTCCTGATCAACTGCTTCATTGGCGTCGCTTTCAGTACCCTGTGCTATTTGCTCATCAAACGATCGCGTATCGCATCAATGTTGTTCGGGTTAAAGGTGAAGACGAAGAAAGCCGCAGTGCCGGTGGCGGCAAGACTTTGAGACCGTGCCAGCCCTGTCGAAAGTGGTGAGAATGGGCTGGCACAGGATTTAACGCGCCTGGTGCAAAAAGGCCTCAACCTGCGCACGGGTGGGAATTGGCGCGACTGCGCCATAGCCGGTGGTGGTAAGCGCGGCGGCGGCGTTAGCGTAGTGCAGGGCGTTTCGCGCGGCATCGCCCGCCAGCAATCGAGTCAGGAAGGCACCCGAGAAGCAATCGCCCGCGCCGGTTGCATCGACAGTGGCGACCTGGTGCCCGGTCGCCACCACGCGTTCCTCTGCGCTGGCATACATCGCGCCTTCACTGCCCATTTTCAATACGACGTGTTTCACGCCAAGATGCAGATAAAAATCGGCAATGGCATCGGCATCCTGTAAGCCGGTCAACAGTCGCGCCTCATCAAGGCTTGGCATACAAATATCCACCAGACGCGCAACCTCATGGATCACCGCACGAGCGCGGGCCAGCGGCCACAGTTTCAGGCGCAGATTGGTATCGAAAGAAGTCAACGTTTGATGGTTACATGCCAGTTCCAGTGCGGCAAAGACGCTGTCGCAGGCGTTGTCACTGATCGCCAGGGTAATGGCGGAGGTATGCAGCAGTTTTGCCGCGGCAATCGCGGCTTCCGGTAAGTCCTTCGGACGCAGACGTGAAGCCGCAGAGCCTTTGCGATAAAAGGTGAAATGGTGGCCGCTGGCGTCGTGACTGATAAAATAGATACCGGTCGGCGCCTCTTCGTGGCGCAGCACCCAGTCGCATCGGACATTTTCCTGCTGCCACAACGCGACAAATTGATCGCCAAACACATCGTTGCCGAGCTGTGTAAACATCGCCACCCTGGCACCCTGACGAGCGGCGCTGACGGCAAAGTTCGAGGTGTCGCCGCCATAACCGCTAAGATAGCTGACCGGTTGTTGTGCCTGCGGTAACTGACTGAATTCGTACAGTGGTTCACCGAAGGAGAGAATATCCAGATCTTTCATTATGTTGTCCTGTCAGGCGGCCACAGCAGGGTACCGGGCCGCTTCTCACGGTTAAATGCGGCCGTATTTAGCCAGGCCTTCGCGCAGCGATCCTGACTGGATAATCAGCTTAGCCTGCTCCAGCTCGCGCTGGTCGATGGATTTGGACAGTTCCAGCACCGCATCAACGTGGGCTTTCGGCACACAAACCACGCCATCAACATCACCAACAATCAGGTCACCAGGGTGAATGGTCACTTCACCCAGCTTCAGCGCGACATTCGCATCAAGGGTTTTGAAACGACCCAACGTGGTGCCAGGGGTGACGGTTTTGGCGTAAACCGGGAAATCGTAATCACGGCGGATCTCAGTAAGGTCGCGTACACCGCCCATCAGCACCGCGCCTTCATGTTTATTGGCGACCGCACCTGCGGTCATCAGTCCACCCCAGACGGCAACGTTCTCCAGCGCCGGGCTGCCGCCAATGACAATCACTGAACCCGCTTCGGACTCATCAATGGCATCCAGTGCGTGTTGCGGTGGTAATTTTTCGTCTGTGACATCTTCCAGAATCGTGACGGCCGGGCCGACGATCTTCTTGTCATTGATACGGTTTTTCACCTCAAACGGCAGAAACATGGTTTGACCGACAATCTGGTCGCAGGCATCGGCAATCGATGCGGTAGAAAAAATGGCGCGATAACCGTCAATAATCTCTTTGCTATACATCTTGTTTTCCTCTTGGCAGGGCGGGTGATTAGCGATTCACCCAATTCAGGGGTTTGTTGCCTTCAAAGACACGCAGCACTTCCTGCGCGGCTTTGCGTTGCAGTTCAATCACCGACTCTTCGGTGAACCAGGCGGTATGGTCGGTACAGATCACGTTGGATAACGTCAGCAGCGGATGGTCGGCGCGGATCGGTTCCTGTTCGAACACGTCAAGGCCAGCAGCAAATAACTGACGGTTTTGCAGTGCGTGGAACAGGGCAGTTTCATCGATCAGGCCGCCGCGCGACGTGTTCACCAGCACACTGGAGGGTTTCATCAGTGCCAACTGTTCAGCACCGATCAGATGGCGGGTTTTTTCCGACAACGGGACATGGAGGGAGATGAAATCGGCTTCGCGACACAGCGTTTCCAGAGAGACACGCACCACACCGGCATCTTCAGCGGCTTGCGCATCCAGCAGCGGATCGCACACCAGCAGGGAGCGAAAACCGATGCCACGCGCTTTGGCGGCGAGGCAGCGCGCGATGCGGCCAAAGCCAACAATGCCCAGCACTTTGCCGCTCATGCGAAACATCGGCTCGGCCTGACCAATATTCCACTGGCCGTGATGGACCTGATGATCGCGCGAGGTTATGCGGCGCGTAGCGGCCAGCAACAACGCCAGCGCGTGTTCGGCCACGTCTTCGGAGCCGTAATCCGGTACGTTCGCGACATAAATCCCTTTCGCTTTGGCGGCCACGAGGTCGACGTTATCGACCCCCACGCCGTAGCGCACAATCACCTGACATTTATCGAGTGCGGCGATCAGGCTGCTATCAAGACGCGCTTCACGCAGCATCACGGCATCGGCGTCACGCAGCTGCTCCCGTTTCGTTTCCTGGGAGGCATTGGCAGGGACGACCACAAATTCAGGATGAAAGGCGGCGAGAATGGCTTCTTCTTCGCGGTAATGCTCGTAACCCGGTTCAAGAACCACAATCTTTTTCATGACGACCTTCTTAAAAACTGACATGTTAGTTTTAATTTATGTTGCCGATACCAACCGGTATCAGCAACGGTTTATTCTGATAATGGTGATTTACTTCACATTTATTGTTTTAATCTGAAATGTCAGATTAGTGACCTGGCATGGGGGCGGCGGTGGCGGGTTCGCGCTGGCGTTGCAGCCATTTGATGATCATCACGGTGCTGATCCCACCGGCCAACATGACGATGCTCAGATACACCATCGGTGCGGTCGCGCTTTGCATTTGGTCACGTACCAGTGGAATGGTGTTCTGGGCGAAGAAGCCGCCGAGGTTAGCCAGTGAGTTGATAATCGCGATTCCCGCCGCCGCTGAAGCACCGGAAAGGAATTTGGTCAGATTCCAGAAGCAGGGCTGGATAGCGAACACCGACAGCACCACCCCGCAGATAAAGGCGAAACTAATGACCGGCTGGCTGGCGAACCACACCGAACCAATCAGACAGGCGGCGGAAGTGAACATCGGCAGGGCGACGTTAACGAACGGGTTATTGGTGCGTTCCGGTTTGTGCGTCAGCCAACGCAACATGATCATCACCAACGCCCAGGGGATCATATTGACGAAGCCGTTGGTCATATCAGAGACGCCGAAGGATTTGACGATGGTGGGCATCCAGTAGCTGATGCCATAGGCACCGAAGCAGATAAAACCGTACACCAGCGCCAGCGACAGCACGCGTTTATCGGTCAGCGATTTAAACAGGGTATCGACGGACTTATCGCTCTCCTGGCGGCGTTCTTCCTCCAGGCGCTGCGACAGCCACTGCTTCTGCTCGCGTGTCAGGAAGGAGGCATGGGTCGGGCTAATTGGGAACCAGGCCATCACCGGGATGATCAGCAAAATCGCCAGCAAACCGGTCATCAGGAACAACCACTGCCAACCCTCATAACCCATAATGCCGTGCATACTCAGCAACGCGCCGTTCAGCGGTGCGCCAATCATATTGGCGAACATGCTGGCGGTAACCAGAAAACCGACGATGCGTGGGCGATATTTAGTCGGGAACCACTGCGTTGAGTAGTAAATCAGACCTGGGTAGAAGCTGGCTTCCGCCAGACCTAGCACGAAACGCAGGCTGTAGAACATGGTCAGGCTTTGCGTGAAGGCGAGGGCGACAGTGATGATGCCCCAGGCGGCAAGGCTTAAGGCAAACCAGCGTTTTGCCCCGACCTTCGACAGGATCAGGTTGCCCGGAACGCTAAAAATCAGGTAGCCGATAAAAAATAACGACGACCCTAAGCCAAAAGCCGATTCACTCCAGCCGAGGCTGCTGACCATCTGCAACTTGGCGAAACTGATGTTTTGTCGATCGATATAGGCCACCACATACATCGCCACCATCAACGGGACCAGCATGGTGATGATTTTACGGATGGTACTGTGTTCAAGGTCGCTAACGACGTCGCGCGCCTTATTCTCTGTCAAAGTGCTCATGGCTGCTTTCCTGATTCTTATACGATTGAATGACAGCGTGAGAAGCCGCGAAAAGCGAACGTCTGCTCCCTGGTGGGTGGCGGTACAAAGCAAGGTTGAGGTAATCCCTTTGCTTTGCGCTGACGTTAACTTCGCGCTGAATGTCACTGGGTTGAAACTGACATGTCACAAATCTATCAGGTGGCGGACATAAAGTTAGCTACATGTTAGTCATTTGCTAAATTGATCACAAAAACGGCAGCGGTTAACACGTTAGTGTGATGCTTATCACGCAGAGAGACGGGTTGAGCATGGATTTTGCAGGATCAGGAAAAATTCAGAAAATGATCAGTAACATGTTAGTTTTATAATTTCATTAATTTCCTTTTTTATCATATCGATAGATTGTTTTTTGTTTCTTTAAGTTCACCGAGCCGACCAGGTGAGCAAATGCCGCCAGCAAACAGAAGTGGGTATATTCTCTCATATCACCCCGACTGATGGCCGCTATAAGCCACGCTGATGTCTGCAATCGATTTTGTGAGGCCGTATGCAAAATCGCCAGTTACCCCCTTTACCTGTTGCCAATGAATGCTAGATTCTGACATGTCAGAATTCGACAAATAATCACAATAAAACCATCCTTCAGGGGTAAAACTATGTTCTATGCATCTCCCTCCTATCCGCTAAAAAAATGGTCTGCATCTCTCCTGCTGTTGACCGCAGCCGGCGTTGGCTTACCGGCACTGGCGGCGACGCAACCTAAACTGGATGTGGTCGCAGAATGGAATCGCCTGCCGTATGACCTGAGCGATCCGGCAGCGGCGGCCGCGTGGAAAAACAATGACACCAAGGCGATGCTGCACGGCGTGAAGGTTGATGCACAGGGTAACCTGTACGTCAGCACCGCCCGCTGGGGCGGCCCGGAAGTCCCGGCAACCTTGTCGAAACTGGTGAAAAAGGACGGGCAATGGCTGCTGCAACCCTTTCCCAGCGAAGCGATGAACGACGTACATAATCCACAGGGTTTAAAAGCGGTGCTGGGATTTGAAATTGATCGCAACAACGTGATGTGGATTCTCGATCAAGGGCATATTGCGGGTGCACCCAATAAAGCGGGTGATGAAAAGCTGATCGCCTGGGATTTGAATAAAAATAAAGAAGTGGCGCGTTATACCTTTACTAACGATCAAGTCGACTTTACCTGTTCGTTCCTGAATGACGTCGCAGTGGATAACGACGCAGGCGTGGTGTACATCACCGATTCCGGCATCATGTGTCATCCGCTGAAAGGCGGTTTGCTGGTGTATAAAATGAAGACCGGGGAGGCAAAACGGGTGTTATCTGCGCCGGAATGGGTTAACGATCAACCCGGTTTCACCTTCAGCATCCACGGCGAAAAGGTACTGAAGGACAAAGACGGCAAAGCCAATCCGATGTTGACCGGTGCTGACGGTATCGCGCTGTCTGGCGATAAGAAAACGCTCTACTGGACTAACCTTACCGGCAATCGGCTGCTGAAAGTACCGACTTCAGTGCTGCGCAATTTCAGCAACAGCGAAGCGCAAATCGAAAAGGCGATCAAAGTGGACACGGTGCTGCCGTCCAATACCGATGGCATCACGGCAGACCGTCAGGGCAATCTTTACCTGACGGCGCTGACGCTTAACGGCCTGATGAAACGGGATGGCAAAACCGGTAAGGTCACGCCTTTCGTCACCAGCGACGCGATTGCCTGGCCCGATACCATTGGTTGGGGACCGCACGGCGATCTCTATTTTGTCAGCAATCACCTTAACAGCTGGGTCGGTGGTGAGATGAATTTTGATAATCCGCCGGTGCCGAATTTCCGCATCTATAAAGTGCATGTGGGTGGCACACCTTATACCGCAAAATAATCCTGTACTGACGGGAAATATTGGCTGATTCCGTAGCGGCGCAATTTATTGCGCAATGCTGTGCATTATGTCGGAAACCTCGCGCGGTAAACCGCGCCGCTAAGGGCTGAACGTAACCGTAGCGGCGCAATTTATTGCGCGATTCTGTGCATGATGTCGGCAAACCCGCGCGGTAAACCGCGCTGCTACGTGTCAGTCATTAATTTTGCTCCGACAACTGCACGGCCAGGGTGTTTGGCTCCAGCGCTTCAAACAGATGCGGTTCATCTGCGGGATAACAAATATAATCGCCGGGGCCGAGCAGCACTGGCGCATCGCTGGGACCGACCAGTGCGCGACCCTGCGCGATAATCACATGTTCCACCGAACCCGGCGGATGGGGTTTAGAGGCACGCGGTGCGCCTGGCTGGCTGGTGATCAGATAAAGGTCGCGGCGGCCGCCCGGTGGGCAACTGGCCAGCAATGCGGCCTGATAATCGGCCAGTTCGGCAGACACCACCATCCCTTCGCCTTTGCGGATCACCTGCAAACGCTTCACTTCCGGCTCCATCAGTCGGGCAAACGGAATATTCAGCGCGACACATAACGACCACAGTGTTTCGATGCTGGGATTGCCGTTGCCTGCTTCCAACTGAGAGAGGGTAGATTTAGCGACACCGGCGCGGCGTGCCACTTCTGTCAGCGAAAGCCCGGCGCGCTGGCGTTCACGCACTAATCCGGCGGCGATAATGTCAATCGGCGGGGTCACAGCTACTCCTGTTCGTTATAGCGAACAAACGTTCATCTTGTAAAACGGTATCGAGCCGTTCATTATAACGGCTTTCTTGTTCGATATGAGATGATTTTGTTATGCGTCTGGGAGCAGTGCCTCTGGATAAAGGGGTAATAAAAGCGATATTCCTCGTCTGTCTGGCTGACGGTATCGTCGGACTTTCTTATGGTTCACTGGCGGTGGCAGATGGTTTCCCGTTGTGGGTGCCAATGGCGCTGTCTACCCTGGTGCTGGCTGGCGCATCCGAATTTCTGTTCATCGGGATTGTTGCCGGTGGCGGCAGTCCGTTTACCGCCGCCGCAGCGGGTTTATTGGTCAATGCCCGTCATCTGCCGTTTGGCATTGCGGTTAAGGATTTGGTTGGACAGGGTGGGCGGGCGTTGTTTGGCTGCCACATCATGAATGATGAAAGCGTGGTCTTTGGCATCTCGCAACCCAAACTGGCGCAGCGTCGCGCGGCCTACTGGATTTGTGGCCTGGGTATCTTCGCGATTTGGCCGCTCAGCGTGATCAGCGGCGCGGTGATTGGGCGTTTTATCCCGGATGTCTCGGTGATCGGTCTGGATGCGGTGTTTCCTGCCATCCTGATCGCATTGATTTTCCCGGCCCTGCGCCAGCGCCGCACCCGTATCCCGGCATCGCTCGGTGCGTTGCTTTCGGTGCTGGCAACCCCGTTTGTCCCTGCCGGTATGCCGGTGCTGTTTTCGTTGTTAGGTTTGCTGAGCTGGAGGGAGCGTAAATAATGGAAAACGGATTAGTCATTGCGGGGATTGCGCTGCTGGCAACCGGAACTTACCTGATCCGCTTCGCCGGTTTTCGTCTCGGTAGTCGTATGCAGATGTCAGAGCGGGCGCGCAGCATGTTATCCGATGCCGCCACCGTGTTGCTGCTGGCGGTAGCGGTCACCACCGCGCTGTTTGAAGGTACGCATTTTGCTGGTGTCGCGCGAATCGCCGGGGTGTTGTTTGCGGTGTTCCTCGCCTGGCGCAAAGCTCCGTTGATTGTGGTGATCATCGGTGCGGCGCTGATGACGGCGATCCTGCGTTATCTCGGTGTGCCCTGATCGCGCCAGCTCTGCGCACGTAACTCATAAACCAGACTGGCGGGTGCGCCCGGTATATCTTCAACCCGGTCATAACAGCGCAAACCCGCCTTCTTCAGCACCTGTTGCGAGGCGAGATGATCTTCCCGCACCGCAGCATCAATCACCGGCAGCTGGCAGTGATCAAAGCCATAAGCAATCACCGTACGGGCAAACTCGGTGGCGTAACCGTTACCCCACGCTGTTTTTGCCAGCCGGTAGCCCAAATTGTTTACCGGCCTGCCAGCAAACTCCCGCACCGTTAAACCACCAAATCCCAGTACCTCGTCGGATCGCTCGCGCAGGCAAATCGCCCAGTTGCCAAACGGATAGCATTGCCAGTGCGCCAGCCAGCGTGTTAACACTTCTTCGGTAAAAGCGAGATCAGGAAAGGGGCCGGCAGGATTAAACATTTGCGTGCCGGGATCACCATAGATGGCGAACAGCGTATGCAGGTCGCGCGCTTCAACCGGGCGCAAAAACAATCGCGATGACAACAGTTGCATAGGATGGCCTCGTTCATCTTCCTGATAGCGGTTTTCGATTATAGGCACACCAGGAGACACCATGACACCTCGTTTAGCCCGCACCGATGAAACCGCCGCGTTGTGGCGGATTCGAAATCTTGCCATCCGTCACGGTTGCCAGTCGGTTTATCCCGCAGAGGTGATCACCGCATGGACACCCGATGCTCTGCCAGAGGGATACTTCGAGGCCGTACGCGGTAATCCCTTCTATGTGGTGGACGACCCCGATTACGGTGTGGCGGCGACCGGTTTTCTCGATCTGACTGGCGGTAGCGTGGAGGCGATTTTCACCTTGCCGGTGTGCAACGGTAAAGGTTACGCCAGCGCCATTATGCAGACCCTGATGATGGAAGCACGGCAGCGTGGATTCTGCCAATTGACGCTGGCGGCGACCCCTAACGCCTGTGGCTTTTATCAACGTCATGGCTTCAGCATCGTAAGGGAAAGCCTTTATCATTCGGCGTTGGCGGGGGCGGCGTTGCCCTGTGTTGAGATGGTGCGGGAGCTTTAAGACTATGATTACAGGACGTCAGCCCTGGAAGGATCTGAAAAAGATGGTGATTAACTGCGTGGTCTACCGCCACGGACAGCGTGAAGAAAATGTCGATATCAGTGACATCAGTGAGGTGCTGAAAGAAGACAACACCTTTGTCTGGCTGGGTTTATACCAGCCCGATGCGGCCTTTATGCAGACTCTGCAACAGGAGTTTAGTCTGCATGAACTGGCGATTGAGGACGCGCTGGTGGCGCATCAGCGTCCGAAGATTGAACAATACGGCGAATCGGTATTTGTGGTGGTCAAAACGGCCCACCTGGATGCTCAGCAACGGATCAGCTTCGGTGAAACGCACTTCTTCCTCGGTAAAAATTTCCTGATCACCGTGCGACATGGTTCGACTGATGGTTACGGTGGTATCCGGGCGCGTGCGGAAAAAAACCAGGCGATGATGAGCGAAGGTCCGGCGTATGCGATGTACTGCATCCTGGACTGTATCGTAGATAACTACAGCAAAATCACCGCCAGCCTGAGCCAGCGCATTAGCGCGATGGAAGATGAGATGTTCAGCACCCGTTTTCACCGCGATACGCTGGAGGAGGTTTACCACCTGCGACGCGAACTGCTGTCGCTGCGCAATGCGGCGATGCCGGTGACCGAAATCTGCCCGCAACTGGTGCGCTTCCATGAAGATCTGGTGCCCAAAAATCTGCGTGCCTACCTGCGTGATGTGCAGGACCATGCGCACCATGTCATGATCGATGCTGAAGATATGCGCGAAATGCTGACCAGCGCCATGCAGGTGAATCTGGCGCTGGTGTCGGTGCAGCAGAGTGAAGTGAACAAAAAGTTGGCGGGCTGGGGCGCGGTATTGATTGTCCCCACCATCATTTTCAGCATGTACGGCATGAATTTCGCCGATATGCCGGAGTTACATACCCATTTTGGTTATCCGGTGGCACTGGGCGTCACCCTGACGATATGTGGTTTTATGTGGTGGCGACTTAAACGTTCGGGTTGGTTGTGATCGGCCATCAAACGATTTTGTTATCACTGTGCACGGTAAAGCGGCGATTTGCGTGTCGCCGCATACTCCGCGCAATTATCCACCTGGCAACAGGCTGGCTGACATCTCTCCCGGTCGCTGCCTTCTCGCCAGCGAAACATACAGCTAACCGTCACCTGAATAACATTTCCTGCTGTTTCCCGTCATCACGCTTTCTTATTACTTACCCACAATAAATACAACATATCCCACATTAACAACATAATTCGGTCTTGCATCCTGCTGCGACTATGCCACTATCTGCTCAACAGTTAGTCAGCCGTGAAGAGTGTGAAATATGCAGGATATGCCGGATTTGTTGACCGCTGCGGCGCAGATTAGTCAGGGTAAAAGCAGCAGCGTGGCATTGGTGGAAGGTTGTTTACGTCAGATAAAAACCCACAATCCCACATTGAATGCGTTTGGCGATGTTTATGACCAGCAGGCGCTGGCGGAAGCGGAAATCTGTGACCGTGAGCGGCAGCAAGGAAAATTGCGCGGTCCGTTGCACGGTGTACCGTTTGGCATTAAAGACCTGTTTGCCACTGCCGGATTACGTACCACAAAAGGTTCGCTGACGGCGCTGGATAACGTACCGGACAGCGATGCGCCGATTATTGCGCGCCTCAAAGCGGCAGGGGCGATCATTATTGGCAAAACCGCCACCACTGAATTCGGCTGGACCGGTTCCAGTTATTCGCGCGTGTTTGGTCACGGCCGCAATCCGTGGGATCCCACATTGACCAGCGGCGGCTCCAGTTCCGGGTCGGCGATCAGCGTGGCGGCGCGGATGGTGCCAGCCGCACTGGGATCGGATGGTGGAGGATCGGTACGCATTCCCGGCGCATTTTGTGGCATTTTTGCGCTCAAAGCCTCGTTGGGGCGAATCCCCACCTGGCCGTGGTCAGCCACCGAGATGCTCAGCCATGCCGGGCCGATGACCCGCACGGTGCGCGACAGCGCGTTGCTGTTTGACTTGCTTTCCGGCCCGGATGCGCGAGATCACCAGGCGCTGCCTGCCAAAACGGAAAGCTGGCTGGCAAGGTGTGATGCGCCACTGCCCCGTCTGCGCGTGCATTACAGCCCGACCTTATTCAATACGCCGGTGGATGATCGCATCGCCGCCTGTGTTGAGCAGGCGGTTGAACACATGGCACACGCGCTGCCCGTGACGCTGACGGCCAAAGCGCTGAGCTGGCAAAGCCCGTTTGCCACCTTTGACACGTTGTGGAGCGGTGGGCGAGGGGTGGCGTATGGCGCGGCCCTGCAACACCAACATCATCAGCTGGACCCCGGTTTTGCCGCGCTGATTGAACGCGCACAACGGATTGAACTGGCGGATTACCTGGCTGCGCAAAAACAGCGCGCCGCCTTTGCCGGTCAGGTGCATGCGCTCTTTGACGAAGTGGATTTGCTGATCACCCCGACGCTGCCGGTGCTGCCGTTTGCTGCCGATCGTCACGTTCCTGAAGGCCAGTCGGATGGCGACAGCGGTGTCGAGTGGGCGCGCTGGACGCCCTTTACCTGGCCGTTCAACCTGAGCGGCAATCCGGCCGCCACGGTGCCGTGCGGATTTACCCCGGAAGGCTTGCCGGTGGGGTTACAGGTGATCGGTCGTCGTTATGCCGAAGGGGAGGTGTTGCAGTTCTGTGCCGCGCTGGAAGCGTTAATGCCGTGGGATCAGCATCAGCCCAAATTATAAACGTCGCGCGATAAATCGCGCCGCGACCATAACGCGCGATCTTTTGTAGCTGCGCGATTTATCGCGCAAGGCAGAGGCAGGGGACGGGTATACTGCGGTTTTCGCCGCAGAAACAGAAGGGTAAGTATGATTAACCAGCCGCGACTCGATGAGATCAAACGGGTATTGAGCCACGACAAACGGGTGCGCGTCACCGAACTGGCGCAGAAGTTTGTGGTATCGGAAGAGACCATCCGCCGCGATTTGAAGTATCTGGAGGAGCAGGGCGTGCTGCGCCGGGTGCACGGTGGGGCGATTTTGCCGGTGCCAAGCGAGGAACAGCCGCTGCAAATTCGCAGCCGTATCAAACCGCGCGCCAAACTGCGCATGGGGCAGTTGGCAAGTGAGCTGGTGGAGGAGGGTATGGCGCTGTTTCTTGATACCGGCACCTCTACGCTGGCGCTGGCACAGCAACTGACGCGCTTCTCGCGGCTGAAGATTGTCACCAATTCACTGGATATCGCCACGCTGCTGACGCAGCAGAGCGAAAACGCTGTGACGCTAACACCAGGGCGCGTCAGGCGAAACGATAACGCACTTATCGGTCCCCATACGCTGGATTTTGCCCGGCAGTTCCATTACGACATCGCCTTTATGGGGATCGGTGCGGTGGACCGGGAAAATGGCTTTATGGACTACGAAGAACCGGAGGCGCTATTACGGCGCGTGCTGAGCACGCACTGCCGCCAGAGCGTGATTCTGGCGGATGAAGGCAAATTTGGACTGCGCACTTTTATTAACACGTTGCCGTTCAGCGCGGTGGACACCTTAGTGACCAACGCGCCGCCACCGGCAGCTTTTGTAGCAAGTCTGGAGAACGCACATGTCAACATCCTCCATCCCGGCAACGCTGCGGATGACGCCACGCGACTATCAGGCATTTGATGCGCTGTTTGAACTCAGCAGCCGCATTGGTGCCACGGCGGCGGGTGGTCTGCACCGCCTGACAGCCAGCGCCGAAGATCAACAGGTGCGTGATGCCTTTTGCACCTGGCTGACCCGGCAGGGTTTTGACGTAAAGATTGATGAAATCGGTAATATTTTTGGCCTGATCACCTTGCGGCCGGGGGCTCCCTGGTTGCTGTGCGGCTCGCATCTCGACAGCCAACCGCTCGGTGGTCGCTTCGATGGTGCCTACGGTGTCACTGCGGCGGCAGCCACCCTCGTGTCGCTGGCGCGACAACTGCGTGAGCAGAACGAACCGGCGCAATACAACCTGGCGGTGGTCAACTGGACCAATGAAGAGGGCGCACGTTTCCAGCCCAGCCTGATTGGTAGTTCATTTTTCACCGGCGCGGTGACGCTGGATGAGGCACTGGCCTGCACCGACGCCGATGGCATCACGCTGGATGCGGCATTACAGGCGATTGGTTATCGCGGCACGGCGTTACCCCCGTTGCCGTTGCGCGCCTATCTTGAGCTGCATGTGGAACAAGGCCCGCACCTGGAACAGCAACGTAAGCAAATTGGCGTGGTGACCGAAACCTGGGCGGCGCTGAAATGGCAGGTGACGTTTCGCGGTGAGCAGAACCATACCGGTCCGGCGTTGATGAGCCGTCGGCGCGATGCGTTGCTGGCGGCGGCCCAGACTATCGTAGCGGTGCGGGCGGAAGCAGATCGTCACGGCGAGGTGCTGCATACCTCGGTGGGGCGTCTTGCCACCACCCCCAATTCGCCCAACGTGGTCACCTCCGAAGCAACGGTCTGGATCGAATTTCGCTCCGCCGACGAGGCGTTACTGCATCAGTTGCGCGCCAGTTTCAGCCAGCAGATGCAATCGATTGCTCTGGCAACGGCGACCGATGTCAGCCTGGATCGGGCGCAGTTCCGTCCCCGCCAGCAGTTGGATAGCTTGCTGGCACAACGCGCCCTGCACCTGGCGGAGCGCATCGGCCTGAGCGCCATACCGCTGCGAAGCGTGGCGGGGCATGATGCCATCAGCCTGAGTTATCACTGCCCAAGCGCCTTGTTGTTTGTGCCGAGCGTGGGTGGCTTATCGCATAACGAGCGTGAATTCACCGCCACTGAAGATCTCCACCGTGGCCTGGATTTGCTGATGGCGTTGTTGAGTGATCTGCTTCTGGAGGAGACGGCATGAACGCGCGTTTAGAACAGGTGTTGCAGCAATGGCAGCCCGGCCAGCGCTTCATTATTCAGCCCGGCACCGCTGGTGTCGCTTCCCCCCATCGTCTGGCGACCGAGTGGACGGGGTTCTGGCTGGAGAGCGCCGGTCAACGTTTCTATGCCAAGGTGTTATGTGATGACCAACGCGCATTGCTCGACGTACACCGCAGCGCAGAAATCAGCCGTCAGGCCGGTGAGCTGGGGATTGCTCCGGTGCTGTGCCATGCCGATGAGGCGGCGGGCGTCCTGATTTTTGCGGCGCTGGATGATGATTTTCGCTGGGCGAAGCTGGCGCACTTCAGCGATCCGAGACAGTTTGGTGCGCTGACCCGTACCCTGGATCGTTTGCATGAAGCGGCATTGCCGCTGCCTCAGCACTCGCGTCAACAGGACATGCTGGCCCTGCGCCAGCAACTTCAGCAGGCACAAGTGGTACTGCCGGAGGAGATGGTGTGGCTGGGCGAGTGCGTGGATCTCGCCTGGCAGGCGTTAGATGCATCGGCTTTTACCCCGGTATTGATTCACGGCGATCCGATCGCCAGCAACTGGATGGTGAACAGCCAGGGGGAGTGGCGTCTGCTGGACTTCGATTACGCGGCGCAGGGTGATGCCTGGCACGATATCGCCACCTTAATCCATGAACAGTTGCCAACCGATGACCGCTGGCGCGATGCCATCCGTAGCTGGCGTGGTGAATGCCGCGAAGCCGATGTGGCGCGCTGCCGCCTGTATGCGCTGGTGGATGATTATCACTGGACGCTGTGGGGCATGCTGAACGGCCATACCAGCCTGCGTGGGCTGGAATTTGCCAAGCTGGGTCAGTGGATGTTATTGCGCTGTCGCCAGAGCGCACGCGATCCCCGATTCGAACGTTGGTTAACCCTGACAGCGGAGCAGACAGCATGAGTAAACAACCCGGACAAGCCGTCAGTTGGCAGGAACAGCGTCTGGAACAGGCGATCGCCGCGATGTCAGGCTGGCAGAATAAAACCATCCACTATCGTCCGGTAAGCGGCGGGATTTCCAACGCCAACTGGCATGTTGCGGTGGAAGGTGCGCCCTGTGCTTATTTCGTCAAAATTCCCGGCGAAGGCACGGAACGTTTTATTAACCGCGACACGGCACATGAAGCCAGCCTGAAAGCGGCACAAACCGGTTACGGCGTGCCGGTGGTCGCTTATCTGCGCGAGCTGGGGGTCGAAGTTTTTGAGTTTATCGACGGCTGGCGTGCCTCCTCCAATCTCGACTTTCAACAGCAGGCGGTTCGCCATCGGGCGCTGCACGCGTTGAAGAGTTTTAACGATCAGCCGCTGCTCACCGAGGACAAAACGGTGTTTGCTATGTTGAACGAACATATCGAACAGGTGCGCGCCCTGAATGCGCCATTCTCTGCCGATGCGGTGTGGCTGCATAAACAGGCACAACGTGCACAACAGGCGTTGGAAGCGGCGGGTATTGATCGCGTGCCCTGTATGAATGACACTCTGGCGGGCAATTTTATGCTCAATGCCAGCAATGATATTCGGCTGGTCGATTTTGAATATGCCTCGAATAACGATCGTTGTTATGAACTGGCATTATGGTTCGGTGAGATGTTCTTTACGCCACAAATTGAGCTTGAATTGCTGGAGGATTATTTTGGTAGGGTGGATGGCGCGATATTTGCTCGCGTGCAAATCCATAAATATCTTGCCGATATGAAGTGGTCAACCTGGGCAATTATTCAGCATCAGGTCGCGGATATTGATTTCGATTTTTCTAAATATGGCCGCTGGAAAGAGCTGCGCGCCCGTAGCGTATTAAACCATCCCGACTGGGAAAATTGGTTGCGCGCACTGTAATCATCTTATTTATTTTTTAACACCACAGGGGAAGGCTGTCTGACAGCAGGTAAAGGAGTGCGCACACCGTCATTGTAAATTTCGGAGGGGATTATGAGTACCATGATCATGGCACAACAGTTGCGTGCCCGCATAAGCATCAAAAATAAAATCTTTGCCATCTATCTGCTGGCGTTATTACTTCTGGCGCTTTGTCCACCGTTATATTTAAGCGTCAGCGGAAGCGGTGCGTTATTTCTTGGTGTTCCGTTGCCAATTATCTACTGGCTTTCTATTGCGGTATTTCTTGGCGTCGGATTATGGGTGATGTATCTCGCTGAATGTGCTTTTGGCGAAATTCCCGCGGATGAGGAAGTATCATGAAAATTAGCACCGCAGAACCACATTATTTAATTACCTTTGGCATGATCGGTTTATTTCTGGCGATCATGATTGCTGTCCTGTATGCCACGAACCGTAAAAGCACCTCGTTTTCCGATTATGCAGTGGGTGGACGCTCTTACGGTCCCTGGTACATCGCCATGAGCTACACCAACTCCTGGTGGCCGGGCGCAACCTTTACCGCGTTTTTTGCGCTGTCGGTCAGCGGCGTGATTGGCTTCTATGGCGCGGTTTACTCAACGCTCGGCGTCACCGCGATGTACCTGATGGCGCGGCGTGCCTGGAAGTGGGGGCAACACTTTAATTTGACCACGCAGCCCGACCTGCTGGGTATGCGCTACAACAGCCCGGCGGTGAAACGAGTGGCGTCAATTATCGGCATCATTTGTGTCTTCCCGTGGGTGGTGATGGGAATTCAGGCACTGGCGCTGTTGGTGGAGTTCGCCAGCTTTGGCCGCTGGGGCGTGACCACCTGTCTGATCGCCGGCGTGCTGCTGATCCTGGTGCGTCAGTACTGGACCGTCAGCATGGGTATGCGTGGTTTGATTATGACCGACATGTATCAGGGGATTATCGCCTATGGCCTCGGTGCGCTGGTTTGCGTAGTACTGCTGTTCAGCGGTGATCACAGCTTTGGTCAGCTATCGTCACTGCCGCCTGCGATGTTGCAGATTCCGGGTGCAGAAGGCTCCCATTACGGCCCCTGGTATATGTTCAGCCTGATTTTTACCGGTGTGGTTGGTTCGATGTGTTGGCCAATGAGTTTCCAGCGCATTTACACCGCCAGCGGTATTCGTGCGGTAAAGAAGGGGACATTGCTGACAATCCTGCTGGTGGGCGGTTTCTACGCCATTCTGATGTTGTTCGCTACGGCGGTGAGCCAGGATCCCAATGTGCAGGCCAATCCGCAGAACGGTTTCTTCACGGCGTTGTTTGATCAGGGCGGTCCGTGGTTGCTGGCACTGGCGCTGGTGATTGTGCTGGCGGCGAGTATCGGCCATGTTGATGGTTGTGTGCAGGTGTGCGGTACGCAATTTGCCAACGATCTTGCTACCTGGAATAAGCCGCGCAGCGATCGTCAACTGACGGTACTGGCGAAGTCCGGCATGGTGGTGTTTATTGCAGCGGCAGCGCTGCTGGCTTATTTCACCTTTAACTACTCGCGTTTGCAGTTGCTGGCGCAGATCTCCTATCAGGGGATCATCCAACTGGCGGTGCCGCTGTTCTTCGGTATCTTCAGTCGCTTTGGCAACAAGCAGGGCGCGCTGCTGGGGATGATGACCGGCATCATTATTGCGATCGTGCTGACGGTGTTTTTCCCGGATGACATCCCGGTGCTTGGCTCACTCACCAGCGGCATTGTTGGCCTGGCGGGTAACCTGCTGGTGTTTGTCGCCTGCGGTGTGCTGGTGCCGGTGGATGCAAAAGAGAAAGCGCGGGTTGATGAGCTGTTTGCGCTGGCAGAACGCCCGGCCCAACCGATGGTGAAACCGGTACTGAATTAACGTGTATTGCGTAGCGGCGCGATTTATCGCGCTGTTTAAACAACGCGCGATAAATCGCGCCGCTACGAATCAGGATGCAACTTTCCCCAAACAAGTCCATGATAAGTCGATAATTCCCTCCCTGGAGTCGCTCATGGCAATGTCCACCCCCTTCAATATTGGTCTGCTGCTTTTCCCGGAACTGACGCAACTTGATCTGACTGGTCCGTGGGAAGTGTTTGCCCGTATGCCAGGCGTCAGCAACTATCTGGTATGGAAAGACCGTCAGCCCGTGATGTCTGACCGTGGTCTGACTATGTTGCCGACGACCACCTTCGCGGATTGCCCACCGCTGGATCTGATCTGTATCCCCGGCGGGCCGGGCCAGATTGCCCTGATGGACGATGAAGAGACGTTGGCCTTTGTGCGTCGTGTGGCGGAAAATGCGCAGTGGGTCACGTCGGTTTGTACCGGGTCGCTGGTGTTAGGGGCGGCAGGGTTGTTGCAGGGCTATCGCGCCACTTCACATTGGGGATCGATTGATCAGCTCAGTTTGTTTGGCGCAACGCCGGTGCAAGAGCGAGTGGTGCGTGACCGCAACCGTATTACCGGTGCGGGTGTCACCTCGGGCATCGATTTTGCGCTGACGGTGGCTGAGGAACTCCTGGGACGTGATGCGGCGGAGGCTATTCAGTTGCAGATGGAATACGACCCCGCACCGCCTTTCGATAGCGGTTCACCGCGCAGCGCTTCAGCGGAAAGGCTGACACAGGCCCAACAGCAGATGGCCGCGTTCATCGCCCGCCGTCGTGCGGCGAGCGAAAAGGCAGGGGAGCGCCTTAAGCGTTAATCAATTGGCCCAGTTCCAGTTTCAGGCAGCGATCGGCGAGGTGAAAATAGCGATCGTCATGGGTGATCACCAGCACCGTCTTGCCGCGGGCTTTAAGCGCGGGCAACAGTTGATGATAAAACACCTCGCGAAACGCCGGGTCCTGATCGGCGGCCCACTCGTCAAACAGATAGAACGGACGATCTTCCAGCCATGCCACCAGCAGCGCCAGCCGTTTGCGCTGTCCGGTGGAAAGCGCCAGCGTGGAAAACACGCCGTTTTCCAGTGTGACCTTGTGCTGTAGCTGCAAGGCCGTCAGCAATTGCTGCGCCTCGTCATTCCAGCGCGCAGTCGCAATCCCCTGTAAATCATCAAACAGATGAAAATCGTTAAACACCGCCGAGAACAACTGGCGATAGCGCGCGCGGTTGGCGTCGGTGACGGCGACATTGTCGAGCAGCAACGCGCCGCCATCAGGTTGATACAGGCCGGTGATAAGCCGGGCGAGGGTCGTTTTGCCGCTACCGTTGCCCCCGGTGAGATATACCAGCTCGCCGGGGGTGAATTGCAATGAAATCGGCCCAACCTGAAAGCCGTTTGGTGTGCCGTGATGATAGATCAGGTCGCGCAGCGCCAGCGTGTGAAAGGTCGACGGTGGTGTGTCGAAGTGAGTTTGCTCCGGCGGCAGTTGCTGCTGCATGGTATTGATGCGTTTCAGGGCAACCTGGGTCAGCGTCAGGCTTGGCAAAGTGGAGAGGGTGCTCTCAATCGGCACAATCATATAAAGAAACACCATCGCGAAACCCGAAAGCACTGCGCCACGCAGATCCAGCACCTGCGCCAGCAAAAACATCACCACGCCGATAAAAGCAAAAAAGAACACACTGGCCCAGATGTTCGCCAGCGAGTACAACACATAACCGCGTGTGCGCTCGACGCGTACCTGTTCAATGGTGGTAACCAAGCGGTTGTGCAGAAACGCTTGTTTGCGTGCGGCGTGCAGGCGCAGTTCTTTGGCTCCGCTGAACAGCGCGTTAACATCGCCAGTCAGGGTTTCTTCGCGCTGGCGTGACTGACGCATCAGTTGCAGAGCGCGGCGATGCACCCAACTGTAACCCAGCGAGCCGATAAATACGGTCACGATAGCAATCGCCATCACCGGCAGCGACAGATAGCCCAAATACGCCATGCAGCCGACAATCACCGCCAGCGACATAATGAACGCGGGCAGCGAGACAAAAAACACCACCACCTGATCGAGATCCTGCGTCAGGATACTGAGCGCGCGCGGCATGCCGTGTGTCTCCAGATCGGCGTAGCGTGCATCGGCCACCTGCTGCACCAGCATCCGGCGCAACTGTGCTTTGCTACGCTGCCCCATTGCCATAAACAGCGACTGACTCAGGGTGCGGGTACCAAGCATCAGTAACGCCAGCAGGGCAAATTGCCACGCCAGCTGTAAACGTTGCGCATCGCTGGCGTTGAGTCCCTGATTGATCAGCGCCAGTAGTCCGGCATTGCTTAAACCGCCCACCACGCTACAACCGAGCGCGAGAAAAAACAGCGCACCGGTGGTGCGCAGTAACATCAGGTAAATCGCCACCTCATCTCCTATGAGTTTGTACTATTCAGCGGACGCCATAGCAGCAGCGCCAGCCACGGGCCACCAATCAACGTTGCCATCAGTCCGGCCGGAATTTGTCGTGGATACAAAAGATTATTGCCTGCCCAGTCAGCCAGCATCATTAACACTGCCGCGATCAGCACTGCCAGCGTCAGTTGTTGGAGCGGTCGGCGTGCGCCCAGTTGCCGTGCCAGTTGTGGGCCGAGCAGGCCAATAAACGACAGCGGGCCGACGATTAAGGTTGCGACGCCGGTCATGGCGGCCGCCAACACCATCAACAGCAGGCGCGCCTGCGTCACATCAAGCCCCAGCGAGGGGGACACGCTGCTCAAGGGTAACAACAGTAAAGCCCGCCTCAGCAACGGCGTCAGCGCCAGCAACAGCAGTGCCAGCACCAGCGCAATACCCGCGGTACTGGCGTTAACATAGTAGGTTGAACCGGTCATCAGTTGGCGCAACATCGCGGCTGCCATGCCGTTATTACTCAGTACCACCGCTGCGACTGACTGGAACAACGCCGTGATCGCCAACCCGCTCAATAACATCCGTTGTGGATTCAGCGCGTAGTGGCGCGCCTGCCACAAGGTCAGCGCCAGCGTCAGTAACGCACCCACCGCACTGCTTGCCAGCATGGCGACGACGCCACCCAGCGGCCACAGCAGCAACTGCACGGTGATTCCGAGCGCAGCACCCGCGCCAATCCCCAACAGTTCCGGGCTGGCCATCGGGTTGCGGCTGATGCGCTGAATAATCACGCCTGCTGCCGCCAGCAACATCCCGGCGGAGATCGCCGCCAGCAGACGTGGCAGGCGGAACGGTAGCATCGCCCGCAGTTCGTTAAGGGAACTCCAGTGCCAGCCGTGAATACCACGGGCAAAATCGAGCGACACCGCCAGCATCAGAAAAAAGAGCAGCGCGACCGGCAGCAGCGTATAGCGAGCGCCAGGATAGGGGGGCTGGTGTGGTTCACTGACATCGGGTTGGAAAATATGGCGCAGACGGGGTAAAAACCACAACAGCAACGGGCCACCCGCCAGCGCCGTCATCATCCCGGTGGGCAACAGCAGGCCGCCAATACCGTTAAGACGGCTAACGCCCTGATCGGTTAACCACAGCAGACCGGCGGCCAGCAGCGGTGACCAGATCAGTTTTTGTCTTAAGGTTTTTGCCCCGGCCAGCACGGCAAGATGGGGGGCGGCGAGGCCAATAAAACCAATCACACCCACCACGCTGATGACCAGGCTGCTGATCACTAACGCCGACAACAACGCCACGCCGCGCACGATGCCGGCAGGCAGACCAATGGAGCGGCTCACCTGTTCATTCAGTGTCAACAGCCGCAGCGGGCGCAGAATAAAGCATACTGGCAGCGCGGCTATCACGACCCTTGGCAGTAACCACGCTAGCTGGCTGGCGTTTTCCTGCGCCAGCGTGCCACCCCCCCAGATAAATACGGCGGCCAGCGAACGGTCATAAATCACTGACAACAGCAGATTGACCGATCCGCAATAGAGATTGACCAGCATACCCGCCAGCGTCAGCGCCAGGGGGGTAAAACCCTGGCGCAAACTCAGCAGAAACACCACGGCAAAGGCGAGCAGCGCACCGCTGAACGCCACCCATTCACGCCCGGCCAGCAACCATGACGGACCAACCAGCGCGGCCAGCGACAATGCCAGGGTGGCCCCGGAGGCGATACCTAACGTCATCGGTTCGGCCAGTGGGTTACGTAATGCTTGTTGCATCACCACGCCGGTAAAGCCGAGCGCCAGTCCGCACAGCCACGCCATGCCCTGGCGCGGTAGCCACATCTGGCTGAAGATCTGTTGTGCAAGGCTGAGTTGTGCATTGCCCTGTAGCGCTTGCCAGGCGGCTGACCACGTCAGTTGTTGATGGCTTTGGTGCAGGCTGAGGGCCAGCGCGACGGCAAACAGCAAACCACAGAGCCAGCCTGGATGTCGTCCTGTCATGCGTGGGCTTCCTGTAGCGCGTTCACCAGCGTTTCGGCAAAACGCACCGCCGTGAGTACGCCGCCTTCCGTCGATAGCCCATCTGGCAGAACCACTCTCTGATGGCCGCCACGCATCAGGGTATGCCACAACGGAGAGGTCAGCATCGGGCTAAGATCCACTTCCGGCCAGGACGGCAGCAGCACCAGCCAGCCAGGTGGCATTTGCGCCAGTTGCTCCAGTTCCAGCGTTGCCACGCCCTGCGCACCTACGGCAAACGGGACGTGATGACCCAGGCCCAGCAACGCCAGCATGTCATTGAACAAACTGCCCGGTCCGAACGCCAGCACATGCAGGGTATCCAGCGGATGCAGCAGATAGAGGGGGCGAGGCTGAAAATGCGCGGCGCGCTGACGCGCCTGATCAAGACGTGCCAGCAGGGGGGCCATCACGCGATCCGCCCGACCAGGATCCCCTGCCAGCTCGGCCAATGCGTGCAGATTTTGCTGCGCCTGTTGCCAGGGATGTGGGCTGTAAGTCGCAAAGTAATGCAGCGGGGCGATACGCGATAACTGCGCTTCAGCCATGCGGTGCGCGGGCGTCACCAGCAACTGAGTGGGGCGCAACTCAAACAAGGTTTCATAGTTGGGCTGAAATAGCAGGCCGACATCGACCACCTGTGGCGGCAATGTTGGCTGGCTAAACAGGCGGCGATACCAGTCGGTCGCCGCAACCCCCACCGGTGTGATACCCAGCAGTAGCGCCATTTCGGTTAATCCCCAATCGAGGATCACCCAGCGGGGCGCGTTGGCGGCCCGCAGTGGATATGAAAGCAGGGCAGCGCTTGCCAGCGCGCCCTGGATCAGTTGCCGACGACGGATTACCACTGATAACTCACCGTGGCGATCAACTGGCGGCGCAGGCCAAAGTGGCAACCAAGATCGTTACAGTTGCTGATGTACTGTTTATCCGTCAGGTTTTGCAGATTCAGCGCCAACTGCCACTCCTGCCAGCGATAACGCATCATCGCATCGTAGATGGTTCTGGCCGGGACTTTCAGGCTGTTGTCGGTGGTCGCGTAGTTGGTGCCAACATAGCGGGCACCGCCGCCGAGGGTGATGCCATCGAAGATGCCGGGTAACGCGTACTCGGTCCACAGACTTGCGGTCTGGCGCGCAATCGCCACCGGCTGTTTGCCTTCGGTATCATCGTTTGCTGAGATCACTTTCGGGTTGGTCAATGCATATGACGCATTCACCAGCCAGCGCGAAGTAATATTGGCTTTGCCTTCCAGCTCGAAGCCCTGCGAACGAATCTCACCGGTCTGCACCGAGTAGTTGACGTGATCCGGATCAGCAGTCAGTACATTGGTCTGACGCAGGTCGTAAAGCGCAGCGCTGAACAACGCATTAAAGCCATTCGGCTGATACTTGATACCCACTTCCGACTGTTTGCCTTTGGTCGGTTTGAAGGGGTCCCCGCCGTAAGTGGTGCCCGACTGTGGCTGGAACGACGTACCGTAGCTGATATAGGGGGCGATACCGTTATCAAAATGGTACATCAGTCCGGCACGACCGGTGGTTGCATAGTCGTTCAACTCGGTGCGGGTTCCGGTGTTCCAGTTCTGCGCCCGACTCTGCGCCTGGTCATAACGGCCACCGAGGTTCAGGATCCAGTGGTTCCACTTCATGCTGTCCTGCACGTAGAAACCAAGCTGGGTCATAAAGGAACGGTTGTGGTAGTCAATCGATGGGCTGGCCACCGGAGTACTGTAATCCGGGTTGAGATAGCTGATATCGGACGCAGTACCGTAGCCGCTGTTTTGTCGCAGATCGTCATGTACATAATCCATCCCCAGCGTGACGGCATGATTAACCGGGCCGGTGTAGAGGTTGCCCTGCACATTGGTATCAACATCAAAGGCGTTAAAGGACTCGATGATGCGCATACTGTCGCGGCTGACGGTGGCCGATCCATCGACGTTGGTGCCGGTGGGATAGACCATCTGATAATCGCTGCTGGTATGCAGATAACGCAGATTCTGATGCACGCTCCAGGTGTCATCGAATTTGTGCATAAAGTCGTAGCCAACACTGGCCTGCTCACGGCGGTAGTAATCAAAACCGGGCTGACCGCCGTAGAAGTTGTCGGAGAAATTCCCCTGTGCCAGGTGGATCAGGCTGCCTTCCAGCGGCATTTGGTTGTAAAAACCGGTGTAAGGGTCTTTGCGGAATTGGGAAAGCAGCGTTAGCCGCGTGTCATCATTGGGCTGCCAGGTCAGCGCCGGGGCGATGTCATAGTGCTTGTATTTGGTGTAATCGACCTGAGTATCGCTGCGTGACCAGGTTCCGGTAATGCGTCCTAACCAATGTTCATCATTATCCAGTGCGCCTGAGAGATCTAACCCGGTTTCAAACAGATTATGGCTGCCGGTACTGACAAAAATCTGGTGGATCGGTTCGGCGGTGGGGCGCTTGCTTACCATATTGACCACACCGCCAGGACTGGCCTGACCAAAGGTGACGGAGTCCGGGCCTTTGACCACTTCGACGCGATCCAGCAGGAAAGTATCGAAATTCGGACGCGACCAGTACGTCACCGTAGGCAAGCGCAGGCCATCGAGAAACTCATCGGCTGAAAAGCCGCGAATGGTGATGTCATCAAAACGATAATCCGCACCGCCGCCCTCTGAGCCGATCCCGCTGTTGTAGCGCAACGCCTGCGCCACGTTCAACGCACCTTGTGAGGCCATCTGCGCCTGGGTGATCACCGAAATACTTTGCGGCGTTTCGATTAACGGACGGCTGCTTTTGGTGACAGAATCGGCTTTCTTCGCCACCTGGTTCCAGCTATCGGCATCGCCGCCATCGCTATCGACATTATTATTGGCGGTGACGGTCAGCGTGGTGTCGTGCGTATTATTGTTATCTGCGGCCCATGCAGGTGCGCTGCTAAACAGAATCAGCAGCATTGCGCTCAGCGGTGTGCGCTGAAAAGTGCGATGACGCATTAAATTAATCCCCGATATAGTCCAATACCCTAAAATAGTGATACAAATGATAATCATTCCTATTTTATTTCATAGCGCCCCGCTGGCGGCTTTGCGAGATCACACACCGGAATGACGCAGAGCAGACAGCAATCGGCAATCTGACAGGATTGGGTGAGATGGTATTGAACAAACCACGGTTAGCTGACGATTCCCCGGCGCTACCGTTATTGACCACACGGGAAATGCATTATCACGCGGGACGTGAGGAGCGCTGGCATGCGCATGAAGTGGCACAACTGGTGTTGTGTTTACAGGGTGTGATGCGGGTACAGACGCACACCGCATCCTGGACCTTAACGCCTGGCAGGGCGTTGTGGCTGCCGGGCACGGTTCCTCATGCGCTGACGGCGTTAAGCGATATTCGCAGTCTGAGTTTGTATCTGGAACCGGTAGTGGCACGCGCCTTTTGGCCGGAAGCGCACAGCATGATGATTTCGCCGCTACTCCAGGCGTTGATGCAGACGCTGGTGGAGATTGGGTTGCAGCCACATCCCGATCTACAGCGTGTTGAACTGGTAACGCCGTTGCTACTGGATGAATTGCGCCGCGCCCCGGAGGGTCCGGTGTGTGTATTACCGTTACCCGCGGATCGTCGCCTGATGAACATTTGCCAGCAGCTACTGCAAAGCCCGGCCAGCAGTGACACGCTGGAGGAGTGGGGCAGTCGTGTTGGCGCCAGTTCACGGACTCTCGCGCGGTTGTTCCGCGATCAAACCGGTATCACCTTTACCCAATGGCGACAGCAGTTGCGTTTGTCGGAAGCGTTGGTCCAACTGGCGCAGGGCCAGCCGGTGTTACGCATTGCCAGTCAGCTTGGCTATCAAAGCCCCAGCGCCTTTATCTCCATGTTCCGCCGTTTACTCGGCGATACACCGCAACGCTTTTTGCGAATTTCAGGCTGAAATCGCCAGCCTGAAAGTCGGTCGTCCCCGCGTATCACGCGGTTGAACCCAGGGATGGCGCTCTCAGGCTCGCCAGCAGTGTGGCATGGATTTTACACGCCGCGCGTCACGCCACCGTCGATAGAGCGTGAAATGAGTGGCCGAGCGGGTCCGATTGCGATGGGTTTTTTTGTTCAGTAACAAAATCAGAAATGCTGATGATTCCGGGCCAGTTATGAATGTTATAACTGGTTCATTTGCCTGACGCGGTTTTTTATCCTGCCTTCGCAGGGGATTAGCAAAATATCACGAAAATTCAGCAAGTAACCCGCGAGATTGCGCGTTGCATTCTGCCAGGGGCTGTGAATAAATACAGAGACTTTCTTCATAAAAATGCCATAAAGGCCGGGCGTAAGCCTGAGAAAAGAACACCGCACTTATGACAGACCATAAAGCCACGTTGGCTCGGGAAATCAGCGCCAGAAGCGAAAGCCTCGAAGCGCATCTCATCGCTATCCGCCGTGATATTCACGCCCACCCTGAACTGGGTTTCGATACCATCCGCACCGCAAAAATTGTTGAGCAGGAACTGCTGGCACTGGGCCTGACGCCACAAACCGGCGTCGGCAAAACCGGTGTGATGGTGGATATCAAAGGTGAGTATCCCGGCAAGACCTTGCTGCTGCGCGCCGATATGGACGCGTTGCCGATTCACGAACAAACCGGATTGCCCTTCAGCAGCAACTATCCCGGTAAAATGCACGCCTGCGGGCACGATATTCATACCGCAACCATGTTGGGCGTGGCAGCGATCCTGCCGCATTACCGCCACCAGTTGCATGGCACTGTACGCCTGATTTTTCAACCCGCCGAAGAGACGCCGGAAAGTGGCGCGGAAGCGATGATTGCTGACGGTGCTGCCGATGGCATCGATCTGGCGGTGACGCTGCACAACAAACCTGAGCTGGCGGCCGGTGAAATCGGTCTGACGCGCGGGGCCAGCACGGCATCCAGCGATGAGTTTGATTTGGTAGTGCACGGCGTCTCTACCCATGCGGCACGCCCGCATATGGGGACCGACCCGATTATCGCTGCCGTGCATCTGATTACCCAGTTGCAGACCATCATCTCGCGTGAAGTCGATCCGTCGAACTCAGCGGTACTGACCGTTGGCCATATTCACGGTGGTACCACGCATAATATCGTCCCTGATAGCTGCCTGATTCAGGGCACGGTACGTGCCAAATCACCGGCCACGCGCGCGCATATCGAGACGGCGTTTAAACGTATTTGTGCCGGGGTGGCGCTGGCGCTGAACACGCGTATCGAGGTCAATTATCAGCGCGGCGTGCCGCCCCTGATGAATGATGATGCGTTGATTGATCAGCTGGAAACCATTCTGTCGCACCAGTTCGGTAAAACGATTGTGGCGAAACCCAGTGCCAGTTTCGGGGCCGAGGATTTCTCGCTGTTTACCGAACGTGCGCCGGGTTGCCAGATCCATATCGGTTCTGGCGCACCGGGTCGCGACGATCATCTGCACAACTCGGACTACCAGCCCGACGAGCGCAGTATTCACGCAGGCACTCAGGCTTTAGCCCGTTTAGCCATCGATCTACTCTCCAACAATCAATAACAAACTTTGAGGTTTTATGATGCGTAAAGGGCTTTTTACTGCTTCCGTTGGCATGCTGCTGCTTGCCTCTTCTGCTCTGGTCCAGGCGAAAGATTTCGGCACCCTGAAATTTGCTACTGAGGCGGCTTATCCTCCGTTTAACCAGTCCACACCGAGCGGCAAAATTGTCGGTTATGAGCCGGATATGGTGGCGGAGCTGGCAAAGCGCGTTGGCTTTAAATATGAGCTGGTGGCGCAGAAATGGTCTGGCATGATCCCAGGCCTGGTAGACGGCAAATATGACGCAGTGGTTGATGCGGTTACCGTTACGCCAAAGCGTGAAGAGGTGGTGGATTTTACCCATCAGTACACCGTGAGCGTTTCAGGTTTCGTGACCCTGAAGGGCAGTGCGCTGGATACCCTGCCGGGTAACAACGAAGTGGTCACGGCGGGCGATGAAGCGGGTATGACCAAAGCCATCGACGCGCTGCGCGCGAAATTCAAAGGCAAAACCATTGCCGTGCAGGTTGCCACCATTCAGGCTGACTTCCTGAATAAATACCTGGCCGATGTTGCCACCATCCGTACTTATCAGGGCGGCCCGGAAACCTTCGCTGACCTGCTGAATGGTCGTGTTGATGCGGTAATGGCGTCACGCACCAACCTCAACGCCTATGTGAAAAAGCACGCTGATACCGTAAACAGCACCGGCTACGGTTTTGTCGGCGGTGTGCTGGGTCAGGGTTCGGCTATTGCCTTGCGTAAAAACAACCCGGAACTGAAAGCCGCGCTGGATGCTGCGCTGGTATCGATGATCAAAGACGGCACCCTGAAACAGCTTTCTATCAAGTGGTTCGGCGAGAACGTCGCACCTGCGGAGTAATGCCTGACGCTTATGACTATCGACTGGCAACTGTTAGGGTTTGGTGACGAAGGCTGGGGCGGCGTGCTGCTCAATGCCGCCACCGTCACCGTGACCGTTTCTCTCTGCGCCTGGCTGCTGGGCGCAATTCTTGGCAGCCTGTTGTGCTGGATGCAGATTGGTGGATCGCGCTGGCAACAAAAGCTGGCGGGTGGTTACATCACGCTGTTTCGCGGTGTGCCGGAACTGTTGGTGATTTACCTGTTTTACTTTGGTGGCCGCCAGGTGGTGGCCTTCTTTGGTGAAATCCTCGATATCCCCGGCCCCTACGATGTAAACGGCTTTGTAGCCGGGGCCATCGCTATCGGCCTGATCTCCGGTGCTTATCAAAGCGGCGTGTTTCGCGGTGCGTATTACGCCATCCCAAAAGGCACGCTGGAAGCGGCCACCGTCACCGGTATGGGCCGTTTAATGATGTTTCGCCGCATGATTGTGCCGCAGGCGCTGAAAACGGCGCTGCCCGGCATGGGTAATCAGTGGCAATCGGTGATTAAAGAGTCGGCCCTGGTTTCGGTCACTGGCCTGGTGGAAACCATGAACCAGATTTCGACCGCCTCCAACTCAACGCAAATGCCGTTCTTCTTTTACAGCGTGGGAGCGGTGATTTATCTGATCATCACCACCTGTTCCGATTTTGTCTTCCGCTATGTGGAAAAAGTGGCCATGCGCGGGCAACAACGCGCCCGGTTGTAAGGAGGCCTGATGGATTTTTCCTTTTTGCAGCACACTCTGGTGGCGCTGCTGCGCGGATTACCGCTGACGCTCAATCTTGCCGTGCTGTCGCTGGTTGGCGGTGGCGTGCTGGCGCTGCTGCTTAATCTGCTACGTCAGAACCGAGCAGGCAGTTACGTGGCGCGTTTTTACGTCTGGCTGTTTCGTGGTACGCCGCTGCTGATCCAGATTTTTATGATCTACTACGGACTCGGCAGCTTACCGGCGGTGCGCGAAAGTATTTTCTGGCCGCTGCTGCGTGATCCTTACTGGTGTGGCCTGATCGCGTTAATTCTTAATGATGCGGCTTATACCTCAGAAATTCTGCGCGGTGGTTTGAACGCGGTAAGCGTGCAATCGCTGGAAGCGGCGAAGGTGTGCGGCATGTCGCGCTTCACCACCCTGCGGCGCATCACGCTGCCGATTGCCATCCGTCAGGCGCTGCCGGCGTATAGCAATGAAATCATCTCGATGATCAAATCGACCTCTCTGGTCAGTACCATCAGCCTGATGGAGATGACTGGAATTGCCGATTCGATTGTCTCCGAGACGTTCCGCGCGCTGGAGGTGTTTCTCAGCGCGGCGATTATTTACCTGCTGCTGACCGTGCTGGTGAGCAAAGGTGTGGCGCTGCTGGAGCGCCGTTTGTCCCCTTACTACGCTGGAGCACGTTAATGAGCAAACCGACTATCGCCCTGAGCCATCTCAGAAAAAGTTACGGTGGCCATGAAGTGCTGCACGACATCAGTCTGACGGCGCAGGACGGCGACGTGATTTCGCTGATTGGTGCCAGCGGCTCGGGCAAAAGTACCTTGCTGCGCTGTATTCCGTTCCTCGAAGTGCCGCAGGGCGGTGAAATTGCGGTGGGTGATGAGTTGGTCACCATCGATAACCCGCATGAAAAGCTGAATCGCGAGCAGCGTCGCAGCATCAAATTGATGCGTATGCAGCTTGGTTTTGTCTTCCAGAGTTTCAACCTGTGGCCGCATAAAACTGTGTTGCAAAACATCATGGAAGCGCCGGTCCATGTGCAGAAACGCAGCCAGAAAGAAGCGCTGGAGGAAGCCGAAGCGTTGCTGCATAAAGTTGGCCTGTATGAGAAACGCAACGCCTGGCCGTCGCAGCTTTCGGGTGGTCAGCAACAGCGGGTGGCGATTGCCCGTGCCCTGGCGCAACAGCCCAAGGCGATTCTGTTCGATGAACCCACCTCAGCACTGGACCCGGAACTGGTGGGTGAAGTGCTGCGCGTAATCCGTGGTCTGGCGGAAGAGGGGCGTACGATGATTATCGTCACCCATGAAATGGGTTTTGCCCGTGATGTTTCCAATAAAGCGGTGTTTTTGCATCAGGGTAAAATTGAAGAATCCGGCTCACCGCAGCAGGTGTTCAGTGACCCGATCTCGCCACGTTGTAAGGCCTTTGTCAGCAGCCATCTGCACCGTAACAGTTAATATGTAGCGGCGCGATTTATCGCGCAATAAATCGCGCCGCTACACGATGATACCTCCGGTGCAGGGAGGGCTTTTATCCCCGCGCCTCACCTTCCTGTTGTCTGAAAAATTTCGTTATAAAAAAAAGTGACATTTATCTCATCAGCGTAGCGCGGAAATAACGCGACCACTGAGGTGCTGGAGTCAGGCACCAACACGTCCATTATTGTTGACCCTAGGCGAAGTCACTGTTTTTTAAGGTGGAACTATTATTGCGACCGGTTATGGTCACCACGGAAAACTAAGCGCGGCGGCAGGTTGTTTATCTGGTGGAGATGCGGCTACGCGCAGACTATTATCAGCCCTCGCGGCGCGGGATTAGGCTGATATTTCAACTGCGGGGTAGTTTGATGAGTGCATTAATCTGGCTGGTGGACGACGATACACCATTACGCGAATCCATCGCGTTCCTGTTAAAAACGCTCGGTTACGACGTGGTGGATTTTGCCGAACTCGGCGGATTTGAAGCCTGTCTGCCCGACCCTGATGCGGAGCCTTTTTCGGGGTGTCTGTTACTTGATGTCCCGCTCGCCGATTTTAATGGCCCCGGTTGGCTGGAAGAGAACAAGCGGCGGCATCCGTTGCTGCCCGTCATCATGATGGCCGATCATGATATCCCGGAAGCTTTTCGCCAGGATGCTTTTGCCGCCTTTACCAAACCGCTTGATGTTGAGCAACTGCTGGAGAGTATCAAACAGGCGATGGCGGAAAGCGCGCGACGTGTTGAGAGTTGGCGATCGGGATAATGTTAAACCAACACGTTTTTCCCTTGCTGCAACCGTCGCGAAGTGACGAAACACAGCAGCGGCACCGGCAGGGTAAAAAACAACAGCAACCACAACAGCACGTAAACCGCATCGACACCGTCATTTTGCAGGTTGTTGTACAGTTGCACCGGCATGCCTTGGGGAAAGTAAGCAAAGATCATCACAATGCCAAATTCACCCATGGCGCGCACCCAGGCGAGGGCGGTCGCTGAAGCCAGACCCGGCGCGGCAATCGGTACTGAGAGCCGCCAGAAACGTTGCCAGGGCGGTGCGCCGAGGGTACGTCCGGCTTCGAGAATCTCTTTTGGTACGCCGGCAAAGGCGGAACGCGCGGCGGTGACAAAATAGGGCAGTGCGCCATACCATTGCGCCAGCACAAAGGCTGCCGGGTTATTCACCAGCGTCATCCCAAAACGGCCAAGCAATTCGCCGGCCAGGCTGTAAGGCCCATAGGCGCTGACCAGCAAAATCCCCATTGCCAGCGGCGGCGTCAACAGAGGGATTAGCACCACCAACTCCACGACCAGGCGCGCTTTGCCACGCGCCTGTGACAGCCACCAGGCCACCGGTAAACCGCTGATAAAAATCAGTAGCAAGGCCACCGCCCCCAAACTGAGCGACGTGGCGATGGCATGGCTATCGCCCCACGCCAGCCGCAGATGTTGCCAGTGCGTCACACCAATCAGGGTGACGAACGGCACCGCCAGCAGCAGTAAGGCAGGGAGGGAGAGCCACAGCGCGGTGGGCTGGCGTTTTCTCATTGCGGGTACAAGGCTCCGCCTTTCGGTGCGGCATAGCCATTCTGTTTAAACAGCGCCTGGCCCGGCTGACTCAACATAAAGTCGACGAAGGCTTTCCCGGCGGCGGTGCCATTCGGGGCATTCTTCAGCACGGCTGCGTAGTACACCATCGGCTGGGTATGCAGCGTTTTATCGTTGCCCTGGCTGTCTTTCACCTGGAAGCTGACGGTGTCATACCACTGTTTGGCTTGATCCGGGTTACTGAGGTTGATCTCATCCGGCAGTGCAATGTAAGGCAGATGGGCGGAGATCACTTCGCTTTCATAACCGGCAGCGGCATCCACCTGTCCACTTTCCAGACGCGCCAGCAGGCCACCTTCCAGGTGAGTTTGCGCCGGGTTCTGTACGCCGCCCATGATTTTTTCTGCAATACCCGGCTGATGGTAATACTTCTCAGCCAGCAGCAGGGTAAACACGATGTTCTGACCTTTCGGATCGTTAATGGGGTCGGTGCGGCCAAATTTCAGACCTGGCGTTGCCAGTACCTTCAGCCAGCTGGCATCGCTGCCTTTGGCGTGTGCGAATTGCTGGGCATATTTCCCTTTCGGGCTATAGGCGATCACCATGCTGGTACTGGCGACCGGGACGGCGGTATCAATCAATCCGGCATCCTTCAGGATCTGCATCGGGCCGGGGGTGATGGAAACAAACACATCGGCGGTGATTTTCTTACTCGCCAGTAACCGCGCCATACCGTAAGCGCCCTGACCTTGACCCTGATAGTTGCCATTATGCTCTTTAGCAAAGGCTGGACCTAAAGCCTGGTCCATCACTTTACCCATCGAACCGGCGTAAGTGACGCGAATGTCGGTATTCGCCAGAGCATTGAGACTGACAGTTGCGCTCGCGGTGAGCAGTAGCGCGCTAAGAAGTTTAGATTGCATTCCATTTCTCGCTATATAATTAGGTAAATAACGATTAACAGGATAACCCCTTAAGGGCAAGGGGTAAACTATTGCGAAATATAGCGAAAGGCCCGCACCGGCGGGCCTGAAGGTCAGGCAAGGATGCGTTTTGCCCAGGATTCAATCTCATCACCGCTGCCAATATCCAGTTGCACCAGCCCGTTGACAATAAAGGTTGGCGAAACGTGGATACCGTTCTGACGCGAATATTTGCAGTGCCATTTGATTTCATTCTGCAATTCGGCACGGTCAAAGGGCGCGCGGGCATTGATGCCGCTGTACTGCTCCAGACGGTCGATGATCTGATTTGGCGTGGTATCCATATTCGGTCCACGCGCGTGATCGGCGAACTCAAACTCTTCACGGTGATCAGCCACCGCTTTTAACACCGCTTTGGCGGCGGCTTTTCCTTCCGGCAAGGTGGATGCCGCGAGGATATAGCGCACAATCAGACCGGAGTACATATGCCAGGGTTGTGATTGCAAACGGATTTTCAACGTCATCTGATCTTCGCCGACCAGATTAAGCAAGGCATCGAACTTATTAAAGGCGCGAACGGAATACGGGCAGGTGGGTTCAAGAAACACTTCAAACACCTTCGGGCCGTGGCCCCACACCAGTGGATCGGCATGCAATGCGGTTGACTGACTCATCATGACTCCCTTGAGTGAGAAAAAGTTTTCCTACTTTGACAAAGCGTTGCGGTGACGACCAGCACAAGCTAAGGCTTTTTTGTTACAAAGCCATTCTCTTCCGTCATAATCCGTACCAAAGAAAAATCAGGTTACAGATCCGAGATCTACGAAATAGTCAGGCACTGCGCCGTCTGCGAGTGAAATAACCAACTATAGTTATCTTACTTTCTCTCTTTCAGACGCCGCGTTCGCCGCGCCTTTTTAACTCACTTGCCCGGAGCCGATAGCAAAAAAGAGGTTTACTGTGTTTGCCGATATTTCCTGGAAAAACATCCATCAGGTAATCAGTCAAACGATCGCGGAGATGGTGGATGAGCAGCAAACGCTGGATGTGTTAACCCTGCGTGGGCGGTTAAGGGAAATGGCCGAAAACGAAACCGATGAAGAGATGGTGCTGTGCTACTGGCAGGCGATGAAGGTGTTGACGCAGTTACCGCCTACGGTGACCGCCAGCCAGTTGATCGAAGCCGCACGTCATGCTTTTCGCAGTCCAATCAACCACGATCCGCTTTAACCCTGCGTGCTTTTCAACGCAACAGCAGCAGGTGCTGACGTAATCGCATGATTATTCGGCATAAAAATGGGAGATGGTTTGATAGACTCCTGTCATCAGAGACCAACCACTGAGGACAGCGATGAAAATTACGAGCTATGCCGCCATGCAGGCGGGTGAGGCGCTGGTGCCTTACGAATACGATGCCGGTCCACTGGCTGCTGAGGATGTGCAGGTCGAGGTGGACTACTGTGGCGTCTGCCATTCCGATCTTTCAATGATTGATAACGAGTGGGGCGGCTCAACCTATCCGTTGATTGCCGGTCACGAAGTAATTGGCCGGGTAGTGGCATTGGGCGATGCGGCGCAGCATAAAGGCTTGCGCCTTGGTCAGCGTGTTGGCATTGGCTGGACGGCCAAAAGCTGCCAGCACTGCGACGCCTGTATCAATGGCGATCAGGTTAACTGCGAGAATGGCAAAGTCTCCACCATTAATAACCACGGTGGTTTCGCCAGCCATTTGCGTGCCAACTGGCAATGGGTGATTCCGCTACCGGATGCGCTGGACATCGCGACAGCCGGTCCGTTGCTGTGCGGCGGCATTACCGTATTCAAACCGTTGCTGATGAACAACATCACCGCCACCAGCCGTGTCGGAGTGATTGGTATTGGCGGCCTGGGGCATATGGCGATCAAATTGCTGCGCGCGATGGGGGCAGAAGTCACTGCTTTCAGTTCCTCTGCGGCCAAAACCGACTCTATTCTGGCGATGGGGGCCGATCGTGTGGTGAACAGCCGCGATCCTGAAGCGTTGAAAACGCTGGCCGGGCAGTTCGATCTGATTATCAGCACAGTCGCGGTGGATCTGGATTGGGCACCGTATTTCCAGGCGCTGGCGCGTCAGGGCAAGTTCCACACCGTGGGCGCGGTGATGAAGCCGTTCGAAGTGCCTGCGTTTAGCCTGATTGTCGGCGATCGTGCGGTCACGGGTTCGTCGACCGGTTCGCCGGGACAATTGCGTTCGCTGCTGAAGCTGGCATCGCGTGCCGATATCGCGCCAACGGTGGAAGAGTTTCCGATGTCGCAGGTGAATAAGGCGCTCGATCACGTACGCGCTGGTAAAGCCAATTATCGCGTGGTGTTGAAAGCGGATTTTTAATCATTAAGGTTAATCATAGCGGCGCGATTCCGGCGCGCCGCTATGCCAGAGAACAAACAGGTTTAAATCACCTGGGGTGCCCGAGCCCGGACGAGGAAGGACGAAAAGGACAATTTCTGTATTGATGGCGTGTAAGATTACCTTTGTTCTTGAAGGCAGCACCACACTCCAGGCAGAGCAATTTCTCCTGCTCCTGATGTGTTTTAGCGTGAATGTTCAAACTAACAGGGGTGGTGTAATACTTATTGCATCCAGGATGTGAACAAAGAAGCTTTTCACGGGCAGCGTGTATTTTTTTATGGTTTGTTAAATAAGCTTGATTGGTAAACCGACTGTCGCATGATGGCCAGTCGCAGGCAAACGCCTTCTCTCCATGTACAATTTTCACATGTTTATTCAATTTATATTTGGTGTCGAATTTCTTACCGCATCCAGCCTGTGAGCACAGGTGACCCTCCGTCGGGTGCTCCATTCTTCCATGATTACGTAAGGCGCTGAGTGCAGAAAAAGATTCGGCGCAGTGGCTACAAACATACTTGTTCTTAACCACCGTGGCTGCCTGTTCTGAAGACGTAGACCGGGAGGTGTCGTCAGTGAGATCGACCACAGCGGGTAACTCTGCTTGAGGTGGCTCTATGCTCAAGGCCTTTCTAAGGATCGGGTAATACTGGGCATTGTCGACACTGACAGCATTGGTTTCTGACGTTGATGGTCCCGGCTCTGGTGCTGTTTCAATTACTGGCTGGAGAGATTGCCGTCCGGCAGGCGTCACTTCAATGAATGATTCTTTTATAGCTTGTAATAACAAATCCTCTTCCATCCTTCCGTCCCGATCAAACAGGGTGACGGGATTGTTGCTCACCATGCGGAACAGGTTTAGCCCGTCAACGGTGCCCGCCGGATCGCTATTCAACCAACGCATCAGCCAGGGGGCGTAGTAACGCCAGCCATAAGCCATTAATCCGGTCGCATCACGTTCTTTTCCCGCATAGCGCTGGAATTTTATCTCTGCACCTGTCTGATTTCCGGTTAACCAACTGGCGGTGCCGCCAAAAGGATACCAGGTTTCCTGGCTGACCCTGTCACCCTGTGAATCCATGACCAGGCTGATATTTGCGAGGCGATCGCACAGGTTAAAATGCGCCCTGGTATCGCTTCCTTGCTGATAAATACGGCAGTTTCCTGACACCAGCACCTGTAGCCGTGACGCTTCTCTGGCGCGGGTAGCGGATATACGGATCTCCAGATCTTGCAGATAACGTACCTGCTGTTGTTGGTGTGTGTGGTGACGTTTTAAACTGCGCTCGCCGGGTGCGGCATAGCGATAACACTCCTGATTGTAGGACATACGTTCTCTCCTGATGAGAAAGCAGCAAACGTAAATCAGCGGGTGTCTGTTAAATATATTGAACCGGTCATAGCAACGCGATTTTATCGCGCCGCTATGGCCAGTTAAGTTTATTGCTGTGACTCGTCCTTCTCGCCAAGGAACCAATACCACAGTGGGATCGACATCAGCGCGGTAAACACCGTGGTATACAGCGCAATCATAAAGCCCTGCGTCAGATACATTGCCAGCGACCAACGCCCGAACGGAATACCGTATTGATCAATCACCCCACCAATGATGGCATTGCTGATCACCGTCCCCACAATCAGCGCCAGCACGCACAGCCCATAAAGGAAATGGCGCATCTCCTTGCGTTTCACGGCAAAACGCGCGCGAATAATGCCAAGCGGCGATTGCTGGGAAGCCAGCAACGTCTGTTGATCAACCGGCTGGCGCTGTTGTTTGCGCCAGCGCAAAATATCAACCAGCAAAAATGCCAGCAGGCTGATCCCCATCACCGGCAACGCATAGCCCAGCGCCAGCGCTACCAACAGGCAGGCACCTTGCACGTAATGAGGTAGCGCCAGCCAGGCGGCGGTGAGGGTTTGGGTTGGGCTGGCTTCGGCCTGCTGCGGGCGGCGCAGCCACCACATGCGGTAACCCAGTACAATCATGGTGCACAACCCAAGACCAAACGCCGCTAACAACAACTGATTTGCCAAACCGAACAACACGCCCATATGCGCATCCACCCCCCAGCGCGTTAGTCTGGCAACCAACGGGAAGCGATCAAACCAGACATGATCGACAATGGTGAAATCCTGCGGATTAACCGAAACGGCATCTACCTGAGTTGGCCAGCTACGATCAATTTCGCTCACCGTCCAGGCTTTACCGACGCTTTTCGGCTGACGCAGTTCAACTTTGGCGGCTGAGATACCGTTGGCACGCGCGGCGTTGAGTACGCGGTTCCAGTCAGCATCCGCTTGGTTCACCGGTCCCTGTTGTACGGGCATCACCATCGTCGACATATCCATCCCCGGCATACTTTGATGGTCGGCATGGGGATCGGCAGGACGAGTCGGTTCATCGTTATTCAGCGCCGTGTTGACCTGCGGTGTCAGCCAGTTCAGTTCGGTACGCCAGCGATCGATATTGCCGCCTGCCCACTGTGACCAGGTCAGCCCGGTTACCGAGAAAAACACCAAACCAAGGAGCAACGTCAGGCCGAGGGTGATATGCCAGTGGCGGCTGAAGGCAAAACGTCCTCGCGGGGCTTTCGCTTTACGGCGCGGGCGCGTACCCAGCCACAACAGCACGCCGCCCACTGCGGCCACCCACAACCAGGATGCCGCCAGTTCACTGTAATTACGCCCAAAATCACCCAGCAGCAGGCTACTGTGAAGCAGGTCCAGGGTGGTGCGCAGTGGCAACACGCCGCTGGTGCCGTACACCGTCATATCGCCTTTCACCTGCAAGGTATAAGGATCGATAAACACCGCTCGCGATTGTGACGCCCCCAGCGTCGGGTCGCTAAATTGCACCCGCGTGGTATCGCGGGCTTCGGGGGCCGGGCGTACCGCATAGATGCGTTTGTTCTCTCCGGCATAAGCACGGGCAGCCGTGATTTGCGCCGACAACGGCTGCGCCTCGCCGTTGGGTTGCACGTACAGCGCATCTTTATACAACAGGTTTTCCAGTTGCGGCGTCAGCACATATAAGGTGCCGCTCAGGGCGGCAACAAAGATAAAGGGAGCGACAAACAGGCCAATGTAAAAATGTAAGCGGCGTAGCAGATTAAGCACCGCGCCGCGCGGTGCCGCAGAGTGAACAACAGACAAAGCCGTCTTCCTTCCGATAAAAGAATACGTAAGCGTCATCCTGGCGGATGCGCTGCGGATCAAATCGTATCAGCAGAAGGATGTTGCTGGCGGTGCCCGTGGTCGGTGGATGCCCGTCGGGCGGCGGATCACCGGGGTGATAAGGCAGGGGAGAGGCGGCGCGCGGGAGATCACCAGCATCAACCAGATGAAGGGGATAAATACCCACATCATCAGCGGCACATGTACCAGCAGGTCACAGTAGCCGCAGGCGAACTCACCTTCGTCCATCCTGTGATGGTCCATGCCAGGCATGGCCATATCCGGCATTGCCGCGTGGTGCATCGGCATATCAGCCATCATGCTTTGCGCACGGTTTTCTCGTTCCAACAGCGTTTTCGACACTACCGGGGCGACAAACAGCAGCAACACCGCCACGATGGCGATGCAGGCAGTCAGGCGCTGGCGAAATGTGGCTGAAAACGTCATGGTAAAAACGGAGGTGACTGATTAAATTGGGCGGAAGTGTAACGCGATTACCCTGGAAGGGTTAAAAAAACTGGCGGCATTTAAGAAAAAATTCGCACCTTTTGAAAATAATCACTTAACACCCAGCTTTTGTTAACCTTAATGCAACTTAAGCAGATCACTACGGAAACAATAACGCGATGAAGATTGTTACCCTCGACGGCGATACCTTGCCGCATGCGCCACAACGCCCACATTGGTGCACCGACTGGCGCTATCGTGGCACCACCTCGCTGGCGGAGATTGTTCATGTGTTACATGATGCGGAAATAGTGATCACCAACAAGGTGCCGCTGCGTGCAGACACGCTCCGCCAGTTACCCGCGTTACGCTACGTGTGTGTCGCGGCAACTGGATACGATTGTATTGATCTGACCAGCTGTCGTGAACGCGGTGTGGTGGTGAGCAATGTGCCCGGTTACTCGACGCGTAGCGTGGCGGAGGGGGTGATCGGCTTTTTGTTTACTCTGCGGCGTCATCTGGTCGATTACATCAACCACACGCGCAGCGCCTGGCCGGCCTCAACGCATTTTTGTGTCCATCGTCAGCCGATTCAGGATATCTGTGGCGCAACGCTTGGCGTTGTGGGTAAAGGCGATATTGGCCGCGCAGTGGGGGAGATGGCACAAGCGCTGGGGATGAAGGTGCTTTATGCCGATCGCCAGGGCAGTCAGGAAGTCCGTCCGGGCTATACCTCTTTCGAACAGGTGCTGGCGCAGAGCGATGTCGTGACGCTGCACTGCCCGCTGACGCCTGAAACCAAACAGCTTATCAATCTGGCGGCGCTGGCGCAGATGAAGCCGTCTGCCTGGCTTATCAACACCGCGCGCGGTGGGTTGATTAACGAAACCGATCTGGCCCATGCGCTGCGGCAGGGCGTGATTGCCGGTGCGGCGCTGGATGTGTTGAGCAGCGAACCCCCCGCAGCCTCTCATCCCCTGTTGCAAGCAGATGTGCCAAACCTGTTGTTGACCCCGCATATTGCCTGGGCCAGCCAACAGGGCGTCGCAAACCTGCTGCGCGGCATTGAAAACAACCTGGACGCGTTTTGGCAGGGGACGGCGCGGAATGTGGTGAGTTAATGTGTTAAAACCCGCGTGATAAATCACGCCGTTACGGACGAGTGATACGGAATGCGCAGCAAACCGTAGCTGCGCGATTTATCGCGCGTATCTGGGCGTGACTAAAAAATCGATCGCCCCAGACGCTCCGTTAGCTTCTCCAGCATCACCGTTCCCGCCAGTGAGTTGCCCGAACTATCCAGTGCGGGTGACCACACCGCGATACTCATCACGCCGGGGATCACCGCGACAATGCCGCCGCCCACACCTGATTTTGCCGGCATCCCCACGCGCCAGGCGAATTCACCGGCACCGTCATACATTCCGCTGGTCATCATCAGGGCGTTCACCTGACGGGCATGGCGGGGAGAAATCACCGTGACATCCTCACCCAGGCTGCGCCCCTGATTGGCAAGATAGAAGAAGGTGCGGGCCAGCTCATTGCAACTCATTGCCAGCGAGCAGTAGTGGAAATAGGTTTCCATCACTTTGCTGACATCATTGTGGAAATTGCCGAAGGATTTCATCAGCCAGGCAATCGCCGCATTACGCGCCGAATGTTCATACTCGGAACGTGCCACCACCCGGTCATAGTTGATGTCATTCTGCTGTGCCAGACGCCGTACAATCTCCAGCATACGCAGGCGCGGTGCGGTCAGACGGCTCTCCAGCAGATCACACATCACCAGCGCCCCGGCATTAATAAACGGGTTACGCGGCTTGCCCTGTTCCAGCTCCAGCTGCACCAACGAGTTAAATGCCTGGCCCGAAGGCTCTTTGCCAACACGCTGCCAGATCTCTGGTTCGTCATATAACGTCAGTGCTACCGTCAGCGACAGCACTTTCGAGATCGACTGAATCGAAAAACGCGTATCGGCATCCCCGGCCTGATAATGGCTGCCATCGGCGGCATAAACCGCCATCCCCAGTTGATCGGGCGAGATACCGGCCAGCGCCGGGATATAGTCAGCGACTTTTCCCTGGCGGGTAAGTGGCCGAACTTCTTCAATAATTTCTTCCAGCAATGCGTTACTGAGTTCTGACACCGTGATGCTCCATGCATAGCCATTTTCGGCGGGGATGATCGGGATTTGTGTGCTGAACGTCAATTGGTGCAACAAAAAACTGTGAGCAATCAGGGTGAAGCCTGCGTTACAGTGCAGCATATTTGCAGCCATGATGAGATCCCCGCATGTTAACCAACCTGTTGCAGGCATTCCCCGCCGTCGCTCAGGCAGGCAGTGCCGAAACTTTTGAACAACTGCTTTCCGCACCCAATTTGCTTATCGAACGTATCGTGTCGACCGGTCAGGCCAGCCCGCCGGATTTCTGGTATTGCCAGACACAGGGCGAGTGGGTGTTGATCGTCCAGGGTGAAGCCGGATTGCAGTTGGAAGGCGAGTTACAGGAGCGCCACCTGCGGGTGGGGGATTTCGTTGCTATTCCGCCCGGTTGCCGTCATCGCGTTAACTGGACGTCAGCAGAACCGCCAACCGTATGGCTGGCAGTGCATTACGGAGACATCGCCGACACGGCGGCGTGAAAAAACTGAGGATGGGTATGTCTGTTACAGAAAATTCGGCACAACCGATCATGCGTGAAGGACGCTTTTTGTTGCTGCAACGTTTATTGCGGCGCGATAAAACACCGGTGGCGTTGCTATTGTTGGCGGCGCTGGTTGGGGTGCTGACCGGGCTGGTGGCGGTGGCATTTGATAAAGCGGTGAACTTCATTTTTGCTTCGCGGGTGAACTGGCTGACTGACCAGGCGGATAATCCGCTGTTGAATGTCTTGTGTGCCTTCTTTGCCGCCGCGCTACTCGGGGCGTTAGGTTACTGGCTGGTGCGACGTTTTGCGCCAGAGGCAGGAGGCTCCGGCATCCCTGAGATTGAAGGGGCGCTGGAGGAGTTAAGGCCGGTGCGCTGGTGGCGCGTGCTGCCGGTTAAATTTATCGGCGGCATGGGGGCGTTGGGTTCCGGCATGGTGCTGGGACGCGAGGGGCCGACGGTGCAGCTGGGCGGCAATATTGGCCGCATGTGTCTGGATATGTTCCGGGTGAAGTCTTCTGAATCGCGTCATACCCTGCTGGCAACCGGTGCGGCGGCAGGACTCGCGGCGGCGTTTAATGCGCCACTGGCGGGTATCCTGTTTATCATCGAGGAGATGCGCCCGCAGTTTCGCTACAGCCTGATTTCAATTAAAGCGGTGTTTGTCGGTGTCATTATGTCGAGCATCGTGTTTCGGTTGTTTAACGGCAATGAGGCGATTATCAATATTGGCCAGTTAAAGGATGCGCCGACGCAGACGCTGTGGCTTTATTTGCTGCTGGGTGTGGTGTTTGGGGGCTGCGGCGTGGCGTTTAATCGCCTGATTTTCTGGACTCAGGATCAGTTTCAGCGTTTGCATCACGGACGCACCACCCCGTGGGTACTCTGGGGCAGCCTGCTGGCAGGCATATGCGGTGTGTTGGGGCTGGTGCTGCCGGAGGCGATTAGCGGTGGTATTACCTTGATCCCGGATTTCTCCGCCGGTCATTTCACTGCCCTTAGCTTGTTTGCCTTGTTCGCCCTGCGTGTGGTGATCACCATCTGCTGCTTTGCCTCCGGTGCGCCTGGTGGGATTTTCGCGCCGATGTTGACGCTCGGCACCTTGTTAGGCACCTGTTTCGGCCAGCTGTGCGCCCACTGGTTTCCTGGCTATCAGCTGGAAGCGGCGACCTTTGCTGTCGCCGGAATGGGAGCGTTGTTTGCCGCGTCGGTGCGTGCGCCACTGACCGGGATTGTGCTGGTACTGGAGATGACCAATAACTATCAACTGATTTTACCGATGATCATCACCTGTCTTGGCGCAACGCTGGCGGCGCAATTCTTCGGCGGCAAACCCCTGTATTCCTCGCTGCTGGCCCGTACGTTGGCGAAAGCGCAACGCAGCGAGAATATGCCTGATAAGGCGTGATGTCACACGTAGCGGCGCGATAAATCGCGCCGCTACGAATGGCGACCGATCAGGGGCGTTTACCCACGCTGTGCGTCAATGTGGTCCAGCGCCGCGCCTGTTCGCTCAGGCTGAAGCCGAGGCCGTGGCGGTCAGAGATCCACATCCGCCCGTCACGCAGCTCCAGCTGTTCATTAAACAGCGGATTGAGCCACTCAAAATGTTCCAGCCAGGGTTCAATCGGATAGGTCGCCGCCAGGTGAATATGGATTTCCATGGCAAAATGCGGTGCCAGCTTGCGTCCGTGGCGTGCGGCCAGATCCATAATCTTCAAAAAGGGCGTGATACCGCCGACGCGCGGCGCATCGGGCTGCACAAAGTCGCTGGCGTTACCGAGGATCAATTGTTCATGCTCGCGGAAGCTGGTGAGCATCTCACCGGTGGCGATCGGGGTATCCAGCGCGGCCGTCAGGGCAGCGTGCCCCTCCACATCGTAAGCGTCCAGCGGTTCTTCAATCCATACCAGATTGAATTGTTCCATTTTACGGCCCATGCGGATGGCGGTTTCACGATCCCACTGCTGATTGGCATCGACCATCAGCGGGAAATCGTCGCCTAATGTCTGGCGTACTGCCGTCAGGCGACGCAGATCCTCGGCAGTATTGGGCTGTCCGACTTTTATCTTGATGCCACCAATGCCGTTTTCGCGTGAGATCGCCACGTTCTTGATCACCTGATCAAGCGGGGTGTGCAGGAAGCCACCAGAGGTGTTGTAGCACTGCACCGAATCACGATGCGCACCGAGTAGTTTCGCCAGCGGGAGCTGGGCGCGGCGTGCTTTCATATCCCACAGCGCGATATCGAACGGAGAAATCGCCTGTACCGCCATGCCACTACGGCCTACCGAGGCACCGGCCCACAGCAGTTTAGTGTAGATCTTGTCGATATCGTTGGGGTCTTCCCCGAGCAGGGCATCTGCGATTTCACAGGCGTGAGCATAAATACCCTGGCCCCCGGCACGTTTGGAGTAGCTAAAACCAATGCCTTCAAAACCATCACGGGTGGCGATCTCCGCCACGATGATCGCCACTTCGGTCAGCGGTTTTTGGCGCCCGGTCAGCACCTTGGCATCGCTTACCGGCGTTGCCAGCGGCAGGAAGGCCAGCGACAAATTGACCCAGACAATGCGATCGCCGCTCTCGGCAGCAGTGCCTGAACCCTGAGCTTTCGCATAACTCACTGCGGTGGAATTAACACCTGACATATGATTCTCCCGTTAAATGATTGCGCTAACATTTTTGTGCTGAGAGGACTATGCGCCATTGTTACCCACCATTAATGTATTGCAGATCACACTTTCATCATTCTTGTGATTTTAATGATAGCCCTAACATTAACCGGGTTGTTTCGTTTTGCGTTATGCTGTGCACCTTCCATTCTGATTCTGAGCTGCCATGAAACAACGCAACCCGGCGCGCAAAAGTGCGCCTACGCTGGAGGATGTGGCGCGAGTCGCCGGCATTTCGCCGATGACCGTCAGCCGTGCGTTAAATTCGCCCCAGCAGGTACGTCCCGCTACCGTGGAGAAAGTGCTGGCGGCGGTGAATGCCACCGGTTATATCCCCAATGCGCAGGCAGGCAGTCTGGCCAGCAATCGCAGTCGTCTGATTGCCGTGGTGGTGCCGCAAATCAATAACAACATGTTTGTCGATACCATCCAGAGTCTGAACGATACGTTGAGTGCGAACGGCTACCATATGCTGCTGTGTGTCACCGGTTATGGCACCGAAACCGAGGCAGAAACCGTCGCCACTTTGCTGTCGCGACGGCCGGATGGCATCGTTCTGACCGGTATCCATCACAGCAGCCAACTGAAGAAAGTGTTACTTCAGGCTGATGTGCCGGTGGTGGAAATTTGGGACATGACGCCGACGCCGATAGATATGCTGGTGGGTTTCTCGCATGAAAAGGTGGGGGCGCGTGTTGCGGCTTATCTTGCGGATCGTGGTTATCAACGCCCGGCGTTGATTTGGACCGATGACCGTCGTGCGCTGCAACGTAAGCAAGGCTTACTGGAGGCGCTTCAGACGCAGGGTATAGCACCGCTGGCGGATGCGGCGGTCGCGCTTCCGGCATTGATGGTACGTGGACGTGAGGCCTGTGCCGAGTTGCTGAATGCCGATCCTACGGTGGATGTGATGGTGTGCAGTTCCGATACCCTGGCACAGGGGGCGTTGATGGAGGCACAGGCGCGTGGTTTGGCTGTGCCGCAGCAACTGGCGGTGATTGGTTTTGGCGATCTCGATTTTGCTGCTGCAAACTTTCCAGCGATTTCGACGGTGAGAGTTGACCGACAAGCAATGGGACGACTGGCGGCGCAGCAGCTTCTGACGTGTTTGCAGGGGGGCGCTGTCGCCACCCCGATTATCGATATGGGCTTCGAGATGATTTCTCGCGCTTCCGGTTAAGCCGTGTGATCCTTTTCACTTATGAAAAATATTTTCCATGTTATAAAATGTGGAAATTATATTTCATATGGAGAGGAAGTCACTATGTCATCATCGCCCAGTCTGGAAAGCCTGTTACAGCAGGAAGCGGAACATCGTCTGCCGCAGTTTGATTTTGACCTCGCCTGGCAGATTGGCCAGCGCATTCAGCAGCGTGCGCGTGAAGCGCAGGCACCGGTGTCCATCGAAGTCTATGGGTTTGGTCAGGTGTTGTTTCTGGCGGCGTTGCCAGGTTCCTGTGCGGAAAATCTCGAGTGGATGCGCCGTAAACGTAATACCGTGCTGCGCAGCGGTCACTCTTCGCTGTACGTCGGGATGCTCAATGAGCAGAAAGGTGAACGGATGGAAAAACAGGCGTTTATCAATCAGGCGGATTACACCGATCACGGTGGTTCTTTCCCACTGCTCAATCCGCAAGGCGCGGTGTTTGGTGCGGTAAGCGTTAGCGGTTTACCGTCAGAAGATGATCACGCATTAGCGCTGTGGGGCATTGCTCAACTGCTGTGATGAAAATCCGTAGCGGCGCGATTTATCGCGCGTATTTTCATTTTTATCGCGATAAATCGCGCCGCTACGGTTCCTGCCTGACAGACTTGATGATTACTTCATGGCCGGTGTTTGTAATTTGTCTCCCGCGCCGGTGGTTCGACGTCGCGTTGTGACATCGCTGGCCTGCACTTCCCCCGCCTGGTTACCCCAGGAGTTCCGCACGTAATTCAGTACATCCGCCATCTCCTGGTCATTTAATTTCCAGGCGAAAGCGGGCATTCCGGCGGCGGTCGGGCGGCCTGTAGTATGCGGTGCGCGCGCACCATCCAACAACGCATGGATCATGCTGGTGGGATCGTTCAGCATCGCGCTGTTACCGGCAAAGGCGGGTACCATGCCATGAATCCCTTCACCCGCCAGACCGTGACATGCTGAGCAATCAACTTCATAACGCAGGGCCGCCAGGTCGTGACGGGTTTTATTCATCTCGAAGTGGGTGGGTTGCGGCGTTGTCGAAGCTGGCAGACTGCGCAGATAGGTTGCGATAGCTTTCAGATCCTGGTCGTTGAAATACTGCGTTGAATGTTCAACCGCTTCGGCCATTGGCCCGGCGGCCACACTGGTGCCGTTAGAGCCGGTTTTCAGGTAATCAGCGATCTCTTCGTCCGTCCACTTGCCGATTCCGGCATGGGGATTTGGTGAGATATCCGGCGCATACCAACTGCCAAGATTGCCGCCCTGCAAATACTGGCTACTGATTTCACCGCCAAGAGCATTACGTGCCGTATGGCAGACGCTACAGTGCGCCGGACCATCGACGATATATTTGCCGCGGTTCCACTCATCGTTCTGCGCGCTTTGCGGTTGAAATGCGCTGTTGTCAAAGAACAACAGGTTCCAGCCCGCCATCGCCAGACGGATGTTATACGGGAAATGCATCCCGGCATTTTCGTCGATGGCATTTTTCACCGGTTTCTGCGCGGAGAAATACGCCCAGAGATCGTGCATGTCCTGATCGCTCATCTGGGTGTAGGCGGTGTAAGGCATGGCCGGGTACAGGAAGCCGTGTTTACCGCGTCCCTGACGTACCGCATTGAAGAAATCGCGTTCGGTCATGTTGCCAATCCCGGTGTCGCGATCCGGGGAGATATTGGACGTCAGTAACGCGCCAAATGGGGTATCGATTTTATATCCGCCGGAGAAGTCTGCGTTGTGGCAGGCGGCGCAGTCGGCGAGACGCATCACGTATTCACCGCGTTTGATGGCAGCATCGTCATTGCTGTGAAAATCCGCCAGTTGCACCTTATTGTCAGCTACGTCCGAGCGTGCGCTATCCAGCACCCCCCACATTCTGCCGGTCACGCCAAGCGCTGCCACCACCGCCAGCGCTGCGAAGGTATAAGTAATCTTTTTCGCCTTAGCCATGATTACGCTCCCACCAGCGGTGCCGGATTTTTGACGTAGGTCTGGTGGATGGCCTGCGCGGCACGCACCGCCAGCGCACCCACGGTGACCGTTGGGTTGTAGCCACCGTTATTCGGAAACGCTGACGCACCGACGACAAACAGGTTGTGCGCATCCCAGCTTTGCAGATACGGGTTCAGGGCGGAGGTGGTAGGATCGGTCCCCATCACCGCACCTCCAATGGTATGGGAACTGTGCTGCATATACGGGTTCCAGCTCTTTTCCGCCTGGTTGTCCACCACCAGATGCTGACCGCCGATCTCACGCATGATGTTGATGGCGCGATCGGTGACATATTTCGCCATACGCACATCGTTCTGATTCCAGTCAAAGGTCATGCGCAGCAGCGGCTGGCCGTGGCGATCTTTGTAGTGGGTATCGAGGTCAAGGTATGCCTCACGCATCGGCATTGAGGTGCCCTGGCAGAAAATGGTGCCTGCGGTCTGGTAATCGCGCGCATAACCGGCTTTCCATTCGCTGCCCCAGCGTTTGGTGCCGGGACGTAAGCCATTCATGTTCTGAATTGGGCGGCCATTGGTGGAGAAGCCCATAATTCCGGCTCCACCGATAAAATCGAGGTCACTATGGTCAAAGTTGTCGCCGTTGAAATCGTCGATTTGCACCGCCAGCGCGCCACCGCCGATAAACGGATTCATATATTCGTTATCAAAGAAGCCGGTGACGCTGGAGCAGGTTTGATAGTTGTAGTTACGGCCAATGGTGCCGCGTCCGGTGCGCGGATCGTATTGCTCGCCAACTTGTGACAGCAGCATCAGACGGACGTTATCCATCTGATAGGCGGTAATACAGACGATATCGGCGGGCTGGAAACCTTCCACCCCTTCTTTGGTGATAAATTTCACCCCCTTCACCGTCTTACCGTCGTCGTGTTTGACCGCGTGCAGCACTTCTGTCTCCGTCAACAACGTAAAGTTGGGACGGCGCATCAACACAGGAAGAATGCAGGCCTGCGGCGAAGATTTAGAGAAGTTGCCGCAGCCGTGAAAGTCACAGAAGCCGCAGTAGGTGCAGGGGCCCATGCTGACACCGAGCGGATTGACATAAGCCTGTGACAGATTGCCTGCCGGAACGGTAAACGGGTTATACCCCATGTTTTCCGTGGTCTGGCGGAATTTGCTCATCCAGTGGGTATCTTGCAACGGCGGAGTGGGATAGTCGCGGGTGCGCGCACCTTCGAACACGTTGCCGCCTTTGCGGCGTTCGCCGTTGAGATTGCCGGCATAGCCGGAGGTGCCCGCGATACGTTCGAAGCGATCGTAGAAAGGGGCCATTTCATCGTAGGTGACGCCCCAGTCCTGCAACTGCAATCCCTGCATTTTTCCTGCACCGTAGCGCTCACGCGTACGGGTGGCGACTTCAAAATCCCACGGGGTAAAGCGCCACGACATCCCAGCCCAGTGTGTACCGGCACCGCCGACGTTCCAGCCATACTGGAAGGCTGACCAGTTACGTACCGGTGCTGCCAGTTGATCGTGGCGATTGCGGAAGGTGGTGGTTTCCACGCTCATTGGTTGCAGGATTTTACGCCGGGTGTGGAAGCGTAGTTCATCGGCATCAATTGACACCGGAAAATCGGTTGAGGTATCACGCCAGGCACCACGCTCAATCGCGACGACATGTAATCCGGCGCGGGTCAGTTCTTCAGCCATCACCGAACCGGCCCAACCCAGACCGACGATAACCACGTCAGCCTTATTTCTGATTTGTGACATTAACTCAGCTCCGGCGTATTAATCGTTGGGAATCAGACTGACAGGAATAAGCGCCAGATTTTCATTGCGACGCGTAATATAAGGACGGTAGTCATAGCGGGCGCCGGGGAAGCCAATTATTTTCCAACCCGCCATATTTTTATTGCCGCCGTAAATTGGATCCGCCAAATAGCTTTCGCGTGCGTTTTGTAGCATTAATTCAAAAAAAGCCTGGCTGTTCACTTCACGGCCTAAATCAATCTTTCCGTCTTCCATATTTGTCAGGAATTCGTCGATTTGCGGTGCGGTTAAAGTATGAAATGATGCCTGGTGATTTTTTTGCGCCCAATTCTCTAATGCGGTCAGTCCGGTTAAATAACGTTCTTTAGGTGTGGCAAGAAATTGCGGACTACCCATGATTTTCTCTTCATTTTCCGGGTGCAAAGGTGCTGCTAAATAAAGTGCCGCCCCCGTGCCATAATCTCCGGCCAGTTGGTTATCGAGAAATTCGATAGCACCGGCCTCACTGGCCGCAGGGCCCAGGTTGTCGGCAGGGATCAGGCGGTCAAAAATCGCCGCCAGATTCTGGCGATCGAGCGGGCTGATTAAGACCTGATAGCCCTGCTGCCAGGCGGGTTGCGGCAGGTGGTCGGGGCTCATTTGGGTGCTTAGCGGGACATTATGCAGCTCCTTCGCGCGCAGTTGCGGTGCAACGGCCAGTGACGCCACAATCGAACTGAGCGAAAAAAGCGCTTCTCTTCGGTTCATACAACTTTCCTTTCATCATTCCGTCTGATGACGGATACGGCAGATAAATTTTACAGAGCACGACGTTCAAAACATTCAGACGTAATTACGCCGCGCGATAATTCGCGTAGAGGCGTGGTGTTTATATTTATTCTGTAGCGGCGAAATTTATCGCGCGGTGCGAGGTGCGCGATAAATCGCGCCGCTACAATTTTTGCAGAGAGTATTTAAATATGAGGCGGGCGATTCATCATGTGGGTCGCCATTTATATTAATTAATATATGTTCTCATGCTGTCTAAACAACTGCGGGAAATATCCCACAAGTCGTGTTCCCAATGACGCGGGCTTAATAATTCTGGTGACCATACGCCGTCGTAACCGGTGGCTTTGACCGCCGCGACCCAGGCAGCAATATCAACATCGCCTTCACCCGGCGCATAGTTTCGTTGCACCCATTCATCCCAGGCTTCGTCTGGATAAGCCGCACGGCCATCACAAAAGTGGACGCCGTACATCAGGCTTTTATCCATCTGCGCCACCTCGTCAGGAGTGGTTCCACCTCCGGCGTGCAGATGCCAGAAATCGACCACTACGCCGAGGTTGTCTTTGCCGCTGCGGGCGATAAGGTCCAGTGCCTGTTGCAGGGAATTAAACGCGGTGAAGGCCACCACCTCGATTTGGAATTTGATGCCGTGGGCTTTGCCGATATCGGCAATGGCGGAGATGTTGTCGAGCAGAATGGCATCACGCTCGGCAGCAGGCAGCTGATCCAGCTCGGTCAGTGCCATAATTTGCACCACCGGGCAGCGCAGCTCCACCGCCGCCTGACAAATCTGTTCCGCTTCGCGCAGCAATTCAGCGCGTGCTTCAGGTTGGTGGCGACCGATGCGTTTTAGCGCGTTGATGCAGGTAACGTCGATGTGATGTTGCGCCATCAGCTGACGGAATGCGGCGTAACTGCCGCCATTGTCGAGATAGCGATACAGATGCTCCGGCAGAATCTCCAGACCGCTAAAACCGGTTTCCTGCGCGATACGTAACTGGGTGACGGCATTGCTGTACCAGACAGAAACGCCATGTAACGACAACTTCATCTCTCCTCCTTTCGCTTACGGCTTCAGGTGAGAGCGTCGTACACGCAATTCTCCCTGAGACCAGGCACCATCCGGTGTGGCATGTTCATCAATCAGCCGGTTAAGGGCTTCTTCAATTAACAGGTCAATCCGCTGGCTCCAGGTGGTCAGTTGCCAGCCGGGCAGGGCGGCTTCGTCAATTCCGTCGAAACCCACCACCGCCATATGTTTGTTACCCGCGCCTTCGCGCAAGGCTTCGAGCGCACCCAGCGCCAGCGCATCGTTTTCGCAAAACAGCGCATCGATGCGATCGGCAGGCGCATGTGCGTTGAGATACTCCGTCAGAACCGCGTAGCTGCGTTCCTGCGCATAACAACCGGCGGTCAGCATCTCTTCCAGTGTCAGCCCGACTTCGGTAAGCGCCTGCTGTAAACCCTCCAGCCGTTGCAAATGATTGCTGTTGGTTGCCGGGCCGCGCATGTAGCCAAAACGTGTATATCCCTGAGCCAATAGCAACTCGCCAAGCTGCTTACCGGCGTGGTGATCATCGATTTTCACCACATCAATGCCCGGTACATCGTTGTTGCGGCACAGCTGCACCAGCGGGATGTGGTGCAGGTCCTGTGCTATATCCACCAGTTCCTCGGTCAATACCGTGCCCAGAAACAACAAGCCATCAACCTGCAATTGATCGGCCAACAGCATCACCGATTTGTGGTTCTCGCTATTGGTGATGTTGAGCAACAACGCCATGTAACCGCGCTTTTGTAACTGGTTGGTCACTGTGTCGATCAACAGTAACGAGTGCGGGTTTCTCATCTCATCGATCACGACGCCAATAATGTGCGTTTTCTTCTGCGACAGACTGCGCGCCAGCAGATTGGGGCGATAGCCCAGCTCGGTGGCGACAGCCAGCACGCGTTCGCGCGCTTTGTCGGAGATGGATGCACCGGGCGTAAAGGCACGCGAGACCGTCCATTTCGACACACCAGCGTGACGTGCGACATCACTGGCGGTGGCTTTGTGAGATTTTGCGATGGGTTTGCTCATAGCACCTGCATATCGGAGTTGGCGAAAGACCCCTGCATTGAACGTGAATCCCAATCGAAAATAAACACCCAAAGCGTAAGTGCGTTGAAACCTTATGCGAAATAACCCTGTTTTTATGATGTTGCGATTATGTTTGATCTTTGCACCCGATTGCAATGTTTTTTGCAATCGGGTGCATTTCATCAACATTTTGTGATCACCTCCGCTGATTTTCGTTTTGCCGGATTGACTAAAATGGCTGCATCGCTGACATTTTCGTCAGTAACTCGCCCGAAGAATTGACTGATCGTCTCTTTTTTTTACTTATATTGCACCCGGGTGCAAAAGTAAAAATCAGCAGTGTCTCTCTTCCGGTCGGATCATCACAACATGACCCTACAGGAAACGACCATGAAGACTTTGAAAACCCTGGTGCTGGTATTGAGTGTGCTGTCCATTGGCACTGCGCAGGCAAAAACCTGGCAAGTGGGCGTTGCGCTCGCCAATTTCGATCTCAATTTTGTTTCGATACTGCGTACGCAGATGGTGCATGAGCTGGATGCTTCCGGCATGAAAGGCCAGTTTTCTGATGCCAAAGGGGATGTGGCGCTCCAGGTGCAGCAGGTAGACGATTTTATCAACCAGGGCGTTGACGCAATAATCCTTAATCCGGTCGATACCCAGGGAGTACGCCCGATGATGGAGGCGGCCAAACGCGCCAATATTCCGCTGATCTTTGTCAATCGCAAACCCGAGGTAAAACTGGACGGGCAGATGGCGTATGTCGGATCCGACTCCGCGTTGAGTGGCAAAATGGAGATGGAAGCGCTGGCGAAGCGTATGAATTACAAAGGCAATGTCGCCATCATTATGGGGGCGCTGTCAAATGAAGAGGCGCGCGAACGCACCCGGGCAACGGAAGAAGTGATTGCCGCACACAAAGATATGAAAGTGGTGGAGAAACAGACTGCCAAATGGCAGCGCAATGAGGCGGTAGATGTGGTTTCCAGTTGGTTGCTGAACGGCACGCCGATTGACGCCATCGCCGCCAACAATGATGAAATGGCGATTGGTGCCATCATGGCGCTGAAGCAGGCGAAGAAAAGCAATGTGCTGGTGGCGGGGATTGATGGCACACCCGACGGACTGCAATTTATCAAAAACGGCGACATGGCGGTAACCATCTTCCAGGATGCAAAAGGGCAGGCGACCGGGGCGGTGCAGGTCACGAAAGCGATGCTGGATAAGCAGAAAACCGCCGCCTATAACTGGATCCCTTACGCTACGGTGACGCAGGCGAATTATCAGCAGTTTGAACAGAAAAACCAGAAATAAACCCTTGTCTCTGACCTCATTTGCACCCGGGTGCAAAATAATTAAGGAGTGACTATGCTCAATGGTGAAAAGAAAATCCCCCGCCCGTTACGCTGGGCAATGATCGGTGGCGGTCGTTTAAGTCAGGTTGGCTATAAACATCGCTCCGGCGCACTGCGCGATAACACCGCGTATCAACTGGTCGCCAGTGCCTTTGATATCGATGCCGAACGGGGGCGCGATTTCGGCGTCAATCTCGGGCTGGCAGCCGAACGTTGTTACGACAATTATCAGCAACTGCTGGCAGAAGAGGCGAAACGGGAGGATGGGGTGGAGGTGGTCACCATCGCCACGCCGAATGGCACCCATTATGAGATTACCAAAGCGGCACTGAATGCCGGTATTCATGTGATCTGTGAAAAACCGCTGTTTTTTACCACCGCCGAAGCACAGGAAATTAAAGTGTTGGCGGAGGCCAAAGGGCTGATCGTTGGTGTCACCTATGGCTTCTCCGGGCATCCGCTGTTGATGCAGATGCGTGCGATGATCGCCAAAGGCGAGATCGGCGAGGTACGCATGGTTGAGCTGCAATATACCCACGGCTTTAGTGCAAACGACAGTGCCGACAAGTTTAACGATGCGCAGAAGTGGCGCGTTGATCCCAAAATTGCCGGTCCCTCTTTCGTGCTGGGGGATATCTCCACCCATACCTTCTACATCTCACAACTGGTGCTGCCGCATTTGCAGATCACATCGTTGTTATGCGACCGCCAGAGTTTTATCCCGTCGCGCGCGCCGCTGGAAGATAACGCGATGGTGTTGATGCACTACGACAACGGTGCCGTCGGACGGATGTGGGCCTCCTCGATCAACGCCGGTTCCATGGACAGTCAAAGTATCCGGGTGATCGGTTCACGCGCCAGTCTGGAATGGAGCGATTACAACCCCGGCGAGTTGAAATATGAAGTGCAGGGGCAACCTAATCAGGTGATGCATCACGGTATGCCGTATCTCGATGACAGCGCGCTGGCTGAGGAGCGTCTCGGGGCGTTGCATACCGAAGGGCTGGCAGAGTCCTGGGCCAATATCTACCTCAAATTTGCCATTGCCATCAGCGCTGCGCAGCGTGGCGATCAGCAGACGCTGGCGAACCTGATCTATCCCGACATTAACGCCGGGCTGGAAGGGGTGCGCTGGATTGAAAACTGCGTGCGCTCGGCGGATAACGGCGCGAGCTGGGTTAATTACCAATAAGGAAACGTCATGAGACTCTCATTTTGTACTGACAGCCTCGGGCATCTGCCATTTGAAGCGATGCTGGATAAATTACTCGAACTTGGCGTTTGTGGTGTGGAGATGACCACCGGTGGCTGGTCATCCGCCCCGCATCTGCGTACCGAGGAATTGCTCGCCAGCGCCAGCCAGCGTCAGCAACTGTTGCGGGCGCTGGAGAGTCGCGGTATGTCGATCGCCGCGCTGAATGTCTCCGGCAATCCGCTCGACGTAGGCGAACTGGGCCTGCGCCATAAACGTGATACCGAACAGACCCTGGCCCTGGCCGGTGAGTTGGGGGTGAAGAAAATTGTGATGATGAGTGGACTGCCGCCTGCCAGCCCGCATGACACCATCCCCAACTGGATTACTTATACCGTCAGTTGGCCGCCCACACTGAAGAATTGTCTCGATTATCAGTGGAACGAAGTGGCCATTCCTTACTGGCTGGGATTGGTGGAACGTGCCAAAAACCACGGCGTGGAACGCTTCGCGCTGGAGAATTTTAGTTCGATGCTGGTGTGGAACCCGGAAACGCTGTTCCGTCTGCGTGATGCGGTGGGGCCAATGGTGGGGCTGAATCTCGACCCGAGCCATCTGCTATGGATGGGGGGGGACCCGATTGCCGCGGCGCGGGCGCTGGGCCCGGCGATCCACCATGTGCACGGGAAAGATGTACGGCTGGAGCGCGGGTTGGTGAATATCAACGGCTTGCTGGAAACCAAACCGGTGGAGGATGTCGCTAACCGTGCCTGGAACTATGTCGCGGTGGGCTGCGGCCAGGATCTGCAATGGTGGAAGGAATTCTTCTCAGTGGTGCGCATGATGGGATACAACGACTGGGTGTCGCTGGAGATGGAGGATCTCACCATGTCGGTTGAGGCGGGGGTGACCTCGTCGATTGCCGCCCTTCAGCAAACGCTCAGCCAGTGACACCTGACGGCGCGATAACTCGTGCCGTTACAGCAGGGTTGTTATTGCAACAGCCAGTCAACAGTGGTTGTTGCAAATACCACAGCGTTATTTCCAGGTCGTTGTCATAAATATCGATAAATCATTGCGTTATCCGTACAACAAAACTGGCATAGCCACTGCATAGCGATATATATCCAAAAGATTTAAGTGGTAATAAATCTTTTGATTTTCGATATAAGACACACATCGCATGAGGATTCGCTATGTCTGTACCACAACCTGCCAGTAAACCCCTGCAATTTGCCTATTGGGTGCCAAATGTCTCTGGTGGCCTGGTGATCAGCCAGATTGAACAACGCACGCGCTGGGACGCGGATTACAACCGTCAGCTGGCGAAAATCGCGGAAAATGCCGGTTTTGATTATGCGCTGACGCAAATCCGCTTTACCGCTGGATACGGCGCAGAAAATCAGCACGAATCGGTGACGTTTTCCCAGGACCTGCTCAGCCACACCTCACGGTTAAAGGTCATCGCCGCGTTGCTGCCTGGGCCGTGGAATCCGGTGCTGGCCGCCAAACAAATCGCCACGATCAGCCATCTTTACGGGCCGCGTATTGCGGTGAATATTGTGAGCGGTTGGTTCCGTGGCGAATTTAAAGCCATTGGTGAACCCTGGCTCGACCACGAAGAACGTTACCTGCGTTCGGAAGAGTTTATTCGCTGCCTGCGCGGTATTTGGGGAGAGGAAAGCTTCACCTTTGCCGGGGATTTCTATCGTTTCCGTGACTACGCGCTGAAACCGAAACCGCTGTCACCACAGCCGGAAATTTTCCAGGGTGGCAGTTCGCGTGCCGCGCGTGATATGGCAGCGCGGGTGTCCGACTGGTATTTCACCAACGGTAATACGCCGGAAGGGGTGCGCCAGCAAGTGGAAGATATCCAGGCGAAGGCGCGCGCCAGTCAGCACAGGGTAAAAATCGGCCTGAATGGTTTTGTCATCGCCAGAGAAACCGAACAGGAAGCGCAGGCGGTGTTGCAGGAAATCATCGCCAAAGCCAACCCGGATGCAGTGAAAGGCTTCCAGCATGAAGTGAAAAATGCAGGCAGCGCTTCGCCGGAAGGGGAAGGGAACTGGGCGAAATCCTCGTTTGAAGATTTGGTGCAGTACAACGACGGGTTTAAAACCAACCTGATCGGCACGCCGCAGCAGATTGCGGAACGCATTATCGCGCTCAAGCGTGCCGGGGTGGATTTGCTGCTGCTGGCGTTCCTGCATTTCCATGAAGAGGTGGCATTCTTTGGCCGCGAGATTATCCCGCGGGTACGCGAGCTGGAACGTCAGGAAGCGGCAGCGCTGGTGTGATCAAATATGACGGTCGCGGCCTGCCAGGGTCGCCACCACCATTTGTAGGGCAGAGATCACCAGCAGCAATGTCAGCGGTAGCATCCAGTTGCCGCTGGCATCATGCAGCATCCCGAAACACAGTGGTCCCAGTGCGGCGACGCCATAGCCGACACACTGCGCCATCCCCGAGAGCTTTGAAGCCTGACGATGATCCTGAGTGCGTAAATTAAACAGCGCCAGACAAGTCACCATCGATGCTCCGGCTCCCAACCCCGCCAACAGCAACCATATCAAGGCCCATGTGGGGGCCAGCAGCAATCCCGTCACGCCAGTAAAAATTGCCAGCGATGCCAAAAAACCGATGGCGCGTTGATCGCGTAATCGTTTCAGAGCGTTCATGCAGACCAGGTTGGCGACAATCGCCACAATTTGATAGACGAACAGCAACCAGCCCGCCGCCAGTTGGCTGATCCCCTCATCCTGAGCAAAGGGGGTAAACCAACCAATCAGGGTATAAAACACCAACGACTGGCAGGCCATAAATAAAGATACCTGCCAGCCAATGGCTGAACGCCACGGCGAACGTTGCAACGATTGCGGGACGGCTGGCTGCGCATGCCCGGCGGCGTGTTTGAGTTGCGGCAACCAGGCCAGCAACGCAACCACGCCGGGCACCAGCCAGATACCTAACGACAGAGGCCAGCCCGCGTCAGTGAGCTGCGCCAGCGGCACCGCCACGCCGGATGCGATGCTGGCGGTGATCGCCATAGTGGTGGCATACAACCCGATGTAACGCGCGGTATGCGCAGTGAAATCGCGCTTAATCAGTGGTGGCAATAAGACGTTAGCGGCGGCGATACCGGCGCTGAGCAGCAATGTCCCCGCCCATAACGCATTTTCGCTGCCGGTGATGCGCAGCAACGAGCCGAGGGTGATAAGCAGCAATGCGCTCCACAGGCTGCGTTCAAGTCCGAAGCGGTTGCCCAGCCAGGCGGCAGGTGGCGCAAGAGTGGCGAACATCAGCAGCGGTAAGAAATTCAGCACGCCAGCCGCGCTGGCACTCAACCCTAACGTATGGCGAATGTTTTCCAGCACCGGACCGGTGGCGGTGATCGGTGTGCGCAAATTGGCCGCGGTCAACAGCAGCAAAAACAGGAAAAAGCCGGAACGACGCAGGACAGGATTTACGCTAACAACGGTATGGGTCATCTTTTCGCACCATAGAAAAAAAGCAGAGCAATCCTGCACATGGTGCGTTGGTTAACGTTAACGCTTACGCAGCGACAGAGTGGCGCTGGGAGTCGGCCATACTAGCGGGGGTTAATCGGGATGTAAAGTCGCGCCGCTACTCAAATTGAAACTCAGGCGGTGGTATTTATATTGCGCCCAATAGCCGGATTAGCAGGCAACTGCGGGATTGAGGCGAGGATACTGCTGGCCGCAGACTCCTGGTTATCCAGTGCCTTTTTCAATACCAGGGTATTCACCTGACTTTTCAGATCCAGGTTATCAAGGCCGGAAGCCAGTGAAGTCACTTGCGATACATCCATTTTGCTCTCCTGTTTAGTACAAACAAAAAGGGAACCTATTAAAGCTTGTCGGGTTATCGGCAACGCTGAAGAAGACTTTAGGGCTTATGCAAGAACATGTTCCTGATAGGTTTCAGTCAATTGTGTAATCTGGATTGGCTGCCCGATCAGATAGCCTTGTAAAACATCACAATTGAATTTCTGCAATTGCTCTTTTTGTTGTAATGTCTCGACACCTTCGGCGGTGATCACCAGAGAATAGGCTTTGCCCAGACTTATCAGATTTTCGACGATTTTCAAGGCATTATCAGATTCATGCATTGCAAGAATAAATGACTTATCCAGCTTCAGACCATTAAATGGAAAGTTGCTCAGATAGCCAAACGACGCATACCCGGTGCCAAAATCATCGACATGGAAATTAATGCCAAGTTTATGTAATTCACGCATCGTTTTTAGGGCATCGTCTGGGTTTTTAACTAAGGCATTCTCAGTAATTTCAATCTCAAGGCGATGGCTTGCAAAACCCGTTTTCTCAAGGATCCTCGTTATCCGCTCAGTTAACCCACGGTCGCTAAACTCCAGAGCGCTGATGTTGACCGACACTTTCATTTGGTCAAAGCACGATTGCATATCAAAACAGGCGCGTTCTATCACCCAGTCAGTAATCTCTTTAATCAGCCCGGTCTCTTCCGCTAATGAGATAAACTGGTCAGGCATGACTAACCCACGAACCGGATGGTTCCACCGTACCAGCGCTTCCACAGCGGTAACTTTTGCCAATTTCATATTGAGGCGTGGTTGATAAACAACGGCTAATTGTCCCGAGCGGATAGCTTCTCTTAGCTCGCTTTCCATTTCCCGACGTTGAACAATCTTATCGGTTAACTCCGTATGATAAAATTCATATTTATTACCACCGTTATTTTTTGCTTTATAAAGGGCAAAGTCTGAATATCTTAATATATCCGTAATGTTGTCAGCATCTTTGGGGGTGGTAGCGATGCCCATGCTGACCCCAATAGAAATTTCAGTGCCATTGATGTGAAAGGGAGTGTTTATTTTCTCGATGATTTTATCACACAGGTTACTTATTTCCTCCGTGTCCATTGCGGGAACGATAATGACAAACTCATCACCGCCAAGACGAGCGGTAAAACCAACATCATCAACACAGTGGCGAAAACGCAAAGAAACCTCATGCAGAACCGCATCACCCATAGCATGACCATAAATATCATTTACCGGTTTAAATTTATCTAAATCAACCATAATCACAGCCAGGGGGTTGTCGCAGGTATGGTGAATTTCCAATTCGCCGGTTAGAAATTGCTTCATTTGCGTACGATTAGGTAAGCCTGTCAGGTCATCATGTAAGGCGAGGTATTTTGCTTTTTCTTCTGCTTCAACTTCAAGTGTGACGTCTGTCACGGTACCACGAAAACCCTGCCTGCCATTTGCCAGTTCAACCCGGCGGATGGTGAGATCGCAGTAGCGGATGTATTGTTGGGCTGAGAGGTAGCGGCAACGTGACAGGTGAGTGTATTCACCGGGTTTGAGCTTGTCCTCAAGTGAGTTAAGCAGTGTATTCCCATTAAAAAGAAAATCTTGCAGGGTACGGTGAATCCATATATTGCTACTGTAGCCCGTGATGGCAGAAAACCTTGACGATATCCAGTTGAATGCCAGATTGTTGTCAGCTTCCCAAATCCAGTCGGTACTTGTTTCAGCAACATCGCGAAAACGCTTTTCACTGGCCAATAAGGCAAGCTGGCTTTGCTGCAACATAAAGATGTTTTCATCCGAACTTTGGACTATTTTAATAATATGTTTCAATTGCATTATCGCCGCGAATAACATTCCCAAATAAATTACTACGGTTATTGGTAATAGTAACACGATGAGCTGTTTTCCTGGGTTCTCACTCTGCCATGTAAGAATGCCCCGTGCACCGAATTCAGACAGCGGAATCATATTTTTAGCACCATCATACGGAGTTTCTGACTCCTCATAATGAAGGTTATTGATTGTATAGTCGGCACCGAGTTTAATTAACTTCGCATCAGTCATATTAACGACGAATAGCAAAATAGAGTGCTGTTCTGAAACATTTTTGATTGTATTATCGCTACCTGGCGTGATCCATGCGGCGCTAACCAAAACCGGTTTCCCCTTGACCATCATGAATTGCGTTGAGGCCGATCCGTTGCTTTTTCTCAGTTGATGGAGAATGGCAGGCGTTGGATCGGTCTCCATCCATTGTTGGATGGAATCTGTACTTAATTTCCCATTGATTATGCTGTAAACTGTTTTTCCTGCTGGGTTAATCACAAATATCCCATTATAACCAAAATCCTTATATAAGGATGCGCCGAGGTTTTGTTGTTCCCATGCCCAGTTAAGGTTAACCTTCTCATGGAGGTTTTTATAAGATCCGCCCCAAACCGCATTGTCAGTCAAATGAGAACTGATGTCGTCTTGCTGATTCTGGATAAGTTTCCTTATCAGAACGCTATCCTCCGTATCTGAGATGGAATTTAAATCACTGGCGATAAAAAATATCATTCCCAACGTTATTATGAATCCAAAAAACATTAGGAGGATCATGATTATTAATGGTTGCCTGATCAATTTCCGGCTGCTTGCAGATGAAAAGTTCGTGAAGGATTTCAGCATATCGACAACCTTTGTAAGCTTCAGGATTTGAGTAAGGTTGGGATAATAGTCTAATGCTAAAATATATCTTATTGTTTGATAAGAATATTCCCACCTTTGATATGTCGTTATCGGTTCTACCCTTAAGAACTTTAAGGTTATTTGTTGGCGTTGGGTCATTAGTCACAATTTGGCGGGTTTATTATCAGGCTAAATATTTCATCCCTATCTATAACGCATTATCTTTTTTGCAGCATAATTTATGTATTCCAGAATAAGGCGGAAGTTCCGAACTGAATCGCCGGACAGCAGAAAATCGTTGCTGGCTAAGGGGGCAGGGTCAATAAATTGAACTGTGGCACGGCATTTTGGATGTTTGCCATGTCGACGGTGGTCATGATTTTCCTGGGCGTTAATGGCCTGTGGCTGTTGCAGGGCAAAGAAGTTTGCGTGTCATTGGGCTTTTTGTGTGCACCGGCATGCAAAAGTTACAAAAATCACTGCGTCAGCACCATGATAAAAAGCCTGCGTAGCTGTAAAGACGTAGTGTACATCGGCATTGTGTTTTACACTGCGCGCTGCAAAACTGAGTAGATAAACGATTAAATAGGCGGTAATGGCGATGAACGGTACGATCACAACCTGGTTTCAGGATAAAGGTTTTGGATTTATCAAAGATGAAAACGGTGATAACCGTTATTTTCATGTCATTAAGGTCGCCAACCCTGAACTGATTAAGAAAGATGCCGCGGTCACTTTCGAGCCCACGACCAACAATAAGGGGCTGTCAGCGTATGCGGTGAAAGTTGCGCCTGAAAGTAAATACATCTTTATCGCCGGGGAGCGCATCAAGCTGACCTCGATTAAGTCTTTCCTTGTTTACAGCGAAGAAGTGCCGGTCGAAACTCGCATCGATAAAGACAATGCGGTGCTGTCTGTTGGGGTACTGATGAGCAGCATCAGGCCCAAATCAGCCGCTCAACCAGGTGCCATGCGCTCACTGAAGAAACTGGCGATCACTACTTTCCAGGGCACAACGTTAATTTTCTCGGAAGAGGAGATCGACATAGACAGCACGGTGAAGTTGCTGAAGGTCTGATCCTGACTACCGGGTTGGATGACGAGATTCGCTTTGCTGTTTGTTCCAGGGCATGACTGCCAGCAACTTTGCCATCCCGCACCAGCCCGTCACTCCGGCAAACAGCAGGCCAGCCCCGACAAAGCCAGGGATGATATAAAATTCCGGTGCCAGCGCCGCTCCGGCTAGCGTGCCTCCCAGCGCCAGTACCCCGGCTGATATTTGTACCTGCCGCATCAGCGGTAGCGGCTGACGGCGGTCAGTTATCACCGGATAACCGGCTGATTTCCAGGCGTTCAAGCCGCCCTGCATAATCAGAACCTTTGCCGGATGTACCGCTGCGATCAATTGTGCCTGGTATTGTTCGGTTCGCATGCCACTCTGACAATGAAAAATAACCGTATCAATCTGGCTCAACTCCTCCTTACCTAAACAACCAGGCGTGATGTCTTCAACTGGCAGAGAACGGGCACCGGAAATATGTTCCCGACGCCATTCGTCTTGCCCTCTGATATCAATCAGCATGGCATGATCAGAAAGTGCATTTATCTCAGCGGGTGTCGCAAAAGTAGCAGGCATATTATTCTCCGGGACAGTAAATATTTTTAAGCGTTTGCACCACGGCGAATATCGCTTCGTTCTTAATGTGGTAGCGAATAAATCTGGCCTCGCGTATCCCTTCTATCAATCCTTCCGATTTCATTCTCGCCAGATGCTGAGAGGTTGCGGAGGCGCTCAAACCGCTGATCCTGGTCAGCTCTCCGGCTTCGGTTCCGGGTTTATCAATCAATACACATAAAATCATTAAGCGCTGGGTATGGCTCAATGTCTTAAGCAGAGCAGCAGCTTTATCTGCCTGTGTCTGTAGAAGGTTCAGCTCGGTCATAGCGCAACAATTTAGTATTTTCTAAATTTAGATAATGCTAAATTGTTGCGACACTTGTCAAGAGGACGTATTGAAGAAGAGGGGGTCAGGGGGTGACGCCGCGATCGCTTTCCCATCTGAGTTGATCCACGCGGAAACCGAGTTTACGCGCGGTGTTAACGTAATCCTGCTTGATGGCTTGCGGGATGTCAGGCGTTCGGGACAGGATCCACAGATAACCTCGGTCAGGACCGCTGACCAGCGCGTACTGATAATTTTCATCCAGTTTGATGACGTTATAGCCGCCATAGAAAGGGCCGAAAAACGAAACCTTAAGCGCAGCAGTGGTTGGTGCCCCGGTAAAGTACGCTTTGCCCTCACTTTCGCGCCATTTTTGTTGCTGCGGATCGTAGCCCCGGTTGAGAACGCGAATTCCGCCATCGCTACGTTTACTGTAGGTCGCCGTGACGTGATCCAGCCCTCGTTCGAAGCGATTTTCCAGACGGGCAACTTCGTACCATTTGCCAAGATAGCGATTGGCATCGAAGCCAGTGATCGGCTCGACACCTTTTGGCGGCGTTGGGGATTGGCAGGCAACCAGACTCAATGCAATGGCAACACCTGCCACAACAGGCCATAACTTCATGAAAACTCCTTTCAGCAGCACAGTTGGGGTTACAGTGTAGTGCAAAGCGCCGGGAGTGAATCGGCAGGGAGTGAAGTGATTGGGTATTTGCCTTTACTGGGCTGCCTGTTTGCAAATAACCTGGACATATATCCGACAAAAGTACCGACTGTGGTGAGAGGCAGCTTTGAACGAGGAGCGGAAGTTCGCAGTTGTCCTCAACTATTATGTAAATATTGCTAACTTGGTTATGGCTCCAATTAGTGAACATATATTTTTCAATGAAGGATCTAATGATTATGACGTTCTTAATGCCGACTTTCAGTGTCCTGGTGGTATCACGAACCCCAGCACCATTGAAGGCCATTTCGGTGTTCTGCTCTTTAAACCCTGGTTTAGGGCCTCATAAGATATAAATGAGCTGAAACACGCGGTGGCAGTCACGGCAGCGAAACCTGTCGTATCCTTTAGGGTTCTGACCATGACGGTAAACCTGGGCGGACTGACAACGGGCACAGTGAACGGTAACGCTGACCATGAGTGAATCTTAAAACCAGGCATTATACATCGCATTCAACCAATTAGAGGTATTACCTAAGAACAATGAACTATATTGTCAGGAAGTACAGCCATGATTCGCACTTGAGTTTTTCTTCAAGTCTTGTTCGAAAATATACAAAATTTACTTCTTTAATCAGAAACCGCTCTCAAGAAAGTGGTCTATAAATTCCATTTCCCTCAATCCATCCCGATCTTTTTTTTCATAGTAATCGCGACCATAGGTAACAATCGGGATATCCAAGTAGCTTAATTGTTCGCAAGCAAGTCTATTCGCATAAATATCACAAGAAAAAACATGCGTTCTGTACTCAGTAAACACCTTAGACAGCAACTTGTATATGTCATAATAAGCATCACCAATCATGATCAATTGATCCAATCTAGTGATTTCATCATCCAAAATTTTACGCCTGCGCCTAACAGACAACTGCTTAAGGTATCTTTCCTTATCGTATCTTATTTTTATTAAGTATCTGGCATTGTGCTTATATTCAACAGATTCAATCATTGTAAAATACAATCCATCATAATAATTGCTGTAGGAAAAGTTCATTAAGTTGCAATTTAAGCTTTTCCAAAAAAAATCCCGGGACTGATAGAAGTCTCTTATTTTTACAAAAAGACTTTCAGATATGTATATTGAGTTTATCTCAACCCCACTTTCTTTCAATGAAGCTGGCGTGAGGCTGTCAAATTGAATTTCTGTATTTTCCGGGTGATACTTAATTCTCATTGCAAAGTCTTCTATGTGCTGATTACTTTTTTATGGTTGATTCCAGCCCCTTAAGAGCTGTTCCAAAAGTCAGTCTAACCGTTTTGAAAATCATATGCATGTTCGGGTATTTACAGCTAGTCAATTTTTCTCTAAGCAACTCCCTGAACCTTAGATCGGTCGAGCATCTTTCAGACAACCCCTTCAGATACGCCTCACGCTCTTCCGATAATGCACGAAATTTAGAAGTAATACACGCCTGAAGGTCAGGGTCACTGATCCCTGATGGCTCTTGAATAGGAAGCCAGTTAACTACAAGCTTTTTGTCAGAGTCGACCAGTGCACTGAGTCTAGCCCGGTGTGCCACGAATTGAGAGTTAGTTCCAGGTTCGCTATCTGCAAGATATTTCTCTATTTCAATCTTCCTTTTAACACTCTGACAAAATATCTCAAGGTGCATTCTTTCATGTTCGAATGCTTTTTTAAAATCCCTACTATATTTTTCTATATCGAGTTTAGAGTCTATTTCTTGGTTGATCTTATTAAGAAAATCAGATGCTGTTACCGTTGGCACTACTTTAGACTCTGTACTGACCGCCTTCGATTCTTTATATGTATGTGAAACATCAATCAATGATCTAAAAATTTCAACTGTCTTTTTATAGTCGTACAGGACGGTTTTGGCTGGGATTCTAGTTACGTTATAACCACACTTTATACAGTATTCATCACGAACTCTGTCTCGCTCTTTTTGTTCTTGTGAAGAGTGCCAGGCAGCCCCATCAACTTCAATTATCTGCGATGAATTTAATAAAAAATCGAATCGATAACGTGATTTGACAACTTGCATTTCAAGAGTGATTTTTTCACCTACAAGTCTCCCCCGCTCTGGCACAAGGTTAAAAGCTTCAATCACTGTAGTAAGGAAACTTTCTTCAGCCGGAGATTCGCAATCAGCTAAAAAATACTTTTCCCATTCGTCGTCATTCTTCGATACATTTCGTCGATCCTTTATTGTGTCGAAAGAAGAGTCATGTTTTGTATATTCGTGCTTTGCCGGTTCGAAATTCTTCGTGGAAGGTGATTTCAGATCCTCATAAATCGACCAGGCAAGTGCAGCGGCAAGAAGTAAAGCGAGGTGAAAAACAACGCCAACCAGAAGTAATACAAAAATTAGCATCAGTCTTGTAATGATTTTCTTATCCAATTTTCAAGCCATCCATTTGATTTTTATAAATTTAATTGTTACCACTTGATTCTCCAAAGGGACACCCTCCGATGAAGGAGATAGGGGGATTTGGCCGAGCTTGAAAAGCCCGTGGTTTTAGGGGACATTCCTTAGCCTAACAATCGCCTGATAAAAAACTGATTGCATTCATTTTTAACATACTCACGCAGATCGAGATATTCATTTCTCAGCCTTTAGCTGGTTACTGCTTTGAGTGAGTTCGTGGTGATTCCAATTGACTGAAAATGTTTTATGTTCATGACATGCTCCCCGTTGGTTAATGCGCCACGATGTTAGTGACTTCCGCTCCTTGCACACAGCAGACGTTCAGATGAAACTTTGTCTCCTTCGAGTGTACGATCAGATTTAGTTGGGGATGCTCAAGTAAATTGCCAACCGTCACCAGGTAAATTGCAAATAGCCAGGCAAGTCAGAGGCAGTTCCACAGTCAAGATACGGCGAGTCGTCACCCGCCGTTTACTGCGTTTATTTTGCCAACAACGGCGGAATACTCGGCACTTCCGGCGCATTATCGATATCGCTTTGCGTCATCCGAAATGCCTCCGGGTAATGCTCGCGTTGCGTGCGGCGGGCCGGTTCAGTATCGCGCCAGGTGTAGAGGCAGTGCTGGCACTGGAACACCGTCCAGACCCCTTTCACCGGTGAGGTCGCCATGATTTCAATATGTTCTTCGGCACAACGTGGACAGGTCATCTTTATCTCCTTATTTACGGTTGGCCAGTAAGGCGGTCAGTTTCTCTACCCATGCACCGGTTTCCGGCAAATCTTTTACCGGCTGGCTGTAGTGACCACGGGTATCCGGGGCGACCGGGGTGGTGGCATCAATAATCAGTTTGTCGGTGATCCCCGCCGGGCTGGAGCCGGGGTCCAGTTCCAGTACTGACATGTTGGGGAGTTGCACCAGGTCCCCGGCTGGGTTCACTTTTGATGACAGCGCCCACATCACCTGCGGCAGGTTGAAGGGATCGACGTCTTCATCGACCATAATCACCATTTTTACGTAGCCGAGGCCGTGTGGCGTGGTCATTGCGCGCAACCCGACCGCACGGGCAAAACCGCCGTAACGTTTTTTCGTTGAGATAATGGCGAGCAACCCGTGGGTATACATGGCATTGACCGCCTGCACCTCCGGGAAATCGGCTTTCAGCTGTTGGTAAAGTGGTACGCAGGTGGCGGGCCCCATCAGATAATCGATTTCGGTCCACGGCATGCCGAGATACAGCGATTCGAAAATCGGTTTTGTACGGTATGAAACCTTGTCGATACGGACCACCGTCATATTACGACCGCCGGAGTAATGGCCGGTAAATTCGCCAAACGGGCCTTCGATTTCGCGTTTGCGCCCTTCAATCACCCCCTCAAGGATCACTTCAGAACCCCAGGGTACGTCGAAGCCGGTTAGTGGGGCGGTGGCGATAGGATAGGGGCTTTCTCGCAGTGCGCCCGCCATCTCGTATTCAGATTGGTCGTAGCGCAGCGGCGTGGCACCCATCAACGTGATGATGGGATCGTTTCCGAGGGTGATAGCGATCGGCAAATCCTCACCGCGCTCCTCAGCTTTATGCAGATGCAGCGCAATGTCATGCATCGGCACCGGTTGCAAACCCAGTTTGCGTTTGCCTTTGACCTCCATACGGTAAATGCCGACGTTCTGTTTACCAAAATGGTCAGGATCGAGCGGGTCGCGTGACACGACGCAGGCTTTATCAAGATAGAATCCGCCATCGCCGTCGTTCAGGCGAAACAGGGGCAAAATGTCGAACAAGTTAATCGCGTCGCCATCCACGGTGTTTTCTGACCAGGGGGCATTTTCCCGACGTTCAGGAGCAACCGGGAAGTTATCCCAGCGTCGAATAAATTCATCAATTTGCTGTTTCACCGGCGTATTTGCCGGAAGTCCGAGGGAAATGGCGTGGTTTTGCCATGAACCGATGGTATTCATCACCACATGTGCGTGGTTAAAACCCTTAATTTTAGTGAAGGAGATAGCGGGGGCACCTTCGCCGATACGTCCGGTAGCGTTGGCAGCGGCGGCGATATCCGGTTCTGCCTGGACTTCTTCATCGATATTCAGTAACTGGCCCTGTTCATCCAGGGCATGTAGAAAACTACGCAGGTCATCAAAGGCCATTCTTAACTCTCCTTTTGCAGAACATGTTGTGAAGTTGCTTCGCTTAAGCCTTGCCAGCGCCGGGCTTTGGGTGACGCGATGCCGAATTGATCGAGCACGCGAGCTACGATGTGGTTGGTGACGTCATCTATAGTGGCGGGATGGTTGTACCAGGCGGGCATGGGTGGCACCATCGCCACGCCCATGCGGGACAGGGCCAGCATATTTTCGAGGTGGAGGGTACTGAGTGGGGTTTCGCGTGGCACCAACACCAGTTTGCGTCCTTCTTTCAGCACCACATCAGCCGCACGTCCGACTAAACCTTCGGCGTAACCCGCGCGGATACCGGCCAGGGTTTTCATGCTGCACGGGATAATGATCATCCCATCGGTGTGAAAAGAGCCGGAGGAGATGGACGCAGCCTGATCTGCTGGGTTGTGTACCACATCGGCCATAGCAGCGACTTCGCGTGCGCTGTAACGCGTCTCCAGTTCAATGGTGGTTTTGGCCCATTTGCTCATTACCAGATGGGTTTCCACCTCTTTGATGGTTTGTAACGTCTGGAGCAGCGCCACGCCTAAAGGTGCACCGGTGGCACCGGTCATTCCGATTATCAGTTTCATCTCGACCCTCAAACATATTGTTCGTATACGAACGTTAAAATTAAAATAACGCCACGTCCAAGGATGCGCAAGGGGTGAGCACGAAAAAAGTTCGTGTACGAATTTTATGATTGCAACGATTGATGCAGAGGTTGTTGGCGCGAATTGTTGTTGCTGCATTACAATCAAACGCTTAGCGATCTTCTTCTTAACGTCAGGCGAACCTCATGCAAAAAGAGTTGGGCAATGTCTTCTTTCACCTGATGCGCGAGCTGCTTCAGGACCATACTGCGCTATGGCAGAAATCGTTGCCGGAACTGACCAAACAGCAATACGCGGTGTTGTGTGCGGTCGAAGCGGAACCGGGGATTGAGCAGCTCGATCTTACCGAAGCGGCCTTAAGCACCAAGGCGACGCTGGCGGAGTTGCTGGTGCGTATGGAGAAAAAAAACCTGATTGAACGACAGCAGGGCACCACTGACAGGCGTCGGCGGTTTATTTTTCTCACCACTGAAGGCAAACGTGTGTTGCTGGAAGCGCGTCCCATCGCCGAGCAGGTTGATACCTTTTTCCTTTCACGCCTTGGGGAACAGCAGCAAAATGAGGTGGTTGTCCTGTTGAGATCCATGCTGGCGAAGGGGGAAAGTGGGCGATGAAATTACCTGTGGTGCTGATCCCCGGATTTATGCTCGATGAAACACTATGGGACGATTTTGTCGACGCCTTCCCTGATGATCGCAAGTTTATCTATGCCAACCTCTCCGGTGGCGACAGCATCAGCGCCATTGCCCAGGCGATTGCCGCACAACTGCCCGAACGTTTTATTGTGGCCGGATTTTCCCTTGGCGGTTATGTCGCCCGCGCGATTGTTGAAGCATTTCCCGCACGGGTGGCAGGAATGATCCTGATTGCCACCTCATTGCGTGAGGATACCCCCGCACAGCGACACGCCAAACAGGATGCGGTGGGGGCGATCAACAGGGGAGACTTTCGTGGTATCAGCAGCGGCGCGATAAAAAAATCGCTGCATCCCGCCCGGTATGACGACACCGGGTTAATCGGCAAGATACAGAACATGGGCCAGCGGCTTGGGGCGGCAGCCTTCATCAACCAGTCGGGGCTTATCCGCGATCATATTACGCAGCACCCGATTCCTTGTCCGGTTGCTATTATTGCTGCTCAACAGGATCAATTACGTTCTTATCAGGAAGCGCTGGAACTCGCGCAACTGACCGGCAGCGGTGTCGAGTTGATTGAGGAGAGTGGACATATGATCCCATTGGAAAAACCGCAACAACTCGCTGCGCGGGTTGCGGCCTGGCTGAGAAAGGTTGACCTGTAAAAAGGAGGAACCATGATGTGGTTAGTCAATACTCTGATCCTGCTTTTCTCCTTGGTGCTGATGGAAGTCGTCGCAGCTCTGGCGCATAAATACATCATGCATGGCTGGGGATGGGGTTGGCATCTGTCGCATCATGAACCCCACGATGGCAGTTTCGAACTCAATGATCTCTACGCGGTGATTTTTGCGCTGATGGCGGTGGTGATGATTTACCTCGGCGTCAATGGGCTGTGGCCGTTGCAATGGGTCGGTGCGGGCGTGAGCCTGTATGGCGTGCTGTATTTTATGGTGCATGATGGCCTGGTGCATCAACGCTGGCCGTTTAAATACATTCCACGTCGTGGTTATCTGAAACGTTTGTATATGGCGCATCGCATGCATCATGCGGTGCGCGGTAAGGAAGGTTGTGTGTCGTTTGGCTTTTTGTATGCGCCACCGTTGCCGAAGTTGCAGCAGGCGCTGCGTCAGCGACAAAAACCGCCGCGATAAATCGCGTTACTACGGACGTTGCCACAGCCCTTCGGGCCGTTGCGCCGGGCGCGTCAAGCGTGAACTGAGTGCCAGGCCTGCCCCTTTTAGCAGTAAGCCCAGTTTTTCTCCCTTGCTGGTACGCTGGCGTCTGTCCCAGGCGTGTGAGCCTGCCTGCTGGACTTTGACGCCAATCTCACGATACACGCCATGCGCAGTGGCGATGGCCCATGCCGATCGCAGCGATAAACCCGGTAACCCGGCATGCGCTGACTGATAATAGGGTTCCGCCTCTGCCACCAGCCGTGCAGCCAGGGTGGCGAGCGTAGCACGGTGCTGCGTTTCCGCCAGATTCGCAGCGTGCAGACCCAGCGGATGCAGCCACTCTTCCGGCAAATAACAGCGTCCCTGGTGCGCGTCCTCCACGATATCACGGGCGATGTTGGTGAGCTGAAATGCCAGCCCCAAATCACAGGCGTGATCCAGTACGCGTTCGTCACGTACCCCCATCACACGGGCCATCATCAACCCCACAACCCCGGCAACGTGATAGCAATAGCGCAGGGTGTCCTCAAAGCGCAGATAGCGCTGCTGGTGCACATCCATAGCAAAACCTGCGAGGTGGTCAAATGCCAGTTGTGGTGGAATACGGTGCATCAGCGCCACCTCCTGAAAGGCGGCAAAGGCCGGTTCTTCCATAGCGGCACCGCTGTAAGCTCGACGTGTTTCCAGCTCCAGATGCGCCATGCGCGCCTGTGCATCATCGCGCGGGTGCTGCACGGCGGATGCGCCTAACGTTTGTCCATCAATGACGTCATCGCAGTGGCGACACCAGGCATACAGCATCAGGGTGCTGCGTCGCGTTGAGGCATCAAACAGTTTGGCAGCGGTGGCAAAACTCTTAGAACCAACCGCCATGGTTTGGCTGGCATGTTCCATTAACGGCATACTCATCCTGCAAGATCCTCCAGCATCAGCTGTGCGGTGGCTTTGGCGGAACCGATCACGCCAGGCACGCCTGCGCCAGGGTGGGTGCCTGCACCGACCAGATAAAGATTGCGAATCACATCGTCGCGATTATGTGGCCGGAACCACGCGCTTTGCGTCAGAATCGGTTCCAGCGAAAAAGCCGAGCCGTGGTGGGCATGCAGCCTGTCGCGAAAATCAAACGGGGTGAACATCCGTTCCGTCACCAACTGGGAACGTAAACCCGGCATGTAATGCGTCTCCAGATAAGCAAAAATGCGGTCGCGCAGGCGTGGACCCTCTTGCCGCCAGTCAATATCTGCGGTGCCAAGATGTGGCACCGGGGTCAGCACATAAAAGCTGGCGCAGCCCGGTGGTGCCAGGCTCGGATCGCTATTGCTGGGCGCATGCAGATAAAGCGAAAAATCTTCCGCCAGCTGGCCGCTGTTGAAAATCTCATTAATCAACTGACGGTAGCGCGGACCAAAGCAGACGGTGTGATGCGCCAGCTGTGGATGCGGCTGGTTAAGCCCGAAATAGATCACAAACAACGAGTTACTCATTCGTTTGCGTTTCAGCGCTGCGGCGCGCTTTGCGACGGCTGGATGATGTGCCAGTAAACAATTATAGGTATGGACGACGTCGGCATTCGAGGCGACGGCCTGCGCATGAAAACGCCGACCATCGGTCAACTGCACGCCGCTGATACGATCGCCGGTGATATCGAGCCGTTGTACTTCGGCATTCAGCAACACCTCGCCGCCCAAATCCTGCAATAACTTCACCATGCCATTGACCAGCGCGCCGGTACCACCGCGCGGAAACCACACGCCCCATTCACGCTCCAGCGCATGGATTAAGGTATAGATCGAGGATGTGGCAAAGGGATTACCACCCACCAACAAAGAGTGAAAAGAGAAGGCCTGACGCAGGTGGTCATCCCGAATAAACTTCGCCACCATGCTGTAAACGCTGCGCCATGCCTGCAACCGCCCCAGTTGCGGCCCGGCGCGTACCATATCGCGCCACGACAGAAAGGGCACGCTGCCCAGCTTGAGATATCCCTCGTTAAACACCTCGCGTGAATAAGCGAGAAACTGGCGATAACCGGCAACATCTTGCGGGTTAAAGGTGGCAATCTGCTGCTCCAGACGCTGCGGATGGTTATCGTAATCCAGCCTGCGTCCATCTTCCCAGCACAGACGATAAAAGGGCGTCACCGGCATCAACTCGACATAATCGTGCAGGGATTTCCCCGCCAGGGTAAACAGCGCCTCGATGGCGCTGGGGTCGGTAATGACCGTTGGTCCGGCATCAAAGGTAAACCCCTGATCCTGCCAGACATAAGCGCGCCCGCCGGGTTTGTCGTGCTGTTCCAGTACGGTGGTGGCAATGCCCGCCGCCTGCAAGCGAATAGCGAGGGCGAGACCGCCAAAGCCTGCGCCAATAACAAAAGTCCGATTCATGGTTGCTTCCCTGTGTGTGTCGTCAGTAACGCGCGTAGCGCGGCACCCGGCGGGACCGGGGGTTTACCGCACAAAATGCGGGCTTTGTCAGTCAGGGTGAGTTGACCGGCATAAAAGCGGGCGATCAAATCCGCATCAAGCTGGTAAAAACGTTGCATCACACGCCAACGCTGTTCCGGGCGGGCGGCGAGAAACAGCATGCGATTCAGCAGCCGAAAAAAACGCTGTTCGCGCCAGTGGCGGCGGGCGAAAGCCTCGATATGCTGGCTGAGGGTGCTGGCATCGCAGGGCAGCATCGCGACGATGAGCTCAGCCAGCCTGAGTGCGGTTGGCAGAGAATAACCGGTGGTGGCGTGAAACAAACCGGCGCGCAGACCGCTGCACGGCTGGCCGCGTTGTTGTTGCCAGAAAGCATCAATGTCGCCGCTCAGGGTGATGGGCAATGCGCCACGCTCTTCGCGCATCAGCAGGCTCAGACGCCAGCCTTGTTGCTGGGCGTAATCGGCGATATGTTTGCGCGTTTCGCTATCATCCAGCAGCGGGGTATCGATGTAGTGCGTATCTTCAATCAGCACGCGATCCGCGCTCAGCGGCAGGGTATAGACAAAGCGGTATCCTTGTTGCTGCGGCACGGTGGCATCCATCAGCAGCGGTTGCGTCAGGCCATGCGGTTTTGCCAGTTGCCACTCCTGACCGACAAAAACCTGATAACCGAGACGCACATAGGGCGAGTAGCGCACGCCGCGCCCATCAATCACCGCTCTGGCGTGTAACTGGCGGCCATCAGCCAGCGTCACGCTGGTGGGGGTGAGATGGTGTACCGCGCAACCGGTACGCAAATCATCCCCCAGCGCGGCAATCAGTTGACGGGCAAAGTGGGCCGATGAGATGGAAAAGTAGTCACCTGGCAAGTGACGTTGTAGCGCCGGGAAGCGCACCTGATAACCAGACCAGCGTGCGCTGACCAGGGGCGCGATCCAACGGTGCTGCCCGGCATGCAAATCCCCCTGATGAAATGACCAGGTATGATTGCTGTCAGCCTGTGGGCTGCTCTCCAGTAGCAGGCATTGCAGCGTGGGATGTTGTTGACGTAACCGCAGGGCTATCAGGCCGTTTGCCAGCCCGGCGCCCACCAGAATCACGTCATAGCGGTTGTTTAACGGCAATCAGTTGCGCCTCGCCAACTGTTGGTTAAACAACGCGTGCATATATTGGCGGGTAGCCATACCGCGATGGCAGGCGCAGGCCAGATGGGCATCCGCACTCCGCAGATGGTCTCGCAGGCGGCGTTCAGCACCCTCCGCCCCCAACATCGCCACCAGCGTGGATTTACCCTGATCCTGATGGCGATCTTTTCCGGTGTATTTATCGCCATCGGTCAGATCGTCGAGCAATTGAAACGCCAGACCCAAATCCTGCGCAAAGGAGCGGAGATTTTGCCGTACCGTCGGGGACGCATTGGCGGCGATCGCAGCCATTTGCAGCGTGGCGCGGAACAGCACGCTGGTTTTGAGCTCATTGGTTAGCTCAATCGCTTCTGCGCTGCGGGCGTGCGCGCCATCATGCAGGTCCTGAAACTGCCCCTGAACCAAACCCTGTAAACCGACCGCCGCAGAAAGCTCGGCGATGGCGTCAGATTTACGCTGCGCCGCCAGGCCCGGGGCCACGGCAATCACCTCAAAAGCGCGGCTGACCAGGGCAATGGCGGCGAGAATCGCGACGTTTTCACCGAACTCGCAGTGCACGGTGGGGCGACCTCGACGCATCTGCGCGTTGTCCATTGAAGGAATATCATCAAGGATCAGCGACGCCGCGTGGACCATCTCCACCGCACACGCCAGGTCAAGCAGGCCCGGTTGTCGGCTGTCACAACCCATGTCGTGCGCTGCCAGCAACAGCAGCAGGGGGCGAATGCGTTTGCCCGGCGCCAGGGTGCCTGCCCGCATTGCCGCGCGCACCTGATCCGCCTGCTGCCCACACGGCAGCAATTGTTCAAGGTGGGTTTGCAGCCGCTGATGCAACTGAGGTAATTCACTTTGTGGGTTCACAGCGGTATCGACACGGACGATCATAACGTCTTCCAAAAGTGGTGAGATCTTTGTGGTTTTTTTAACCGTAGCCTGCCGGGGGAGAGTTCGCCAGATAAGCGAAGCGATTTGTCCCGTGACTCTGGGTTGGGGTGGCACGATACGGCCAGGTCACCACATGGCGTAGCGGCGCGATTTATCGCGCAATCTTATGCACTCGACCAAAAAGACGCGCGATAAATCGCGTCACTACGGGGCAGGGTCAACGTGATCGCTGCGACGAAATAAGTAACCATTCGCCGTAACATTAAATTTATCCGTTAGTCTGACGCTAAATCCATTTGTTAACGCGGAAAGAAAAATGTCAATTACGTTACCTGAAGTTCTGATTATTCAACCGTTGATGCCTCAGTTGGATGAAAAGTTAACGCAACATTTCCACTGTCACCGTTTATATGAATATGCCGATCCGGCGTTATTTCTTCAGCGCCAGGGGAAATCAATTCAGGCGATTGTTACGCGCGGTGATGTCGGGGTGGAAAATACCCTGCTGGAACAATTACCGGCTTGTAAAGCAATTGCGGTTTTTGGTGTGGGCACCGACCGTATCGACTTAAGCACCACCAAGGCACGTCAGATTCAGGTCAGTATCACCAAAAATATTCTTACCGATGACGTGGCCGATCTGGCATTGGGCTTGACGCTGGCATTCTCACGTAAGCTGCTGCAATACGATCAATTTGCCCGTTCGGGCCAGTGGGAAACGCAGGGACCGGTGCTTTCCAGTAAAGTCAGTGGCAAAAAGCTGGGGATCGCCGGTCTGGGCGCGATTGGGCTGGCGATTGCCCGTCGTGCAGAAGCCTTTGGTATGGAGGTGGCGTATACCGCGCGCAGTGCCAAAACCACGCCGTATCGCCGTTGTGACAACCTCGAACAACTGGCGGCATTCAGTGATTTTCTGGTGCTGGCCCTGCCGGGCAGTGCGGAGAATCAGCACATTGTCGACCGCAACGTGCTGAAAGCGCTTGGTGCAGACGGGGTATTGATTAATGTGGCGCGTGGTAATGTGGTCAATGAAGCGGATTTGATTACGGCATTGCAGCAGGGGGTAATTAAAGGGGCGGCACTGGATGTGTATCCACAGGAGCCGGTTATTAATCCAGCGCTGCGGCAGTTGGAGAATGTTATTCTGATGCCGCATATTGCCAGCGCCACGTTTGAAACCCGTGAGCAGATGGCAAATAATGTGCTGGAGAATTTGTTGTCATATTTTTCTACCGGAAAAATTATCAGCCCGGCATAATTTTTTAATCTGGACCCAGAGGAAAAACTTATATCCTTTGCATCATCGTGCGCGGCGGGAATTTCATTCCCGCTGTCTGAGATTGATTATGCTATGGTGAGTTTTTTTTCAGGGAGCCAGATATGACAGCACAGAAAATCGCAATTATTGGCGGCGGCGTCATCGGTATGGCGGTGGCGCGGGCGCTTGCCTTACAGGGGGCACAGGTCACCCTTTTTGAACAACAGCACCTCGGGGCGGGCACCAGCAGTACCTCCTTTGCCTGGCTCAATTCCAACGGCAAACAACCTGACAGTTACCATCAGCTCAATGCGCTGGCGATGGAAGAACATGTCAGGCTGCAACTGTCCCAACCCAACGGACTGCGCTGGCTGGAAACCTGTGGGACCTGGGAATGGGCGTCAGACAGCGACCAGCACGCATTGAAACAGCGTGCGGAGCGGTTGCAGGCTTTGGGGTATCCGGCGCGGGAAGTCACCTTCAATGAGTTGCAGCGCGAAGTCCCCGAGTTACGCAGCACCGCTGTCAGCGGCAGTCTGTGGCATTTCCCTTCCGAATCGATTCTCTATCCATCGCTATATCTGGCGCGCCTGTGGGCCGACGCCCGCAGCTCCGGTGCGGTGCTGCATCAGCAATGTCGGGTTACCGATGTGCAGGAGAGTGCAACGGAGGTCAGGCTAAGGCTGGATGATGGCGGGCAGTGGCGGGGGGATCGGCTGGTGGTGGCGAGTGGACGCTGGTCAGCGGAAGTGATGCAGCATCTTGGCCTGCAATTGGCGATGACCGACGCCAGCCAGCCAAATAAAGTCGCCTGTAGTTTCCTGGCGCGCACTGCGCCGCAGCCGCTCTCGCTCGCCACCAACCTGATTACCCCGCAGTTGAATGTACGCCCGGATGGCGGTGGGCGTCTGTTATTACAGGCGCTGGATCTCGACGACCAGGCCGATCCCGCAGCGCCGCCCGCTGTTGATAGCGCCATCGCGCAGCAGATGCAGGCGCGTTACCGTGAATTGTTTGATGACGCCGGTTCGCTGCACATCGAACAGATTGTGGTGGGGCAGCGAGCGCGTCCCGCCGATGGGTTACCGGCGCTGGGCTTTGTCACGCCGCAGCAGCGAGTCTATCTGGCGGTGATGCACAGCGGGATGACGCTGTCGCCGCTGATTGGCCGCCTGGTGGCGGAGGAGCTGGGCAGCGATACTCCCAGCCCGTTATTGCGGGATTTTCGCCCGCAGCGGTTGCTGGGAAAAACCGCTACCGATTTCCCCACGCCGGTTCATTATTTTCCGGCGGCGCAGTAAAAATATTCCGAAATCACACTTTGTGAAATTTCCGTGTTGTTTGCCAGTGGATTTTTGCTATCGTTGGCAAAGGGTACATCACCCGTCATCACACGGAGGGAGTATGAAAGTTGGATTAGTGGGTTATGGCACTGGCGGGCAGAATTTTCACGCCCCATTTATTACCGCCGCTGAGGGGCTGGAGCTGGCAGGGATTGTGGCGCGCGCCCCCGCCACTATAGCAAAGGCGCAGGCTGATTTTCCCGATGTGCCGATTTATGCCAGCCTGACCGAGCTGCTGGCGGCGGGGGTGGATATGGTCACCATTACCACCCCGCCACAAACGCGACGTGAACTGGTGCTGGAGGCGATTGCGGCCGGTGTTGCCGTGGTGGCGGATAAACCCTTCGCGCCAGACGCCAAAACCGGACGCGAGCTGGCCGCAGCGGCACAGGCGAAAGGGGTGGTGCTGGGTGTGTACCATAACCGACGTTTTGATTCCGACATGCAGACCCTGCATCAGTTGATTGAACAACAGCGGCTTGGCAAGCTGTGGCGCTTGCATAACCGTATGGATCTTGACGAACCTCATACCCTGGAAGGGGGCGCAACCGGCGGTTTATTGCGTGATATGGGTAGCCATCTGGTGGATCAGGCGCTGTGGCTGATGGGGCCGGTCACCTCGGTGCTGGCGCATCTGGATATTGTCGATCGTCCAGAAGGGGCGACCGATGCCAGTTTTGTCCTGACGCTGACCCACAGCAGTGGCGCGCACTCGTACATCTCCTCCAGTAAGATCAATTATCTTTCCTGTCGTGAACTGCGTCTGTATGGCGAGGCCGGTAGCTACGTTGCGCAAGGCTCGGACGTCCAGGCGCGCGATATCTTTGCCGGTAAACGTCCGGCTAACGATCGAGCGGGCTGGGGCTTTGAACCGCCAGAACACTGGGGCACGCTGCATACCGCTGCGGGTTATGAACGTATCCCGGCAGCGCAGGGCGCATACCATGATTACTACCAGGCATTTGCTGCCGCGGTGAAAAATGGCAGCGCACCTCCGGTCACAACCGAACAGGCGATTCGCGTACTGGAAGTGCTGGATGCCGCGTTTATCAGTGCGCGTGAAGGGCGGATTGTCGCTCTCTGATTCCCTCCCGTAACGGCGCGATAAATCGCGCCGTTACGGGCTATTTACCTGCCAGCAACGCACCGCGCGGTCCCCTTCCACCCCCCGTAATTGCTGCGGCGTACCACAGGCCTCCTCAGCCAGCGGGCAGCGATCGCGAAAATAGCAGCCGCCGGGTAACACGCGATTGCCCGGCAAATCGGTTTTACGTAACGCGATGTGTTCTGCCAGCGGTTGATGGATGTCCGGCACTGAGGCCAGCAGCAGTTGCGTATAAGGATGCTGCGGCTGCGTCAGGACGTCGTCGGCCTTGCCCAGCTCAACTATCTGCCCGAGATACATCACCGCCACACGATCGCTCATATGTCGTACCACCGAGACGTTGTGCGAAATCAGCACATAGGTCAGATTGCGCTGCTGCTGGAGCGTGACCAGCAGGTTGAGGATCTGTGCCTGTACGGATATATCCAGTGCCGAGGTAGGCTCATCCAGCACGATGATCTGCGGGTTGGAGGAGAGGGCGCGGGCAATGGCGATACGCTGGCGCTGACCACCGGAGAAGGCATGCGGCAGACGATCAAGGTATTCAGGGCGAATTCCCACCAACTGAGCCAGTTCAACGGCGAGCTGGCGACGCGCCGCCTCCTTCATGCGCTGCTGAATCCACACCGGTTCCGTGATGATGCGCCACACCGGTAAACGGGGATCGAGAGACGACAAGGGGTCCTGGAATACCATCTGCATGGTGCCCGAGGCGGGTGCAGCGCGTTGACACTGGCCCTGCTGCGGTTGCAACATCCCCATCAACAGTTGGGCGAGGGTACTTTTGCCACAACCCGATTCGCCCACAATGCCCAGGGTTTCGCCGCGGTTAAGCTGTAAATCAAGACCATTCAGCGCATGGGCCTGTTCGGTGATGCGGCCCAGCCAGTTGCGACGCAGCGGAAAATTCACATGCACATCGCGCAGTTCCAACAGCATCTCAGACATAAGCGTTCTCCCGTTGCGGATACCAGCAGGCGGCAGACTGGCTACCACAAGGTTGCAGCGTTGGCGTTTCGCTACAGCGCGGCCCGGCGGCAAAGCAGCGTTCACGGAAAGCGCACCCGGTGGGGAGATGCGCCAAATTTGGCACGGTGCCAGGGATTGCGGGTAGCGTTGAACGGGGTTCACGTTGTTCCGGCGCGCACTGCAACAACCCCTGGGTATAGGGATGCACCGGATGGCGAATCAAATCCTGTGTGGCCCCCTGTTCAATCACGCTACCGGCGTACATCACGTATAAACGATCACACAGCTGCGATACCACGGCCATGTCGTGGCTGATAAATAACACCGAAGTACCGCTGGTGCGGGCTTTCTGTTTCAGCAGGCGTAGCACCTGGAGTTGAACCGTGACGTCCAGCGCGGTGGTGGGTTCATCGGCGATAATCAGCGTGGGATCGCAGGAAAAGGCCAGTGCGATCATCACGCGCTGGCGCATGCCGCCTGACAGTTCAAACGGATAACGTTTCATCACCTGGGCGGCATCGGGAATTTGCATCTCCTCCAGCAGGCCGATGGCTTTTTGCTGTGCCGCTTTGCGCGTCAGCGCCTGGTGATGGCGGATCACCTCCACGATTTGCCGCCCGATGCGGCGTGTCGGATTGAGCGCCGTCATCGGCTCCTGAAAGATCATCGCCACGCGCGAACCACGCCACTGTCGCAATTGTTTCTCACTGGCGCGCAGCACATCTTCTCCGAGCAACGTGACTTCACCCTGCGGCACGCGGTAACGTCCCTCTGGCAGCAGGCGCATTGCCAGCATGGCAGTGACCGATTTACCGGAGCCGGATTCACCCACCACGCCAACAATCTCGCCGCGTCCGACCTCCAGTGACACATGATTGAGCGCATGGACTTCACCCTGGTAGATCGGGAAGTTCAACTGCACGTCGCGCATGGAGAGTACCTGAGTCACCATCAGTGTTGTCCTCCGGTTTTCGGGTCGAGCAGATCACGCAGACCATCGCCAAACAAGTTAAAACCAACCGCAGTGATCAGAATGGCTCCGCCCGGGAATGTGCAGTACCACCACTGATCCAGCACATAATTACGCCCTACCGCCACCATCGCGCCCCATTCGGCCGTGGGTTGCTGCGCGCCAAGGCCGATGAATCCCAGCGTTGCCGCCATCAGAATCGCGCTGCCAATATCCAGTGACGCTTGCACAATCAGCGGTGGCAAAGCGTTACGCAGGATATGCCAGCTGATCAGATGCCAGCGTGAAGCGCCAAAGGTACGGGCGGCCTGAACATAGGTGAACTGACGCACAATCAGCGTCTGGCCGCGTGCCAGCCGCACATAAAACGGAATACGCACGATGGCAATGGCCAGCATGGCGTTGACCAGACTTGGCCCGAGTGCCGCCGCCAGCGCCATCGTCAGCACCAGCGAGGGAATCGACAACATGATATCCATCAGCCGCATGATCAATGCATCACCGCGCCCACCGATCACCCCGGAGAAGCAGCCGAGCAGTGAGCCGATGCCGCCCGCAATCACCACCACCATCAAACCCGCCACCATCGATTGCTGGCTACCGACCAGCACGCGACTAAACAGATCACGGCCCACTTCATCGGTGCCAAACCAGTGCAGTGCGGAAGGCGCTTGCAGACGTGCGGTGAGGTCCAGCGCGTTGGGATCATAGGGGGCCAGCCACGGCGACAGGATCAGCAGCAACAACATCAGCAGCATGATCACGCCGCCCACCAGGGTCAGCGGGCTTTGCCGCAACAGCCAGAAGGTACGTTTCAGGCTGGACTGCCAGCGGCGGTGGTTGCGTGTACGCGGCTCGACTTCCGTCATCATCATGCGTCACCTCCGCGACCGATGCGCGGGTCGATCCACAGATAGATCAGGTCCACCGCCAGATTGACCAGCACATAAACAAAGGACACCACCACGGCAAACCCCATCACCGCCGGGAAATCAAGCGCCTGGATCGAAGCCACCACCCACGCCCCCATCCCCGGCCAGGCAAAAACCGTTTCGGTCAGAACCGCGCCGTACAACAGATCCCCCAGCGCCAGGCCCAGCACGGTGACGGACGGGATCAGCGCATTCGGCAGCGCATAGCGCAGGATAATCACCCGGTTTGGCAAGCCGCTGGCGCGGGCGGTACGAATGTAATCTTCGCTGAGTTGCTCCAGCATCGCGCCGCGTATCTGGCGTGCCACAATGCCGAGATGGACAAACGCCAGCGTCAGCGACGGCAATATCAGATGCTGTAAGGCGTTGAAAAACACCTCGCTGTCACCCGCCAGCAGCGCATCGATGGTGTAAAACCCGGTGATACGCGCCGGGGGATCAAGCCAGTCATCCAGCCGTCCACCACCGGGCAACAGTTGCAGATGACCGTAAAACAGCACAATCACCCCCAGCCCGAGCCAGAAGGCCGGGGTGGAGATGCCGGTGATCGCCAGCAAACGTACCAGATGGTCGAGCGAGCGATTGCGATACACGGCCGACAACACGCCGAGCGGGATACCGATCAACAACGCCAACAGCAGGGCGCAGCAGGCCAGCTCCAGCGTCGCGGGGAAAAAGGTACGCATCTCCTCCAGCACCGGTCGCCCGGTGCGGATTGAGGTTCCCAGATCGCCATGCAACAACGCCATCACATAGCGTCCAAACTGCACCCATAGCGGCTGGTCCAGCCCGAGTTGCTGGCGAATATGTTGCACAATCGCCTCGCTGGCGCGATCCCCGGCCAGCATCCGCGCCGGATCGCCCGGTATCAGATGCGAGATAATAAAGGTGATCACGCAGACCCCAGCCACCACGAGGAGAAGTCCCCAGCAGCGCTGGCGTAAAATTTGCCAGAGTGTCATCGGCGCTCCCTGACGGCGTCGTTGTCGACGCCTTACGTTGAGTTGCTTACTTACTCATGTTAGCGATGTTGAACACCTGTTCCAGCATCGGGTTAAACACAAAGCCTTTGACCTGTTTGTTCATCGCCAGCTGATAGTTTTTCTGGAACAGATAAACGTAGGCTGCCTCGTCGATGACGATTTTTTCCGCCTGCTGATAATCTTTGGTGCGCGCCTGTTGATCGGTGGTTGCCAGCGCGCTTTTCAGCAGCTTGTCGACGTCGGCGTTTTCATAGAAGGAACGGTTGCCCGGCAGCCCTTTCTTGTCCGACTCAAACCAGTAATTCATAAACATGTAGGGATCCGCAAAATCCGGGCTCCAGTTGCCGATCGCGATGTCGTAATCGCCTTTACCGACGCGTTCACGCATGGTGGCGTTGGCAAGTTTTTCCAGCTTCACATTGATACCGATTTTGCCGAGGCTGGCCTGAGTGGAAAGGGCGATAGGTTCCCAGTTGGGATCGTTATCTGAGTAGAGGAACGTCAGGCTGGCCGGTTTTTGTGGCACTTTGTCCAGCGCGGCTTTGGCTTTGGCCTCATCCATGTTGTATTGCATTGCGGAGGCATCATAACCCCACATGCCTTCGGGGATCGGCCCGCGCATCTGCTTGCCGTAGCCGCTCAGAATGCCTTTCACCATACCCTGATAATCGGTGGCCCAGGAGACGGCACGACGCAGATCCACCTGATTCATCGGTGCCTTGCTGTTGTTGAGATAAAGATAAGTAACGCGCAGCGACGGGTATTCCGCCACCTCGACTTTACCTTCCTGTTTCAGCGCGGTGAGTTGGTCAATCGGTAGCGAATCAGCGATATCGATATCACCGCGCGACAGTTGCAGACGGCGTGAGGCGCTTTCCCCGATAATCTTTACCGACACGCGTTTAAACGCCGGCTTATCCCCGGCGTAATGCGGATTAGGCACCAGCACCAGTTGCTGACCTTTCTGCCAACTTTTCAGCATAAAGGGGCCGGAACCGGCGGTGTGTTCTGCCAGATAACCGCGTGCATCGTCAGCGGCATGTGCCTTCAACACCGCCGGATTAATGATCGATGCGCCATCGTTCGCCAGGGTGTAGAGAAAGGGAGCAAAAGGCTGGCTGAGGGTGAATTTCACCGTATGCGGGTCAACCACATCGATTTTCAAATCGGCCGGATAGGCTTCTGCCGGACCTTGTTTGATTTTGAGCAAACGTTCGAATGAGGCTTTTACCGCATCGGCAGTCACGGCGCTGCCGTCGTCAAATTTTTCATTATCTTTCAGTTTGAAGGTCCAGGTTTTCTGATCTTCCGAAGCCTGCCAACTGGCGGCCAGATCCCCTTCCACTTCGGTAGAACCTTTGCCATCGACCGTTTTATAGCGCACCAGACGTTGATAAGCCGGGTAAGTGACGGTCCAGTCGTTATTATCAATGGTGACCGCCGGGTCAAGGGTTTGCGGATCGGCGGCTTTGCCGATCACCAGCATATCTTTCGGCACCGCCGCCTGTACGCCAGGGACAGCGAGCGCCAGCGCGCTGGTCAAAAGGGCCGGACGTAACAGCGAACGTAACAGGTGTGTCGTCTTCATCGCAAAGCTCCAGTTAACAGGAAAATAAGGTGTCGTCGTAACAGGAAAAACGATCGTCAAGCAGCGGATAGCGCAGCGCATCGGGCAACTCGAAGTGCCACCATTCGCTGCTCATGCCAACAAAGCCGCCGCCAAACATAATCGCGTTGAGCAACAGGCGATTACGCTGTGCGGCGACCGGCACGGAAGGGTGATATTGATGGGAACGTTCATGCATCTCATCGAAGCCGGCGCCCATATCAAGGATGTGTCCGTCCTGGTCCATCAGGGTCACATCAATGGCGACGCCCCGGCTGTGATTGGAACCCAGGGTAAGATCGGCGACATATTGCGGGTCGGGGCAGGCTTGCCACAGCAACGCCTGCGCCTGGCGGGGGCGATACGCGTCGTAAACGCGCAACTGAAAACCAGCCAGTGCCGCAATAGCGAGACTTTTTTCCAGCGCCGGTACGGCATCAGGATGCAGCAGGCAGCGCGCTTCGCGATAAATCGGACGGCCGGTCAGGTTATCCGCCGTGGCGTATTTCAGATCGATAGTTAATTGCGGGAAACGCGCAGTGAGATCGACCAGTTCACAATTGTCAGACATAGCAACCCTTAACGTTCAAATTGACCAAATTCCTGCTGTAACTGACGATTCGCCGCCAAACGGGTGGCAAGGTTGTCACCCAGTTGATCGACGACGCCTGACAACAGCAGGTTAAACAGGCAGGTGATTGGTGCCAGCGAATCCCAGAAATGGCCGGTATCAGTTTTCACCTGTAATAAATCCAGCGGGTAGTCACGCGCCCACGGACACCAGATATCGGTGATTAACGCCAGCTGCACCTGTTGTTCGCACGCTACGCGGCAATACTGGCGGGCAATGGCGGAGTAGGCGCGGGTATCGGTGATCACCACATAGGGGCGTTCAAAGCCAGAATTCAGGGATTCCACCCAACTGCCCGAAAGCCCCTCGGCATAGCTGACGCGCGGTCGCAGGTATTCGAGATGGCTAAAAAAGGCGTTAGCGATACCACGGGTGGACTGGATGCCGAGTACAAATACCGCATCGGCGTGCGTCAGTTGCTGCACCACGCGCTGAAACACCTCGCTTTGCGCCAGTTGATAGACATGCTGGATGGCGTCAAGCTCCAGTTCCAGCGACTGCTGCGAGCGGCGCGGCAGCCGATTCTGTTGCTGCCAGGCATCAAGACGTTCATTCATTCCCCAGGCCTGATAAGGGCTGGCGGGTACATCCCGCAGGCTTTGCTTGACGTCGTCCAGGTTGCGATAACCGAGCTTACGCAGATAGCGACCGACGGTAATTCCGGTAGTACCCGTAGCCTGCGCGATGCTGTCTGCTGTTTCAAACGGGATCTGCGCACTGTGCGTCAGCAACCAACTGGCGATGCGCTTCGCACTCGGCGTTTGCTGGTTGAAACTGGCTTCAATGCGAGCAATCAATTCGGGTTTAGCAGTCATCGCGGCCTCAATGTTAGCAAGCTGTCATTGGTTGGCATTTTGTTAGCTGAGTAACAATGCAGAACGCGTGCCAACGCGGCAGGGCGCGTCACACCTGCGGAATCGGTGGCGAGTGAATTAACAACAGATCAACATTTGTGCAGCGTAGTTCGCTTTTGGTGCAACACGTCAGGGGATTAAGACGATTCTGTGCTGCGGCTCGGATATTTTTGATTTCACTGAAGTGGAAGCGTGAGTTGGTTATTTTTTGTTCCGAATTAAATTCTAAACTGACCAAAATCAATAAAACTTACTACTGGCGGCTCAAGATGGAGATCGAAACACAGGAGATATAGGAGGCTATGATGCGCACTTCAGTTATGACATTACCGGAAATGGCGCGCTATCTGGGCGTTCCCCCTGCGACCCTGGCTCGAGCAATCTGCAATCGGGGTACGCTGGAAAAATTACCGCTGCCGGAAGCGGTTGATGAGGATGTTCCCCTGTCACGTCGCTGTTGGTACCCGCACGACGTTAGTCAGTTCCGTCATGCGCTACAGCGGGCAAGGCATGGTCATTAGTCCTTATCTTAACCCTCTCCCGCAAGCGGGAGAGGGAGTCAATCGGGTAAATAAATAAAAAGTGGTTAGGGCCATTCCCCCAGTATATTCGTGTCACTGATTACGGCTGAATAACGGCCCGAAGCCTTAAAGTCATTTAGCTTTCCCGGCGTACTCATTGATTAACAATGTTTTTGATTAAGTAACCTGCTGTCTGACCATTATCGTTTACCGGACGTCGCATCTGATGCTTTTTATTTTTTTCTGTCTGCAAATATCTACTGGGCCAGATATCCTCAGGCGCAACGCCTATTGCTTGTGCAATAATATGCTCACCTCTGGCCCAGGGCCGGTTAAGGGCATAATTTAATGTTCCTGAAGCAAGGCCACTTTCTCTTGATAGAGCAGCAAGAGACTTTTTCTTTTTCCTTACTGCTGCAAGGATGTCTTCTTTATGCCAGTCTTTTTCCATTTTTCTTCTTTGCATGTTTATCTGTACTCCATATTTGAAGTCTATATGTAAATATCCCATGTCTATTTAATTTAACAGGGGGGTTGTGACCGAAAGAAAATAGTCGAGAGTGTATTGATGTGAAAGCTGCAGAAGATAAGTCCGAAGTTGTCAGAACGAAAGTGGTAGGGATGAGTGTTGGCTTAGTCAGTCGGAATAACTTTGAAATGTTTATTTTTTAATGGGTTAGGTGTGCAATTTAAGGTTCGATTCAATAAAAGCGATGCCTTCTTATCAGATGGCGATCGCTTTATTCAGCAGTTCATCAGGAATGTTTCAGCGGCTACTATTAATCATCATGTTACTTTAATCATGTCCTTGTTAATCTTAAGTCTGGATGGATGGAAAATTATTGAGCTGGCATCAGCCGTAAACAACAAACGGCGTAGCTCATTTCTGAATCCCATCGCATCTGCGGCTTTAGTTAGATTCAATATGCGTCCTCTAAGAACTACATCATCCAGTTCTGAAAGTGCTATCTTTCTGTCAGGATTGTTATACAGATACTCAAAAAGGGTATGATTTAAAGATTGATTACGAAATGATGCAACAATATATCTTCCATCTAAAATGACAGTGCGTGTGTCGTAATCGTATAAAAGCGAAGGTCTTACTGGCAAAGGATGAGTCATAACCGAAGGATTTTTTATCTCCATCAGTGCTATCACCAGAGCAAATAATAAGACCTCAAGCACACAACCGTACAGGAATATATTCATAATAACGACACAACTTTTTCCACAAGTTTATCAATCCCCTCTTTCGCTTCCTTGATACTTTGCGCCAGCATGTAAGCCGGTGTTGTGACGACATTTCTCGTTTCATCTACCACGATTTCATTATATCTGGCTATCTGGTGTTGACAGCCAGCCTTCTTGATAAACTCAATGACTTCCCCGTCATTCCCGATGGTGATCTTCACGTCAGGACCATAGACTGAAGGGATAAGGATCGGTGCGATACACATATATCCGGCGGGTTTGTTTTCCGCTGCAAATTGTTTAAGTGCGGAAAGGGTGTTTTTTTCGACGCGAAACTCAGATTCACCGGTTGCAAAATTGGAGAGGTTTTTTGCGACACCGAAGCCTCCCGGAACAATTACGGCTGCAAATTGTTCACTGTTGCACTCCGTGACAGGTTTGATATTCCCTCTGACAATCCTTGCTGATTCTGTAAAAACATTTCTGATTTCAGGTGGAATGTCACCTTTTTTATGATCTATGACGTGATGTTGTTGAATATCTGGAGCAAAACACTGATGCGAAAAGCCGTTATTTTCAAGAGCCAATAAAGTTAGTACAACTTCATTGATTTCAGCACCGTCAAAAACGCCACAACCGGATAAAAGCACTGCAACTTTTTTATTGCTCATAGTAAACTCCTTCTTTGGTTAATTTCTCTATAAGTTTCCTGCTTGTTATGTTCTGGTACTCTTCCATTACATCTGTGATATTGCGTATTTTTTCATCTACATTTAATTCTCCGTCAAAGACGATTGCATAAACATCCTGGAGGAAAGTATTGAAATCAAAATTTTCCTGATACCAGTTCCCTAAGTTTCGTATGGGGGTGTGTAAAGTATTAAATTCCCGGATGTAAGCAGAGGAACGGTGTTGCAACATATTTTTTATGCGAATTTCAATCCTCTCTTTCTGCGTTAAATCATCCGTCTTTAGGATTGAACGCAGTTCCTGGAGTTTTCCCCGTGAGTGATACCAGACCATGGCTCTAACATAATTGATCGTCATATCAGGAGATATGTTATTGAGGGTGGGCGTATTTTTTGTATGATCAAGTTGAGACTGGTATTCATACCAACCAAGGATGCCCACAAGACCATACACAGCGATTGCTGTGTATTTAGCAAACTTAAGTATATCCAACACAAAATCCTTTTTTTAGTGATCGATCATTTCCCTGACGACCATGATAGTTAAGTGAGTTTATTATCAATATGTTTATGGCAGATACCAGCTTCTTTGTGGAATATTTGATGCACTTCACGAAGTGTCGTGTAACAAACATGATTGGTGCTATAAAAATTCGCGTCAGTTCAAAATAAATGGCGTCAAAAATTATTATGGGGACGAATCAGATTGCCTTTTAACTCGCTGCATTCATTTGACATTTCGTTAAGGCGCCAAATGAATTTTAGTAGGTCACTAATAATGACAATCAAATTTCAGTAATCAATCCTGATTTTATGATTCACTTCAATTCATATCGGCCAGAGACAGAAGTGACTTTGAAACAACAATATAAAGAGCGAGGCAGCTATAAACTACCTTAATTCATCATGATGAATATCTGATTTTTCTAACAAATGCTTCTGATAAAGCTTTGTGCGATTGAAAATTGATCTATCCTCCGCACTGCTAAAAAGACCAAACCGCTAAAGACCCTGTAACAGCAGCAACTACACCATTACGTCAAAGGAGATCGATAATCATGGAACAGATCAGATCAGACCTTGGTATTCTCGCAGGAAACTCCCGTGTTAAGAGGGATGGCTGTGGATTCATCACTGTTGAAGCACAACTGTTCGCTTTTGAGGCTGCTCTGAAGCTTGCGCGTGAGGAGTTGGATCGCGGGATGCCTTTGCCAGAGCTTTCCGTTGCGTTCGATCATCATGGTATTTTTCGCCTCCAGTTCCTTGCAGAAAATCTTTCAAATAGCCAAAAACGCCATCCGCGCCTTAGTCATTTGCATTCGTCAATACAACACGTATTCCTTCCAATCGCAGAAAAATACGCAATAGCCCTGTGTGATATTCATGCAATTCATGAAGATTCAGCCCGACAGCATTTGGCCCATCTTTTATCCACGCAAGAGATACCTGAAAGGCTTAGTCGGAGAATCCTCCATGAGTCACCGGCACTGCCTGATGCGGATAAAAAACTCACTTGTGCAGCCATTACGAAAGAGTATTTCGAGCGTGCTGTTGTGGGTGGGAAAAAATCATGTACGCAACTTGAAGTCTTCTTTGAAGAGTGTAAATGGTCTGAAAGTCTTGCTTATGTGCGAGGGTTGCAATTAAGTCATTTGCTCGGCGTATCTGCCCGTATTCGTCTTAATCTGGTCAATATATCTGGAGAAATCATTCAGGGAGAGTGGACCTCTCCTCGTTCATCAAGCCAGGAAACGTTAACAACACCTTATGCATGAGAAAGGAGTTCATCATGTACCCATCGTCTCGGCCAGTTTATTTGGATAATAATGCCACGACCGCGCTCGACCCTACAGTGCTGCAAACCATGATGCCCTGGTTAACCAATAATTATGGTAACGCTGCCAGCAACAGCCATAGCTTCGGTTGGGAAGCTCAGCGCGCCGTTGAACAAGCCAGAATGTCTATTGCTCATGCCATCAATGCAGCCAGTCCCTCCGATATTATCTTTACGTCAGGGGCTACAGAAGCTAATAATCTGGCGCTAAATGGACTCCAGCTTCCGCCGGGTAGAAGTCATATTATTACCCCAATGATTGAACATAGGTCGGTGCTGGCGTGTTGTGTTCGCCTTGCAGCACAAGGAACACCCATCACTTATTTGAGGCCTCAATCAGACGGAATTGTTTCCCTGAATGAACTCAATAACGCCCTCAGACCAGAGACGGGTTTGGTTTCTGTCATGGCAGCCAATAATGAGACGGGTACGCTGCAAAAGATTGAGGAAATTGGCGCACTTTGCCGCGATAGAGGAATCTTATTTCACACTGATGCGACACAGGCTTTCGGGAAAATTGCCCTGGATGTCCAACGCATGAACATCAGTCTGGCCGCCTTTTCTGCTCACAAAATCTATGGACCTAAAGGTGTCGGTGCGCTTTATGTGAATACCGCAGATGAACGCCTGCGACTTTCACCACAAATTGTTGGGGGCGGTCAGGAACATGGTTTGCGGTCTGGCACACTTAATGTGCCAGGTATTGTCGGTTTTGGTCGTGCTGCTGAAATAGCAATGATTAATTTACCCAGCGAGTTAGTCAGATTATCTGGACTGCGTAACCGATTAAAACAGGCACTTTTCGATACCGTTCCCAACATCAGTATTAATGGCCATCCCCACGAATGTCTGCCCGGCGTGCTCAACATCGCCTTCTCGGGGGTTGATGCGAGTTCGTTGCTGCTTGAACTACCTGATATCGCGTTATCGTCAGCGTCGGCCTGTTCTTCTAAACATCAGACACCTTCTCATGTACTTCAGGCTATGGGTGCCAGCGTGGCGCAAATACAGGCCAGTGTACGAATCAGCATTGGGCGATTTAATAACGAAAAAGACATTGTCTGGGCGGGTGGGAGGTTGATCGACGCGGTGAGCTTATTAAGGTCAATGGCTCCCATTCTGCTGAAAGAGGGTAAATGATGCGCTGCTTATCTATGTCTTACCTTCTGTTGGGCACGCTGCTCACTGCCGGGGGATACGGAAGTACTTTCCTGATTTCGGCCTGGTTCCGTTTACATGGGGGGAGTGACATTGAAACCGGTCATGCTCTCAGCATGGCTTTAGTCGGGACGCTGATCGGGGTACCTATAGTGGGCTGGGGGGCGGGTAAGATGGATGCCGCTCGTCTTGCGGCGATTGCTGCTCTGGTTATTGCTTGTGGCTACGCTGTGCTGGGTAATTTGCATGGGCTGGAGCCGGGATATCTCCCCCGTCTCGCAGTTTTACTGATGGGAATAGGGTGGGGGATGTTTTACCTTGGTGCACCATTAGCGTTGTCGGAGCGTCTGAATGATGCTGAACGCGGCAGTGGTTTCACGTTGTTCAGCGCTTTTCAAATGACCGGAATTTGTGGCATTCCGGTGATGCAGAGCATTTTGATTGCTCAGGCCAACTTATCACTGCAAATCACCTTTCTCGTTGTCGCAGCGATGTTGGCCGTCGCCTCATTCCTGTTGCTACTTTTTGGCCGCAGAGAACCACGTCCTTTGTACGAACGCGTTTTTCGCTCTTGGGTACGTAAACTACCGATATTGTTGGCTGGGCCAGCACGACGCCCGGTGATAATGGTTGGCCTGGGTGGGGCGGTATTTTCAGGCATGATGGCGTTCCAGGTCTCTCTGACGGAAGGTACGGATGCCAGTGCCGGGGTCTTTTTCTTCGTGCATGCCGCCACCGCAGTCACCACCCGCCTGATGCTGTTCCGGTACCTTGCCAGTTGGCCGCGCCAGCCGCTTATTATTGGGCTGCTTGGGTGCCTGATCATGGGTCTGGTCTGTCTGTCCGGGGTGGCGCTACACCCGGCCTTCCACATTGTAGCGGCTATGTTGACCGGCGCGGGATATGGCCTGTTATATCCGGTCCTTCAGACCTGGGCGGTGAACGATTCACAGCCCCAGCATCGGCATGCCGTTTTGACCTGGTTTGTGGTGTCCTACTTTGTGGGGATATTTGGTTTTCCCGCACTGGGTGGCTGGCTGTTGGTGGTTGCAGGAAAAACCTGGCTTATTGGTTCACTGGTCATCCTGGCGATGATTGAACTGGGAGTGGGGGTTATCAGACGCCCACGGACAGCAAAAGTTGTAGCCTCAACCTTGGAATGATTTAATCCGGGTCACCACTTTTCAGCGGATTGCAGTTATGCGCGGGTAATCAACTGCTGCAATGCCGCTGTGCTGGCCGCATCGTCTGGCACATACACCAATAAACGATCGCCATTACGTGATGCTGACCACCAGTTATTCTGCCGCAGTGTCATTTCACTCACCCCAGGACGCCGGAAACGTTTCACACGGTTTTCCACCTTGCCCAGCTCGTAGCGCTGCCAGGTGCGGCCAAATTCATCGGAACTGGCGAGCAGCCGCGCGAGATAACTTTCCCAATGTGGGTCGCCAAGGTGTTCCCCCATCTGACCCCGAAACATCGCCACCATCTGAGGCATCACTTCATCCCAGTCGGCCATCGCGGCACGCCAGCCGGGATGATTGAACGCCAGCCAGATGCAGTTACGATCTTCCGGCGGAATTTCTGCCAGATCCACCCCCATCAGCGCACACCATGCCGCGTTATAGCCAAGAATATCGAAACGCGGGGTTTCAATGATGGCGGGTAGCTGAATTGCATCCAGCATCTTTTGATTATGTTCGGCAATTTTGCAGCAAGCCGCCACCACCCGCACCGAAGGCAGGTTATGCCCGGCAAGGGAAAACAGATGCTGTGTCTCGACATCGTTGCATTGCAACGCCGTCGCAATCGCCGTCAGGGTTTTTGGCGAGGCTTTAATATCGCGCCCCTGCTCCAGCCAGGTGTACCAGGTCACGCCAACATCTGCCAGCTGTGCCACTTCCTCACGTCGCAGACCCGGCGTACGGCGATGGCGCATACGCGGCAGGCCGAGGCGATTTGGATCGAGACTTTCGCGTCGCGTGCGCAGAAAAGTCCCGAGCAATTTGCGGTTGTGATTGGCGGCGTTAGTAATGGGCTGCGTGCTGAGCATTGAAGGCACTCCTGATAAGACGGGTAGAATTTATACCATGATAAACAAGAACTGGTACCCGTTTAATGATTAGGTGATGCTATGCCTCACAGAAGACAAAAACAAGGGTAAAACCGATGCAATCATCGCAACTTCAACGGGCAGGATTGGTGGTCCTGCTGTCCGGGCAACTGCTGCCCATGATCGATTTTTCAATTGTTAACGTCGCACTCGACGCGATGGCGCATAGCCTGCACGCCACGCCCATTGAGCTGGCGTTGATCGTGGCAGTTTACGGCATTGCCTTCGCCATCTGTCTGGCGATGGGGGGCCGACTCGGGGATAACTATGGTCGCCGCCGGGTATTTCTGGCGGGCGTCTGGACATTTGGTTTTGCCTCACTGTTGTGCGGCATCGCCAGTCATGTCGGAGTATTGATGTTTGCCCGCGCATTGCAGGGGGTTGGGGCCGCATTTATCGTGCCACAGATTCTCGCCACATTGCATGTGTCCCTCAAGGGCAGAGCGCATGCGCGCGCCATTGGTCTGTATGGCGGTATCGGTGGGCTGGCATTTATTGTGGGGCAGGTGCTGGGCGGCTTCCTGATTAAAGCCGACATCGGTGGTTATGGCTGGCGCAGTGTGTTTCTGATCAACCTGCCAATCTGCCTGTTTGTTGTGTTAACGGCACGCCGCTTTGTGCCAGAAACCCATAACAGCCAGCGCGTGGCGATTGATGTTAGCGGTACGCTGCTGCTGGCCGGGGCGGTGGGTTGTCTGATGCTGGCACTGGCATTGGGTCCGGTGTTGCACTGGTCGTGGCCGTGCATCTTATTGTTGGCGCTGTTCCCGCTGTTTTTGCATCGCCTGCGCCAAAGTGCATTACGCCTGGAGGCCGCACAAGGCGCACCTTTGCTGCCGCCTTCGCTGTTGCGCCTGCCCGGGGTACGGTTTGGTTTAACTATGGCGGTGCTGTTCTTCTCCTGCTGGAGCGGCTTTATGTTTGCCGTGGCGCTGACGTTGCAATCAGGACTGGGGTTGAGCGCCTTTGAATCGGGCAATGCGTTTATTGCGCTTGGCGTGGCCTATTTTATCGGGTCGATGCAGAGCACGCGCATGGTGGAACGCTTTGGCAAACGTGTCACGTTGCTGACCGGTTGTGTTATCCAGATGCTCGGTTTGCTGTTGTTGATTGCCACGCTGCATTACGCCTGGCCGAACGTGGGTATCGTCACGCTGATCCCCTCTACGGTCCTGATTGGTTTTGGACAGTCGTTTATCGTCAGCACCTTCTACCGTATTGGTATGACTGGTGTGCCGCATCATCAGGCGGGAGCGGGCAGCGCGATGCTTTCAACCGTACAACAATCGGCACTGGGTTTAGGTCCGATGTTACTTGGCGGTGTCTTCACACAGATCTGGTTACAGGGTACGCATCTGATGGCGATCACCGGTACGTTGATGGTCGAATGGATGTTAATGGCGGTGCTGGTGGTGTTAACCAGCCTGAGCCGTCGCTCCTTTCAGCCGGTCGTAACTGAAGGCTAATTGTTTCTGGTGCGTAATTCTTGTGGGGTAATTTCAGCAGTGGATTTTCAGCTTATTGTAAAATAACCGAAAATACGCCTGCTTCACTGAATTTACCTTTGGCTAAGCGGTCTTTTTTCCGGAACATAACGCCACTATCAATGGGCTGAACCCTGTGTTCAGCCCGTTTTTTGTGGTGCGGGAATTAAGGCAATCGCCACAGGCACAGGAATAGCGGCAGGCTCATAGCAGATGAAAAAGATGTTAACCGGGTTACTCTTTATGGTGACCACCACTGCCTTCGGTGCAGATGATTTCACCCTCAGGGATATTCATTTTGATGGACTACAGCGTGTCGCACCGGGTGCGGCGATGCTGAGTATGCCAGTGCGTGTCGGCGATCGTGTTAACGATGACGATATCAAAAATACCATTCGTGCCCTGTTTGCCACCGGCAACTTTGAAGATGTGCAGGTATTGCGTGATGGCGATACGCTGCTGATTAAAGTGAAAGAACGTCCGTCGATTGCCAGCATCTCGTTCTCCGGCAATAAAGCGATTAAAGAAGATCAACTGAAACAAAACCTGGAAGCGTCTGGCGTCAGCGTCGGGAATGCGCTGGACCGCACCACACTCTCCTCGATTGAAAAGGGGCTGGAAGACTTTTACTACAGCGTGGGTAAATACACCGCCAGCGTCAAAGCGGTAGTTACCCCCTTGCCACGTAACCGTGTCGATCTGAAATTTATCTTTACCGAAGGTGTATCGGCAAAAATTCAGCAGATCAATATTGTCGGCAACCACGCTTTTTCTGATGATGAACTGATTACGCAATTTCAATTGCGTGACAGCGTGCCCTGGTGGAATTTTATCGCCGATCAGAAATACCAGAAACAAAAACTGGCTGGCGACCTGGAGACGCTGCGTAGTTATTATCTCGACCGTGGCTACGCCCGTTTTAATATTGATTCCACACAGGTCAGTCTGACACCGGACCGTAAAGGTATTTACATCACCGTGAATATTCACGAAGGCGATGTTTATCATGTTAGCGGCGTGGTGGTGAACGGTAATCTGGCGGGTCACTCTGCTGAAATCGAGAAACTGGCACAGATCCCAAAAGGGGGTCTGTATAGCGGTGCGAAGATCACCCAGAATGAGAATGCGATCAAAGATCTGTTAGGTCGCTATGGTTATGCCTTCCCGCAGGTCAGTACCCAGCCGGAAATTAACGATACCGATAAGACGGTGAAACTGCATGTCAATGTGGATGCTGGCAACCGTTTCTACGTCCGTAAGGTGCGTTTTGAGGGCAACGACACCTCAAAAGATTCCGTACTGCGTCGCGAAATGCGCCAGATGGAAGGGGCCTGGCTGGCGAACAACCTGGTTGATCAGGGCAAAGAGCGTCTGAACCGTACGGGCTACTTCGAAAGTGTGGACGTCGATACCCAGCGTGTGCCCGGCAGCCCGGACCAGGTTGATGTGGTCTACAAAGTCAAAGAGCGCAACACCGGTTCGTTCAATATCGGTGTTGGTTACGGTACCGACAGTGGCGTCAGTTTCCAGCTTGGCGTCAGCCAGGATAACTGGATGGGCACCGGCAATACCGTTGGCTTTAGCGGCACCAAAAACGATTATCAAACGTATGTTGAAGTCTCCGCCACCAACCCGTATTTCACGGTGGATGGCGTTAGCCTCGGTGGCAAGTTGTTCTACAACGACTATAAAGCCGATGATGACGATCTGTCTGAATATACGCTGAAGAGTTTAGGGGCGGGCACCACATTAAGTTTCCCGATCAGCGAAAATAACAGCATCAACACCGGGTTTGATTACGTCTACAACCGTGTCAGCAATATGGCACCGCAGGTGGCGATGTGGCGTTATCTGGGTTCTGTGGGCATACATCCGCGAGTGATCGAAACCGATGACGACGACGATGATGATTACGCCACCAGTTCCAATACCTTCAGTGCCAATGACGTGTTCTGGAATGTTGGCTGGGGCTATAACTCACTGGACCGTGGCTTCTTCCCGACATCGGGTGTAACGGCGGGTTTTAACACCAAAGTCACTGTACCGGGTTCGACCAACAGCTATTACAAAAGCACACTCAGCGCCAACGCCTATCTGCCACTCAGTAGCGATCACCGTTGGGTGTTGATGGGACGAACCAAAGCCGGTTACGCCGATGGTCTGGGTGGTAAAGACGTACCGTTCTACGACAACTTCTATGCCGGTGGTTCCAGCTCGGTGCGTGGCTTCTCCTCCAACACCATTGGTCCGAAAGCGGCGTATTACAGCTGTAGCGGCAGTGAAAGCAGCTACAGTGATTGTGCGGTGAAAAAATCTGATGATGCGGTGGGCGGTAACGCGATGGCAGTCGCCAGCGCCGAGCTGATTGTGCCGACGCCGTTTGTCAGCGAGCGCTATGAAAGTTCTCTGCGTACGTCGGTGTTTGTTGATGCCGGTACGGTATGGGATACCAAGTGGGAAAATACCGCCGCAACCCGCGCTGCCGGTATTCCGGATTACGGTGATCCGAACAATATCCGTGTTTCCAGCGGCCTTGCGCTGCAATGGCAGTCGCCACTGGGACCTCTGGTGTTTTCTTATGCCGTACCGATTAAGAAATATGAAGGCGATAAGTCTGAGCAGTTCCAGTTTAATATCGGTAAGACCTGGTAACGGCGTGATTTAACACGTTGACATCTGTAACAGCGCGATAAATCGCGCCGTTACGGGACATTATGAAAAGGGTTTTACAGTTTCTTTAAACGACCAAGACAGACGAAAACATCTGTACTGGTAAAATAGTAAATCGTGCAATGCTTAGGGAAAGAGGGTTCGCGAAAACATCGTTGTTATGCGTTTTTAATTAACTGAATTTTATTTCGCCACCCTCATATTGAGGGTGGCTTTTTTATTTTCAGTGGCCGGATTCGGTTAAGCGATAACCCGTCTCAGCATCAAACAGATGTATTTTCTCGCTATTAAAACCGAGGATCAATTCATCGCCACTGTTGGCGGCGTGGCGTCCGGCGATCTGCATATGTAACGCGTGACCGTGCCAGTCGAGATGTAACAGGGTCGATTCCCCGGTGATTTCCACCACATTCACCCGCGCAGCGGCACCGTTATCCACTTCGCGCAGATCGTGTGGACGTAAACCAATGGTAACCGGTTTACCGTCATGCTCGCGCGCCACCGCATGCCAGCGTGCCGGCAACGGTTGCCACAGATCCTGACACTGCACGCCAGGCACACCCTCATGGCTCACCAGTTGCGCAGGCAGCAGATTCATCGGCGGTGAGCCGATAAAGCGCGCCACAAAGGTGTTAGCGGGACGATCGTAAATCTCCAGCGGCGCGCCTTGCTGCACGATGTAACCAGCCTGCATCACCACAATCTGATCTGCCAGCGTCATTGCCTCGACCTGATCATGGGTGACATACACCATGGTGGTTTTAAAGCGCTGATGTAGCGATTTAATCTCCGCGCGCAACTCCATACGTAATTGCGCATCAAGGTTGGAGAGCGGTTCATCAAACAGGAACACCTGCGGGTTGCGCACCATCGCGCGCCCCATCGCCACACGCTGCCGTTGTCCCCCGGACAAGGCGCGCGGATAGCGCTGCAATAGCTGATCAATGCCGAGAATGGCAGCGATACGCTGAATTTTGCTTTGCTGCTCCTCGCGTTTGACCTTTTTCACCTGCATATGAAACGCCAGGTTTTCCGCTACCGTCAGATGCGGGTACAGCGCATAGCTTTGAAACACCATCGCGATATCACGGTCAGCCGGATCGCGATCGTTAATCTGCACCTGGTCCATCAAAATGGCGCCTTCGGTCAGGCTCTCCAGTCCGGCCAGCAAACGTAACAGCGTGGATTTGCCACAGCCGGACGGCCCGACCAGCACGGTAAAACTGCCATCGGGAATGGTCAGATCGAGCGGATGCAGCACCGACTGTTTGCCGTAGCGTTTGGCGACTTTGATCAGTTCAACACTGGCCATGATTATTGTTCCTTTGCCGAAAATTGGAGTTGTTGCCAGTTGGGGTAGCGACGTGGTGCGGTGCTGATCGCCAGCGCGGCTACCGCAATCCCCCATTGCAGAGCCGCGGTAACGTCCTGCTGATGGAGCAGGGCGGTGAGAAACCCGGCGTTAAAGCTATCGCCCGCGCCAATGGTATCCACCACCGTGACCGGACGGGCGGGTTGGCTGAGCTGTTGATCGCGCAGCCAGCAGCGCGCACCCTGTTCTCCACACTTCACCACGCAACCGCCGCGACCACTTAACTGCCGGGCCAGTTGCGTTGCGCTGGTGGGGAGTTGCGCCTGTGCCGCCAGCCCGAGGGTTTCCACTTCGTTCAGCAGCAACCAGTCGCACAGCGGCAGCCAACGGGCGATATCCTGCCGCACTTCCTCCGTCCAACCCTGCGGTGGCCAGCCGGTATCGACAGCAATCAGATAGCCACGCTGGCGCAGCTCAGTGAGTAACGCGGGATAGTCGCCATACAGATGCAGGCAGAGAAAAGTGCCGCACAGCAACACGATATCGCCCTCAGTCGCCTGCTGCGGCAGTTGATCCAGCACCTGCTGCGCGGTGAGCTGCACAATATGACCGTAGTTGCTGATAAAGGAACGCTCGTGGTCGGAGTGGGTGACGCCTACCGTCAGCGAGGTTTCGCACTGGCTACGCGGCCAGTGTGCGGCGCTGTGGGGAAAATGGCTCGCCAGCCACTGGCTGAGGCCATCGTCACCCTGATTGGCGATAGCGCGATGACGCACCTGCATTGCCTCCAGCGCCAGCGCGCAGTTACCGGCTGAGCCGCCGGGGCGCAACTCGCTGTGTTTGACCATGACTTCAGTGCCACGCTGTGGCCACTGATCCAGCGTGCCCATAATTAAATCGACATTGATATTGCCCACCACGTAAAGGGTGGCGGTGGTTGTGTTGATCATCCCTTACTCCCCCCGCTGGCAAGACCGCTTACCAGGGTTTTTTGTAGCCAGATAGCAATAAACAGGGGCGGTACTGAGGCCAGAATTCCGACCGCCGCAATTAAACCGTCATCGGTGGCACGTCCGGCAGTGAAACCGGCAATGGTCACCGGCAGGGTCTGCGCAGCGATGTTGCTGGTGAACAGCAGGGCATAGAAAAATTCGTCCCATGCCAGCAGCCAGCCAAACAGCGCCGCAGCGCCCAGGACCGGTTTTGCCAACGGCAAGGTGATGCGCAGCAATACCTGCCACACGCGCAGACCATCAAGACGAGCGGCCTGCTCGATATCCCGGGGCAGGGTGTCGAACTGGTTTTTCAGCATCCAGGTCAGAAACGGCAAAATCAGCGAACAATAAACGATGATCAAACCGGGTCGGGTGTTGAGCAAATCAAAGTGCTGCAACAGGAAGTAAAGCGGCAGGACAAAGGCGACCGGCGGCACCATATAGATGGCGAGGGAGGCAAACAGCCAGCCATCGCGTCCACGATAGCGTGAGAAGCTGAAGGCGGCCGGAATCGCCAGCAACAGGCAAATCACGGTCGCGCCGGTGGCGACGATCAGACTGTTGCCCAGCGCATGCAGAAACAGCGTGCCGGGCTGATCCGGTGCCAGCGACAATAGCCTGCCGTAGCGAGTGAAATCCCACTGGCGCGGCAACCACTCCAGCGGGATGCGCGTCAGATCGCTGGTCGCGCTAACGCTCATCAGAAACAGCCAACTCATGGGTGCCAGTACCGATACGGCGACCAGCAGCGCGGCGAGGTATTTCGCCACCGTGCGTATTTTAGCCTTCATCGGCACTCCCGCGGCGGCGCTGCCGCCACAATAACAACATGTAAATAGTGATCAGCACAGCACACAGTAGCGTCATCAGCATGGCGTAGGCGGCACCGCTGCCGGCACGCAGATAGCTGAATGACTCCTGATAGACGTAAAAGCTGAGAGTTTTGGTGCTATCGACCGGGCCACCGCGCGTCATGACGTAAATAATGTCGAAGATCTTGAACGCATCGATGGTACGTAGTACCAGGGCAACGCTGAGTGGACCCACAATCGCCGGAAAGGTAATGGCGTGAAAACGTCGCCATGCTGATGCGCCATCCAGGCGTGCCGCTTCATAAAGGTCGTCAGGAATGGATTGCAGCGCTGCCAGCACCAACAACGTCACCAGCGGGTAGTTTTTCCAGATATCCGCCAGCATCACTGCGTTAAGCGCGGAATCGGGTGATCCCAGCCAACTGCGGTAGCCATCAATAATCCCCAACTGGGTCAACAGGGCATTGATGCTGCCGTAGTCCGGGTTGAAATTGAGTCGCCACATCATCGCGTTGACGATGGTCGGTAGCGCCCACGGCAGAATCACCAGCACGCGCAGCATGTTGCGGCCGACAAATTTCTGGTTTAGCAGCAGCGCGACCAGCACGCCAATCACCCCTTCAATCGCCACCGACACTACGGTGAAGTACAGGGTGCGCCACAACGAGCTCTGAAAATCAGCATCGGTTATGGCATACAGGTAGTTTTCCAGTCCAACCCAGCCGGGGGCTTCACCGCTGCCAATCAGGGCGGCATCGGTGAAACTCAGCCAGATGGTGCGTAGCAGAGGCCAGGCGGTGAGCAGCAGCATCACCAGTAACATGGGTGCCAGCAGCACCCATGCCTGCCGCTGTTCGCGTTGACGCAAACTCAGCATACTGACCCCTTAATGCAGACGTGCCGCGCTTTTATCCACCGTCTGCATCGCCGATTCCGGCGTCACACTGCCCAGCAGCACCTGTTGCAGTTGCTGTTGCAGGGTATTGGAGAGACGGGAATAATCGGCGGTTTCCGGGCGTGACAGCATCACGTTGAGTGATTTATCCGCCGCAGCGATCAGGCTTTCCTGATTTTTCAGCACCGCCGGATCCTGATAGGAGCTTTTCCAGATCGGCAGGCTTAGCGTGGCGTATTTATTCTGCACCGGCTGCGAGGTCATATAGCTGATGTAGTCCCATGCCTGTTCCGGGTGGCTGCTGCCTTTGGCAATGCCTAAGCCCATTGACCCGTTAACCGCGCCGACTTTACCCGGCGCATCGCCTGGTGCAGGCATGATGCCGACCTGACCAGCGACTTTGCTCTGTTTCGGATCGTTCGCCATGTTGTACATATAGGTCCAGTTCAGCGCGAAGGCGGCGTCACCGTTGGAGAAGGATTTACGCACATCTTCTTCGAGGTATTCACGCGAAGCCGGATTGCTCAAACCTTCATCCAGCGAGCTTTTCATCAACTTCACCGCCTGCAATGACGCCGGGCTGGAGAAATCCAGTTTGCCGTTCTGGTAGAACTTGCCACCAAAGCCAGAGACCAGGGTGGTGTAATCGCACACCAGCGCTTCTGCTTGCGACCAGCTCCAGACCAGCGGATATTTCACGATGTTTTTCTGTTTGATGGTGCGCGCATCATCCATCACCTGTTGCCAGGTTTCAGGCAGGGTGGTGATCCCGGCTTTTTCCAGCATCGCTTTGTTGTAGTAAAGGTATTTGGTATCGAGGATCCACGGCATCCCGAGGGTCTTCCCTTTGAACACCACGGTATTCATCGCTCCGGGGAAGATCTGTGATTTTTCTTCCGGGGTGATACGGCTGCTCACGTCCTGCAACAGGTCAAAACGGGTGAATTCAGCCGGCCAGATGGCATCGAACAACACCACGTCATAGCCGTTGCCACCGGCGCCGCGTGCGGCGACGATTTTATCGTGCAGCGCTTCGTAAGGCACAAACTCCAGATTGACCTGCACGTCCGGGTGCGCTTTTTCAAACTCCTGTGTCATGGCGCGAATATCATTTTCGCTATACGCGGCCTGGGTCATGAACAACGCATTAAGCGTGGTGGCCGCTGAGGCGCTTCCCGCGCTCGCTAACAGCAGGGCTGCAAAACATCCTTTCAGCGTGGGGGTGAATCGGGTTTTCATGGTTTTCTCCGCCTAAATGCAAAAAGAGGGTGTTTAATTAAATCAATTTGATTGATTTAATAACGCGCACAGGTTGTCAGATTGCTGCGGCTGACATCGATTAGCTTAAGCAAGTGACGTGCCAGGGCATACATCTCGCTTGCCACTGCGCTTAACTCTGCACAGATTTTTACGTCTGTCAGGTGAACAACATGGAAAATGTGTAGCCGATCATAGATATTGATGCGATTGCGTCAGGAGCGTAGGAAGGACGATGAAAACCTCGGGAACCAATCTGGAACACGCGCGTGCGCACAACCGGCGCGTCATCATCGAAGCCATTCGCCTGCATGGTGAACTGACGCGCGCTGAGCTGGCGCGACTTACCGCCTTAACCCCGCAAACCGTCTCCAACATCGTGGCGGAACTGGAAGAAGCGGAGCTGCTCGCCAGTCGCCAGCCGCGTAAGCAGGGGCGGGGACAACCGGCGATCCCGGTGACATTGAATCCAGCCAGTGCCTGGTCGATCGGTATCCATCTTGATCATCAAACGCTACTGATCGTGCTGGTGGATTTAACCGGCGAAATTCATTTTCGTCGCCTTATTCTGGTGCAGAAGCCCCAACCTGATGCCACTTTAGCGCGCATCGCTGAGGTACTGGCGGAGATCAAAACGCAACTGGGCGCGCGCTGGGGGAAAGTATTGGGGATAGGGGTGGTAATGCCCGGACCTTTTGGTGTTGAAGGGATCTCGTCGGTCGGTCCCACCACGCTGAACGGTTGGGAAAACGTCAATATCGAGACAGAACTGGCGGCAATGAGCGGTTTACCAGTGACGCTGGAAAACGATGCCACGGTCGCGGCGATAGGTGAACGTTTCCACGGCGTGGCACGTCAGCTCAACTCCTTTATTTATCTCTATATCGGTACCGGACTGGGAGCCGGTATCTTCACCGACGGCCATATTTATACCGGCCATGCACACAACGCCGGTGAGGTGGGGCATATCGTGATTGATCCGCACGGGCGTGAGTGCTACTGCGGCAACAAAGGGTGTCTGGAGCGGTATGTTTCGTTGCAGGCCGCCTATGAATTTTGTGGTCTGGACCCGATGAGCGCCCTGCCCGACGATTTACTTGAAGTGGACCCGGCATTGTTTGATCGCTGGATCGACAGCGTGTTAGCTCCGCTACGCCAGGCGATCAATATGCTTGAGTGCGTTTTTGATGCCGAAAGTGTGATTATCGGCGGCATGATGCCCGCAACCCTGCTGGATAAAATCGTCCAGCGTTTGCCGCCGTTATATCAGTCGGTGCGCGGACGTTATCTCACGGGATCGCGCCTGAAGACCGGGATGACCGGTAGCGATACCGCAGCACTGGGAGCTGCGGCATTGCCGATCTTTGATGAATTTAATCCACAGTTTCAGGTGCTGATGAAATGAGGGTTAAAAGATCTCGGCAAATAACGCGAACATGCGTGTAAAAGCGCGCTCGGCCACCTGCGGATGGTACTGGGCCACGCCAGGATTATTGGCCTGTGGATCGGTAAAGGAGTGGGCTGCGCCAGCGTAGCTGACCAGTTGCCAGTCGATCTGACGGGCTGTCATCTCGTGGACAAATTCATTCAACTGCTCGCGCGGCACCAGCGGATCGGCTGCGCCGTCCAGCACCAGTACGCTGCCTTTGATTGAATTCATCGCGTAGTCACCTTTGGTGTCCAGCGAGCCGTGGAACGACACGGCGGCTTTGATATCGGCACCGCTGCGCGCCAGTTCCAGTGCGCAGTGCCCCCCAAAACAGAAACCGACGGCGGCCAGTTTATCGTGTGCTACCGGAGCCTGCTGCTGTTCCAGCAATGCCGTCAGCGCCGCCTGCATGCGCGCCACTTCAGCGGGCGTATCTTTCACTGCCATCATCATGCTGCCCGCTTCTTCACCCGAAGTCGGGCGTTTGCCTTCACCGTAAAGGTCCGCCACCAACACCACAAATCCCTGCGCGGCAATTTTCCCGGCAACGTCTTCAGCCATACGGGTGACACCCATCCAGTTGGGTGCCAGCACGATGCCGGGACGTGCGCGGGTGATGTCGTTCTGGTAAACGAGGGAACCGGTGAAGGTGCTGCCGTTTGCCTGATACGTGACGGGAGACGTGGTTAAGCTGGCCATAAATAAATCCCTGATAAATAAGTAAGTTAAGATCGAGTACGTTGCAGCCAATTGGCAGGTAATGCAATGGTTTTAGTGCGTGACAGCAAGAAATGTTAACGGGGGCAATTCGCTGCGGTTCTGGCAGTTGCGGCGCGATTTATCGCGCTAACAGACAAATGGCAGGATCAGTTTGATGTAATTTAGGGGGAAGAAAAGCCAGTGGAGATTGCCAGATGTTTGCACATATGCGTATTGCTAAACCGGTCACCAACCTCGAACGTGCTTTCCTGATGTACAGCCAGGGATTGGAGATGAAAAAGATTGCTGATTTCACCGATCATGATGGTTTTAGCGGCATCATGTTAGGTCGGGAAGGGTTAGCGTGGCACATGGAGTTTACTGTTTGCCATCATCATCCCGTTCAGCCATTGCAGACGGCAGAAGACTTATTGATTCTTTATTATCCGGACAACGACGAATGGCGAGATGTCTGTGCCAGGATGATCACCGCAGGTTTTACCGTGACAGAATCATTTAATCCTTATTGGGAGGTTAACGGGCGCACGTTTGTCGATGCCGATGGTTATCGTGTGGTGATCCAGAACCGGGCATGGGATGTTGCCAGTACCATGATGGCACATCAGGCTGGTTATCAGGCGCGTGGTACTACAAGTGTTACTACTGGCAAAGAGGAGATAGGACGTCGAACGGTGGCGGGTTGGCACGAAAAAATGGCTTATTGAACATGAAAGGAAACAGCGCTAAATATCGGCGTAATTCTATTCAGTTAAGACATATTCTGTAGCGGCGCGATTTATCGCGCGATTAGCCAGCCAACGCGATAAATCGCGCCGCTACGAATTAATGCACAAACATAAGTATCAGGCACTGCAATCAATCAGCGAGATAAGGGGGTTTTATGCAGGTATCAGCACGTAATCAACTGGTTGGCACGGTCAGCGCCGTCACCACCGGTGCCGTTAATGACGAAGTCGAATTGACGCTGGCAGGGGGCGTCAAACTGGTGGCGATCGTCACCCACAGCAGTAAAGAAGCATTAGGTCTGGTTGCCGGTAAAGAAGCCATTGCCTTCATCAAAGCGCCGTGGGTGACCCTTGCCACTGAGGAGTGTGGCCTGAAATTCTCTGCACGTAACCAGTTTGCCGGAAGCGTCACCCGCGTTACCGAAGGCGCGGTTAACGCGACCGTGCACATTGCAACTGACGCCGGGTTTGAAATTGTCGCCGTCGTCACCAACGAAAGCCAGGAAGAGATGAAGCTGACGCAGGGCAGCCGTGTGCTTGCGCTGATCAAAGCCTCCGCGATACTGATTGCGACCCGTGCCTGACCGTAGAGTGCCTATCGGCACGTTCACTCGTGCCGTTTTTATCCAGAGAGTGGGATGACGCATAACAGTCAGGATGCCAACTTGGGTGGCAATCTGACAAAAGTATGCATGACGGCATCGTATTTAATCATTGTGCAATTTATACCTGGCGTTCATGGTGAGTACTTGTGGTGAAACTGGCACAGATGCTAATTAAAAGCAGTGCCTACGCCCGCATCTGCGATGCGCCTTCTCATTTTCTTATTGCGATGAATACCGGTATTGGTAATGCCGACACCACCCAATACAAAACCGATGAACATTATCCGGGTTATCATATTGCCTGGTAAAAAACTCTATTAATGAATGGCATTATTATTGATAAACTATTGCAATTAATCTGATTAATATAAAAAAGCCTTCACTGTTTTTATTTAAGCAGTCACACTACCAACCAAAAATGAATGGAGTGGGATGGTTTTTTTAGGTAAGTAAAATCCCATCAGGTAGAGATATCTTTCATTCATAAGGATATAACCAAAAACCATGCCTATGTGAGATGTGAAATGTACACTAACGCATTATGGATCATGCTGGAGAAGTCAGTTAATATTATCGGATTGATATATATTAATTCACTTATGGCAAAGTACATTGGGCCTGATAATTTCGGGAAGATAAATATTTCAACTTCGATTTTTATATTTGTGCAAACATTATCATGGTTTGGCGGTCAGAGCATTTTGTTTAAACGCATGAGCGAAAATACAAAATCCGGCATCGCAATGGCGATGAACACGCAAAATCAACGGCGTATTTTCTTTCTCCTGTCATCAAGTGCGATTTTAATTTATCTTTATTTATTTACTGATTTCGTCGTATTTTTATTTGGCGTGGCGAATTGCATTGCTACTTACTATATTGTGATGGACTTCTTTTCCATTTACAACAACACTCAGCTTAAGTCAAAAATAAACACGATAACAAATGTGATTGGGCTATCAATAGCACTATTGATCAGGTTCTATATTTCGCACTTCGAGTTGCCAGTTTACTACTTCACCATTCCAATTATCATAATCCCGCTCATACCCTACATCATGAGGTTGGTTTATTTTAAAAATACGACAGAGCTAAAAGACAATGGCAAGGGGTTTGGGCTGTATAATCGGCATATGCTTTATGCCGGAGGGGCGTTGATTTTATCAAGCCTGTCAGTTGATATATATACCCAGATTTCCAACATTTTTTTGGCTAAAATAATTTCTTACTCAGATCTCGGGGTTTATAGCGTAGCATTAACCATAGGAGGTGCCTGGTCATTTATTGTTTTGGCGTTAATAACAAGTTTTTTTTCAAAAATATATAGCGAAAAAAACCCAATAGCTATTGAGAGACTGCTGATTAAAATTAATCGAATTGTAATTCTGCTTTCCCTTATTGCTTTAGGTGGGTTCTATCTTTTTGGTGACTTCTTTATTCGTAAACTGTATGGCGATAAGTATATGGATTCAGTGAATATCATCCCCGTGATAATTATTGCCACCATGTTCTCTGCATTGGGAACGATTTGCTACAGGTATATGATAAAGGAATCCGGATATAACTATCTGGCTAAAAAGATGTTTTTATGCTGTGTATTAACAATACCATTGTCCTGGATAATGATTAGTGCGTTCGGGATTAATGGCGCTGCATATTGTTTTTTGATTGTTGAGGTTTTGTCTTGCACTTTTCTTAATTACTTCTTCAAAGACAAAACAATCATCAAAATGCACCTTAATATTTTTAAATTGGGGTTGTCAAAATGAACGTGATAAAACAAACAGTAAAATCAGCTCTAAAGGTTGGCGCTAATGTTTTCCCTGAATTTTATGCTAAAACTCACTACCTGATCCGATTCAAGAAAAAATTAAACTTAAGAAACCCTGCCAGTTTTAATGAAAAAATACAGTGGCTCAAGTTCAATGAGCTAAATGATGATATTTACACGCTGTGCGCGGATAAATATAAGGTCAGGGAGTATGTTACAGCTAAAGGCTGTGGGGACATCCTTAATACCCTGTATGGGGTGTACGATAACCCACAAGACATAGACTATAGTGCGTTGCCAGAAAAATTTGCACTGAAATGTAACCACGGTGCAGGTTATAATATCATATGTGACGATAAATCATCATTAGACATTGAAAAAACCAACAAAAAACTTAATGAATGGTTAAGGCAAGATTACTCAGCAAATTTTGTTGAACCGCAGTATAAAAAAATAGAAAGAAAAATTTTATGTGAGAAGTACATCGAAAATGAGCGCGGTGGTTTTCCTGATGACTATAAATTTTACTGTTTTAACGGGAAGCCCTACGCGGTAATGGTTTGCGTGGGAAGAGAGAAGGGAACACCCAAGTTCTATTACTTCGATATGAACTGGAAGCCTCTTCCTTTCGAAGATACCATTGAGTTAATCAAAGAAAACCATTATCCAGAAATGCCCGAAGGATTTAATAAGATGAAAGCCTGCGCGATTAAGCTGGCTTCTGATTTTAAATTTGTTCGGGCTGATTTCTATCTTCTTAATGGTCAGGTGATTTTTGGTGAGCTGACATTTACACCTTCAGCAGGATTGGATGTCACCTTACAGGAAGCTGATGTCTTTTTAGGAAGCCAACTGAAGTTATAGTTTGCACGATGTTAGAAAAACGCATCAATGGCACACGAAAAATTTAAAGGTTGAACCCGCTATAAAATGGCGCAGTCGTGACATTCTCATCTCACGACTGCGCCATTTTTTTGGCTATTTCTCTGATAAATCATAACAGAAAAAACCAACTGAAAATGGTATCATCCAGGCCGAATGCTGCCCCGTAGTGGGCATAAACTGAAATCCCTGGGGGACACCTGATGAACAACGACGTACCGCTTAAATTTTATGACATCGTGGATGAGTACGAAGTAGACGCTGCCAAACCGGTCACAGAGTCAGAGCGAGACGCGCTGGCGCGCTATTTTCAGCTATTGATCACACGTTTGATGAATAACGAAGAGATCAGTGAGCAAGCGCAGCAGGAGATGGCCAATGAAGCCGGTATCGATGCGCTGCGTATTGATGAGATTGCGACTTTTCTCAATCAATGGGGCAATGAGTAGCTTTGTGTGTCGGGTATAATCCCACAAATTATTCAACAGGTTTAGAAACGCAAATGACAAAACTTACCTTACAAGAGCAGATGCTAAAAGCTGGACTAGTCACCAGCAAGAAAATGGCCAAAGTCCAGAGAACGGCGAAAAAATCACGCGTTCAGGCTCGTGAGGCAAGAGAAGCAGTGGAAGAGAACAAAAAAGCGCAACTTGAACGAGATAAGCAACTCAGCGAGCAACAAAAGCAAGCGACGTTATCCAAAGAGTATAAAGCGCAGGTGAAGCAACTGATTGAGATGAATCGAATCGTCATTGCCAAAGGCGATATCGAATTTAACTTCACCGATAATAATTTAATTAAAAAAATTGTTGTAGATAAGTTGACTCAAGCGCAGTTGGTGAATGGCCGTCTTGCCATTGCCCGGTTGGTGGTTGATAACAGTGGCAAAAGTGAATACGCGATAATCCCTGCCGTCGTTGCCGATAAAATTGCGCAGCGAGATGCGAGCAGTATCGTATTAAATAGTGCGCTCAGCCAGGAACAGCAGGATGAAGATGATCCTTATGCTGATTTTAAAGTGCCTGATGATTTGATGTGGTAATCAGGCATCTTCGCATTCAGAACGGGCTACTATGACGAGCGTTGATCGTCTCTTCACTGATGGGATGCACAAAATGCAGCTCACTGGCGTGTAACATCAGCCGTGGGGTCTGTTCGGTGCCCGGCAACAAGCGACCACCATACAGGTCGCAGCCTAAAATAGGGTGGCCCAACTGCTGGCAGTGAATGCGCAGTTGATGGGTGCGCCCGGTCTCCGGGATTAGCTGCACCCGCGTCAATGGCAGTCGAGTCCCATCCACCCATTCATGATAAAAGCGTTCAACCACCTGGTAACGGGAACGAGCAGGCTTGCCGTGAATGGCACAAATCGACATCAGCGGAAAGCGTGCCGGGTCTTTGGCAATCGGCGCGTCTATCACCCCTTCATTATCAGCCAGATGCCCACAAAGCAGTGCGCTGTACACTTTGGTCACGGTGCGCAGACTGAACTGCTGGCATAACGCGGCGTTGATCGTCTTATTGCGGGCAATCACCATCAAACCGGAAGTCCCAAAATCCAGGCGATGCACCAGGGTGCAGCCGGGGAATATCTTTACCAGCCGATGATGTACCGAATCGAGATTCTGCGGATTTTTGCCCGACAGACTGAGCAATCCGGTGGGTTTATTGATCAGCACCAGGTGGTCGTCTTGATAGAGTGTCTCTATCTGGTCATGGCACGGTGGAGCGATAAAGGTATCGTGAATCACAGACATCAGGCCGTCCGGCAGTAAGAGTGGCAGCGGATGATAACGAATTTTCAGTTGAGTGACGATTCTTGTTGGTATAGCAGCCAAAACTCCATGACCGTTTACAGCGAGCACGTAACGGGAATCAGGCGCTTAATACCCATCCGGTTAACGCTTTGGAGAGGTTATGGCTTATACCATTCGCGGTTTAAACAGCAGCGCATTTACCCATTTGTTTGGTCAGGATGAGAACTATCTGGCGCGACATTTGGCGAGACGGATGCGGGCAGATAAAAACTCGGGTTTTCCGGATCGCATTGCCTTGCGTGATGTGCCGGAGGGGGAGTATGCGATTCTGATCAATCATGCTTACCAACCTGCGGAAACCCCTTACTTTGGCAGACACGCCATCTTTATCCATGAAGGTTGCACCAGGCAAGGTGTCTATCAGGATGAAGTTCCGCCTTATCTGACTACCCGGCTACTCTCGATGCGGGCGTTTAATGCAGCAGATATGATTATTGCGGCGGAGGTTACTCAAGGCAGTGAAGCGGAGTCGTTAATTTTTCAGATGTTGCGTCAGCCTGAAACCGCCTACATCCATGTGCATAGTGCCCGATTCGGCTGTTATCTGTGTGTCATTGAACGCAGTTGAAGCAAAACAAAACCCCGCACCGGCAGGTGCGGGGTTTACGGATTACAGCGCCATATCGTGTTGCGGTGACGGTGCTGCTTTAGCCGGTGCGGCGGCCTGCGGCTGAGTGTCAGCGGCTGGCATATTGATTACCGGAGGTTTGGTCAGTTGCAGTGTCGCTGCGGTGTCATCCCAAACCTGCTGTGCCAGTGCTGGATTGTCGTTCAGCTTCTGGCCGTAGGCCGGGACAATCTGATGAATCTTCTGCTGCCATTCCGGGCTGGCGAACTCAGTCGGGAACAGTTGTTTGATCACGTTGATAGCGATTGGTGCAGCCGTTGACGCGCCCGGTGACGCACCCAACAGCGCGGCCACGGTTTTCTGCTGATCGGTCACGATTTCCGTACCCAGCTTCAGCACGCCACCTTTCTCGGCATCTTTCTTGATGATCTGTACACGCTGACCAGCCTGAATCAGTTTCCAGTCTTCTTTCTTCGCGTCCGGGAAGTACTCTTTCAGCGCGGCAAAACGGTCATCATCATTCAGCATCACCTGACCAATCAGGTATTTCACCAGGTCGAAGTTATCAATGCCCACATGGGTCATCGGCATAAAGTTGCTGGTGGTGGTGGTGCCTAACAGATCAAACAGTGAACCGTTTTTCAGGAACTTGGTTGAGAAGGTCGCGAACGGTCCAAACAGCACCACACGCTTGCCATCGAGGAAACGCGCATCGAGGTGCGGTACGGACATCGGCGGCGCACCTACCGAAGCCTGGCCGTAAACTTTTTCCAGGTGACGGCTGGTGATGGCCGGGTTTTCGGTCACGAGGAACGACCCCCCCACCGGGAAGCCAGCGTAGTTTTCACCCTCAGGAATACCGGTTTTCTGCAACAGCTTCAGTGCGCCGCCACCGGCACCGATAAATACGTAACGTGCATCGATGGTGCGGTTCTCACCACTTTTCACATCTTTGATGGTGACATGCCAGCTGTTGTCGCTGTTACGTTTGAAATCGGTGACTTCAGATGAGGTTTCCAGCGAGAAATTTTCGTTCTTTTTCAGGCTACCGATCAACTGACGAGTGATTTCACCGTAGTTAACGTCCGTACCCACTGGAGTCCAGGTGGCAGCGACTTTCTGCTGCGGATCGCGGCCTTCCATAATCAGTGGCGCCCACTGCTGAATTTGCGCGTGATCGGTAGAGAATTTCATGCCCTGGAACAGCACGGTTTTCTGTAATGCTTCATAACGCTTGGTCAGATACTCAACGTTTTTATCACCCCAGACAAAGCTCATATGCGGCGTGGAGTTAATAAAGTTGTGCGGAGTATTTAATACGCCACGTTTTACCTGAGCGGTCCAGAATTGACGCGAAATCATAAAGGCTTCGTTAATTTCCAGCGCTTTACTGACGTCAATGCTACCGTCCGGACGTTCTGGCGTATAGTTCAGCTCCATATTTGCGGAGTGACCGGTACCGGCGTTATTCCAGCCGTTGGACGATTCCAGCGCGACGCCGTCCAGTTTTTCGACCATAACCTGTTTCCAGCTGGGTTGTAATTCTTCCAGCCAGGTCCCCAGAGAAGCACTCATGATGCCCCCGCCAATCAGCAGCACGTCAGTCTTTTCCGGCGTGTCGGCGGCATGAACGGCAGAGCTGACAAGTAATGCGGTGAGCGAAAGCGAGGTGATTAATTTAGTTGATTTTTTCATTGCGATAACAACGTTTCTTGGCGATGAGTAAAAAGTTCGCAACAAATTTAAAACATTGTTATTGAAATTTTAAAATTTATTTAGTTTAAAAACTATTGAATTAACAAGGCGGATTTATTTGGTTACAAATGTATTGCGCTATTTCCGCGTAAAATAAGCGGTTATTTTGTGTTGGGGCCCACTATTTATAACCGCTATTTCGGCAGGGTCAATGGTGCAGGAGAAAATTAATTTCGCTTAAGGAAGTGGTGAAGCGAATGTATTTGTTGTCCACGACTGTCCATATTTTCTTCGCCAAACCAGCGTGTTATTGCCTGCTGAATTACGGGCCATTCCGTATCAATTACCGACAACCAGTCAGTGTCGCGATTACGTTGCTTTCGTGTCATTGCCTGACGAAAACGGCCCTCGAACGTGAAGCCGAGACGTTCCGCTGCGCGACGCGAGGCGTGATTGGTTGAATCACAGCGCCACGCCACCCGGCGATAACCCAGCGTAAAAGCCTGGTTCAGCAACAGATAGATCGCTTCGCTGCCCAACACGCTGCGTTGCATCAGCGGTGACCAGGTGACATGACCAATTTCCAGGGCACCATTTTGTTGGTCGATATTGGCGAAGCACACCAAACCGACCGCCTGCTGATGGGCATGGCTGAAGACCACATAACAAACCAGCCCGATATCAGCCATTTTTTCGCCGACCCAGCGGGCCATTGCTGTTAGCGACCGGGGCTGATTCGCGCCGAGCCATGTCCAGTCGCGATCGTCCCCGGCCAGAGAAAAGGCTGCCAGCAAGGGTGCGCAATGGGCGTCTTGCAAAGGTTGCAGGGTACAGAAGCGGCCCGTTAAGGCGATCGCAGCGGGACGTGCGACAGGCTGCCAATCTGGCAGGGCAAATCCAATGGGTTGACCGTATTGATTGAACTGAGACACACAACATTCCTCAGGTAATAGGGGGTTAATTTCGCAGCGGGGCGATAAATCGCGCCGCTGCGGAGGTTATGACAGCAGATAACCGCTGACCGCCTCGGCCATCAGTTGGCCCAGCAGTTGTTGTGCGGGATCTGCGCTATTTTTCTGCAACAACGCAATACCCAGCGTTCCTGGCGTCGGCAGTTGTCCGTTGATCACCCGCAATCCGGCGGGTAAGCCAATCTGGCTGCGCAGCGTGACGCCGAGTCCGGCCCGGACCGCCGCCCAGACGCCGCTCAAGCTATGACTGGTAAACACCACTCGCCACGCCACTCCGGCCTGCTCCAGCGCAGCAATGGCGCGCGTGCGCATCAGGCATGGCGCTTCGAACATCACCAACGGCAACGGTTCACCACAAGTCAGCAGCGCAGCCACATCCCATTCGGCAGCCGCAATCCACGCCAGGGGGCACTGGCCCAGGCGTTCGCTGCTGGCGGGCAAATTATCCCCCTGCCACAACAATGCCATATCCAGGCTGTCTGTGGCGATCGCCTGCAACAACGGTTGGTTGCGATCGACGCGCGCGCTAATGCGCACGCCAACATGTTGACGACTGAATGGACCAAGAATTCCCGGCATCAGCGATTCACCAAAATCCTCCTGCATGCCGATGCGCACGTCACCCTGCAACAACTCGCCGCGTACTGCGCGCCAGGCTTCATCGTTCAGCGTCAGCAGACGACGCGCATAGCTCATCAGGATCTCGCCACCGGGTGTCAACACCAGATGGCGGCCACGTTTCTCAACCAACGGCGTGCCGCACTGTTGCTCCAGTTTTTTTAACTGGGCGCTAACCGCCGAGGTCGAGCGACATAACTGCTGCGCCGCCAGCGCAAAGCTACCTGTCTCAATACCCAGCACAAAGCTGCGCAACGCGTCGCTGTCGAGTGAGATCGGAACCTTTTCCATAACTATCCTTAAAATCAGGATTATAAGTCCTGAATAATGCGATTTTCAGGATTGTAGCAGCGCGCGAGACTGAGTGTCTGTTAAATCAAGGAGAAAAGAGATGGCAAAATCCCTCGATCGTGACTCGCTGCAACGGGTCGCCCCCAAGCTGGCACAGCTAACGCAAGACGTATTGTTTGGTGATATCTGGCAGCGATCGGTTCTGACGCCCCGCGAGCGCAGCTTAATCACCCTGGCGACGTTGGCGGCGCTGGGACGGGTGCAGCAGCTGCCCTGGCACCTGCAATTTGCGGCGGAAAATGGCCTGACGCGCGACGAACTGGCAGAACTCTTCACCCATCTGGCGTTTTACGCGGGTTGGCCCGCCGCCGTGGCGGCCTTAACCTGTCTTGATGAGGAGAACATCTGATGCCCGTAACCCGAATTATGGTACGCGAAGGCTGGTGTGACGCAGATTTGCAAACCTTGTCCGAGACATTGCATGAGGTGCTGGTGGCGGAATTCAGCGTACCGCCAACCGACCGCTTTCAAATCATCGAAACCCTGCCAGCAACACGATTTATTTATGACCGCCACTATCTGAGCGGCGGACGCAGCGATCGCTACGTGTTATTTAGCCTGGTAGCCGGTAAATCGCGAACGACTGCGCAAAAACGCGCCTTTTACCGGGTGTTAAGTGAACGTCTGCAACAGCGGCTGAACCTCGATCCTGATGACGTCATGGTGGTCATTCAACAAACCAGCGCCGAGGAGTGGAGCTTTAGCCGCGGAGAGATGTTTGATTTATCGATGATAAAATAACTTAAACCCTCACTCCATCACCCAATGTCCGGCGCTAACTTCGCGATAGCGCCGCGTTTCCGGGACATAATCCAACGGTCGGATCGGGCTTTTCAGCTCGCTGACCTCAATCTGTCGCTTTAACTGGCGTCTGGCGGGATCGGGCACCGGTACCGATGCCAGCAGCTTGCGAGTGTAGTCATGCTGCGGGTTGTCGAAAATCGCGGCGCGTGGGCCGATCTCGACAATCTCGCCCAATAACATCACTGCCACCCGGTGGCTGACGCGCTCCACCACTGCCATATCGTGAGAAATAAACAGATACGACAACCCCAGGCTTTGCTGCAAATCCAGCAGCAGGTTGATGATTTGCGCTTTCACCGTCACATCCAGCGCCGAGACTGACTCATCTGCAATGATCATCTTAGGATCGAGCATCAGCGCACGGGCAATGCAGATACGCTGACGCTGACCGCCGGAAAACTCATGCGGATAGCGTTTCATCATCGCCGCCGACAGCCCGACACGCTCCATCAATGCGGCGGCTTTCTGAATCGCCTGCGCTTTGCTGCCCAGTCGATGCTGCAAATACGGCTCGATCAACGCTTCCTCCACCGACATACGTGGGTTCAGGCTGGCAAACGGATCCTGGAAAATCATCTGCATCGCACAACGCAGTTTGCGTAATTCGCTGGCGGAAAGGTTCAGCACATCGTAGCCGTCAAACTCAATCTGGCCGGATGTCGCGGCGGTCAGACGGGTGAGGGAACGCCCGGTGGTGGATTTACCACAGCCGGATTCTCCCACCAGTGACAACGTCTCACCCGGCAGCAACACAAAAGAGATATTTTCGACGGCGTGGACAGCACCGGTTTTACGGCTTAACAAACCTTCGCGGATGTCAAAGCGGGTGCTGAGATTTTTGACCGAAAGCAGCGGGGGAGCGGAGGCGGAGGGCAGGGTGTAAGTGGTTGTCGCGTCGTCAGCAAACTTACGTGGCCCGTCAATCCCGCGCATGGCTCCGAGCTGTGGCACGGTGGCGATCAGTCTGCGGGTATACGCCTGTGCCGGGGCGGAGAAAATCTCGGCGGTGGTGCCGCTTTCCACTTTCTCCCCCTGATACATCACCAGCGTACGATCCGCCACCTCGGCCACCACCCCCATGTCGTGGGTGATAAACAGGACAGCGGTGCCTTCCTCTTCCTGCAAGGTTTTAATCAGATCGAGAATTTGCCCCTGGATGGTGACGTCCAGTGCGGTGGTGGGTTCATCGGCAATCAACAGCCGGGGACGCAGCGCCAGCGCCATAGCAATCATGACCCGCTGACGCATACCGCCGGAAAAATGGTGGGGATAGTCATCAAAACGTTTGGCCGCATTAGGGATGCGTACCTTTTCCAGCAGGCGGATGGTTTCTTCACGCGCAGCGCGTTTAGTGATTTTGCGATGGGTTATCAACGCTTCCGCAATCTGGTGGCCGATGGTAAAAGAGGGATTCAGGCTGGTCATCGGCTCCTGGAAAATCATCGCCACCGCATTACCACGGATATCGCGCATTGCCGCTTCGCTTAAACCCAGTAAATCCACCCCGTTCAGCAGCACTTTGCCGCTAATCCGCGCATGGCGAGCATTGAGCAGCCGCATAATTGCCATCGAGGTGACACTTTTACCTGAACCGGACTCGCCGACAATCGCCAGCGTTTCACCGGCGTGAATATCAAATGAGACGCCTTTGACCACTTCACGCCAGCCCTCATCATGGCGGAATGCCACCGTCAGGTTTTCAATGCACAGCACGCTCATTGGTGTGTCTCAGGCACAAAACGGGCGGATAAGGTGCTGACCGGCAGAAAGTCAAAATCGGTGTCGAACGGGTAAGCCGGTTGGGTCATGCGCTTACGCTCCAGCCGCTCAACGTATTGATCAACCACCCCTTCCGACAACGCCATCAGGTTAGGATTTGCCAGGGGGGCCAGTTCCGGCGACAGATAGCCGGATTTCACCACCACAATATTTGCGCTTGCCGGGTCGAGGCCGAGCAGGCTGAAGTCCGCAAGATTGTGGTAAGGGCGGCGTCGGTCGGCCACCACCAGGGTGATACCGCCGGTTTGCAGCACCGCTTGTTTCGCGATAGAACGCGCATCATCCACCAGATTTTTTACGACAAATTCGGCGCTGGCTTTACCGCCAGCAGGATCGAGTGTGGCGCCAACGGTAAGCGACAACGTGGCACCCGGGCCGGCTGCAAAGGCCGCGTCGGTGGCCGGTTTATCGGTAATGCCCGCGACGATCACCCCTTGCGCCTGCTGACGGAGCAGTTCGGCCAGCATATCGGCGCGATCGCCGACGCCACCGCCGGTTGGATTGTCACCGGAGTCGGCGAGGATCACCGGATGGGTGGGGCTGGCAATCGCCATGCGCACGCACTCCTCGGTGCTGCCGGTGACACAGCCAAACACGAATTCGTCCCGTGCCTGCCAGTAAGCCAGCGCGAGTTTTGCTGCCTGTTCCGCCAGCACATCGGCATCGGTGCCGGTCATGATCGCCGCTGCGGTGGCGCGCGGTTCGTCAGCCCAGACGTAGCCCACCATCAGGGAGGCATCCCACACCGTGTCGATGGCGTTAATCCCGGGCAGGCGCGCATACAGGCTTTTCGCCGGTTCATCTTCGGTACTGGTGCGCTCACCAGGCAGCACCACCGGGATCGGTGCCCAAACCACGCCGGGTTTCACGCCGCTGTGCAGGCTTTTCACCAACATCGACACCGAACGACGCATGGTTTCTTCCACGTCGATATGCGGCGCGGTGCGGTAGGTGGAGAACATATCGATGGCATCGATAATGCGTTGAGTAACGTTACCGTGCAGGTCATAACTGACGGTGATCGGGCAATCGTCGCCGACCAGCTCGCGGGTGGCGGTAATCCAGTCACCTTCAGCGTCTTCCATCCCTTCAACGTAGACCGCGCCGTGCATCGCCAGATAGACACCATCCACCGGCAGCAGCGCGGCGAGGCGGCTGAGAAAATCCTGTTTAAAATCGTCGTACGTCACCCGCGCTACCGGACCACCGGCAATGGCGCGGGCGTGGAAGGTAGGCAGAAAAGTGGCATCGTAATCGGCCAGAAAGGCAAAGTACGGACTGGCCGTTAATTCATCACCGCGCAGAATGCGGAAGTCATCAGCATAATTCAGCACCGGGTTATAAGTACTGCACTCCGTATGAATACCACCAAAAGCAATGCGCATAGCAGCCTCCGCTACTCGGGTAAATGAATGAGGAATCGATAGGCCGCCACGCTGGCAGCGGCTCTGGCCCAGCTTTCATCGTCCAGTACGATGGTCGAAATCGGTGTTTTGCCCATGATGGAGGGCAGGACATTGGCATCAATTGCCTGCATCACCACCGTTTGCAGCAACCCATCAAACGCACCGGGATGATGGGCAATGACGATCAGTTCCGGGTCGTTCATCTGCACGATATTGGCGATGGCCAGGCCGAGAGCATTCCCCGCCTGGTGCAGAATGGCAATGGCCGCGCGGCTGCCTTTCGCCGCCTGGATTTCCAGCTCTGGCAACGTCTGGGCCGCGATCGCCTTGTCACGCATGTTTTCGCGGATGGCAGTTAACGAGGCCAGCGTATCGAGGCAACCGCGCTTGCCACAACGGCAGGGGCGGCCACCCGGTTCAATGGTGCAGTGGGCAATTTCACCGGCCGCACCATGCGCGCCACGGTGCAGTTGCCCCTGAAAAAAATGCGCAGAACCGATGCCGTCGCTGTGCGAGATCAGGGTGAAGTTGCGTACTTTTTTTGCCAGACCGAAGATTTTCTCGCTGACCGCCAGAGCCTTGGCATCGTTTTCCAGCGATACCTCCAGCCCGGTGCGTGCTTTCAACATCTCCGCCAGCGGCACGTCTTTCCAGCCCAGCAGCGCAGACTGGACGCACACGGCCTGGTGTTCATCGACAAAACCAGAAAGGGTGACGCCAAGACCGATCAATTGGTCAGTGGAAATCCCCTGTGCTGCCACCAGTGGGGGGATCGCGTCGGCAATCGCGTGGGTTAATTGCTCAGGATCGAGATTCAGTGGCAATACGCGGTTTGCCAGGGCCCGTCCATGCATATCAATCAACACCAGGGTAATGGCCTCGCCGAGTAACGAGGCCCCGAGAAAATAGGCGCTGTCGGCACGCATTTTTAACAACACCGACGGACGGCCCTGGCCTGACGCTTCGGGAATACTCTCTTCCACTAAACCGGCATGCAGCATCTCTTTAATCAGGGTGCTAATCGCCGCCTTACTCAGTTTCATGTTCTGCGCGATAGCGGTGCGGCTCATGCCATGTGACGCGATAAGCAGACGGATAATTTGTTGCTGATGGGCATTGAGCATGCAGGACCTCAAAACAAGGCAGTGATGAACTGACAATAATAAGCCATGAAAACAAAGACAAGTTTATTTAGTTAATTTTCTGAACCAGGATCGAGATATAAGTAAAATATATGAACTAACATATTGGCTTTTGTTTATGAAGTATGCCTTATATAACGCGGTTAATTCACCGATCGTATCTGAGGGCCTTCATGGAAAGCACACTTAAGCGTTTCAGAGTCATTACTCTCGCGGGCTGCATGATGTCGTTATTTGCCAGCGCCTCCGCCTTTGCCAGCCAACTGGTTATTATGCAGAACGAACCTCCGCGCAGCATGGATCCGGGCAACCAGACCGCCACCTTTACCGGTACCGTGTTGGATCCGATGTACGAAGGCCTGACGCGTCTCGGTGATGACGGAAAGATTGTCCCGGCACTGGCGTTGTCCTGGAGCACGGATGCCAGCGGCCTGAACTGGACATTCAAACTGCGCCCGAACGTGAAATTCCATGATGGCACGCCGTTTAATGCCGATGCGGTGGTGGAAAACTTCCAGCGCCATCTCGATACCAAACGTGGTCTGGCGGCCAGCGGTAAAATTCGCACCTTTGTTCAGGATGTGAAGAAAATCGACGATCTGACGGTGACTTTTCAGCTGAAGAAAATAAACCCGGCATTTTTAACCATTCTGGCTTCGGGGCCGGGCTTAATGGTGAGTCCACAGGCGGATAAAGCGGGCAGTATTAATAATAAGGCCGATGGCACCGGGCCGTATAAATGGGTGCAATACAAATCGGGTGAATTTGTGCTGGAGAAAAAGAACCCGGACTACTGGGGTAAATCATCCGGCCCGGACGAAATTAAATGGACATGGAGCAGCGAGCCTTCGGTGATGAATATGGCGTTGCAATCCGGGCAGGTCGATATTATTAACCCGGTGCCGCCTCAATTTGCGGGCATGTTAAAAAACAATCCCAACGTTAACCTGAAACAATCACCGGGTGCCGCCGTGTTTTGGGTTGATCTGAATACCCAAAGTAAAGCGTTAAGCGATGTCCGCGTGCGTCAGGCGTTGAACTTCGCCACCGATCAGCCGGCGTTGAGTAAAGCGGTGATGTTTGGCTACGCGCAACCCGCCAACTCGGCACTGGCCCCGGTCGATGCTAACTACGATAAAGACCTGCATGATTACCCGTATGATGTGCAAAAAGCCAAAGATCTGCTGAAAGCGGCGGGTTATCCCGACGGTTTTGCCATGTCGATTGCCGTACAGGCACCCGATGCGCGTACCGCGCAGGTGTTACAAGGCATGTGGGCTAAGGTGGGGGTGAAACTCAATGTGCGCCAGATGGAAAGCGGCGTCTGGACCAAAGCGGCTTTTGCCGATGGTAAAGAGAAAGCGGCGCAGGGCACCGATGCGGTACTGGCGTCCTGGTCCTCCGGTCTCTATGGCTCCGACCTGCAACTGCGCCCGCTGTACCACACCAACAGCTTTGCGCCTGGCGGTGCCAACTTAGGCTTCTTCACCGATAAGCAAACCGATGATCTGATCGACACTGCGGCGTCGACGATGGATGACGCCAAACGCAAGGCGTTGTACTTCGAGGCGCAAAAGCGCATCAGCGGCCTCGCCCCGCAAGTGTTGCTGTTTTATCAGGATGATCTTTATGCCGCGCGAAAAAATATCAGTGGAGTCACCATGCAGCCCGGCGGTCAGCTGGTGGTGCGCGACGCGGTAAAAAATTAATCCAGGGCCAGCCACATCTCGTAGCGGCGCGATTTATCGCGCTATTTTAAAACCCGCGCGATAAGTCGCGTCGCTACCCAGGGCAATCCGTTATGAAAGCCTATGTCGCGAAAAAGGTGCTGTCACTGCCGCTGATTATCTTTGGCGTGTCAATCATCGTGTTTATCGCCATCCGCGCGTTGCCGGGCGATCCGGCTCGCCTGATGGCCGGGCCGGAAGCGCCGCAGGAAGCGGTGGATAATATGCGCATCCGGCTGGGTCTGGATCAGCCGCTGCCGCTGCAATATGCCAAATTTGCCCTGGAAGCGTTGCACGGCAATCTTGGCATGTCGTTGCAGTCGCAGCGTCCGGTGATGACTGAAATCAGTGAACGCTTGCCCTATACCTTGTCGCTGGCGGCGCTGGCCTATCTGCTGGCCATCGCCATCGGTGTCCCCGCCGGAATGACCGGGGCAATCTATCGTCAGCGTATCCCGGATCAGGTGGTGATGGTGCTGACCATTGCCGGAGCCTCGATTGCCAACTTCTGGCTGGCATTGCTGGCGATGAACTATTTCGCGGTGCAACTTGGCTGGCTACCATTGCTGGGGGCGGATTCGTGGCGCAACTACATGATGCCGACGGTGACGCTGGCGATTTTGCCAATGGCGATGATCGCCCGTATGACACGCTCCAGCATGCTTGATGTATTGAGTCAGGATTATATCCGCACCGCCAAAGCCAAAGGGTTATCGGCACGCAGCATTCACTGGAAGCATGCCCTGCGTAACGCATTGATCCCCATCGTTACCATTGTGGCATTAAACTTCGGTAGCCTGATTGGCGGGGCGGTCGTAACGGAGTCGGTGTTCAACTGGCCAGGCATTGGCCGTTTGCTGGTGGATTCAGTGCGCTATCGTGATTACCCGGTAATTCAGGGGGTGACGCTGGTGGCGGTGACCGGTGTGGTACTGATGAACCTGGTGGGTGAGATCCTCATCGGGTTGCTGAATCCGAAAATAAGGTTCGACTGATGAACAGCTTCGAAACGACCGTGCTGCCGCGTCGCTCGCGCAGCAGAAAATTGCTGCACTTTCTGGCGATGTATCCGTCAATTGCGATCGGGGGCGGGCTGGTGTTGCTGGTGGTGCTGGCTGCGTTGCTTGCTCCCTGGATCACCCACTGGGACCCGATTGAACAGGATCTGCTCAACACCTTACAGGCTCCCTCCGCCGCCCACTGGTTTGGCACTGATGATTATGGTCGGGATATTTTCTCGCGCGTGATTTTTGGCGCGCGTATCTCGCTGTTTGAGGTGTGCCTGAGCGTGGCGATTTCGATGGTGATCGGTATTCCGCTTGGCATTATCTCGGGTCTGGCGGGGCGTAAACTGGATGCGGCAATCATGTGGCTGATGGACATCATCTTCGCCTTTCCCGGTATCGTACTGGCGATTCTGATTGTCAGCGTGTTGGGCGAAGGCTTAACCAATATGCTGATCGCCATCTCGTTGTTCTCCATCCCGGTGTATGCACGTCTGAGCCGCAATCTGACGCTGGGACTGAAAAATATGGAGTATATCGAGGCGGCGCATATGCTGGGAGTGCGCTATCCGCGCATTATCACCCACTATATTTTGCGTAACTCGATTGGCCCGCTGATTGTGCAATCCACCCTGACGGCGGGGGCGGTGGTACTCTCTGCCGCCAGCCTGTCGTTTCTGGGATTGGGGGTGCAGCCCCCCATGCCGGAATGGGGCACCATGATGAGCGATGGTCGCAATTTTCTCGGTCTGAATATCTACGTGTCACTTTTCCCTGGTCTGGCGATTTTGATTACCGTACTCGGCTTTAACGTGCTGGGTGACGGCTTACGCGATGTGATGGATAAGCGTTTATGAATACAGTGATTTGTTTCGATTTAGGTGGTTCGTTTATCAAACTGGGGAAAGTGCAGGGAGACGGTGAACTGACCTTGCTCGGTCAGGAGAAGATGCCGACCAGCGCCTGGCCTGAATTTATCCGGCTGATGCGCAGCATGATCGAGCAGCATCACGCGCATTTTAGCGCCAGCAGCCCGGTGGCGATCTCCACTGCCGGTATTGTCACACCGGATAGCGGTGAAATCTTTGCCAGCAATATTCCGGCCTTTCATCAACGTAAACTGGCGCAGGAGTTGAGCGTTGAATTGCAACGTCAGGTAGTGGTGCATAACGACGCTGATTGTTTCACCCTGGCGGAAGCCTTAGCCGGGGCGGGAAAGGGGCATAAGGTGGTGTTTGGTGCCATCCTGGGTTCTGGCGTGGGTGGTGGTCTGGTGGCTGATGGCCGCATTATCATCGGGCAAAATGGTTTAACCGGTGAATGGGGACATGGCCCGATCGCCCTGACCGAGGTAGAAATTGCCGGTGAGTGGCATCGCCTGCCCCGTTTGTCCTGTCCCTGTGGACAAAAAGGGTGTCTGGATAGCTGGGGCGGTGCTCGCGGCATGGAGAATCTGCACCGGGTGTTGCATGGCGAAATGGCGACCAGTATCGATATTATCGCGCGCTGGCAACAACAGGAGGCGCTGGCGGAGAAAACCATCAGCGCCTGGTTGCAACTGGTGGGGCAACCGCTGGCGTACTGTATCAATATGACCGGCGCATCGGTGGTGGTGGTCGGCGGCGGGCTGGCATCTGTGACGCCATTGATTGCTGCGCTGGATGACGTGGTGCAAGGGTATGTGTTGCGCCGTAGCACCCAGCCGCTGGTGGTGCCGGGACGCTTTGCCCATGATGGCGGGATGCGGGGCGCGGCGCTGCTGGCAAAGCAAACGCGATGATATTCGTAGCGGCGCGATTTATCGCGCATTCAGTCCGCGTTCATGATGTCAAAGGCGCGCGATAAATCGCGCCGCTACGGAATATAGCTACGTTTAAGCCAGCTTCTGCTGCAAAAACGCCATAAAAACCCGGTTCACCTCACTACGCTGACGATGCTGCGGATACAACGCATTCAGGCTCAACGAAGAAGGGTGCCAGTCATCCAGCACCGTCACTAAATCGCCACTGGCGAGGGCAGGAGCGACGATAAATTCAGGTAACAGAATCAGTCCCAGCCCGGCCATCGCTGCATCGCGCAGCATCTCCCCGTTGTTGCTGACCATCGGTCCCTGCACGTTAATCACCTCACGCTGTTCACCCCGGAACAGTTCCCAGCCGGTCTGGCTCTCGCGACCATAGCGCAGACAGGCGTGATCGAGCAGATCGTCAGGTTTACGTGGTGCATCGGCTCCTTGCAGGTAGCGCGGGCTGGCACAAATCACCCGGCGAAACTCACCCAACTTTTTGGCAATCAGGGTGGAGTCGGGCAGGGTCCCGATGCGAATCGCCATATCAAAACCTTCGCCAATCATATCGACATAGCGGTCTGCCAGCTCCACCTGGAATTGCAACGCCGGATGCAGGCTGAGGAATTCAGCGATATAGGGCGAAAGATGGCTGATACCAAATGACATCGGCACGCTCAGACGGAAACTGCCCTGGAGCACCTGACGGCGTCCGGATACCGCCAACTCCGCTTCCTGCACATCATCCAGAATGCGCTGCGCATGGCGGGCAAACAGCTGGCCGTTATCTGTCACCGACAACTTGCGCGTGTTGCGATTGAGCAGGCGCGCCCCGAGTGACTCCTCCAGCGCGGCTATGCGGCGGCTGACATATTGTTTGGAAAGCATCAACTGCTCGGCAGCCGCAGTGAAGTTACCGGCTTTAATTACGGCGACATAAATGCGCAGGTCATCTATCTGCATATTGTCCACTTATTGGTGACAGTCATTGTCAATGCAACGCATTGTTGGGCGTTTCAGTTTACGTATACTGAGTCCCATCAGGAAGCGAAATCGTCTTCCACCAACAAATTTGAGGAGCAGACCATGATTGAACAACGATTGTCAGCCCAGCGCGGCCTTGGTGACCACGGCTGGTTGCATTCACGCCATACCTTCTCGTTCGCTAACTACTGGGACCCGAAACAAACCGGTTTCTCAGATTTGCTGGTGATTAACGATGACCAGGTGGCACCGGGTCGTGGTTTTGGTGCGCATCCGCACAGCAACATGGAGATTATCTCTTATGTGCTGGAAGGCGCGCTGGAGCATAAAGACTCTATGGGCACCGGTTCAGTGATTGTCCCCGGTGACGTGCAGTTGATGAGCGCCGGTAACGGTGTGACGCACAGCGAGTTTAACCACTCTAAAGCGGAAAACGTGCATTTCCTGCAAATCTGGATCGTACCGGCAGAACGCGGCACCCAGCCTGGCTACCAGCAGATTTCGGTGGCTGAAGGTGACAAACGTGGTCAGCTGCGTCTGATTGTATCGCCCGAGGGTGATGCCGGTTCGCTGAGTATCCGCCAGGATATCCGTATCTATGCCGGATTGTTTGATGGTGCCGAGCAGCAGACCCTGGCGCTGGATGCCGACCGCTATGCTTACATCCATGTGGCGCGCGGCAGCATCGAAGTGAACGGTGTGGTGTTTAACGCCGGAGACGGTGCGCGCGTACGTAACGAAACCGCGCTGCAATTCGCTAACGGCAAAGATGCGGAAGTATTGGTGTTTGATCTGCGTCCGCTGGAAGTGAATCATCCTCAGCGTTAAGTTATAAAGGGGAGGCCTGATGGCCTCCTCTGTTCTCATTTGCGCGATAAATCGCGCCGCTACATAGGTGCAAAATTTTATCGCTTATAACAACGATGCCGGTGCTACCGGTTTACCGGTTTTCAACGATGCCAGCGCCGCATCAGCCAGCAGCAGGGCCTGCAAGCCATCATTCCCACTCGGGTATTCTCCTTCCCCTTTTGCCAGTGCCTCAATAAAGGTCGCTAACTCGTTGCGATAGGCTTCGGCGTAGCGTTGCAGGAAAAAGTGCTGCGGTTTTTGCGCCACGACCCCCATCGCCACCGATTTCACCAACTGACTTTCCAGTTGATTGGTCACTGCTAACATCCCCTCGCTACCGTGGACCTCAATGCGTTGATCGTAACCATAGCTGGCGCGACGGCTGTTGGTGATCACCGCCATTTTGCCGCTGGCACAGGTCAGGGTGACCACGGCGGTATCGACATCGCCTGCCGCTTTGATTTGGGGATCAACCAACGCTGAAGCGGAGGCATATACCGAGACGGGTTCCTCATCCAGTAACCAGCGTGCCATATCAAAATCGTGAATCGTCATATCGCGGAACAAGCCACCGGAGACTTTCACGTATTCCGGCGGTGGTGCACCCGGATCGCGCGAGCTGATGGTCACCAGCTCGGTGCTGCCAATCTCCCCGGCGCGCAGGCTGGATTGCAGGTGTGCCATGCTGGGATCAAAACGGCGGTTAAAACCAATCATCAACGGCACACCTGCTTCCCGCACCGTGGCAAGGCAGCTTTGCACGCGCGCCAGGCTGAGATCGACCGGTTTTTCACAGAAGATGGCTTTGTTCGCTCTCGCGGCGGCTTCAATCAAATCGGCATGAGTGTTGGTGGCACTGCAAATCGCCACCAGATCGATGCTGCTGTCTGCCAGGATGGTGGCGAGGTCGGCAACTGTCGCGCCATACTTCTCGGCCAACGCTGTCGCTGCCGGAGCATAGACATCCATAACATACGCCAGCCGACACTGCGGATGGGCGGCGATATTTCCTGCGTGGATCTGGCCGATACGACCGGCACCCAATAAAGCGACATTCAGCATTGGTTATTCCTCGGGGGTAGAAAGGTTGTGGCGTTATTAATCGATGCGGGTGCAGATCAAGTCAAAACAAAGCCCCGGCGGCGTGATGAATTGATGAGGTAGATCACAGGCTTTTTTGATGTAACTAACATCAAATGTGAATAATTACTTGTATTTCATGCGCTTGATGGATTTGGCTTTTTGCCAGGATGTACGGATACTGATTGCCTGTGAGGTAGATGACATCAGGACATGCCATGAAGCAACATCACTGGAAATCGCCGTCGATCAAACAAATCGCGCAGGAAGCTGCCGTCAGTCCCGCCACCGTTGACCGGGTGCTGAATGGTCGCGAAGGCGTAAGGGAAGTGACGCGCAAAAAAGTGGCAGACGCGATGCAGCGGCTGGGATTGAACGCAGATACCGGCAACCCGAGTGCTAACAGAACGCGCATTGCGATTATTTGCGAATCCGGTTCCAGTTTTCTCCATCAGGTGGAGCAACAGGTACGCGCTGCTATCAATGATTATCCCCAGCTCCATTTCAGCCTCGATAGCGTGCCGAACGTGCAATTCAATGCCGAACGCTTCAGCCAACTGATTACCCGGCGAGCCGCCACCAGTAGCGGCATCATCCTGGTGTGTCGCGATGAGGTAAAAATAAATCGTGCGGTTAAAGCGGCGATTGATGATGGGGTCCCGGTCATTTGTCTGACCAGCGATCTGCCCAATTCGCGGCGCAGCGCCTATGTGGGTATCGATCAGGTCGCTGCCGGAGCCACTGCGGGCTGGTTTATGGGCCGTATGCTGCCCGCACAGCAATCGGGCAATATTCTGCTGATTTGTAGTTCGACCTATCGTACCCAGGAGGAGCGTGAGATTGGCTTTCGCCGCGTGTTGCGCGAGGCATTCCCCTGGTTAACCATTCGTGATCGCGTCAACATTAACGACGAAGCGGAAACCGCGTATCTCAGCGTAAAAAAATGGCTGGAGCGGGGGAACCCGTTGGCAGGGATCTACAACACCGCAGGCGGTAACGAAGGGGTGGCGCGCGCGTTAACCGATTTTGGCGTACAGGATCAGGTGATATTTATCGGCCATGAATTGAGTGAAGCGAGCCGACTGCTGCTGGAGAACGGCACCCTGGATTTGGTGCTCGGCCATGATATTCGTCGGGAGATCGATCTGTGCCTCGCCCTGTTGCAACAGCCGGGCAGCGGTCAGTCGTTCAGTGACAGCAAAATTCCGCTGCTCACCTGGCATCGCTACTCTTATTTTGCCTGACGGCTCAGGGGCAGAACACCACCCACAAAATGATCACGCCGAATATACACACCAGAATGGCTGAAATGATTGAATCAGCACACATAATTTACCTGCCGGATTTCAGGATGAGGGGACGAGAATACGCGCAAATCATGGAGAAAAATGGATGAACCTGAAACAGGGAATTTTTAAAGGTTAGGCTTTGTTGCCGGGCTTACACTTGACGTAGCCTGGCGGCTGCAATACAAATAGACGCGTCGGGGGAGTCTCGCTCAAGAGACTGAGAGGCTAAAAGCGCACTGCGCGGCTTAGCGACCCTTTGAACCTGACCCAGTTGATACTGGCGTAGGAAGACTGACAGCCTGTCATTTCGGCTGTCTGACATCGGGACGTTTTTCCGTTGCGCGTGTCATTTCCCTCCTCCTGTATCCCGGGTCTCAGTGCGAAAACTGAGAGGCCGATGTGAATTCTCCCCTTTGTATTACGGAATACCCGCTATGAGCCGCTGGTCTGTACTCGGTGGCGGTGTTGCGGGCCTGTGTGTGGCGACCTTACTCGTCGAACGCGGTGAACAGCTTGAAGTGATTAGTGATGACACGCGTCAGCCCGCCTCCTGGTTTGCCGGGGGTATGCTCGCACCCTGGTGTGAAGCAGAAAGCGCACCACGCGCCGTCATTGAGCTGGGGCAGCACTCCGCAGCCTGGTGGCAACAACGCGTCAGTTGCGTTGAACATCAGGGCACGCTGGTGGTGGCACCACCACGCGACAGCCAGGAACTGAACCGCTTTGCCCGCATGACCGAACAACATCAATGGATTGATCCGGCAGACGTGGAGCCAGCCCTCGCCGGGCGCTTTGCCCGTGGTCTGTTTTTTGCGCAGGAGGGGCATCTCGATCCTCGCCTGGCACTGAATGAAATGCGTGAAAAGTTGCAGCAACGTGGGGTGGCTTTTCACCACGGGAAGCCGTCGGGGCAGGTGATTGACTGCCGGGGCATCCATGCGGCAACAGCGTTGCCAGGCCTGCGGGCGGTGCGTGGCGAGATGTTGATTTTACACAGCGATGAGGTGCGCTTCTCACGCCCGATTCGTCTGCTGCATCCGCGCTTTCCCTGCTATCTGGTGCCGCGTCGCGGCGGCCATTTTATGCTCGGTGCAACTATGGTCGAAAGCCATGATGCCAGCCCGATCAGCGCCCGTGCCATGATGGAGTTGCTGAGCGCGGCCTGGGCCATCCACCCGGCGTTGGCCGAAGCGCGTATTGTCGAAAGCGCCAGCGGTTTGCGTCCGGCGTATCCGGCAAATCTGCCGGAAATTCACTATCAAAACGGGACATTTTACCTTAACGGGATGTACCGCCACGGCTTCCTGCTGGCTCCGCTGATGGCGGAACAACTGATGCAGCGTTTAACTTCGGAACAACTTCATGAATATTCAGCTTAACGGTCGCCCGGTGCTGACGGCCGCCCGTACCCTGACCGAACTGCTGCGTGAGCAGCAGATTGACGTGGCCTGCGTGGCAACCGCCTACAACGGTACTTTTGTCCCCAAATCCCGCTACGACAGTCAGCAACTGGAAGAGGGTTGTCAGCTCGAAGTGTTATCACCGATGCAGGGGGGCTAATGATGTTTTATGGCTTTGAACCGCAATCCCGCTTTCTGCTTGGTACCGCAGGTTATCCCTCACCGGCAATTTTGCAGCAGGCGATTGCGGCTGGCGGCAGCGAGATCATTACTGTCAGTCTGCGGCGTGAAGGGGCCGCTGGGGCCGCCTTCCGTGAACTACTTGCGCAACTGGATGTACGCGTGCTGCCGAACACCGCCGGGTGCCACACGGTGCAGGAAGCCGTGACCACAGCGCAGATGGCGCGTGAATTGTTTAACACCCCGTGGATCAAGCTGGAGGTGATCGGCCATGCCGACACGCTACAACCTGATCCCTTCGCGCTGGTGGAAGCGGCACGCATCCTTTGCGCCGATGGCTTTCAGGTATTCCCCTACACCACTGAAGATTTGATCGTCGGTGAAAAATTGCTTGAAGCCGGCTGCGAAGTGCTGATGCCGTGGGGCGCACCCATCGGTTCCGGTCAGGGGCTACGTAACATTGATGGCCTGCGCGCGATGCGGGCCTGGTTCCGTGATGTTCCGTTAATTGTCGATGCGGGCATCGGTGCCCCCTCGCAGGCAGCACAGGCAATGGAGCTGGGTTTCGATGCCATTCTGCTCAATACCGCAGTGGCTAAAGCGGGTGACCCGGTGCGGATGGCAGGAGCCTTTCGCCAGGCGATCGAGGCAGGAAAAGCTGCCCATGACGGTGGCCTGATGGAGAAACGCGATATGGCTGCCGCCTCCACGCCGATCTTTGGCCTGGCGACTTTCGGCGGAGGAGGGTAATCATGGATCGCTACCAACGTCAGATGATGTTGCCAGAGATTGGCGAGCAGGGGCAGCAGCGGCTGAGTCAGGCTCGGGTGCTGGTGGTGGGCGCGGGTGGGCTGGGTTCCACGCTCCTGCCGTTGTTGGTGGGAGCGGGTGTCGGTTATATCCGCCTGTACGATGACGATGAGGTGGCGCTGCACAATCTGCACCGTCAGACGCTGTTTGATATGCAGGATGTGGCGCAACCTAAAGTCACCAGCGCGCAGCGCGCGTTGCTGCGGCGTAACCCACTGGTGCGGGTGGAGCCGTTGCCGTTGTCCTTAACCGCCAGCAATGTGCAGCAGGCGCTACATAATATCGATCTGGTGATCGACGCAGCGGATAACTTCGCCGTGACCTATCAACTGTCGGATGCCTGCCATCCATTGGGTATCCCTTTGATCAGCGCGTCGGTACTGGGGCGACAGGGTTATGTCGGCGGATTTTGCGGTTCAGCACCGAGTTACCGCGCGCTATTTCCATGTTTACCCACCAGTGCAGCCAACTGCAACACCGCAGGCGTGATGGGACCGGCCGTCGCCGCGCTCGGGGCGTTACAGGCGCAGATGGCACTCAGTGTGTTGCTGGGGTTTGCACCTTCGCCGCTGGGTTGCCTGGTCAACTGCGATTTTGTGCACTGGCATTTTCGCCAGTTCCGTTTTGATGGCGCAGGCGAGCCGGATCAACCTGGCGTGCCCTTTATTGATACCCGACTTCTCAGCGCTGAAGATTGCATTGTCGAGTTGCGGAGTCGCGAGGAAGCCCCGGTTAGCGTGGCGGCCTGGGCGCAACGCATTCTGCCACAACAACTTGACGCCTGGCAGCCACCTGCTGATCGGCGCATTGTGCTGGTGTGCGCCAGCGGGATTCGTGCTGCCCAGGCGGCAAGCGCGCTGGCGCAGCGTGGCTGCACCCGACTGGCGATTCTGGCGGCCAATCGACCATGAACCCGGATATTACGCTGCACGATCTCAGTTTTAGCTGGGGAGGGCACCCGCTATGTCAGCACCTCGATTTGCGGCTGCGTGGCGGTAAAACCACGGTGTTGCTGGGGCGCAGCGGCATTGGCAAAAGTACCTTGCTGCGTCTGGTGGCCGGTTTGCTGCAACCGCAACAGGGCAGCATACGTGGCATCAGCGACAGCGTGGCCTGGATGGGGCAGCAGGATTTGCTCTATCCGTGGTTGTCGGTGCAGGACAACGTGATGTTGGTGGCACGGCTGAATGGCGAAAAGCCAGACCGCGCACGGGCCTTGCATCTGCTGGAGCAGGTCAAACTGGCCGATGTTGCTCATGCCCGGCCCGAGACGCTTTCTGGCGGTATGCGGCAACGCGTGGCGCTGGCGCGCACCCTGTACGCCGAACGTGATGTGGTACTGATGGATGAACCTTTTGCCACTCTGGATGTGATGACCAAACTCAGCCTGCAAACGCTGACCGCGACGTTGTTGCAGGGGAAAACCGTGCTGCTGGTGACGCATGACCCGCTGGAAGCCTGCCGCATGGCGGATGACATTCTGCTGCTGAGTGGCCAGCCGTTGCGGATCGAAGCCTGGCCGGTGCCAGACGGCGCGGCTCCCCGCACGATCGATGATCCCGGCCTGTTGCAGGCGCAGGGCCAGTTGTTTACCCGATTGAATCAAGATGAAGAAAAATCTGTTTAGCGCCATTTACTTATTGGCGGTGTTGTTATGCGCCTGGCTGCTGGCGCGCCACAGTGGCGTGCCAAATTTTCTGTTGCCCGCGCCGCAGGCGGTGCTGGAGGCGTTGTGGCTGCATCGCGCGCTGCTGTGGCATCACTTGTTATATACCCTGGCGGAAATGGTGCTGGCGCTGTTGTTGGGCGTCGGTGCGGGGATAGTTTTTGCCGTGCTGATGGCGGGAAGTCCAACGATACGCCGCTTGCTGTTTCCGCTGGTCACCGCCAGCCAGGCGATTCCGGTGTTTGCGCTGGCCCCGCTACTGGTGCTGTGGCTGGGGTTTGGCATCGCGTCCAAAGTGGTGGTGGCGGCGTTAATCCTGTTCTTTCCTCTGTGTCTCTCCTTGTTTGATGGCCTGTGCCGCACACCGCCGGGCTGGCTGGAGCTGGCGCAAACCCTCAATGCTTCACGCTTTCGCCTGTTCTGGCAGGTGCGCTGGCCCGCCGCGCTGCCGCAATTTTTCTCCGGTTTACAGATGGCGGTGGTGCTGGCGCCGATTGGCGTGGTGATTGGCGAATGGGTAGGGGCCAGCGAAGGACTGGGCTACCTGATGATGCAGTCCAACGCCCGGCTGGAAACCGCCACCAGCTTCGCCGCGCTGTTGTTGTTACTGATTCTGGCGTTGCTGTTGTCTGGCGGCGTCGCCCTGCTACGTAAGAAAACCCTCTGGCACTCAACATAAGGATGCATTTTGAAAAACCTCGGTACGGTGATAACCGCGTTATTACTGCTGGTGACCTCCAGCGTTGCTCAGGCGAACGAAAAAGTTCGGTTGCTGCTCGACTGGTTCGTTAACCCGAATCATGCAGCCATTTTTGCCGCGCAATACAGCGGCGCGTTTAAAAAAGAGGGGCTGGATGTGGAGATGATCGCCCCGGCTGACTCCGCTTCAGTGCCCTTGCTACTGGCGGCCGGTAAGGCCGATCTGGCGATCAGCTATCAACCGCAGCTCTACACGCTGGTGGATAAAGACGTCCCGGTCATTCGCGTGGGTACGCTGATCAATCAGCCGTTAAACACCCTGACCACCGTTTCCGCTGATATCCATTCACTCAAGGATTTTGCCGGGAAATCGCTCGGTTATGCCATCCCTGGCTTTGAGGATGTCGCTATTCGCAACATGCTGAAATCGCAGGGGGTTGACCCGGACTCAGTCAAACTGATCAACCTTAATATGGATGCGGTGTCGGCGCTGCTGACGCACAAAATTGACGGGGCCATGACGGTGTACCGCAACTATGAGTTGCTGGACCTGCAAGACAAAGGCGCGAAGCCGGTAGTCTTTAAGCCGGAAGATTTTGGCGTTCCGGCTTATGACGAATTGATCATTCTGGCGAATCAGAAAACGGCGGCGCAGGATAAACGTATCCCGGCGTTTCTGCGCGGGTTGGATGCCGGTGTCGCCTGGTTACGCGCACACCCTGAGCAGGCATGGCAGGCGTTTATTAAGCAATATCCTGAACTGAATACGCCACTGAATCGTCAGGGCTGGCAGGCGACGTTGCCGTATTTTGCCAGCCACAGCGCAACGCTGGATACGCAGCGTTATCAGGCTTTCGCGCAATATATGAAAGCGAATGGGCTGATTCAGCAGGTGGCACCGATGACGCGTTACGCGTTGCAGTAGCGACGTGATGTATCACGCAATCATCTCGTGTCAGCAGGTGGCGGGAAAACCGCCACCTTTTGGCATTGCGTGCGATGAACTGTTCGGATTGCGTCTGAATTCGGAAAATACTGGAATTGTGTGACTGTCATCACTTCTCGTCACACGCTAAAATAAATGCTTCTTATTCAGAATAGGTTTTTCGTCACGATGTTTTCGCGTCTTACACTTGCCAGCCTGATGGCTGCGACATTACTGACTGGTTGCGCGCGCCACGCCACCAGCAACACTGCGTCGACTACGACTCCGGCCCCTATCTCCACGAATGATATCGCGTCGCCGTTCGAGCAAGGCCCGACCATCATCAACGTTACCCATGAAGTGACACGTACCGATGATGGTTCTGCGATTTATGTGACGGTAGATGGTCAGGACGCCGGTCTGTTGACGAAAGGCGAAGATAAATTGATCCACGTTTCAGCCGGTAAACACAAAATCGGTGGCTACGTGCAGACGCTGTTTGGTTTTGGCCGTGTGACAATTCAGTCTGTGGACGTGACAACCGATCCTAAAGGTCCGAAAAACGTCGTTTATTCTGTGTCCAAACAGAAACCGGCGTTCAGTGAAGTGGCCGACAGCAAGCCGGGCAATTCCTGATTTAAACAAAATTCGTCGCGGCGCGATTTATCGTGTGGGTGAAAAACAGCGCGATAGATCGCGCCGCGACGCTTGCCAGCCACAGCAGATACAACCCGCCGCCGATCTCCAGCACCAGCAGCATCGAGCCACCAATCACACCGCCCGCCAGTGCCAGAGCCGCACCACGCCCCTGTTTCATCGCTGTGCCCATAATCGCCATGTTGCTCGGACCCGGGCTGGCAGTAGCCACAAAATAGGTGGTGTAGATCAACATCAGTTCGTGTGAAAGCGCCATAATTCCCTCTGTAGCGGATTAAGTTCCGATTTAGGGTTATTTCGTGCCAGGTGACATTTTTCTACGCCAGATCTGTTAATTAGGTGTTAATTCGCTATGCTGTGGCTCCACTTATCCGGGGTGTAACGCAGGAGAAAGGCTGTGAATCTGAGCCAGCGCGAACATATCGCCAACGTGGTTGCCAGCGTCGAGCAGGCGACGACGGCGCAGGTGTTGAATCCGCAAGGCAGTGATGCCGTTCAGGCATCCTGGTTACGCTGTGTCAATCACCACGGCCTCGATCCCAGCCGTTTGCAGGAAGCGCGTATTCTCCCTGCGGGGCAGTTGCGTGAGCATCGTCAACAGCTGGAAGAACTGCGGTTTGTCGCGCAGCCGGGCCTGGATAAGCTTTATCAGCAGATTGCCCCGGCCGGTTACATTTTGCTGCTGGCCGATGCCCAGGGCGTTGCCGTTGATTATCTTGGCGACGTTAACGCAGAAATCAGCTTGCGGCGCGCGGGGCTGTTTCTTGGCGCGCAGTGGTCAGAGGCGCTATCCGGCACCTGTGCCGTGGGTACCGCGCTTGCCACGCGGCAGGCCATCACCATCCATCAAACTGACCATTTTGATGCGACTCATATTCCGTTGACGTGCAGCGCCGTGCCGTTGTTCGATTCCCAGGGGGATCTCCAGGCGGTACTCGATATTTCTGCGCTGACCTCACCTCAGCCGCGTACCAGCCAGCATCTGGTGATGCAACTGGCACAGCAGCAGGCACAGAAAATCGAAAATGCCTGGTTGCTGCACCGCCATCGTCACGACTGGGTGCTGAAGCTGAGCCGCAATCCTGCCTGGCATGATATCGAACCGGAGTTTTTGCTGGCGTTTGATGCGCATGGTCGTCTGACAGGACTGAATCCGGCGGCGAGGCATTGGCTGAAAGCGCACCCACAACCGCTTGGGTTACCGCTCTCCGCGCTGTTTCCCGGCCCGATGGAACAGTTGCTTTATACCCCGCAGTTGGAAGATATCAGCGGACAGCAGCGTTTTTATGCGCAGACAATACACCCGGTGCGGCCAACGCCCGCAACAGGCGTGACGTTGTCACCAAAACTCGCCGCGTTAAGCGGTGGCGACCCGCAACTTGATCAACAGCTGCGCCGTGCCACGCGTTTGCTCGACTCATCGCTGCATGTGCTGGTGCAGGGGGAAACCGGTAGCGGTAAAGAGTATTTTGCCCGCGCTTTTCATCAGGCCAGCCCACGATGCAAAGGCCCATTCGTTGCAGTTAACTGTGCGGCAATCCCCGCCAGCCTGCTGGAAAGCGAATTGTTTGGCCATCTGCCCGGCAGCTTTTCCGGGGCGGGGAGTAAAGCGCGACGTGGCCTGATCCAGGCAGCCGAGGGCGGTACGTTGTTTCTGGATGAAATCGGCGATATGCCGCTGGAGATGCAGACACGTCTGCTGCGCGTGCTGTCCGAGCAGGAAGTGACGCCCATTGGGGCGCGGCAGCCGCAAAAGGTGGATATCCGCGTGCTGTCGGCTTCGCACCATCCACTGGCGCAACGGGTCGCTGACGGGTTATTCCGCGAAGATTTGCTTTACCGCCTGCAAGGCGCCTGCGTTCACCTGCCACCACTGCGGGAACGGAAAGATATCAACTGGCTGATTGAGCAGATGCTGGCAGGGCGGGCGCAACTCAGCGATCGGGCACGTCAGGCGCTGGTCAATTATCGCTGGCCGGGGAACCTGCGTGAGCTTAATCATGCGTTGCAGTACGCGCTGGCGATGTGTGAAAGCGGGGTCATTGAGTGGGACGACTTACCTGATACGCTGTGCTTTGTCGCGCCATTCCAGCCGCCTGCGAGCGATGACCAGCACGAAGCGTTGTTGCGTCAACTGCGCACGGTGCACTGGAATATCAGCGCTGCGGCACGCCAGCTCGGTATCAGCCGCATGACACTGTATCGTCGTCTGCAACGGTTAGGTATTCAGTTGCCAGAGCGGCAATAGAGACGGGCCAGCCTGGCTGGCCCGAGGGTTATCACTGCGGTGGGCGCACCAGAATTTTGACCTGCTGTTTCTCTTTCACCAGCGCTTCAAATCCCTGTTCGACCAGATCGGCCAGTTCAATACGTTTCGTCACCAGTTTGTCGGCCTGGAAGTAGCCCTGGGCCATCAGTTCCATCACCGCCGGGAAAATGTGGCGATAGGCAATGATACCTTTGACGCTACGTTCGCTCAGTACCACTTTGTTGGGATGGAAGGAGGCTTCGCCTTCCCAGATCGAGACGATGATGGTTTCGCCTTCGTAGGTGGTGCTGTCGATACATTGTTTCAGCACCACTGGAACGCCGGTCACTTCATAAGCTACATCCACGCCGCCGTTGCTCAACTCGCGGATCTTCGCCACGGCATCTTCTTTGCTGGGATCGATCACCACTTTGGCACCCAGTTCACGCGCTTTCTCTGCGCGCTGAGGGGACAGTTCCACCACGTAGATTTCGGCAGCGCCTGCGGCACGCAGTGCTTCAATCACCAGCAGGCCAATCGGGCCGGCACCAAACACGGCAGCTTTGTCGCCCGCTTTCAGTTTGCTCATGCGCACGGCATGCAACGCCACGGCAGCCGGTTCCACCAGCGCGCCTTGTTCGTATGAGAGGGCATCTGGCATACGGTGCACCATATGCTCCGCCACGGTGGTGAAGCTGGCAAAACCGCCGCCACCGCCGGACAGACCGTGGAAGCCGAGGTCGCCGCACAGGTTGTATTTGCCTTCGCGACAGGCCGGGCATTCGCCACAGGAGAGGATCGGCTCGACCACCACGCGGTCGCCGGGTTTCACTTTGGTGACACCTGCACCGACCTCAACAACCTGGCCGGAAAACTCATGGCCGAGGACGATAGGAGCGATGTCATGGCTGATTTTGTGGGGTTTTTCCACTGGGACGAAAATCGGACCCGCGATGTATTCATGCAAATCGCTACCGCAAATGCCGGTCCATGCGACTTTGATTTTAACTTTACCGGCAGTGACCTGGGGTTCTTCAATATCATCGACGCGAATATCGCGTGCTTTATACCAACGTGCCGCTTTCATGTTGTTCTCCTTGAGGCTGGCATTATTTCTGTCCATTGCCACGCGGGTGGCCGGTGCAGAAGCTCAGCGTGGCTATAGCGAGAACTGTGCCAGGGGGAGTGGTGAATAATTTTATTTTAAATCAATAGATTAAATTGGCCCTTCTGCGCGGGAGCTGTCTCGCTGTGACAGGGTGTAACAGGTGCAACTGTCACCGTGAGACAGGTACGCACGATGTTGTGCGGGTTGTAGCGGCGCGATTTATCGCGCAGTACCCATCAGGCCGCCAATTGCGCGGTCAGCGCGCGCAGATGGGTGCGTAACACCTGATACAAGGCGCGAATCGCCGGGGAGAACTGTTTGCGATGAGGGCAGATCAGATGCAGTGGGGTGCTTTCGCCAGGCTGGTGCGGAAGCACCACTTCCAGCCGACCGGCCTGTACATCACCACAAACATCCAGCCAGGATTTATAGGCGATCCCCATTCCTGCCACCGCCCAACGGCGCGCCACGTCAGCGTCATCACATAATAAGCGGCTTTTTACCGTAATCTGACGACGCATGCCTTCCTGAGGAAAGGTCCATTTGTCATACACATGGCCGTTCATGACAAAGAGCAGGCAATGATGGTGGGCAAGATCCTCCAGTTTTTCCGGGCGGCCATGTTGATCGAGCCAGGCGGGTGCGGCCACCAGTACACGACGATTATCCTCCGCCAGCGGCAACGCGACGTAGCTGCTGTCGTCAAGTTTGCCGTAACGGATAGCGATATCGACCGGATCACGGAATACATCACTGATCTGGTCGGAAAGGGACAATCGCACCGACAGGGACGGGTGTTCGCGGCAAAACTGGGTTATCAGCGGCAGCACGATATTGCGGCCGATATCGGACGGTAGCGCGATCTTGAGTTCACCGGACAACGCATCATCCTGGCTTTGCAAACTGTCAGCACCAGCCTGCATCAGTGCCAGCATCTCCTGCGCATAAGGCAGGTATTTCTCTCCTTCCGCCGTCAATCGCAGGCTTCGCGTGGAGCGAGCAAACAGCCGTTTATCCAACTCGCGTTCCAGGCGTTGAATCGCGGCGCTTACCTGGCCAGGCAACAGGTCGGCCTCACGCGCGGCACGGGAAAAACTGCCGAGCGCGGCGGAGCGTACAAATAAGGTCACATCTTCCAGTCGAATCATTGCATCATCCCAGCGACAGTGGATTTTCACTCTAAAAGTGAAAGTGTTGCTCTGCAAGTGGCGTTTTTAACCCTGTAAAGGCGGCGTAGGCTACGCGTTATTCGCTAAAACCCTTGAAGAATAAGGAACCTCAACATGAAAGCCATTGTTTACAGCCAAAACGGTTTACCGATTTCTGATGAAAATGCCCTCTACGATCTCGATGTGACGAAACCGCAGCCGGGTGCGCGTGACCTGCTGGTGAAAATTAACGCCATTGCCGTTAATCCGGTGGACACCAAGGTGCGTGCCGGTGCGCCAACCGATCAACCTCGCATTCTCGGTTGGGATGCGGTGGGTGTGGTGGAAGCGGTGGGCGAAGCCGTAACCCTGTTCAAACCCGGTGATGAAGTCTTTTATGCCGGTGATATCACTCGCCCCGGCAGTTACGCTGAATATGGCCTGGTGGATGAGCGTATCGCCGGACATAAACCGCAATCGCTGAGCGCTGCTGATGCCGCCGCACTGCCGCTTACCGCGTTAACCGCCTGGGAGTTGTTATTTGATCGCCTGGAGGTGCAGCCGGAAGAACATGCAGCGTTGCTGATTATTGGCGCGGCTGGCGGCGTAGGGTCGATGCTGACGCAACTCGCGGCGAAGCTGACCGGGTTAACAGTGATTGGCACAGCGTCGCGTCCGGAAACGGCAGACTGGGTACGTTCACTCGGCGCACACCATGTTATTGACCACCACAAACCGTTAGCTGAGCAGTTGGCCGCATCAGGCATTGCCGACGTACGCTATGTCGCCAGCCTGACCCATACCGACAGCTACTATCCACAGTTAATTGATGTGCTGGCTCCGCAGGGCAAACTGGCGTTGATTGACGATCCTGAGTCGCTGGACGTGGTGCCGTTGAAGCGTAAAGCCATCTCACTGCACTGGGAATTGATGTTTACCCGCTCGTTGTTCCATACCGCCGATATGCAGCGTCAGCATGATATTTTGCAGCAAGTCAGCGCGTTGATTGACGCAGGAACATTGCAAACCACCGCAGGTGCTCATCATGGCACCATCAATGCTGCCAATCTGCGTAAGGCTCATGCCTTAATCGAAAGCGGCCGAGCACGCGGCAAAATTGTGCTGAGTGGTTTTTAACGTATTGAAACACAATTCGTTAACCGTGGGGTTAGCGAAGCGGATAGGGTAGTGCCATCTCAACTGTGACTGTTCTGGAGAAGACTATGACGCTGAATGATGCCGTGGCGCGTCGCCATACGGTGAAAGCCTTTGCTGCGGGTAAAAACCTGCCGGATGCTGAGATCGAAACCCTGTTGAACGTGCTGCGCAACAGCCCGTCATCAGTCAATTCTCAGCCCTGGCACTTTGTGGTGGCTGCCACGGCGCAAGGGCGCGAGCAGATTGCTCAGTCGACCCAGGGGGCGTTCGTCTATAACGGCCCCAAAGTGCTGAATGCCTCGCACGTTATCGCGCTGTGCATGCGCACCGACCTTGATGACGCGCATCTGCAAAATGTGCTGGCGCAGGAAGAGCAGGATGGCCGTTTTCTGAAACCGGAGGCGAAGGCCGGGCAGGATAAAAGCCGTCGTGGCTATGTAGATATCCATCGCTATGAACAACGTGATATCCCGCAATGGATGGAAAAACAGGTTTACCTGGCACTGGGAGGCCTGCTGCTGGGTGCGGCGATGCTGGGTATTGATGCCACGCCAATGGAGGGTTTTGACCAGCGTGCGCTTGATCAGGCGCTGGGACTGCGTGAAAAAGGGCTGACCAGCGTGGTGCTGGTGTCACTGGGTTATCGCAGTGATGAAGACTTCAACGCGGCGTTACCGAAATCCCGCCTGCCGCGTGACGAGATTTTCACTTTTATTTAATGAAAGTCGCCATCCAGGCAACTGGGTGGCGCGCATTTCGGTGCCGGGCAGAGACAACCGTCACAAAGGATAAAATTGTTGGACCATCTTGCGGATTTTTTCTCCTGACGCGGCACCTGGCAGCCAGGCACCAATTTTATCAGCCAAAATGGCACTGCATGGGAATGCATTTGAATGTCCTGGAAAAAGACATGTTTTCCAGTGTCCTGCGGTTATTTTATCTATTATTCCCGGCCAAAATTCCACCAGGTCGTCGATAAGTATATCGGCCAACCTCCGTAACGCTTCGGGAGAGTCTTCTTCTATGCCGCAATAGCGCTCAGAGGACATTTCGGCGGCCATCCTTATCAGTAAAAGATAGGCGGCAACCTTTTTTTCGTTATCCTGGAGTTCGTTGCTTTTCAGCGCCAGTCGTTCCACGGTGAGAACGATCAGTTCATGGCGTAATTGTCTGGCGACTGCAACTGCGTTCTCTTCAGTAGCATAAAAGCGTCTCAGGACAGAACCCAACAAAAGTTGGTCATCATGACCCGTAATTTTCATGGGGGCAGTGGATTTCCGGGTAAGTAGCGAAATCAGATGTTCTTTGATTTTCATAGTCCTGGCATTTTCATCATTGTTCAAATCCAATTGAGCAGAGAACAAAAATGAAATAATCGGGGCGAGGTTAATACCGGCCCGACTCCATAAATCGTGTAAGGCTGGGAAGTGAGTGAGGAAACTATGAAGTTTTTCCGGTGCGCAAGGGAAAAAGATGATTTTGGCTTCAGACCCAGGTTGATGCTTTAGCAGAGCATAATGCACCGGAATTTGATTTTCGGTGACCAGCAAGGAGAAATCAGTTGGCGAAATATACATTGCCTCCCCATTTGTATGGTTGAAGAAAATATTAGGGAAGATGTTTCCTTCATGGTTTGATTCGAAAATATGTTGTTCAATATAGGATTTTATTGCCGATATAGGATGGATTTTGAAAAATCTTTCTCTCAGGTCAGCATCTGTCCCAATGAATTGGTTGACCAGAAATTGATTGCGGATGAGATGGTTGTCATTTTTATGCCTCAGCGACTTTATTATTTCATTATGGAGTGTTTTGGGTAGTACTGACGTTTTTCCATAATCAGACAGCCATTTTTCTCTGAAGGAAGTGATTAACGCTGAGTTCGCACATTTTTTGTTAAAGCATTGTGTAATGATGGATTCGCGCAGCGTAGCAGAACGCATCCATGCCTGTTGTAAATCAGCAATTGAACTGGTCCATTCCACAATTTGTTCTAACCAGTCAACCCAAATCGCGTCAATTTTAACGGTGTCCATAATTTTAAATAAAATCGCACCACTTCGGGAGTTATTGATGCTATCCAGGTAAAGGTCAATATTCTTATCATCTTTCACCATCACAGGACTGAGTCGGATGCTGCGAGGTTTATAGTTTTCAGCAACCAAACCACTCAGGTCACTCATCTGTAAAAAAAGCAAGTTATCAATATTGGCACCAGTGAAATTGACATCGCTGACCAACTTCACTTTATCAAACGTGAGATTGGATGCTGTTATATTAATAAAGCTTGTTTTTTCGAAATTATAATATTTATTGCCACAGGTAAATTTGACATTCTCCAGTCGACTGGCAGAGAAGTTTGCATTTTCTATACAGGTGCTGTCATGGTCGATAATAATAAGGTTTTTAAGCGACCCATAAGAAATGTTGATGCAAGAAAAACTCACAGCTTTCATTGTGGAGGGTTTTCCTTCATACAGGCCGTCAATGGTTGTTCCGACCCATAATACTTTACTCATGTCAAATTTAAACCAACTCAAAGAAAACTTCCCGGATTCAATGATGCTGTTCGTTATTTCGTTTCCCTCGCTGCGAAATCCAAACCAATTAAAGTAAAGGCCTTTAAAATATTGCTTGTCAAGCTTTATAATTCCTTTAAAGTTTCCTGGTAGACTTTTCCCGGTTGTGCAGAAGTGAATGTTTACGAATGTTCGTTTTTTTGTCTCAGTGGGTAGAAATTTCTCCAGGTATATAATCAGATGCTTACCCTGCAACTCCCCATGCAAATAAATATCTATGTCGTCCAATCTGTCATCTTGAGTGACGTTGTTTGAACTGGGCAGAGCTGAAACATTGGTTGCTTGCGATACAGGCAGTGGTGGTTGACTATTATCTTGTAATGAACAGGCAGGCACATTTATTGTAGGGGGATTTTTAATTCTATCCATGAAATTCGTTCCTGAATATATTATATAGATTTTATATCAGCCATCCTTTTATCATCAGCTGACGCAGGTATTCGTGTTCTCAGGCTTATATATTAGACATCTTACTTTTATTTGTGGTGAGGATGGCATGATATTTTAATGATTAAGGAAAATTTAACGGCGTATAAAGCCAGGCTAACCTCCTGACAAATATAAGATTTTACTCTGAGTGGAACCGGGTAATTTGCTGGCGGGAATAACAACGTCATGTTATTTAATCTACATGTCGTGCTGAAACCCACCTGCATTTCGGAGTTTAAAATGAAAAAAAGCCTGTCCATCGCGTTACTGCTTTCCCTAACTGCTTTTACCCACCTTGCTGAGGCGCAGCAAACTTTACGATTGGGTGTTGATCCCACCTTCCCGCCATTTGAATCGAAAGCCGCCGATGGCTCATTACAGGGGTTTGATATTGACCTCGGAAACGCCATTTGTGCTCAGGCAAAGGTGAAATGCCAGTGGGTAGAAATGGGTTTTGACAGCAGCATCCCGGCGCTCCAGGCAAAAAAATTCGATGCGATTCTGTCTGCGATGTCGATGACGGATAAGCGCCGTCAGCAGGTAGCATTCACTGATATGCTTTACAACACACCGAGCGCATTGCTGGCTCCTGCTGCCAGCAAACTGACGACCGATGTGGCAACCTTGCGTGGCAAAACTATTGGTGTGGCGCAGGGAACTATTCAGGAAACCTACGCGAAAACCAAATGGGCACCGGAAGGGGTTAACGTGGTCTCCTATCCTAATCAGATGGAAGTCTATCCGGATCTGATCGCCGGTCGCCTCGATGGCAGTCTCAGCAATGCGGTCTCTGCCGAACAAGGCTTCCTTACCAAGCCGGAAGGCAAGGATTACGTCATTAAGGGCACCCTGACCGACAAGAAGATTTTTGGTGATGGCGTTGGCATTGCATTACGCAAAGGGGATGAGGCCAATCTGAAGATGATTAACGCGGCGCTGGCGGAAATACACAAAAACGGCACCTACGACCAACTGACGAAAAAGTACTTCAAGTTTAAAGTCTACCCTTGATCATTCGATCGTAGCGGCGCGATTTATCGCGCTGTTTCGGGCTAAAATCTGCGCGATAAATCGCGTCGCTACGATCCGCAGGAACCCAAAAAAACCATGTTACTACCGCAATATACTCCCCAACGTGCTCGCTTCCTGACTGCCGCTGAACGCAAGGGTGCCGTTATCACATCCTATGCCCATCCACTGTCAGGCCCACAAGGTGAAAGCCTCTATACCGATGTGGCGTTAATCGGGCCGGCATCGGCTTCGCGACTGATGCTGGTGGTTTCCGGCACTCATGGCGTGGAAGGTTATTACGGATCGGATTGCCAAATTGCCTGGCTGGAGGCGTTGGACGTCAATGCATTACCGGCAGACAGCGCCGTGCTGATGGTCCATCTGCTCAACCCGTGGGGGGCCGCGCATCTGCGCCGGGTCAATGAAGACAATATCGATCTCAACCGTAACTTTATTGATTTCAGCCAACCGCTACCGGCCAATCCGGGCTACGCGCAGTGGCACGATATCTACCACGGCGACCGCACCCGCGCCGACCAGCAACTGACGACGGCGCTGGCGCATGACGGCTGGCAGGCGGTGAAACGCGTGGTGGAAGCGGGGCAATACGTTGCCGATGACGGTTTCTTTTTTGGCGGCTATCAGCCGAGCTGGTCTTATCGCACCATGCAGACGATCATCGCGCAGCATTTGTCACGGGCCACCACCCTCCTCAGTTTTGATTTGCATACCGGGGCGGGGGCGTGGGGGCATCCGATGCTGCTGTCGATCGCCGAACAACATTATCCGGCCCACGACTGGGGCAAAGATATCTACGGTGAGTGGCTGACGTTATTGTTTACCGGTGCCGGGCGAGAGAGCGCAACCGGTGTGACCGCAACGGCTACCGGGTATCTGTCGCAATTTCTGCTGACCTCATTGCCGGATACCACCCTTCTACCGCTGGTGGTGGAGTGCGGTACCTATGCCGGAGAAGAGATGCATCAGCGGGTGCGGGAGGATCACTGGCTGCATCTGTATGGTGATCCTGCCAGCGCTGCGGGCCAGGTGATTAAGCAGGCGCTGGTGGAAGGCTTCTGGCCAGCGGATGCAGACTGGCGCGCGCTGGTGGCGTTTCGTACTCAGCAGATTTTTCTGCGAGGCTGGCGTGCGCTGAATACATCATTAACATGATGATTTCCCCGTAGCGGCGTGATTTATCGCGCAATGCTGTGCACGATGCAGGAAAAAGCCGCGCGATAAATCGCGCCGCTACGCAAGGGGTTATCGGTTTATAACCGTCCGTAAAACGTCATACGCGCGGTTTCCGACAGGGCAATCCCTGGGGCGGTGTTATAAGCCAGCACCGCCAACATACGCGTTACCTCACCTTCGGTTGGCGTGACACGATGCAGTGAATTGCGACCACGGAACAGCACCAGATCGCCAGCGTCAATCGCCAGCGCATCCACCGGTTGACGTTGATCCAGCACGGCGGCAACGCCGTCATAGTTCATCTCACCGGCATCGGCGTCGCGCAGATCTTTCACGTACTGGAACACGCCGCCCGCCAGCGGTTTCTGCACCAGCAGCGTGATGGCAAACGACGAATTATCGAAGTGCCAGCCTAACTCCTGGCCGTGTGGCGCGTAGTGCAGGTTGATGGATGACAGCGGATCGGCATAAGGATAGAGCGCCGCTTCGCCCAATACATCGCATAAAAACGACTGGAACAGCGCATCATTGTAAAGCAGACGCAGGGGGGAATCCGCCTTAATGGCATCATCGGTGATACAGCCTTTGGTACTGATGACATCACGATTGCGGGGATGATCGGCACTCAATGCCTCATCAGGCTTCATCAGATAGACGTTATGTTTGCTGACGGTATGGTAAGCCAGATGGCGCTGGGCGTTACCTTCCTCAATGATCGCCTGTAGAGCGGCGGGCTGTAAAAATTGACGTAACACCAGCGCACCTTGCTGGTTGAGCTGCGTGCGACAGCGTTCACGCCAGTTGTGATCGGCCAGCGGATGCAGGTCCAGACGTATCAGAGACTCAGACATAGCAACAATTCTCATCATTAGCAGGTGTAATGCTACTCTAGCTGCGGCCTGCATAGCTGTGTAACGATAAATACTTAATACCCTGATAAGGAAGCCTTAATGCCTGCACAATCGCCGCGTTTGCCGAAAATCAGCGTCATCCAGTCATTCAAAGTGGCGGCCGAATTAGGCAGCCTGGCAAAAGCGGCTGCGCAGCTGGCGTTAACCCCGGCGGCGGTCAGCCAGCAGATTCGCCAACTGGAAGAACAGTTGGGCAGTGCGCTGTTTCTGCGCACACAAACTGGGGTGATGCTGACCGACACCGGCAAAGAGTATTTGCGCTATGTCACGGAAGCATTTGATATTTTGCATCTCGGTCAGCAAAACATTCGCCATGCTGCTGTTGCCCCCAGACTGACGGTTTATGCGTTGCCAGCCCTGGCATCGAAATGGTTATTACCGCACCTGGCTGACTGGCGCGCCCACTGCCCGGATATCGATCTCTCGCTCCACGGCACCCACGCGCAAGTGGATTTCACCGCCATACCTGCCGATTTTGTCATTTGTTTTGGTGAAGACCGTTATCCGCAATTGGATAAGCAATGGCTGTTTCATGACGAGGTACTGCCCGTCGCCAGCCCGGCGCTCTTGCAGCATTATGCCGCGGCTGACATCTTCAGCCACGCGCCGTTGATCCATCTCGACTGGGGCAATGAGGGGCGTTTTCTGCCGGACTGGCGTAGCTGGTTTCAGGCAAAAGGCAGGATAGAACCGACACCACAACCGGCGTTTAGCTTTAACCTGACCTCGCTGGCGATTGATGCCGCAGTGGCCGGTGCCGGATTGCTACTGGGACAGCGTCGCCTGATCGCCGCTGAACTGGCTCGCGGCGAACTGGTGGTGATTGACGAACTGAGTCTGCCTCTCAGTAAACCGTACTTCCTCGCCTGGCCGCAGCGCACCCTGAGCCAACCCGGGAGCGAAGCCATGATTGGCTGGTTGCGTGAGTTGGGGGCGACGGTCAGTCAGTGATCTTTGGCGCGAAAATTTCCGCCAGCATACAACGCGCACCCCCGCCACCGTGTTGCTCAATCACCGCAATCGGGGCGCGTACGATGTGCGCGTAGGGCGCTGCTAAGGGTTCTGGCTGCCGTACACCGCGAAGGTAAAGGCCAGATACGCGGCCAGCGTGGAGGTCATATCACCGACATCTTTGGTTGGATTGACTTCCGTAATCGCCATCGCCGCACAATGGGGAGCCAACATACTCACCATCTGCAATGCCTGATCCGAGGTAATACCGCCCGGTTCGTGCGCACCTGCACCTGGCGCATAAGCCGGATCGACCGAATCAATATCGAAGGAAAGGAAAATATGATCGGCGTTTTTCACCCGTTCCAACGCGCGTCGTACCGTCTCTTCCGGGCCGATTTTCAGCACTTCGCGGGCGCTGAGGTGGATCAGGTCGTTGTCGTGTTTAAATTTGCCGGAAGCCGGGAAGTTGAAATGCCGTTCACACAGTTGAATACAATCGGTGGGGGCGATGCGTTCCAGCTCCAGTGAACGGCGCATACCACTCGACTGGCTGTGGCGACCTTGCATGTCGCTCTCGTCCATCAGATCGAGATGCGCGTCAAAATGGATAATGCCGATACGGCCCGGCAGCGCATCATGCACACCCTGTGCCACCGGGAACAGCAGGCTATCGTCGCCGCCGATCATAATGGGAACCCGGCCAGCCGCAATGGACGCCATTACGGACGTGCGGGTCGCGGCAAAGGTTTTCAGGGTATCGCTGGGCACCACCGCCACATCCCCGCGATCCACCAGCAATTGCTCGCCCACCGTCATTTCACTGTCCGTTTCCAGACAATACACTTTTCCCTGCTGAATACGCATGTTGATCCAGCGTGCGCACTCGCGCACTTTGGCCGGTGCATAACGTGATCCCGGCCAGCCTAATGTGGCTTCTCCGTCAAAAGGGATACCCCACAAATCAAATTGTCGTGTGTTTGTTGTCATATTTTCCTCGATCCAGATTAACTACGCTTACCGTTGAGATAACCTGCGTAGCGTTTTTCAAAATAGCGGAATGCCATTACCAGAATCAGTGTCAGCACCAGATAAATTGCTCCAGCGGTGACATAGGGTTCAAACTGAATGTAATAATTCAGGCTGATATTACGCGCCACTCCAGTCACCTCCATTAATGTCACCGTGCTCGCCAGCGAGGTGGCGTGCAACATCATGATGGTTTCATTGCCATATAAGGAAAGTGAACGGCTTAACATCGCCGGAAATAATATTCTTCGCGCCAGTGTCGGGTAACTCATGCCGAACGCTTTAGCTGCTTCAATTTCCCCTGTCGGCAAGTGACGCAAACCGCCTGCGAATATTTCCGTTGTATAGGCGGCGGTATTAAGGACAAACGCCAGTAATACACAAACCAGTGGGCTGGAGAGCCACGGCCAGAGAAAACTGGCACGTAATAAATCAAACTGCGCCAGACCGTAATAAATCAAAAACAACTGGATTAATAACGGTGTCCCGCGAAAAGCGGTGGTGTAGAGAAAAATCAGCCAGCGCACAGGACGTGGTGCGCTGTCACGCGCCAGTGCCAGCAGCACCGAAATGACAAAGGCAATGACCAGCGATACCCCGGTAAGCAGCAGGGTTAGCGCGGTACCGTGCAGGTACATCGCAAGGTTATCGGCAATAATATCCCAGCTCATGGATTACCTCCACGGACCACCAGCGCGTAACGCTGGCTGATACGGTGCAACGCCGCCACTGACAGCAGGGTAACGGCGAGATAAAACCCGGCCGCCAGCAGATAGAAGGTAAAAGGTTTACCGGTGGACTCCGCCGCCCCTTTGGCGCTAAACATGATGTCCTGCAACCCGAGTAACGATGCCAGTGCAGTCGCCTTAACCAGCACCAACCAGTTATTGGTAAAGCCGGGTAAGGCAAGGCGAATTAATTGCGGCAAAAGAATCCGCAAGAAAATGGCGCGGTGGGTAAAACCAAATGCCTGAGCGGCTTCAATTTCACCGTGGGGAATATTGGTTAACGCGTAGCGAAATGTTTCCGTCATATAAGCGCCAAAAATAAACCCCAGGGTAATCAGGCAGGCAATAAAAGGGCTGAACTCGATGGAGTAATTCAGCCCGACGCTTTCCAGTCCACTATTTAACAGGGCGGGTACGCTGTAAAAAACCAACAGCATCAGCACTAAATCTGGAATACCGCGAGCCAGCAGGGTATAAGGCGTGACAATCGCCTTCACCCAGCGAATGCCGGATTGTTTTCCCAGTGCGCCCAGCAGTCCGAGAATGACAGATAATAACAGCGAGGCAAACGCCAGTTGCAGCGAAACCCATCCCGCATTCAGGACCATTAAATAGTAATTACCCGACATTGCCTTTACTCAGCTGAAAAATACTTCTTATTGAGTGCGTCCAGATCGCCATCGGCGCGAACTTTCGCCAGACCCTGATTAATCTTTTCGACCAGCGCGGTGTTTTTCTTATTCATGGCAATCCCGACCCCTTCGCCAAATTCCGGTGCATCTTTACCTGTCAGGCGAGGGCCAACCAGTTGGTAATCTTTACCGTCATCTTTTTTCAGGAAACTATAAATAATCTGCGCTTCGTAACTCATAAAAATATCCGCCCGACCGGCGGTTAAATCGAGGTAGGGTGCGCTGCCGCCGTCATAACGTTTGATAGTGCTGCCTGGATAATGTTTGGTGACGTAAGTATCCATCGGCGTGCCAGTCTGGACGGCGATGACTTTGCCTTTCAATGCTTCCGGGCTGGTGTCGGTGACGGCGCCTTTTTTCGCGACAAAGCGGAACACCGGATGATCGTAGATATCGCTGAAGGCCATCACCCGGCGGCGAGCATCGGTAACGGTCAACTGCGAGATCAGCGCGTCATATTTGTTGTTCATCAGGCCGGGGATCATGCCGTCCCACGGGGCGCTGATGACATTGCAATCCAGCGCCGCCGCTTTGCAGATGGCGTGCATCAGGTCGACGTCATAACCCACCAGTTTGCCGCTGGCATCGATCGATTCAAACGGCGGGAAGGTGGCATCGGTGGCGATGGTGATCTTGCCGGGCGCGGCATATAACGACCCGGCCAGGCCCGCAGCAGCGAGGGCCAGCATCATTTTTGCTATTTTCATCATTATTCCTCTGGTGTGGTGGAAACGCGGATTAAAAAACAATGACAGACACAGGCACGCCTTAATTTCCCGACGGTGGTGGCACGATGACCCAAATGGCGGTACACATTTGGTCAGGGGAGATGTTGTGCCAGGTGTGGGGCAGTGACGGTTTAAAGGTGAGGGTGTCGCCTTTTGCCAGCAGGTAGCGCTGCTCCTCCACCACAATCTCCAGTTCACCGCTCAGCACATGTACCATATCGGCGGCAGCATTGAGGGTGTAAGGCTCCTCCCCGGAACCCCCTTGTGGATCGATCTCGGAGTACAGCACCATCATGTCGTCGTTGACGCCGCCGCTGATCAGATATTCCCGCATCTTTTCGCCCCCGAGGCTGATGGGCGTGCCTTTCCCGGCGGGCACGAAGCTGGTTGCGGGAGGATCGAACAGTTTGGCCGGGGTAATTCCGACCACTTCGCACACTTTAAGCAGGGTGGCGATGGATGCCTGGGTGACGTTGCGTTCCAGGCGGCTGATGAAGGACTTACTGACCCCGACTTTTTCCGCCACTTCCTCAATGCGCATTCCGCGTGCTTTACGCACCGCACGCAGGCGTATCCCGACATTGAAGTCTGCGCTATTATTTGCTTCCTGACCGTGATTATCCGCTTCGTCGTGTGACATATTCTGAACCTGAGTTGCGTATTAGGTAACTTTTTACCTTAAGCAAGGCGCATGCCAGAGGCGGGTTATTCGATAAATTCTGTGGCGATTAATCAGTAGTCAATTGATCTGGCGAACTAATATTCTTTTTTCTGCTTTTCTCGCGCCGCGAACGTTTCACCGCAAAAAGTTACCTGACAGGTAACAAGATCATTTTTGTGCACCTTCTGCACTAAAAGATGGCACAGCCCCAGCCACCGGACTGTTAGGGTTTTGGCTGCTGACGCCCCCCTGATATAGTGTCATCCTCATCGGCACACCTTTCAGGAGTCGTTATGTCAGCCAGAAATATCAACGCCAGCAACCGCGACTGGGTTGATTTTCGCCGTGATGACGAAACCGGTATCGAAAGTGTGAATGCGCATTTTTGCGGGCACGCTTACGATCCGCACGATCATGACGAGTTGCTGGTTGGCGTGACACAACAGGGGCTGCAACGCTTCAATTGCCACCGCGCGCTTCACACCAGCACGCCAGGCCGCTCGATCCTGATTGAGCCGGGTGCGGTGCATGATGGTCATGCGCCGGATACCGCAGGCTTCACCTATGTGATGCTTTATCTACCCCAGACATGGGTGGCAGAGATGATGCAGCAACGTGGTCTTGGCAATATAGCCAACATCGAAGCCGCATTCCGCTCAACCCTTAATGATGATGCGCTCCTCGCCAGTGCCATTCAGCAGGCGTGGTATACCGTGCATCACGCGGAAGGGCGGTTGGCGCGCGACCAGGCACTGGATCATCTGCTGACGATGTTGTCCCGCCATCTTGATCCGCGCCCTGGTCAGCCGCGTTCGGCTGCGCTGGCGTCCATGCAGTTACTCCGCGACTATTTGCACGATTTTATGGCCGAGGATATCGGATTAGCGGACCTGTCACGCTTGTCAGGCATTGATCGATTCCGTCTGACACGCCAGTTCAAACAGGCTTTCGGGCAGTCTCCCCATGCGTATCTGGTGCGCCTGCGTCTGCGCAGCGCCCGTAATTTGTTGGCGCAGGGCATAGAGCCCGCCACGGTGGCGTTGCAGGTAGGTTTTTCTGACCAGAGCCATCTTGGTCGCTGGTTCCAGCGAGCCTATCGCATGACACCTGCCTCTTATCAGCGTCAGTGCACAAACGTTCTAGATCGCCTGCCGCAAACTTGACGATGATAGGGCTTTGACCCTAACGGAGAGTTGTTGCAGATGTTTGATACTAAAATCGCCCTGATCGTGCGTGATGATTTGGCAACCTGGCAGCGGTTAAATGTGGTGGCGTTTCTGGCGACCGGCATTGCCTCTGCGGCACCCGAGATGATGGGTGAGCCGTATGTGGATGCGCACGGGCGACCCTACGGCAACATGGCCGGGCAGCCGATGCTGATATTTGCCGGGGACTTGCCGGGTTTACAGCGCGCCCATCGTCAGGGGCTGGAGCGTGAATTAACGATTATCCCCTATGTCCACGCCATGTTTTCCACCGGCCATGATGCGGCAAACCGCGAAGTGTTTTTGGCGCAGGACGCGGATAATCTGGACCTGGTGGGCATTGCCTTACGCGGGCCAAAGAAAGCCGTCGATAAAGCGATAAAGGGCTTATCGTTGCATAAATAATTGGGCCACACGATTTACTTAACAGGAAAATAACCCATACGCCTTTGAGCTATGGGTCTTATTGCTTGTTATTAAAGGTCATATCTTGTCGATGTTAAGCTATCGACCGATGGCCGCCATCTGCTCAGCCGCCTGCAACAACAGATCCTCGCGACCGCGTAATGCCAGCAACTCCATACCAATCGGCAATCCCTGGGCGGTGAAACCGACCGGGATGCTGATGGCAGGCGCACCGGTGACCGCCGCGACCAGTGCGTTGCTGCCCGGCTGTAATTCGCCATGTCTGACCGGCGGATGCTTCACTACCGGGTAAGCCAACAGATTGATTTTACGCTGGTTAAATAGCTGAACAAGGGTTTGATATAAGGTGCGCTGGCGCAGTTGCTGGATGGCGTAGCTGTCACTGGCTTTACCGGGATGGTTAGCGCGTGCGGTGAACACCGCTTCCAGTTGTGGATGATGACGGCCAGATGCCACCACCTCGGCCAGCGTGCGGCTCTCGGCCTGCGGTTTGTCGGCCAGCCACTCCGCCAGTGCTTCGGCAAATTCCCACGGGATGATGCTGGCTTCAGCAGCCAGGGTTTCAAGCTGTGGAAAGGCGATCGTCTGCTGATTACCCGTTTCCCCAACCAACGCCGTCACGGCAGTGTACACCGCCTGATTAATCGCTGCTTCCTCCGGGGCAAAACCCTCCAGCCACACACCGATGCGCAATGGCTCCTCAGGAGGCGGGAGCGTCTGTCCACTGAGGATCTCACTGACAAGGCGCAAGTCGGCAGGATGGCGCACCAACGCGCCAGGGATATCCTGGCTGGGCGACAGCGGCACAATACCGTCAATGCTGATCGCACCGTGGGTCATGCGCAGACCATAAAGATGATTGAAAGCTGCGGGAATGCGCACGGAACCCGCGGTGTCGGTGCCAATCGCCAGGGGAACATAACCTGCCGCCACGGCCACCGCGGAACCGCTACTGGAGCCTCCCGGTGAATGTCCCGCCAGCCAGGCGTTATCGGTAAAACCACTGAGTGATGATGCGCCGGTAATGCCCGCCGCCAACTCGTGCATCGCCGTTTTGCCGAGTAGAACCGCGCCCTCTGCGCGCAGCGCCGTGACTAACGGCGCATCCTGTTCAGCTATAACGTGGCGCAGCAGCACCGACCCGGCGCTGGTGGGCCAACCCTGCACCGCAATGTTGTCCTTGATGAGCAGCGGAATGCCTTCCAGTCTGCGTGGGGCTTCCCCGCGACGACGGCGTGCGTCACTTTCAGTCGCCGCTGCCAGCGCCTGGTCGGCAAACAGCCAGGTGATCGCGTTGTAGCGCGGGCCATTTTGGTCGGCTTCGGCAATGCGCCGCAACGCGAATTCCGTAAGCTCACGGGCCGTCGTGGCCCCCTGTTGTAATGCATCGGTCATGTCGCTTAGCGACGCACGAAGATACTCAGCGTATTGCATCCGGTTCAGCCTCCAGCGGCATCCAGTGGGGCAGCTCAGGGGCAGCAGAAATCACCCTGCCGCATGAGCTGGCGGAAAAATGCGAACTGAACCAGATTGCCTGATGTTGCAGGCACCAGTCTATCGCCAGTTGCCTTGAACGCACGGCGAGCGCTTTATTCTCGCAAAACACCGAGTTCCACCGGGGAAACTGGAATTGCAGAGGATGGTGCATCACATCCCCGGAAAAAAATGCCTGTTGGCCGCGGCTGGAGAGCAGCAGCGAAGCATGATCAATGCTGTGTCCGGGGGTTGGCAGATATCGCAGCACGCCAGCAAATAACGGCGAACCATCCACCGCCACTGTCTCAAGCTGGCCGCTGTTGATCAGCGGTAAAATGCTGTCGAGATACAACGCCTGCATGGCGGGATTTTTTTCACATCGCGCCAGTTCAGCAGCGGAGCAGATATAACGCGCGTTGGGAAACATCGGCTGCCAGCGGCCATCCCGCCAATGGGTATTCCAGCCGACATGGTCGGTATGAATATGCGTCATCAGCACCAGGGTCACGGCATGCGGATCAACCCCCGCCCGTACCAGACGTTGGGCATAGTCGGTTTGCAGCTGATGAAACAGCGGCTTATGGTCGCGATCGCGCTGATTACCGGTCGCGGTATCAATAATGATGATGTCCTTGCCGGTCCTCACCACCCAACTGTGGATCGACAACGTCGCCAACTGCGGAGCCAGGCCAACGGGCATCTGCGCAAGATGATCCGGGTACAGCGCGGCGAACGGCAGCGTAGCGGTTTGTTCAGTGACTTTTTCTATCAGGCAATCGCCCACTTGAATCTTCATTTATGCCTCCCGGCTAACCTGTATTGCCACTATACTCAGGTGAATATCATTATTTAAATCGATTAGAATCATGGAAATCATCAACGAAAATGATTTAAGTCGCGTCGATCTTAACCTGTTGGTGGTGCTGCTGGTGATGTATGAAGCGCGCAGCGTGACAGGGGCGGCGCAGCGTTTATATCTAGGACAGCCCGCGCTGAGTGCGGCATTGAAAAGGTTGCGTGCGATGTTTGGCGATCCGTTGTTTGTCCGTTCCTCACAGGGGATGATACCGACCCCGCGCGCCGAACAACTGGTACAACAATTTGCGCCCTTGTTGCAGGGGATGCATCGTGCGATTTTCAGCAAGCCCGCCTTCAACCCGCGTCAGGATCGCTACAGTTTTCGTCTGGCTATGAGCGACTGGATTGAGCAGTGGTTGATGCCGGATTTACTGGCTGAATTGTTGGTGGATGCGCCGCAGGTGGATATCACCGTTCTGACAGCCGATCCCTGGCAGGTCACGCCCTTAATGGAGAAGCAACAGGCCGATGTGGCGGTGACGGTCGGCAACCCGGTCAGTCGCGATCTGACGCGCGCAGAGATTGCCAGCGCCGGATTCAGCACCCTGTGGGATAGCCAGCAAATTGCCCTGACTGCTGCGCTGACGCTGGCAGAGTTTGTCCGGTACGAGCATGTGCTGGTGTCATATCGCGGCGCAAATGAAAGCGCGCTGGATGAACAGCTCCAGCAGCAGGGTGTTGCCCGCCGCGTGCGTTACGTCACGCCGCATTTTTCCGCATTGCCGCTGATGCTGAAGCGTTTACCGTTGTTTGCTACCGTGCCGCAGGGGCTGGTGAGCAACTGGTGCGAGCGTTTTGGCCTGCGTGCGGCCCCGGTACCGGTTGCAATGCCCGATTATCAATTGTCCCTGTTGTGGCATAACGCGCGCCACGACGATGACGCGAATCGCTGGATACGGGACAAGCTGCACCAGCTATTGCTGCGCAAACGGTTATAGCGTGGTTACCACGGCACCACGCGACCCAGATAGTCGAGATAATGCAACCCGGTGCGACCTTGCCAGGCTTCCATCGTGTTCAGCAGGGTAGGGATACTTTCGTCAATACTCAGCCGGGCTTCCGGGCCGCCCATATCGGTACGTACCCAGCCGGGAGCCATCAGCAATAAGGTGCGTCCATCTTCCTGATGACGTGCGGCAAAACTGCGCATCAGCATATTCAGGGCGGCTTTGCTGCCGCGATACACTTCATAGTTGCCATTGGTGTTATTGGTCAGGCTGCCCTGGCCGGATGACATCACCGCGATGGTACCGGAGGGGATGACATTATCTTTAAAGGCTTCGATCACCCGTAACGGGCTGAGCGCATTGGTCACCATCACGCGAATAAATTCGTCGGTGCTGACATCAGCAATGGTTTCGCCATCGTTGTTTTTCACCCCGGCGTTAACAAACAGCATGTCGAACTCACACCCCAGCAGACGTTGATGCAGTGCCGACACCTGTTCCGGTACGGTGATATCGACGCGTTCCACACGTAACGTTGTCGGATAGCGCGTGGCCAACGCCTCCAGCCGCGCCGTTGAATGTTGACGTCCGGTTGCCACCACCTGATAGCCGCGCTGCAACATGGTTTCGGCAAGGGCATAACCCAGCCCGCGCGATGCGCCAATCAGCAATACGCTTGGGGTTGATGATGTGGTCATAGAAATCTCCTGTGATGAGGTTTGCGTCAGTCAGTGTAGCGCTGCGGCATAGCAGGCGGAACATGCAGGTTGTGCATTAATTACCTGCATCAAACGCCTTGTTTCATGACCGGCAATCAGCGAGGATGGGGGGCATGAATGAACCCGATCTGAATCTCCTGCTCGCGCTCGATGCGCTGCTGGCGGAAGGCAGCGTTATCGGCGCTGCCCGCCGTCTTGGCTTAAGTGAATCTGCCATGAGTCGCACGCTGGGCCGTCTGCGTATCACCACCGGTGATGCGCTACTGGTACGCGCCGGGCGTAAGATGGTTTTGACCCCTTACGCAGAGGCGATCCGGCAGCGTACGCAGCAGAGCCTGGCTGAGGCGCGAGCCTTGCTGCAACCGGCGGAAACCGTGCTGGATCTCGCCAGGCTGGAGCGACAGTTTGTGTTGCGCACCAACGAAGGGTTTGTCGAAGCGTTTGGTGGCATCCTGATTGGGGCGGTCGCGCAGCTTGCGCCTGGGGTTCGGCTGGATTTCGTCGCCAAACCGGAGAAAAGTTCCCGCGATCTGCGCGAAGGCCGCATTGATCTGGACATTGGCGTGCTGGGGAATATGGGGCCGGAAATTCGTATGCAGGCGCTGTTTCGCGACCGTTTGATCGGCGTGGTACGGCAAGGACATCCGCTGACCCAGCAGGTGACACTAAGCCAACTGGCCGCCTTCGGACATATTGTTGCCTCACGACGCGGCGAACTGGGCGGGCCGGTACATGACGCGTTGGTGGCAGCGGGTTACACGCGCCAGATTGCCGCCGTGGTGCCCGCGTTTTCCTCGGCAGTGGCCATCGCCCAACACTCAGATTTGGTGGCGCTGGTGCCGCGTTCGTTGTTTCTCCATCATCCGTTGATTAAAAACAATCCGATGCTGGCAAGTTTTGCATTGCCGTTCAGTACCCCGGAAATGACGGTGGCGCAGTTTTGGCATCCACGGCTGGACAATGACGCGGCTCACCGCTGGTTAAGAGGGCGCGTACATGACCTGATCTCAGCCTGTGGCAACACGTAGCGGCGCGATTTATCGCGCTATCCTGTGCGCGGCGCAAGAAAAATACGCGCGATAAATCGCACCGCCACGAGAATTTAGGCTGATAACACCCGGCTGTTCGCCACATCCCAGTTCAACGATACCTGATCACCAATGGCCCCGGCAGACACGCCGCTGCTGCGCATAATAAAACGTGCACCGTTTGCAAGTGTCACCACCACACGGGTTTCTGAACCGGCATAGATACGCTCGCTGATTTTGCCATGCAACAACGCCTGGTCGGCGGAGCAGAGCTGAATATGCTCCGGACGGATTACCAGTGCAGCATTGCCACTGGCCGCCATCCCAGGCAGCGCAAAGGCTCCCTGCGGTGTTACCAGGCTGCCATTTTGCACTTCTCCCTGCAAAATATTCGACAGACCAATAAATTCGGCGACAAAGGTCGAATTCGGCTGTTGATAAATGGCTTCCGGTGTATCTATCTGGGCGATTTTCCCTTCGTTCATCAGGCAGATGCGATCCGATAACGCCAGCGCCTCTTCCTGATCGTGGGTGACGAAAATAATGGTCGCGCCGGATTCACGGTGAATGCGCTTAATTTCCATCCGCATGGTTTCACGCAGTTTACGGTCCAGCGCACCGAGCGGCTCATCCATCAGGATCACGCTCGGTTGATACACCAGACAACGGGCCAAAGCGACACGTTGCTGCTGCCCACCGGACAGCGCACGCGGAAAGCGTTTGGCGGCATGACCGAGTTCGACCATCTCCAGTGCCGCTTTAACTTTGCGCGCAATCTCTGCCGCAGGCATCCGCCGCATGCGCAGAGGAAAGCCGACGTTCTCTTCCAGCGTCAGATGCGGAAACAACGCGTAGTTCTGAAACACCACGCCAATATCACGCTGGTGGACGGGCGTCCATGTCTCGTCGCGACCATCGATTAACAACCGCCCGGCGGTAGGCTCCGTCAGACCGCTGATGATTTGCAGCAGGGTGGTTTTACCGGAACCGGATGGCCCAAGCAGGGTCAGCAATTCCCCGCTGTGTACCGCAAGATCAAGGTTTTGTAACACCGTGGTCTGGCCATAGGCTTTGCCGATCTGTTCAGCCTGTACTTTGGTGGTTGTGGACATATTTTTCTCCTTACAAGGCTTCGGCTTTACGGCGCGAGCGTTCAGCAACAATAAACAACAACGTCACCACGGTGAGAATTAACACCGATGCGGCAGCCAGCGTGGGGGTGACCGACAGCAACACGTCATCCCACATCTGTTTCGGCAGCGTTTGTTTCACGCCACCCCCGACGAACAACGCCACCGTCAACTCTTCAAACGAGTTAAGGAAGCCAAAGATAAACGCCGCCACCATGCTGCTTTTGATCAGCGGTAGGGTAATGCTCCAGATTACCCGCAGCCGGTTGGCCCCGAGCGTGCCCGCGGCCTGATCAAGTCGCCAGTCGTAATGTTTGAAGGTGGTGAGGATGATGATAAACACCACCGGAATCGCCATCACGGTATGGCCGAGAATGATGCCCAGATCCGACCCCACCAGCCCGAGCGTGGCAAATAAGTAAAACAGCGCCACGGCAGTCACGATATTCGGCACAATCATCGGCAACAGGAAGGTCATCACGACCAGGCTGCCGCTCTTGCCCTGATGACGCGCCAGACCAAAGGCGGCGGTGGTGGCAATCATCACCGCCAGCACACCGGTCACCAGCGCGATGCCAAAGGAGCGTGCGGTTGCGCCCATCCAGATCGGGGATGACAGATAGGTTTCCATCCAGCGAAGCGAAAAGCCGGGTGGGGGGAATTGCAGGAAGCTGGAGCTGCTGAACGCCATCGGTAAAAACGACACCACCGGCAACACCAGTACGGCAATCACCAGCGCGCTAAATAACGTCAGCAGCCAGCCGAAGCGAGGTTTGCCCGGTAGCCGGTGCAGCAAGGTCGCGACGCCATCAAACAGTCGTGCCACTACCGCAACCAACGCAAAGCCCAGGGCACGGATCCGCGGGCTGCTGGCGTGGCCTTCGCCACCGGCGATCGACGACATACCAAACAACTTGTCGTAGCAAAAACACACCAGCAACGTCACCACCAGCAGCATCATGGCGATAGCACCCGCCAGCCGCCAGTTAAGCAACTGCTGAACCTGAGTAATTAACAGTTGTCCGATCACCGAATCCTGCGGGCTACCCAGCAGCGCTGGAGTAATAAAGAAGCCGAGCGAACCAATAAAAATCAGCAGACAAGCCGCGACTAACCCCGGCATCGACAGGGGAAAGAAGATGCGCCAGAACGCATTCACGCGTGATGCCCCCAGCGTATGCGCGGCAGGCAGCAGACGACTGTCAACGTTGGTCATGGTCGGGAGCATGGTTATGATCGCCAGTGGCAGCATGCTATGCACCATCGCGAACACCACCACGCCGCGCGTATACAACACGTTGAGCGGTTGATCGGCACCCAGACCCATCAGGATCTCGGACAAAATGCCACGGCGCGACAGCAGCACCATCCAGGCGAAGTTTTTCAGCAACGCGCTGGTCCAGAACGGCAGCAGGATCAGCCACATCAGACGGCGGCGGGTATTTTCACTGCGTTGCGCCAGCCAGTAAGCCACCGGATAGCCAATCAGCAGGCAAGCCAGGGTGGTCTGCAAGGCAATGACGAAGGTGTTCAACGTCACTTTGACGTAAATACCTGCGCCAAACATCTGGCTCCAGACATCCAGTGAGAACTGACCATCGCTATTCTGAAAACTCAGCAACATCAGTTTGAGCGTTGGCCAGGCGAGAAAGATGGCCAGAAACAGCAGGCCAGGCGCGGTGAGCCACAATGGATGCAACCTTGGGCGCTGGCGACGGGCGTTATTTTTCGCCGCAGGTGTAGCAAATTCAGTCAAGAATAATTCCTCCAGGGTAAGAGGGCGCAAGGCCCTCTACCGGATCAACTCATTACCCATTTCTCGAAGCGTTCAGTCAGCGCGACCTGATGTTCACCCCAATAATCAGCACCAATCAGTTGCAGCTGTTTGATGTGATCTGGCGCGGTCGGTAACAGCGCAGCTTTCTTTTTATCAATAAACTCATAGGCTTTGATGTTGGTCGGGCCGCAAGCCAGGTCGTTGGTGTAGAGTGACTGGCGTTTGGCGTCCATGCAGAACTGAATAAACTGGCGTGCAGCGTCCAGTTTCGGGCTTCCGTGTGGGATGGTGAAGCCGTCGATATTGTACAGTCCCTGATCCCAGGCAATGGCGGCGGGGGCGCCACCGTCGATGGCGGTTTGTGCGCGAGTGCTCCAGATGCTTAGCATATCCAGCTCGCCGCTCTGCAACAGTTGGGTTGCCTGCGCACCGCCGGTCCACCAGATATCGATGCTCTTGCGGATTTTATCGAGGCTGCGGAAGGCACGATCAACATCCAGCGGATAAAGCTGTTTCGGATCGACACCGTCTGCCATCAGCGCCACTTCCAGCGTACAGATCGGGCTGCGCCACAGGCCGCGACGACCTTTGAATTTTTCGGCGTTCCAGAAATCAACCCAGTTCTGCGGGCCATTGTTGCTGGCGAAGGTATCCGTGCGGTAGCCGAGCGCCAGCGCGAAGATGCTGACGCCGCCAAATTGTTTGGTGATGGAACCCGGCACATAGTCCTGCGGATTGCTCACCGTCACATTGATATCTTCCAGATAAGGTTTTGGCTCTTTATTGAGACGCACCAGATGTTCCGGATTAAGCAGTGCCACATCAAACAGATAATTTTTGGTATCGACCATCATCTGGAACTGCGGCACCGGATCGGGGCCGAGCACGGTATTGATGATTTTGATACCGGTGGCTTCCTCGAACGGTTGGTAAAATGCCTTGCTGAAGCCGGTGCCGTAAGCACCGCCCACGTCGGCCACCGTCAGGGTTTTCACCTCAGCAGCTCGCGCCGGACGGGTGATGATCATCGGTGCCAGCGATGCGACGGCCGCGGCCCCCAGACCCAGTTTCAGCGCGTCACGCCGGGTGTACTGACCTTTCTCTGCCATCTTTTTCATTAGTACCCTCTGCATAGCTTGTTGTTATGTTTATTGCCCGCGCCAGGCGGGCCTTTTTCCTGGTGCTGACCGGTTATTCCTGTTCTGCCTGAAGCATTGCCTCGTTCACTTGTGCGACCAGCGCATCCATCGCTGCTGCATCAAAACGCTGACGGAAGCGGCGATCAAAGGTGGTGAAGAGGCCAAAGAAAGAGTTGGCGCAATGCTCCAGCATCCTCTCGGCATCCGGCTCAGAGATGCTGAGTTGCTGTTGTAAAAAGCGATTGAAGTAGCTTCGCGCCAACGGGTTTTCCAGTATGAATACGGGCTGGGTATCGCGGGCAATCAGACGGTAGCGTGCCACCTTGTTCAGTGCGGTGACATTGGCCTGCAACGGCAGGTCGCGCGAATGTGGACCGACGCACAACTGCATCGCACCTTCTTCCAGAATCCACTGCTGACGGGCGGTGTCGTAGTAGCGCAAATCATCCACCGGGACGGTAAGGCTGATACGGCGCGACTCACCGGGTTGCAGCTCCACTTTGCTGAAGGCGCGCAGCTCCTGCAACGGACGTTTCTGACGTGAGTGCAGGTAACGGCTGTAAAGCTGGCACACTTCTTTGCCGCTGCGTTCGCCGGTGTTGGTTAAGGTAAAACTTACCGTGACGTTGTCACCGGTTTTGAGGTTGTCGCGATCAACCGCGATATCGTTGTAAGCGAAGCAGGTGTAGCTCAGACCGAAACCGAACGGGAACAACGGCGCAATACCGCGAACGTCATACCAGCGATAGCCAACAAAAACCCCTTCGCTATACAGATGACGACCATTCTCTCCCGGATAGCTGTGCCAGCCAGGAATGTCTTCAATCTGCTGCGGGAAAGTTACGGTCAGTTTGCCGCTGGGATTGACCACGCCAAACAGCACATCAGCCAACCCGCCGCCCATCGCCTGACCGGCGTAGAAGGTTTCCACCACGGCGGCAACCTCGTTTAGCCACGGCATCACCACCGCGTCCGGGTTCGCCAGCACCACAATCACCTTGTTATTCACCGCCGCGAGGGCGCTGATTAAGGCATCCTGGCCGGCCTGTAAGTTAAGGGTGCGCCGATCGGATCCTTCACCGTCATAGCCATCTTCGCTGTTGGCAAACACGATAACGCGATCGGCCTCTCGTGCTGCCGCACAGGCTTCATCACGCAGTGCAACGGCCTGTTGTTGATCCAGTGAATCGCCCTGGCACCAGCTCAATGTCACGCCACCCGCAGCAAGCTTTTCCATTTCATCCCACGGGATATCAACCCGAGTAGGTAGCGTGGTGGCACAGCCCGACCCCTGAATCACCGGGGTTTTGGCACCGCTGCCGACCACCAGCAGACGCTCACCGCTGCGGCCATCGAGCGGCAACGCCTGGTGGTCGTTTTTCAGCAGCACGATGGATTCTGCCACCATGCGACGCGCAAGCAGATGGTGCTCCGCGTGATCAACCTGGGTGGCACGTTGTTCGCTGTGCAGCGCGCGGTGCACCATCTCCAGCACGCGCACGGCTGAGGTTTCGGCCTCGGCACGCGGCACGCGCTGTTCTTCAATGGCGGCCACCAGGGCGGCTTTACGCGTTTCGCTCTCTGGCATATCGAGGTCGTTCCCCGCCAGCAGGGATTGGGGGCGATCTTTCACGCCGTGCCAGTCAGCCACTACCACACCCTTAAAGCCCCACTCATGACGCAATACATCGGTCAGCAACCAGCGATGTTCGGCGGTCTGGATACCATTAAGGCGGTTATACGAACTCATCACCGTCCAGGGTTGCGCTTGTTTAATCGCACGTTCAAAACCCCGCAGGTAGATTTCGCGCAGCGCACGTTCATCGACCACCGAGTCCATGCTGGTGCGTTCAATTTCGGAGTTGTTACAGGCGAAGTGTTTCAGCGAAGCACCGACACCGCGCTGTTGCAGGCCATTGATCACGCCGCTGGCGATTTCACCGGAGATCAGCGGATCTTCCGAATAGTATTCATAGCTACGGCCACCCAGCGGGGTACGACGGATGTTAATACCAGGACCCAGTAACAGGTGGACGCCCATCTGCTGGCACTCTTTACCCAAGGCATCACCCAGTGTCTGGGCCAGTGCGCTATCCCAGCTACAGGCGAAGCTGGAACCATTGGGAAAGCAGGTAGCGGGTTTCATGGTGCCCCACGCCACTTCAACATCTTTGGCGCGCTGGTTGACGACGTTGAGAAAACCGGCGAAGTCCTGGCCGCCTTTCTCGTCCTGATCAATCTGTTGGATCGAATAGCGCACGCCGTAGGTACCATCCGTCATCACCATGCGTGGGATGCCCAGTCGTTCATTGGCTTCTGTTTTCCACATCCCGTGTCCACTGAGAATATCGCCCAACTCTGCCGGGGTCATGGCGTGGACCAGAGAGATAAAGTCTCCATTTTCGAACCGTTCTGAACGCATAGTGTTATTCCAAAGTTAGAGGAGGGTGACTGCCTGTTATCAAATTGTCAGACACTATGGCGGCAGGCTAAGGCATGAGGCAATTATTAAATTTGTGGCCTTTAAATTGAAAAAAACTATTTAGTCGCTGGCGGGAAGTGAAGCCGATGAAATAGCGGAAAAGCATAACTGGTCTGCACTATTCAGGAGCGTTAAGCGCTTTAATCTGGCGCAGGGTGCTAAATAATGGTGCGGTCGGCTGCATTAATTTCCCCCCCGGGCTCGTTACTGAACAAATTATTCCTGCCCCCCCAGGTTGTTAAGCTAACCAATGATTGCTGCGCAGATCGCATTTTAATGGCATGGAGTTTGCTTTATATACCCTGGATAGTTTAAAACTATTCAACACCTGCATCAGTAAATATTATTTAAATGGTTTTGATATGACGCATTTCACGCTTAAGCAACTCAAATACTTTGTCACCGTGGTGGAAACCGAAAGCATCGCCGAGGCCTCACGGCAGTTACATATCGCCCAGCCTTCGATTTCGGTTGCGATTAAAAATCTCGAAGATGCCTTTGAACAACAGCTATTTATTCGCCACCATGCCCAGGGGGTTTCCCTCACTTCCAGTGGCCGGCGTTTTTACGATAAGGCGAAGGAGTTGTTGCGGTTATCCTATGAATTTGAACAAAGTTCGCGCGCAGAAAATGAATTAGTGAGCGGAACCATCGCCGTTGGCTGTTTTGAGTCCGCCGCACCGTTATACATGCCGAAATTGATCGCCGGTTTCAAAAAACTCTACCCTGAGATCAATATTCAACTCTATGACGGTGAACAACATGAGTTGATGCATGGTCTGCATCGCGGTCGCTTTGACATGGCCTTTCTGTATGATCTGGATCTGGATAATGTGATTAAAAAAGAACCCCTTAACGCCCCGCATAAGCCCTATGCGTTGCTGCCTGCGGCACATCCGCTGGCGCAGAAAAGTGCGGTAACGTTACAGGAACTGGCGCGTGAACCCATGATTTTGCTGGATGCCGTCCCCAGTAAAAATTACTTCATTAATATTTTCAAAGAGAATGGCTATCATCCTGAAGTCGCCTACAGTTCACCTTCTATCGAAATGGTACGCTGCATGGTGGGGCAAGGATTGGGTTTTTCAGTACTGGTAACACGTCCCTGTTCTGATATTACTTACGACGGGGAACGGTTGGTACAACTGGATATTATTGATGAAATGGCCGATTCAACGCTGATTATGGCGTATCTGCAAAATAATGAACCGACACGACCCACGCGTTTATTTATGGACTATTGCCGGAGTGTGGAGTTAACTCCAGTAAGCCATGCGCATTAATAACGTGTTTATACCCGACAGGCTGATCGGGTATAAACAGCACTGAAGATTAGCGTAATTCGATCCAGGTGGTTTTTAGTTGCGTGAATTTATCAAAAGCATGCAAAGATAAATCGCGACCAAAACCTGACTGTCGATTGCCACCAAAAGGAACGGTCACATCCAGCGCATCAACGGTATTTATCGATACGGTGCCGGCATGCAGTTTTCGGGCAACCCGATGCGCCTGGTTGAGATCATCGGTCCACACCGAGGCAGCAAGGGCATAAATATGATTATTTGCCAACGCGATAGCCTCTGACTCGTCATCAAACACCTTCACCGCCAGAACCGGGCCAAATACTTCATCGCGCCACAGCGAAATATTTTCTCCTGCCACTTCAATCACCGTCGGCTGAATGTAATTAGCCACCTGTTCAATAGTGAGCGATGCTCCGCCAGCGCGTAATATGCCACCATCATCAAGTGCGGCCTGAATAAAACGCTGCACTTTCTCTTTATGTGCTGCTGAAACCATTGCGCCCATTTTGGCGTCTGGATTCAGTGGGTGATCCGGTTGCCAGTCAGAGAGTTTATCGAGCAACTTTGCCATAAACTGGGGATAGATGGCACGTTCAACCAATAAGCGGGAGTTGGCAGAACAGACTTCGCCCTGATTAAAACAGATGCCAAAAGCCGCTTTTTCCGCCGCTAAGTCGAGATCTTTGCAATCGGCAAAGATGATATTGGCGCTCTTGCCCCCGCACTCCAGCCAGACCTGCTTCAGATTCGATTCCCCGGCGTAGGACATAAACGCTTTCCCGACCGTGGTTGAACCGGTAAAGGTGATGACATCGACATCCCTATGTTTTCCCAGTGCCGCGCCAGCGTCCACGCCCAAACCGGTGACCACATTCAACACCCCCGCAGGCAGACCCGCTTCCAGCGCCAGCTCAGCTAAGCGGATAGCGGTAAAAGGGGCATTCTCGGACGGCTTAAGAATCACGCTGTTACCCGCCGCCAATGCCGGGCCAATTTTCCACGCGGCGATATCCAGCGGGAAGTTCCACGGCACAATTGCGGCGACAACCCCGATCGGTTCACGGGTGATGGTTGCCAGCGTGCCCGGTCGGGTAGGGGCGACCTCATCATAGATTTTATCGATGCTTTCAGCGTACCAGGCGATGACATGCGCCGCGCCAGGAATATCGATGTTGTAGGCATCCAGTACCGGTTTACCCATGCTGGCGCTCTCCAGCAGGGCCAGTTCTTCACGATGTTCCAGTATCAAGGCGGATAACTTCAGCAACACCGCCTTGCGTTCCTGCAAAGGACGTTCTGACCAGATGCCAGAGCTGAAGGCCTGACGGGCCGACTGCACGGCAATGTCGATGTCCTCGGTCTGACAGGCTGTCACTTCGGCAAGGGCGGTGTCGGTGGCGGGATTTATCACGCCATAGGTGTTTGCGCTGCGTGCAACATAGCGTTTGCCATCAATAAGCGCGTAGTCACAAAAAGCCTGCCGTTGCAGCAGCGTTTCCCAATATTGTCGGTTATGCATACGCACGTTCCTTGTTTGACGTTGTACTGGCGAGCGTGCCACCGCGCAGGATCATCTCTGCGGCACGTTCACCGATCATAATGGAAGGGGCATTGGTGTTGCCGCTAATCAAGGTCGGCATGATTGAGGCATCGGCAACGCGCAGATTATCAATACCATGCACCTTCAGCGTATCCGGGGCGACCACGCTCATCGCATCCCGCCCCATTTTGCAGGTACCGACCGGATGGAACACCGTGGCGCAATACTCCTTCACGTATTGGTGCAACTGTTCGTCGCTCTGCACCTGTTTACCCGGCAGCATCTCCTCACCGCGAAGTGATGCGAATTCAGGCTGGGCCAAAATTTTTCTGGCCGTTTTTATCCCTTCGACCAGCACCCTGGCGTCATACGGGTCAGCAAGAAAATTGAAATCAATCTCCAGTTGTTTTCCTGCTCCGAGGCGCAGACTGCCAATCGATTTGGGACGCAACACGCAGGTATGGATGGCATAACCGTGCCCCCATTCGAACAGGCGTCCACGGTGGCTGCGATAACCTGGCACGAAGTGGAACTGGATATCCGGCTCCCCGGTCGCGAGTGGGGTTGAGGCAAAACCACCGGCTTCGACATAGTTGGTGGTTAACCATCCTTTGCGTGCGAACAGATACCTGAAGGGGGCCGTCAGAATCGGTTTCCAGGCCGCCAGAGAGAACCCCAGCGTCAGCGCAGATTTGCTGCGCACCGTCACCAGTCCATCCAGGTGATCCTGAAGGTTTTGTCCGACGCCAGGCAGGTCATGCACCACGGCAACGTCTGCCGCGGCCAGTGCTGCGCGGGGACCAACCCCGGATTTCATCAGGATATGCGGCGAGCCAATCGACCCGGCAGCCAGAATCACTTCTTTACGGCATCGCAGGGCGGTCGCGTGGGTTTCTCCAGCTGCGATCACCCGCACCCCTTGCACCGTTTTCCCGTCCATGATTAAGGTTTCCACTTGGCAATCGGTCATGACGGTCAGGTTGCTTCTGCCAAGATGAGGGTGCAGAAAAGCGCGGTAACTCGACAGGCGCTGACCCTCCTTCTGCGTCACGTTGTAGATCCCCACGCCGGAGAGCGCAGGACCATTGAAATCGTGGTTTTCAGGCAGACCAGCCCGGACGCCTGCGGCGACAAACAGGGCGGATACCGGATTAGGATCGCGCGGTTTATCGACCAACAGCTCACCCTCAACGCCATGATAAGCCGCATCCTGTTGCAGAAGATTTTTCTCCGAGCGTTTGAACCAGGGCAAGACATCTTGCCATCCCCAGCCTTCGCAACCTGCCTGCTCCCAGCGATCATAATCCGAAGGTAAGCCACGGATATAAATCATGCTGTTCATTGAAGAGGAGCCGCCCAGCGCTTTGCCGCGCGGAACATGTATGTGTCGATTGCCCAGCCGTGGTTGCGGGGTGGAGTAATAATTCCAGCTAAACTTCTGACTTTTATACAGCGTGATGGTCCCGGCGGGTGTCTGAATGCGGGGTGTCTCGTCACTACTGCCAGCCTCAATCAGACAAACCTGGATATTTTCCTGTTCAGACAGACGCGCGGCCAGCACGGAACCCGCCGATCCCCCGCCAATAACGATGTAGTCGAATGCGTTGGTGTTATTCATGGTTGTCTCACTTAACCATTGAGGTTTGGGCAACCGGCTGGCTACGACTCAGCAGATAATAAACCGGCGAGACGATGGCTAAACCAACAATCCAGGAGATGTCGGCTCCGCCTAACATATTCGCCGCCGGACCGGTATAAATGGCGGTCGACATAAACGGAATCTCCACCACAATTCCCAGCAGATAACAGAAAATGGCTTTGGTATTGAAGTAACCATAAATACCGCCGTCACGACGGAAAAATGACGCCACATCATAATTACCGTGCGCAACCAGGTAATAATCCACCAGGTTGATGGCAGTCCAGGGAACTAATACATACAACAGCATCAGAATGAAGTTGGTGTAATTCACCAGGAAGTTTTCCTGACCGTACACGGCAATCGCCACTTCGATAAGGATGGTGATAATCGAGACAACAATACGCGCACCGGAAAGGGGTGACCATTTCGGCAGGAATGTTTGCCCCAGCGTCAGGGTACAGAGCACGCCACAATAAAGATTCATGGCATTGGTCGCCGCGATACCGATGGCAAAAACAATAATGACGGTTGAGGAGAGCCCGCCGGTCATATTCACAATCCCGGCAATTAAATCGCCATCCACAATACAAACCGACACCAGAATGCCGAGAATCATCGGAAACAGTGAACCAAGCACGCAACCGAGATAACTGCACCAGAAAACACTTTTTTCGCTGATATCTTTCGGCATGTAGCGCGAATAATCGGACACATAAGGGGCATAGGCCAATTGCCATAAAGCCGCAATTGAGATGGCACCGAGGAAGCCACTCAGGTTAAAGCCATTGCGAGCGAGAAAATCGCCTGGCAGGCCATGCACAAAAACAATCCAGACAAAGGCGGCGATCAGCACAATCCCCGATACCCAGGACATGATTTTGGTATAGGCATGAATCAGGTTGTAACCAAAGGCACAGGCAATCAGGCTGAGAATGGCCGAAACCAGAATCCCGGTATTGGTTGAAACCGGGGCGTAAATCGCATGCAGCGATTGGCCGCCCAGTACCAGGTTAGAGGCGAGAAAGCCGATATACATAATGACCACCAGCGCGACAACCAGCACGGAACCATAAGAACCGAACTGACCACGCGTCTGTACCATTTGCGGCACACCGAGTTGTGGCCCTTGTGCTGAATGCAGTGCCATAAACAAGCCACCGGCAAGGTTACCAATCAATACGGCGAGGGTGGCCCACATAAATGACAGGTGGAAAATGCTGACCGCCAGCGCCCCGGTGATCACCGTGAGTAACATGATGTTGGAACCAAACCAGATAGTAAAAAGATCCCGTGGTTTGCCGTGACGCTCATTTAGGGGAATGGGCTGAATGGTGCTCAACTCAATGGATGCTGCATTCGCATTATCTTTAGGATTGTTTGTCATCATCGTTATCTCAACAATTTTATCCGCAGGTTTTGGCTCCACCCGAAAATCCGGGTCGAAGTAACAGTAAGGTTGACTGGATGTTGCAACAGGAGGCTATTGAGAGAAATGACGAAAAACCGAGGCAAACCCTATAAAAAAAAGAGGCAACGTTGTCCGGCGATGTATTGCACCATAAAGCGTCAAATGGGGCTGGCTGAATAAAAACGATTTTAGCGAAATAAATTAATGATTGTTATCAGATAATTTACCAGAGGGTATTGGCGTGCACCAACAGGGTGTGATGTGTGCCTGTCAATGGTGCATTGAGGCGATTAAAAATATTTGCAATTTAATCCACCGATAAGTTTTTTCCTGCCTGTTATCGACTGGTTAAATATTTTCTATTCAGACACTCACTTTATAATATTTTACCGTCATCATCCGCTCCCCTAGTCTTGGGTCCTTCTTAAGTAGTTAATTCCCGTCACCATGCGGGACGAAGGACATCAAAATGACGCCATTAAAAACTGAGATAGACACGCTTATTATTGGTGCGGGTCAGGCCGGGGTTGCCATGAGCGAGCACCTGACGCGCCTCGATATTCCGCATCTGGTACTGGAGAAAAATCGTATTGCTGAATCCTGGCGCAGCCGCCGCTGGGATTCGCTGGTTGCCAATGGTCCGGCATGGCATGACCGCTTTCCGGGCATGGAATTTCCCGGTTGCTCGCCAGACAGTTTTGTGGCGAAAGAACAGGTCGCCGATTATTTTGTCAGCTATGCCGCTATGAATCAGTCACCGATTCGCACTGGTGTTGAAGTGCTGAGCGTAGAACGTAATCAGGGGCAGGCCGGTTTCACCGTGACCACTTCTGAAGGCGTGATTAATGCACAACGTGTGGTGGCTGCCACCGGCCCGTTCCAGCGCCCGGTGATCCCGGCGATTGCGCCGCAGCTCAGCCGGGTGCAGCAGTTGCATTCAGCCGATTACAAAAATCCGCAGCAACTACCGGAAGGTGGGGTGTTGGTCATTGGTGCCGGATCGTCCGGGGTGCAGATCGCGGATGAACTGCAACGTGCCGGAAAACCGGTGTGGCTGTCGGTTGGGCCGCACGATCGTCCACCGCGTGCCTATCGTGGCCGCGATTTCTGCTGGTGGCTGGGGGTGTTGGGATTGTGGGACGCCGCAGCCAGCCAGCCGGGTAAAGAGCACGTCACCATCGCAGTCAGCGGGGCGCGCGGTGGTCATACCGTGGATTTCCGCCGTCTGGCGGCGCAGGGTGTTAACCTGGTTGGTCTGACCGAAAGTTTTGACGATGAGACGGTACGTTTCCAGAACGATCTTGCTGTGAACATCCAACGTGGTGATGAAAACTATCTGGCGCTGCTTGACGCCGCTGATGCGTACATCGCCCGTAACGGCCTGGATTTACCGCCAGAACCGGCAGCGCGTGAGTTCCTCGCAGATCCCGCCTGCGTTACGCATCCTCAGTTATCGCTGAATCTTTCTGACGCCGGGATCACCAGCATTATCTGGGCCACGGGCTATGTTACCGATTACAGCTGGCTGAAGGTTAATGCCTTCAACGAACAGGGTAAACCGCAGCATCAGCGCGGCGTTTCCAGTGAGCCGGGCGTCTACTTCCTTGGCTTACCCTGGTTGTCGCGCCGGGGATCCACCTTTATCTGGGGCGTCTGGCACGATGCCAAATTTATCGCCGACCAGATTGCTATTCAGCGCCAGTATCAACAATACCGCGCGCCTTCAGACTCGCTTTGATATCGACAGGAACCGTTATGCCAACTCATCAACGTATTCGTATGTTTAACACCAAAGAAACCTATCCCAATCAGACGCTGGACAACGACCTGTGTCAGGCGGTGCGCGCGGGTAACACCGTCTACGTGCGCGGTCAGGTCGGCACCGATTTTGAAGGCAACCTGGTGGGGCTGGGCGATCCGCGTGCGCAAACCGAGCAGGCGATGAAAAACCTCAAGCAACTGCTGGAGGAGGCGGGCAGCGATCTCAGCCATATCGTTAAAACCACCACCTACATCATCGACCCGCGTTATCGTGAGCCGGTTTACCAGGAAGTGGGTAAATGGTTGAAAGGAGTGTTCCCGATCTCCACCGGGCTGGTGGTTTCGGCACTGGCACAGCCGCAGTGGCTGATGGAAATTGACGTGATCGCGGTGATCCCGGACGACTGGGAGGCAAAATGACCTTATCGATTGCCGCCCGTTGCACCGAGTCTGGTCAGTTGGGTATCGCCATCAGTTCGTCCAGCATCGCTGTGGGCGCACGCTGCCCGTGGCTGGTGGCTGGCATTGGTGCCGTCTCCAGTCAGAACATCACGCTGCCCGCGCTCGGGCAGCAGATCCTCGCGCATCTGGAAGCGGGCCAGGCACCGGAACAGGCGCTGAAAAGTGCGCTGGCGGAAGACCGCTTTAGCGAATATCGCCAGGTGACGGTGATTGACGCCAGCGGCAAGATCGCGGCTTTCAGCGGCGATAAAACCCTTGGCATTTATAACGTGGCGCAGGGTGACAATTGCGTGGCTGCGGGGAATATGCTGGCGGATAAGGCGGTGATTAACGCCATGATAACCGCATTTGAAGCGGCGACCGGCGAACTCACCAGCCGACTGATTGCGGCATTGCAGGCCGGGATCAACGCCGGGGGCGAAGCCGGGCCGGTGCATTCAGCGGCGGTGAAGGTGGTGGATGATTACACCTGGCCGTTGGTGGATCTGCGCGTTGACTGGGCGGAACAGGACCCGCTGGCGCAACTGAATGCGTTGTGGCTGGCCTATGAGCCGCAGATGCAGGCCTATGTGACGCGCGCGCTCGATCCGCGTGATGCCCCAAGTTACGGCGTACCCGGCGATGAGTAATGCCGTTCGCGAGATCCTGACGGCGTTGCTGGCGTTTGATACCACCAGCCGCGAATCTAACCTGGCCTTAATTAGCTGGATTGAGGACTTTCTCGCCCGGCGCGGTATCGCGTCTCAGCGCATCATGGATGACAGCGGGCGCAAAGCTAATCTGTATGCACGGCTCGGACCGGCGGGTGCGGGCGGGGTGATGCTCTCCGGTCATACCGATGTGGTGCCGGTCGACGGGCAGAACTGGTCCGTGCCACCCTTTGCCCTGACCGAACAACACGAACGTTATTACGGGCGCGGCAGTGCCGATATGAAGGGATTCCTCGCCTGCGTGCTGGCATCGCTGGATGGGTTTCTGGCGCAACCCTTGCGCATGCCGTTGCACCTGGCCTTCTCCTATGACGAGGAGGTCGGATGCCTTGGGGTGCGCAGCATGGTGGATTACCTGCGCGCTTCGGCAGAGAAACCCTTGATGTGTATCATCGGCGAACCGACGGAAATGCGCCCGGTGTATGGACACAAAGGCAAGATTGGGTTGCGTTGTCAGGTGCAGGGCCACGCCTGTCACTCCGCCTATGCGCCATCCGGGGTGAATGCCATCGAGTATGCAGCAAAGCTGATTAATCGTCTGGGTGAAGCGGCGCAGCAGCTCAAACAGCGCCAGGACACGCGTTTTGATCCGCCTTTCAGTACCTTACAAACCGGGGTGATTAAGGGGGGCAGTGCGTTAAATATTGTGCCGCAGGATTGTCAGTTTGATTTTGAGATCCGTTATCTGCCGGATGACGATGTGCAGGGGGTGATTGCCGAGGTTGAACAGTTTGCCCGGCAGGAATTGTTACCGCAGATGCAGGCGGTGGCGTTGGCAAGCGCAATCCGTTTTCTGCCAATCAGCCAGTATCCGGGGTTGCTGACCGATCCCCGGTCGCAATTCGCACAATGGCTGGCGCAGTGGAGCGGCAGCGATGAATTCTCCACGGTGGCGTTTGGCACCGAAGGGGGATTGTTTGATGAAGCAGGGATCGCCACGCTGATCTGTGGGCCAGGCAGTATGGATCAGGGCCACAAGCCGGATGAGTTTATCGCGGTTGAACAGATTGAGCGTTGTATGGCGATGTTGGCTAATTTGTGTCAATGGATGCAATAAGATAAAAATGCGCGATAAATCGCGCTGCTACGAAACCGTGCACCTCTTTGTAGCGGCGCGATTTATCGCGCGAGACAACAAGTCATGAAGATCTCCCTGACTTAGTGTTTACCCCCCGCGCACCGACCCACGCCACACGACATCCGGCTGATACAGGCGGGTGTCGTGCTGTTGTACCTCCAGCGACTCCTCCCGTTCGGCCTGCATCAGCCAGTCCACCGCATCGCGGGCAAATTGTTCCACCGGCTGGGCAAAGGTGGTGAGGTGGTACGAAGACCAGCCCGCCTGCGCAATATTATCGAAGCCGATCAGGCACAAATCCTGTGGTACACGTAAGCCAAAACGATGGCGGGCTTCGTCCATCAATCCACAGGCGACCAGGTCAGTGACACAGAATATGGCGTCCGGGCGCTGAGGGCGCGTCAGTAGGCGATGCGCCAGAATCTGACCGCTTTCATAGGAAGTGGTACCAAAGCGCTCAACCATCACCGGTAACCCGACAGCCTGCGCTGCGGTAAGAAAATCACTCTCGCGTTTCATCAGGCTGGGTGTCCCGGCCAGTGAGTTAGCAAACGCCAGGCGGCGACACCCGGCGCGGGCAAATGCCATCACCGCCGTTGCAGCAGCGGCCGCCGAATCGAGATTGATGCAGAGGGAGCCGGGCACTGCCTCATCCCGGTTAATCAATATGATGCGCTGACCGTGTTTGTAGCATTGCCGGGTAATGGCGCTGTCGGGCATGCCGGACAAGATGATTGACGCATCGGCGCGGAAATTAATCGCCTGTTGCAGTGCGCCGGAGACGCTGTTGTCGGAACGATCGGTGTTGATCAGCATCGCCACTTTGCCCGCTTCCTGCAAAAACTGCGTTAACCAGCGCACCAGACTGGCGCGGTAGGGCGTGGCAAGTTCTGAGACGACCAGGCAGACAATACCGCTGCGATTACGTACCAGGCCGCGAGCCAGATGATTGACGTGATAACCCAGCTCCTCAGCGGCTTTCATCACCCGAGCGCGGGTGGTGGCTGAAACGCTGGCGCCTGGCGTAAAAGCGCGGGATACCGCAGAGCGGGAGACACCGGCGCGATCCGCCACATCCTGGGCGCTAATCACTGTTTTCTCATTTTGCATCGCTCACCTCCCGCCCTTAACTGGTTGCAAAGCAGTCTGCCCGATTTTGCAAAGGTGTGCAAAATGATTCACGTCATAATTGTTTCAATTTTGTGACATGACCTGTCAATTGCTCAGCAAGGCGATTGACAGGTTATTTTATGTTCTCTACAAATTTGCACACATGTGCAAATAACAAGGTGCCAGTGAAGCACCACCCTGCAAACCAAGGAGAACATCATGCGCTACACCCCTCTGTACGTCGCACTATCCGTCTGTTGCACTGCACTGCCGTTCACCGCCGCTGCGGCGGGTAATCTCAATATGATCTGTTCTGCGGATGTGGTGGTGTGTGAACACATGACGCGCATCTTCAGCCAGTCGCACCCGGATGTTCAGGTCAATATGGTGCGGCTCTCGGCGGGCGAAGCCTATGCCCGCATCCGCAGTGAAGCACGTAATCCGCGCACCGATATCTGGTGGGCGGGAACGGGTGATCCCCATATGCAGGCCGCCGATGAGGGATTGACGCAGGTCTACAAATCACCGCTGCTCGACCAGCAACAGCCCTGGGCGCAGAAGCAGGCAGAAAACTCCGGTTATCGCACTGTGGGTATTTATGCGGGCGCACTTGGCTGGGGTTACAACACCAAATTGCTGGCGGATAAAAAATTGCCCGCTCCGGCCTGCTGGAAAGATTTGCTCAACCCGGCCTTTAAAGGGGAGATCCAGATTGCCAACCCAAACTCCTCCGGCACGGCCTACAACACGCTGGCAACGCTGGTGCAAATCATGGGTGAGGATCAGGCATTCGACTACCTGAAAAAACTCAACGCCAATATCTCGCAATACACCAAATCGGGTTCTGCGCCGGTTAAAGCGGCGGCGCGTGGTGAAACCACGGTCGGCATTGTGTTTATGCACGATGCGGTGGCGATGCAGGTGGATGGCTTCCCAATTAAAACCGTTGCGCCGTGCGAGGGCACCGGCTACGAAATCGGTTCGATGTCGATTGTTAAAGGCGCGCGCAATCTGGCGAACGCCAAAGTCTGGTACGACTGGGCGTTAAGCGCCGAGGCGCAATCGCATATGAAAGAAGCCAAATCCTTCCAGCTGCCGTCCAATCGCAACGCAGAAATCTCTGAATACGCGCCACGTTTTGAAAATATCAAACTGATCGATTACGACTTCAAAACCTACGGCGACTCCGCCAAACGCAAAGCACTGCTCAGCCGCTGGGACAAAGAGATCGGCGCCAGCGCGCAGTAACATCCATGCTGAGATGCGGTGGCTCCGGCCTGCTGTCCGCTTCAGCCTGAATTTTCAGGTCGAGGTGATTTATGAATGCGAACAATCGTCGTTTAGTCGGCGCGTTGCTTGCCGGTGCGCTAGCCCTGACGCTGCTCCCCTGGTACAGCCTCGAAAGCGGTTTCTTTTCCGGCGGCTGGATTCTCTCGCTGTGGAGCGATGCGGCTAATGCCCCGGCGCTCTGGCAGATGGTGGCTTTTCAGCATCCGTGGCTGGCGGTGACAGTGGCGCTTTATCTGCTGTGCGCCGCCTGTGGCTTATTGGCACCCGGTGGCATTCGTAGCCGTTTGTTGCTGTTGTTTAGCGCGCTCGGCGTCCTGTTTCTGATTGTTGAAGGGCACGCCATTGGCTATAGCGGCTGGAGTTGGCTGTGGCTGGAAAACCAGTTTGGTGCGCTACAGCAGGGGCAACCGGCGATGGGGGCCGGAGCGTTGCTGATGCTGACGACCTTTCTGCTGCTGTTCTCTTTCGCGCTGGCCGAGCGGGGGGTCTTGAAGGGGGACGCGTTTGTGGTTGCTTCGCTGGTGCTGCTGACGGCGCTGGTCAGCGTGTTTGTGCTTTATCCGGTGCTGAGTATGTTTGTGGTGTCGGTGCAGGACGTTGACGGCAGCTTCAATCCCAATGGTTTGATCAGCAATATCCAGGATCCCTCCATCTGGAGTTTCGGCTGCCTGACCGGCGGCACCTGTGGCACCGCGTGGCGCACGCTGTGGCTGGCGCTGATGACCGCCAGCGGTGCGACGCTGCTCGGACTGGCTTTTGCGCTGGCCGCGACACGCACGCCATTGCCGATGAAAAAAGCGCTGCGTATGCTGACCATCCTGCCGATCATTACGCCACCGTTTGTTATTGGTCTGGCGCTGATCTTGTTGTTTGGCCGCTCCGGCGTGGTCACGGAACATCTGGCGGCGTTATTTGGCATCGAACCGGGACGCTGGCTGTACGGCCTTACTGGCATCTGGATCGCCCAGGTGCTGTCGTTCACCCCGATCGCTTTTCTGGTGTTGATTGGGGTGGTGGAGGGCGTCAGCCCCTCGCTGGAAGAGGCATCGCAGACGCTACGTGCTGATCGCTGGCGTACCTTCACCCATATTTCGCTCCCGTTGATGGCGCCTGGCCTGGCAAACGCGTTTCTCATCAGTTTTATCGAAAGCATGGCCGACTTCGGCAATCCGATGGTATTGGGCGGTAGCCACGGCGTGTTGTCGACAGAGATCTTCTTCTCGGTGGTCGGGGCGCAGAACGATCCCAGCCGCGCCGCGGTGTTGGCCATGATTTTGCTGTGCTTCACGTTGGCGGCATTTATCCTGCAACGCCTGTGGCTGGGCGGGAAAAATTTCGCCACCGTCACCGGTAAAGGCGATGGCGGCAACCACGGTCAGCTACCGCGTGCGCTGCGCTATGGCGTCTACGGCATGGTGCTGCCGTGGGGCCTGTTCACGCTGGTGATCTACGGCATGATCCTGGTGGGAGGCTTTGTGCAGTCGTGGGGGCTGAACGATACGCTGACGCTGGAACATTACATCCGCGCATTCCGCATCACCTTCACGGACGGCCATCTGTTGTGGAGCGGGGTGGCGTGGAACTCCTTCTGGACCACGCTAGAAATCGCGTTGATTGCCGCCCCCTTGACCGCCATTGTTGGTCTGCTTACCGCCTGGCTGATTGTGCGGCAGAAGTTTGCGGGTCGGCAGACCTTCGAGTTTCTGTTGATGCTCAGTTTCGCCATTCCTGGCACGGTGATTGGCGTCAGCTACGTCATGGCCTACAACCTGCCGCCACTGGAGATCACGGGCACCGCGATGATCCTGATTGCCTGCTTTGTGTTCCGTAATATGCCGGTAGGGGTGCGCGGCGGTATCGCCGCCATGAGTCAACTGGATAAAAGCCTCGATGAAGCCTCGTTAACGTTGGGGGCCAACAGTTTCCGCACGCTACGCAAAGTGGTGCTGCCGTTGCTGAAACCGGCGATCAGCGCGGCACTGGTCTATGCCTTCGTTCGCGCCATTACCTCCATCAGCGCGGTGATCTTCCTGGTCTCTGCCCAGTACAACATGGCGACCTCCTACATCGTCGGCTTGGTGGAGAACGGTGAATACGGTGTGGCGATCGCCTATTCAACGGTATTGATCGTGGTGATGTTGCTGGTCATCGGCGTATTTCAGTGGCTGGTGGGTGAACGTCGTCTGCGCCGTGTGGCGCGCCCGGTGGAGGCGGCCACGCCGCCTGCTGCTCCCTCATTAACTCAGGAAGGTGTCGTATGAACACAGGTTCCGTGGTGTTTGAACACGTCTCGAAACGTTTTGCCGGATTTACCGCGCTGCCGGATCTGTCGCTAACCGTGGAACCCGGCACCCTGGTGACGCTGCTCGGTCCTTCCGGTTGCGGTAAAACCACCACCCTGCGCCTGCTGGCGGGGTTGGAACATCCCACTTCCGGGCGGATTCTGATTGGCGGCAAAGATGTCACGCATCTGCCCGCCAACGAACGCGATGTGGCGATGGTTTTTCAATCTTATGCGTTGTTTCCGCATATGACCGCGCTCGACAACATTATGTATGGCCTGCTGTCGTCAGGCATCAACAAGCGCGAGGCGCAGGACCGTGCGCGTAACGGGTTGAAACTGGTCGGGCTGGAACATCAGGGGGCGCGACTGCCGTCGGAGCTGTCGGGTGGTCAGCAGCAGCGTATTGCGGTGGCACGGGCATTGGTACTGGAACCGCAGGTCCTGCTGCTGGATGAACCGTTGTCGAATCTCGATGAACGCCTGCGCCGTCGGGTACGGACCGATATTCGAGATTTGCAGCAGCGCCTGGGTTTTACGGCGGTGTATGTCACTCATGATCAGGAAGAGGCGCTGGCGGTATCCGATAAAATTATTGTCATGAAAGAAGGGGATATTGCCCAGCAGGGCGCGCCGGAAAGTCTCTACCTGACGCCCAATTCGGTGTTTATCGCCGACTTTATGGGCGAGGCGAATATCTTGCCATGCGAAGTAGAGCAGGTGGAGGGCAGCGAGGCGCTGGTGCGTCTCGGCAGTCAGCGCTACCGCGTGCGCCATACTGCCGCCAAAACCGGCAGCGCGCAGCTTTCGGTACGGCCGCAATTTATTACGCTGTGCCAGCAAAACGGTGGCGCGCTGCGTGGAGAAGTCACGCACAGCACCTGGCTGGGCGACCATATCGAATACGAAGTGGCGACCGAATTAGGTTCGTTGTTTATCGTCGATGCGCAGATGGAACAGCAGCACCCGCTGGCGACCCCGGTCGCGATTGATTTTAAACCCCAGGGACTTGCCCTGATTGCCGGATAACAAGGAGCGACAATGAGTAACGTGGAACATAACGCCCTGCTGACGCGGCTGGCGCTGGCAGAAGAGGTGGCGCGCGCGGGTGGTGCAGCAGCGCTACGCTGGTTTGAACAGCGTGACAGCCTGGTGGTGGAAACCAAGCACGATTTACAGGATGTGGTATCGCGCGCTGACCGTGAGGTGGAACAGATGATCGGACAGCGTATGCGCGAAAACTTCCCCGATGACGGTTTTCTCGGTGAGGAGTATGGCTTGCAGGCGGGATCGTCCGGCTATACCTGGGTGGTGGACCCGATTGACGGCACCAGCCCGTTCCTCAACGGTATGCCGAACTGGTGTGTCTCGGTGGCGGTGCTGCACGAGGGTGTGCCAGTGATTGGTGTGATTTTTGCCCCGACCTATCAGGAGTGCTATGTCGCCGCGCTGGGCCACGGGGCAACACTTAACGGTAAGCGTTTGCAGGTTGACCCGTCCCGTACGCTACAAAACCATGTCACCGGTTTTGGTGCCAACAGCTATGTCAGCCCGGAAAAGGTCGGTGAAATCCTTGCCGCGTTGCTGGCAGCCGGCGGTAACTTTATCCGCATTGGATCGGGGGCATTAATGCTGGCGTGGGTAGCGGCCGGCCGGGTGGTGGGTTACTACGAACCCTATATGCATGCCTGGGATTGCCTCGCCGGATATTGCCTGGTGAAGGAAGCGGGCGGCTGGTATCACCCATTCGACACAACGGGTGAACGGTTATTGAAAGGGGCACAGGTGCTGGCGGTGGCACCTGGCGCGGAAGCAGATTTAAAACGCATTGCCGGATTGTAATCTTTATGTCGCGGCGCGATTTTTCGCGCTGCATTTCTTTCTGCTATCAAAAAGTTGTGAAAGTATCCTGATTTATTTCTTAGAGTTATTAATTTCCCTGGCCCACAGGCGGTATTTAATCAGATGATATAAACACTAAGGTTGAATTCGCAAAGGGAGAGTTATGATGTCGGACCTGTCTGTTTCCGCAGCTTCACATTCAACATGTTCATCAGATAATAATCACGGGGCATCACCCGTCAGAGTTACCGTTCGGAATGTTTATGATATAAATCCGAACTCTTTAAATCCTCCCTCTGATGTCAATTATAAGCGAGTGTCAGTAGAGGATTTTAAGGTATTCTCCAAAGAATATATGGGAAGTGTTGATAATAATATCAAAAAAAATTTTGTAAATTTGGTCATTTCTTCTGTTGAGAATCAATATTTCATTTTGCAAAAGGATGATGCATTTTATTTTAATGGCCATCTGTTTACGAACTTAACTTTCCGCCTTCTAAATCATAAGGGTATGCATCTGAGATGCTGTACTCTTGTGTGCAATGGAAGGCCGTTGCATTGGAATCATGTTATCATTTCCAATGCCAATTTTGAAAATCTGAGAATATATGGCCTGGGAAATGGTAAGTCTTCTGAATTTATGGGATTTACATTATGTGATGTGAATTTGCGTGGAGCTGAGATTAATGATGTTCATTTTCTCGCGGGAGATGATAATTATCTGCGTGGATTGATTTTGTGTAACACCAAATTGAATAACGTTGCATTTCTGGGGCATGCAAGTGTTCGATATGATATTAGCGCAACTGATTTCTCTGAAGCTGAATTACACAATCCACAGCTCGCCTATGTTTGCTTCAGCTCCAATGTGAACATTTCTCAAAGCAAATGGCTGGGATTGAAAATAACAGGGCCTGTTGATGGTGCTGGGATAATTTGTGAAAACTATCAAGAGGATGATATCACCTGGCACCCTGATATGTTCCAAAAGATTGAAAGTTTAAGATGCTCGGTGTGCCCTGAGAAAGGGGCGTTTTTTATCCTTATGATGAGGAGCATGAAAGAAAAAAACAGCCGCATTGTAGTGGATGCTGTCAATCAAATGGTAAGGCATATCAAGCAATCTACACCGGCGTTAACGGCCTGCTTGCGGGATAAGTCGATACGGCGTGCATTAATTGCAGAGCTGCGCGATCCTCTCTATTCAGCTTGTACGGCAATACAACTTTTCAGAGAAAATCTGTTATTTCAGCACTACCAATATGAGTTATTACGCCCCGATGATGCTGAGAAGAATGATCTCAGCATGTTGCTGGAGACATTGCCCGTTGAGAGAGTTATGCGCCTTCAAGTGGTGATCAATCAGCTGGCTGCCAGCAAGGAGATCTTATTCGGCTCTATGATGAAAAGTGCACGGTTTGCCGAACTTATAGCGTATGCAGAACAGCACTTATCTGAATGCCCTTATCTGTTTATCAACGAAGAAAAGAGCGAAATTGTCTGTCTTTCGGAAAAGGATTTTGGTCGTTTACTTGAGGCAGAAGCTGCCCCGAAACACCCCCAGCTAATCCGCTATCATAAACAAACCGGAGAGATTGAGAAGGTCATCACATCCGCAGAGGCAGTGGCTGATATTCGCCATAAAAACCCTTTGCTCAATACGCTGTGGCGTCATGCTGAATACGCTCCCCGGCCAATGATTAGCTTACTCTTCAGCTATCGTGATACATTGTCAACGACGGAAGTAAACGATGTGAATGATATTGTCGAGCATATTCATTCTTTGCTGCTTCACCGCAGTGTGAAAAAAGATACCCTGTTTCGCCACAGAAAATTATTGGCAAAGCTGTTATCACCTTTTTGCGGTTCTTCTTATCGGGAAAATTGCCAGAAATTGATTGATCAGGTATGCAAGCAGTTTTCCAACCATCCTGTTTACTCATCTTATACGACAGAACAACAGCAATCAGTTGCAGTCATTGCATTAATAAAGCTATTCGTTGAACTGTCAACTCAGCAATATTTAGGGACAAGCATGGATCTGGCAAAATGGTTGGTGGAGCCGATAAAGAAAATGTTTATGTATGCTTGCGAAAGCTTCTCTCCATTGTTTAGCAAATATGAAAGAGAACGGTGGGAAAAAGCGTTAATAACGAAGGGGTTAGAGACGGAACGCGATGCGCAAACATTCTTATCAACAATAAAGAACTATAAATTTCCATTTTTGGCGGAGCAGGAAACCCAAAACATACTCAATGAGTTATATCCCCTGGTTGCATTTGGTGACGACTGATGCTGTTATACCACGCGTTATCCGCAACCGGATGGTTCTTGTGCCGTTATTTGCTTCTGAATGGTTTGCCCGCAACGGGATAGAGTGTTCGCGTGTCACTGCCAGCGACAGCGCTTTTCCACGCCATTTGCACGATGAATATGTGGTTTGCGCCAATCTGAGTGGCCGTGAGGCGATCTGGCTGGATGGTAAGTCATACGAGGCGCAGGCCGGGCAAGTGACGGTGTACAATCCGACCTCTGTTCAGGCGTCACAGTTCAGCGTGGAACCGGTCAGTTTTATCAGCGTGCATCTGCCTCAGTCGGTCCTGGCCGGGACACCCGCCCTACGCGAAGGAGCGTTCCATCACTCGCCGCTGTTCGCGGCCATCTGCGATTATGCTGACGCAACGCGTCAGCACGATGAAGGGTTGCAGGAACAACAACTGATGTGGTTGTGTGGCGAATTGTTGGATGATTCCGCCAGTCGCCATCAGGGGGATGCTCAGCTGATGGTACAGGTAAAAGAGTATCTGCGTGCCAACCTGAGCAGCAAACCGCAACTGGCAACGCTGGCACAGCAGGTGGGGCTGAGCAAATACCATCTGGTCCGGCGTTTCACCCAACTGACCGGCATGCCGCCGCTGCAATATCATATGCAGCTGCGGTTGCATCATGCGCGCGAGCTATTGCGGCGGGGTGTGCATGCACAGGATGCCGCGCTGCAACTCGGCTTTTATGACCAAAGCCATTTTATCAATGCTTTCCGCAAAGTGATGGGCACCACGCCGCATCATTATGCGCATCAGCTAAGAATAAATTCGCGATAGCCCGAACCGATTACGTAAACTGCGAAGTAACAAAAGATCAGCGCTGAGGCGAGATAAGAATATTTCAGCAGGCGCTGCCCCAGCAGTTTCCCGCCCATGCTGCCTACCAGACACAATACGCATGTCCAGAACACCCCGGCGATAAAGAAGCCGCTCAGGAACCATGATGTCGATCCGGCATTACCATGTCCCATGCGTGAAATCAGCGCGCCGCCGACGCTGGCAAACCACAAAATGGCGGTGGGCGATGACATCGCCAGCATGACTCCACGGCTGAACTCACGCAGCAGCGAACGTTGCGGCTGCTGTTCTGACATATTGATGGCGGTGACGGAACGATACGCGGCCAGCAGCATTTTCACCGCAAACCAGATCAACAACGCGCCGCCGCCAATCCATAACACCCAGCGCACGGCGGCAAATTGCAGCACCACCGCCATCCCTGCCAACGCCAGCAGCGCGTAGATTAAATCACCAATGCAGGTGCCAATTCCCAGCCAGAAACCGTGGAAATAACCGCGCTGCATCGCCAGGGTGATCATGGCGATATTCGCCAGCCCGATGTCGAGGCACAACGATAAACTCAACAGAAAACCATTTGAAAACTGCAACATAAGTAAACACGCATCCCGCGTTGGTAAGAGTGGCGCTATTAAACCATGTTGCGGCGGGCGGGTATTGGAAAGAATTGCGCGATAAATCGCGCCGCTACGAATGAGTGCAATCTTGTGGTGCTGAATGCTGCTAAAAAGTGCACCGCAGGTCTGACTGGTTGTGTTAAAGCGCGAATATTCTGAGCCTGGCTGGAAAATTAAATCTGGCCCGCTTATTGCTTGCTAAATCTTATTGCCCCAGCGTTGTGGCAATCACTTCTTTTTATGCAGACAGCGTTGTCTGCCAGCTGCTGGTTTCACCCTGTCCGGATCTCACCGGAAATCCATTCTTTCTAACTCATCACTTCTTTAAGAGGGTGCTATGGCTATTAGTCGTCGTTCATTTCTTCAGGGATCTGCATTATCGGCATTAGGTCTGGCTGCGGGCGTTGCGCCGAAAATGAGTTTTGCGGCAGACAATAAAGACGCGATTAAAGTGGCGACCATTCTTGACCTGTCGGGTGGCCTGGATATTTACGGTAAACCGATGTCGAACGCCATCAATCTGGCGGCGGATGATATCAATGCCGCAGGCGGCTTGCTGGGCCGCCCGCTTCAGATGATTAACTACGATGCGCAATCCAATATGCAGCTTTACGCGCAGTATGCGCAGCAGGCGGCGTTGAAAGATAAGGTTGCGGTGGTGCAGGGCGGCATTACCTCCGCCTCGCGTGAGGTTATCCGTCCGGTGCTGGACCGTTTCCGTTCACTCTACTTTTATCCGGCACAGTACGAAGGCGGCGTATGTGACCGCAACTACTTCTCCTCTGGCTCCACGCCGGCGCAGACCGTGGAAAAGCTGGTGCCTTACGCCATGAAAAAGTGGGGCAAGAAAATCTACGTCGTGGCGGCGGATTACAACTACGGTCAAATCGTCTCCGCGTGGGTGAAAAAGTCGGTACATGACAACGGCGGTGAAGTGGTAACGGTGGAGTTCTTCCCACTTGATGTGACCGATTTTGGTGCCGCTATCTCGAAAATCCAGAGCGCAAAACCCGATATCGTCTGGTCGGCGCTGGTGGGCGGCGCGCATATCTCCTTCTATCGCCAGTGGCACGCGGCGGGCATGAGCGGCAAGATTCCGATTGCCTCGACGGTGTTTGGTGGTGGTAACGAACATATCATCCTCTCGCCGGAGGAAAGCAACGGCATTCTGGTGGCCGCAAACTATATGCAGGAAATCCCGACGCCAGAAAACCAGGCCTTTGTGCAGAAATTCCACGCCAAATATGGCACCAGCACGCCGTATATCAGCGATCTGGCGATGGGTGCCTATCAGGGCATGTTGATTTGGGCGGAAGGGGTGCGCAAAGCCGGTTCGGTGGACCGCATGAAGGTGATTGAAGCGCTGGAATCCGGCATCACCGTGGCGTCGCCGAGCGGCAAAGTCACGGTCGATCCTGCCACCCATCACTGCACGCTGGATGTGCATATCGCCGAAGTGGAAAACCATCAGATGAAGATTCTGGAAACCTTCACCGATCAGGCACCGAGTGATACCGCGATGGTGTGCGATCTGAAGAAAAATCCACGCGACACCAAACAGTATCAAATCGAGCTGTAACAGGAGCCACTATGGATCTGTTGATTATCTATGGCATTGAGGTGCTCAATGCCATCGCGGTGCTGATTATCATGAGCCTCGGCCTGGCGGTGGTGTTTGGCATGATGAAGATCGTCAATATGGCGCATGGCGAATTTATGATGCTCGGCGGCTACAGCGCGATTCTCGCCACCAACCATCTCGGTGTCCCCATCTGGATCGCCATGCTGGTGATTGCTCCGCTGGTGGTGGGGGTGTTTGGCATCGTGATTGAACGCGTGATTATCCGCCATCTCTATGGCCGGATGATTGACACCATGCTGGCGACCTGGGGACTGAGTCTGGCGCTGATCGGGGCGGCAACTATGGTGTTTGGCAACACCACGCTGGGTATCAGTTCGCCGCTGCCGAGCGTCACGGTTGGCAGCTACAGTACCAGCGGCTATTCGCTGTTTACCATCCTGTTTGCGCTGTGTCTGGTGGGGGCGTTGTGGTTGCTGTTGCGCTACACCACCCTCGGGTTGTGCGCGCGTGCCACCATGCAGAATGCGCGCATGGCGGCGGCACTCGGCACCAATCCTGGCAAAATCTATAGCCTGACGTTCGGACTGGGGGCGGCGCTTTCGGGCCTCGGCGGGGCATTGCTGGCCCCCATTACCGGGGTCATCCCGACCATTGGCATCAGTTTTATCGCCAAGGCATTTATTACGGTGATTGGCGGCGGTAGTGCGATCATCGCCGGAACCCTCTCTTCTTCCACCCTGTTTGGCACCATCTCGCAACTGGCGACCTACGCCTGGACGCCGGTATTTGGCGCGGTGGCGTTGCTGTTAAGCGCCATTGTGTTGTTGCGACTGTTGCCGCAGGGCATCACCGGACGCTTTTTCAGGAGGTCGCTGTGATGAAACTGTTTTCCGAACGCGTACAAATCATTGTGGTGGCGCTGGTGGTGATGCTGGGGGCGTTGTGGCTCTCCGGCACGCTGGAGTTGTATACGCTGCTGTCGGTCACGGTGTTTCTGGTGATGGGGTTGCTGTCGCTGAGTCTGGCGTTTATCTGGGGTTACGGCGGCATTTTGTGTTTTGGCCAGGCGGCGTTTTTCGGCCTAGGAGCCTATACCTACGCCATCTGCGCCATCAACTGGGGTGATTCCACCTGGGCGGTGGTGTTGGCGGTGCTGCTGCCGACCTTGTTCTCGCTGCTGCTCGGTTATGTGATCTTTTACGGCGGTGTCAGCGATGTCTATCTCGGTGCCATCACCCTGGCGGTGAGCCTGGTGCTGTTTAACTGGGTCAACTCGACGGCGGGCAGTGAATACCATATCGGCCAGGCGCTGTTGGGCGGCTTCAACGGTATTCCGTCGGTGCCAACGCTGAATATGCCGTTCCAGCCCGATGCGATCTTATCGCCAGAGGCGATCTTTATGGTGACGGCAGGGTGTCTGGCGCTGTGCTACGTGCTGCTGAAATTCACCTTACTCAGCCGTTTTGGCAAAACCGTGGTCGCGATTCGTGAAAATGAACAGCGTGCCGGTTTGCTGGGCTATAACGTCCCGGCGCATAAGCTGGCGACCTTCGCCATCGGCGCGGCGATTGCCGGACTGGCGGGTTGTTTGTACGTCAACTGGGGCGCGTTTGTCAGCCCTGGCGTGTTCAGCATCAGCCAGTCGGCGCAGATCATTATCTGGGTGATCGTTGGCGGGCGCGGCACGCTGATTGGCCCGGTGATCAGCTGCATTTTGTTGCAATGGATGGTCACCCGCCTCGGCGCGCAGCAGACGGTGGACGTCAATCTGGTGTTGGGGGTGATTCTGGCGGTCTTCGTGTTGTTAATCCCCGGCGGTATCCTGCCAACGCTGCAACGTTTGTGGCGGCGTAAACGTCAGCCGACGGTGCAGGCAGCCACGCCACAGGTGAGCGAGGTGAAACAATGAGCGCGGCAGTCCTGTTACAAACAAAAAAAATGGGGGTCAGCTTTGGCGGCGTTCATGCGGTGAAAGAGGTCGATTTCACCCTGCACGAGGGCGAGTTGCGCTGCCTGATCGGCCCGAACGGTGCGGGAAAAAGTACCTTCTTTAAGATGTTGAGTGGTCAGGTGACGCCCAGTCGTGGCGAATGCCGCTATCGTGACCGGGTGATTTCCGGGTTGCGGCCGTGGGAGATTGCCCGTCTTGGTATCGGTATCAAGACTCAGGTTCCCAGCGTGTTTGAAGGCTTAAGCGTGCGCGAAAATCTGTGGCAGGCGGCAGCGAATAAAATGGCGAAATCCGCCGTGCCCGCTGCCATTGCACAGGTGTTGCAGGATATTGGCCTGCTGCATCTTGCTGACGCCACTTTGTCCGAGCTGGCGCACGGTCAGCGGCAGTGGGTGGAGCTGGGCATGATCCTGATTTCGCGCCCACAACTGGTGCTGCTGGATGAGCCTGCCGCCGGGATGACACATCACGAAGTCCGCAAAACCGCTGAACTGATCAAAGCTATCAACCAGCAAAGCACCGTGGTGGTGGTGGAACACGATATGGAGTTCATCAGCATGATTGCGCAGCAGGTGACGGTGTTTAATCAGGGGGCGGTACTGGCGGAGGGCAGCTTTCGCGACGTGACCAGCAACCCACTGGTCAAAGAGGCCTATCTCGGCAACGTGGAGATTAAACATGCTTGAAATCAAAGAGATGGTTTCTGGGTATAACAAAATTCCAGTGTTACATCTGTCCGAACTCTTTGTCGGGGCAAAATCCTTTACCGGCGTGCTGGGACGTAACGGCATGGGTAAAACCACACTGCTGCGTACCATTATGGGTGAACTGCCCGCCTGGCAGGGCCGCATTGCGCTTAACGGCATCGATATCACCGCGTATCAGGCACATCAGCGGGCAGCGGCAGGCATCGGTTTTGTGCCACAGGGGCGGCAAATCTTCCCGTTGCTGACGGTAGAGGAAAATCTGCGCATGGGCTGCGTGAAGCACTTTTCCCGGGCCGGGCAGATTATCGAACAGATGCTGGAGATCTTCCCGCGTCTGAAACGCCTGCTGGCGCAGCCGGGGGGATCTTTGTCCGGTGGTGAACAGCAATTGCTGGCGCTGGCCCGCTGTTTATGTGGTCAGCCGCAACTGGTGCTGCTGGATGAACCCACTGAGGGGATCCAGCCGAATATCTGTGAGGAGATTATTGAGACGTTGCAACGACTCAGGCATGAGATGGATATCTCCATCATCCTGGTGGAACAGGATATTGAGTTTCTCTATGCGCTGTCGGACCAGATCCATGTGATTGAAAAGGGGGAAATTATTCAACATATCGATCCGCTAACCACCTCCAGTGCCAGCATTGCCGAACAGTTTTTGGGTTTTCATGCCTGATGGTCGTCCTTTAACGTAGCGGCGCGATTTATCGCGCAATGTCGTGCGCGATAAATCGCGCCGCTACGGATCGTGCTGTTGTCTCAACTGACACACTTCCCGACCGCCACAACACAGCAGGCGCTTCCACACTTGCTTAGTGTAAAGCTTCACACTCCATTAACCCAGGGTGAAGCATGACTGAGCAATCCTTACTGGCCAGACTGTCGGGCGTCCGGCTGCATCTCTTCCATCCCGATGCGCAGAGCGTGCGCGCCTTCTGTGCGTCGTTGACGCAGCTCGGCTGTCAGGCGCAGCACAGCTGGCCATTACCGACACAGGCTCCCACTGACGTCCATCTGGTCATTGTGGCGGTTGAACCTCACTATCAGCAGACCCTGCTACCGTTATTACGCGCCTGGCGTCAGGCCAATATTCCGGTGATCGCGCTGGCCGATTGTCAAAATGCGCGCCTGTTTCCCCTGTTAATTGAACTGCAACCGACTGCCATCGCCGAACGCACCTTGAATCCCTTTGCATTGATTGTGCAGGTCATCGGCACCCTCCAGGCGACACGCCAGCACGCCCGGCAGCGGGTTAAAGTTAAAAGCGAGCGTCTGGCGCAGGCCAAGGGCATGCTGATGCGCGAATATGGACTGGATGAATCCGGGGCGTACCGCTTTATGCGCAGTGAAGCGATGAACACCCGCAGCAGCATGGAATATACCGCTGAACGGGTGATCAACAGCCTGCAAAAATAATCAGTTTTGCGGCTGGCGGATCAGGCTGCTGGGGGTGTAACCAAAGGCCTTGCGGAACGCGAGGCTGAAATGCGACATATCGCTAAACCCGTGATCCATCGCTACCTGGGTGATATTGCGCGCTTTACCTTCGGCCAGCACTTTGTGGCTCGCCAGCAGGCGCTCCTGCCAGACAAAATTCATCGGCGTGGTGCCATGAGCGGCAAACACCCGGCTGACGGTACGCGGGGAGACATGATGTGCGTTGGCAATTTGCGCCACTGACAATTCATGCTGATGCAGGTTTTGCCGCAGATAACTCACCACGCGCGAAAACAGGTCTGGCTTCAGCGCGGCATCGCTTTTCTGCAAATTCAGGCTGACCGAAATCATATTCAGCAGCGTGTTGGCAAACTGCTCCGTCAGAAACGCATTTTCGCGTTCGGCATTAAAGGTAAACGCCTCGGTCAGCATGTGTTTCAGCGAAGTCATACCCGGACGGCTAAGGTCCAGCGTTTTTCCTGCCAGCCGGGCGATAGCCGGTGCCTCTTTCTCAATCATCTGACGCGGCAGATGGACGATATTGATGGCGACATTCTCCATGGCAAAATCAAATGGGGTGGCGGCATCATAAATCACCACATCACCGGCATGGACGCGGGAATGGTTGTCATTCTGGCTTAAGGTGCCGGAACCGGCGCAAATATAGCCCAGATAGAAATCATGATTGGGATGGCGGCGAATGCACTCAGCCGTGCGTTGCCACACCAGCGCGGTACGCGAGATATGATTGGCGATATCCACATGCCCCAGCATCGAATAGCCGAAACTGCCAGAGAACTCTCCGGCGTGGGTTTGGCGTGCCTCGGCTTTGATCAAACGCGAGCAGACCGCGTCACGCCAGGCATCAAAGCGATGACGATTTTCCAGGTTATCGGTGGTGAAATTTTCTTTCATGACAACGTCCCCTAAACATGGCGAAAAGGGCGGAAGTGGAAAAAATAAAGCAATTATTGGGCCATGAAAGCGACAAAAGGCCGCCGCAGCGGCCAGTGAGGAGGTTACAGCGTCGGGTGTTGTTTATGCCAGTCGGTAACGTGCTGGTAGGCCCAGGCACCCTGAATCATGGTGGCTTCGGCAAAGTGCGCCGCCACCAGCTGGAAGCCAATCGGCGCACCAGCAGCGGTCATGCCACAGGGCAGAGTGATAGTGGGATGGCCGCTGGCATCGAATGCACTGGTATAGCGCAGCACGCCGTTAAACAGTGCCTGATCAGTACCAAAACGGGTCATGGTGTCCCAGGTTAAACCGGCAAAAGCGGTGGCCGGGGCCAGCAGCAAATCGACTTTGCTGAACAGGGCGGAGATGTCACCACGCAGCGCCGCCCGACTGAGCAGCAGGCGTTGATACTCCAGCGCCGTGACGCGATGGCCGAGATCGAGTAAACCCGCCAGCCCCGGACCGTATTGATCTTTTTGAGCCGGGTAGGTTGCTTCGTGCGCCAGTGCGGTTTCGACGGCACACAACGCGCTCCACTCCTCGGCGGCTTTTTCGGTGTCCGGCATGGTGATATCCACAAAGGTGGCACCCAACTCGCTCAGGGTCGCAATCGTAGCTTGCAATGCGGCGCGAGTCTCATCATCCACTTTGTCCAACGCCCAGCTTTTATCGAGGCCGATGCGCAGGTGGCTGACGCCGCGCGTCATCAGTGCCAGATAGTCCGGCACTGGCTCGCTGCTGGAGGTGGGATCTTTCTCGTCGCGCCCGGCAATGGCCTGCAACATGGCGGCAGCATCGGCGGCGGAACGCGCCATCGGGCCAATATGATCGAGCGAAGCTGCCAGTTCACAGGCACCGTGACGGGTGACGCGGCTCCAGGTGGGTTTGATGCCCGTCAAACCATTAGCGTTAGACGGAAAACGGATCGAGCCGCCGGTATCGGTACCGATGGCCCCGAAACACAGGCCCGCCGCCGTGGCGACGCCGGAGCCGCTGGAGGAGACGCCGGTCCACAGCGCGCTACCCCACGGGTTGGTCGGGCGGGTAATCTCTGGGTGGTGATCGGCGAAGGCGCTTTCGGTTTGCGCCAGTTTGCCGAGAATGACCGCCCCTGCCGCGCGGAAGCGCTCCACCACCGTCGAATCCTCCGCCGGATAGTGATCCTTATGAATGATCATGCCGTGAGTGGTGGGGGCGTCTTTGGTCCAGATCAGGTCTTTCAGCGCAATCGGCACCCCATGCAGCGGGCCACGAAGGATCCCACTGGCGATCTCCTGGTCGGCTTGGGCCGCCTGTTGCAGCGCGCTGTCGCGCATCACATAAAAATAGCTATGCAGTTGCTTATCCAGCGTATCAATTCGCGCCAGCAGGGCGTTGGTGACCTCTACCGAGGTGATGTCACGCGACTGAATCAGGCGGCCAATTTCCAGCAAACTTTTGTAATGCAGGTTGTTCATCGTGCGCTTACCTCACAGAGAAAGTGTTAAAGAACAACCTAAAGCAGACGTGATGGACGGGCTTTGTTAAGCCGGACAATCGTTGTGTCGGGAGTGACAAGGCAAATTAAGCCACCCCGGCCTGCTGGTGTCGCCACTCCTGAGTCCGTCCACCGTAGCCATAGGCGGCCGCGCGGGCGTCGATCAGGTGGATATAGCTGACCTCATGCAGATCCGGACGTAGCACCGCCAGTGCCTGATACAGCTCACGTACAAAACGCGCTTTCTCTGCCTTGGTGTTAGTTTCATCGGTGATGCTGATATCCAGATGAAAAGCGCTGCGTGCCAGGGTTTTCAGCGTTTCACCACCGATAAACCACTGGTCATCTGCAATGAACTGTACGGAGGTGGCCATTACCGGGCGATCTTTTCCCAGAACGGTTGCGGTCAGATCCTGAATGACCTGGACGGCTTGATGCATCAGCGGGGCGTTGTGCTCGCCTGATAACTGTAAAACGATATGCGGCATGTTTTCTTCCTCGTCATGTGAACTGGGAGGGAGTATTCCGCTTTCCTTTCCACCATAAAAGCAGGAAGATTGGTTATCATCCATTAATAAAACCGTTGGATAAGATGAACACCTTCGATATGGAACAGTTGCGCAGCTTTGTGGCTGCGGTAGACGCCGGTAGTCTGACAGCCGCTGCACCGCAGCGTTGTCTGTCACAATCAGCACTGAGCGAGCAGTTGCGTAAACTGGAGCAACGGGCCAATCAAACTTTGCTGGTGCGCAGTAAAAGCGGCGTGACGCCAACCGCAGCCGGAGAGAAACTGTTGCATCATGCCCGCCATCTGCTGGCGCTGGCAGATTTGGCGTGGCGCGATTTGCAGGGAGTAACACTCAGCGGGGAGATTCGTCTGGGGATCACCGATTATTGCCGACCAGATGCTATCGTCGCGCTACTGGCACGTTATGCGCGTGACTATCCTCAACTTCGCTTGCGCACTACGATGGGCAAAAGTGCCGAAATCGATGCTGCATGGCAGCGTGGCGAGCTCGATCTGGCGGTGGTGATGCGGGTGCCTGGCTTTAGCCGGGCAGGGGACGCCAGACAGGAAAAGCGACTTTTTCGTGAACCGCTGCTATGGGTGGGGGCCGCCGGATTGTCGTTGGCGCAACCGCTGCCGCTGGTGTTGCTGCCGGAAGGGTGCATGCTGCACCGTGCAGCCTGTCAGGCGTTAAGTCGCGAGCATCAGGCCTGGTTTATCCGTCACATCTCCTCGGGCGTGCGTGGATTACAGGATGCGGTGGCGGCGGGGCTGGGTGTCGCGTGTCTGAATCGTTCGGCAATGCCGCGCGAAGGCGTAGTGGTGCTGCAACAACCTGTGTTACCGAGCCTGCCTGAAGCGGAATTTGTGCTGCTGAGTCGACCCGCAGAACACCGTGAGCAGGGGCAAATCTGCGTTGCCTTTGGTGAGATTTTGCAACAAACGCTGGCTTACTGATTAATCTGCCCCGAGGAGTAAAAATAATGATTGCGCGATTTCCCCTGGTCCTTATTAATAAAATAACAGTGGATTGCGATATTTCTTCTTAGGAAAATGAGCACGCTGAAATACCTGCTTTCAGCGTGCTTTCTTTATCCGTATCTATTTATCTGAATAACAAAAAACCTTGTGCAGATATAGCATAACCTCACTATTTACTTGCTTCAGACCGCCTGATTATTATCCCTGCCAATCTGTTATTTCTGTTGTGAAATAAACCATGACGCAAACCTTAAGCAAAGATAACCCTGCTGCGGCGGTGTTAACCCATGATGCTGACGCGATCAATGCTGCCCGCCATCTGGCGGAGCAGGCCAAAGTCGGGGCAGTCGAGCGCGATCAGCAACGTATTTATCCGCGTGAACTCCTTAATCAATTTACGCAACTGGGCCTGGGCAGTATTAGCGTGCCGCGCCAGTTTGGTGGGGGAGGATTGTCATTCCAGACGGTGGCTGAAGTTTTTCGCCTTATTTCTGCCAGCGATCCTTCGCTGGGACAAATTCCGCAAAATCATTTTGGTTTGATTCAGTTCATCCTTGGCGAAGGAACGTCGCACCAGCAGCAGCAATTATTGCGCGCGGTGGTCAACGGGCAACGCCTGGGTAACGGTGGCCCGGAGAAAAATACCCGGCATACCCGTGATGTGCAGGCGCAACTGGTGACAACGTCACAGGGGCTGCGCCTCACCGGCGAAAAATTCTACTCAACCGGTGCGTTGTTCGCCGACATTCTGGTGACCACGGCGCTTCAGGATCAACAGCAGCCGGTGATGGCGTTTATCCCACTGCCGGCGGCGGGGGTGGAGATTGTTGATGACTGGTCCGGTATCGGTCAGCGCACCACCGCCAGCGGCACCGTACGTTTGCAGCAAGTGGCAGTGGATGTGCAATGGGTCATCCCGCTGCCCGCGTCAGACAAACCCACGTTGCGCGGCGCGGTGTCGCAGTTGATTCAGGCCGCAATTGATGCCGGTATCGCCCAGGGGGCGCTGGATGATGCGCTGGAGTTTGTGCGCAGTAGCTCGCGTCCGTGGGTGGATGCGGGCGTCAGCCGTAATGCGGATGACCCCTACATTCTGGCCGATATTGGTCGTATCAGCACCGAACTGACGGCGGCCAATGCGCTGCTGGCGCACGCGGCGCGCGTGCTGGACGCTATCGATCAACCGTCACTGAACGCGGAAAACGGTGCACGGGCGTCGATTGCGGTGGCGGAAGCCAAGGTGCTGACCACGGAGGTGGCGCTGCGTGCCAGCGAGAAGCTGCTCGAATGGGGAGGCAGTCGCGCCACCTTGCTGCGGCATGGTCTGGATCGTCACTGGCGTAATGCGCGCACCCATACCCTGCACGATCCGGTGCGCTGGAAAACCCATGCCATCGGCAATTACTACCTCAATGATGCGCTGCCCGCGCGCCATGCCTGGATTTAAGGAGCGAACATGACGCAGGTTCAGCCTAAACTGCCCGCCACGCGGATTAACGATGCGCAGCAGGCGCTGGCGGTGGCACAGCAGCTGGCGGAGCAATTCCGACGTGATGCCGCGCTGCGCGATCGCGAACGTCAACTGCCGCATCATGAGCTGGCACAGTTTTTCGCCTCGGGTCTGGGGGCGATTACCGTGCCACGGGCATTCGGTGGGATAGCCATCCCCTCGGCACAGTTGGCGGCGATTGTGGCCATCCTCAGTGAAGCGGATGCTGCTATCGGTCAGGTGCCACAAAACCATTTCTACGCGCTGGAAGTATTACGGGTTAACGGCAGCCCGGCGCAGCAGCAGCGGCTGTATGACGAAGTGCTGGCCGGGGTACATCTGGGCAATGCGCTGGCAGAGTTCAACTCGCCATCGGCGCACCAGCGCAGCACCCGTGTGACAGCGGGACGGCTTACCGGTAGCAAGTTTTACGCTACCGGCGCGTTGTTTGCTGACCGCATCCCCACCGCCGCGCGCGGTGATGACGACAAAGAACAGCTGGTCTTTGTCCCGCGCCATCAGGCGGGTGTCAGCGTGATTGATGACTGGAGCGGCTTTGGTCAGCGCACCACCGGCAGCGGCAGCGTGCAGTTTGTCGATGTCATCGTTAGCGATGAAGATGTGGTGCCATTTCAGACCGCGTTTGAACGGCCCACTGCCGTTGGTCCTTTTGCACAGATTCTGCATGCGGCAATCGATCAGGGTATCGCCCGTGCGGCCTTCAATGACATGCTCGATTTTCTGCGTAACCGCGCCCGTCCGTGGCCGGACAGCGGGGTTGAGCGCGCCAGCGACGATCCCTTGACGCTGGATCGTACCGGTCGTCTGGCCGCACGGTTATCCGCCGGAGATGCTCTGCTGGCGCTGGCGGGTGATGCGGTGGATCGGGCCCAGCAACACGCCACGGCAGAAAACGTGGCGGCGGCCTCAGTCACCGTGGCGCAAGCGCGTGCCTGGACCACCGAAGTCTCGCTGGAGGCGGGCAACCTGTTGTTTGAGTTGGGTGGATCGCGCGCCAGCCTGCGCGAACATAACTTCGACCGCCACTGGCGCAATGCACGCACCCATACCTTGCACGATCCGGTGCGCTGGAAATACCCGGCGATTGGTAACTACCTGTTGAACGGCGTGTTACCGCCGCGCCGGGGGACGCTATGAGTCAGCAGCATATCCTGCTTAACGCCTTCAATATGAATTGCGTCGGTCATATCCATCACGGCATGTGGACGCATCCGCAGGACAAATCGGTGGATTTCAACTCACTGGCCTACTGGACCGAGCTGGCGCAACTGCTGGAGCGCGGCCTGTTCGATGGCCTGTTTATCGCCGATATTCTGGGCGTGTATGACGTCTATCAGCAGGGTATCAACCTGACAGCCAGTGAGTCGATTCAGCTTCCGGTCAACGATCCGCTGATGCTGGTTTCGGCGATGGCGGGCGTCACGCAGCATCTGGGCTTCGGCGTCACCGCGAATCTGAGCTACGAAGCGCCGTATCCCTTTGCGCGTCGTCTGTCCACTCTCGACCATCTGACTGAGGGACGTATCGGCTGGAATATCGTGACCGGCTACCTCGACAGCGCGGCGCGTGCCGTGGGGCAGCGCGAACTGCTGGCACACGATCGTCGTTACGATCAGGCTGATGAGTTTCTGGATGTCAGCTATCAATTGTGGGAGGGCAGTTGGCAGGATGACGCGCTGGTGGTGGACCGCCAGCGGCGCTTATATGCCGATGCACAGAAAATTCATCACATCAATCATCAGGGCGAATTTTACCAGGTGCAGGGTTATCACCTCAGCAGCCCGTCACCGCAACGCACGCCACTGCTGTTTCAGGCGGGTAGCTCGCCACGCGGTATCCAATTTGCGGCGCGTCATGCCGAATGCAGCTTTGTCAACGCCAGCTCCCCGGCACTGATGCGCCAGCAGACCCAGCGTCTGCGACAGGCCGCAGTCGATGCCGGGCGGCGCGCCGACGATTTGCGCATCTTTATGGGTGTCAGCGTGATTGTTGCTCCCAGCGAACGCGAGGCGCAGGAGAAGCATCGCAGCTACCTCGAATACGCCAGCCCGGAAGCGGGCATCGCTCATTTCTCCAGCTCAATTGGGCTGGATTTGGCGGCTTTCGGACTCGATGAACCCATTACCAGCGATGACACGCGGGCGATTGAATCGGTAAGCAAAGCCTATAGCGGTTGGACGCGGCGGCGCTTGTTGGAACAGCACGCGATGGGTAGTCGCTACCCCCTGATTGTGGGGAACCCGTCGCAGGTGGCGGATCAACTGATCCACTGGATCGACGAGGGCGATATTGATGGATTTAACCTGACGCGCATTCTCAACCCGCAAAGTTACCGTGACTTTATCGATTTGGTCGTGCCGGAACTGCAACAACGTGGACGCTTTAAGACCGCCTACCAGCCCGGCTCACTGCGTAAAAAGATTTTTCAGCAACAGGATCGTCTGCCTGACCGCCATCCGGCGGCGCAGTGGCGACCTGCCGCCAACCGTCGTTAATCCATTTACCTCAGGGAATTATCATGAAAATTTCATTAAAACTGGCAGCCGCGTTGCTGGCCGTAAGCGCACTGGCGCATGCCGCCAATTACAGCGGGCCGCTGAAAGTCGGCACCACCGCCGCCTTTGCGCCACCGCTCGAAACTGCCGTGGCAGAGGCGAAAAAACAGGGACTGGAGGTCCAACTGGTGGAGTTTACCGACTGGACCGCGCCTAATGTCAGCGTGGAAAATGGTGACATCGACGTTAACCTGTTCCAGCACAAACCTTTCCTTGAGAACGCCAATAAAGAGGGCGGTTTCCACCTGGTGCCTTATGCGCCAGCCATTATTAATAACATCGGCCTGTACTCGAAAAAACATACCTCGCTGGACCAGATTCCCCAGGGCGGTACGGTGGCGATTGCCAATGACCCGATTAACGGCGCGCGTGGTCTGCTGCTGTTGCAGAAGGCCGGGTTGATCACCCTGAAGCCTGGCGTGGGGCTGAAAGCCACCGTCGATGATATTGCCAGCAACCCGAAAGATTTGAAGATTATTGAGGTGGAAGCGGTACAACTGTCGCGTTCACTGGACGAGGTCGATTTGGCGCAGGGCTACCCGCATTATCTGCGTCTGGCAAAAACCATTGATCCGGAAAAAGCGCTGCTGTTTGACGGGCTGGAACACCCGGAATATGTGATCCAGTTTGTGATTCGTGACGGTCATCAGGACGACCCGCGTCTGGCGAAGTTTGTGGATATCTATCAGCATTCGCCAGTGGTGCGCGCCAAACTGGATAGCTTTTACGGCAAGCTGTATCAGCCGGGCTGGAGCCAGTAATCATGGTGAGCCTGACGTTACCCGGTGAGCAGGATGCTGTGCTGGAGCCTGCGCACGAAGGATCGGGTAAGGCGCATGTACAGATACTGGGCCTGAGCAAACGCTATGCCGGACAGACGCAGGACGCGTTAAAAAACATTAACTTGCAGGTTAAACGCGGCGAGATTTTCGGCATTATCGGACGTAGCGGTGCCGGTAAATCGACCTTGATCCGCTGCCTCAATCGGCTTGAAGCACCGAGTGCCGGGCAGGTGGTGATAGATGGCATCGACATCGGTACTTTGCGTAACCGGGAGCTGGTGCAGTGGCGACGCCGCACCGGCATGATTTTTCAGCACTTCAATCTGCTGTCGGCGAAGACGGTGCGGGAAAACATTGAGCTGCCAATGAAAGTCGCCGGGGTGCCTGCCGCCGAGCGTCAGCGCAAAGTCGATGAACTGCTGGCGCTGGTGGGGCTGGAGCAGCGTCAGCACGCCTGGCCTGCTCAGCTCTCTGGCGGCCAAAAGCAACGGGTCGGTATCGCACGCGCGCTGGTACATGACCCGGAATTGTTGTTGTGTGATGAGGCTACATCGGCACTTGACCCGGAAACCACCCGCGCCATTCTCGCGCTGCTGAAGAAGATCAATCAGCAGCGCCAGATCACCATTGTGTTGATCACCCATGAGATGGATGTCGTGCATGACTTATGTCATCAGGTGGCGGTGATTGATCAAGGCGAAATCATCGAACGTGGCCCGGTGTGGCGTGTGTATAGCGACCCGCAACAGGAGACGACCCGACAGCTCCTTAACCCACAACATCAGGCATTACCGGAATATCTTGTGCCGTTGCTGACGTCGCAACGTCAGAATACGCAGTCGCGCCTGCTGGTTCGGTTGCGCTACACCGGTCAGGGGGCTTCGCCGGATCTTGGTGCACTCAGCCGTCGGCTCGCAGGTGAGGTTACGTTGCTGTTCAGCGCGATTGAATGGGTGGAAAACAAAGCGACCGGCCAGCTGTTGTTGTTGCTGGATACCAGCCATGACCGCGCGGCGACACAGCAGGCATTAAACGGCATCGCCGACCAACTGGAGATTGCAGGATATGTCACTGGGCTTTGAACGTTTGTGGACCGGATTGTTGGACACGCTGTTGATGGTTGGCGTGTCGTCGCTGTTTGCGCTGGCGCTGGGATTGCCGATGGCGGTGATCCTTGTGGTGACCGGACGTGGCGATCTGTTCCCCAATCCCTTGTTGAACCGGTTGTTGGGCTGGGTGGTGAATCTGTTTCGCTCCATCCCGTTTCTGATCCTGATGGTGGCGCTGATCCCTTTTACCCGCTGGGTCGTTGGCACCACCTACGGCGTATGGGCGGCAACGGTGCCACTGACCCTGGCGGCCACGCCGTTTTTCGCGCGTATTGCCGAGGTGAGTTTACGCGAAGTGGACAAAGGATTGACCGAAGCAGCGCAGGCGATGGGGTTCCACCGCTGGCATATCGTCTGGCATGTGCTGCTGCCGGAAGCGCGACCAGGCATCGTCAGCGGTTTTACCATCACGTTAGTCACAATGATCAACGCCTCTGCTATGGCCGGAGCGATTGGCGCGGGTGGACTGGGTGACCTGGCATATCGCTACGGTTATCAGCGCTTTGATATGCAGGTGATGCTGACAGTGATTGTGGTGCTGGTGGCACTGGTCACGCTGTTGCAATTCTTTGGTGACCGTTTATCGCGTCGTCTCAATCATCGTTAACGAATCGTCAGCTGGCTGAGTGTCTCAAGCAGCGCATCCACTTTTGGCAGCAGTTGCTTGCGGCGCGGCCATACCAGCGTCAGCATCAGGCCATCAGGTTGATGGGCGGGCAGGATAATCTCCAGTTCGCCGCGCGCCAGCGGTTCGCGTATTAGCCAGGAGGGCATCTGCGCAACGCCCAGTCCGGCGCACACCGCCTGCACCTGTGCATCCACATCTCCCATCGCCATACGGTGCGGTACGCTGCGCCATTGCACATGACCATCCTCCGCTTGCAGCAACCAGGGTTTGGTACTGCCATCGATGCGCTCGTATAAAATCGCCGGATGTTGCAACAGGGCGTGGCTGTTGGTGGGACGACCGGCGCGCGCCAGATAATCCGGTGCAGCGCAGAACACCATGCGTTCGCGCCCCATCTGACGGCAGGCGAGTGAGACCGGAATATTCGGCGTATCGCCAATACGCACCGCCACATCAATCCCTTCATCGAACAGATCCACCATCCGATCGGAAAAACGCAGGCTCAGTTCCAGTTCAGGATGTTGCTGGCAAAACGGCACCAGCAGAGGCATCACTGCCAGACGACCATAAGTGTTGGGCACCGCCAGCCGTAATTTGCCAGAGGGTATGCTGCGCTGAGCCGCCAGCACTGCCTCGGCCTCTGCCAGTTCTTCCATAATGCGGAGACAGGTCTGGTAGTAAGCATTACCGGCATCGGTCAGCTTCAGACTGCGCGTGGTACGTTCCAGCAGTCGGGAGCCGAGGCGTGTTTCCAGCCGGGTGACGCTTTTGCTCACCGCCGAGCCGGTGATATGCAGGCGTTCTGCCGCCGCTGCAAAGCTGCCGCATTCGATGCTGGCAACAAAGGGGACGATATCTTTCAGACGTTGATCGTGCATCTATTCATGAACTCAGGTTGTGAATGATGTGAATTAATGCCAGAGATGAGAATTCAATTCTTCATTACGCTAATGATTACGCAAACTGAGGAGAAATGAAATGCAGAAGCAGGCGTTAATTGTTGGTATCAGCGGCGTGATTGGTCGTGCGCTGGCCGAGAAACTGTTACGTGAAGGTTGGCAGGTGACCGGGTTGTCGCGTGGGCGTGGCGCAGTGCCAGAAGGATGCCACAGCCTGACCGCAGATCTGACCGATGCCGTAGCAGTACGTCAGGCATTGGCTGGAGTGAAGCCGGATGCGGTGTTCTTCAGCGTCTGGGCGCGGCAGGCAAATGAGAAAGAGAACATTCGCGTTAACGGTGCGATGGTGCGCAACGTCATTGAGGCGCTGGGCGAGCGGTTGCACGGTGCACATGTGGCGCTGGTGACCGGGTTGAAACACTATCTCGGGCCATTCGAAGCCTATGGCAAAGGGGCGGTGCCGGTTACGCCGTTCCGCGAGGAGCAGGGGCGTCAGCCGGTCGATAATTTCTATTACGCGCAGGAGGATGAGATCTTTGCCGGTGCGGAGAAATACGGTTACCGCTGGAGCGTGCACCGTCCTCATACCATTATCGGTTATGCCCTCGGCAACGCGATGAACATGGGCCAGACGCTGGCGGTGTATGCCACGTTGTGTCGCGAAAAGGGCTGGCCGTTTATTTTTCCCGGCTCACCGGAACAGTGGCACGGCGTATCGGATGTCACCGATGCCGGTTTGCTAGCTGAGCAACTGGTATGGGCGGCGACCGCACCGACGGCAGCCAATCAGGACTTCAACGCGGTGAACGGCGACGTTTTCCGCTGGAACTGGCTGTGGCCGCGTCTGGCGGCGTATTTTGGTATTGAAGCCGCCGACTATCCGCCACAGATGATGCCGTTGGAAGGACGTATGCAGGCAGCAACTGACGCATGGCGCGAGATTGCGCAGCGTGACGGATTGCGCGAGGCGGATATCGATAAGTTGGTTTCATGGTGGCATACCGATGCCGATTTAGGCCGTCCGATGGAAGCTTTTACCGATATGAGCAAGAGTCGCAAAGCCGGGTTTATTGGCTATCAAAGTACGCTGGATGCGTTTGTTCAGTTGTTCGAAAAGCTCAAAGCGGAGCGGGTAATTCCATAACGTTACATAAGAAGTTGTCACGGATCGCATAACTGGAAAAAAAGCACGAGTTAGCGCAGCGGCATGGACAAAAATTTGGGATAAGTCAGACGGTTGGATTAAAATCGCGGCGGGTGCTTGAGGCTTTCTGCCTTAAGCATTTGCCAACGGCAGAAAGAGAAAAGCCCCAGTTAACATAGGACGTCTTGCAGGACGTTTTACATTAAACTGAGGCCACTTCCAAATCCCAGACGCATTTAAAGTAGCCTCTTACGGACCCTCGGGTCAAGGAGACGTAGGCTATGAAGCAGCATATGGCGCGGATTGTCGCCCTGACCGTTATCTGTACCGCCGTTGTAATGGCGGTGCTGGTTTTGAGGAAAGACCTTTGTGAGGTCCGCATCCGAACTGGCGATACGGAGGTTGCTGTTTTCACAGCTTGTGAATCTGTCAAGTAAGAGAGCCGGCGGGGAGCGATCCCCGCCAACTCTTTAGGTTGTTACGGCTGGCCTCAATGCACCCGCTCCTCAACATTTACCTTATCGCCACCCAACGTTTCCCCACCAGTACCGTCAGGACCACAATGCTGGCAATCGCTGCCAGATGCATAAAAAAATCCACCTTATGCAGGTGCACCGGATGGCAAAACGCCAGCAGCGTTACCGCCATGCAGGCGACCCCGAATCCGGCCATTGCCAGGCTGCGAACCGGATTTAGCGCCCGGGTGCGCCGCAGGCTGGCAATCATCATCACCATCATCGGCGTGCTGACCACCAGCAGAAAGGTATAACAGTTGGTGCCGTCCCCGACATGCAGCGGCGGCTCGACGCGGGGAATATTCAGGATACTGAGTGCCAGCCACAGCAAACCCAGCGGCAGCAAGGCTTTCCAGCTGATGCTACGGCGTCCGGCAATGCTCATATTAAAGGCGCTACTGATCGCCAGCCAACCGAGCAGGAACGCCAGCGCCAGTTGCACCATTGCCCAGTGCGCACCGGGTTGCGACCAGTCCGTCAGGCTGCGTTGTACCAGCAGGCTGGCGAGCACGCCGCATGGCAATGCAATCGCCAGCCAGACCAGCACGCGCCACCGGGTGGGTAACGGGCGCTTCACCGGCTGTGCGGCCTGGCTGAGTTTTTCTATCAACAGGTTGTGGTCAGTCATGATGTGCTCCAAAGCGGCGTAAATTGGTCAGCGCGCGATGCAGTAACGATTTCACTGCGGCGACGCTCAGGTTGTTATGTGCAGCCGCTTCCATCAGGCTCATTTCGCGTAAATGGACATGTTCGACAATCTCCCGCTGGCGTGAAGGCAGTTGGCGCAAATAGCCGGCCAGCTCCTCCTGTGAATCCTGACGCGGTGGCGTCGTAGGGGCAGGCACGTCAGCCAGATGATCGTCGGCCACCTCCCAGCGTTGATGCCGTCCACGACGGCGCAACGCATCCACGGCGCGTGCCGAAATAATCGCCATCAGCCAGGGTAAGAACGGATACGCGGGATCGTAGGTATGACGTACCCGATGCACCGTTAGCAGCACATCCTGAATGACGTCTTCGATCAGCGCGTCGTCAGCGAGCTGTTTTCGTACCTGCGATCGAATCACCGGCACCAGCGCTTTCAGCAGTCGGGTATATGCCGACTGGTCGCCCGCCTGCGCCCGTTCCATCAGTGCAGGCCAGTTGTCGCGCTCGGTATCGCTTGTATCCATATTCCGCCTTGTTGGGTCAGGCTTTTTTGTTCGCCGCCTGAGTCAGCGCATCAACCACAATGCCGGGGGTAAGCACCTGCGGCAGTACTTTTGGCGGCCCGCCATTGGCCGGATATACCAGATACATCGGCAGACCGCCCTGGCCGAACTCACCCAGTGCGTCATCGACATCGGGGTTAAATTTGGTGGAATCAGCCACCATGTAGACGGTGCCGGTTTTTGCCAGCGCCTCTTTCACGGCCTGGGTTGATAGCGAGGTTTTCTCGTTAACCTGACAGGTTATACACCAGGATGCGGTGAAATCGACAAAAATGGCTTTACCGTGCCCGCGCTGCTCGGCGAGGGTTTGCGGCGTCCATTTTTCTTTGGTCAGGGTGGCGGCAACCTGATCGCCTGGCAATGCGGCTCCTGGCTTAATCATCCCCGGCAGAGGGGCCAGTACCGCCATCACCAGCACGGCGGTGATGGCAAACAGCACCTTATGGCCTTTGCCGGTAAAACGGCGTTTCTGCGCCATGCCGTATAACCATCCGGCAAAACTCAACACCACCGAACCGGCCAGCAAGGTTGCCAACGCGCCACTGCCTGCCTGCTGTGCCAGGATCCACACCAGCCAGGCATAAGCGCCAAACATCGGAAAGGCGAGGCCGCGTTTCAGAATATCCATCCAGGCGCCAGGACGCGGCAGGAATTTTGCCAGCGCCGGAAACAACGACACCAGGGTAAAAGGGGCAGCAAACCCGAGCGCCAACGCAAAGAAGATCACCAGCGCTATGGCCGGGGGCTGGACCAGTGCATAGCCGATGGCACTCGCCATAAACGGCGCAGCACAAGGGGTGGCGACGATGATCGCCAGCGCACCGGTCAGGGCTGAGCGCACAAAGGCACCGCGTCCGATATCGATCGCGCCGACCTGCTGTACCGACAGACCCACTTCAAACACGCCCAACAGATTGAGGGCTGCCGCGAGAATCACCAACGCCAGCAGAGCGATCACCAGGGGGGATTGCAGCTGGAAACCCCAGCCCACAGCCGCACCACCGGCGCGCGCTGCCAGCAAGATACCTGCCAGTGCCATCATGGTCACCACCACACCGAGCAAAAACGCCAGTCCTTCACGGCGGGCGCTGGCGCTGTTATCGGCATGGCGTAGCAGACCCAGTGCTTTCAGCGAAACCACCGGGAAAACGCAGGGCATAAAGTTAAGAATAATGCCGCCAATAAAGGCGGCCAGCATGGCGGTTAACATCGCTGGCCTCGTCGATTAGTTAGTCGCGGTTTGCGGGTGGGCGTCGCTGTACTGCTTCACGGCTGCAAGGGCTTTCTCGATATGGGTATCGGGGTTTCTGTCAGTATAACTCAGCAAAATGTCGCCATTTGGTGCGATCACGTAGGAGGTTCTGTCAGACAGCGTCTTGCCCTTCATCTGCATGGTGGTCTGATATTCCGCCGCCACTTTGGCTCCCGGATCGGCCGCTACCGTGAATTTATCGCGACACTCCAGTTTCGAGAAGTCGCTGACCTGGTCGGTATTTCCGGCAGTGACGCCCACCACCGTCGCCCCCATTTTTTTGAAGCTATCGGTAGCTTCAGCAAAATCATGGGCTTCGAGGGTACAACCTTTACTGAACGCGGCCGGGAAGAAGTAAAGCACCACCGGACCTTTCTGCAACGCCTGTTGCAGTGAGAAGGTCAGCGGTTTACCCGCCAGCGCGCCTTGCAGTTCAAAGTTGGGGGCTTTGGCTCCGACCGGCAGCGCGGCCAGCGCCGAGCTGGAGAGGCCCAACGCGGCAGCCATAGTCAGGGTACAAACGAGATGTTTCATGCGTTTCATTATCTGCTCCTGCGGGGTTGAGGGTATTCCGGTTGTGTGACGCTGTTAATTCAGTTCGCTGGAGCTGTCAGGAAAGTTTCGGTGTGAATAAATTTTTTTTGCGGGTGGGTCAATCTGCGGAAAAAAGTGCCGATAACAGGGCTGTGATTTTTTATGCGGGTAGAAAAGGGAGAAAATTTCAATGCGTGTTACACATAAAATCAGCCTGGTGGCGCTGATGTTGTTTTCATCATCAACCTTCGCGGCACCCATAGACGGGGTGGTTAGCGAGCCATTTAAAGTCGACAACGAAGTTATCTGTCTGAAGGAAATTCAGCAGCAGATGACGCCGTATCTTAAATCCTTCGAAGAAGAGAAGGGCGTTAAATATAAATTTATCGTCAAATCCGGGCTGAGTTATCAAGAGATGGCGGGTTTACGTCTGGAAGTTAAACGTATTGATGGCGGATTGAACGATCACATCGCCGATATGGATTATTACTGGGTGCAGGAGCGTGGCAGCATGTGCCAGCCCGCTTATCTTATTCTCGACAGAACAGAGAAATAACTATCCACGGCGATGACTGGCGCGTGGTTGTTGGCAGAACGTTTATTGCTGCAATCGCGCCAGCATGCGCAGGCTATTGGAAAACAATGCGTCGGCGATACGTGGTGGAAAATCAGCCGGTAAAATACGCTCTACCTGGTGGATCGCGGTGGGTAATTGCGCAATAAAGAAATCAATAATGTCCACCATCCGGTTTGGGTCGAAATTCACCGCTTTGGCGGTTGCGATAAAGTGACGCGGGAATATTTTATCGATCTCCATTTTTTTGCCTTTCGTCGCTTTCAGTCCCATCGCCAGTTTCAGGTCACGGATATTTAATCCCGTACCGCCCAGCACAGGATAAGCAGAGATGACATCATAGAAAGGCGTCAACCGATAGCTACCGCCTCTTTCAATAAATACCGAGAAGTTTTTCGCATGTCCGTCTGTGGCGCCAATCAGCCATTGGAAGACCTGGAATTTCATAAATGCATCACGATCTTCCAGTGCCTGGCTCGATCCCATCAGGAACGCCATGATATCGGCAATGCCTGGACCACCATCAGATTCATACTTCAGAGCAGAAGGCAGCCCAAAGGTTTGGCACATGTCCTCCTGGGGTAAACGCAGGAGTTGTGTTTTGTGGGCATTCCAACGGCGATCAAAACGCTCCACCGCCAGGGCACGGATATTACCGGCATGAATAATGGTGGCCGCAGGCACATTGAAACCGAGCGCACGGGCAAGGGCCAGACAGGCATATTCATTCTCAACACTTTCGCGCATATCCAACGTGGCGAAGGGTTGTTTAATCTCGCCAATTGGTAATTTAATGATATGTGAGGTGGGGGTGGAGCCGTGCGGGATACTCCAGCCTTCGGCAGTTTTCAACAATGCCGTTTTTTCCTGGGCACCCGCCACCGAAATGCGAAAATCTTCTTCATCCCGGATCATACCGAGCGGTATATCCGCCTGGTATGCCGATAAAACGCGGATCAGTTTCTCTTCATTGAGCGTTTCATACTGTAAACCCTGGTTCGAAGGGAAACTGTCTGTGGGGAGTAACATCACGGCACCCACGCTGTCTTTGCCAACTTCACGCAACAGGTCAAAAGGTTGGCGTGATTTTGCCCTGTAACGGGCAACAATCCGGTCGCGAATTAAGGGACTATCTGGCAGCAGGTTATCAAAATAGTTGATAACGCTCTCTGAAGTGATAACAGGCAATTGCAGCGGCAGGGACAATGAAAGTGGGCGTGCGAGCCGGTTATCCAGCCAACTCTCGGCATACTGGAAGGTATGCGCACCATTGCTTTGTCGGGTGAACACGCCAACACGTTCACCATTCATCCATGCCATCAACGCCTGTTTCACCAGTCATTCTCCTGATCGTAAATCGCTGGTGTTTCGTTTGCCTCAAGCTTCTCGTAGATATCCAGCTTCAGTTCGAGGGATTGCAGGATCTTAAATAGCGTCGCCAGGGTTGTCAGGTCGGGATTATTTTCAAAATGGGAGATGGTGGCTTGTTTCAACCCCACTTTTTTGGCGAGTTGCGTCTGCGTCCACTGATTTTTCTGCCGTATCAACCGGACGTGGTTAGCAAGTTGTTTTGGACTATAAATCATCGTGAATCCTTACAGTATTCAGGATCGGGCTGGGCAGATAACGGATTATCCCCTGGTCAGGATATCATCCAAACTATCCCTCCTGGAGGATAAAGTCAAGATTATCCCCTTTGGAGGATAATGATATATTTATCCCCTAAAGGGGATAGGCGCAGTGAGCACCTTTTACTTATAACCCCAACTAAACTCCCTATGTCCTGTGCAGCGGGGCGCTCTGCTATAACAACACCCGTTATGTTAATGAGCACGGACCCCGTTTATGGATATTCGTAAAATCAAAAAACTGATCGAGCTGGTGGAAGAGTCCGGCATTGCTGAGCTGGAAATCGCGGAGGGTGAAGAGTCGGTTCGCATCAGCCGTTCACCTGCCAATATCAGCTACCCGGTGCAGCAGCAGGCCTATGCTGCGCCTGTGATGCAACCCGCCGCCGCTGTCCCCGTTACCGCTCCGGTAGCGGAAGTCGCTAAACCTGACATCAGCGGTCATATCGTACGCTCACCGATGGTCGGCACCTTCTATCGTACTCCAAGCCCGGATGCGAAAGCCTTTATCGAAGTCGGCCAGAAAGTTAACGTCGGCGACACCCTGTGCATCGTTGAAGCGATGAAAATGATGAACCAGATCGAAGCCGATAAATCCGGCGTGGTGAAAGCGATTCTGGTGGAAAGTGGCCAGCCGGTTGAATTTGACGAGCCGCTGGTTGTCATCGAATAACGAGGCGAACCATGCTGGATAAAATTGTCATTGCTAACCGCGGTGAGATCGCGCTGCGCATTCTGCGTGCCTGTAAAGAGCTGGGCATCAAGACTGTGGCGGTTCACTCCACGGCAGACCGCGACCTGAAGCACGTACTGCTGGCTGACGAAACCGTCTGCATCGGTCCGGCGCAGTCGGTCAAAAGTTACCTCAATATTCCGGCCCTGATCTCCGCCGCCGAAATCACCGGCGCGGTCGCGATCCATCCGGGATATGGCTTCCTGTCTGAGAACGCCGATTTTGCCGAGCAGGTCGAACGCTCCGGCTTTATCTTTATCGGTCCGAAAGCCGACACCATCCGCCTGATGGGTGACAAGGTATCGGCGATCACCGCGATGAAAAAAGCGGGTGTACCGACCGTACCGGGTTCTGACGGCCCACTGACGGAAGACATGGAGAAAAACCGTGCCTTCGCCAAACGCATCGGCTACCCGGTGATCATCAAAGCCTCCGGTGGCGGCGGTGGTCGTGGTATGCGCGTGGTGCGCAGCGACAAGGATCTTGAGCAGTCCATCAACATGACGAAAGCGGAAGCCAAAGCGGCTTTCAACAACGACATGGTGTACATGGAGAAATATCTCGAGAATCCGCGTCATATCGAAATCCAGGTGATGGCCGACGGTCAGGGCAACGCCATCTATCTGGCGGAGCGCGACTGCTCGATGCAGCGTCGTCACCAGAAAGTGGTGGAAGAAGCGCCGGCACCGGGTATCACCCCGGAACTGCGTAGCTTTATCGGCGACCGCTGTGCCAAAGCCTGTGTCGATATCGGCTACCGTGGCGCGGGCACCTTTGAGTTCCTGTTCGAAAACGGCGAGTTCTACTTTATCGAGATGAACACCCGTATTCAGGTAGAACACCCGGTCACTGAGATGATCACCGGTGTTGACCTGATCAAAGAGCAGCTGCGCATTGCTGCCGGTCAGCCGCTGTCCATCCGTCAGGAAGATGTGGTGATCCGCGGTCATGCGGTGGAATGCCGTATCAACGCCGAAGACCCGAACACCTTCCTGCCGAGTCCGGGCAAGATCACGCGCTTCCACGCGCCGGGTGGCTTCGGAGTGCGCTGGGAATCGCATATCTATGCCGGTTACAGCGTGCCGCCGTACTACGACTCCATGATCGGCAAGCTGATCACCTACGGTGAAAACCGTGACGTGGCGATTGCGCGCATGAAGAATGCGCTGGCGGAGCTGATCATCGACGGTATCAAGACCAACGTCGAACTGCAGATGAAAATCATGTCCGACGAAAACTTCCAGCAGGGTGGGACCAATATCCACTATCTGGAGAAAAAACTGGGACTTAGCAACCTGTAAACCGGAGGTCAGTTTTGTCAGCACTTTCCTATGTGACGGGCGACCGTCACTCTGCCTGGTCAACCTATCTGACCCAGGTCGAACGCGTATTGCCGTTGTTGGGCGATCTCAGCCGCTGGGCTGATACGCTAACCCACCCTAAACGCGCGCTGATCGTTGATATTCCGCTGGAAATGGACGATGGCACGGTACGTCATTTTGAAGGGTATCGCGTACAGCACAACCTGTCGCGCGGGCCGGGTAAGGGGGGCGTGCGCTTCCATCCTGACGTCACCCTGGAAGAAGTGATGGCGTTGTCAGCATGGATGACCATCAAATGTGCCGCGCTAAACCTGCCGTTTGGCGGCGCGAAAGGGGGGATACGTGTCGACCCTGCGCAGCTTTCACGGAAGGAGCTGGAACGTTTGACGCGCCGCTATACCAGCGAGATTGGCAACATGATCGGGCCGCAGCAGGATATCCCGGCACCGGACGTGGGTACCAACGCGCAGGTAATGGCGTGGATGATGGACACCTGGTCGATGAATGTCGGTGCGACCACGACAGGCGTGGTAACCGGCAAACCGGTGCATCTGGGTGGTTCGCTGGGACGCGTGAAAGCCACCGGACGCGGGGTGTTTGTTACCGGTTGTCGTGCGGCGGCGATGTTGGGGCTGGATGTTGCGCACAGCCGCGTGGCGGTGCAGGGCTTTGGCAATGTGGGTAGCGTCAGTGCGGAGCTGTTTCACGCGTCAGGGGCGAAAGTGGTTGCGGTGCAGGATCACAGCGCGACGCTCTGGCTGGCAAGCGGGTTGGATATCCCGGCATTACAGGCATGGCAGCAGAACCACGGCAGTATCAAAGGTTTTCCACAGGCAGACCATATTGCTGACGAAAGCTTCTGGACGCAGGATTTCGATATCCTGGTGCCTGCCGCGCTGGAAGGGCAAATTACCGCCGAACGCGCCAGCGGGTTAAGCTGCCGCCTGGTGATTGAAGGGGCGAATGGCCCGACGCTGCCGGAAGCGGATGATGTATTGCAGCAGCGTGGCATAGCTGTGGTGCCGGATGTCATCGCTAACGCAGGTGGGGTGACGGTGAGCTACTTCGAATGGGTGCAGGATTTTTCCAGCTTCTTCTGGAGTGAAGAGGAGATTAATCAGCGACTCGACGGCATTATGCAGGGCGCGATTGATACCGTCTGGCAAAAAGCGGGGGCGTTGCAGGTCACGCTACGCACTGCGGCATATGCGCTGGCCTGTGAGCGTATTCTGCTGGCGAGGAAAGATCGCGGGTTATATCCGTAAAATACCTGGCTAATATTGCGCGATAAATCGCGCCGCTACTGATGAGGAGAGTTGTAGCGGTGCGATTTATCGCGCATTTTTAAGCAGAGTGCAGGACATCTCCCGCACTCGCTCTTCACATCAGAACTGATACACCAGCCCCAGCGCTAACTGGTCGTCATTCGGCAGACCAAGCTTGTTATTGTCGTCGAGCAGGTTGATTTTCCATGCGACAAACGTCTTCATATTTTTGTTGAAGTAATAAGTCAATCCGGGTTCGAGGAACTTCAGCAGATACTCATCGCCAACACCTTCAATATCTTTCGCTTTGGTCTGTACCCAGGCGATGGACGGGCGAATACCGTTGATAAATTGATACTGCAAGGTGGCCTCAAAACTTTCGGTCTTGTTCGCGAAACCGCTTTCGCCAGTCAGGCTGTTGCTGATGGCATAGGCGTTACGTGTCTGGCCGTAAAAAGTGCCGAAATACCACTGATTGTTGTCATATTTCGCGCCAACTGCCCAGCTCTCGCCGTGCGCACCATGACCATAAACACCGTCAGCATTTTGCGCATTGGTGCGATCAAGATTGGCATAACCACCGACAACGCTGATGCCTGAGTCCAGCGCATAACCCAGAGACGTGGCCCAACCATCGCCGTTGGAGGTACTGATGGCATCACGCTCGTTTTTGCCCTGATATTGCAGACCGAAGCTCAGACCATCCACCAGACCGAAAAAGTCACGGTTACGGTAAGTCGCCACGCCAGTAGAGCGGCCTCGCAGGAAGCCATCCGCGCTGCCGGTTGCACCACCAAACTCTGGCAGGACGTCGGTATAGGCAATGGCGTCATACACCAGACCATAGTTGCGGCCATAATCGAAGCTGCCGTACTGCCCGACTTTTAAACCAGCAAAGCCCAGACGGCTTTTGTTGCCCTTCTGCGCATCGCTGCCACCTTCGCTGTTATTCAACTGAATTTGTTGTTCCCACTGACCATAACCGGTAATCAGGTCGTTAACCTGGGTTTGGCCTTTGAAACCAAAACGCATATAGGATTGATCGCCATCGAGGCTATCGTTGTTGGAAATATAATTTTCAGCCTGTACCTTGCCGTACAGATCGAGTTTATTACCATCCTTGTTATAAATTTCTGCCGCATGGCCCACACCAGAGATTAACAGGGCGCTGGCGATACAGGATTTAATCGAAAGCTTCATCATTTATTCCTCGTTTTTTGCATTTGTCATCTTGTTGGGGTAATTCATCTCGCTAACTTAATAATTAGCAATGAAATTAAGTTCGAAAAAGCGCCGCTGGCAGGCAGCCAGCGGTGAAGCGCATACACAGGTTTTTGCAAATGAATACAGATGATGAGGGTCGAGAGGTTTATATTTCTTATGTTTGAGTCATCTGTTAAGCGCGTTAACGAAACGTGCTAAATACCGCCCTACCATAGGGGCAGAAATAAAGGTTGCGATAAGATAATTTTGTTTTGGCTGGATAGTGTTTACTTATTGCCTGCTCAGACATTTTCTTGTGGGCGCTCATATAAAACACCTATCTGGCGAAAGGCATTCCTTCTTACCGATAAAAAAATAAAGCCGATATATTCATGAAATAATAACGCAGGCGTTAACCAGCGATGAGAGTAAGATGAATATACGGCGTCTGAAGTCTTTTATTACCATTGTGGATATGGGTAGCATTACCCGTGCGGCGGATGCGTTGCATATTGCGCAACCGGCACTGAGCCAACAACTGGTGGCGCTGGAGGAACACTTTAAACGGCAGTTGTTGATTCGCAGCCAGCAGGGCGTGGTGCCTACCGAGGCGGGAAAAGTGTTGTATGGTCATGCCAATGCCATGCTGCGTCAGTTTGCGCAGGCGGAGGTGGATGTCCTGAGCGCCGGGCAGTTGCTATCTGGACGGGTATCGGTCGGGCTGGCACCGTTCAGTGCCGCTTCCACGCTGGCGATGTCGTTGTTGAGCGAAATGCGGCAACGCCATCCGGGCATTCTGCTGCATCTGGTCGAAAGTGTCGGGCAAGCCTATAGCGAGTTGGTCGCAAACGGGCGGCTGGAGATGGCGCTGTTGCACGGTTGTGGCGGCATCAAAGGGCTGCATTACCAACCGCTACTGGAAGAGTCTTTGTATTTTGTCGCCCACGCTGATTTTGATTTCGACGATGAGGGAGGTCCGTTGCAGGTTAGCCAGCTCGCCGCTATGCCGATGGTACTGCCACCCGCTTACAACTTTGTGCGTCGTGCAATAGATGAAGCCTTCAGCCTGCACCAGCAAACCATCAATATTGTCGCTGAACTGGAAGCAGTAAAAAGCATCGCCAGGGCCGTGGATGCTGGCCTGGGTTGCACCATCATGCCAAAGGCGATTGCCGAGCATATTCAGTCGGAATCGCGCAATGTGATTATTCGATCCATCAGTGGCCCGGCCATCGGCCAGACGCTCTCGCTCTGTGTATCGGACCGCACGCCGTTATCGGAACCGGCAGCGGCGGTACGCGAGCTGTTAATTGAGCTAACGTCGGGGTTGACGCAGGTAGGGAGGATCCTTAGCTGACTAAACAGGCCTGATGCCGCGACAAAACAAACTCAGCGTGTGGGCGACAATCTTTTCACGGTTGAACGCCGGATCGTTGGCAAAGCGTGAGAAGGGCACCAGCACCATACTGAGAATTGACGTCATCAACAGTTGCGGCTCCAGATCCGGGTTGAGTAGACCTTGCTGCTGCCAGCCCTCAATCAGGCTTTTAACTTTATCGCGCTCCGTATGACCGAAGCGATTTTTAATATGCTGGCCTAATCCTCCCTGACCTTCGGTAACTTCCTGCATCCACAGCGGCCCAAACCAGTGATGGGTGGCGATAATATCGGCAATCTCGCGGATAAACGCGCTGAAAGTAGTGACAGGGTCACGCGGCTCATTAACGAAATGCGCCACCAGACGCTGGCGCAGCGGCAAAAAACGTTCCTCAACCACCACATCCAGCAGGGCTTCGCGCGACTTAAAGTAATAATTCAGCATCGCCGGGCTAACGCCTGCCTTACGCGCAATGGCATTCAGCGACGTCTCCGCAATGCCGTGTTCCGCATACAACGACAGGGTGATATCCAGCAAATGTTCGCGCTGTTGGGCATTGATTGCGCCGCCGCGTGGACGACCGGGACGGCGCGGTTCGGATTTAGCTGATTTTCCCTCAGAAGGGACTTTCTGTGCGGTCATTTTTGCTTACTCACTTGTATCCTGTCAGACTTCGATCAATATTAATTGTGTATTTAATTAATTTCAATCTGGTGTCCCCTATGAAATCCGAATCTTTGGCACAACACGCTGCCAGCGGCGACCCGGCGCGTCAGTCATTTGGCTGGTTACTGGGCGCATTAATGCTGGTGATGCTGTTATCGGCCCTGGACCAAACCATTGTTTCCACAGCCTTACCGACCATTGTGGGTGAGCTGGGCGGGTTGGATCGCCTGTCATGGATTGTGACAGCCTATATGCTGGCTTCAACCCTTGTTGTACCGCTGTACGGTAAATTTGGCGACCTGTTTGGCCGTAAGCGCGTGCTGCAAATTTCGGTGATTCTGTTCCTGGCAGGCTCCGCGCTCTGCGGGTTGGCGCAGAACATGGAACAGCTGATTTTTACCCGCGCCTTACAGGGGCTGGGCGGTGGCGGCCTGATGGTGGTGAGCATGGCGGCAGTGGCCGATGTGATCCCGCCTGCTGAACGCGGTAAATATCAGGGATTATTTGGTGGCGTGTTTGGTCTGGCAACGGTGGTTGGCCCGTTGCTGGGTGGCTTTATCGTGCAACACGCCTCCTGGCGCTGGATTTTCTATATCAACCTGCCGCTGGGTTTGTTTGCGCTGCTGGTGATCAACGCGGTGTTTAAGGCCGACAGCAAACGCAAAGCACATGAAATCGACTATCCCGGTGCGTTTTTCCTCAGTCTGGCGCTGGTGGGGATCACCCTGTTCACCAGCGAGGGCGGCTCGGTGCATGCCTGGTCCGATCCACAACTGTGGTGCATCCTGGCATTTGGCGTGGTGGGGTTGATTGGTTTTGTTTACGAGGAACGTCGCGCCTGGGAGCCAATTATCCCGCTGACGCTGTTCCGCAACCGCAGCTTCCTGCTTTCCAGCCTGATCGGTTTTATTGTCGGAATGTCGCTGTTCGGCAGCGTCACGTTTCTGCCGCTTTACTTGCAGGTGGTAAAAGGGGCGACGCCTACCGGAGCCGGATTGCAGTTGTTGCCGCTGATGGGCGGCTTACTGGTGACCTCGATTATCAGCGGCCGCATTATCAGTCATACCGGCAAATATCGCCTGTTCCCGATTGCCGGTACTTTGCTGGCAACCGTCGGCATGGCGCTGCTGACTACGTTGACGCTGGACGATCCCACCTGGCATATCTGGCTGTTCTCCAGCATTCTCGGGATGGGAATGGGGATGGTGATGCAGGTACTGGTGCTGGCGGTGCAGAATACCGTCTCGCCGGACAGCATCGGTGTGGCAACCTCATCGGTGACCCTGTTCCGCTCGGTTGGCGGCTCAATTGGCGTGGCGTTATTTGGCGCGATATTCAGCCAGGTGCTGAAATCAGGCCTGACAAAGCTGGTGGAAAAGGGGGCCGAGCTACCGCGCAGCCTCGACCCGGAAGCCATCCACCATCTGCCAATTGAGGTACAGACGCCGTATTTGCAGGCCTTCGGTGATGCGGTACACGCCGCTTTTATGATGGCAGCGGCCGTGATGTTGCTGGCATTTTTGTTGTCGTTGTTTATGCCGGAATCGACGTTACGACACAAAAACGCCTGATAACTTTTCAGACCATCGCTTTTGCGGCATAGTAGTGCCGCATCGCGATGCGCCTGGATCAGCAGACAGGCAATAACTGAGCTGGCTAACCCTTATGTTTATCAACTGAGAGGAGCCAGCCATGTGCGCTGCCCGTATCTGGATCAAAAACCCCTTAGCAGTCTTTCTCCCTGAACAACTCGATGGCCGTGGTGGGCTGGTGATTGAAGATTCGCGTATCAGCGAAATTCTTCCTCTCGGCGCGTCACCGTCGCAGCCTTGCGATAATGTGGTGGATGCGCGTGACCATGTGGTGTTGCCTGGCCTTATCAACGCCCATCATCACTTCTATCAAACCCTGACCCGCGCCTGGCTGCCGGTGGTGAACCAACCGCTGTTTCCGTGGCTAAAAACCCTCTACCCGGTGTGGGCGCGTTTAACGCCAGAGGCGCTTCATCTGGCTAGCCAGGTGGCAATGGCGGAGCTGTTGCAGTCCGGCTGCACCACCGTCAGCGATCATCATTACCTGTTTCCGCAGGGCATGGAGCAGTCGCTGGATGTGCAGGTCGAGGTGGTGCAACAGTTGGGTATGCGCGCCTTGCTGACGCGCGGCTCGATGAATCTGGGCGAAGAACAGGGCGGCCTGCCGCCGCAGCACACCATCCAGGATGCTGACACCATTTTGCAGGACAGCCTGCGCCTGATTCAGCGCTATCACCAGCGTCATGACGGCGCGCAAATTCAGATTGGCCTTGCGCCTTGTTCACCGTTCTCCGTCACCACCGATTTGATGCGGGAGATCGCCCGTCAGGCGCAGCAGCACGATGTCCGTCTGCATACGCACCTTGGCGAAACGCTGGATGAAGAAGCCTTTTGCCAGCAAACCTTTGGGATGCGCACCGTCGATTATCTGGAGCATGTGGGCTGGCTGAGCGATCGCACCTGGCTGGCACATGGTATTCATTTCAATGACGACGAAATCAAACGCCTCGGTGCCGCCGGAACCGGAATCTGCCACTGTCCGGTCTCCAATATGCGGCTGGCGTCGGGGATTTGCCCAACGGTGGAGCTGGAAGCAGCAGGCGCACCGGTAGGGTTAGGGGTTGATGGTTCGGCCTCGAACGATGCCTCGAACCTGATGTACGAAGCACGCCAGGCGTTATATCTGCAACGGCTGCGTTATGGCGCACAGCAGATCACACCACAACGGGTATTGCGCTGGGCGACCGCAGGTTCCGCCCGTCTGTTGGGTCGCAGGGATATTGGTGAGCTGGCGGTCGGAAAGCAGGCCGATCTTGCGATGTTTAAACTGGAAGAGCTGCGTTTTAGCGGCAGCCACGATCCGCTTTCGGCGTTGATTCTGTGTGGCGCGGAGCGGGCAGACAAAGTGATGGTGGGGGGCGAGTGGCGCGTGTCGGACGGTGAAATTATCGGGCTGGATAGCGAGACGTTGATGGTAAAACATCGCGCTGCCGCCAGGGCCTTGATTGCCGGAATGTAATCCATACGCCCGTATCGGCGCGATTTATCGCGCCGATACGGGCGTTACCCTGTCACATCAGCGCGGCGTTGCAGCGTTTTCACCGCATCCGCGGCGGATTGTCCCAGCTCGCGCAAATCCAGACCCGCAATCAGATCATCCTGCATAATGATGTTACCCTGGCAGAGCAGCGCTTTGATGCGCGCCCGTCCACCGCAGGCAATTGGCCCAATCGCCATATCATGCAGGCCGAAGTAGCGCGGATCGTCCAGTTGGTAGATGGCGATATCAGCCGCCATGCCCGGTGCGATTTCCCCGGTGTGCAGTCCCAGCACCTGAGCGCCACCCTGCGTTCCCCAACGGAGGACATCTTCAATGCTGGCGGCATCGCCACCCCCTTCAAACCGGCCACCGGCATAACGCGGTTGCGCCAGCATGCCTTTACGCGCACGTTGCAATTGCCAGGCCGCGTGCGTTTCGCTTTGCATATCGGCCGCTTCGTTCGACGCCGCGCCATCGACACCAATGGAAACTTGCACACCAGCCTGTTCCAGCGCCACCAGGTCGGCAATGCCACTACCCAGACGGGCGTTGCTTTGTGGGCAGTGGGCAATGCCACTGCCCGCGGCACCCAGCAAGGCAATCTCCTCAGGCAACAGTTTGACCAGATGGGCGAACCAGACATCGCGGCCAATCCACTCATGTTCGGCGCAGAACTGCAAAGGCGTCATACCAAATTTGGCTTTAGCGGCATCGAGATAATCCACGGTTTCGGACAAGTGGCTGTGCAGACGAATGCCAAGCTGACGCGCCAGACGGGCGCTGTCGCGCAGTTCCTGTGGCGTGGTGGAGTGCAGCGTGGTGGTGGGGGCCATCACCACCTGGCGCATGGCGAAAGCATCCGCCTGATGATATTGCGCCACCAGCCGTTCAACATCGGCCATCATGGCGTCGAATTTTTCCGGGCGCAGCGCGGTGGGGAGATCACTTTCCAACCCACGGCTTTGGGTTGCGCCACCCCGGCATAAGACAAAACGCACGCCAAGACGCTGCGCCTCTTCAAACAGGATCTGCGCGCCATCGAAAGGCATATCCGGCCAGTAAAGGTAGTGGTGATCGGCAATGGTGGTGCAACCGGATCGCACCAGTTCCACCAGCCCGATCCGTGCTGCAATGCGGAAGGTGTGTTCATCAAACGCGCCACGAAAACGATAGGGTGTGGCCGCCAGCCAGGCCCCGAGGCTTTGATTTAATCCCTGGGGCTCACCCTTCAGCAACGACTGGAACAAATGATGATGGGTATTCACCCAGCCGGGATAGACGACACAGTCGCGCGCGTCGATGACCTGCTCACCGGCCTGGGCGGTCAGGCTACCCATTTCCAGGATCAAGCCCTGGTCGATTCGGATATCACGCGCCGGACTGCGCGGCTGCTGGCGGTTGCCGGTGAGAATGGCAGAACAGTTTTTTATCAGCATCTTGCAACCTGCCTTACATCGCCGCCTGGCGATAGAACTGGGTGGTAAAGGCTTTTTGCCACGGGGTGGCGGCATCCAGCAGTCCGGCTTTCACCATAAAGTCGCGTGTGGTTTGCCAGCGTTGTGGCGTCATCACCCCCAGCCCCTGTTTCGCCGCATCACCACCATCAATCAGATGCAGCGCCTTCATCTGAGAAACGCCAAACGCGAGAATGGCATCGGTCATCTGCGGGTTCTCTTTTTTGATCAGCGCATTCCCGGCAGCAGGATCGGCGAGGTAAGATTTCCAGCCCTCCATCGAGGCTTCCACAAAACGTTTCATCACGTCAGGTTTTTGCTGCAACAGGTCGTCACGGGTAACCAGAATGCCGCCGTAGGCCGGATAACCGTAATCGGCGAACAGGTAAAATTTGCTGTCCGGCTGCGCGGCTTTGATCTGTTGGACTTCCGAGGTGGCGTAAGCTTGCTGGGCGGTATTTTTATCGGCGAGGAACGGTTGCATATTGAAGGTATAAGGGCGCACCTGACCATCGCTGAGTTTATATTTCCCCTTTAGCCAGGGCCACCAACTGGCCTGGCCACTGGCGGACACCAGCACGGTTTTGCCTTTCAGCCCTGCCAGATCCTTCACGTCACCGTGGGTCATGATGCCCTGAGGATCAAACTGGAATGGCGCAGCGATGGCTTTTAACGGGAAATTACGCTGGATGCCCTGCAACACCTGAAGATCGTAACTGACGATCACATCGGCTCGGTTAGCCAGCAGCAGCGTCATATTGTTCAACTGTGGCCCGCCGGATTTTACCTCGACATCTAAGCCATATTTTTTATAGATACCGGTTGCGACGGCCTGGTAATAACCCCCTTGCTCGGCTTGTGCCACCCAGGTGGTTTGCAGGACCAGCTTATCCGTCGCATGGGCGAGGGCAGAGGCAGCGATAAGCGCTGTAAAAAGGGACAAACGGAAGGACGACATTGACATAACAAACCCCCAAAGCAAACGCATACATTGTGTCTGTTATCAGGGGATGATGCGGCGTATGAACCTGCTCACGATGCATAACACCGTCCCCTGACGAGGTACAGCCGAAGCTGTAGAGCAATGTTCCGCATGACGAGGCCGCCACGCTAACCGCTTATACTCTGCATCGAATTTAGCAAAGCCCATGCCATTCTCGTGTTTATTGCTTATCCGAATGAATTTATTGAAGAAACGTGATGGCAGGGCGGGTATGTTGGTGTTGTTTTGCTTTTTTGTGATGCACTGGTTGCTGATTTGCACCTCCGTGGTGCGCCCGCGCCCGTAGCGGCACGATTTATTGCGCGTCTTTTAGCCGTGGCACCAAACAACCGCGCGATAAATCGCGCCGCTACGGGCGATGCGGTTTCTGGCATAGTTATTGCCTGTGATAAAAATGAGTAGAAGCTGTCAGCCGCGGTGATTACCCGGTAGGTCATTGCTCGATCGCCCGCCAGACGGGCGCGGGGATGGCCTGTCCGTTGTTGCGCAGGTCATCCGTTATCTGTTTATAACGAGGTGTACCAATGGAAAAGACAACAGCTTACGCCATGCATGAACTCACCAAAGAATCACGCATGGGCGCGCGTGGCAGTGAAGCGGCGCGCGAAGTTCGTATTATCGACCTCTCCGATTTCGACCAGCGCAAGCATGAAATAGCCGATCAACTCTGGCAGGCCGCTACCGATATTGGTTTCTTCCAGGTGACCGGTCATGGCATTCCACTGGACGATATTAACGCCGCTTTTGCCAATGCCGAGCGCTTCTTTGCGCTGCCGGAAAGCGACAAGGCGCGTCATCCCCTCAGTCGCAATGCAGGCTGGGAATACCGCGCACAGATTCGTCCTTCCACTGGCAAACCTGACCACAAAGAGTCGTACCAGATCACCCTGCCGCGTATGAATGGCCTGTGGCCGGATGACAACACCTTGCCCGGCTTTCGCGCTGAAGTGATGAAATTCGAACGTCAGTGCTGGGCGGTGGGGATGCAACTGCTCTCCTGCTTTGCCCTGAAACTCGGCTTCCCGGAGGACTTCTTCACCCGTGCACATGAACCTTCCCGTGAGACTTACCAAAGTACGCTGCGTATGCTGCATTACTTTGCCATCACCGGGGAGGTGGACGGCCCGTGGCGTGCCGGTGCGCATACCGATTTCGATTGTCTGACCTTGTTATTTCAGCGTGACGGGCAGGGTGGTTTACAAGTGTGTCCCGGCAAAGAAATGGAAGACCAGGTATGGACGCCCATTACCCCACTGGAAGGTGTGATTACCTGCAATATTGGTGACATGCTGATGCGCTGGAGTGATGATAAATTGCCGTCGAATTTCCATCGTGTCGCCAATCCGCTGCCTGGTGTTTCCGTACCGGCGCGTTATAGTCTGGCGTTTTTCTGCCAGGCAAATGAAGACGTGATAATTGAAGGACCGGAGAAAAAATATCCGCCAATTTCCGCACAGGATTATCTGGCGCAGCGTATCAGCGCGAACTTTTCCGGTAAATATTGAGCCATAATTTGAGCTAAGTTATATTTCTGGCCGGCAGGATGGTGATAATCATCCTGCCGATGCTGACTATTTCACCAAAATAAGTTTTAACTATTTACCGCAGGAAATATCCTGGTATTGTGGTGTAAGCTGTAGTAAGTCGAAGGTAAGGTCGTGTAAGTCCGGTTGATTCTGATTTTCCGGTAATCGGTCCTGCGGTATAAACCTGAATCTTTATTGAGCGAGTGCCATGAACCCCTCTGCCATTAGCCAAGCGCTGGTCGCTATAATTTTTCTCTCTGTCGCGGGCTGTTCATCCCATCGTGCTGAGCAGGTTAATAATGATTCAACAGAGCAACAGCCCGATCTTATTCCGGTGATTGCTGCGCTGCACGATCAAATGCATTCCTGGCAGGGAACGCCTTATCAGTGGGGCGGCACGCAATTGTCGGGCGTGGATTGTTCCGGCTTCGTCTGGCGAACATTAAAAGATCGTTTCAATATTCCGATGGAGCGCGTCACCACCCGTGAATTAATTCAAATGGGTGAACGGGTGCAACCGGGGCATATGCAGCCGGGCGATCTGGTATTTTTCCGCATCAAGAATGAACTGCATGTGGGTTTTTACGACACCGATCAACAATTCCTCCATGCCTCGGCCAGCCAGGGTGTGATGCGTTCCTCATTAAACAATCCGTACTGGAAATCGGTATTTATTCAGGCGCGTAGACTGCACAAAGAGTACAACGCCGAAATTACGCTGAATAAAACCTCCTAGTTGTTGCTGAAGAGATAAACTGTTTATCAAAACGTCAATGTTAAGGATGCCAGGTGAACAGTTCTCAAACGCAGCGTCGGCGTTCTTCGCCACACCCCGCCACTCGCTGGCACAATCGTGATGTCATGGTCAGGCAGGCTTTATCGCAAAGTCTGCCCTGGTTGGCCTTCGTTAATATTAGCTTTGCCTTGCTCATCGCTTTACGTGACCAATTATTCGATCAATTTGATACCAGCTTGCTGACACATCAGGCACTGATCCCCATTATTGAAACGGGTATCTATTTAATCATTGCTGCTTCTTTGTTTTTACTTTTGATAAAAGGGATGCGGCTGGTGCTATTAACATTGATTAGCCTGATCTGGGCACTTTGCGGCTACTGCTTCGTCGTTTACTGGCAGCTCCCTTTTGCTTATCCGCTAGGCATTATTTTGTTGTTAACGGCGACAGCCGCGCTCTATTTTTATCCCGCAGGGCTGCTGTGCTATCTGTTGCCACTCTGGCTAGCCATACCGGTTGCCAGTTTCCAGTTAAATCAAAGTATTAATCATCGTTTTGCCATTATCTGGCTGATCTTCACACTGATCCTGCTCTATGGGCGCTACATTCTGTTGCGCTGGTTTAATGAAGCCTGGCTGCGCTATGAACAGAATCAACTGCTGATTTCGCGGCTGGATTTGCTGGCACATCAGGATGCCTTAACCGCAGCCGCTAACCGCCGGGCGCTGGAACAACATCTGGCACAGGCGATCAGTCAGCAGCGGCCTTTTAGTCTCATCATGCTGGATGTTGACTACTTCAAACGCTACAACGACACCTATGGTCATCAGGCGGGCGATGCGTGCCTTGCAGCGGTGGCGGCGGTATTGAAAGATGCGGTACGCACCCCGGAGGATGTGGTCGGCCGTTATGGCGGTGAGGAATTTGTCGTGATGTTGCTGGATGCCACCACAGCTCAGGCCGAATCCGTGGCAGAACGTATTCAGCAGCAATTGCAGCAGCGGGGATTAGAACATGCGGCGTCAGACGTGGCGACACATGTCACTGTCAGTCAGGGTATCGCCAGCGCAGCCCCTGGCGTCAGCGCGGAGCAATTGATCACGCAAGCCGATCAGGCGTTGTATCGTGCCAAACAGCAGGGGAGAAATCGCTGGGTCAGCTAACATCCATATCGGGCCTGTGTGCCGGAGGGGTAAACCAATTCTCGGGTTTGACCCCGACCGTTCCTTCCGGCTGCGCGATGAAGTTCGGTGACATAATCTGAACGCCAAATTCGTTGAACACATCCTGGATATGGCTGTGCAACTCGGTTCTGGCGGCGGCGAGTGAACTCCCCACCGGCAGATTTACCTGAAGCTCATAGGCGATGTACCAATCCATCAATGCCAGTTGTCGTACCAGCGGCGGTTCACCATGATCAATGATGCGCGTTCTGTTGGCCGCCAGTTCCAGCATGCTGTGAACCTGACGCCAGGGGGTGTCATACCCGATGGTGACGCTGGTGGTCAGGTTAATACCAACCCCTTTCTGGGCCGAACTAAGGTTGGTAATTTTACCGCTGACCACCACGGCATTGGGTACGGTGACTTCGTAATTTTCTCGCGTTAACAGTTTGGTTGACAACATACCGACCTCAGTGACAACGCCTTCATTATCATTGATACGAATGACATCACCTTTGCGTAACGCACGCGAGTAAGTCAGCACCAGACCACTCATGGCGTGATTCATGATGCCCGCTGAACCCAACGTCAACATCAGACCAAAGAATACGCTGATACCTTTGAAAGCCAGCGAATTGGCCCCCGGCAGAAAGGGGTATGCCGCTGACAGGGCAAACAACCAGATAGCCACGCTGATTAATCGCCGCGTCACACCAACCGTTGCCGGATGTAAACCGGGAACATGCAGATTGCCGTGCTCCACGCGTCGCAGCACCAGCCGAATGATGCGGGTGATAAAAGCGGTAATCAGGAAAATTACCGCGACAATAAACAACCCTGGCAATGCTGCCAGCACGGCAATCCCGATACTCTGCAACAGGCCCAACGCGTAATTACCCAAATCCATGCCCCAGACACGCGTGTAGGGAAACATGCGCAGCACCCAACTCAACCACAAATAACCCGCACCGAGGCAGATGATCGTCAACAAGGTTTGATAAATGCGGATACGCAGCGGCCCGAGAAAACTGTGTACCGATACGGGCAGGAGAGTTTTGTGATTGACCGGGCGGGTTGTTTCACTGCGTGCCAGCCATTGAGCCAGACGCCAGCACAGCACCAAAAGCAGGATCAACGCCGCAGCACCCACCAGACTTTTTGCCACCGAGGCCAGGATATAACGGGGAGAATATTGTTCTTTTAACGACAGGCGTAAAGTTTCGAGACGCTGGCGTACGACCTCGGCGGCCTGCGTCAGCGTCAAATCATCTCCTTCATCGAGGTCGGCCTGGACCAACACCATAAAGGGTTTCTTATTGACCGAGAATACGACGGCTTGCTGGTGATAACGCGTCAACAGTTGTGTCTCGACCGGTTGTTGTAGATCGGTGACCGTGAGTGTGCGTAGCAGTTTGACGATGCGTTGTACCCGTTCTTCCGGCGTAGTCAGGCCAAAGCCCGCCTGCAACATCACCACCGGTTGATTCAGCAAGGTCAAGGTGCGCGCCTGCTCCTTGGGAGTGGGTGACTGACGCGGTTCGGCGCTGAATAACCTTAGTGGAATAAGTAACAGCAGCCAGCATAGAAGATAAACACTGTTTTTCATCGTCGGTTCTCCATCAGAACTGGTAGCTGTAATTGATGCTAAAAAAATAGATGTTGGGATCCTGATAGCTGCCTTTTACCAATGGCGAGGCGACTGACGATGATTCCATATTGAGATACTCAAAGGCCGCACCGATATTGTTGGACGCGGTTAATTGATATTGCGCGCCAATGCCGTAACGCCAGGTAGCCCCAGAAGGCATGGTCATGGAGGTGTCATCCTGGTTTTTATAGAAACTGCTGTCGTAAGCAATACCGGTATTGAAACGCCATTGATCATTCGGGCGAAATTGCACGCCGAAAGCGGTATGCCAGGTATCGTGCAGTTTATTTTCCCGCGTCAGCGGTTGACCGCTGACCGTGATCTGATTTGCCCCGTAAGCACTCCAGTCCTGCCAGCCCAGATCCGCTAGCAGTGACCATTGTTGATTGAGGTCATGCACGGCACTCAGCATTAATTGCGCGGGCGTATTAACCTGAGCGGCAATCGGCAAGGTATAAGAGACATTATCCAACTGCGGGAAGCGTGCTTCTCCGTTGATATTGAAGTGGTATTCGGTTTTGCTGGTATAGGTCAGGCCGACGCGGGTCGCCTCGGTCACCTGCATCAACAACCCGGTGCGAAAATTCAGCGCCCAGTCATGATCGGTCGTTTTCTCATCCTGCCCATCCACATTGCGCGTTAGCGAGAGAAAACCGTAGTTGATCCCCAGTCCCAACCCCCAGGAGAGTCGATCATTGATTTTCCAGGCAATCGCCGGACTGAGCGTCATACCGACCAGCGTGCTTTTTTTGATCAGTCGATCACCGGCCCAGTTGCCAAAATCCAGCCCGAGTCCGTAGTTACCATATAAACCAATGCCTGCCGACCAACGGTCATTCAGCCGCTGGTGGTAAAACAGGCTGGCCCCAGGAAACCAGCCAATGGTGTTGCCGGGGCTGTTGCCGCGTAGGGCAGCATCATTGTCGAGGGTGTAGGGGGTATCGCCATACAATGCCTGCAAGCCGCCGGTGATCATCCGGTCTGGCAGGCGTGTCATCCCCGCCGGGTTGGTCATCAATGTTGATGCATCCTGTGCGCGGGCCGCCTGTCCGGCACCCGCCAGACCGATATCCTCCGTGGCGATTTCGTAAAGATAGAGACCGCTGGCATGGCTGGTGCCAGTAAGCAAAAGACAGCACAAGGATAAATTGATGCGCCGCATGATGGTCTCCACCCGGTTAATGACTCATAAAAGCGGATTTATCGGGGCAGCTAACCTGCGTTATCTGGTGCTGGTAAGTGTCTTTGTGCCGCGCTTTCAACGCCTGAGCGGCGTGAATAACCGCATCATGGTTATCTTTGCTGTTGAGAAAGACCTGGCGGATATGTTCATCCGTGGTCCCCGCCGGGATGTGACAATGTTGTTTCAGGTCACCAATGATCTGCTGCTCCCTTAAGGCATAAGCAAGATCGTCATAGGCTGATTTCGCCAGGCTTGTAAGGGGACAAAAGTTGATCACTAAAACTAACAAAGGTAAGTAACGCATGATGCTTCCTCCTTTATTCTTTCAATTCACTGAGTCTTCCAGCTTTTCAAATGTCAGCAGCGGGGTCAGCGGTAGGGTGATACTGTGTTTCATCGCATGCCTCACTGAGATTCCGGGAACACGGTGTTCCAGTCAGATTTCATGCTGACCACCGGCCATCCGCTTTGGAATTACCGAGGAGCAATATCGAACTGGCTGCAAGAACTAGAGCACCAACGCTTTTACAGGAGCTTTTCATTGTTTATACCCTTAGAAATAGCATTATATTACAAGTGTTTACTAAGTCAGGTAGGTATTAAACAAAACAGAATCAAATCGGGCTACCTTATCAGGGGAAGCTCGAAAAGCCGTTAAGGCGTCACAATGTTGAACCAGAACTCAAACTTATCCATGTAGCCCAGCAGTTCATCGATTTTGGCACCATCACCGCTGAGTTTGACTTCCCCTTTATCCTCCGCCTGTTTCAGGGTTTCTTCCTTCAGGATGATTTTATTGAGCGTGTCACGGTTGAGGGTGAGAGTGGCATCCGGGTTCTGCCCTTGGGCGTTAGCGGTATGGTTTAACACGCCGTTTTCCAGTTCGAGCTTGTATTTGCCACCGTCTTTACCGAGGTCAATATTGATCAGGGCTTTGGCGTTACCGGCTTTCTCACCGTTGATATGTACCGCCAGATAGTCGAAGAACATTTCAGGTGTCATCGCTTTTACTGTGTCCGGGCTGGCGGTGTTTGGTGTCGGTCCTTTCACCACGCCATTACGCAGTTCCTGTGCACCGGTAAGATAGAAGTTACGCCACGGGCCGGATTCAGCCTGATAGCCCAGTTGCTCCAGTGCATCGGCTTCCAGATCGCGTGCCGCTTTGTTTTCCGGGTCGGCAAACACCACTTTGCTCACCACCTGAGCAACCCAACGATAGTTACCCTGGTCGAAGTCGGTTTTGGCTTTTTGCAGGATATTGTCGGCACCCCCCATATATTCAACGAACTTCTTCGCCGCTTCTTCAGGCGGCAGTTCATCCAGGGTGGCCGGGTTGCCATCGAACCAGCCCAGATACAAGACATAAGTGGCTTTCACATCGTGGCTAACCGAGCCGTAATAGCCCCGGTTAGCCCAGGTTTTTGCCAGACCATCAGGCAGTTTGAAGTTAGCGGCGATTTCATCGCGCGTCAGACCTTCGTTCGCCATGCGCAGCGTCTGGTCGTTGATGTAGCGATAGAGATCACGCTGGGATTTCAGCAGATGGTTGACGTTGTCATTGCCCCAGGTCGGCCAATGGTGCTGCGCGATAATGATCTGCGCTTTATCACCCCAGCGGGTGATGGCATCGTTGATATATTTTGACCACGGCAGGGGTTCACGAATTTTTGCTCCGCGTAGCGAGTAGGTGTTGTGCAGGGTATGGGTGACATCCTCTGCCGCTTCGATCATTTTTTTCTCTTCGACGTACCACAGCATTTCTGACGGCGCTTCTGAACCCGGTGCCATCATAAATTCGTAGGTCAGACCATCGATGGTGTGCTTCTCACCGGTTTTGGTGATGGTATCGGTGGGTGCCAGCAGGGTGACCGTACCGGCTGAGGTTGTGGTACCTAATCCTGCGCCGACCTGACCCTTCGGGTCAGCTTTCAGCAGGTTACCGTACATATAACTGGCTCGGCGGCTCATCACGTTACCCGCCATGATGTTTTCTGCCACCGCCGCTTCCATAAAGCCCGCCGGGGCGTAGATTTTTACTTTGCCCGCTTTCACATCCGCTTCGTTGATCACACCGCGTACGCCGCCGTAATGGTCAACGTGGCTGTGGGTATAAATCACCGCAACTACCGGTTTTTTGCCGCGATTTTTATAATAAAGATCCATCCCCACTTTGGCGGTTTCGGCCGACACCAACGGATCAATCACCGTGATGCCTTTTTTACCTTCAATGATGGTCATGTTTGACAGATCCAGATTACGGATCTGATAAACACCGTCGGTCACTTTGAATAGCCCACTGATATTAATCAGTTGTGATTGTCGCCATAGGCTGGGATTAACCGTATCCGGCGATTTTTCGCCTTCCTTGATAAAAGCGTATTGGCCGGGATCCCAGATAACATTGCCCGACGTCCCTTTAATCACTTCCTGCGGTAGCGCGGCGACGAAACCCTTATGGGCATTACTAAAATCGGTGTTATCGGAAAAAGGTAACTGGCCGTACAGGGCGTCATTGGTCTGTTTCGTCGCGCTGGTCGCCTCTTTTTGGCTATTGTCGGCCGCTATTGAATTAAATGAACTGGTTAGTAAGGCAGCCAGTACCATAGTGTACAGATGCTTTTGTTTCATGTAATGACCTCGGCTGGGTGGTGTAAATAATTTAAACGAAGCCTGGTCCTGGTGAAATCAAGGCCAAAGAAAAGTAGAGAATTATCTGGTAGGTATATAATTAAAGTATGTCAATTCATTGATGTTTTGAAATAACCCTAGCCGAAGATCTATAGCAATCAAGCGAAGCGTTAAATTTTTTTATGCGACGATTTTAAGTGCTTTGGAAGCATGATTACATAATTGATATGTTGTTTTTTTAGGTTATCCATTTGTTTTTTTTGGAGTTTTAAATCGACGATTTGCATTATTTCAAACTCAGTCTAAAAATTTAAGAGCTGCAATAAACATCCAAAATTCAATCATCTTTGAGGTGTGATAATGAAAAAGATCATGGTAAGTGTGATAGCGATCGTCACCGCTTCGTTAATATGTGGCTCGGCGTTTGCGGCAAAGGAAATCAGCAAAGCAGAAGCGAAGAAATATCATAAAGTCGGGACGGTAAGTTCTACCAAAGAGCATACTTCTCCGCGTGCGGTGATGGAGGAAATATCTAAAAAAGCGGATGAGATGGGTGGTAAGTATTTTGTTATTACATCAGGTAATGAGGGTGATAAAGTCCGTGCTACGGCAACGGTTTACAAATAAATCCACAGCGCCCTGTCATTGCAGGGCGCTGCCATTCATTATCAGAACTGATACGACACGCTGACCGAGACGTTACGCGGTTCACCGTAGACGTAGTTGTTCATGTACGTGTAGTAGGTGCGATCGAACAGGTTATTGATGTTCGCCTGCACCGACACTTGCTTGCTGACTTGATAGCGGGCAAACAGGTTAGCCAGTGGATAGCTACCCTGATACACGCGTTGCGTGCTGCCATCCGGTGCGGTGTCATCTTCAAACACACGATTCTGCCAGTTGATACCACCACCAATGGTGAGGTCCTGGAGCATCGGCAAGCGATAGCTGGTAAACAACTTGAAGTCAGTTTGCGGTTGATCCGGGTTATAACGGCCTTCCGAATCGCGCGCGACATAGCGTGTTGCACCAAAAGTCATTTGCAGATTATCGGTGATCGCGCCGTTTAACTCGAACTCGGCACCCTTGCTGCGAGCGCCTTTAGTGGCGCTATAGGCCTGTTCGCTGCTGTTGTTGACGTACTCGCCATTGATGGCTTCACCAACGTTATTTTGCTCAATGCGGAAGATCGCCAACGTCGCGGTCAGGCGACCATCAAACCAGGCGGATTTCAGGCCCGTTTCATAGCTTTTTCCGGTAACCGGTGACAGGTAGTGACCGCTGCTGTCGCGATAGGTTTGCGGTTGGAAGATGGAGGTATAGCTGGCGTAAGCTGACCAGGTATCGTTGATGTCATACACCACACCCGCATACGGCGTGATGTTGTTTTTATCCATATTACCGCTGCTGCCGTTGGTACTGTATTGGGTATAACGGGCACCGAGGATCAGTGACAGAGGGTCAGCCAGTGAGAAACGTGCGGCGGTGTAAACGGATTTCTGACGGATCACATCGTCAGCATTCTCATACCAGTCGCTCCATTCAGGTTCCGCAATGTTGCCATTCCAGTGATTATTGAACACACCAATATCACCGGTAGCGATATCGTAAGCATCCTGATCGGTGACGCCATCACTGCTGTAGGTTTTATTGTGCTGGCGACTGTAACTGACACCCGCCATAAGCTGGTGTTGGCGTCCGAAGAGTTCAAACGGACCGCTGGCATAGCCATCCACCGAGGTCAGCTCTCGTTTGCCACGGTCCATACTGCCGAACCCGTCGGCCCCTTCGCCAGTATCCTGGTCAGGCAAAGACAGATAACCGGTGTACAGCAATTTGTCGCTAAAGGTATTTTCCGCATGGGTACCGTTTAAGCGGAAAGACCAGCCGTTATCAAAATTATGTACCAGGTCGGCATACACTTTCCGCACGGTGGTGTGGTAATAAGTCCAGTCTGCCGAGGAGTTCAGGCTGCGATCGTAATGAGTCAGTGAACCATTGCTGTAAAACACCGGATTACCACCCCAGGTGGGGTTTTTAGTATCCGCGTCCTGATAGTCATAAGCTAACGACAAAGTGGTGTTATCGGTGATATCGGCATCGATCGTGCCATAGAGGAATTTGGTGTTTTTACGATAACGGTCCAGCCAGCTGTCCTGATTCTGATAACCCGCAATGACACGACCACGTACCGAACCCGACTCATTTAAAGGAGTAGAAACATCAGCAACATAGCGCTGTTTGTTCCAACTTCCGTAGCTGGCCGTCAAATTCCCGGTGAACTCTTTACTGTCGGCGTGTTTGCGCACCATGTTGACGGAGGCTGCCGGGCTACCTGCGCCGGTCATCAGTCCGGTCGCGCCACGTACTATTTCGATGCGGTCATAAATCGCGGTATCCGAGGCAGTGTCACCGTAGTTCCATGAATCCCCCATTGAAGTGGGGATGCCATCATAGGTGAAGTTGGTCAGTAAAAAACCGCGGGAATAGTAGTAAGCGCGTTCGCTGTCATCCTGGCTACTGGTAATCCCGGTGGCATTTTTCAGCACGTCACTAATGGTTTGCAACTGCTGATCCTGCATACGCTGCTGGGTAATCACGCTTACGGACTGCGGTACATCGCGCGGCGTCAACAGCAACTTGGTTCCGGCACGCGTGGTTTTCACCTGGTAATCTGTCTTGTCCTGCGCGGTAGAGTTGCTATCGGTATTGGCATTCACCACCAGGTCCTGCTGCGTCGTGGTGGTATCCGCCGCCAGGGCGGGGTTGAGAAGGGCGTGTACCGCCATTGCCAGTAATGACACGGTAAAGGTTTTACGGATGCCAGGTGCGCGAGATCCCGCACAAGTTTCCCTGCGATTCAAAGACATAGTATTTCCCGCCAAAAAATAACGTGGTTTGCTGTTGTGTCGCTTCTGATTTTTATTACACCGCGTACGTCATGCTGCGGCATTTAACGCTAAGAAGCGCATAAATTGAGAAAGCCAATGATAATCATTTGCTTTAAAAATTCTAAAAAGGTTTCATTCAAATGTGTAAGTATTTATATAAGTGATATAAATCATATGGATATAGAAAAATTAAACCTTTTAGTTGCGGACGTTTACGCTTTTTTGACCGTGAATTCATCGTTAAAACCGGGCGATTCCCGCTAAAAATCGCGTATGCGCTGAGATCAGACGTGGTGTAGTGACCTGCTGTTTGCCACGCATTTGCTTAGTTTTCGTTAATACGTATGATTCTCATTCTTTCTACGATCCTTCCGTTATGGCTACCGCCTGCCGGAATCCGTTTATCCATTGATGGAGTTCAGAATGAAATCGTTTTTCAGTCCGCGTCAGGCCGCCATTGCCGCCGCAGTCATCGCCGCCTTAAGTCTGACGGCATGCCAGGCTCCGGCCAAAAAAGCAGAAGTGCCTGCCGCCGCAGTGAAGCCCGTGGATACGCGACTGACTCAGCGTGTACTGGGCGACGGTCTGTATGAACTGGCGTATTCTCCAGCAGTGAATGCGCTGTATGTCGCCAGCGCTCAGGGCTTTAAAGACGTGAACGGCGGGATGATCTATCGTCTCGATCCAGTGACCCTGGCGACCCAGGGTGAAACCCACACTGATCTGAAGAACTTCGGTATGGCCATTGAGGGCGAAGGCCGCGTGTTCTACACCACCAATTCGCTCGATGGCGGGGTGTCTAAAGTGGATGCACAAAGCGGTAAGGTGCTGGAGCGCCTGATGCTGGGTGGCAAGAAGGATAAAGAGGGTGATGTGCCGGGCGCGCGTGAAATGTTGCTGCATGGCAATGAATTGTACGTAGGCCGCGTGGCGGATCCGGGCTTTATCTCGGTGGTGGATACCAAAACCTTCAAACTGAAAACCACTATCAAGAATGCCGGTAAGTGGGTAACGGGGATCATTTACTCGCCGCTGACCGATCGTGTTTATGCTGCCAATGGCGCAGGTGAGATTGTGGTGATTAATCCGCGTACGCATAAAATCGAGCAGCGCTGGACAGCGGGTGATGGCAAGGAATATCTGTTCCTGAATATGGCCGAAGATCCGGCCACCGGTCGTCTGTTCGTCACCGACGATTCCAAAGGCAAAACCACCCTGGTATTCGACGAACACAGCGGCAAAGTGATCAAACGTATTCCGGGCGATGCGCTGGGTATCAAATTCAACGCCAAACGCAATGAGATCTATATTTCTCAGCGTGAGTCGAAGAAAGTACTACAACTGGATGCCACCAGCTACGCAGTGAAAAACAGCTGGTCATTCGATACCAACCCGAACAGTTTGCTGGTTTCGGCTGATGGTCAAACGTTGTATGTCTCTCTGAAGCAGGCGTTTAATAAAGACAACTCCACGCAGGGCAAAGACAGCGTGGCGCGGATTGCGCTGAAGTAAATCTACCAAGGGAGGCTTGAGTGCCTCCCTCTTTTGCAAAATGCTAAAGCGGGGAAATTCTTCGCCAGATCACATTATCGACCAACCCGCTGGCATTCATTGCTGCTGAAACATCACTGCTAACCATTGCTGCACAAGGAAAAGTGGTTTTATTGGTGGGTAAAAGACGCTCCTGCCAGTCTTCAACACGTCCTCTGGTTTTTAATTGATCGTCTTCCCTATATTGTGCCAGGCCAAATGAGGCTACCAACTCAGGCCATAAATGACGCAGATCGCCAAGAAAAGCATGAGCCAGCGCACGGAAAGGGGTAGGTGATAAATATTCAGAACCACAATAATAGTTTGAAGCGAGTTTTATTAAGAAGTCAGCGATACTCAGGGATAAAATGGCCTTTTGTTGGGTAACACTCAATCTATCACCCGCGATGTTTAATGCTGGATGCTGACAGGCAGTTGCCAGAAGCGTATCTCGCCTTAAACGGGAGTTATCTTTATCGTCAACATCAAAATATAAGTGTAATGCTTTTTTTAACAGGATTTCATCCGCCAATGCCGTAAGTTCCATTTTTGTTGTTGGTTTATGGTGAACCAGGGCGTTGATATGTGAATGTATAACTGTAAGGCGGAGAATATCTGAGCTGGTGAGTGTTTCCGTTACTGTCATGGGAAGATTATCAATATTCAGGAGTGCGTCGAGAATATGATATGTTTCCTTATCAAGTTTAAAATGCCGAATCATAAACGGAAATCTTGCACAAATACTATCATTGAGGCTTTTTTCTGCCGGAAGATACAAAACGCGCATCTCTTCATCAACACCAATCGGAATGATGTGGCTGTAATCAAACGCGTCATGATGTTGCAATGAATGCACAGCATCAGACGACAAATAAAAGCCATTCACCCCGGTTTCTGAACGCCAGCGGGGATGGATGAAAACCCAATGAAAATCATCCGGTTCATCAATGCCAAGCGTACCAGAAATATATTCTCTTGCTGCCTGTATCTGTGGTATTTCGATGCTGAATTTTTGTTTGAGTTCAGGATGCTGCTTATACAATTGATAAGCCAGAAATTGATATTTAAGGCGATGATTGCTTTTTGCAGAAAGCTTCATCAGGTAATCAGCACAGACAGACCTGAAATGATCTGGGTAATCTGACAATAAACGATCTCTCAACGGATGCAACATAACTGAGATGAGATTATCGCAGAAATTACGAATGCATTCGACATCCTGATAGTCTGGTTGGGTCAGATGCTGAAGTAACCCATTTGCCACAGGCGACGGGATAATGGTTCTGCCATTGACGAAAAAATGTTCAATGAGTGCCTGGACCATTTGCTGAGCAAAATCTTTTTTAACTTTAATATTATTAATACTGTCAAACATCGCAGGGATATCTCCTTGCGCACCCTCTTGTCGACTATACATTCTCTCCCAATTGTTAAACTGTTGCTTATTAAGTTTTATATCGCCCGCCTCGTAATCATCATCAAAATAGGCGTCAGAAAAATCACAACGAATGGCGATAAAATCTTGAAATTTTGGTTTATAAAAAAAGGTTTTCTTAAATTCAATGTCAGCGAAGACCAGATGATCAGATGTAATATGATTGAATTCAATATTCATCATGGATTTTCGCATGTTGCGTAAAGAACTATCAATCATGCCGAAATTATTTTTTCTGACAATCTCTGCGGGTAACGAGGAAAAAAGCACAGAGTCCAGGTTGGAATGATTAAAGGAAACATCTGACATAACATCATTAGTAGGAAGAATAAAATCGACGCCGCGCCAGGTGTTTTTACTGGCATTGACATGCTTGAAAAGCGCAGGGGCGACTCTGATTGGCTGAGTTGATGAGCCGTCAAGCTGTAGGTTCTGCATCTGAAAATCTGAAAAAAAACCGGATATTTCAGCAGAATGCCTGGTGTTCGGGTAACTGATGCTGCAATCAGTCAATGTTGTCACCACGTTGCCAATGGCACCCGCCAAATTACAATTCATAAAACGGAACCCTCCTGACGCAAAACTATCACGGGGGAAATGTGCAATATGCCTGGCATTCATATTCTTACTATTGATTTGAATCTGATTAATGTCCTGCATTGGAACACAAGATTGCGGCCAGGTTTTCATCATGTCGGTGCAAAAATTCTTGTGACTGGCATTGGCTAAGTACATCGCCGTTGCATCAAGCATGTCTGCGAGGTTCAAATCTGGCGCGCCAGGGTTCCTGTATTGCTGGGCGGCATAGCTATACAAGATGTCATGGTCTTTTTTATCGGTAACCTGCGTTGCTAAATGGGTTAAATCAGTAATGTAAGGCGATAGTAACCTGTTTATAACTGTTGAAAATTCCGGGCGGCGTTTGGGGAGGGAATCAAGGCAGGATGTTATTTCTTCGCAATAGGGAAAGTCACAGACATTGATGTTTACCTCAAATATTTTTTCCCATATAACTCCCATGTTATATACGTCAGTTCTGGCGGTAAACTTTCCTCTCCTGAGCTCAGGGGAAAGGCACGTTATACTCAACATGCCGATTGAACTAAGATGGCTAACTGCCACATCATTATTTACTGTCAATTTTAGACGCTGAAGTAACTGCCAGATTATTGGTGTGGGATTTAGATGGATGTTAAGGTCGCATGTCCTTAACATGATATTATCAAGATTAAGATAACCATATGATTCTGTTTTTAATTCAGGTGTGAGGCGAAGTTTCTGACGAAATTCAGCGACTGCTGCCAGGATTTTGATAAAAATATTCTTTTTATTGACATAGGTAACAACGGCTGAAGGGAAGCCGCGCTTAATCCGGTTGTTCTCTTTTTCACACCATTCTCGCAGTGTGGTAAGTCCATCTGTTTCCATCAGCGTAATGATAACGGTGCGTGATATTCCGTTGTTGTCGGGGAGGTTCAGTCCGGCGACAGTTATTCTCTCGTCGTCTGCGTACAAAGTCTGAAAAGGGGTAACGATCGAACCGAGATCTTCATGTGATATAGACTTTTTTATATCAAATAATGTGGCTTCAAAACATCGGTGTCTTTCACCTGTCAGGTAATAGGTTTCAATCGGCAATCCGGCCTTGTAATTAAATATTCCAGTTTGAATCCCCCAGTGTTGACAGGAGGGAAATAATTGTTGCCCTATGAGTTCCAGTGCCAGCGATTTTTCGTTGCGTGCGTTAAAAATCCGTCTAAGGTGTTCTTCATGGTTATCCATAAAGGCTATGATCTGCGGGTAACGTGTTCTCTCCAGGGTGTTTTTGTCTTTAATAAAGGTGGATAATAACCCTTGTTTGTATTTGGGGTGTAACTGTTCAAAAACCGCCTCTATGGCAGGCTTCAGATAAAAAGATAACGATCCCGTTTCCGGTTTTTCTTTGTCGAGAGAGAAAAGCAAGGCTTCAAAATGAGAAAGATGATTCGAACCTCTGCTGACAAAGATATCAATAATTAGCAACAAAACATTGCCTGGTTGTTCGGGGCTTTCAGCAAACCACGCTTTCAGACATTTAATGATTTCCTGAATATCACTGGAACTATATTTCAACAGTCGGTGTAACATCTCACCTCTTTTCGAACCGTTAACATTGTTTGTGGTGCCAGAGGTCGAAGGGCGAATAGAGGTATTATGAAGTGCGGTAACCGGTAAGCCTGAAGTAGCAGCATCTTGCGGTGTGTGAGAGGCAGAGGTGCTGAGGGTATTTACAGAATTAAGCATAGTTATGTTTCGAACTCTTGATCCTAAATGATTCATTTTGAACATGTACAAAAAAATAATTATTAAAAAAAACTGATTTTTATATGAAACACGACATTTGGTTTCTGAATAAGAAAAAAATTATGATGGCGTTCATTGACGGAGGGTAAAGGTAATGCCGCAACACTATTTCTCTCAGCAAAACTTCGATATTCGCCTTGAATGGGGAAGCCTTGCTGCTGAATACCTGGCGCAACATGCAGAATGCGTCATTATCGTTGATGTCATGTCGTTCTCCACTTGTGTTAGCCTGGCGAATGATCAGGGGGCTTTGATTGCCCCGTGGCCGTGGAAGGATGAGTCTGCTCAACGCTATGCCGCTGAAATTGGCGCGCAAGCCGCCAGTGTTGATCGTCGTTTCTCTGAGCACACATTTACCTTATCTCCCGCATCGTTGTTAAAAATACCTTCTGGCTCAAGGCTGGTGCTGCCATCGCCCAATGGCTCAACTGTCGCATTCAAGGCACGAGAGAAGGGGGTAAAGGTGTTTAGCGCCGGGCTGCGCAATTGCCAGGCCACGGCCAATGCCTGTCGGCATTTTCACTCGATCCTGCTCATCCCCTGTGGTGAACGCTGGCCAGATGGCAGTTTACGTCCGGCGATTGAAGATTATGTCGCGGCGGGTGGCATTATTGCGGCCTTGGGTGAACGTTGTCGTTCACCGGAAGCGGAAATGTCGCTGGCGGCGTATCAATCTGCGCGGCAGCATGATTTTGCTGCTCTACGCCAATGCGCATCGGCACTGGAGTTGATTGAAAGAGGCTTTGCCACAGATGTTGACCTCTGTCTGGCACAGGATAAGAGCCAGGTTGCCTGCCAACTGATTGACAACTTTTTTATCCCTCAGCCAGTCCCGTAGCGGCGCGATTTATCGCGCGTCTTTACGTCGCAACATGACAACAAGTGCGCGATAAATCGCGCCGCTACGCCTGCAACGGTTTGTTAGGCTACGTGCCCACTTTCTGACCAATACCGCTCATCTCTGACGCAAAAAGTTCATCTCGTATGGAATTTGTTTAACTTTCATTTAATATATTAATAACTAGCGCAATTATGAGTCATTTAATTAATGTTGCGTTGTGTGATTGTTAATATTCGAAGCAAATCAATAACAGCGAATCATGATGTCTTTCGCCTCCGCACTGGCGGGGGTGTTGAGTAATGTGAAAAAGTCAGGGAAACAACATGTTGCAGTCAGACGATCTTTCCGTCGGGAAGATCCAACTCTCACGCCGGAAAGTGCTGCTTTCTGGCGCGGTGATCATTGCCGGTGGCCTGGTCACCTCCGCGCTGCCGTCATTTGCGATGGCGCAGCCGTCAAAAAGTTTTGTTCCTTTTATGCAAATTTCCCGCCTGCTGGTAAACCATCAACTGGATGACGCAGTGGGGCAACGCATGCTGGCGCTGCTGGAAAGCGAAGAGCAGGGGCTGCCGGATAACATCAAGCAATTGCTGACCATCGCCCGTGCGCACAATGCCTTCAAAGTAGAAGATTTCTTCCCGGCAATCCCGCAGGGCGCGTTGCAGGATCTGGCCCACAAAATCATCTTTGGCTGGTACACCGGCAGCCTTGCCCCCACGCGATCGGCCAAAACCTTCGCCTATGAACAGGCACTCACCTGGCATACCACGCTGGATGTGATCACCATTCCGTCTTACGGCATCAGTGGTCCCAACAACTGGCAGCGTGCTAACACCCCGGTCCTTCCCGTACCGCAATTCTGAATCTGATAAGAAGACAATTATGGCAGCCCCAAATCAGTCACCTGTGGTGATCGTCGGTACCGGCGTGGTCGGTGTGGTGATCGCAGAGCAACTGCTGGACGCCGGTATTCCGGTCCTGATGCTGGAAGCCGGTCCGCGCGTCTCGCGTGCCGAGATCGTGGAGAACTACCGTAATCTGCCGCTGGCAGCCAAAGGTAACCCAATAGAGTGTTATCCCTCGCGCGAATGGGCGCCGCACCCGGAACCGGCGGGTGCAGGCAAAGGCTATCTGCAACTCAGCGGTAATGATTCCTATGCGCAAAGTTATGTGCGTTATGCCGGTGGTTCAACCTGGCATTGGGCGGGTACCTGCTGGCGTCTTACGCCTGCGGATATGCAGCTACACAGTCGTTATGGCGTGGGCCGCGACTGGGCCTTCGACTACGACACGCTCGAACCTTACTACGTGCGCGCCGAGTACAAACTGGGGATCTGTGGCCCGGACGATCCGGCGCTGCAATGGCCGCCACAGCGCTCAAAACCCTATCCGATGCCAGCGCTGCCGTTTGGACCAGGCGAAGCGCGTTTTACTGACGTGGTGCGTGAGAAGCTGGGCCTGCATAACATCCCGACGGCGCAGGCACGTAACAGCGGCACCTCATACGATGATCGTCCAGCCTGCTGCGCCAATAATAACTGCGTGCCGGTGTGTCCGGTTGGGGCCAAATATGATGGCGCCACCGCGTTGTCGCGGCTGGAAGCCAAAGGCGCAACCATTCTCTCGAACGCCGTGGTGTGGCGCATTGAAACCAACGCAAAAAACCACATCGAAGCGGTGCATTACTATGACCAGCACAAGCAAACCCATCGCGTCAGCGGCAAGCTGTTTATCATCGCCTGTAACGGGCTGGAGACGCCCAAACTGCTGCTGATGTCGGCAGATGCCCGCAACCCGCACGGTATTGCCAACAGTTCGGATCAGGTCGGACGCAACATGATGGATCACCCGCAAATCACCATGACGGTGACGCTGGACGAACCTTACTGGGCGGGCGTGGGGCCGGTAGTGAACAGCGGCATTATGGAAACCTCGCAGGGCGATTTCCGTTCCGAGCACGCCGGAGCCTATTTCCGCTTCAACAACTTTGCCCGCAACCGTTTTGTCACCTTTGGCGCGTTACAGAAAGGGCTGGTGGGCAAAGCGCTGGATGAAGAGATCCGCCGCATGACCGCCTGCACCGCCGACATTGTGCTGGCGCATGAGATCCTGCCGGATGCCAACAACCGTCTGACGCTTTCCGACAAAAAGGACTGGCTCGGCTTGCCGAAACCGGCAATTCATTACGACGTTGGTGACTACGTCCGTCGTTCCTATAACGACTACTCAAAGCCGATTGCCGACCGTATCGCGGAGGCGATGGGCGCTATCGATAAGAAGTTTTCCAAACAGTTCAACCAGAGCAAACACATCATGGGCGGCACCATTATGGGCAACGACCCGGCCAATTCGGTGGTGGATAACGTCTGTCGTGCACACGATCACCACAACCTGTTCCTGCCGGGCGGCGGGGCAATGGCGAGCACCGCCTGCGGCAACAGCACCCTGACTATGGTGGCGCTGGCGTTCAGGGCCGCTGATGCCATCGTCAAACAGGCACAGGAGGCGTGATGATGCTGAAGTTCAAACTCAATGCGCTGGCGTTGATGCTGGCACTCGGCTGTGGCGCAGCCCATGCCGCCAGTGATGATGCGCTGATCAAGAAAGGTGAATATCTGGCGGTGGCTGCCGACTGTACCGCCTGCCATACCGCATCAAGTACACAGCCTTTTGCCGGGGGCAAGGCCATTGCTTCGCCGGTTGGCGCTATCATCGCCACCAATATCACGCCGTCGAAAACTGACGGGATCGGCGATTACAGCGAGCAACAGTTTGCCGATGCGCTGCGTAAAGGCATCCGCGCTGACGGTGCACATCTCTATCCGGCGATGCCTTACACCGCGTATGCCACGCTGACTGACGACGATATTCATGCGCTGTATGCGTATTTTATGTCGGGCGTGCAGGCGGTCGATCACCCCACGGCACAGACGCATCTGCCGTTCCCGCTGAACCTGCGGTTTTCCATGATGTTCTGGAATGCGTTGTTCCTGAAAGCGCCAGGTTATCAGCCGGACGCCGCACAAACCGCCAGCTGGAACCGGGGGCGTTACCTGGTGGAAGGGGCGGCGCACTGTAGCACCTGCCATACCCCGCGTGGTTTCCTGATGCAGGAGAAAACCGCTGATGCCTTTACCGGTGCACAGGTGGGTTCGTGGTATGCACCGAACATTACCGCTAATCCGGTCAGTGGCATTGGCCAGTGGTCGCAGCAAGAATTGGTGACATACCTGCGAACAGGTCGTCTGGCTGGCAAGGCGCAGGCGGCGGGTAGCATGGCGGAAGCCATTACCCACAGCTTCCAGCATCTGTCGGATGCCGATCTGACGGCGATCGCCGAGTATATGCAGAGCGTGCCGGATCATACCGCCTTCGCTTCCGGCCCTGCGCGATTCACCCAGGGAACCCCCGGCAACAACCTTGTCGCCTTCCGGGGGCAGGCTTTTACGCAACCGGTCAGTGATGAGGGAGCACGGCTTTTCTCGGGTAACTGCGCCTCCTGCCACGGCAGCAGTGGGCAGGGTACCAAAGATGGTTTCTATCCCAGCCTGTTCCATAACAGCGCCACGGCAGAGCGTAATTCTTCTAATCTTATTGCGACTATTCTGTTCGGTGTCGAGCGTGATACCGCGCAGGGCAACGTGTTTATGCCGCCCTTTGGTGCACAACCGAACGCACTTAACCACCTGAATGATCAACAAGTCGCCACCTTGTCGAACTGGATTCTGCATCGCTACGGCAATCAAGGCGTGACGGTGTCACCTGAGCAGGTGGCTGAAATCCGCGCTGGCGGTCCTTCGTCGCCGCTGGTACTGCTGGCACAGTTCGGGGTTGCTGGCGCTGTGCTGGCCGCGATCATCGTGCTGATTTGGCTGTTATGGCGTCGTAAACGTTAACCCCTTACCACTGGAAAATAGTATGAAGCTCTACTCACGCCGTCGTGTGCTGAAGATGGCCGGCCTGGTGGTCATCACCAGCGCCGCAGGTCATCTGTTGCCGCTCCCGCGTCTCAATGCCGCGCAATCGCTGGCCAATGCATCCGCGCAGGCGGATTTTATTCAGGTTTCTCAATGGCTGACGCAGCAGGAGAACCTCAACAGCGCCGTTGCTCATGCGTTGCTGATTGCCCTGAATCAAACCCAACAGAATTTCATGGCCGGACTGACGCAGCTTAAAGCCTTGCTGCAAAGCCAGCCGGAGCTGCTGCAACAGGAGCAACTGACCTTTGCCGCCAGTGATGCGGCCAGCGAGAAACTGGCGCAAGTGATTCTCGCTGGTTGGTACAACGGCGTGGTCGGCAAAGGCAAACATGCGCTGTACGTCACTTACGTAAATACGCTCGCCAACCAACTGGTGAATGACAAACTGGTGCCACCGAGTTTCTCGTATGGCAAATGTGGCAGCTGGGCGCAACAGCCCTGATTTTTAAGAGCAATGTCGTTAATGAATAATAAAAATTCTGCCGATGTGGTGGTGATTGGCGCGGGCGTCAATGGATCACTGCTGGCAACCCGACTGGCAAAAGCGGGTAAATCGGTCCTGTTGCTGGAATCGGGTCCGAAAGTGGGTCGTGACGAGCTGGTGGCGCGTTTTCGCGCCTCGGCGTTCAAATCCGATTTTATGTCGCCATATCCGTTTTCCGAGCTGGCACCGCAGCCGCGTTACACGCCGGAACCGAATGATTACCTGCATCAACTGGGGCCGCACCCGTTTGCCGCTCAGTACATCCGTATGTTTGGCGGGACCAGTTGGCACTGGGCAGCGCAGTTATGGCGCTTTGTTCCCAACGATTTCCGTCAGCAAACGCAATATGGCGTGGGTAAGGACTGGCCGTTTGGTTATGACGAGCTGGAACCTTACTACTATGAAGCGGAAGTCATTGCCGGAGTGGGTGGATCACCCGATAACGGCTCTCCGCGCAGCAAACCTTACCCGATGGAACGCGTACCGGCCTCCTGGCTGCAACAGCGCGTCACTGCGCGGCTGGCACCGGATTTTACCGTACTGGATGACAGCACCGGGCGTAACAGCCACAGCTATGATGGCCGTCCCGCCTGCTGCGGTAATAACAACTGTATGCCCGTGTGCCCGATTGATGCGCAGTATCACGGCGGTCTGGCGGCACAACAGGCACAGGACAGCGGCGTGCAGGTGATCACCGAAGCGGTGGTGTATCAACTGGAGCATGATGCACAGGGCAAGATTGTCGCCGCCAACTACTACGACTGGAATAAGGTCAGCCATCGCGTAACCGCAGAAACTTTCGTGCTGGCAGCCAACGCCATTGAAACGCCAAAGCTGCTGCTGATGTCGGCCAGCGACAGGTTTCCACAGGGAATTGCTAACGCGCGCGATAACGTGGGGCGCAACCTGTGTGATCACCCGGCCATTGGTGTCACCTTTGATGTGGATGAAGAAATCTGGCCTGGCCGTGGGCCGGTCAGCCCGTGCTCCATCGGTCAGTATCGCGATGGCGATTTCCGTCGCGAACATGCGCCATTCCGTATCGATATCTCCAACGCCTCCCAGGTCGCGGCAGTGACCAAAGAAGTGCTGGCGGAAGGCTTCTTCGGTAAGAAATTGCAGGAGGAGATCCGTTTTCGCGCGGCGCGTCGCCTGAGTATCAAAAATGCGATGGAGCAGCTTCCCGATCCAGAAAACCGTGTCACGTTGAGCAGCAACAAAGATGCGCTTGGCTTGCCGACACCGGCGCTGTACTGGAATGTCAGCGATTATGAGTTGAAGGGGACAGAAAAAACCCGCGCGTGCTATGACGCCATCGCGGCAAAGCTGGGGGCGACCAACATCAAACACAGCAAAAGCGGCAAATTTTCCAACCGTCAACATATCACCGGCACGCTGTCGATGGGGATCGATCCGGCGACCAGCGTCACCGATGCCTGGGGACGCGCGCATGATCATCACAACCTGTTTATGGTTGGCACCGGCGTAATGCCCACGGTCGGCACCTGTAACGTGACACTGACTGCGATGGCGCTGGCGCTGCGCACCGCCGATAAAATTTTGCAGGAGACGCAACATGGCTAAGCAATGGAAAGCATGGCTGGCTGCGGGTGTGCTGGCTGTGGTCGCAGTTCAGGCTCAGGCTGCCGATCAACAGGCGCAGATCAAACGTGGCGAATATCTGGCGATTGCCGGTGACTGCGGCGCCTGCCACAGCGAGGAAGGTAAAGCGCCGTTTAGCGGCGGGCATGCCATCGCCAGCCCGTTGGGCACTATCTTCAGCACCAATATCACGCCGTCGAAAACCGCCGGGATTGGGAATTACAGCGAAGCGCAGTTTGCGGCCGCGTTGCGTCAGGGGGTACGCGGTGACGGCAGCCAGCTCTATCCGGCGATGCCATACACCGCCTATGCGAAACTGAGCGATGAAGATGTGGCGGCGTTGTACGCGTATTTTATGCACGGCGTGCAGCCGGTGGATGAGCAGCCGCAGAAAACCGCGTTGCCATTCCCGTTCAATCTGCGTTTCAGTATGGCGGCGTGGAACTGGCTGTTCCTCGACAAACAGCCCTTCCAGCCTGACGCCACGCAATCGGACGAGTGGAATCGTGGTGCTTATCTGGTACAGGGGTTAACCCATTGCAGCACCTGCCACACGCCGCGTAATTTCCTGATGGCGGAGCAGTCGGCAAAAAATCTTCAGGGGGCTTCGCTGGGTACCTGGTTCGCGCCGGATATCACCGCCGCCACGTTGCAGGGCAAACCGCACTGGACGCGTGAGATGCTGGCTGACTACCTGGCGACCGGCCATGCCAGCAATGGCGCGACGGCGGGTGGACCGATGCTGGAAGCGATCGATAAAAGCTTCTCACGCATGACGCCGGAAGATCGCCAGGCGATCGCCACTTATCTGCTGCCGGCAGAGGCGGCAACCCAGGCGAGCGCGGCGAAACCGGGCCTGACGCCGGTGCAGGGCGATGACACGCCACAGGCCAGCCTCAGCAGTGGTGCCGTCCTGTATCGTAGCAACTGCGCCGCCTGTCATAACCTCGCGGGTCAGGGATTAAATGGTCTGCCCGCGCTGCAAAATCATCCGGTGCTGAATAAGCCAACGGCAGATAACGTAGCAATGGCGGTGTTGCAGGGTGTCTGGCCGGAAAAAGATCAGGGGATGATCGGTTTTGCCGCGTCGCTCAGTGACGCGCAGATTGCCGATATCACCAATTATGTGATGCAGGATATCGGGCACAGTCAGGTGCAGATCAGCGCCGATCGAGTGAAAACCCTGCGGGCGGGTGGAGCCGCATCCCCCTTAATGTGGATGGCGCGAGCGGGTATGGCGCTGGCAGGGGTGGTGATCGTGCTGGTGTTGTGGTGGTGGCGCAGAAAACGCGTGCATTAACAGCACGCACCCGGCAGGGGGCGCGAGCAATCGCGCCGCTATGCCGGGTGCACCTCTTCAAATATTTTGAATGCTTTCAGCAAAAGCCCCCGCTGTTACTCACCACGCGACAGATTTATTCTCCCTCATATCAGGTCACACGATGCCACAACGGCAAAAATATCGCGTCAATCAGAGGGGAATCATATGCATAATAATCATGAAGTCGCAGCTCAGGCGGCGGCATTTGTTCAGTCGCTCAAATCACATCGCCATGCCAATATGCCCGCGATTCGTTTCCGCCACTGGCCGCAATTTATCTCGACGGTGCGCGAATTAATGGAAAAAAATTAACACAACCTGACCAGTGACAATATTTCCTGCTTCTGTATTTGCAAATCCTTCAGAAACTTCCCAGACTTTAAGCTCTATTTAAATGTTTCTTAAGGATAAACCATGCGAAGTTTTCTGGCGGCTTTGTATGTGGTTCTGTTTTTCTCTGTGGCCCCCGTTCAGGCTGAAGGCACCCTCAGCAACGGATGGAACTGGTTAACCAATGATATTTCCCAGACCTGGGAACAACCGCAAAATTACGATCTCTATCTACCGTTTATCGCCTGGCATGCCCGTTTCGCCTACGACAAAGAAAAAACCGATAACTATAACGAAACGCCGTGGGGCGGTGGTTTCGGTGTCTCCCGTTATAATGACGAGGGTAATTGGAGCGCGCTCTACGCCATGATGTTTAAAGACTCGCATAATATGTGGCAGCCGATTGTCGGTTACGGGTGGGAAAAAGGTTGGTATCTCGATAATGCGCATGATTTTCGCCTCGGGCTTGGTCTGACGGCGGGTATCACCGCGCGTGACGACTTTGCGAATTACGTGCCGCTGCCGATTGTGCTGCCGCTGTTCTCGGCGGGTTATAAGCGCGCAACCGTGCAATTTACCTATATCCCCGGCACCTACAACAACGGCAATGTGCTGTTCGCGTGGCTACGTATCGGTTTTTAAATCACGGGAAATTATATGGCGATGTCGCGCGTGCAACAGTGGCTGAACCGGCCAGGGCCAACTCTGATCTCGTTGCTGAAACTTATCCTGGCGGGCATTGTGATCATCGCCGTCATTTTCCTGATTGCGCGTATTTATCAGTCTGAACGTGGTGCACCGCTTCAAAGCTGGCATACCTGGTCAGCGGATGAGATGAACGAAAAAGAGATCGACCACGCCACTTTCGCCGATTATCAGGCGCGGGAAGCGGCGATTTTCGCCGAGATGCAACGCGACATTACCAACACCCTGGACGATGCAGAAAAAACACCGCTCAATCGCTACTACGCACAAAGCCTGGTTTATCCGGCGCGCTTTCAACCAGACTGGAATCGTTCATTTATTCTGATGCCGCAAAGCACGCCGCGCGGCGCGGTGGTTCTGCTGCACGGTCTGACCGACTCCCCCTACAGCATGCGCTATCTGGCAGAAGATTATCGTCAACAAGGATTCGTGGCGGTGGTGCCACGTTTGCCGGGGCATGGCACGGCACCGGGCGCGTTAACCCGCGTCAACTGGGAGCAGTGGCTGGCGGTGACCCGACTGGCGGTGCGCGAAGCGACAAGGCGTGCCGGTACAGCGGTGCCGCTGCACCTGGTGGGATATTCCAACGGCGGAGCGCTGGCAATGAAGTATGCGCTGGATGCGCTCAACGATCCAGCGCTGCGCCAGCCGCAACAGATTGTACTGCTGTCGCCCATGATTGGTGTAACGACCTTCGCCCGTTTTGCTGGCCTGGCGGGCCTGCCTTCGGTGTTACCGGCTTTTGCCAAAGCGGCCTGGCTGAATGTGATGCCGGAGTTTAACCCCTATAAATACAACTCGTTTCCGGTCAAAGCGGCGCGCCAGTCGTGGCTGCTGACGCAGGCGCTACAACAACAAATTTTGTTGCAATCACACCATCAGGGGCTGGCTAGCCTGGCGCCGGTATTAACCTTCCAGTCAGTGATGGATTCCACCGTCAGCACCCGCGCAGTGGTGGCATCGTTGTACCGTCATCTGCAAAGTCGCGGCAATCAGTTGGTGATTTTCGATATTAATCAGGCCGCTGAACTGCGCGCCTTATTACGCCCCGATTTGAACAACGCCGTCAGCAACCTGTTACCGCCTGCACCGCGTCCCTATGCGACAACGGTGATCACCAATGCGACACCCGCCACCGCCGACACGGTGGCGCGCAACACGCCGGCCAATCAACGGACGGAAACGGTGCAGCTGCTACATATCGCCTGGCCGCCTGGGATGTACTCCTTGTCTCATGTGGCGGTGCCATTCCCGCTGACGGATTCGTTGTACGGGCTGCAACCTGCGGAGAAGAACCAATTTGGCATCAGCCTGGGCGCGATTTCATTACGTGGTGAGAGCAATACGCTGAGCGTCGGGCTGGATACCTTGATGCGCGCCAATTCGAATCCGTTTTTTGACTATATGATGGCGCGAATTAACCACCATATTGCCTGTAGTCACCAGCCTGATATCGCAACCTGTTTTGGCGAGCAGTAAAAAAAAGCAAAAATGTTCCGAATAGAAATGGCGGCTGCGCTGTTTACTCTCTGACAAGGTCACTTCGATGCCATTTCGTGAGGATACATGATGAAAACGAACAACAGGGTTCGCTGGTTAATCCTGCCTGCTTTGCTGATGGCGCTACATCTCCCTGCCGCGCTGGCTGCCGGGGACGATAGCAGCGAAAGCAAAACGCCAGATTGCCCGAAAGGCCAGGTGTGGGACAGCAAATCCAAAAGCTGTGTACCGGATAAAACCAGCTCGCTGAGCGATGAAGACAAAACCAATTACGCTTACCATCTGGCGAAAAAGGGGGAGTATCAGGCGGCAATCAACCTGCTGGATACGCTGAAAAATCCCAACACCAAAGAGGCCTGGAATTATCGTGGTTACGCCACGCGTAAGCTGGGACGTACCGACGAAGGGATGAGTTACTATCAACGTTCCATCGCCCTCGACCCGCACTACGCCAAAGTGCGTGAGTATCTGGGGGAAGCCTGGATGACCAAAGGCCGACCGGATCTGGCGAAGGAACAACTGTCCATTATCAAAACCCTGTGTGGCGTGAGCTGCGAGGAGTATCGCGATCTGCAAGCCGCCATTGAAGGGCATCCGGAATCGTGATGTTTCCGCTGCGTGGAGGAGCGAAAAATCACCAGCTCTGAGGTTCGTCAGCAGCTTGCGGCGCATTTGGTCCGTTTGTGGCGGTACGCGATGGTGTTATCGCGGAACCGCGACGTGGCCGAAGAGCTGGTGCAATCCACCTGCGTGCGGGCGCTGGAGCGCAGCGCCCAATTTACGCCGGGAACGCGCATCGACCGCTGGCTGTTTAGCGTGTTGCATTCGGTGTGGATCAATGAACTGCGCGCCCGGCGGGTGCGCATAGGGCAGGGATTTGTCGCCAGTGACGAGTTGATAGCGCCGGATCATCAGCAACATGATGAGGAACGTATGCAGTTTGTGCAGGTGATGCAGCGTGTCGGTCAGTTACCGGAAGCGCAACGCAACGCGGTGTTTCTGGTGTATGTCGAGGGTTTTACTTATCAGGAAGCGGCGGAAACGTTGGCGGTGCCCGTCGGGACCATTATGAGCCGTCTGGCTGCGGCGCGCGCCACGTTAGCAAACGCGGTTAATGGGCGGTCATCGACCCAGGAGAAACGGCTGTGACTGCGATCCGATTTAGTTTTCCTTATCCTGATGAAGCGATCGTGGCCTGGCTCGATGGCGAAATGCGACCGGATGATGCGCAGGCATTTGAAAAAGAACTGAAGCGCAATCCTGAACTCTCCGCCCGTACGGCGGAACTGATGAAAAGCAATCAACCGTTTGCCGAGGCGTTTGGTTTAATGCTGGCACAGGCCCCGGAACCGCGTATGCAGCAGCAGTTGGCTGGCTTGCTGGCACAGACGCCCCCCATCCCAGGGTCGCCCACTGCGCAGGTCAGTCGTCGTGCCTTGATTGCTGCGTCGCTCGGGTTTCTGCTGGTTGGGACGGGTGTCGGCTATCTGGCTCGCCCACGGGTAAAACCGGATGAAAGTGCCGTTATCCGCGAACTGGAGGCACAATATATGTCGCTCTACAGCCCGGAAACCCTGGCGGATGTCGATAACTCACCGCAGATGTTGCAGCACTCGCTGGCGCGCACCGCGCGCGACCTCGACATCCATCTGACGCTGGCGCAGTTAACCTTGCCGGAAGCGGAATTGAAAAGCGTCAGGATGCTGCGTTATGACGATGCGTTGATTTCTCAAATCGCGTGGAATCACAACGATTATGGCCCGATGGCGTTATGCATTTCACGCGAGGAGCAGGCGCAAACCAGCGCGCTGACCGAAGAAAAACGCCACGGGATGAATCTGGTCTGGTGGCGTAATGCGGGATACCAGTTTGTCCTGATTGGCCATAGTCCCAGTGCGCAGTTGATGCGCACTGCCACAAGGTTAAGCCATATCCTGTAACGGCGCGATGTATCGCGCGGGTTTAAAAACGCAGCGACAGGCAGGTCAATCCGCCATCCATCTTGCGAATTTCACTGGTATCCAGCGCGATGATGGGCATATTTAGGGTACGCAACTGCGCCAGCGTTGCCGGGTAACCGGTTGGGGTAATCAGCGTATCATTGATCAGCAGGGTATTTCCGGCGTACATTTCGTCGTCGGGAATAACCAGATGATTGTATTGCGCAAATTGCGGCAGGCGCGCAAATTTTTCTGTGGAAATCAGCGTGTTTTTTCCGACATAGTTTATCGCTGACTTCAGATGCAATCCCTCATCCACCTCAACAGAAGTGACACTGTAACCATAAGGTTCCACCAGACTGGCAAATTCGCGGATCCCGGTCTCATTGGTCCGTGTGGTCAGCCCGATATAAAACGCCTTATCGATCAGCATGACGTCGCCACCTTCCAGCGTGCCTTTGTCACTCATCATCTTCAGTGGGCGAAAATCCTTCAGCACCGCTTTCATCGACTCGACTTCACCCGCGCGGGCGGCGGCACCAGGATGGGTGATCACCGCCAGTTCCGGGATCACCACGGCGGTATCTTCAACAAAATGTGCATCGGGAAAATCCGCTTCGGCGGGTAACAGCGTCACCTTCAATCTGAGCGTTAACATGGCGTTGAGATAATCCCAGAACTGACGGCGGGTGAGTTCAGCGTCCGGTGCGCCCAGAGAGGCGGTGGTCAGGCCCGCCGCGCAGTTTTCAGCCGGGAGTCGAGCAATAATTTGCGTAAAAACCATCTGTTTATCCTTAAGTCGTGGGGTGTCTGACCACAAATCTATCCTTTTCAACTGGCTAAAGACAACTTGACAACGCGGTCCGTATAATGGTTGTATCATACAACCTTATTTAACCGACGTTGATTAACATGACAGAGACCACCCTTATTCAGACCATTCGTGCCGCATCACGCCTGATGGTGCGCGAACTGGGCTTTATGCAAACCACACTGGCGGCGACCAACTATTCCGCTTCGGCGGTGCATACCTTGCTCGAAGTCGCCAACCACCATGCAATCACGGCCGCCCAGCTGGTACACATCCTTGGTCTGGAGAAATCCACGGTCAGTCGGATGTTGGGGAAATTGATCAACGCCGGTGAGCTGGCCGAGTTGCCTTCTGATCAGGACGCCAGGGTGAAGCAACTGGTGTTGACTGAACAGGGCAAGGCCAGTGTCGCCAGAATCAATGTTTACGCCAGCGCGCAGGTGGAACAGGCGTTGGTGCAATTAAATCGGGAGCAGCAGCAGGCGGTCGCCCAGGGGCTATCCGCGTACGCGCAGGCATTACAGGCGCGCCGCGATCATCTACCCACCACGCCGGAGATCGTCATTACCACCGGTTATCAGCCTGGCTTGATTGGCCGGATCGCAGAAATGCACGGCAGCTACTACGCGCGGCAACACGGGTTTGGTCATTTTTTTGAGGGCAAAGTCGCCAGTGGTCTGGCTGAGTTTACCGGTCGCCTGACCTCACCGCGTAATCAAATCTGGGTCGCCAGTCAGCAGGGCCGTATTGTCGGTTCAGTGGCGATAGATGGTGAAGATTTAGGTAACAACGAGGCGCATTTGCGCTGGTTTATCCTCGACGATGGCTGCCGTGGCGCGGGAGTGGGGCGTCAGTTGCTCAATGCTGCCATGATATTTTGTGATGAGCAGGCGTTTGCTGCGGTTCAACTCTGGACCTTCCGTGGCCTGGATGCCGCCCGTCGGCTGTATGAATCCTTTGGTTTCACCCTGACAAACGAATGGCAGGGCGACCAGTGGGGGCAAAGCTTGCAGGAACAGCAGTTTACGCGTCTGGCTAAAGCACGGTAACGTGCTTTTTTGCCAACAGCTGTGCCATGTCAGCCTCCAGCGGTTGGTCCACGATCAGCGTACTGGCGAGGGAGAGATCGCCAATCGCGAAGGCCGAAGCCGAATTCATCTTTTCTTGCGAAACCATCACGACAGTATCAGCAGCCCTGGCGGCCAGTGCACGTTTCACTCCAGCCTCTTCATAATCGCCAGTTGTCAGACCGGCAGTTTTATGTACGCCTGTGACGCCCATAAAAAACAGGTCTGCGTTAATGCGGGCAATTGACTCCAGCATCGCTGCACCGACGGTAACAATGGAGTGCCGAAACAGGCGACCGCCAATAATGATGACTTCCACCCGTGGGTAATTCAGCAACCCCATCGCAATACTTGGGCTGTGTGTAACTGCGGTAAAGGCAAGATCCGCTGGCAGCAGTTTGATCATCTCTGCCGTTGTGGTGCCGCCATCAATAATCACCACCTGGCCCGGCTGAATTAGCTGCACCGCTTTCCGTGCAATCTGTTGCTTTGAACTTATCTGCACGTTTTTGCGTGTTTCGAACGGCGCAATCGCCGCTGAGACGGGCAAGGCTCCGCCATGTACCCGCTGCAACAAACCTTCTGCTGCCAGCTCTCTGAGATCACGACGGATAGAGTCTTCCGATACGGCAAAGCGTTGGCTCAGTTCACTGGATTGCACCTGTTTTTCCTGACTCAGAATGTCAAGAATTTGCTGTTTACGCTGACTGGATAACATGCGCCTTTTTTCCTGATTGTGCTTGTATGTGCACGATTATGCATGCTAGCGTAAAAAATGTCATCTTCAACAGGAATACATCATGAAAGAAACATCATCGCGTGTCAGGCATATCAGAGAACAACTGCTCTCGGATAATTGGTATACGTTGAAAAAATACACTTTCGAGTTTTTACGCGCCGATGGCTGTTGGCAGGAACAAAGCCGGGAAGCCTACGATCGCGGTAACGGGGCGGTGGTGTTGTTATTCAACCGTGAAAAAAACAGTGTCGTGCTGACCCGTCAGTTCCGTTTACCGATTTATCTCAACGGTCACGACGGTTTTCTGATTGAGGCGGCCGCAGGCCTGTTGGACGATGCGTCACCCGAAGAACGTATCATTGCTGAAGCCCAGGAAGAAACCGGCTTTCGCATTCAACGTATCGAAAAAGTGTTCGAAGCCTTTATGAGTCCGGGTTCGGTAACGGAAAAACTCTATTTCTTTCTCGCGGAATATCAGGAACAGGACCGTAACGGCCAGGGAGGCGGACTAGCCGAAGAAGGCGAGGATATAGAAGTTCTGGAATGGCCGCTTACTCTCGCACTTAAGGCGATTGAAACGGGTGAAATGATGGATGCCAAAACCATCATGCTGTTGCAACATCTGGCGTTGCGCCTGCAAGCGGAGAAAACGTCATGCTGATTTTACTGGCGGGACCGGTGCGCAGTGGCACAAATGGCGATCAGGCACTGATTCACGCTAACCTGCGCAAAATGGAACAGGTTGCACTGGCGGTGTATCACAAGGGACATACACCGGTGATCGGCGAGTGGCTGGCATTGCCGCTGGCGCAAATGGCAGGGTCGGAATCGATCGGTGATGAAATCAGCCAACAATTTCTTTATCCGGTCGCCCATCGCTTAATTCATTGCTGCGAGGCGATTCTGCGTCTGCCTGGTGCATCGGCGGGAGCGGATAATGATGTGCGGATTGGGCGGGAGGCGGGCTTGACTATCTTTACCCATATCGATTCTATCCCCACTATTCAGGTTTAATTATCCAGACACACAGAAACGAAGGGTTTTTGTGTGTCCAGTCGTGGTGTTTATCCTTTCCTGCCGATACGGCAATGGCGCTATTATTTTCCTGCTGAATAGCGATGATAACCCTCGAGAAAAATATGTAAAATGCCCATTGCGCCATGTGCATAAAAATAGATTTCAATAAAGGTAGTGAGAAATTTATGCCAGTGGAGCAGGGAATGCGCCAGCGTGGAAGATGCGCCCTGGCTATTATAAACGGCAAACCATAATCCGCCGATAATGGCTACCGCCAACAATGAAACAACACCCAGTCCCTGAATGGTAGCGGCAATTCCACCTGACTGCGCCTCCGGGAGTCGCCCTTTTGCTAACGTCAGTAAATCCTGACGGATAGCGCGAAAGTCGGCCCTTAACCAGGCAAAGTACCAGCTAAATCCGCGTTGGGAAAACATCCACGCCAGCATGACCGCGCCCAGCACAATCAATCCCAGACCAGAAACAATATGCAACCAGGTGATAACCGTTTCCAGCGAGTGGCCGTCTATTGCTTCTCGCTCGGTGAAATTGGAATTAATAATTTGTGCCAGAATCAGGGCGGCCACAATTATATGTAATATTCTAAAGAAAGGGGCATCTTCATGGGGCAGACTGCGCCAGAGATTGATTTTCATACCATAAACCTTTATCAGAGCGGGGAATATTGGCATGAATTCTTTCAGGTGAAGATTAATCGAACCTTAATAAAAAATAAAAACGCGCTAGCATTAGTGTAATTGATAATATTTATCATCCACACTTTCCCCATCCCCACAGGGACGATTCCTGTTATGATTTGGTTAAAATCGGTCGTTGGTTTTATTACAGGAGCGCTCCATGCTGGACATCATGCATTTCCCCCTTTTTCTCGCCTCGGTGTTTTTACTTTGTATTACGCCCGGCCCTGACCTGGCGTATGTGGTGGGGCAAAGCGTGGCGAATGGACGACGTTCCGGGGTGATCTCGGCGGCAGGCGTGGCGCTGGGTAGCTGTACCCATGCGATTGCCAGCGCCATCGGATTGACCGCGCTGATTGCCGCCTCGCCGCTGCTGTTTACGGTGATCAAATATATCGGTGCCGCGTATCTGATTTTTCTCGGCAGCAAAATGGTGTGGAGCACGCTGATGCGGCGACAGGCCGCTTCCGGCGCTGACGAACCGGTCGCTAAATCCACCGCCAGCACCCGCAGCCTGCTGTCGCGTGGCCTGATCACCTCCATTACCAATCCCAAGGTTTTACTGTTTTTTATCGCCTTCTTCCCACAATTTGTGGTGATTGACGGCGCGCATCATGCGCAATCTTTCCTGATTCTGGGCCTGACCTATGCGTTGATTGGTTTCGCCACCGATACCTGTTTTGCGCTGTTAGCCGGTGGGGCTGCCAGCGCGGTCGCGAAAAATGCTGCGATGCAGCGCCTGCTGGATCGGGTGGTGGGCATCACCTTTATTGGTCTGGGGATTCGTCTGGCGTTGACCCGTCGCGGCTAACCTTTTTTCTGGAGAGGCAATTCATGGCAACAGCGGTTATTGGCATCGTCAGTGACGAGTTCACCAATCCCAACAGCGTAAAGATGCTGAATGAAGTGACACGGCAATTGAACGCGCGGGGTTGTCTGAGCCTGCTGCTCAACGTCGATTCACGCGAGCATTACCTGACGTTACTCAATCAGGCTGGCGAGTTGGGGATCACGGGATTGATTTTCCTCACCGCCCTGTATGGCGAAGAGACGACGTCGATCCCGGCTATCTGGCTAAGTGGCGAGCGGGCGCTGCGCGTGGATGGCTACGCGGCGGGGGAAGAAATAGGTCGCCTGTTATTGGCTCAGGGGCATCAGCGCTTTGGTTTTATGCATGGACGTGAAACCCACACGCAACCGCGTCAGATGCAGGGCTTTGCCGCCAGTCTCGAGGCCGCAGATAAAACGCTGGATCAACAATTAGTGGCGGGTAACGACGACCGTGAGTTGGCGTACCAGGCGATGATGGCCTACCTGAAAAAAGCGCGTGCATCAGAACGTATCAATGCGTTGTTTTGCGAGAATGATGTGCTGGCTTTCGGTGCCATGCAGGCGGTGCGGGACTTCGGTCAGGGCGTGCATATCGGCGTGGTCGGTTTTGATGATGTTGACGAGGCGCGTTCCTCAGGCTGGCATCTCACCAGTTGGGCGCAGCGTCGCGATTTGCTGGTGGCGGAGGCGTTAAATCGCCTGCTGGACAAACGTGTCGACAACAGCGGGGCATGGCAACAGGGCGAATTGCAGGTGCGCCATTCGCATCACGGCAAACACGTTCATGGCGAAATGTCACAATGCGGTTGTGCCAGCCGCCATTAATCGGCAAAACCGCGCCGCAGGTTCCGTCGCGGCGCGATTGGAATTGCGTGATAAATCACGCCGCTACAGACCATGACGATTAAATCGCGTCAATCATCCCGCCATCCACCCGTAACACCGTGCCGGTGATATAACTGGCTGCCTGGCTGGCAAGAAACGCCGCCGTCGCGCCGTACTCTTCCGGCGTACCGTAACGACCTGCCGGGATCCCCTGGCGACTTTTTTCCGCTACCGCATCTGGCGTGCTGTTTTCGCGCTTCGCTTTGATGGCGTCCAGCTGGCTGACGCGATCGGTGGCGATACGTCCCGGCACCATCACATTCACCGTCACCCCATCCGCCGCCACTTCGGTTGCCAGCGTTTTTGACCAGCCGAGCAAACTCATACGCAGCGCATTGGACAGCGCCAGATTCGGGATGGGGGCAATCACCCCGGAGGAGGTTGAGGTGATAATGCGGCCCCAACCCTGCTCACGCATGGCGGGCAGCACTTTGTCCGTTAGCGCAATCAGTGAGGACACCATCAGGGCAAACTGCTGCTGCCAGACGGCGGCGGCAGTGCCCTGGGCGCTGGCGGGTGGTGGGCCGCCGGAGTTGTTCACCAGAATATCGACATCGCCCCAGTGCTGACGAATCGCATTCAGCACCGCATCAAAGCTGTCGGGTGCCGCCAAATCCAGTTGCCAGGCGTGTGCAGTGCCACCCTGTTGCTGGATCTGACTGACGGTTTCCGCCAGCTTTTCCAGATTGCGTCCGGTCACTGCAACCTTGACCCCTTCCTGCGCCAGTGACAGCGCCATCGCCCGGCCTAAACCGCTGCCCGCACCACAAACCAGCGCGACCCGATGTTGTATTTGCAAATCCATAAAACCACTCCTGATTGTATTTTCAGGATCGTGATGTGCAAAAATGATGCCGGTTATTTACGTGGCCGCTTAATATTCACCTGGTCATAGGCAAATTGCAGATGTTGCTGCATCAGGCTGGCGGCCAGTTCCTGCTTGTTTTCCCGCAATGCATCAATGATGGCGACATGTTCTTCGCACCACTCTTTCACGCGGCGTTTGTTGTGGTAGCTGCCGAACTCCATCAGGCGGCGTAGGCGGTTCTGCTGCTGAATCGCCTGCAATACAAACAAATTACCGCTGGCCTCCGCCAGCAACTCGTGGAACGAGGCATCGGTTTCGAAGATATCTTTCGCCGGAACCTGGGTGATATCCGGGTGGGTAATCAGCCACAGATGCTGGGCGCGCAGGCGTTTCAACAGCTGGCGATCAACCCGTAGCTGGGGCGTCAACAGGGCCGCGGGTTCAATCATCAGACGGAAGCCGTAACTGTTGCGCAACGCCACCTCGGAGTTGAGCGTTTGCAGGAAACGCCAGCCGTGCCCGGCGTTGCGTGCAATCAGGCCATCCTCTGACAGCTTCACCAGCGTGCGCGTCAATACGCCACGATCAACGTCATAGCGCTGGGTAATTTCGGTCTGGGTAAAGGATTCCGGCAGAGTACCGGCAATGCGATCCCGCACCAGCAATTCATACAGGGTTTGATCATTACTTTTGGTTTGTTCGATGTTGAGTTGTTGCAACGCATCGGCACTTTTTAGCAGGAAGAATCCCTGATTTGGCCGGGCTTCAACCGCCCCCAGCCGCGTCAGTTCTTTCAATCCGGCGCGAATTGGCGTGCGCGACACCCCCAGCGCATCGGCAAGATGTTGCTCACGTAAATGATGACCTGGATCGAATCTTGCTTCATATATCAGGTCAAGGATTTGCCGGGCGATCCGGCGACTGCTCGCAGTTGAGTCAGGCTGCATGGAGAGCTTGTACCTTAAGTGTATTGTTGTGATCTGAATATACAATAACACGGGAAAAGTTTTGCAGCGAAATAAAGCAGGAACTGCACGATAAGCGTGCAAGTGCACCAGGAAGGGACGTGTTCTTGTCATCATGATTGTATTTGTTGATTCACAAAATCCAATATATTAACCAGGAGACGACGATGCCCAGCTCTTATTTCACCTTAAACCGCCTGCGCGGAATGATGTTCAGCCTGGCGTTGCTGCCAGTGGTCAGCCATGCCGCGGTGGAAAGCGTCAGCCCCGGCAAACTGACCTATGGCACGGCAGCCACCTTTATGCCGTTCGAGTTCGTCAAAGACGGCAAGCTCACCGGCTTTGATATCGATTTAATCACCGCGCTGAGCAAACACCTTGATCTGACGCCCGCGCCGATGGCGATGGAGTTCAAAGGCCTGATCCCGGCGTTACAGGGTAAACGCCTCGACATCATTAACTCGGCGATGTACGTCAACCCGACCCGTGCCGCGCAGGTCGATTTTGTGCCTTATCTCAAAATCGGCAGTCGCGTGGTGGTACGTAAAGGCAATCCCGCCGGGATCACCGGTCGTGATATGTCGCTGTGCGGTAAAAACATCGCCGTCACCCTCGGCGGTATCGAAGAGAGCCAGGCGCGTGTGGATAACAAAAACTGCGTCGCGGCCAACAAAGCTGCCATCAATGTGCTGACTTTCCCGGCCGCGACAGACTCCGCCGTGGCGGTGGCACAGGGCCGCGCCGATGCCGAATTCCTCTCCACGCCGGGGACTCTGGCGCTGTTCAGCGAGAAACCCGATGTGTTCGAAGCGGTTGGCCCGGAGTTCGAGGCCGACACCCATATCGCGTTTGCGGTACGTAAAGGCGATGCCGAAACCAAAGCGCAACTGGAGAAGGGCCTGCAAAGCCTGGTGAAAGATGGCACCTACAAGCAACTGATTGAGAAATGGAACTTCCCGGATTCCGTTGCCATTTTCTGATGCGTTTCAAGCCGTTAACCGGAGATAGCTATGTCGATTGATTTAATGTGGCAGTACTTCCTTTCCCCTGAATTTCTTAAGGGCGCCTGGATGACACTGTTAATCACCCTCTGCTCACTGTTGTGTGGCGTGGTGCTGGGTCTGGTACTGGCCCTGCTACAGGAAGCGCCTTTCCGCGCCGGAAAGGGTCTGGCGTTTTTCTACCTGTGGCTGTTTCGTGGCACGCCAGTGCTGTTCCAGATCATCTTTGTCTACAACGTGCTGCCAGGCTTCGGCTTACGCTTCTCCGCGTTTACCTGTGCAGTGCTGGCGCTCTCGCTCAACGAGGGCGCGTATATGGCGGAAATCCTGCGCTCCGGCTTACAGGCGGTGAAAAGCGGGCAACGTACCGCAGGCATGGCGCTGGGGATGACCAACGCGCAGATCATGCGCAAGATCGTGTTGCCACAGGCGGCGCGCATTGTGCTGCCGCCGATGGGGAATCAGATGATCAGCATGCTCAAATCGAGCGCGCTGGTGTCCGTGATTGCGGTACAGGAGCTGCTGCTGGTGGCGAACCAGACCGCCAGCGCCAGCTTCCGTTACTTCGAAGCGCTGTGCGCCGCCGGTATCTACTATCTGCTGCTCACCACGCTGTTCATGATTTTCCAGTCATGGCTGGAACGCACGCTCGATCCGAAACAGCGCCGTCGTAAAAGCCAGAAAGCGCAATCCCACGACCTGAAACTGCCTAAACCCGCCCGGGAGGTGTCATGAACCATGAACGCAAACCGTTGCTGGAGATGATCGGCATCGACAAAACCTTTGGCCGTCAGACCGTACTGAAAAATTGTTCGCTTAGCGTCAATCGTGGCGAAACCGTGGTGCTGATCGGCCCCTCTGGCTCCGGCAAATCTACGCTGCTGCGCTGTGTCAATTTGCTGTCGCCTGCGGATAGCGGTGACGTGTTCTTTGCCCGTCAGAACATCAGCCGGGGAGAGGTGCCGCCGCATCAGCTTCGGCAGCGCATTGGCATGGTGTTCCAGAATTACGAGTTGTTTTCCCATCTCACGGCGGCGGAAAACATCATGCTGGCACCGATGACGGTGCTGGGCGTTAACCGTATCGAGGCACGTAAGCAGGCGGAAGCGTTGCTGGCGAAAGTGCGCATCAACGAACGTGCTGACCACTTCCCGGATGAGTTGTCCGGCGGTCAGCAGCAGCGCGTGGCGATCGCCCGTGCGCTGGCGATGAAACCGGAACTGATGTTGTACGACGAACCTACCTCGGCACTCGATCCGGAGATGATCCGTGAAGTGCTGGATGTGATGGCGGAACTCAGCGCCGAAGGCATGACCAGCATGGTGGTCACCCATGAGATGGGGTTTGCCCGCCGTGCCGCCAATCAAATTCTGTTTATGGAAGAGGGCGAAATTCTCGAACGCGCCAGCGCCCAGGACTTCTTTACCGGCCAGGTCAGCGAACGCGCCAAACGTTTCCTCGACCAGATCTTACATTAATAGCGGAGTACCTATGAGTCGTTACCAGGCAGACAGTGTGCGCATGAAGCGGGATCTTGCCGCACTGGTCGCCATCAATACCGAAAACCCGCCGGGCCATGAACGCGAGGCGGCAGAATGCGTCGCCGGCTGGTTACGTGAGGCGGGTTTTGATCTCTCCTTCAGTGAATACGCCCCGGGACGTACCAACGTCATCGCGTTGCTGAAAAACGGCGACGGTCCCTGCTTCGCCTTCAATACCCATCTCGACACCGTGCCCGCAGGCAGTGGCTGGTCGAGCGATCCCTTCACCCTGACCGAACGCGACGGGCGTTTATACGGTCGCGGTGCCTGCGACGCCAAAGGTCCGCTGGTGGCGATGGTTGAGGCACTGCGCATGTTGGCTGCCAACCGCCATAGCTGGTCCGGCACCCTGATGGGGGTGTTCACCGCCGACGAAGAGGTGGCTAGCGAAGGGGCGAAATTTTATGTGCGCGACCAACCGCCTGCCATCGACTTTGCGGTGATTGGCGAGCCGACCTCCAACGCGACGTTCTCGGCGCATAAAGGCAGCCTGCGTCCGCGCGTGCGGGTCAAAGGGGTGACGGCGCATTCCGGGACGCCGGAGCTGGGTATCAACGCCATTTACCAATCGGCGAAGCTGCTGGGGTTAATCGAAGAAGCCCATCATCAGCAGGTGCGTTGCCGCTGCCATGCGCTGGTCGGGAATGCCAGCCTGACGGTGACCCGTGTACACGGCGGCCATGCCGATAATGTGGTGCCGGACAGCTGTGAACTGCTGCTGGATCGCCGCATGGTGCCGGGGGAAGACGAGGTGGTGGTCAAAGCTGAGTTGCAACAACTGTTGGATCATGCCCACGCGCAATCCGGCGTTGAGGCGGAAATCATCGCCTGGCAGCCCACCACCGGCGCTGCCACCGAAACCGACAGCAGCGAAGCCATTGTGCAGCACAGCCTGGCGGCCTGCCGTCGCCACGGTCAGCCGGAGCCCGGCCCGTTTGGTTTTCAGGGCGGCTGCGATCTGGTGCATTTCCGCACCCTCGGTGCGAAAGGTGTGGTGATTGGTCCCGGTGCGCTGGCGGTGGCGCATAAGCCAGATGAATTTGTCCCGGTGGAAGAGTTTATCGCCGCAGCCAGCATCTACCTGGATATCGCGCTGGCGCTGCTGCCTGTGGAGGTCACCGCGTGAAGGCGCAACTGTGGCGCGGCGACCTGCATTACGCCGGGGTGACGTTGCATACCGCCGCGTCTGGCGCGGTACATGCGCTTGATACCTTGTGGTTGCAACTGAGTGACAACGTCACAACAGGGGTGGGCGAGGTGCGGCTCAATATCGCCTATCTGCACGGCTACAGCGAACAACAGGTGTTAGACAATTTGCTGTCGATGCTGACGCAGTGGGACTGGCGCGCCGATGCCCGCACCCTGCTGGCGGCCGTACATGCGGCTGACAGCCCGTTACTGGCACCGTCGCGCATGTTGCTGGATATGGCGCTGCACGATCTGCTGGCGCGTGAGCAGGGTGTCAGCCTGGCAGCCTGGCTGGGCGCACCGGCGACGATGCCGCGTTTCGCCACCAACCAGACGCTGTTCTGGGGCAGCGAAGCGCAGATGCTGACGCAGGCGCAGGACTATGTCGCTCGCGGTTTTACCCAGCTCAAGCTGCGCACCGGCGTGGCGGATTTCGCCACCGATCTGGCGCGTTTACAGGCGCTGCGTCACACCTTTGGCAATCGCATCTCACTGGCGATTGACGTCAACGGCCAATGGTCGCTGGCCGATGCGCATCACGCGTTGCCGCAGTTGCAAACCCTGGGGCTGAGCTATATCGAGCAACCGCTGGCCCCGGGTGACGACCGTCATCTGGCTGAGCTGGCGCAGTACGGCATCCCGATCATGCTGGATGAAAGCCTCAACAGCGCAGCGGCGATTGATCGGCTGATCGCGGCAAAAGGCGCGCTGTGGGGCCATCTCAAGCTGGTGAAGTTAGGTGGATTAGCCCCGACGCTGGCGGCAGCACGCCGTCTGCAAGATGCGGATATTCCCTTCATGATCGGCCAGATGAATGAAGGCCACGCTGCCACGGCGGCGGCATTGCAGCTGTGCCGCGTGCTGCAACCGGCGTTTGCCGAACTCTACGGCGCGGATGGTCTGATTGACGATCCAGTCAGCGGTCTTTCCTATACCTGCGGCTTGGTTGCCGTAAATGATTCTCCCGGCCTGGGCGTGCAGTTTGCTGCCGCTCGCGCCACTTTCCTCCAGGAGTTTAGTGATGCAACAGCTTAATAATGTGGTTCAGGGCAGTGAATCTGCGTTCAGCGCGGATGAGTACGCGCTGCGTATCCAGCGCACCCGCGAGCGTCTTAACGCCGCCGGTGTTGATGTGATGATCGTCACCGGGCCGGAAAACATTTTCTGGCTCACCGGTCAGCAGACTCCCGGTTATTACACCTTCCAGGCGCTGCTGCTACCGGTCGAAGGGGAACCGGTGTTTGTCATTCGCCAACTGGAATACTTCAACTTTATCGCCAACACCTTTATTTCTGACGCCGCTATTTATCAGGACGGTGATAACCCGGTGGATTTCCTCGTCGGCATGTTGCAACAAAAAGGCTGGTTGAAGAAACGTATCGGGCTGGATAAACGCGGCTGGTTCCTGCCAATCGCCGTGTATGAACTGCTGCAAAGCAAACTTGGCACCATCGCCGACACCGCCGGGGTGATAGAACCGCTGCGCGCAGTGAAATCCGCCGCTGAAGTGGAAAAAATTGCCACTGCCGCCCGCTACGTTGATGCCGGGATGCGTGCTGGCATGGCGGCGATCCGGAGCGGCAGCGACGAGAACGCGCTGGTGTCAGCGATGATGGGGGCGGCGATCGCCGCCGGTTCTGAATATGTCGGCATGGAGCCGCTGGTGTCCAGCGGTCCGCGCAGTGGTGTGCCGCACGGCACCTGGCGTCGTCGCGTGTTGCAGGATAACGAACCGGTGTTCCTCGAAATGGCCGCTGCGCACGATCGTTACCACGCCGCGCTGATGCGTTCGGCGTGGATTGGCCGCCCACCGGCGATTGCCATCGAGATGGAAAAGGTGTGTCAGGAGGCTTTACAGGCCGCGCTGGATGCCATCCGTCCGGGAGCCACCTGCGCTGAGCCGCATCTGGCCTGCCAGAAAGTGATTGATCGCGCAGGCTTTACCGACAACTTCAAAAAACGTACCGGCTACTCCATCGGTGTCTCGTTTGCACCTGACTGGGGCGAAGGCGGCATCCTTAGTCTGTACAGCGGTGTCACCACCGAATTGCAACCCGGTATGACCTTCCATATCCCGCCTGCGCTGCGAATTTACGGTGAATTCACCGTTGGCGTCAGTGAAACCGTGGTGGTGACGGAAACCGGTTATCGCCAGCTTGGCAGTCTCGCTCGTCCATTAACTTTGTTGTAAGGAATTCTCATGAAAGACATTAACGAATGCCGTGAACGCCTGCGTGGCATTTTCAACATCACCGTCACGCCGTTTGATGCCACAGGCGCGATCGACTTCGCTGCGCTGCACGAAAACATTGAGCGCGTCATTGGTCTGGGTTATGACGGCATTCTGATTGGTGGAACCTACGGTGAATTCCCGGTGATGTCGCTGGCGGAACGTCGTGAACTGTTCCATCAGGTGATGGACTGCGTACAGGACCGCATCCCGGTGATGCTGTGCAGCGCCAGTTCCGATCCGCGCGATGCGCGTGAGCTGACGACTCTGGCGGGTGACCTCGGTGGCTTGCCGATGGTCACCGCACCTTACGTCAGTGAAATCACCGATGCGCAAATTCTGGCTTATTTCAAAGAGATGGCCCCGTTATCCAAAACCGGCATCCTGGTGTACAACGCGCCGGGTATTGGCATCACGCTGTCGCCAGCCTTGCTGGAGCAACTGGCTGATGTGGCCGGTGTGGTGGGGATCAAGCAGGGCGATCTCAACCCGACAGCCATTGACCAGATCGCTAACCGTCTGCGCGGTCGCCTGCGCCTGTTCTGTGCTTCGGATCTGGCGTTCTTAGGCCCGATGATGGCCGGTTTTGATGGCATCAGCACCACCAACAGCGGCGCGCTGCCGGAGCTGGTGTTAGCCACCTTCCGTGCCGTGGAAAAAGGCGATGCGGCGACGGCGCGCGATCTTCATCAGCTGTGGTACGACTACCGCGCGCTGGCGCGTCAGCACGGTCAGCCGCAACTGGTCAAGGCAGCGATGGCGCTGCGGGGCTTTAACGGTGGTCGCGTCCGTGCGCCGCTGCTGCCGATCTCTGCCGATGCGCAGGCGCAACTTGCCAGCGTGATGCGTAAGCTGGCAAGCGATGCGCGTACCGGCGTCAGCCTCGCTGACTGAGTGCCGCCCGCAGGAACGCGGTAATCAGCGGGTGTGGGGCATCCGGGCGTGACGCCAGTTCAGGATGCCCCTGCACACCTTGCCAGAATGGATGATCGGGCAGGGTAATCGCCTCAACGATATCGTCGGTGTGGGCGTTAACCTGCACGCCGCTGGCCTTCAACTGCGGCAACAGCGCCGGATTGAAGCGATAACGGTGGTTGTAGTGCATCTCCCCGTCAGCAAACGGCATCACGCCGCAACGATGACGGTGATCGGCAAAGGCCACAAAGCTATGCAAGGCGGCATCGGGTGCCACTTCCGCGAGGATCGCTTCGGCATAACCCGGCTGCTGGCGGACTGCGGCAGTGCTCATGCTCTGCATACCCAGGCACAGGCCGAGGCTGGGGAGTGCGCGGCTTCGGGTCGCTTGCGCCACGCGGATTTGCCCCTGCACCGCCGCCATCGAGGAACCGCCCGGCAGCAGCACGCCATGCAGGCCTTCCAGTTCGTGCAGGTCAACGGATAAGGTGGCAGGCGGCAAAAAACGGATGTCGAGTGTCAGATGCAACGCCGCTGCGGCATCGCCCAGTGCCGCCAGCGTGGCGGGATAAGCCTGGCGGTGATCGGCTTCCCGGCCAATCAGACCAATGCGCAGCTCTGGGGGTGTTTCCACGGTTGGCGTGGCTGACCAGCGACCATAGTGGTCGGCGTGCAGCGTCAGCAGGGTTTGTGCGGCATCGCGCAGCACCAGCGTCTGACCGCTATCGTGGCTGAACAGGCGTTGACCGGGTAAATCGACGATCTCATCGCTGCGTGCGTTGGGTACGACGATCACCGCGTCAGCCGTGGGTAATGCGCTGACTGCGTTGACTTCCTGTCGCAGCGTATCGCTGCGATACAGGCCGCTGGTAACGCAGTAACCGGTTCGCGCCACATGTTGATGGCTATCGGGCACATCGCCGCAGAAGTCAGGGCGCAGGCTCCATAACGGCAGCCTGTGTTGGTTAGCCCAGTGGCTGGCGGTGACACCGTAACGAGCTGGTAAGGGTGAATCATCAAGAATGAATATGAGTGACACGGCAATTTCCTGCTGATGTTGGGTGAATAATTGTATTATTTGAATCATCAGATACAAAAGAGGATTTATGAATATCAGTCAAACGGCCCGGCGTATGCAGCGGGTACGACCTTCGCCCACCGCCACCATTTCTGACCAGGTGCGTGAACTGGAGGTCGCAGGAAAAGCGGTGATCAATTTAGGGGAAGGTGAGCTGGATTTCGCCACGCCAGCAGCCATCAGTTATGCCGGGATTGAAGCGATTATCCAGCAGCAAACCAAATACACCGCGGTGGCGGGTACGGCGGTATTAAAAGCAGCGATTGCCGGAAAGTTTGCCCGTGACAATCAACTGCAATTCGCTCCGGATGAAATCATTGCCGGGAGCGGTGCCAAACAGCTGATTTTCAATGCGTTGCTGGCAACGGTGGATGTCGGGCAGCAGGTGATCATCCCGGCCCCTTATTGGGTGTCCTATCCCGATATGGTGACGCTGGCGGAAGGTGAGCCGGTGATAGTGCCCTGTGATGAACAGCATGGCTGGAAACTGCAACCGGCCGCGCTTGCCGCGGCGCTGACGGCAGAGACGCGCTGGGTGATCCTCAATTCACCCGGCAATCCAACCGGCGCGATTTACAGCGCGCAGGAACTGCGCGCGCTGGCGGCGGTACTGTCCGATCATCCGCAGGTGTTGATTATGGCGGATGATATCTATGAACCGCTGCGTTATGACCAGACGCCATTTGCCACCTTTGCGGAAGTGGCTCCGCAACTGGCGCATCGCACGCTGACGGTGAACGGGGTTTCGAAAAGCCATGCCATGACCGGCTGGCGTCTGGGCTACGCCGCAGGACCACGCTGGCTGATTGCGGCAATGCAGGTGCTGCAATCGCAAAGCACCTCCAACCCCAGCAGCATCGCCCAGGCGGCCGCAGTCGCCGCGCTCAATCAACCGGCGGATTTTCTGGTGGGCTGGCTGGAAAAGCTGGATCAGCGCCGCCAGCAGGTACTGGCGATGGTGGCAGCAGTTGACGGCCTGAGCGCCAGCGCACCGCAGGGCGCATTTTATGTGTTCGCCAATTGCCAGGGGTTGCTCGGACGACAGACGCCGGACGGCGAGCGGATCGCTGACGATAAGGCGCTGGCGTCCTGGTTGCTGGCAGAAGCGCAAGTGGCGGTGCTACACGGTTCCGCATTTGGTACGCCGGGTTATCTGCGTATCGCTTATGCGGTAGATGATGCGCTGCTGGCCACCGCCTGCCAGCGACTGACGGCGGCGTGCGGCAAACTGCGTTAGGTGTATTGCGCGATAAATCGCGCCGCTACGGAATTCTGCACGTACCGTTGCGCAATTCTGCACGCACCGTAGCGGCGTGATTTATCACGCGCCGTTACGCAATTTTGCACGAACCGTAGCGGCGTGATTTATCACGCGCCGTTACGCAATTTTGCACGAACCGTAGCGGCGTGATTTATCACGCGCCGTTACGCAATTTTGCACGAACCGTAGCGGCGTGATTTATCACGCGCCGTTACGCAATTTTGCACGAACCGTAGCGGCGTGATTTATCACGCGCCGTTACGCAATTTTGCACGTACCGTAGCGGCGTGATTTATCACGCATAATTAATGACGGTATAATTAAATTCGGTCCTAATCAGTTTCTCGCTGAAATTATCCACAAGTTGAATGATGATTAATTTAATTGTGACGCCTTGCACACATCACAAATAATAACAGGATAAATATCGTTCGTTAGCGGGGGGAGTTATTAAGCTTAAGGGCGCAGAGTATGTCTCTATGCTCAACTGCGACATTCAAAACTTAATAACCAGCCAACTATCTGAAAGGTACTCACATGTCTGAAAATCGTGGAGTGGTCTACATAGGTAAAGGTAAAGTTGAAGTCCAGTCGATTGATTATCCAAAAATGCACGATCCCCGAGGGAAGAAAATAGAACACGGGGTGATCCTCAAAGTGTTATCCACCAATATCTGCGGTTCCGATCAACATATGGTGCGTGGGCGAACTACCGCCCAGGAAGGCCTGGTACTCGGCCATGAAATCACCGGCGAGGTGATTGAACTCGGGCGCGATGTCGAAAGGTTCGCTCTCGGTGATGTGGTGTCGGTGCCGTTCAACGTGGCCTGTGGCCGTTGCCGTTCCTGTAAAGAACAACATACCGGTGTCTGCCTGACGGTCAACCCGGCCCGGGCCGGGGGCGCGTATGGTTACGTGGATATGGGCGATTGGGTCGGCGGCCAGGCGAAGTATGTGCTGGTACCTTATGCCGATTTCAACTTACTCAAGCTGCCGGATCGTGAGCAGGCGTTAGAGAAAATCAAAGACTTAACCTGTCTTTCCGATATTCTGCCGACCGGCTTTCATGGCGCAGTCACCGCTGGTGTCGGCCCCGGCAGCACCGTCTATGTGGCCGGGGCCGGTCCGGTGGGGATGGCGGCTGCGGCGTCAGCCCGTCTGCTGGGGGCGGCGGTGGTGATTGTCGGTGATATGAATGAGGCGCGCATTAAACATGCGGCACAACAGGGTTTCGAAGTGGTTGATCTCAGTAAAGATACCCCGTTGCATGAGCAGATTGCTGATATCCTCGGCGAGCCAGAAGTGGATTGCGCCATCGATGCCGTTGGTTTTGAGGCGCGTGGACACGGCCATGAAGGCGCGCAGCATGAAGCCCCGGCCACGGTGCTTAACGCGCTGATGCAGGTGACACGGGTGGCAGGAAAAATCGGGGTGCCCGGTCTGTACGTCACCGAAGATCCGGGTGCGGTCGATCAGGCTGCCAAAATGGGTAGCCTGAGCATTCGTCTCGGACTGGGCTGGGCGAAATCACACGCCTTCCAGACCGGCCAGGCACCGGTGATGAAATATAATCGCCAACTGATGCAAGCTATTCTGTGGGATCGCATTCCGATTGCCAAAATAGTGGGTGTTGAAGTGATTTCTCTGGAAGATGCACCGCGCGGTTACAGTGAATTTGATTCTGGCGCACCGAAAAAATTTGTTATTGATCCGCATTTTTCTTTCTCGAAACCCTAGCCAGAGAACCTATTTATTGTGTGAGAATGTCATCGGGTAATTGTTAGAAAACTGCGCCAGTATTTAGCAGAGAAATAGGGTGCTGGCGCAGGGTGAGATTCAGGTTAAATAATTTACCTTTCCTGACAATTTATTATTCGCCATCGGTGGAACGGGTTAATTCTTCCCAGCGATCCATCTCCTCATGTAACGTTGCCAGCTTATTTCGCACCAGCGTCAGCGCATCACTGCCCAGTAACAAATGCGACGGCGGATTGTCGCTGGCGATAATGGCCAGCATCGCCTGTGCGGCTTTTTGCGGATCGCCCAATTGTTTGCCGCTTTTCTCCACGCGCGCCTGGCGGATAGGATCGAACAAGGTATCGTAATCAGGGATGCTGCGCGCGCTACGTACCATTGAACGTCCCGCCCAGTCGGTGCGGAATGAGCCGGGTGCCACGGCAGTGACGAAGATGCCAAAAGGCTGGAGTTCTTTGCCCAGCGCTTCGGAAATGCCTTCCAGCGCAAATTTGCTGCCGCAATAATACGTAATGCCGGGCATGGTGATAAATCCGCCCATCGATGTGATGTTGATAATGTGGCCGCGACGGCGCTGGCGCATATACGGCAGTACCGCTTTGATCACCGCCACGGCACCAAACACGTTGACGTCAAACTGACGGCGCATCTCCTCCAGCGAGGACTCCTCCATCACCCCTTCATGGCCGTAACCGGCATTGTTCACCAGCACATCAATCGCTCCCTGGTGGGACTCCACGGCATTGATGCAATCTTCAATGGCGGAGAAATCGGTCACATCCAGCAGGCAGGCGCTGGCATAGCCAGGTTTCAGCGCTTCAAACGCCTGCTTTGCCTCCTGATTGCGTACGGTGCCAATCACCCGATGGCCCTGGCTCAATGCCTGTTGTGCCAGCGCACGACCAAAGCCGCTGCTGACGCCGGTGATAAACAAGGTTTTGGTTGATGACATAAGATTCGCTCCCTATAAACGTGAAAATGCATAATATTCTCAACCATGACTTGTATTGAGGCCGTATCTTCTGTTTTTATTGCCTAATCTTATGAGGGGTGGGTTATGAGCGATAATACCCAGGCGCAGATGGTGACGTTACTGCGGGCGCTGGCTCCGCAGGAAGGCTATAACCTGACCGCGCTGGAGCAGGTACGTATCCTGCGTTCTGACCGTCCGCTGGCGCGCACGCCGGTGCTGTACGATCCGGGCATCGTGATTGTTTGCCAGGGCAGCAAACGCGGTTATCTGGGCCATCAGGTTTATCTTTATGACGAGCAGCAATACCTGGCGGTATCCGTACCGGTGCCTTTTGTGATGGAAACGACGGCGTCAGCCGAACGGCCATTGCTCGCCATCTACCTGCATCTGGATTTCGCGGTGGCGGCGGAGCTGATGCTGCAACTTGATCAGCAGGGCGGTACGCAGCCGATCCCTGCGCCGCAAAGTATGATGTCCAGCCCGATGGATGCCGTAATGAAAAGCACCGTGTTGCGTTTTTTGCAGGCGCTGCATGACCCGCGTGATGCGGTGATCCTCGGGCCAGCATTGATGCGTGAGTTGTATTATCGCGTATTGACCGGCGCGCAGGGCAGCGTATTGCGCGCTGCGTTAAGTCAGCAGGGGCAATTTGGTAAAGTCAGTAAAGCGTTGCGCCATATCCACGCCTGCTATGCGCTGCCGCTGCAACTGGCGCAACTGGCCGCCGCCGCGGGGATGAGTGTGCCAACTTTCCACAGCCATTTTAAAGCGATAACCGGCGTTGCCCCCATGCAGTACGTGAAGTCAGTGCGGCTGCATCAGGCGCGGATGTTGATGGTGCGCCAGACGCTGACCGCGGCAGCGGCCAGTTTCGCCGTGGGATATGAAAGCCCGTCGCAGTTTAACCGTGAATTTAAACGCCTGTTTGGCCTGCCGCCCGCCGAGGAGAGCCGCAGGATGCAGCAACATTTTGCCGTGCCGCCGGAACAGCCGGACGCGATATTTATTTCATCGCATTAACCACGCTACGGGGCATCATCGTTTAAAAAGGGACTCAGAGGATATGTCGTTGAACGAAAACGTGTCTGAAAACTATCTCATCCGGCAGGCCACCATTCAGGATGTTCCCCGGATACTGGAACTGCATTTTGCCGGTTTAAAAGAGACAAACTCCTGTTCTACCGATACCTCCTTAGATGCTGATCTTTATCATTTTGCCGAACACTATCAACGCGTTGATACACGCTTTGTGGTCGCTGTTTCCCGGCTGGAGGCGATCGTTGGCATGGGGGCGCTGGTCAGCCTTTCTTCTGACCACTATGAGATCAAAAGAATGCGGGTAGCGAGTCACTGCCGTCGACAGGGAATTGCGCAGCAAATACTGGATGAGCTGCTGACATTTGCGGCCAGACAACATCCCCAACGGGATATCCTGCTCGACAGTTCGCAAACACAAACTGCTGCTCACCGGCTGTATGAAAACAACGGTTTTGTTTGTTACGGCGAAGCGCTGATTGGTGGGGATATCCCCAGTTATTTGTTCAGGAGGCCCGGCAAGGCGGCTAACTGCCTGGAGCGTGAAGCGCGATAAATCGCGCTGCGCCGCTACGGACCGGTTTGCGTAGCGGCGTAATTTATCACGCCCCGTCCGTCATCCACTGCACAATAATCTCCCCGTATAACGCCTCCGCTTCCGCCAGCCGTGACAGCAGGCAATATTCATCGGTCTGATGCGCCAGGGTCGGTTCACCCGGCCCCAGGATCACGCAGGGCGGTGAACCGAGTGCCGGCAGCAGCAGCGAGGCATCGGTAAAGTAAGGCACAATGCGTGGCGTAAGGGGGTCGTCGTGCAGCGGCTGACATAACTGGAAAATCTGCTGTATCCAGCGTTGCTGTGCGGCACTCAGCACCGCAGGCAGATCCACCAGGGTGGTGATAAACACCGTTTCACCCAGGGTGGTGGCCAGGCGCTGGCGGATCTCAGCATGTTGCAGATTCGGCGCGGTGCGGATATCCACATCAAAGGCGGTGCGGTCCGGTACCGAGTTGATATTTAATCCCCCCTGAATGCGGCCGACGTTGAGCGTCGGTTGCTTCATCAACGGATGTGGCGCACCCGGTGAGAAATGCTGAATCTTGCCCAGCGCCTCGGCTGCGAGGTAGATGGCGTTGATACCAAGATGCGGCATCGCGCCATGAGCGGTTTTGCCGCGCGTTTCACAACGTAGCCACAACGCACCCTTATGCCCGATCACCGGATAGTTGGCGGTCGGTTCACCGACAATCAACGCCCCCGGCTGGGGCAGCGTTTGGCTGGCAATCAAGGCGCGAGCGCCGTCACAACCGGTTTCTTCGCCGCCGGTGAGGTACAACACCACGCCGCTGCCCGCCATGATGGCATCTTTATGTCGGACGCAGGCGAGGATAAACGCGGCAATCGCCGCTTTCATATCGCTGCTGCCTCGACCATACAGGCGGTCATCGCGCACATCGGTACCAAAAGGATCGAACTGCCATTCGGCGTTACCGAGTGGGACGGTATCCAGATGGCCGGTAAAACCGAGTGGCGCTCCACCCGCTGCACCGGGCAGGGTGGCGATGAGATTGGCGCGCCGATCGCCGAAGCTGTGGCGCTGCACGGTAAATCCTGCCTGTTCGAGGTAATCTGCCAGCCAGGCCATGCAGGCGGCCTCGTCACCCGGTGGATTGATGGTGTTAAAACCCAGCAATTGCTGGGTTAAAGCGACAACTGCGCTCATGCATGTGCCCCGGTGAGCCAGTCGAGACAGTTGATCCACAACTGACGAAAACCGGACCATTGGGCAAACTCTGGTGGCAGCCAGTGGGCCGACATATCGCTGGTCCACACCAGGGTGCGTCCCTGTTGGTACTCACGCACCGCCAGCAGCGGATGGGCGGTGCCCGCCACCGTCGCCAGCAACTGACCTTCCGGCTGCATCTCCACTTCGTTGTAGCCCAGCAACCACGGCATATCGCCCGGCAGATTCTCCAGCACCGCATGGGGGGTGGTCTGCTCCAGATAACAACCTTCCGGTCGCTCCACCCGGTCATCCCAGGCGAGACAACGTACCGGCAAGGTCTGCTCCACCGCGGTGTTGCGATAACGCGCGCCACCGTTAATGCCCTGGAAGCTGTAATAACCACCAATCATCATCAGTGCGCCGCCCTGTGCGACATAATCATGCAGCAGCGTCAGGCGATTGGCGGTGCGCTGGCTTTTCAGCCAGGTGGCCGGATGCAGCAACAGGGTATTGGCCCCGATATCCGACAGAATAATCACATCCCACGCCTGCAAAGCTTCCAGCGTCAGCGGAAACTGCTCCGGCGCTTCATGTACCGGCATATGGGTGATCTGATAAGCGCTATCCGCTAACGCGGCAAGAAAATCTACCGCGCCGTTGTGCCAGGTGGCGGTAGCAAACTGATCAAAGCCTTTGATATGTGTCGCGGTGCTGGTCCAGGATTCACCTACCAGCAAAACCTTTTTCGTCATGATTTTCTCCATTACGCGCCAAATACCCGCTGCGGGTTGGCGATCATCAACGTTTCTAACTGCTCGCCGCTGACGCCATGACGGCGCAAACGCGGTACGAAGTTTTTCAGGATATGACCGTAGCCGTGCCCGCCGTAACGGGTCAGCATGGTTTTCAGGAACACATCCTGCGATAACAGGATCTGATTGATGTAACCGTCGTCGATCAGGGCACAGATGGCGAGGGCGTTCTCTTCATCCGATGGCGATTGCGCCTCTTCATCGGCGTAGTAATAGCCCATGCCAATCATGTCGTACTCGAGATACGCACCGCGATCCGCCAGCTCACGCTGATAGGTTTTATCGGCGTGGCTGGGGTTCATATGGCACAACACGGTATGCCGCAGATCGGCCCCTTCCTGTTCCAGTATGTCCAGCACCTTGTGGCCCAACCGTTCCCAGCCGGGCAGATGCACCTCAATGGGCACGCCGGTCGCCGCGCTGGCGCGCCCGGCAGCACGCAGGGATTTCTCCTCGTCTCCCGTGAAGCGGCTGGACACGCCAATCTCGCCAATCAACCCGGCCAGCACTTCGGGTTTCTCCGCCAGGCCACCCAGGTCATAAATCAGTTTCTCGGTGAGTTGTTCCACGCTGGTGGTTTTCACCCACTCCGGGTGCGAGGGTTGCAGATACAACCCGGTGCCCATCACGATATTCAGGCCGGTCAGACGCGCGATGCGTTGCAGGGCTTTGGGATCGCGTCCAATGCCGATATTGGTGGGGTCGACCACGGTTTCCCCGCCCAGCGCGCGGAACTTCATCAGCTCCTCGATCGCCACGTCGACGTCAAACAGCTGGCAGTTATCTCGGCTCATTAGCGGATTCAGTGACAGATCACCGAGATTTTCGATGCGAACCGGCATCTCGGCGATATGGCGATCGCTGCAACAGCAGGGCGGTACCCACTTGCCCGAGGCATCGAGCAAAATATGTTCATGCATCAAGGTGACGCCCATCTGATCCAACGGCAACGGGCCGAGGACGGTCATCACGTAACCACTTTGCACGCCGAGCGGCAGGGGGTCGGGATGACGGAAAATCGAACCTTTCATCAGCTATCCTTTGGCGGTGGCGCGGGCAGGGTTGAGAATGCGCGTGTTAATCCAGATGGCGAGCAGGATGATCGCGCCGGTGGCGATTTGCGTGTAGAACGGCGAGATATGCGACAGGATCAACCCGTTCTGGATAATGGCGATGGAAAGTGCACCGAGCAGCGTGCCGATCACCGTACCAAAACCGCCAAACAGGCTAGTGCTGCCCAGCACCACCGCCGCAATCACCTGCAATTCAAAGCCTTCGCCCTGGTTGGAGGAACCGCTACCGAGGCGGGCTGTGATGATCATCCCGGCCAGCGCGGCGGCCATACCGCTGATGATGTACACCCGCATCACCACCGCTTTGGTATTGATACCGCTGCGACGCGCCCCTTCCGCATTCGCGCCGATGGCGGTGACGTAGCGGCCAAAACGCATATGGTTCAGCACCACATGACCGACAATCAGCACCACAATGCCAATCAGCGCTGGCATCGGAATACCCACCACCCACGCACGCCCCATAAAGGTGAAGGGGCTGTCGCCAGGAACCGGAATCGAATAACCCTGCGTGATCAACAGCGCCACACCACGTACCACCGCCAGGGTAGCGAGGGTGACGATAAATGCCGGGATCCCTTCATACGCGATAAAGAATCCATTGATCGCCCCGACCAGCGCGCCCATTGCCAGCCCGCCGATCAACACGCAATACCACGGCCAGCCCCAGCTGTTGAGGGCAATGGCGGATAACGCGCCCACCAGCGCCAGCGTCGAACCGACCGAGAGATCAATACCGCCGGTGGTGATCACCAGCGTCATTGCGGTGGCGACAATCAGTAACGGCGCGCTCTGGCGAATGATGTTGAGCCAGTTAGGCGTAGTAAGAAAATTGCTGGTGATCAGCGAAAACACCACGCAGCAGAAAACGAAAAACAGCGCAATGCTGACCACGCCCGAATGGTTATGTAGCAGGCGTTTGGGTAGCGAATGCTGAATCATGCGTGTACCGGAGAGGTTAACCATACTCATACTCGTTCCCTTAGTGGGCGTGGGCAGACGGCGCGCTGAACTTCTCACCGACGATCAGGTTGACGATTTCACTCAGGCTGGTGTCGGTCACCCGACGATCCGCCACGTTGGTGCCTTCGTACATCACCATGATGCGATCGCACACCAGGAACAGATCCTGTAACCGGTGGGTGATCAGGATGACGCTGACGCCACGCGCGCTGACGCGTTTGATTAGCGCCAATACTGCCTCCACTTCGGCCACTGCCAGCGCGGCGGTCGGCTCATCCATGATCAACACTTTGGGGTTGAAGGCGGCTGCACGAGCAATGGCGATCGCCTGGCGCTGTCCTCCGGAGAGATTACGCACCAACAGCCGGGTATCGGGAATCGAGATCCCCAAACCCTTCAGCATTTCGCGTGCATCGGCGTGCATTTTTTGTTGATCGAGAAAGGGCACACCCAACAGGCGTTTCATGGGTTCACGCCCCATAAACAGGTTACCCGCCACGTCTACCGTGTCGCACAGTGACAAATCCTGATAAACCATTTCGATATGGCAACGACGGGCATCGGCCGGATTGGCAAAACGCTGCTCCTCGCCATCGATGCGAATGGCACCACTGGTGGGGACCACCGCGCCAGAAAGCACCTTGGTCAGCGTGGATTTACCGGCACCGTTGTCGCCTACCAGACCCAGCACTTCGCCGGGGGCTAGCTCGAGATTGACGCCGCGTAGCGAGCGAATCGAGCCGTAGGTTTTGGTGATATTGACCATCTCAACCCGTGCCGGGGCGGCACGTTGCTGCTGTTGCATCTCAACACTCCCCTTGTGAATCAAACGGAGACGTTGCATCAGCGGGCGTATCACGCGGTAAAGGTTCACATCTTGTAAACCGGTTTACCCGATGCGCGTAATACGTGCCGCTGACCAACGCATGTCTTGCAGAGATATTTGTTCGCCAGGAGAAAGATAGCAGAGACTGTGCCAGGTGAAAAAATCACCTCATTAAATGCTGTCTAACCGATTGTTTAGATGGATGAAAAATTTTTATTTTTTGAGTAAACCGGTTTACTAAACAGCACGGATTTTGCTGATGCTGAGCCAGCAGGGTGCAGCGATGCGCCATTTTAGCGCACAGGGTTTAACCGGCTGATGGAGTCACGGGCGATCCATTCCACCGGAAAGCGGGTTTCCTGTGCAGCGGGAAGATCGCCGTGCAAGAGCGCCAGCATCTGCTCCACGGCGGCACGCCCCATTTCGCGTGCGGGCTGGCGGATGGTGGAGATGCGCGGTTGCGTGAATTCGGCATAGCTGGCGTCATCGAAACCCACCAGCGACAATGCGTCCGGGGCGCGTAAGCCCTGTTCACGTAACCCATCCAGCAGGCCAAGCACCAGGTAGTCACTGGCGGCAAACACCGCAGTGGGACGCTGTTCGGCGGCAAAGAAGTGGTGCAGCGCCTGGGCACCAAAACTGCGTTCATATTTGCCAAACAATACCCACTCCGGCACCACTTCCAGCCCGGCTTGCTGCATGGCGGCGCAAAAACCCTGGTAGCGTTCGCGCACGCTCATCAGCGCATCCGGCCCACCGACAAAGGCGATATGACGATGGCCGGCTGCGATCAGTTGTTCGGTTGCCAGCTTGCCGCCCTGCACGTTGTCGGCGAACACTTTGGGTACGCTGCTGCCAGGGATATCTTCGTCGAGTAACACAATTCGCTGCTGACGCTGCACCTCTTTGCGCAGCAGGCCGTTATCCGGGCGGTTGGTGGTAAACAGCAGGCCATCCACCTGGCAGGTATCCAGCCAGCGAATAAACTGGCACTCCTTGTCGGGATTGTTGCGGGTGATGCACAGCACCAGGCTGTAGCCATGCTGTGAGGCGGCTTCTTCGGCGGCATCCGCCAGTTCAGCAAAGAAGGGGTTGGTAATATCGGGCAGCACCAGGCCCAGGGTTTCGCTGCCGCCTTTGCTCAGGCGACGCGCCAGTGAGTTGCCACGATAATCGAGCTGGCGGATCGCATTTTCGATACGTGTGACGGTATCCTGCGGCAGCACCAGCGAATGATTAAGATAACGCGACACGGTGGCTTTGGATAAGCCGGCCAGTTGCGCGACATCGGAAAGTAATACGCGTTTTTTTGTCATGAATGCACACCTTTTATCGGCACAGCATTAACACATTTTTCCCTGCCAGCGACAGCGTTTTAATACAAAATATTTACTTGACATTGTTTGGTGTTCAGAGAATGTTATTAGCCAGTTTACCCGATGTCGTTTTTCCTTTAGCGCTTTTCACTCGCTCACTGAACGGAGTTCATGACGGAAAAGTAATAAAGGCCGCCTGTGCAGGCAGCAAAGTTATTCTTTGCTGTTAAAGATATTTGTCCCGCAAAAAACTTACCCACTTGGGGTGCAGACTCTTTTTGACGAGGGCAACGATGATGTTATTTAACACCAGCAAGAAAAATGTGTTTTCCTGTGTTGTGCTTCTCTCTTCATTAATCACCACTTCCGCGCTGGCGGCATCAGCAGATTATGCGTTGGTGCAAATCAACCAGCAGGCGCTATTTTTTAATCTGATGAATAAAGGTGCGCAGGAAGCGGCCAAGGCCAGCGGTAAAAATGTCGTTATCTTTAATGCCAACGATAATCCGGTTTCACAAAATGATGCCATAGAAAACTATATCGAGCAGGGCGTAAAAGGCATTATGGTGGACGCCATCGATGTCAATGGCATTATGCCAGCGATTAAAGAAGCGGCGGCGAAAAATATTCCGGTGATTGCCATCGATGCGGTATTACCGGCAGGCCCGCAAGCGGCGCAGGTCGGGGTGGATAACGTCGAAGGCGGTAAGATCCTCGGTAAATATTTCCTCGGTTATGTCGACAAAAGTATGGGCGGCAAAGCACGAGTCGGCGTGGTTGGCGCGTTGAACTCCGCCATCCAGAACGCTCGCCAGAAAGGCTTTGAAGATACGATTAAAAGTAATAAAAACATCAGCGTGGCGGATGTGGTCGATGGCCGCAACATCCAGGATGACGCGATGACGGCAGCGGAAAACCTGATCACCGGCAACCCGGATCTGACCGCCATTTACGCCACCGGTGAACCGGCGCTGCTGGGCGCGATTGCGGCGGTAGAGAACCAGGGCCGCCAGAAGGATATCAAGGTGTTTGGCTGGGATTTGACCGCGCGCGCGATCAACGGCATCGACCAGGGTTATGTGGTGGCGGTGCTGCAACAAGACCCGGAAAAAATGGGTGAGGAAGCGGTGAAGGCGCTCAATACCCTGACGTCGGGTAAGACGGTAGCCAAACAGATCCAGGTTCCGGCGACGGTCGTCACCAAAGAGAACGTTGGCAGCTACCGCTCAATGTTTAAATAAGATCTGAATCGCGCCGTTACGGTTGCGGGATACGAGAAAGAAGGGTTTGCAGTTCTGCGCGTGTCGGGAAGGCACGCCAGGTGCCGCGTCGGCTGACGGTAATGGCGGCGGCGGCAGTCGCGTGGTGTAACGCCAGGCTATCCGGCGCGGTTTGCCGCAGCAGGCTGGAAGCAAGCAGCACGGCGAGGAAGGTATCACCTGCGCCGGTGGTATCAACAACCTCAGCCTGAATGGCAGGCACCTGCCAGTGCTGTTGGTCACGTTGTAATTCGGCACCGGATGCACCAAGGGTGATGATCAGACTGCCGTGTGGTGGCAGCCTGGGTTTCAGCAACGCCGCTTCGCCCTGGTTAACCACGGCGATATCGACCCACGGCCAGCAATCCACAAACGCCGGGTTGACCGGGGAGGGGTTGAATACCGTGGTCATGCCACGCGATTTTGCCAACTGGAATAGCGCCAGCGTGGTGGGTGCGCTGAGATTGCCCTGTTGCAGAAAAATATCGCCGGGTTGTGCGGCCTTTAACCAGTCGCTGACCCGTTCCGGCGTCAGGCTATTTGCCGCGGCGTTGCTGGTCATAATGGCGTTATCACCGTTAGCGGTGGTGAAAATAACCGAGTTATCACTGAAGGGAACACTGGCAACGGCAGGTAATAACAGCAGATTTTCATCACTGGCGCGCTGGCGTAACCATTCACCCTGCGAATCTTCGCCGGTCGCGGTGATTAATGACGTCGTAAGACCACAGCGGGATAATATCATGGCCTGATTGGCACCTTTACCGCCAACATCGCTATGAACTTTATTTCCCAGGGCGGATTCGCCCTCGGCAGGAAAATGATCAACCTGCCAGAATTCATCGACGGTAATATTACCGCATACGTAAATATGCATGGTTTTCTCGAAAAGGTGATTAAGATGGCAGTTATCTCAGCAGAAAAGGGTAATGCAATACAAGCGATATTTTTGCGTCAAAAAGCAGTGATTGGCGTTATTCATTGCGATGCTTTTCCCGGCACGCCAAAATATCGTGGATCGTCAGTGGGTGATATTATTGATCGCGCGTTGCGTGATGCAGATAATTATCTCTCCGGCGGCGTGCATGGTTTGATTGTTGAGAATCATGGCGATATTCCGTTTTCTAAGCCCGAAGATATTGGCCCGGAAACCTCGGCGCTGATGGCGGTGATTACTGAAAAGATTCGCAGCCGCTTTGGCGTGCCGTTGGGTATTAACGTGCTGGCGAATGCCGCCATCCCGGCGCTGGCAACGGCACTGGCGGGCGGGGCCGATTTTATCCGGGTTAACCAGTGGGCCAATGCCTATGTGGCCAACGAAGGATTGATCGAAGGGGCTGCCGCGAAAGCGCTACGTTATCGTAGCCAGTTACGTGCCGAGCATATCCGGGTGTTTGCTGACAGCCATGTCAAACACGGCAGCCACGCCATTGTTGCCGATCGTTCCATCCCCGAGCTTACCCGTGACGTGGAATTTTTTGAGGCGGATGCGGTGATTGCTACCGGGCAACGCACCGGCGATAGTGCCACCCTGAGCGAGATCGACGAAATTCGCAGCGCCACCTCGCTGCCGCTGCTGGTGGGGTCGGGCGTGACACCGGGTAATGTGTGCGAAATCCTCGGACGTACTCAGGGGGTGATTGTCGCCAGTGCGCTGAAGCGGGACGGCGTATGGTGGAACGAAGTGGAACTGGCGCGCGTGAAGCATTTTATGGGCATTGCGAAAGCGGCATTGGGGGAATAACCATGTCATTCACTGACCGCTTATTACAGGAGCATCAGGGGTTATGGCAGGCGATGCAGCAGCATCGCTTTGTGCTGGATATTGAACAGGATCAGCTGGATAGCGCGGTATTCAATCGTTATCTGGTGTTTGAAGGCAACTTTGTCGCCACCGCGATTGCCATCTTTGCGCTGGGTATCAGTAAAGCCCCGGATATCCGTCAGCAGCGCTGGTTGATCACCGTGTTAAACGCACTGGTGGATACGCAGATTGCCTGGTTCGAAGAGGTGTATACCCGGCGCGCTATTGATCCCGCCAGCGTACCCGCAGACGTACCGGGGGTGAAACGCTTTGACGCCGGGATGTTACACACAGCGCAGCAGGGAAGTTATGCCGAGATCATCACCATCATGTTTGGCGCGGAGTGGATGTATTACCACTGGTGCGCACGGGTGGCGCAACAACATCAACGCGATACGGATATCCGCCGCTGGGTCGAACTGCATGCGGAAGAGGCGTTTTACCAACAGGCCAGTTGGTTGAAAGCGGAACTGGATGCCTGTGCGCTGACATTGTCGGAAAGCGAACTACAGCGACTGTCGTCGCTGTATGCCGAGGTGCTGCGCTGGGAAATCGATTTTCACAGCGCCGCCTATGGTGATTAACCGAGGTTAGCCGGGAAGTCGGCGGGCAGCTCGCTCGCCGCACAGGCAATCACGCTGTCGTCATCAGGACCGCAGTCGCGCACAAAGGTAATGGTGGCAAACTCGTCAATGACGGTGGTGGGATAAACCGGTCCCTGTTCGCGATACGCCGCCATTTCTTGCAAATGGTCGTTCTGGAAACAGACGGTTTTTTCCGGATTCAGCATCACCCATTGCGGGAAGAAAATGGTGCCGTGGAACACGCGGTCAGCAAGGTTGGCAATCAGGCTGACGTCGGTGCCGGTCGGTTCCGTCCAGGAAATTTTATACACGTCAGCCGCCACCCGCACGATATACGCCTGCTGGCCTTTCACCCAACGGTTACCCACCAGCCCGCTGTGAATGCGGTAATCCAGTGTGGTGGCATTTTTCACGTAGATCTCATAGTTCCAGCCATTGTCGTAGGTGTAGACCAGATGTTTACCGATAAAACCGCTCAAATCTTCTTTATTGAAATTGCTCATTGTTGATCTCCTTCAGTTGATGCACCTACGATATCGCTGTAAAAATTGAATGAATAACGCTAATTTTGGATGAGTTTCATCTAAAAATTGGATGTGTTTATGTTCAGAACCACGCTGGAGCAGTGGGCAATCCTCGATAAGGTGGTGGAACTGGGGGGATTTAATCAGGCGGCAGAGGCGATGAACCGCAGCCAGTCCTCCGTCAGCTACAATCTTTCGCTGTTGCAGGAGCGTCTGGGCATTGCGCTGTTGCGTATCGAAGGGCGCCGGGCATTGCTCACCGCACAAGGCGAAACCTTACTGGCGCAGGTGCGCCCGTTGCTCAATGCTTTTCACGCGCTGGAAGTGCGCGCGGCCAGCCTGCATAACGGAGCGCGTACCCAACTGGAACTGGTGGTGGATAATATTTTCCCGCGCCAGACGTTGTTCCGGGTGTTGCAGCAGTTCCAGCAGTGCTATCCGGCCACACAAATTCAGCTTACCGAAGTGCTGGAATATGACGATCCCCTGCATCCCGCCGTTCCCGATGCGGATGTGATGGTGATGACGCGACGTGAAGATGTCTCCGGGCGGGGACAATGGCTGATGAACGTCGATTTTCTGGCGGTGATCCACCGCGATCACCCGCTGCTGTCGCTGCCGCAGCCGCTCACCGAGTATGATCTGTCGCGCTATCCGCAAATTCGCATCGGTACTTCGCGTTCGCAGGCACCGCATGCCTCGGTGGGGCAATCCGAGCAGTGGTTTTTTTCCACGGTGGATACCGCCATTGAGGCGGTGATGCATCAGGTGGGGTACGGCTGGCTACCACAGGGGCGCATCGCCGAGGCGTTGCAGCTTGGCGTGCTGCAACCGTTGCCGCTCAATCACGGGGGCCGCCGGAGTACGCCAATGCATCTTATTGTAAAAAAGGAGCTGATTCCGCTGGATGATCAGGTGATCGCCTTGGTTAACCTGTTCACTCGTTATTGTTCAGGGCAGGGTGCTGTCACCGGCACCTAAGGCACGTTGCATAATCACCGTGTCCAGCCAGCGGCCATGTTTGAAGCCGACCGAGTGTAAGGTGCCGGTCACGGTAAAGCCGGCAGAGCGGTGCAGGGCGATAGAGGCGCTGTTCTCGCTGTTGCCGATCACGCCAACCATCTGACGATACCCCTGTTGCTCGGCCCATTGCAGTGCCCGCGCCAGCAGCTGACGGCCAATGCCGCGTCCGGTGAAGCGCTGGTCGATATACACCGAATCTTCCAGACTGAAGCGATAGGCAAAGCGTTCACGCCAGCGCGACAGGTAGCAGTAGCCGAGTACCACGCCATCTTCCTCCGCCACCAACCACGGCAGTCCGGCGGCCGTGATGTTGTGCAGGCGCGCCAGCATGGTGGCATCATCGGGGGGATCGGTTTCAAAAGTGGCGCAACCATGCAGGACATGGTGGGCATAAATTTGTTGGATGCCGGGGATATGTTGTTCTTCTGCCTGCAAAATTTCCATCGTTACCGCTCTCGTTTGTTATCTGCTTTCAGGCTACCCTGTTGGCTTACTCAATGGCAGCGCGACCTGCTTATGCGCGCTATAAGGAATTTTTAGAGATGGCCAGTCTCAATCTTGATCATCTGGACACCTTCCGGTTAGTGATTAGCCGGGGAAGTTTTTCCGGTGCCGCCGATGTGCTCGGCCTGTCGCAACCGGCGGTCAGTCTGCAAATTCGTCAACTGGAGCAATCGCTACAAACCCGGCTGATTGAACGCACCGGGCGCGGGGTGCGCGCTACGGCGGCGGGGCTGGCGTTGCTCGAACATGGCGAACATATTGCCAGCGCTATCGCTGCCGCGCTGGCGGCGGTGACGCAGCAGGCGGAGGAAATCAGCGGGACGGTGATCATCGGGACGGGCGCGACCGCCTGCATTCATCTGCTGCCGCCCTTGCTGCAACAACTGCGCCAGCAGCACCCGCAGTTAAAAGTGGATGTGCGCACCGGCAACACCGCGGCCATTATACGTGCGGTGGAGGAAAATCAGGTGGATATTGGCCTGGTGACGCTGCCGGTCGCCAGCCAGAGCGTGCATGTCAGCGCGTTGTACGATGAAAAGTTCCGACTAATTATGGCGCGCGACAGTGCAGCGGCGGTCGAGCCTGCGGAACTGGCCCCGTTGCCCCTGATTGTGTTCGAACCGGGTAGCGGTACACGCGCAGTGATTGATGGCTGGTTTCGCGAGGCCGGGGTGCGCGCCACGCCGGTGATGGAGTTGGGTAGCATTGAGGCGATCAAGCGGATGGTTCGAGCCGGGCTGGGTTACAGCCTGGTGCCGGCTATGGCGCTGGCACAACCGGAGGATCGGGCGGGATTGTGCGTGCTGGAACCGCAGCCCGCCTTACAGCGTACGCTGGGTACGGTGATGCGCCAGGACCGCATTGTCAACCGTGGCATGACGGCGGTGCTGGAGCTGTTACGTCATGCATGTACAGGCCCGTAGCGGCGCGATTTATCGCGCAATCACCTGCGCGCTGACGTTCAAACCCGCGCGATAAATCGCGCCGCTACCGAATTCTGCGTCCAGCGCTTAACGCAGGGGCAGTCGGTACATCTTCTGTTGCATCAACTCTGCCTGGCGGCTGTTCATCACCGGCCACGCCTGGTGGGGGAACAGATACAGACGTACGCTGGCGAGATGGAACAGCGGCGTCAGCAGGCTTTCATCCCACATTGCCAACCGTTCCAGCATCAGCAGCAGGATATCGATTTCATCCAGCAGGTCCGGGTGCGGCGGAGTCTGTAGCGATTTGAGGCGGCGTTTCAAAAACAGCCCCAGTTCGTGAAACATCTGTCCACTATCGAGCTGATATTTTGCCAGCAGATCCTTATGGCGCGCGTAGTAGTCAAAACTGTTTACCCCCAGCCACACCTCGGTCAATAACATGCCGGCAGCGGTCATATCCGGTTGCGGATCGAGGCGCAGACGCGGCAGCACCACGTTCAGCTTATCCAGCATCAGGCCGATATAGCGCTGACGTCCGAGCAGAGAAGAACCATTTCGCTCCGTCTCTTTGATAAAGCGCAGCAGCTCACGCAAACCGATACGTACCGCACGACGCGCGGTCCAGGACGGGCGCTTGTTACGCATAATCGCCGTCAGGATCACCGCAAACAACACCCCGGTCATTGAGGCGATGGCGGTGTTAAACAGCGCCACCAGGTCGGGGCGCAGATGGTGACCGAGGCCGATAAAACCGGGGATCTGGATGGCGACGCTCAGGCCGATCATATTGGTGGTGGGACGGGCAATCATCATTCCCAGCAGAATAAGGCCGGGCGCCAGACAAATCATCAGCGCCTCAAATGAGGTGGCCTGGGGCAGCAGAATTGCCACATACACCACGCTGATAATGATGGCGACGATCACGCCACGCACAAACAGCTTCATCGAGGTGAGTGGGGTATCGAGACTGGCAAAAAAGGAGCTGAGGATTGCCGCCATTACTGGCGCGGAGGCACCATCACGCCAGCCAGTTGCCATCCACAGCAGACAGGAGCCGAAGGTGGCGCAAAACGCGGTTAACGCCGAGAGGCGAATTAAACCCTTATCATAAAAGCGATGGGTGCGTTTGCCGCGTGCCAGCGAGGTGTCGCCGGACAGGTCGCTGACCAGCCCTCCCACACTTTGATACGCCCCGGCAATGCGAACAAAATCCGTCAACCTCTCCAGCACGCCGGTCAGCAACAGACAGGATTCGGTGGGTAATTCCCCTTGTCGCCAGGCTTGGTTGAGTTCCGCCTGACAGGCGGCCAGCGCTTGCTGAATGTCGTGGGTGTCGCCCACCGCTTCTCCATCATGCAACCACAGCAAAAACTGGCGAAAGGTTTGCGCCACATTTTCCGGGAAGATGATGTTCAGTTCTGCTAAGCGTTGCAGGCGAATCTCGATGGCGATCAGTGTCGGGATCAGATACGACAGATGTTGGTACTGCACGCTGACGAGGCGAATCAACTGGCGTGCGGCATTCCCTTCATACACGCAGTGGGTGATCAAAATCTCCACCTGCTGCGGGTTGGTCGCCATGCGGATCAGAATATCGTCACGTTCCGGTGATTTCGCAGTCGGGATACCGGAGAGCAGGTCGCCGCACAGCTTACGGGCGTTGAGATACCACTGGCTGACGCTTTGTTCCAGCAGGCTGCGCATCGACACCGGAAACAACAAACCATGCACCAGGCTGCTACAGACGATGCCGAGGGTAATCTCCTCAATACGTGACAACACCGTGCTGGTGATCCCCAGCGGGGTGGTGACTTCCGGGAACCCCATGATCGCCGCGCTGTAACCGGCCAGCATAAAGACATAGCTTTTCGGGGTGCGGTCGTGCAGCGACAGATACAGGCAGACGCTCACCCACAGCGAGACGCACAGGCTGAACAGCAACGGGTGTTCAACCGTCAGCGGAAAGATAAAAAAGATAAACACCCCACCCAGCAGTGTACCGAGCAGACGGAACACCGATTTGGAGATGGTCGAGGCGGAATAGAGTTGCGACGCAACAAACACGGTGGTCAGTGCCCAGGCCGGTTTGTCCAGATTCAGTTCCAGTGCAAAATACAATGCCAGAAAGGCGGCCAGACAGGTTTTTACAGCAAAAAAAACGGCGTTTTTTGAAAACCACGGCATGACAGTAATAAGACCAGGAGACGCTAAGTGCGGCGTATCCTGCCAGAATAAAAAAACTGCTCACCTCGATAAATACGACAAATTGTTTCGTAATAAAAAAAGATGTTTTTACGGGGTGATCTATTGAGGGCTAATTATTAAATTTCCCTAATGCGGGATGGAGCATAAAAGGCAGGGGAATGGGCCGATTAGACGCTATTTTGTCCATCTTGCAGCCTTTGTGGGGTTTTAAGCCCCCTCGGTCATCAGTGTGGTAAATGTGATCTGGATCATGTTTTTCCGTAAAAGCGCCTTCAGCGCGCAATAACCATAAAATAATTTCGCGCTGAAGGCGGCGTTTCCCTGCGCCAGATCAAGCCATTACGGGCAAAAATCCGTTTTGACTTAAAATCTGTTGAGCGACAGGGGATTGCAGAAAATCTGCCAGTGACTGTGCTGACGGCTGACAAAGCGCCCAGGCGTATTCGGCCCGAATGTTACAGGCTGGCGGAATGGTGAAGATGTGCAGCTCAGGACATACGGCCAGGCGCGGTGCGTAGCTGGTGTAACCGATAAACATATCCGCATGATCCTGAGCCAGCAGCCATCGGGCAGCCAACTCGCCGGGTGGCACGATCAGGCTTTGTGGCCCACCGACCAGGCAACGGGCTTTGTTCTCCAGTAAGCGACCCATGCCGTGCTGCCGCTGTTCAATGGCGGCAAACAATTGCCAGGTATAGTCGCCGGAAGGATCGCTATGCGGCGTGGAGGTGGCGAGTCGCAGGTCAGGGCGAGTCAGCACGGTTAACCAATCCTCTCCCGGTCTGACCCGATCGCGCTTCACGGTCAGGCACAGGCTATTGGCGGCAAAGCGGCCGGTTTGTTGCGCCAGCCCGCATTGCCGCAAGTGCTCCGCGTGGGCGGTGTTCGCAGAGGCGAACAGGTCACAGCTTTCCCCGGCCAGAATACGTTCACGCAGCAAACCCGCCGGGCCGAAATCAGTGTTGACCGGTGATCCCCAGGCCGCCACTAACGCTGGCCAGACGGGCCGCAGGCTACCTGCTGCCAGGACGCGCAGCGGTGTCATGATAATGTGTCCGGTAAAATTGTTGATACCAACGATCGGCTTCCTTCTGCATGTTGATGTCGCGGAATTTTTCCGGGTAGAGTTTCTTCGCCATCCACAATTCACCCAGCCCGATGGCTTCCGGCATCGGATAACCCCAGGCTTTGGCATATTCCGGCATCAGCCAGACACGATGGTGCTTCACCGCATCGATGCTCTGCCATTGCGCGCTGTGCGTGATCTCATCCACCACCTGTGGGTAGCGGTCCTGCACAAAAATGACCTGCGGATTCCAGGCAATCACCTGCTCCATGCTCACCTGTTTGAAACCCAGAATGGTGGCAGCGGCGACATTCAACGCCCCGGCGTGAGACATCATTAGCCCGGTATATTTTCCGGCACCGTAGGTGGTGAGATCCGGGTTCGCCAAATAAGCCCGTACCCGTTGTTGCTCAGGCACGGAACGCAGACGATCGGTGACCTTCTGACGACCGGCGAACGCGGCGGCAATCAAGGCTTTGGCCTGCGCTTGTCTGTTGACCACGTCGCCAATCAGCGTGATGCCTTCCTTAATCCCCAGATTGTAGGCCTGTTCCTCATCCTGCATGGCAGGGTTGATTTTGCCTTGCTGACCGGCGTCATCATGGCGCAGCGAGATGGCGATCACCGGAATGCCCAGCGCGGAAATTTTATCGATCATCTCCTTCGGCGCGTAGTTGGTGACAAACACCACCTGCGGGTGCAGCGCCACCAGGCTCTCCATATCAACGTGAGTGAGATCGCCGAGCATCGCTTTGTGATTCAGTTCCGGCACCAGCGTGGCGTAGCCATCGCCAAGTTGTTGTTTCCAGTTGGCGAGAATACCGACGATTTTGTCGGTGGCATTGAGTTGCACCAGCAAATTGAGGGTTTGATGTTGCAGTACCACCACGCGGTCAACCTGATCGGGAATGGTCACCTGACGGCCAATCTGGTCCGTGACGACCCGGCTGGCAAAACTGGATAAAGAGGTAAGCAATAACACGCCCGCCAGGGCGTAACGGTAAAAAGGGCGATTCATAATAACTCCTGGTTTCGATATGTGCGGAAGTATATAGCGATGGAGGTGGAGGGGATATACAGCATTGCCCTTTTAATTTTTATCGATATATAATAATTTACACAACGATAATAATAACCTTACAAAACAATACCATAAGTAAATATTTTATTAATCCAGGCAATGGCAAGGTAATGGAAATTAAATCGCGTAACACCCCGCTTATCAGTCTGATTAGCGTCAGCATACTGATGGCGATTCACGCCCAGGCGGCGGAACAACCCGCTCTGACCGTCACCGCAAACCCGAATAACACCCCGTCATCGGTCGAGAAAAAAGCCACGTTAGGTAATTCAGGCAGCCAGGAAATCCGTAATACGCCCTGGTCAGTGCAAACGGTTTCACCGCAATTAATGAAACGCCAACAGCTAAAAAGTATCAGCGATATTTATCGCTATATGCCTTCGGTGCAGGGGGATGGTGCCCGACCGCAAACGCGCGGTATGCAAGGAAGCGTGGTGCAGAACAGCATGATTGACGGATTGAATGTCGTCTCCACCACGGATTACGCCGCCGCGCAGTTTGACCATCTGGAAGTGCTGAATGGTCTGGCCGGTTCGCTATATGGACCGGCTAATCCGGCGGGATTATTTAATTTTGTCAGCAAACGTCCCACCGATTCCCCACAACATAGCGTCACTATCGGCGCGGGAACCGGTATCAGCCATTTGCTGGCGGGGGATTTTAGCGGTCCACTGGATGATAACGATCGGCTGCGTTATCGCCTCAATCTGCTGGATGATGAAGGCAGTGGCTACGTCACAGGCAGCAAAAAGCGCCGCCAACTGGTCAGCTTCGCGCTGGATGCCAATCTCACCGATCAGACGGTGCTGGAAACCAATTTTAGCTACTACCATTTTTACGACAAAGGGCTGCCGGGTAAATTCGCGCTGGGTAGCGGTCTGACCTTTCCGGCAGCACCGGATCCGAAAACCGCCCATCTCGGTCAATCCTACGCCGGGGACAATAACCACACCCTGACGGCGGGCGTGCATCTGAAACACGATTTCGATGGAAACTGGCAAGGCGAGGTGGCCGTGCTGCGTCAAATTGCCGACCGTGAGTCAACAGCGGTGACCAATACCTTTACCGATAACCAGGGGCATTACACCACCACCACCTCATCCGCCACTGCCAGCCGTTTTACCATCAACAGTTACCTGGCAAACCTCAATGGTGAAGTAGATACCGGCTGGATCCACCATCAAATCGCCGCCGGGGTACGGGGGTTCGTCTGGAAAAATATGAACCCGAAAGCCGGTGGCACCAGCACATTGGGCAGCGCGTCGTTGGATAATCCCCAGGCATTTGCCGAGCCGGACTATCCCGATTTTACCGATCGCTATCACTCAGCCACCGCCACCCAACATGCGTTTTTGCTCAGCGATAATCTGGCGTTTTCTCCGCAGTGGAGCCTGCTGCTGGCGGGCAGCGAAAGCCTGCTTAGCTCGGCCAACTACAGCAAAACCGGCAGCCGCAGCAGCGAGTCGTCAAATAGTGGTTTTAGCGGCTCAGCCAGCCTGATGTATAAGCCGGTGGATCCGCTGACACTGTATGTCAGCTACGCCGACAGCCTGCAACAGGGCGACACCGCACCCGCCACCGCCAACAACGCAGGCAACATCCTGGCGCCGTATCGTAGCCGTCAGGTTGAGGTGGGGAGCAAGCTGGCGGTCAATAAGTTGCTGCTGACCGCCGCACTGTTTCAGATCAAGCGTCCTTATGCCTATACCAACGCCAACGGTGACTATGCGGTGGACGGTGAGCAGCGTAACCGGGGCATTGAGCTGATGGCCGACGGCGATGTCACCGAGCGTTTACACGTCTATGGTGGCATGACCTGGCTGGACCCGCGTCTGCTGAAAACCGCCAGCGCGCAGACGGAGAATAAACAAATCGTCGGTTTGTCGCGCTATGTTGCCAGCCTGTTTGCCGCTTACGACCTGCCAATGCTGAGCGGTACCGATATTCACGGCGGCATGCATTATGTCGGGCGTCGTAGTACCGACAACCAGAACGAAGGTTGGGTCAGCGGTTACACCACGCTGGATGCGGGGGCGGCGTGGAAGACGCAACTGTTCAACACCGCCACCACCTTCCGCCTTGATGTCACTAACCTGACCAATCGCCACTACTGGACCAATATCGTGCCGGGTGGGCTAAACGGCTACAGCGGTTCTGGCTATGCCAGCGCGCAACTGGGCGAACCGCGTATGGTTCAGGTTTCCATGCAACTCAATTTCTGATCGGGAGCAAGGCCATGTTAAAACCTTTCTGCGGGCTGGCGCTGCTGGTAATTAGCGCTGTGGCTCAGGCCCAAACGGTGACGGACGATGTGGGTCAGCAGGTGGCAATTAGCCATCCGGTGACGCATATCGCCGATGCCTGGTTCGCTCACCATTCGTTGCTGATGACGCTGGGAGCGGGGGATCGTATTGTGGCGACGGTGAATCATCCGACCGATCGCCCCTGGATGTTTAAGGTGCAGCCAACGTTGTTTCAGGCGTTACAGGCGCACGGTAAAACCTTCGCCAGCGAAGCGCTGGTGGCGCGTCATGTCGATGCGATTTTCGTTCCGGCCCATGATCCTGATGCCCAGTCTTACCGGCTGGCGGGGATCCCGGTGCTGGAGATGCAATTTGATGACTTTGCCTCGCTGCGCCGCTCCCTCACCACCACCGCGCAGGTGGTCGGTACGGCTGAGGCCGAGGCACGCGCGGTGGCGTATAACCATTATCTCGATCAGCAAATTACCCGCATTCAGGCGAAAACACAGGGGTTGAGTGCCAGTCAGCGTCCTCGCGTGCTGCATATTCAGTCGCTGCATCCGTTGAAAGTGGATGGCCGCGCTACCTTGATTGATAGCTGGATCTCGCTGGCGGGAGGACGCAATGTTGCGGCGGGCATTGAAGGCAATATGAAGCCGATCTCCCCAGAGGAGGTGATTCGCTGGAACCCGGATGTGATCATTATTGGTGCCGGTGCGGGAACCCTGGCGGATTCCGATTACGCTGCGCTGTTTGGCAGCGTCAATGCGGTGAAAAATCATCGGGTGTGGCAGAATCCGGCAGGGGTGTTTCCGTGGGATCGCTATGGCACCGAGGTGGCGCTCCAGATTCAATGGGCCGCAGCCAAATTGCATCCTGAGCTGTTTCCCGATCTGAATATCGTCGACGCCACGCGCGATTTTTATCGCCAGTTTTATGCGTATCCATTGAGCGCCGCTGAGGCCGGACGCATCTTACAGGCGCTGCCGCCTGCAACCTAAAACCGCAGTGAATAAAATGCTACAGCAAATAAATCAACAATTTTAAGCATGCAAGAAAGCCGCACCTGTTGGACCAATAATTCAGCAGTTAAATAAAATTACAAGACATATCAAGCTGTTCCCTTTACATATCTCTACAATCAACGAAATAAGCACCGGGGATGGCGGCATCTCTCCCCGGTTGCGTAGCGGCGCGATTTATCGCGCTGTTTTTTTTAGGGTTAAAATCGCGCCGCTACCTTGTGTCTTTTAACGGAGTCGCCTTAATTCTTAAGGTTAACTTAATGTTGAGATGTGGCTCACATCAGGAAACAAAATAATATCTGGCAATGTCACGGGCAAATAGAGTTTTTCCTTTTTTTACTATGCTGGTTAGCGGGAATGTTTATTATTCTCACGGGGAGTGATACTAATAATTATTATCATTTCGCTTTTAGCCACTTTTGGGAGCACTCTACTTGCTGGCCACGTTCATTATCGCATTGCGCGAAGGCCTTGAAGCCGCATTAATCGTAGGCATTATCGCCGCTTTCTTACGCAAAAATGGCCGTTCGCTCACCGCGATGTGGTTGGGTGTCGGTTGTGCGGTGATACTCTCCCTTGGCGTGGGTTTTGTGCTGAACCTGACCGAAAACGCGTTACCACAGGCGCGTCAGGAGATGATGGAGTCCATTATCGGTCTGGTGGCAGTGTTTTTTGTCACCGGCATGGTGATGTGGATGAACAATCATGCGCACAACCTCAAGCGTCAGTTGGAAACCGAAGCAGCAGAAGCCATCAGCCATTCCAGCGCCTGGGCGTTGACCAGCATGGCGTTTCTCGCGGTACTGAAAGAAGGCTTCGAAACCAGCGTATTTCTGCTGGCGACTTTTTCCGCTTCACAGTCGGCTGCCTGGGCGGCGGTGGGTGCCGTATTGGGGTTACTGGCTGCCGTCCTGGTAGGATGGGGCATCTATGTCGGTGGCATCCGTATTAACCTGTCGCGTTTCTTCCGTCTTACCGGGTTGTTCCTGATCCTGGTTGCGGCCGGTTTAATTATCTCCGCGTTACGTAGCGCGCATGAAGCGGGATGGTTAAACACCGGACAACAACGCATTGTTGACCTGAGCTGGCTGGTTACTCCCGGCACCGTGCAATCGGCGCTGATTACCGGCGTGCTGGGTATTCCGGCAGATCCGCGTCTGGTGGAATTCGCAGGCTGGATTATCTATATCGTGGTGGTCGCGGCGATGATCTACTGGCCTGCCCACTTAAGACCGACACCAAAAAGAGCCGCACAGTTCACCACCGTGACCGGTGCGGGCCTGACGATCACCGCGTTGTTACTGTTCTTTGGCTATCCGGCACCGGATGTGGACATTCCCGATCAAATTCCGTTGGTTAGCCGCACCTCGCAGCAACCGGTCGGCCATATCAGCAGCCAGCCAGGCGCGGGCAAACAGTTTGCCGTGACGCTTGAGGGACAGGCAGCGGAAACGCTGGTGGTGCCTGCCGATCAGCTCAGCAACGTCAGCACCTCGGGGCGTCAGGAGTGGCAGGCGAGTTTCAGCTATGAACCCGCCGATGCCAGTTCACCGCTGACGCTCGACCAGGTCATGGCCGCCTATGGCAACCGCATCCCGGTTGGCTTAAGTCCGTCACAACATCCCGGTCCTTATGACGCCAAATGGACGGTGAATTGCCGTGTTGATGCCGCCATGAGACGTGGCGTGTTGGTGAGCGCGGAATCTCAGGCCGGCACCTTTATCACGTTATCGGGCGGTGGCCTCCAGTCTCCCCGCACCATCAGCGCGCGGGCGCGTAACGCAGAAGCCGGGTGCGACTGGCAGATCAGCCCGACCTGGTCACAGGATATTGAACAACGCTTGCGTGATGCGGTTGTTGCTCATGATATCTGGCACTTCTGGGCCGTTATTTTACCTTCACTTTTTGCCATTCTGGCCTTCACCTGCTTTTTCTCAGCCAGTCGCCAGTTCCGGCGGCTGAAAGGTGTTCGTGCCCGAGGACGCAGCAAACAGGGACTGCTGGACAGTTCAACTCACCAACTGCCTGAAAAATAAACAGGAAGGCACGATGAAGACAAAACCGTTCTCTACAAAATACGCGCTGATTGCAGCAGGGATTTCTGCGGCTTTAATGCTGTCCGTGGATGCGCAGGCGGCTACGGCAGCGCCGGTGAAAAACGGCGCTTCACAGGTCAACATCACCATGACCAGTGAAGGCGATGGCACCTGCCATATCGACCATACTTCGGCGAAAGCCGGTCCGGTCACCTTCACCGTGGTCAATAAAACCGCGACCTCACTGACTGAGCTGGAACTGTTAAGCGACAACCGTATTCTGGGCGAAAAAGAGAACCTCGCACCGGGCCTGCCTGCGGTGAAATTCACCGTCACGCTGGACGGCGGCACCTACCAGATTTATTGCCCGGGAGCGAAACAAGAGCTGACTAACTTTACTGTCACCGGTAAAGCGGCGGCAGCACCGACCGGCAGCGTCGCGACGCTGTTGGAAGAGGGCACCAAAGGCTATGCCAGCTATGTTAACGGCGTAGTGGATGCCATGGTGGTGGCGGTCGATCGTCTGAAGGCAGACATTGATGCGGGCGATCTGGAAAAAGCCAAAGCAGACTACGCCAAAGCGCGTCCGTTCTACGAACGTATCGAATCTGACGTCAGCGGCTTCGTGTTACCGGGCTTTAAAGCCACCGATAATGCAGGCAACCTTGATTACTTAGTCGACATGCGTGCGTCCAACATCGACCCGAAAGTGGGCTGGCACGGTTTCCACGCCATTGAACGTGAGCTGTTCAGCAAAAAAGCGATTACGCCGGAAACCAAACAACTGGCGGCTGAACTGCAAACCAACGTACACAAACTGGATGAGCAGGTTAAGCAACTGACTTACAAACCGGAAGACCTGGCAAACGGTGCTGCGGATCTGCTGGAAGAAGTTCAGAGCAACAAAATCAGTGGCGAAGAAGAAGCCTTCAGCCATCTCGATCTGATCGATTTCGCCGGTAACATCGAAGGTGCTGAGCAGGCATTCGCCTTCCTGAAACCGGGTCTGGAAAAAATCGATCCCGATCTGACCAAGCGTGTCACCGAGCAGTTCGCGGCAGTGCGCGCGTTACTGGAAACTTACCGCGACCCGGCGATTCCGGGTGGCTACAAGTACTACACCGCCGAACTGAAGGCCTCAGAGGGTGCCAAACTGAGCCGTGCTGTACAGGCGTTGCAGGAACCGTTGTCCAAAATCGCTGAAAAAGTCGCAACCAGCGGAAAATAATCGATGAACGATAAGTCCAAACCGGCCAGGGAGGCCGGTAATTTCACCCGGCGAGATTTATTGAAAGGGGCGGTCGCCAGCGCCCTGACGATTCCGGCAGTCAGTTCGGCGCACGGACAGATTGAAGCGCAGCATAATCCCGAAGATCGTGTTGACCTGTCGCGCGAGCATGCTTTTTATGGCACCGGTGGTCAGGTGGGTATCGAAACACCCCCGCAGCGCCATATTATGTTTATGGCGTTTGACCTGACCTCGCAGAATCCGCGCGATCTCCAGGTTTTGCTGGCGCGCTGGTCATCCGCCATCGCGCAGATGATGCGCGGCGAAACCATTGGTCAGATTGAACCCGCGCGCAACAGCGGAGTGGGGGGCGATACCGGCGAAGCGATGGATCTGGGGCCCGCCTCGTTAACCGTCACCGTTGGTCTGGGGCCGCGTATTTTCAGTGAAGCAATGGGCCTGGCAGGGAAGAAGCCGCCGCTGATGCGCGAGTTGATTCAGCTACCCAGCGACAACTTTGATCCGGAACTGACCGGGGGCGATCTCTCGATTCAGGCCTGTGCTGATGATCCACAGGTGGCGTATCACGCGGTGCGTAACCTGGCACGTATCGCCAAGGCGACGGGCACTGCGGCGACACGCTGGTCGGTGTTGGGATTTGGCCGCGCCTCCGCAGGTAAGGGGCAATCCACGCCGCGCAACCTGTTTGGTTTTAAGGATGGTACGCGCAATATCACCGAGAAAGCCGATTTCAAACGCCATGTGTGGATTAATGAGGGTCCGGCCTGGCAGCAGCAGGGTAGCTATCAGGTGGTACGTAAAATTCGTATGCACATCGAGAACTGGGATGTGGACCGCGTCAGCGATCAAAATAATATCTTTGGTCGCCATAAGCTGTCCGGTGCTCCGCTGAGCGGTCATAAAGAGTTTGATCAGCCTGATTTTGAGGTCAAGGATCAAAGCGGTGAACGGGTTATTCCGGCTACGGCGCATATCAGCCTGGCGGCGCATGAGAATAATCAGGGTATTCGTATCCTGCGACGTTCTTATAATTATACCGATGGCTTAAATAATCTCGGCTTTCTCGATGCGGGATTGCTGTTTATCAGTTATCAGAATGATCCGGCACATTTTGAAACCTTACAGGCTAAACTGGGCGCGGCAGATGCGTTGAATGAATATATTTCCCATATTGGTTCAGCCATTTTCTTTATTCCACCGGCACCGGCTGAAGGTTCATATATCGGGGCGGAATTATTCACCTGATTAAATGCACATCGCCAGGGGAATGGTGCCTGGCGATGTGCCTGCTGTGTGCCAGATTGTTCGGTAATCCACGTTTTAACCGTAAGCCACTTTGTCATTAATATGATACAGGGTTGCAGTCGCCGCCATCACATGCTGACCATCATTGCCCGGCTGATGGGAATCGACATTGGTGATGTGGTAGCCCACGGCACCCGCTTCCAGCGCCTTTTTCACAAAGGCGTCATTAAGTTCTTCCATAGAGGTCACCCAACTGACGCTGGTAACCCCAACCGGGTGGATCGAGGCAATTTCACGGTGAGATAATCCTGAACGGACCAGTACCGGGTTAATTGTCTTTTCAGTAAAAATAGAAATGATGTCGTTAACTAAAGCTTTCATATCTGACTCCTCAACGTGACTGGTAAGCCAGTTATACGTATGACGATGGGTTGTTGTCGTTTAATCTTCGTTGATAAATATCGACGGTTGCGCACGGCAGGTAATCACCACCGTTAGGAATAATAAATACCTTTTAGCCAACTGAATTTTAGCTTTAACTGCTAATTAACACGCAGGCAAACTTCTGCCACAACTCCATTAACTTTACGCGAATTTTTTTTCATTTGATTACATTTGTGTCGCGATGGGGGCGCCCGGTACAGATCTTCGCACCAGATTATAAATAACATGTTAAGGATTGGTTTACTCTGAGCCTGCCTGACGAGAAGCCGGCAATGACTTCTCTATGCCACATCATAATAAACATTCTTCACGTCCGATTAGCCCAAATGAATTTGGGCTTCTTTTTGTCGTTCCCTGAAAAAACCTTGTTCGTTCTGGTTAACGCCTTTGGCCGCATACACTTTGCGTTACAAATTGTTATGATATAACATATCCATTTTAACCAATGGAGAGTCTGGTTGTGGTAAGCAAAATTAAAAAAATCGTGTTATCTCTGGGATTAATTGGCCTGAGTTCATCGGTACTGGCGCATGGGGATCATGCGCACGGTAAGCCACTTACGGAAATGGAGCAGAAAGCGGCAGAGGGCGTATTTGCCGATAAGGATGTTAAAGACCGCACCCTCTCTGACTGGGACGGTGTATGGCAATCGGTTTATCCGTTACTGGTTAACGGCGCTCTCGATCCGGTGCTGCGTAAGAAGGTGGAAAAAGATCCCAGCAAAACCTTTGCCGACGTCAAAGCGTATTACCGCAAAGGCTATGTCACGCAGGTTGATACCATCGGCATCGAAGACGGTGTGATGGAGTTCCATATTGGTGCGCAGTCCAGTTCCTGCCACTACCGCTACGACGGACACAAAATTCTGACCTATACATCCGGGAAGAAGGGCGTGCGCTACCTGTTCACCTGTCAGGATGCTAACAGCCCGGCGCCGAAATTCGTTCAGTTCAGCGATCACATCATCGGCCCGAGAAAATCGTCGCATTTCCATATCTTTACCGGCAACACCTCCCAGGAAGCGTTGTTGAGTGAGATGGATAACTGGCCCACTTACTATCCCTGGCAAATGCAGACCGCCGAGGTCGTGGAGGAGATGCTGCACCATTAAAATGCGTTGATTCAGTCATCTCAGGCCTATTCGTAGCGGCGCGGTTTACCGCGCAGGTTATCCGGCATCATGCAAACAATTGCGCGATAAATCGCGCCGCTACAACGCCTGCCGCGCGTGGTTTAAATTCGAAACGGTAATAAAAAACGTCATAACTTGCTGATGTTTTTTTATTAACCAATTTCACATTTCTTTATCATTTAGTGCTATCTCCCCGACAAAAGTACGGAATCTGATAAAAACCTGATAACAGTTTTGAAACTTAAACGGTAGGATGTTACCCGTAACTTTGGTGCTCCTTTCTTCTCAACATCAGGTATCCCATGAAACGACATTTTCCAACTGAAACCGTTTCTGCCAGCAAAAATGGAACCGGTTCCAGCCGCAGGGAATTTCTCTTTGCGACCCTGGGTTTAACGCTGACCGGTGTCGTCGCAAGCCTGCCGGGCAGGGCGTTTGCCGCCAGCGTTGTCAGTGGTAGCGATGCGGTGAAGCAGTTTGTCAGTCTCTCTCAGGCCATCACGGAACATCAGCATCTGGATACGGTGCTGGCGGCGCGTTTTTTTGCCGCTTTTAGTCAGCGCGATGCGCAGTTCGCTCCCCGCCTGACACAGCTTGCGTTGTTGTTACAACCCGGTATGTCTGCGCAACAACTGCTGGCGAAAGCCGACAGCGCAGGTCTGCACGATTTCCTCTATCAAATCGTCACCGCCTGGTACACAGGAACCGTGGGTGATGACTATCACGGCACGCTGGTCGCCTATAAGCAGGCGTTGATGTACCAAACCGTCAGCGATGGTCTGGTGGTGCCGACTTATTGTGGCAACGGTCCGATCTGGTGGACGGCCCCGGTGCCGGAAGAACGCAATGGGCTGATTGACTCGCTGTAAACACTCCTTATAAAAAACGAAGAAAACCATGAAAAAACCGATTTTCTCTGCGCAGGGCGATGCCTCCGCAGACATTGTTATTGTGGGCTCCGGTGTGGTGGGTGGTTTGATGGCCAATGAACTGGTCAGTCAGGGCTATTCCGTACTGGTACTGGAAGCAGGTTTACGTATCGATCGTGCACAGGCGGTGGAAAACTGGCGCAACATGCCCTTTGCCAATCGCGCCGGTTCCGATTTTCAGGGGTTATATCCGCAGTCAAAGTTTGCCCCGGCACCGCTCTATTTCCCGCCGAATAACTATGTCAACGTCACCGGCCCTAACGCCGCCAGTTTTCAACAGGGCTACCTGCGTACCGTCGGCGGCACCACCTGGCACTGGGCGGCATCCTGCTGGCGTCACCATCCCAGCGATTTTGTGATGCAGTCGAAATATGGCGTGGGTCGCGACTGGCCGATCAGCTATGACGAGCTGGAACCCTGGTACTGTCGGGCGGAAAACGAAATCGGCGTCGCGGGACCGAACAATGTGGCGATGCAATCCCCGTCTGAACGCAGCCAGCCTTATCCGATGGAGATGGTGCCGTTTGCCCACGGTGATAACTACTTTGCCAGCGTGGTGAACCCGCATGGTTACAATCTGGTGCCAATCCCCCAGGGACGCAGCACCCGTCCGTGGCAGGGGCGTCCTACCTGCTGCGGCAACAATAACTGTCAGCCGATTTGCCCGATCGGGGCGATGTACAACGGTATTCACCATATTGAACGTGCGGAGCGCAACGGTGCGGTGGTGCTGGCGGAAGCGGTGGTTTACAGAATCGATACCGATGACAACAACCGGGTGACGGCGGTGCACTGGAAGGACAGTTCCGGTGCCTCACACAAGGCCACCGGCAAAGCCTTTGCCCTGGCCTGTAACGGCATCGAAACCCCGCGTCTGTTGTTGATGGCAGCCAACGGCGGTAACCCGAATGGCATCGCCAACGCATCAGATATGGTGGGACGCAACATGATGGACCACTCCGGCTTCCACTGTTCCTTCCTGACTGAAGAACCGGTCTGGCTGGGACGTGGCCCGGCGCAGAGTAGCTGCATGGTGGGCTATCGCGATGGCGATTTCCGTCGTGATTATTCGGCAAACAAAATGATCCTCAATAACATCTCACGCGTGGTGGCGGCAACGCAGCAGGCGTTGAAAAAAGGTCTGGTGGGCAAAGCGCTGGATGAGGAAATTCGCTATCGCTCGATTCACAGCGTGGATATCTCTATCAGCCTCGAACCTTTGCCGGACCCGGAAAACCGTCTGACGTTAAGCAAAACCCGCAATGATCCTCACGGTCTGCCGTGCCCGGATATTTATTACGATGTCGGTGATTATGTGCGTAAAGGGGCCGAGGTGTCGCATGCGCAACTGGAACATATCGGGCAGTTGTTCAACGGTAAAGAGTTCACCATCAGCAAGGGCCTCAACGCCAACAACCATATTATGGGCGGCGTGATTATGGGTAAAAGCGGTAAAGACGCGGTGGTGGATGGTAATTGTCGCGCCTTTGACCATGAAAACCTGTGGTTGCCTGGCGGCGGGGCGATTCCTTCCGCGAGCGTTGTGAACAGCACCCTGACTATGGCGGCACTGGGACTGAAAGCCGCGCATGATATCGCGCAGCGTATGAGGACACTGGCATGAAGAGATTAATTGCCAGCAGCCTGGCGGCCCTGGTGACGTTTGGCGTTCAGGCCGCATCGCTCGATACCCATCTGTTGCAGCAGGGCGAGCAGGTTGCCATCGCTTCGGACTGCCAGGCGTGCCATACCGCACCCGGCAGTAAAACCGCGTTCAGCGGCGGCTATGGCATCGCGTCGCCAATGGGGGTGATATACGCCACCAACATCACCCCATCGCAAAGCGGTATTGGTCACTACAGTGAAGCCGAGTTCGCAGCGGCGGTGCGTCATGGTGTGCGTGCCGATGGGGCGCAGCTCTATCCGGCAATGCCTTACACCTCCTACAGCATGATGACCGACGCCGATGTGCACGCCCTGTATTACTACCTGATGCATGGCGTACAGCCGGTGGAAAAACAGAATCCACAAACCCATCTGCCTTTCCCGTTCAGTCTGCGTTTTAGTATGCGGTTCTGGAACATGATGTTTGCTAACGACAAAATGTGGCAAAACGATGGCAGCAAAAGCGCCGAATGGAATCGGGGCAATTATCTGGTTAACGGACTGGCGCACTGCAATACCTGCCATACGCCGCGCGGTTTTATGATGCAGGAACAACAGGATCGCCCGCTGGCTGGTGGTCCATTAGGAAGCTGGTATGCGCCGAATATCACCTCAGACCCGATCAGCGGCATTGGCGGCTGGAGTGATGACGAGCTGGTGCAGTATCTGAAAACCGGACGTGCGCCAGGGAAAAACCAGGCAGCGGGCGGTATGGCGGAGGCGGTGGAGCACAGCCTGCAATACCTGCCGGACAGCGATCTGCACGCCATTGCGGTTTACCTCAAAGGCACGACGCCACTGCGTGATGAGGGAGAAACGCAACCGGCCTTCAGCTACGGCGCGCCGATGGATGTGGAAAACAGCCTGCGTGGACGCAACCCGAATAACGCTAACCACTCGCTGACCAACGGTGCCGCGCTGTTTAGCGGCAACTGCGCCAGCTGTCACCAGCCGGATGGGGCGGGGAGTGCCAACCAGGCTTATCCCTCGTTGTTCCACAACACCGCAACCGGTATGCGCAATCCCAACAACCTGATTGCGGCGATTCTGTTTGGTGTTCAGCGTGATACCACCGACCATCAGGTATTGATGCCGGGCTTCAGCTCGCCATCCTATGTTGATAAGTTGAGTGATCAACAGGTAGCCGATATCAGCAACTTTGTGCTGAAAAACTACGGCAACCCTGACGTCACCGTGACGGCAGGCGATGTGGCCTGGGTGCGGAAAGGCGGTCATCCGCCACTGCTGGTCCGCCTGCAACCGCTGGTGGTGCCGGGCATCATTGGGGTGATTATCCTGGTGCTGGCCGGGGTGGCGCTGAGTGTGATGCTGCGGCGTAAAGGCAAAAAATAGTTGTGATTAATAGGGCCAGGCTGATCACCTGGCCCATTTTGTTACGGCGATGTGTTACAGCCGTTGTGACTTGTCGCAAGATTCGCGCGATAAATCGCGCCGCTACGCCATGTTTAAACCGTTATTTTGTTGTAGCGGCACGATTTATCGCGCTGATTTCATTGCCTCATCACGCTGCGTGTAACACCTTTTGTTAACACGTTTTGCAGTGATGTTGGTCGCAAAAATATTTTCCAGACTCTCTTTAATAGATAGCAGTGCTAAGCATCTATTCGAAGGGGGCGTTATGCAGGACTCTATTCCCGGAACACGTTGGTATCGCGTTATTGCGCCGATTTTAATTGTTTGCATCATCTCCTTCATGGACCGCGTCAACATCAGTTTTGCCTTGCCGGGTGGCATGGATCAGGATCTCGCCATTACCAGCCAGATGGCGGGCATCATCAGCGGTATTTTCTTCATTGGTTATCTTTTCTTGCAGGTGCCGGGTGGGCGCATTGCGGTTAATGGCAGCGGCAAGCGGTTTATCGCCTGGTCGCTGGTAGCATGGACGGTGGTGTCGGTGGCGACCGGCTTTGTCACTAACCACTATCAGCTGCTGGCGCTGCGTTTTGTGTTGGGTGTATCGGAAGGGGGAATGCTGCCGGTTGTCTTAACGATGGTCAGTAACTGGTTCCCGGAAAAAGAGTTAGGGCGTGCGAATGCTTTTGTGATGATGTTCGCGCCGCTGGGCGGTATGTTCACCGCACCGATTTCTGGATACATCATCAATGCGCTGGACTGGCGTTGGCTGTTTATTATCGAAGGTGGGCTGTCGGCGGTGATCCTGCTGGTGTGGTGGCTGGTGGTAAGTGACCGCCCTGAAGAAGCACGCTGGTTGCCGGAGCGCGAAAAGGAGTGGCTGCTGCGCGAACTGCATCGGGAACGTGCGGCTGCGCGCGCTGTGGCACCGGTAAGCAAAGCGCCGTTAAAAGCAGTGTTCCGCAATCCGGGGCTGATGAAGCTGGTGGCGCTGAACTTTTTCTATCAGACCGGCGATTACGGTTACACCCTGTGGCTGCCCAGCATCCTGAAAAACCTGACCGGTTCGAATATGACCGGTATCGGTCTGCTGGCGGCCTTGCCCTTCGTCGCCACGCTGCTCGGTATCTATGCCATCTCATGGCTGAGCGATCGTACCGGTAAGCGCCGTCTGTGGGTGATGGTGTCGTTGTTCTGCTTTGCTGCGGCGCTGCTGGCCTCGGTGGTGCTGCATCATAACGTGGTCGCCGCCTACATCGCGCTGGTGGTGTGTGGTTTCTTCCTCAAGGCCGCTACCAGCCCGTTCTGGTCGATTCCCGGGCGTATCGCTGCGCCGGAAGTAGCGGGAAGTGCGCGCGGGGTGATCAACGGGTTGGGTAATCTGGGCGGATTCTGCGGGCCGTATCTGGTCGGGATGATGACCATGCTGTACGGACAAAATGTGGCGGTGTGCTGGCTGGCCGGATCGCTGGTAGTCGCGGGGTTGATTACCACACAATTACCCAAAGCCTGTGACCGTAATCCGTCTGTCGGACGTGATGGCAGCGAGCAGGATAATCTGGTTACCCTGAAACATTAAGTCAGTCGCCGCGCAGGCGTTGGGCTGCGCGGCGTCCTCAATGCTTACCAGCCTTTGATAATGTCGCCTTTGTAAATCTCGTTGGCTTTGTTCAGCACTTCGGGTGACTGGAAGGCTTCCTTCAGCTTCTGAATATTCGGGCTGTCTTTATTATCTTCACGCGCCACGATGGCGTTCACGTAAGGCGATGCTTTGCCTTCCATAAACATGCCATCGCGCGAGGCTGACAGGTTCGCCAGCGCGGCGAAGTTGTTGTTGATGATCGAAACGTAGACCTGTGGATCGTCGAGGGTGCGCGCCAGTTGCGGCGTATCGACTTCAACAAACTTGAGGTTTTTCGGGTTAGCGGTAATGTCCAGCGTCGTTGGCAGCAGGCCCGCTTCCGGTTTCACGCTAATCAGCCCCTGCGCCTGTAACAGCAGCAGGCTGCGGCCCAGGGTGGTAGCTTCATTGGAAATGGTGATGGTCGCGCCATCCGGCAGATCTTTTAATGACTTGATCTTGCGTGAGTAACCGGCAATCGGGAACACGAAGGTATTGGTGATCACGGCAAAATGATAGCCACGCTCTTTGGACTGCATTTCCAGATACGGCAGGCTCTGGAAGGCATTGGCGTCGACATCTTTGTTGAACAGCGCTTCGTTAGGCTGGACGTAGTCGTTAAAAGCCACCACATCGACGTCGAGATGATATTTGTCATGCGCCACCTGCTTAACGGTGTCCCACAGCGCCTGGTCTGGTCCGGTGTTGATCGCCACCTTGACACTGTTGTCGTTGTCTTTATTGCAGGCGCTGAGCAGCGTAACGGATGCGGCCAACAGTACGGAGAGTAATTTTTTATTCATAACGACGTTCCCTTCAGCATATCTGGATAATCTGGTGCGCATTTCTCGCGTAGCGGTGCGACTTATCGCGCGGATTTTGACCTTTTCCGCACGATTACGCGATAAATCGCGGTGCTACATTGCGCACGCACTATAATCTACATCCAGACGTCTGTACATCCGGATGGAGATCGTTTGCTGCAAATTGCAGCGCCGCGGGAGGTAACCGAAACCGCCTGTTTTGAAAAGCCGCTGTCTTTTTTTTGTTGGATACTGTGCTGCCTTAACCTTATTCAATTCCCAGGGACTCACGATGTTTCACCTGATCTTCAGCATTCCCGGCTGGTATGTTATCGCGCGCTTTATTGCGCCCCTGGCCTTGCCACTCGCGGTGAAGCTGGTGTTTTCTGCCGTGGTGCTGCTCGCCACGCAATACCTGTTTTTCAGTCGCTTCACCTCCGGCAGTATCATGTCGCCAGAAATGCCGCGTCCGGTGATCATCCTGTTCAACTGGGCCTTCTGTGCGGTGCTGTTCCTCGCCATGTTGCAGGTGGTGATGGATGCGGCGGCATTGCTTGCGCTGTTGTTGGGACATCCGCTGACGATAGCTCCCGCGTTGCGTTATGGTGCAGGGGGCGTCGCCATGTTGCTGGCGGCGGTCGGCGTGCATCAGGCGATACGCGTGCCGCCGGTCAAGGATGTGGTGTTTAACATCAAAAACCTGCCGCCAGAATTTGAGGGCTACCAACTGCTGCAACTGACGGATTTGCACATCAGCAAGCTGTTCAATGCCCGGTGGACCACGAAGATGGTGAAAAAAGCGATGGCGCTTGATGTTGATCTGATTGTGATCACCGGCGATGTCATTGATGGCACTCTGAAAAATCGGCGCGCTGATGTTGAACCGCTGCGCGGCCTTAACGCCCCGGATGGCGTGTTTGCCATCACCGGCAATCACGAATATTTCTTTGAGCAGGCGGCCTGGACCGATCACCTCGCCTCGCTGGGGCTGAAGCCGTTGCTCAATAGCCATACGGTGGTGGCGCGTGATGGAGCCAGTCTGGTGATTGCCGGGGTGACCGATGCTTCAGCACCGGGCAGAGGTGCTCCTGGTCCGGATTTGGCGCGTGCGCTGGTGGGCGCGCCGGAGCGTGCCCCGGTCGTGTTGCTGGATCATCAACCGCGCAATGCCCGACAAAATGCGGCGCAGGGGGCTGACGTGCAGCTTTCCGGGCATACCCACGGCGGGTTAATCGCCGGGTTTGATCGCCTGTTTGCCAAACCCAATGGCGGCTATGTTTCGGGCCTGTATGCGGTGGAAGGGATGCAGTTGTACGTTAACAACGGCACGGCGTTGTGGCCGGGGATGGCGGTGCGCTTAGGTCGTCCTTCCGAGCTGACGCGCATCACGCTTCAGCCCGCGAAATAGATTACGCATTTTTCAGCACCACCACGGCATAGCGGCAGAGCTGCGTTGTGGTGTTGCTGAAGATGCAGTCGCTGGGATCCCCCAGTTCGAGGCAGTCACCTTGCTGCATTTCAAAGGTATGATCCCCTTCCTGAAAACTCAGCGTTCCTTCCAGCACCCAAATCAACTGACGCCGTGACAGATAGGATATCGCTGGCATTGGCACGCTCACCCCGGCCGGTAAATCGACACTGACCAGATCCACAGGTATCTGACCTGGTGAGACATGACGGCGAATATAACCGGTCTCTGGGTCCTGCCAGACCGGTTGCTGCGCCTGTCGGATCAGGGTGCCGGTCTGCACTTCGCTCAGGGCGATCAACTGCGACATACTCATATCAAAAGAACCGGCAAGTCGCGCCAACAGGGTCGCCGTCGGGCTGCTTTCGCCGCGTTCAATTTTGTGGATCATGGCGCGGGAAACCCCAGAGTTATCCGCCAAATCGGTCAGTGACCAGCCGCGTTTTTCCCGCTCGGCTTTTACTTTTTGTCCAATACGGATATTTATGCTGTCTTCTTTACTGGATTTTTCGTCTGACATAGTAGATAAATAATATAGTGAACGAACCATCTACTTTAGTGACAGAACCATGAGGTGTCCAGAATGAATATACGCCCGGCAGTGGAGCAGGATGCGGCAGTGATTGCCGACATTTATAACGACGCGGTGCTGCACAGCACGGCAATCTGGAATGATAAAACGGTCGATGTGGCGAACCGTGTGCAGTGGATGGCTGACCGTCAGCACGCCGGTTTTCCGGTGTTGGTGGCGGTTAATGCTGATGAGGCGGTGCTTGGCTACGCCTCCTATGGTGACTGGCGTCCGTGGGATGGTTACCGCTTTACCGTGGAACACTCGGTGTACGTGCTGAAAACTGCGCGTGGCAAAGGCGTTGGGGAAGCGTTGATGCATGCGCTCATCACCCACGCCACGCAACAGGGAAAACATGTGATGGTTGCGGGTATCGAGTCGGAAAATACAGCCTCGATTGCTTTGCATAAAAAACTCGGTTTTCGCGATGCCGGTCGCGTCAGTGAGGTGGGTAACAAATTTGGCCGCTGGCTGGATCTGACCTTTCTCCAGTTGCACCTCGATCAACGGGAAAAGCCCTGACAGGCAGGCTGTCAGGGGCAGGGTTAACCCTGTATTGAGCTGGCAAAGGTGCTGAGATGGTTTGCCACCGTTTGCGCGGCTTCCACCGGCAGCAGATGGCCTTTACCGGGGATGATATGGACGTCAGCCCAGGGATAAAGTCCGGCGATCGCCTGTTGAACCACTGCGGGAGGATCAACCCGGTCGTGCTCACCCGCCATAATGATGATTGGCAGATGGATGTGTTCGGCGGCAGCACGCAGGTCCTCACGCGATGCCGTAAAGATCCAGCCATCTGCCGCGTCGTCACTGACGCGAAGCGCATCCCGGACCAGCATTTCTTGTTGCTGAGCCGTCAAATGCCCTGCGGTTAAGACGTTTTCCAGTGTCCAGAGCACCGATTCACGGCTGCTGTAAGCCATACGCATCTGGCTGCGCTGTTCTTCACTGATGTTCATCGGGGCGAGCGGGGCGGAAGCCACCAGCGCGAGAGCCTCGACCTCCTGATTCAGACGGCTGGCGAGCAGTTGGGCCGTCTTCCCACCCATTGAGTGTCCAACTAAAATCACCCGTTTCAAGTTTAACTCTTTGATCACATTGTAAACGTCATCGGCATGGTCAGCAGTGCGATAGCCCTGCCCACCAACCGCTGACTCTCCTGAACCGCGTGCATCAATCGCGACACAACGGAATGTATGGCTGAGGAGATTGATCACCGAAGACCATGTTGCAGAAGAACCTCCCCAAAAATGCATAAAAACCAATGCAATATCGCCACTGCCGTTATCGGTTACATGCAGTTCTACACCCTTGCTGACTATTTTCATTGTTGCCTCGTCGTCTGAGAAATCGTCAGCAACAGTATCTGCAACAACGTAATGGTTTGGAATCAGCGAGAAAATAGCTATGGTAAGTACTAAAAATATATACAAGGTAAGGGCAGGATGGACCGACTCGTTAGCATGTCAGTATTTGTCACCGCGGTAGAAGAGGGTAGCATCGCGGCCGCGGCGCGCCGATTGAGTCTCTCCGCCGTTATGGCGGGGCGCTACCTCAGCGCGCTTGAGGAAGCGCTATCGGTAAGGTTGCTGGAACGCTCCACCCATCAGTTAAACCTCACCGATGCCGGTGCATCCTACTTTGCAAAAGCAAAACGTATCCTGAACGATATTCGTGAAGCGGAGCAGGAAGCCACAGCGAAACATATTTCCCCGCAGGGAAGCCTGCGCATCGCGGCCCCGGTCACCTTTGGCACCCTGTATCTGGCACCGTTAATTGCTGCGTTTATGCGTGATTATCCGCAGGTCGATATTCAGTTGCAGCTTCTTGATCGCTTTATCGATCTGGTTGATGAGGGGGTTGATCTGGCGATTCGTATCGGCCAGTTGCCTGACTCGGATCTGGTTGCCCGACGTATCATCGATTATCGCTTATTAGCCTGTGCCACGCCTCGTTATCTGGCGGGGGCGGGTATGCCGGTGTTGCCGGAGGATTTGTATCACCACGTCCTGATAGGTTACTCGGGTACCATGACAACATCGCCGTGGCGTTTTAGCGCCGCCAGCGGTGAGGTGAGTCAAATCGTGCCCAGCTGTCGCGTTCTCGCCAACAACACCGGCATAATGGTTGAACTGGCCTTACAACATGCCGGAATTGTCTATGGACCTGAATTTGTGGTGCAACCGCATTTACAGACAGGCGATTTGGTCGAGGTGTTGCCGGATTATCGTTGTCCGGTGATCTCATTGTTTGCTGTTACGCTTAACGCCAAATACGTCAATACCAAAACACGATTGTTTATTGGCTATCTGCAACAGGCTCTGGCCCCGCATAAATCTTCCGATACACCGCCGGCGTTAAACCGGTGACTTTAATGAATGCTCGCCGCATCACATCGCTACTGCTGTACCCGCAGAGCGCGGCGATAGATTTTACCGGGTGATTGGCGGTCAGCAGCTCGCGCGCCAGGGTGATGCGGGATTCCTCCAGCCACTCACCGGAACTGACGCCCATTTCCTGATGAAACAGGCGGTTCAGATGACGGGTGCTGAGTTGGATATGCGCGGCCATCTGCGCAACACTTTTTACCGTAGCCAGATGCGATAATGTCCAGCGTTGCAGATCCTGCAATGCTGAACGACCGTCCAGAGAGGTCTGCTGTTTACGTACGAAATGCCCTTGTCCGGCAGGCCGCCTGAAAAACATCACCAGATTCGCCGCAACATCCAGCGCCACTTCACGCCCCACATCTTCTTCAATAAAGCGCAGGGCTAAATCCATGCCCGATGTGACGCCTGCCGCCGTGCGCAGTGGGCCATCCGCGACATAGAGCGCATCAGCGTCCAGCGCAATGGCCGGGTAGCGTTGCGTCAGGGTTTTGGCAACCGACCAGTGGGTGGTGACTCTGCGATGATCCAGCAAGCCAGTTTGTGCCAGCAATAACGCGCCAGTACACACCGAGCCAAAACGTTGGCTGTGCAGACAGAGTGGGGTGATGGCGGCAAGTTGTATCGCGTTGAGGGAAAAATTCTCGGCATCTGGGGCACCTGCGATAAGAAAACTCATCGCGCCTTCAGGAACAGGATTGTCCAATTGGCAATCGGCGGAGAGTCTGACACCGGAAGAGGCCACAATCTCCCGACCCGCTAATGACATCACCCTCGGCTGGTAGACCTGACGATGCAGAATGCGGTTGGCTTCAGCAAATGCATCCAGTGGGCCTGCCACATCCAGCAGCTGGACGCCAGGCACCGCCAATATCACGACGTTATGCACCATCTTCATCTCCTGAGTCTGTTTATATCGCAATGTCCGAAATCGTCAATTCATGACTAATGTAGACATTCTCGCATCCTTTTAGAATGGCAGCCAGACATCCAACAGGAGACACATGATGAACTTCACCGTACAAGGCATTCGCATTCCCGATACGCAGATGATGCGAGACGCAACCGCTTTTATCCGTGACACTGAATCTGACCTGCTGTTCAACCATTCCAGCCGGGTTTATTACTGGGCGGCTTTAGCAGGCCAGCAACGCAATCTGAAAGTCGACCATGAGTTGCTGTACGTTGGCTGCATGTTCCACGATATCGGGCTGACCCATGAACATTGCAGCTGCGATAAGCGTTTTGAAGTGGATGGAGCCAATGCGGCGCGTGAGTTTTTACGCGGTTATGGGGTGGAAGAGGGCGAAATCGATAAAGTCTGGACGGGCATTGCGTTACATACCACCCCTGGCATTCCGGAGTTTATGGCCCCGGAAATTGCGCTGGTCACGGCAGGCGTGGAGATGGACGTACTGGGGATCGGCTATGAAGGGTTTGCGGCGGATGACCGGGAGGCCGTGGTGGCACAACATCCGCGTAGCGCCAGTTTCAAGGAAGAGATCATTCAGGCATTCTATGACGGTATCAAACATCGTCCGCAAACCACCTTTGGCAATGTGAAAGCCGATGTCCTGAAGGATAAGGATCCCGCGTTTCAGCCGATGAATTTCTGTCACATTATCCGGCAGTCGCGCTGGCAGGGATAAACATCTTAATTACAACATACGGCAACGCGTTCTGGCATCCTCTGTCCGGCAACAATGCGGCCTGTTTGGCCGCTCTTTTATTTTAGTGGTATCGCTTCCACAACCTGTGCTTTTGCTTCCCTTTTCCACATCAGCGGAATAATACCGAATATTTATCTTCAACTCGCGGAATTTATTTAACTTTATGTATTTTAACAAGTAAGTGACTTTTCTTAAAAATATCGCACGGAATTATAATGTAGCAACATTGTGATAACGATTACACTAATGCTGTAGTTTCTTTACAGTTGTCACGCTTTTTCCTTCAAGGTTAATAAAATGTCACGGGCTTCCCGAATTCTAAATTTGTTAACGCTACTCTTTTCAGTGGTTTGCGCTGCCTGGCTGCTGATTGGTGGTGTCTGGTTACTGTCGCTGGGCGGCAGTGCTTATTACCTGATTAGCGGCCTGGCAATGGCAGCGTTTAGCTGGCTATTGCTGAAGAGAAAGCGCAGTGCGCTTTACCTCTACGCTGCGATTCTGTTCTTTACCGCTATCTGGGCCTGGCATGAAGCCGGGAGCGATTACTGGACGCTGGTTCCACGTCTGGATATCTGGGTGTTGCTGGGTATCTGGTTAATTCTGCCTTTCAGCTACCGTCAATTCTCTGTCAGCAACAACAAACCGTTGGGGGCGATGCTGGTCGCGCTGCTGGTTAATGTGGCGTTGTTGGCCGGTTCTGCACTGCACGATCCCCAGGAAATCAACGGTGAGCTGCCGCTGACCGATAAAGCCCCGGCGACATCCACCGTTCCGGCGGAAGACTGGTCAGCCTATGGCCGTACCCAGGAAGGCGTCCGTTATTCACCGCTGCAACAGATCAATGAACACAACGTCAAGGATCTTCAGGTTGCGTGGCAGTTCGAAACGGGTGACCACAAAACCGCGAATGATCCTGGCGAGATCACCAATGAAGTGACCCCGCTGAAAATCGGCAACATGCTGTATCTGTGTACCCCACATCAAATTCTGATTGCGCTGGATGCTGCCAGCGGCAAAGTGAAGTGGCGTTTTGACCCGCAGCTGAAGTCAGACCCGACTTTCCAGCACATCACCTGCCGTGGCGTGTCGTACCATGAAATGCCAACGGCCGCAGCGAGCAACGCCAGCCAGCCTGCCATCTGCGCGCGCCGCATTTTCCTGCCGGTGGATGATGGCCGTCTGTTTGCGCTGGATGCTCAGACCGGTGAACGTTGCCAGAGCTTCGCCAACAATGGTGAACTGAATCTGCAACATCTGCAGCCAAATGCCTATCCGGGTGGCTACGAACCGACATCTCCGCCAATTGTCACCGATAATATGGTGATCATCGCAGGTTCAGTCACGGATAACCTGTCAACCCACGAGCCTTCTGGCGTCATTCGTGGTTTCGATATCAACAGTGGCAAACTGGTGTGGGCCTTTGACCCGGGTGCTAAAGATCCCAATGCGCTGCCTGCGGATGGTGAAACCTTCACCGCTAACTCACCGAACTCCTGGGCACCTGCCGCTTATGATGCCAAACGTGACATTATCTATCTGCCGATGGGCGTCTCCACACCGGATATCTGGGGTGGCAACCGCACGGCGGAGCAAGAGCGTTTTGCCAGCGGCCTGTTAGCGCTGCACGCGTCAACCGGCAAGTTGGCCTGGTTCTATCAGACGGTGCATCATGACCTGTGGGATATGGATCTGCCGTCGCAACCGACGCTGGCGGATATCACCGATAAAGATGGCAACACCGTTCCGGTGGTGTATGTACCGGCGAAAACCGGCAACATCTTTGTACTGAATCGTGAAACCGGCAAGCCGGTGATTCCGGCACCGGAAACCCCGGTACCACAGGGTCCAGCGCAGGGCGATCATCTGAATCCAACCCAACCGTTCTCTGAACTGACCTTCCGTCCTCAGCAGAAATTGCAGGGCAAGGATATGTGGGGCGCCACCATGTTTGACCAACTGGTGTGCCGCGTGATGTTCCATCGTCTGCGTTATGAAGGCCCGTTCACGCCGCCGTCAGAGCAGGGGACACTGGTATTCCCTGGTGACTTCGGCATGTTCGAATGGGGTGGCATTGCGGTGGATACCGACCGTCAGATCGCAATTGCCAACCCGATGGCGATGCCGTTTATCTCGAAACTGATCCCGCGCGGGCCGGGTAACCCAATCGAGCCAGGTGCCGATGGTGCCGCTGGCTCAGGTTCTGAGTCTGGCGTGCAACATATGTACGGTGTGCCCTATGGCGTGGAGCTGAATCCGTTCCTGTCGCCGTTTGGCCTGCCTTGTCTGCAACCTTCGTGGGGCTTCGTCTCGGCGATCAATCTGCAAAATCACCAGATTGTCTGGAAAAAACGTATCGGTACGGTACGTGACAGTGCTCCAGTGCCGCTGCCGTTCAAAATGGGTGTGCCGATGTTGGGTGGCCCGGTGACCACCGCAGGCAATGTGTTCTTCGTGGCAGGTACGCTGGATAACTACCTGCGCGCCTATAGCGTGCGGAATGGTGAGTTGCTGTGGCAGGCGCGCCTGCCAGCCGGTGGGCAAGCCACGCCAATGACCTACTCGGTTGATGGTAAGCAATATGTGGTGATTATGGCGGGCGGTCACGGCTCGTTTGGCACCAAATTGGGTGATTATGTGATTGCATATAAACTGCCGTAATCAGTAATCGTCAGACGGAAAACGCCCCCATTTGGGGGCGTTTTTATTATTTATTATTACTGTTCTGCATATTTTCGAACTGTGTGGTGAGATAAGTACTGGTATTATTTAATGCGTTAAGCATGGTATCCAGATGAGTAAATTGGCTTTTATAACGGGCTATGGTGTTATCTATTTTTTTACTGGCGTTATTATATTGATCGGTCAGCGCATTTAGCTTTTTACTGATGCTGTCCGTCGCTCCTTGCAGAACACCTTTGCTATTCAGCATTGCTGCCAATCCGGTTCCCAGCCCGGTCGCCACGCCGGTGGTTTTACCATCTCCGGTGAAGATATCCCGCACTGCGTCCGGTGTGGCAGAGATAGCATTACTGAGCTTGTCGGCATCAAGCCTCAGTTTGCCGTTTTGAGGATCGGTGGTGATACCCGCCTGGGTGAGGGTTTTAAACGTTGCCGACCCCGAGCCATTGGCCAGAATGCCTTTTAATTGCGTCTGGATTATTCGCAGCGTGCCGTCACCTAATAGCGCACCATTTTTTGTATCTTGATCCTGACCAGCATCGACGGGCGTATATTTGGTCAGGTTACTCATCGTATCCTGGAGCGAATTGTAGGCATTGACCCAGTCGGTAATGGCGGTTTTCGCTTTAGAATTATCGCTGGTAATGCTGAGCGTTTGCGTGCCGGATGTCTGGTCATTTAGCTTAAGCGTTACACCTTCAACCGCATCGGTAATAACATTACTGCTGCTCTCTATGCTGACATTGTTAATGCTAAGGAGCGCGTTTTGCGCCGCAACATTCTGTGTCAACCCTTTGGTGGTGACTGCCGCGTCGTAACCGATAAAATCCTGCAACGTGTCATCGCCAGTCACCTCAATACCTTTCACCGCATGACCGGTCCCTGTCTCGGTGGCAGTCAGTGAGAGGCGATACTCTTTATCGGATACGCGGATCAGACTCGCGCTGATACCGGCATTAGCCTTATTGATGCTATCGCGCAGCGCAGAAAGCGAAGTTTGATCTTTGCTTAAGGTGATGCTGTGCTCTTTGCCATCCTCCATGCGAATTTTCAGCGTCCGACTATCAGCATCGCTACCCAGTGGTAACTTCAAATCACTCTTTGCCGCACTGGTTAACGTCTGGGATTGCGCCAGTTGTGTCACACTGATGGTGTATTTTCCGGGGATGGCACTCCCACCCGAGTCGGCACTAAAGGCGGTGGTGCTACTGGTTGCACTGGTCTGGGTATATAGCCCACTTTCCTGCAATTTACTGTTGGCAGTCTGAAAACTCTGGATGGCTGTTTTCAGACTGCCATAGGCCGACAGCTTCGCTGTGGCCGCACTTTGTTGCTTTGAAATGGGTGTCAGAACCTGTTTCTCGGCGCTGGTGAGCTTGTCGAGAATTTCATCAAGTTTTAGCCCAGAGCCTATTCCTAACGTTGAAATCCCTACCATTTCCTTCCTCCTGTTAATATTTTATTACATTTACACTCTCAATCATTACAGAGAAATGGGATTTTATGATCGATAGGCTTACGCAATCCTTACATAAGGCGGTGTTTTTCCCGGTATATAGCGTAATGGCGGGCAGGTAAGGTTAAAATTTGAGCTATAAGGCAGGGGAGGAAGGGCGTAATGGGCTATGCTTGGATACAGCAAGCCTTCATGTAAAACCAAAACGTGGGTAAGTGTGCAGGAATTGTTCGACTTCCTTTCTTATTAAGTTGGATATTAAAATGCATAAATTAATAATCCGAACATTAGGATATCATTTGCTCGTTGTGGTTTTCTGGTGTCATGCCAGTGAAATAAATCTCTATTCAGTCAATACCGGTTCTTTTGTTTACCATCTGACCGGGAATCACGGGCAATACACAGAGAATTTCGAAAATAACTTTTTTTCTGTTGAGCGTAAACTCTCTGAAGATTCGAAATACAGCGTGTTACTTGGCACAATGAAAAATAGTTTCGACGATCGTTGTCTTGCGATGGGCGTGAGAAGGGACTGGGCCTCCTGGGATAACGGGTGGGTGTTCAAAGGCGTATATGGATATACCGGCGAGTTCTTTTTCGATGCATTTAAAAATTGTGGTGATCACGGTTCTTATCATGATTTTAAAAAGGCAACTGGCATTGGATTTTCACCTTATATTTATCATGGCTTTCAATATAATTTCACTTCTTATTTTGGCATCGAAACGGGGATTATCATTCCCAGCGTGTTTGTTATCACTGTGCAGTGGAGTTTCCGGTAACCCTGGGGCGGGTGCGCTTCTGGTGACATAAATGTCATGATTTAGTCATGCGATGAACAGAGGTGGTTTTTTATAATGACTATAAATCAGGAACAGAGTGGAAAAGAAGTTTCACACCGTTTTCTGAGTAACCACCACCCAGGTCAGATATCAACCACTTATTGGAATTTAAGTTGTTGGCTGCATGGGGAATTTTAAACCGGAGATCCACTATGAAAAAAATCCTTGTATCGCTTGTTGCCATTATGACCTTTACCTCATATTCCTGGGCAGCAGAAAAAATAAATATCCACGACATGGTAAATAATGCGCAGGCTCCAGCCCACCAGATTCAGTCTTCCTCTGATAAAAGCACCCCCCAGGGAGAAAGCATGAAAATGATGGATATGGGCGCTCATGACCAGGCTGCTATGTCTCATCAAATGATGCAAAACAACAGCGCTATGGCACACCAAAATATGACTGAAATGCACAAAAAAATGATGAAATCACAAAAAGGAACAACGAATTAGACAACAAGACCGTTCTGAATTCTCCGAGGTTATGAGAAAGGAAACAGCAATCCAGCGGCACACAGATTCTTTAACCTAACCAATCGGTAGATTTTGTCTATCCATGTTGATAATGTCACCCTGATTTCCCGGTTTTGAATGTCACTTGCTACTGTTTTCTGATGAAAAGGAAAGGGGAGTGAGGTCGTTTTTCAGGCCGGGTTTGAAGGGTGATAGCGCAGCCAGAATCGGTGGCTTGAAGTAAATGATAACCCCTTCGGATCAGGTGATGCTGTGATGTTGCTGGGCTATAATCATCATCCCTGTACATTAGAGAAGATTGCCAAACTGAAGCCTGTCCAGTTAATCTGAGGTTAACCGGATGAAAATGTGCTTTCGCAATGAACTTTAATCCCCGGATTAACCTCTAAATATCCATAAAAGACTTTTTTGAGTATTTTTTATACAGTTAGGGTGCTGCAAACGTGAAGAAAAAAAAACTATATCTCATAGACCAAATTTTAACGCTTTACTCGCGATTTTTTAGCAGGGAAACAGCACCTTCCTTACACGATCTTAATCCCAAAACTGTGGTGATCTATTCCACCACTGCACTGGGCGATTTTCTGATGAATACACCGGCTATTTGGAGCCTTAAAAATCGCTTCCCTGCCAGTCAATTCATTTTGGTTTCCAGTAAGAAGAATAAGGATTTAGTTAGCCGCTATCAGTGGTTTGATAAAATCTATATATGGGACAATAAGTTACTGAATTACCTGCCATTGTTCTTCAAGTTGCGCCGGCAGAAACCCGACTTATCGGTGATATTACACGGCCATTTTCCGTACGATGTTATGAGCGCAGTATTAACTGGCAGTAAGGTCATTGTGCGCGACCATTACGGCAGCGAGTCGCCACTTCTTAATAAACATCTGGACCATTACTCGGGTTATTTCGACGATCACACCATTAAACGCAAACTTAAATTGATTGAGTCGCTCGGTGCGCAGTCGCATCAGACCCGGATGCATCTGCCGGAATCGGAAAGCAGCGTTACGAGATCAGGTGACCACCTGCGTATTGGATTTCAGTTAGGTGCATCTAAAGATATTCGTCGCTGGCCACTAACATCATTCTGCCAGTTGGTGGCAGCGCTGCTTACTCGTTGGCCTGACTGTGAAATCATCGTGACCGGTGCGCCGCATGAGCAGCATCTTGAACAGGAGTTTATTGATAGCCTGCCGCTGCATTACCGAAAAAATGTTACGCCGATGGCGGGTAAAACCAATCTCAGCGGCTTGATTAACTTGATCCGCAGCCTGGATCTGTTGGTAACGGGTGATACAGGACCGATGCATATTGCGGTCGCTGCGCAGGTTCGTACCGTCAGCCTCTTTTCTACCGCCAATCCACGTTATACCGGCCCCTGTCAGGACAGTGACCGTCATATCATTATTCACCGCCCGCCTGAAGATGACTCGCAACATCCCATGACTTCGATCACCGTTGAAGAGGTCGAACAAGCCATAGTGAAACTGGTGGGATAATGACTAACACGCCACAACCCTCCATGCTGGCAGCGGTGATTGCTCTAATCGAATATCATAACAAGCCAACCGCGCTAGGTTGGTTTAAGAAAGTTGATCACCCCAACTTTTACGTGCAAAGGTTACCCCTGAATGAGTTTGAATTTGCAGATCTGATGAATGACTTTTTTATCACTTTTGCAGTCAGTTCAAAGCATTATGATGATGCACGCTATTTTCCGGCAACACGCCTGCAATTCCCTTTGTTTACCCGTCGGAAGGGGTTTTCTTATCACCCCTTGACGGTTGCACTGCTATGCGAAGCGGCCAGACTTGGACACTGGCCTGAGGTGGTTACTGAATGATGGTTTGCAGAAATGCGTCGTAGACCTCATCCGTACTGAGCGAGCTGACATGGCGCGAGGCTGGTTGCAATACCTTATGCTTCACCTGCCAGGGATGCCAGCATGCCGGGTCACTGTCACCAAATAGCGCGACAACCGGAAGTCCCAGCGCAGCGCCAATATGCATCGCGCCACCGTCACTGCTTACAAGGCCGCGAGATAAGGACATGGCCGCGATAAGCTGTGGCAGGGTGGTTGTCGCCACCGCTTTCACCGGCAGGTGCGTACAAAGTGCCATAATTTCGCGAGCTTTGTCGTCATCACCCGGATGGCGTGGATTGTCTCGGCTACCGGGTGACCACAGCAGCATAATCTGACAACGATGCCGGGTAGCAATTTTGTCTGCCAGTTCAGCGAACCGGGCGGCCTCCCATTGCTGGCTTGGCTTGCGGGCGCTAATTTGTAATGCATAAACCGGGAGAGAGGGATCGATGGCGTAGCTGTTACGCAGGTTGTTTGCACTCTCAGCATCCGGCAAAAGCGTCAGTTTACCTGGCGCAGTGGCGCTGAGATTAAACGGTCGTCCAAGGCTGAACAGGATTTCACTGATATGTTGCTGAGACTGACTGGCCGGTGGGAGCAGGTCGGTAATCAGCGGATGTGACTCTTCGCCTAAAGCAATGACTCTGCCAGGACGTATGATTTTTACCCATTTCAGTCCGTGCTGGTCCCAGCGGCTTTTTGCGAGGACCACCGCATCATACTTCTGCTTTTTCAGGTTAATCATCAGCATCAATCGTTGGAACAGGCAGTTCAGTCGACCCTGACCTTCGTCGCGGTGATGTAGTTTGGTGTAATACAAAAGTTGTCGTATATCGGGATTATTTTTTAATACCGGTGCCGCATAATTATTGGTTAGCACATCGACCTGATGCTGGCCTGACTGTGCGAGCGCACTTAAAAGCGGCGTCGTCAGTAGCGTGTCGCCAATATTATCCCGACAAATAATTAAAACCTTCATATCTGGTATCCTCTGCGCACAGACTGCTCTGGCTGGTCGAAAATTAGGCGCGCACCGTTAACACCTTAAGAACGTTAACATGACGGCAAAAGTTAACATATTAGTCAGCAAACAGCGAGGTTGGTTCAATAGATCGGATAACCGGAAAAGGCGGATGGCTTAATTTGAACTTTAAAAGGTTTGCGTTTTGTATGAGAAAAGAAAACGTTTTTTATATAGCTTAAAATAACAGCATAATGACCAGGGCATATTATGAACTGACTAAAAACAGGCATTTTCAAATATCCTAACATCCGCATCTCCAGAACGGCTAAGTCAGCTTTGCCTCTATAACACATGTCTATCCATTATTAAGATGTCGTCTCAGTGGCTAAGTTAAAGTGTCATCTACTTGGGAGGTCGTGCAAAACGGCGGTTAAAGTCGTCGATAAAGCCCGTAATCCAGCGGTTCGCCTCGCTGATGGAGCTGATGTTGTGCAGCCGCAGCTCCTTCACCAGCCGATCCTGCAGTGTCTGGTTGGCGCGCTCCACGCGGCCTTTGGCCTGGCTGCTGTTGGCGCAGATGCGCTCTATGCTGAGGTCGCGCAGTGCACGGCCAAACTGTGTGGTACCGCTGCGGCGTGCGTCCGTACCGTTAACCCTGAAAACGGCGTGCCTGTCGCTGTAGAATGCGACGGGTTTTCCATGTAAATCAATATACTCCCGTGTTGCTGTCATATAATCGAATGCTGACTCCGAATCGCAGAAGCGCAGGTGCATCAGGCGGCCGGTGGCATCGTCAACGTACACGAGCAGGCAGCACTTCGGTGCCCGATCCTCAAACCAGGCATGATGAGATCCGTCCAGCTGCACCAGTTCGCCGAGACAGTCGCGCCGGTGTCGTGGCTGATAAATGTGAGCCTGACGCCGTGAATGCGGCCGCCAGAGTCCGTCTGAGATCATCCAGTTGCGGACAGTCTCAATTATCGCTGCTATGGCTACCGGCGCCTCCATGCGATGCTCCGTGAAAACAACACATACATCTCAGAAAAGGTCGTCCGCAGACTGATGGCTGAAGAACAGCTGATTGTTAAGCGTGCCGGGCGCCGGCGATACAGCGCTTACTGCGGAGAAATCGGTCAGGCCCCAGAAAATCTCCTCGCCAGAAATTTTCGTTCCAACCGGCCAAATGAGAAGTGGCTGACCGATATTACCGAGTTCCATCTTCCGGCAGGCAAGGTCTATCTGTCGCCAGTCATCGACTGTTTTGATGGCAAAGTGGTGAGCTGGGCCATAGGGACACGTCCGGACGCAAAACTGGTCAATGCCATGCTCGATGATGCGATCGATACGCTCAGGGAAAATGAAAGACCGGTGATACACAGTGACAGAGGCAGTCATTACCGATGGCCGGGCTGGCTGGATCGTATCAACAGGTCGGGTCTTGTAAGGTCTATGTCGCGCAAAGGTTGTTCGTCGGATAACGCAGCGTGCGAGGGCTTCTTCGGGCGGGTCAAAAATGAAATGTACTACGGCAGAAACTGGGTGCGATGAGTCCGGTGAAGTACCGGGAGCATCTGGGGATCACAACATAACAGTCCAGGAAAACATCCGCATCTCCGCATCTCCCATTAGCGCTTTGGAGTAACAACACATGTTGAACCTAAGCACAGATGACCGGGTTCAGGCCAAGCTGAGTTGTCCGTTGTTCAGGTTAAACACAGGGTTTAACCGCCAAATATCTCTTTACCGCGCGTCTGTAAATCATTCACGGCTTCCAGTAAATCATCTTCGTTTATTGCCCGCTGCCGTTTTTTGTTCGGGTCTTTCTTCCCGACCCTCCGGCCCGGGCCTGTTCCGGCAGGAAGTGCCTGTGAGCGCGTGTTATCGCGCTTATCCTGCATCAGCTTAGCCACCGCCAGCGCGTGACCCAGCCGCTTATTATCAATGATGGCCCCCTGGTCAACTTCAGACAGGCGATCGTAAGCAGAGTAGGGAAGTACCGTTCCGTTACTTCTGAGTTCGACGTGACCGTCCGGATACTGCCAGGAGTCCAGATATTTACCGATGACACGGCGGCTCTGCTCATTATCTTCAAGCAGACAGAGCATCTTATCGTAACGTACCGTCAGCGATTTTGAGACCTTGCGCGGCTCACGCCAGGTAAAAATCGCCTCAAGATCGTCGTCTGCATCGAGAGGCCGGTGAACGTCAAAATCATGCCGGGGAGCCTTCGCAAAGCGGAGGTTGTAATCGGCCATGAACTCATCTGCGAAGGCATTGGCCGCATCCGGCGTGCTGATGCCGCGCAGACGCAGCTCTTTAACGAGGCGATCCTGCAATGTCAGATGGGCGCGTTCCACGCGTCCTTTGGCTGAGCTGGTGTTGGCGCAGATGCCGGTGATGTTGAGTTCGTTCATTGCACGTCCGAACTGAGTCTGTCCCTTACCGCCGGCCGCGTTTTTGTTGTTAATGCGGAAGATACTGGCTTTATCACTGTAAAACGCCAGCGGCTTGCCGTGCTGCTCCAGATAGCCGCGTGTGGCTTCAAAATAGGTAAACGTGGACTCTGATTTCACAAAATGGAGCTGCATCAGGCGGCTGGTCGCGTCATCGACGTAAACCAGCAGCGTGCAGGCCGGGCCACGGTTTTCAAACCAGCGGTGGTCACAGCCGTCGATCTGTATCAGTTCGCCGACACAGGCGCGTCGGCAGCGTGGCTGCTGGATCTTCGGTGCACGCAGTCTGCGGGGGATCCAGAGACCGGAAAGTATCATCAGCTTACGCACTGTCTCTTTGGATAACACCACGCCGTGAAGCTCGGCCAGTTTTTCGCAGGCCAGCGTCGGACCGAAGTCGGCATAACGTTCGCGGATGATCTGGATGGCATGTTCAGCAAGGCCTTCAGGCAGCTGATAGTTGCTGGGCTTGCCGCGCCGCCGGTCAGCCATGCCGAGCGGGCCGTCTTCGCGGTAACGCTGAAGCAGGCGGCGGCAGTGTCTGTCGGAGATCCCGAGGCGTTCTGCGGCAAGACGGGTAGTGAGCCGCCGGTCAATAACGTCCTGGATCATTTTAAGCCGGTTAACTTCGTTCATCGTAAAAAACTCCGCACCAGAAGCCGCCATATCAGGTTCCTCAGCAGGTAGCCCGAAGCGGCCAGGTTAGTTTAGCTCATAACGGCTAAGTCAGCTTTGCTTCTATAACACAAGTACACATAACGTGAATTATGTTAAATGCGATATCCGGCTAACCCCGCAACGCCACCCCATCCCGTAGCGGCGCGATTTATCGCGCAGGTTTTACGTCACCACTGCTGGATGATGCGCGATAAATCGCGCCGCTACGAAATAACCGGAACACACCTGGCAGCGCTACGCAAAATCTCCCGCCCAATCCCCCTGCGCTTCTCTCAGAATTCACGTAGCGACGCCTGCTGGGTTTTAATGGTCCAGATAGAGATAATGCATCCAGCTGGTCATTCGCAGCAGCACCTTCCGCATCACCGATACGTGTGTAAAGTGATCTGAATAAACAGCAACTTGTGCAAAGATGCCATCGGGTAATGCATCCACATCAGCATTCGGTTGCAGTTCAATCACTGCCAGGACACCATCAGAGCCAGGTGTGATGGTCAACGATTGTAGCGTCCCCTGTGCCTGATAGCTGCCGCCAGGGACTACCGGAAGAATGCTGGTCAATTTTCCGGGAAAGACCTGACCCGGAATAGCAGTAAATACCACTTCAGCTTCATCTCCCGGCTCCAGACGTAGCAATGAATTTTGTCGGAATTGCGCAATGATCTGTCGTTTTTGCTCAGGAATAAAAATCATTACTGGTCGCAGTGGCAAGGCTGCGGCATAGGTGCCGGGACGGATCAGCACCTGGGTAACATAACCATCGCTCGGCGCCCGAACGATGGTTTGGTCCAGGTTGTACTGCGCTTCTGCCAGTTGCGCGCGCAGGCTGACAATTTGTGATTGTTCTCCATTAACCGTGCTATCGAGTTGGCTTTTGATTTGCGCCTGTTCCGCCACCGAACTTTTTACCAATGCATCCTGGGCTAAGTAGTTCTGGCGCGCATGATCAATATCACTTTCCGAAAATGGATTAACCTTTGCTTTGCTTCCCTGTAAATAACGCTGGTAGTCTTTTAATAAACGGTCGCGTTCTGCTGATACATTGCTCGTATTCGCAATGGCCTCATCTAATTGACTCTTCAGCGTCTGAATATTTGAAATGGCCGTCGCTAAATCTGCCTTTAATCTGTCCACTCGCGCCTGATAACGCGTACTGTCCAGGCGAAAAAGCATCTCTCCTTTTTTAATTTCAGTGTTCGTTTTGTTGGTCACTTCTTTAACAATACCGGTGACCTGCGGCGTAATAGGAATGGATATCACCGCTTTTTGTGCCAGAGCAGTATAGGGATGGTTATAGTTCATCAACAGGATAAGTGCGCCTACCAGAAAAACGCCACCCAATGCGGCTGTTGGCACCGTCCATTTATTAACCGGTATTTTGAATAGTTTAAAAATGGCCCACGCAAACGCAACATAGGTCAAAATAATCAGTAAATCCATACGATTACTCCGCAGGAGGAGCGTTACTTATACCCTGTTTTCGCTCCAGTTCAGCAACGCGTAACTTAAGTAGTTCCAGCGAATCATTTTGACTTTGCATTCCCCAACCCCGTTCCGGGCGATACAGGGTGGCCCATATCCAGAGAAATGGCCAGATAACATGAAGCGTAAAAAGGCTCACCCAGCCAGCCACATGTATCGCATCGGCGTGAGGATGATTACGTGATTTTGCAATAAGATAAGGGATATCGTGCAGGATAATTATCCCGTAAAAAATAATAAGGAAGACAAAGATCAGAACGCCCAGTGCAAAGTAGTTTAGAAACATATCTGCCTCGATATGAAGTCAGTCTGCTGATAAATATAGACGTCATCACCAGGACGAGAAAGAAAGATAATAAAAAAAATCACCCGCTACGCTTATTATTGGCACTGAGTTTAACGGGTTAAATCATTAAACATACCCCATCATTCTTAACATTGACTGCGCCTGATTCACCGCTTGCGAACGATGAGACACCCCTAACTTTTGATACAGATTCCGAATGTGCGTTTTAATGGTTGTTGCCGCGATCGCCAGCTCACCGGCAATCTGTTCATTGCTGTAGCCAGAATAGATCAGTCCCAGCACTTGCCATTCCCGCTGCGTTAATGGGCTGGTGCGAATGAGTTCCGGAACATCAGGATGATTTAACAAACGGCTGACAAAACCCTCATCAAAATGAGCAAATTTATGGCGGTGATGTTTATTCAGTTCATCAAGGATACGTCGCGCCCGGTGGTTATCAAGCTCATCCAGAATATTGAGCTGAATCAGTTGCCGCAATTGCTGCGCCATCATCTCACCCTCAATAACAAAATGGCTGACAAACCCCGTGCTGCGTGCCAACTTCAGGGCTTCAATTAAGGTTCGCTGCGCATCAACTTTACGATCGGTTTGCCAGTAGATTTGATTCATCAGGAGCAAATTGCGATTCAAATCACTCATCAATCGTAGTGCGCGCGCGTTGTCATTTAATTCATCCAGCACCACCTCTGCCTGCGTCATATTACCCAACATGATCTGTGCCCGCGCCACGTTGCGCCACTGGCCTTGCAGAAAATGATTATTGGCGAACGCCGGTTTCGCCGTCTGGCGCATCCAGGTATTGGCGCTTTGTTTATCCCCGGTCATCTGCCAGTAAATCACCCGTACCTCGTCAGCATTGGCGATCCAGTCACTGTGCCAGTTACCGTTATTCAGCAGGTTTTCCAGCCGATTCAGGTGACTGCGGGCATTATCCAGATTGCCCCGCGCCAGCGAGCATTGTGCCAGCAGGCCCAGGCACTGAATTTGTTGCTGCTGCTGATACCCTTTCAACACCCGGATACCCGCGCGAGCCGCCTGCTCGGCCTCATCCAGCCGCCCCCATGCCCACATCAGTTGCGCGCGGATGCGTAACAGGAACTCATGTAGAGGAAATTGCGCCAGGTGTTGTTCATTCACCAACACAAACGCCCGCTCCTGTGTCTCATACGCGCCCTGCAAAAAGCCCTGAGCAAACAGAATTTCACTCTGTTGAATCAGGCTCCACAGCGCGTAGTGCCAGGTCTCGTCACGTCGCGCCATTTGCTCCGTCTGACGCATCAGCTTCAGTGAATTAACCAGGTCGCCTTTACAATGCATCACTTCACCCAACACCGACGTGGCGACAATACGGCTGTAATAACAACTTTCAGGCAGGCTCTCCAGCGCCAGCATCGCCAGATGTTCCGCTTCCTCGGCGTTGCCATTGTTGATGGTGACCTGGGCACGAACCGCGTTAAATTCCCCGCGTAATGCCTCGTCGATATCGCGACAACACGCCGCTTCAAAGCGTGCCAGCAGGCTGTTAACCTCATAAAAACGATGCTGACTTTGCATCAACCACGCCTGTAATAACACCAGACGAGGATTCTCCAGCAATGTCTCCCACGGCAAGGTTTTGAGCGATGCCTCGAGCAGCGTTAATTCGCTCTGATTAAACAGCGTCCAGGCATGGACGAGTAACACATCACGCAACATCCCTGCATCACCGGACGCCAGCGCATGATGAATAGCTTCGCGCGGGTACCCCTGCGCCATCCAGCTTTCTGCGGCGGCGCGATGAATAGCGGGCAACTCGGCGGCGAGTTCCCACTGACAACGCAGCCGCAAAAAACTGCCAAACAACGGATGATAGCTAAACCATTGCCCGGAATTATCCATACGTTGTAAAAACAACCCCTGCCGCTCGATCTCTTCCAGCCGCATCTGTCCGTTCTCTTCCCCGGTGACGCAAGTAATCAGCGCATCGTTCATGGAACGTAGCAGCGCACTTTTCAACAGAAAATGACGCGTGGCGACGTCAACGTTGTCGAGCACCTCCTCCACCAGATAATCCGAAAGATGGCTGGCGTTGATGCCGGAAAGGCGACGCGCAGAATCCTGGGCGGAGCTGGCCCCCTGACGGGCGGAGAGCGCAATCAACTGCAAGGCAGTGGCCCAGCCTGCTACATCATCACACAGTTGGTTGCTCTCTTCACAGGCGAGCGGTGCCGTCAGACGCCCATCAAAAAACTGCTTCGCCTCCTGATGGGTAAAGGCCAGCTGCTGGCTACTCAGTTCAATCATTTGTTCACGTACCCGCAGATTGGCGATACCCAGTTGCGGCAAATTACGTGACAGCAGAATCACCGTGAGATTGTCGGGTTGATGGCGCAAAAAGAAGCGCATTGCCTCATGAATGGCGGGATTAGTGATGTGATGATAATCATCGACAATCAGCCACAGCGGTTTTTGCCACTCCGTCAGCTCAATAAACAGTTGCGCAAATAATGCATTGAGGTTCATGTACTGACGCTTTTGTGCCAGCAACTCGCTGCGGGGACACCCCCCTTGCGTAGCTTGTTGCAACGCAGCAATCAGATAATCAGCAAAAGGTTCGGGATGATTATCCCCCTCGTCCAGTGAATACCACCCCAGATTGCTTTGGTCCGCCGCCCACTGTGAAACCAGCGTGGTCTTACCGTAGCCTGCGGGGCTGGTCACCAACACCAGCCGATAATTACCGGCCGCGGTGAGTTTTTGCAGCAGGCGGTCACGCGTGACGGTGCTTTCCAGACGGACAGGGCGACTGAGTTTCGAGGGTATTAACATAGACGCATGCATCTCCCTTACATTTAGCGATTATTTTTTTACGCTTCGAAATTATTATTCACACAACTTCGATTATTCGCGGAGTGATTGCAAGCAAACTCATTAAGTAATCTTTACAAAAGCGGCAGTTATCACATTCCTGACACACTTTCAGATTCCCCTCACCCTCTCCACCCTGCTTATCCTCCCTGGTGAATTTACCGCAGGAGGAGGAGCGTATAGCCAGCCACAGGCACACTGGCGGGCAGACTTTATTCGCTCTCACAGGACATCCGGTTATGACACAGCTTTTTGATCGTTCACGTTTTATGCAATCCCTCACCCGCCAGTGGCAACGTCTTGGTTTACGCGATGCACGCGATATGACACCACATCAGTGGTGGCATGCCCTGAGTGGTGCACTGGCCGATATGCTGGCTGATCTTCCCGCTCACGCCCGCAGCACACCTCAACGTCACGTTAACTATCTCTCGATGGAATTTCTGCTTGGGCGTCTGACCGGGAACAACTTGCTGAATCTGGGATGGTATGACGCCGTTAACGATGCGCTGAAACAGTGGGACATTAATCTGAGTGAGGTGCTGGAATGTGAAACCGATCCGGCATTGGGCAACGGTGGGCTGGGCCGTCTGGCTGCCTGTTTTCTTGACTCGATGGCCACCGTGGGACAACCGGCAATCGGCTATGGCCTGAATTATCAATATGGCCTGTTTCGCCAGCGTTTTGTCGAAGGTAAGCAACAGGAACTGCCGGATGACTGGCAGCGCGATCGCTATCCGTGGTTTAGCCATAACGCCGCGTTAAACGTCACGGTTGGCATTGGTGGCAAGGTGATCAATGCACGTTGGCAACCGGCGTTCCTGTTGCAGGGTGAAGCCTGGGATTTGCCGGTGGTCGGTTTTGAAAATGGCATCACGCAACCGCTGCGTCTGTGGCAGGCAAAGCATGCACAGCCTTTCGACCTGCAACGCTTTAACGATGGCGACTTTTTACGTGCCGAGCAGCCCGGCATTGATGCCGAGAAACTGACCAAGGTTCTCTACCCCAACGACAATCATGCAGCAGGCAAAAAGCTCCGTCTGATGCAGCAATATTTTCAGTGTGCCTGCTCGCTGGCGGACATCCTGCGCCGCCACCATCAGGCCGGACACCCCATCGCCACGTTGCCAGATTACGAAGTGATTCAGCTCAATGACACCCACCCCACACTGGCGATCCCTGAGCTGATGCGTCTGTTGCTGGATGAGCATCAGATGGATTGGGAACAGGCCTGGCAGATCACCCGCCGCACCTTTGCTTACACCAACCATACGCTGATGCCGGAAGCGCTGGAGTGCTGGGACGTGCGTATGGTACGCGCCCTGCTGCCGCGCCATATGATGATCATCAATACCCTCAATACCCAGCTTAAAAAGCAGGTCGATGCGCGCTGGCCGGGCGATGACGCGTGCTGGGCGAAGCTGGCGCTGGTGCATAACAACCAACTGCGGATGGCAAACCTCTGCGTGGTGGGCGGCTTCGCAGTGAACGGCGTCGCGGCGATGCATTCACAACTGGTGGTACAGGATCTGTTTCCTGAATATCACAGCTTGTGGCCGGAGAAATTCCATAACGTCACCAACGGTATCACCCCCCGGCGTTGGATTAATCAATGCAACCCGGCACTGGCGCGGCTTATCAGCGACACCTTAGCGCAACCCTGGATCAACAATCTGGATGCGTTGCAGGGCCTTGAAGCCTTTGCCGATGATGCCGACTTCCGCGCGCACTATCGCGCCATCAAGCAACACAATAAAGTTGAGCTGGCGCATTGGGTTCTGGCGCGCACCGGCATCGCTATTAATCCTGAAGCGATGTTTGACGTGCAGATTAAGCGTCTGCATGAATACAAACGCCAACACCTGACATTGCTGCACATCATCGCGTTGTGGCAGACGCTGGTCAGCGATCCGCAGGCGAATCTCGCGCCGCGTGTGGTGTTGTTTGGTGCCAAAGCTGCACCGGGCTATGCGCTGGCGAAAAACATCATCTACGCCATCAACAAAGTGGCGCACGTCATCAATCACGACCCGCGTGTCGGTAACCGGTTAAAGGTGGTGTTCATCCCCGACTACAACATCTCGGTGGCGGAGCGCCTGATCCCTGCCGCCGATCTTTCTGAGCAGATCTCCACCGCCGGCAAAGAAGCGTCCGGCACCGGCAATATGAAGCTGGCGTTGAACGGCGCTCTGACCATCGGCACGCTTGACGGAGCAAATGTCGAGATTGCGGAGCAGGTTGGCAGCGAAAATATTTTTATCTTCGGTCACACCGTAGAACAGGTTAACGCGTTGAAAGCACAGGGTTACGCTCCCGCCGTGTGGCGCAAGAAGGATCGTCAGCTCGATCAGGTGCTGAAGGCGCTGGAAGATGGCACCTTTAGCGATGGCGATACCCACGCCTTTGCCGAATTGCTGCACAGCCTTAACGCGCAGGGCGGCGATCCATATCTGGTGCTGGCTGACTTCCATCACTACCTGAAGGCTCAGGAACAGGCGGAAACGTTGTGGGCCGATCAGGAAGGCTGGACGCGTGCCGCGATCCTGAATACCGCGCGTTGCGGCATGTTCAGCTCCGATCGGTCGATCCGTGATTATCAGCAACGTATCTGGCAGGCGGAACGCTGAGGAATCCGATGAAACCACACAATCTCATCGCGCTGGATTACATTGATGCCCACGGCCAGTCGCAAACTATTTCCGCCGATACCCGCCAGCGCCTGCTGGCGGCCATGCAACCCGCTGTTGCTGAGCGAGCGCCGTTACCCGCCGTGAGGGTGTTTCAGCACGGTCAGCCGCTGGAGTTATCACCAACCCTGACCGGTCCGGCGCTCTGGCGGCTGCAAAGCGAAAGCGGCGATGAGTGGTCAGGACAATGCGTCCCGGACCAATCGCTACGTTTACCCGTTTTACCAGAGGGATATCATCAGCTTACGCTATCATCAGCCGGCAACAGCTTTAGCTGCAAGATTATCGTGACACCGTCACGTTGTTATGAGCCGGGCGAACTGGTGAACGGTGAATCGCTGTGGGGAGCCTGCGTCCAGCTCTATACTCTGAGATCAGAGCATAACTGGGGCATCGGTGACTTTGGCGATTTGAAACTGATGCTTCAGCAAGTGGCGCAGCGTGGCGGTGCCTTCATTGGTCTGAATCCCCTGCACGCCCTGTTTCCGGGGATGCCGGAGAGCGCCAGCCCTTACAGCCCCTCATCACGCCGCTGGTTAAATGTTATTTATATCGATGTGAATGCGGTGGACGATTTTATCCGGAGCGAGGATGCACAAAGCTGGTGGCAATCCCCCGCGACGCGGCAGATATGGCAGGACGTGCGTGCCAGCGACTGGGTGGATTATCGTGCCGTAACGCAACTCAAACTGACCGCGCTGCGTCTCGCCTGGGCACATTTCTGCCAGCGCGACCTGGCCGATCCCGACGTCAATGCCTTTGAAGCCTTCGTCACCGCCGGCGGTGAAAGTTTGCAACTTCAGGGGGTGTTTGATGCGCTACATGCGGCGTTGCTGGCGCAGGACGAGGGCAATTATGGTTGGCAGGTGTGGCCGCAGGTCTGGCAGCATCCTGACAGCGCAGCGGTACGCGCCTTTCGTATTGAACACAGCGATGAGGTGAATTTTTACCTGTGGCTTCAGTGGCTGGCCGCCCGCCAGTTTGCCGCCTGCTGGGAGGTGTGCCAGCAACAGCAAATGCCAATCGGGTTATACCGTGACCTGGCGGTGGGGGTGGCACAAGGTGGCGCGGAAACCTGGGGCGATCGCCATCTGTATTGTTTACAAGCCAGCGTTGGCGCTCCGCCGGATATTCTTGGCCCGCTTGGTCAGAATTGGGGATTGCCGCCGATGGACCCGCAAGTAATGCAGGCGCGAGCCTATCAACCCTGGATTACCCTGCTGCGGGCGAATATGCGCGACTGCGGGGCATTGCGCATTGATCATGTGATGGCGCTGCTGCGTCTGTGGTGGATCCCGCGCGACGGCAACGCGGCCCAGGGTGCCTATGTCCACTATCCGATTGACGACCTGCTGGCCATCCTGGCGCTGGAGAGCCAGCGCCATCGCTGTATGGTGATTGGCGAAGATTTGGGAACCGTGCCGGACGCGATTATTGGCAAACTGCGTGACGCCGGGGTGTATTCCTACAAAGTGCTTTATTTTGAGCAAACCTCGGCAACGGGTTTCCGCCCACCGCGCCAATGGTTGCGTCAGGCGATGGCAGTTGCCACCACCCATGATATGCCGACGCTGCGTGGCTGGTGGCAAAGTGATGACCTGACGACCGGCAGCAAATTGGGACTGTATCCTGACAAAATTATCCTCGCCGGGTTGCATCAACAGCGGCGGGCGGCTAAACAGGCGCTGGTGCGCAGCCTGCGCCGCACTGGCTACCTGGCGAAATTTATCCGTCAGACCGTGATGAACACCACGCTGAACCATGCAATGCACGGCTTTCTGGCCGACAGCAGCAGCGCATTGCTTGGACTGCAACCCGAGGACTGGCTGGATATGGCCGCACCGGTGAATATACCGGGCACCACTGATCAGTATCCCAACTGGCGGCGTAAATTGCGCGTCACGCTGGAAACGCTGTTTCGCGATGCGCATGTCAATGCTTTGCTGGCGGATATCCACCAGCGGCGGCAGATCAGTTAGTTTGCGCGATAAATCGCGCCACTACGGGCCGTTCCGTAGCGGCGTGATTTATCACGCGATTATTGCACGCATAAAAAAGGTGCGCCGTAGCGCACCAGGTGGGGCAACTCAGCACTGCCGGGGTAACATCACCCCTTGCCTTTAACACTGCTGATAAACGTTGGCCGTGCGGTGGTTGATCCCAGCCGTTCGGCCTCATCCAGCAGTTTGAGCGCTTTATCAATGTTGCCCTGCTCAACCGCCTGGCGGATGTTCTGATTAAAGTAGCTCTCGGTGTCATTCATAATCGGCGCGCTTTTCGGTGCAGGTGACGTTGTCACGACGGCCGGCGTTGCCGCCTGGGTACTGCCGACCATCACCGGTGCCGGGCCGGACGAACCAAATAACGGCCCCACCAGGATTGACGAGCCAGAACTGGTTTTGACTTTCAGCTTCAGCGTACCGGTGCCGGTGTGGCGCGCGATCGGATCAGGAATATCAGGTATCGCGTTGCTGGTGCCTTTGGCATACGCCTTGGCCGGGTCCAGCAATGTGGTGGTTTGCGTCAGATCCTGCTCGGTAGTAAACACCAGCAAGTAAATCTTGCGCTGGCCGGGCACCGGCGTCAGCTTCATCAACCCTTCCAGTCGGTCCGGTGTCATCACACCCGGTTGCTGATAGGTAAAGAACTTACTCGGAAACCAGGCAGCAGGACGCAGGTTTTCATCCAGCACCAGAACGTTCGGTGCGAACACCTGATTGTTTTCCACCTCGCTGGTTAAAGTGACGTTCAGTTCACCGATATTGGCAGGCAGGCTATAGGCTGCCACTGCGCCCGTTACCCCGGCGGCACCGGTCGGGATAGCGCTGTTCGACAACTTGCTGACCTGAGTGCGCGAAGCATCTACCGGGAGCCAGCTCAATTGTTGCAGGCTGGCGGTTGGGAATGTCGGTGCCGCAGAGAGATCCTGGGGCACGAGGGTGATATCGGCATAGGCTGGCAGACTTTGCCCCGCCAGCAGCGCAGCACTCAGGCAGAGCGCCGCCAGTGTTTTTGTCATTTTCATTGTTTTGGCCTTATGAGCAGATCAGCAGCGACGGAACCAGGCAATGGCCGCCGCTGCCGAATAAACGATCGATAAACTAGCGAATTACCACCAAATCTCCATCTGCGCACCAAACGTCCACTCGTCGTTATTACCGCGACTGTTGGTCAGGATGCCGTTACCGCTGCTATCCGCTGCGGCAAAAGAGGTGATATCGCCAGAGGAGTCTTTGGTGTAGCCCCACTTCTCATCCCATTTGGCGTAGGTCGCGAACAGACGCAGTGCCGGACGCGACCAGATGCTGTCGCCAGCCTGCCATTGTTGCGCGAGGGTGATTTTGTACTGACCGTTGCGCTCATTCGCCTGTTGTGACTTGACGTTGTCGTAGCCCACTTCCAGCAAGGTACTCATGATCGGCGTCCATTTGTACATCGGACGCACACCCACGGTGTACCATTCGGTACCACGGTTATTGTCGAGATCGATGTCCTGGTACATGGCGACGTACATCAGATCCCAACGATCCGCCAGCGAAATCGCCCCGTGGTCGAGGATCCGGTACATATTACCGTTGTTATTCAGGCTGGTGCCCTGTGGCAGCCCTTTGCCTTGTGAGGTCATGGCATCGGAGGCGTATTGCAACACAAACTTGTTGTAGCCCTTCAGCATGCTTTGGGTATGTTCAGCTGTGAACATCCAGCCATCTTTTGACGCGCCATTTTCCAGATGGTAGCCATCACGCTCATTGGCACGTCCGTAATCAACACCCAGTTCCAGTACGCCATTCGGGTTAGTTTGCAGCCCCGCCAGACGGATATCGAACACATCGTTGGCCGTGGCGGTGGCGTAATCACGCGTTTGATCGCTGGAGAAGGTGTAAGAACCGCCGGATTCTGACGAACGCGTGGCAGCGAAGGAGAGTTTGCCAAAACCGAGATCAACATCTTCCAGACCCGCTCCCGGACCGGAGATATCCCAGTAGTAGAAGTCGATCATATGGACGTCATGGCGTTGATAGAAGCGCTTACCGGCCCACATGGTGGCGCCCGGCAGGGCATCAATCAGGTTCTTGCCTTTGACGTTGGCTTCACGGAACGCCGGGGAGGTCGCTTCCCAGTCGTTTTGCTGTGATACCGAATAGGCCACGTTAGTGTCGAAATAGAAGCTCTTATCGCCCTCTTTCCACACTTCCTGGCCCAGTTTCAATTCAGCGTAGGTTTCGCATTCGTTACCCAGACGGTATTTGCTTTGCGCACCGGTTGCCTGAAAACATTGTTGTTCACCACCACTGCCGGTCCAGCCGATGCCGGAACGGGCATAGCCGGTGAAATCCACCGCCATCGATGGGGCAGAGAGCGTACCCGCCGCGATGGCAACCGCGAGAGGGAGTTTGCGCAGAGTTAACATGTTTTTATCTCCTGAGGTCATTGCTTTTCTTGTTTTTACGGGGCTAAACACCAGGCTCCTGATGCAGCCTGCGACAGGCGCTGCCATCTTCACGGAACAGATGGCAACGTTCTGGCGGCAGGCCAATGCCCATCAGGGCGCCCTCTTCTACCAGCACCACGTCTTCCTGGCGGTAAACCAGGTTCTGACGGATGGCGGGGATTTGGATGTGAATTTGCGTTTCAAAACCGAGTTGCTCGACCACCTGCACCTCACCTTCGAGGGTGACATCGGCGATATCGCTGGAAATCAGATGTTCGGGACGAATGCCTAACGACATGTTGCTACCCACCTGCACCCCGGCACTGTCCACCGGCAACCACACCAGTTGATCGTTGGGCAGCCGTACCTGAACCTGCTCAATCGAGGTCGCGGTGACTTTCACCGGCAGAAAATTCATCTTGGGGGAGCCAATAAAACCGGCGACAAAGCGGTTGGCGGGATAGTGATAAAGCTCAAGTGGACGGCCGACCTGGGCGACGCGTCCGGCGTCCAGTACCACGATTTTGTCAGCCAGCGTCATGGCTTCGACTTGATCGTGGGTGACATAAATCATGGTGCGTTTCAGTCGCTTATGCAGACGGGAAATCTCGATGCGCATCTGCACACGCAGTGCCGCGTCGAGATTGGATAACGGTTCATCCAGCAAAAACACGCGGGGTTCAGCCACCAGCGTACGACCAATGGCGACGCGTTGACGCTGCCCGCCGGAGAGCGCTTTGGGGCGGCGGTCGAGCAGATGCGCCAGTTGCAACACCTCCGCCACCTGATTTACCCGTTGTTGAATCTCCGCCTTTTTCACCCCGGCCAGTTTCAGGCCGAAGGACATATTTTCCGCCACGGAAAGATGGGGATAGAGGGCGTAGGACTGGAACACCATGCCAACGCCACGTTCGGCAGGCGGTACATCATTCATGCGTTGATCACCAATCAACAACTCGCCGCGGGTGATGGTTTCCAGCCCGGCGATCATGCGCAGTAGCGTGGATTTACCACAGCCTGATGGGCCGACAAACACCACGAACTCCCCTTCACCGATCTCCAGATTGATATCTTTCGATACCTCGGTGTCGCCCCAGGTCTTAGTGACATTGCGTAACGCGACGCTCGCCATGATGCTTTTCCTCTCAGCTTGCTAATCCTTGCCCGTATCACGGCGGGCAGACTCCGGCGACCACTATGGGCAAGGCTGACGCCGGTAACATCCTCCACACCGGGCGGATTTATGGGGGAGGAGACGGGAGGAGGAGATCATGGCTGACAGTCAGGGGTGACGGGGCCGCCAGGCATTTTTGTGATCGGCAATACAAACTGACAGCGCCATTTTTGTGCGCCAGACCGTGATAACCGGGCAGTTTTGCAACGGCGATCACATTGGACGCGCGACGGGCGTAGAGGGGAGGAGGATGAGAACGCAACCTGAATCCACACAATGTGGCGACAACAGAAATTTTCGTTACCGCTAACAGGATGGAGTTATGACGATGAAAACCGGCGCACGCATTCTCGCCTTATCAGCCCTTTCTGCCGTTTTATTTTCGGCAACCGCGATGGCAAAAATCGAAGAAGGAAAACTGGTCATCTGGATCAACGGCGATAAAGGCTATAACGGCCTGGCTGAGGTGGGGAAAAAGTTTGAGCAGGAGACCGGCATCAAGGTGACGGTGGAACACCCGGACAAAATGGAAGAGAAATACCCGCAGGTGGCGGCGACCGGTGACGGCCCGGATATCATCTTCTGGGCGCACGACCGGTTTGGCGGTTATGCCGAATCGGGCCTGCTGGCGGAAATCACCCCGGATAAAAATTTTCAGGAAAAACTCTTCCCGTTCACCTGGGACGCGGTGCGTTTCAATGGTAAGTTGATCGGCTACCCAATTTCAGTTGAAGCCCTGTCGCTGATTTATAACAAGGATTTATTGCCCTCCCCGCCCAAAACCTGGGAAGAGATCGCCGCGCTCGACAAGCAAATGCGTAAACAAGGCAAAAGCGCCCTGATGTTCAACCTCCAGGAACCCTACTTCACCTGGCCGCTGCTGGCGGCAGGCGGTGCCTACGCCTTTAAATACGCCGACGGCCATTACAACGTGAAAGACGTGGGTGTCGATAACGCCGGGGCAAAAGCCGGTTTGCAGTTCCTGGTGGATCAGGTCAAAGCCAAAACCCTCAATGCCGATACCGACTACTCCATCGCGGAAGCGGCGTTTAACAAGGGCCAGACCGCCATGACCATTAACGGTCCCTGGGCATGGAGCAATATTGACAAAAGCGGCATCAAATATGGCGTCACCCTGCTGCCGACACTGAATGGCAAGCCGTCGAAAGCCTTTGTCGGCGTGTTGAGTGCCGGGATCAATGCTGCCAGCCCGAACAAAGAGCTGGCAAAAGAGTTTCTCGAAAACTATCTGCTGACCGATACCGGACTGGAGGCGGTGAATAAAGACAAGCCGCTGGGTGCCGTGGCGCTCAAATCCTTCCAGCAGCAGCTCGAGAAAGATCCGCGTATTGCCGCCACCATGAGCAACGCCCAGAACGGCGACATTATGCCGAACATCCCGCAGATGGCGGCCTTCTGGTACGCGATGCGCACCGCCACGCTTAACGCCCTGAGCGGCCGTCAGACGGTTGATGCCGCGTTGAAAGATGCCAAAGCACGTCTCAATAAGTAATTTCCACTCGCCGGGCCGGAGCAATCCGGCTCGTCACTGGCTGTTAAGGAAAACCGGATCATGTCAGGAAAACCGCAAACGGGAAGCACGTTGCTGAAGGGCCTTCTCGTCGGGATCTGCTGTCTGCTGGTCGGCTACCTGTTGGTGCTGATGTATATCCAGGGTGAATATCTGTTTGCCCTGATTTCGCTGGTTATCAGTGCGCTTGGTATCTGGATCTATGCCAACCGCCGTGCGTATGCCTGGCGCTACGTTTATCCCGGTATCGCCGGGATGGGTTTGTTTGTGCTGTTCCCGCTGGTTTGTACCGTCGCCATTGCGTTTACCAACTACAGCAGCACCAACCAACTGACGCTGGAACGCGCGCAGCAGGTGTTGCTGAGTCGCCAGTATCAGGACGGTGCTGGGTTAAATTTCAACCTGATTGCGGCAGGTGACCGCTGGCAGCTGGTACTGACCGAGGCCGATAGCGGCCAAACCTACGTTTCAGCGCCGTTTGCCTTCGGGGGTGAACAGTCACTGAAACTCACGGTCGCCACGCCGCCTGCCGGTGAACGTGCCAATTTGCGTGTTATCACCACCCATCGTCAGGCGCTCAGTCAAATCCATGCGGAACTGCCGGATGGACGTCAACTGGTGATGAGTTCCCTGCGCCAGTTTTCCGGTACACGCCCGCTTTATCTGCTGAGTGATGATGGGCGGTTGAAAAACCAACAAAGCGGCGTGTTCTATCGCGCCAACGGGCTGAGCGGTTTTTATCAGAGCGTCAATGCCGACGGTAGCTGGGGCAGCGAGAAACTCAATCCCGGGTTTACGGTAAATACCGGCTGGAAAAACTTTATCCGCGTCTTTACCGATGAAGGGATCCAAAAACCATTCCTGGCGATCTTCGGCTGGACGTTGATCTTTTCGCTGCTGACCGTGGTGCTCACGGTCGCCGTGGGGATGGTGCTGGCCTGCCTGGTGCAGTGGGAAGCGTTGCGCGGCAAAGCGGTCTACCGCGTGATGTTGATCCTGCCGTATGCCGTTCCGGCATTTATCTCGATCCTGATCTTTAAAGGATTGTTTAATCAGAGCTTCGGCGAAATCAACGTGATGCTGAAGACGCTGTTTGGCTTTCAACCTGCGTGGTTCAGCGATCCGACGCTGGCGCGCGCCATGCTGGTGATCGTCAATACCTGGCTGGGCTATCCCTACATGATGATCTTGTGCATGGGGCTGTTAAAAGCGATCCCGGACGATCTTTATGAAGCCTCAGCGATGGACGGGGCCGGGCCGTTGCAGAATTTCTTTTTGATCACCCTGCCGTTGTTACTGAAGCCGTTGATGCCGCTCATGATCGCCAGCTTTGCCTTTAACTTTAATAACTTCGTGCTGGTGCAATTGTTGACCAATGGTGGCCCCGACCGGCTTGGCACCACCACCCCGGCGGGTTACACCGACCTGCTGGTTAACTACACCTGGCGTATCGCCTTTGAAGGCGGCGGCGGTCAGGACTTTGGTCTGGCGGCGGCGATAGCCACCCTGATCTTCCTGCTGGTGGGCGCACTGGCGGTGATTAACCTGAAAGCCGTGCGGATGAAATTCGATTAAGGAGACGTTATGGCGATGGTACAACCCAAATCGCAGAAATTGCGCCTGCTGCTGACGCATCTGGTGTTGCTGGCCTTTATCGCGGCAATCCTGTTCCCGCTGCTGATGGTGGTGGCGATCTCGCTGCGTGCCGGAAACTTTGCCACCGGGAGTTTAATCCCGGATCAGGTGTCGTGGGAACACTGGCGGCTGGCGCTCGGCTTCAGCGTCGAGCACGCCGATGGCAGCGTGACGCCCCCGCCCTTCCCGGTGCTGCTGTGGCTGTGGAACTCGGTCAAAATTGCCGGTATCAGCGCACTCGGCATCGTGGCGCTCTCCACCACCTGTGCGTATGCCTTTGCCCGTATGCGCTTCACCGGACGCGCCAGCCTGTTGAAAGGCATGCTGATCTTCCAGATGTTTCCGGCGGTGTTGTCGCTGGTGGCGCTTTACGCGTTGTTTGATCGTCTGGGCCAGTACCTGCCGTTCCTCGGCCTGAATACCCACGGTGGCGTGATCTTTGCCTATCTGGGGGGCATCGCCCTGCACGTCTGGACCATCAAAGGTTATTTCGAAACCATTGACGGTTCGCTGGAAGAGGCCGCCGCCCTGGATGGCGCGACGCCGTGGCAGGCGTTTCGTCTGGTGTTACTGCCGCTGTCGGTGCCGATCCTGGCGGTGGTGTTTATCCTCGCCTTTATTGCAGCCGTTACCGAGGTGCCAGTGGCTTCGTTGCTGTTGCGCGACGTCAACAGCTACACGCTGGCGGTGGGGATGCAGCAATATCTCAATCCACAGAACTACCTGTGGGGTGACTTCGCCGCTGCGGCGGTGCTTTCCGCCATCCCGATTACGCTGGTGTTTCTGCTGGCGCAGCGCTGGCTGGTCAGCGGTCTGACCGCCGGGGGTGTCAAGGGTTAAGACTTCATCATTGTGTTGCCACTGCTTCCTCAATGTTCACTACCATTGAGAGTTGAGATGCTTCGGCGGCCTGCGGGCCGCCTCTTTTATTGTCACCATATAACAACAAATTGATGGAAAATTCATTTTTGTCACTATATAGATACGTTTTATTGCCTCACTTCAGCAATACATCGGTCTTTCTTTTCTTCGGCCTTTTCACATCGGTATTCATGAACAGGTTGTTAGTTGCGCCGCTGCGGGTCAGCGAGCGTCCAATGGCAGCCTGCAATTCAGGGAAGTCAGCACAATGCGTCAGTTGGGTGCTGATGACATCGGCAAACTCCTCCAGCACTCGCTCGGGATGAATGATTTTTAACTCGCGGCCAAATTTAATCAGGCTGTCCCGATCGGGAAATTGTTTGCTTTTATTCAGTTTTAACGCCAGTTCGTTATCGTTGGTTGGGTAAATCTGCGTATTGACCACATCGTATAATGGCGAGAGTTGTGGCATTGCTGCCCCTTCCGCCTGATAAACCAGCGAAAAGTTTTTCAGATGCGCATCACCGTTGCCCACCATGCAACTGAACAACACATAGCGCCAGTACAGCTCGACCTGCGCCTGGTCGCGGGTGAACAGGCTGACAATTCTGGCACCGGTTTCATATGAACCCGTGTATTTATGATCCGCAGTCTTACCCGCCAGCACGCAGAAATCTTCCATTGCCAGCCGCTTTTCTCCCTGAATATCAAAGCGCTCCATTATGAACAATTCTTTGTTATCTGATAGCCAAAAATCCGCTACCGGCAAGCCACAGGCGCGCGCCAGAGACATACAGATAAACTCGTTCTCCGCCAGGCGGGGATACTCTTCATCACCGGTTTTCGCAATCAGATTGGGATACAGCACCGTGCCCCGGCTTTCACTGCTGATCATCACTTTCGGCTGCACACCGGAGATGGTGGTTTGCAGTAGATATTTGTTCAACAGATACTGGAAGGCGCTCTCTTTATGATCCCAACGCAGTAAATCCTCCAGCTTCTCCGGTGTGGGACGCGGTAAATTGATATCGCTGACGTAGGAAAGCGCGCCAATCCCGGTATCTTGCTGCAATGCCAGAAACAGCATGTCGGAGATGCTACCGACGTAGCGACGCAAGCGCTCCGCGATATGGTAACGCACGTACCCTTCCGGGATATTCATCTCAAAGATGTTAAACAACCGGCTGGCGTTATAACCCATACGGTTATCCGGCAACATGGTCAGCGACACGCGACGGCTGGCGGGACTGGCATAGGTGAAGTTATAGCTGCCGTGTTCATGCAACAGCCTGCCACTGTATTCACCGCCGTTATAGACCTCAATCTGACGAATGGGTCGGGAGAGCTGGCTCAGATCAGTCATCATCAAACAACGCCTCCAGCTCATCCAACTGCGGTAAACCCGCGGTTTGTACCGTCAGCATCAAATCCATCGCGGTGAGATAAAGGGTAAACGCCTTGAGCGAGCCAGTGTAGGCACCGTTCTCGATCTCTGAAACCAGCGTGCGATGAATGCCCGCGCGTGAGGCCGCGACCTGTTGGGTCCAGCCTTTGGCTTTGCGCCGTTCGCGACATTTCAGGCCGATGGCTTTCATACCTGGCAACATAACCCCTCCGAATGTATACATATAGTGACAAAGTATCTATTAATATAATTTTGTCACCATATGACTACAAGATCCATTTAAAAGAAAAGCGCGATAAATCGTGCCGCTACGCTTGTTTTTGCTGGTTGTAGCGGCGCGATTTATCGCGCATTGGTAAAATGATTACGAACGCAAAAAATCCTGCCAGCGGCGTGTCAGATAATTGTGTTCATCCATCACCGAGTTCCACACCGCGATATGGCTCATGCGTTGTTCATAGCTGCCGCCGTCACGGCTTTCGCCTTCCGGTATCAACGGTGCGCCCCATGCGTCGTAAAGCATTTCTGCGGCGGGTTTGCCACCATACCAGAAATCCCACTCGGCGGTAGAGAGATACGCGCGGCTGCGCTCCGGGTTAGAGATGTAATAGCCCTGGCGCGCCATCACCGCTCCCGGCCAGCCGGATTGCCACCAGTTCAGGTAAGCGTAAGCCGCGTCTTTAATTCTGCCGGTGGCGCAACGTGACAACGACATGCCGCCATACCATGCACGATAGCCTTCGCGCGGATGCGCCATCTTATAACCACGTTGATGGAAGTGGTGACGGAAGTAGATCGGTGCCCACAGACTCTGCACCTCCACCTGACGGTTTTCAATCAAATCACACGCCTGCTCCTGGGTGGCCCAGAACGCGGCGAAATGCCCGTGGCGATTAAGGCGCGACAGCGCCTGCGTCAGCACATCAATCTCTTCCAGCGTCAGGTTGCCGGTGTTGGCAAACCGCGCCAGCCCCGCGCCCTGCATCGCCAGCGCCGCATCGAGTCCCCCCATCGCGGCATCTTCCTGCAACGCGACCTGGCCGGTAAGCGCCGGATGCAGCAACCACCCCCAGCTCTCCTCTGCGCCCTGCAAGGCCGCAGGCAGCCGGTCAACGTGATAAGCGAAGCTATCCGCATTGTGGGTCAGCGGCAGCATACTGATGTGATCGCTTGGCTGGCTACCGAGGTGCAAATCACGTTGCACATATAAGCGTTGCGATGGCACGCTGCCATCGGCCAGCACCCCATCGGTGTTGAGGGTGCCGGTTTTTGCCAGGGCATTGACTTCGTCCCACCAGGTCAGCCGCTTAATCTCCAGCGGTTGGATGGCGCGTGCAGGCCAGACAAAATCGATGTTGTGGAACCATTGGTCGTACAGGTCATAACTTTCGGGATGCATCACCGCGATGCGCTGCGCATCTTCGACGCTGCGCAGCATATATTCAATTTTGATGCCGAGATCCTGCTCCGCGCGCACGCGCAGCATCTCCAGCAGCGTGACGGAGGTTCCGAGCACGCGTAAGGTCAGTTGGTCGTTGACCACTGCCGCAGAATTCATACCGTTATGGCTCCTCAAACGCCCGCAGGTAGCGGCTGAACGCCTGTTGCAGGCGATCGGCCTCCAGACCGCGCAAAATAAATACCAGTTTTGAACTCTCCAGCTCACCGGGCCAGTCGTGCAGATGTACCGGCGGATGTAAGGTGTGTTGCACACCGTGGATAACAATCGGCGTGCTGCTGTCGCTGACACGTAAAATGCCCTTCATCCGCAGCACCGTGCGACCGTGGCAATGTAATAGCATTGACAGCCAGATAGCAAATGCTGGCCAGTTTAACGACTGATGCAGAGTGATCACGCAGGTTTGCGTAACCGGATGTGAAACGCTGTGCGTCGTCGGTGCCAGCCGGTAGCCATCATTCGCGCAGGCACCCAGCCAGCGAAAACGCTGTTGGCGTGAACCGCTGCGTAACGGCAGGAGAAACAGGCTATGCGGGTCGTTCAGCGCCGTACGCGTATCGCTAAGTTGTGCCAGTGGGTTGAGCTGACCTAGCCAGTCAGCCAGCAAGGTCTGCTGCGATGGGTTGATGCGATCGCTTTTGCTTATCAGCAATTTATCTGCCGCGCTAACCTGCGCCAGCCATTCAGGTTGTACATCCGCCTGCATACGCGCATGTTCCGCATCCACCAGTGTCACCAGCGTGCCCTGAATGAAATGATGCTGGAGTTGTCGATCGTGCAGCAGCGTTGAAAGAATCGGCGAGGGGTCGGCGAGTCCGGTGGTTTCCAGAATCACCTGCTTAAACGGTGGCAGTAGGCCACGCGTGCGACGTTCAAACAGATCGAGCAGCGCGGTTTTCAACTCGCCACGGATCTGACAGCAGACGCAGCCACTCGGCAGCAGCACGGTATCCGGTGCCACTTCATTCAGCAAATGGTGGTCAATACCCACTTCGCCGAACTCATTGACCAGCAACGCGACCTCATTCAGGTTTTGTTGCGCCAGCCAGCCTTTCAGCAAGGTGGTTTTACCGCTGCCAAGGAAGCCGCTCAGTACGTGTAAGGGTAACTTTTCCTGATAATCCATCCGCTCTCCTTACAGCACGTTCAGCCAGTTATCATCCAGTGGATCGACAGGACGTCGGATCATCTTTTCCGCTTCCTGCCACAGTACATCCAGAGAATTCACCAGCACTTGTTGTCCGGTTGGGCTGGCTAACAGCCAACTGTTGTGAAACTCGGTTAACGTCAGTCGCCACGGCTTGAGCGCGCGGTTAAGCAGCGCCAGTTGTTGCAAACGTAGCTGACGTTGGGGGATATCCTGGCGCAGTGGATCGCTCCACTGCGGCCCGTTATCCAGCAGGCCGCAGACTCCACACATCATTGCCTCCGTCAGGGCATCACATCGCCAGAATTGGGTCCCAGCGTCTGGCCGACAAACAAGTTGCCGCCGGGTTCACTGGCGAGCAGCAGCGCCACCGGTGCCACTTCTTCAGCACGACCAAAGCGTCCCAGCGGCAATTCAGCCGCTTTGGCCTGCTTCCATGCCTGATTGATGCCATCAATCAGTGGCGTCTCAATCGGGCCGGGGGCGATGGCGTTGACCAACACGTTATCCGCCGAGACTTCCAGCGCCAGCGATTTGGTAAACCCAATCACACCGGCTTTGGCGGCGGCATAGTGACACAACTCCGCGCCTCCTTTGATCCCGAGCTGCGAGGCGATGTTAATCACCCTGCCCCAGCGCTGAGCCTGCATGACGGGCAGCGCCCGTTGAGTGGCGAGAAACACGCTACGCAGATCCACCGCCATCATCTCTTCCCACATCGCCAGGGTGATCTCCGTGCAACGCGCCTGAGTTAACATCCCGGCGTTATTGACCAGCACATCAATACCGTCAAAACGCGTGAGGCAGGCGTCTACGCCAGCGGTGGCACCCTTGATCTCACCAACATCCGCCACCACCGCGTGACACTCCGCACCGAGCTGCTGGCATTGCGTCACCTGCCACGCCAGTTTATCGGCGTCACGATCGGTCAATATCAACCTCGCCCCCTCACGGGCGAACAGGACGGCAATCGCCGCCCCAATGCCGCTGGCCGCGCCGGTAATCACACAACGTTTATTCTGCAATTGCATAGTGGCTCCTTAATCCGGCCAGCGTACCGTCAGACCGCCATCAACAATCAGGCTTTGTCCGGTGAGATAGCTGCTCTCTTCACTGGTAAGGAAGGCAATCACTTTGGCGATCTCTTCCGGTCGCCCCACCCGCGCCAGCGGAATAGCGCTGGCTGCTTTTGCCAACCCTTCCGGGCCAAGAGAGTTCTGCTTATCCAGCGATTGCGGCGTTTCGATCAAGCCGGGAATGATGGCATTACAGCGCACGCCGCGCGGTGCCAGTTCCACCGCCAGCGAACGACAGATGCCCGGCACTGCCGCTTTGGCGGCAGCATAATGAGCATGGTCTTGCCAACCGTAAACGCCACCGGCAATGGAGGAAACCGCCACCAGACTGGCTCCGGCGTGCAGATGCGGCGTGGCCGCACGGAAACAGCGCATCACGCCGGTCAGATCGACGTTTAACATGTCATCCCAGCGTGCGTCGCTCATCTCTTCAATCGGCGCGCGACGCAGGATACCGGCATTCGCCACCATATAATCGAGACGACCAAAGTGCTGCACGCCCTGCGCGATAAACGCATCTACCGAGTCAGTCGAGGCCACATCCAGCGGTAGCCAGAGGGCATTGCCCCCGGCGGCTTCTACCTGCGCCGCCGCTAAGGCCGGATCGTGCGGATCGGCGGGATAGTAACCGGCGATCACGTTAACGCCACGCTGGGCGTAGAGCGTAGCCAGCGCCAGGCCAATTCCGCTGGCGGCGCCGCTGATAGCGGCAACCGGTTGAGTTGAGGACGTAAGGTGCATAACCATTCCTTAAGCGGTGGTGACCGCTGAACTGACACCCGCGCGTTGTGGTGCATGTGCGCGAGCGAAAAACATAATGATGCCGGAGATAAAGCACGGGACAGCACCGAACCACAGCGCAGCATCCTGCCAGTGTCCACCACTACTCAGGACGCTGGTCGTACCGACACCGGCGATAATCGCGCCGACCGGTCCCATCGCACCAATCAACGCACCGGCCGTGGCACGGATGGCGGTCGGGAAACTTTCACTGATAAAGAACAGCGCTGCTGCGTAGGGGCCAATCAGGAAAAACAGGCCGATGCTGTACAGGGCAACGATAGTGGCGAAGTTATCCGGGCAGTAAAGCATCGCGGCAAAGGAGACGCCGCCCAGCATCCAGCCAACCGCAATGGTGTTGCGACGGCCAATGCGATCGCCGAGCCAGCCGTGCACGAGATAGCCGCAGTAGCCCACGAGGTTAGAGAGAATCAGGATCAGCAGCGAGTTGTTAAAGGAAACGTCATGGGTTTTGGTGATCACCGTGGTGCCGAGTACGCTAAAAATCTGGATGGCAAACCAGTTGATTAACACCGCACCGCCTAACACCAGCGTGGCGCGCAGTGACGGGCCACGGAAGGCAGCAGCCAGACCGGCGTTGTGCTGTTCTTCATATGAAACCTGATAATCGTCTGCAACCTGGCGGGCATCGCGATCGTTACCTTCAGCGCGCAGTTGCTGGATCTTTTTCTGGACCTGGAATTGCGGAGTTTCTTTCAGTTTCAACGCCAGAACCGCAATCACCAGTGACGGCAGTGCGGCAAAGATAAAGCTGCCCTGCCAGCCGATGATCGGCATCAGAATCGCCGTCAGCGCCGAGGCCACCAGCGCCCCTACCGGCCAGCCGCCCTGCACCAGGCTGTAAACAAAACCTTTGCGTTTATTGAGTTTCGGGTCGTCGATGGCGGTGTAAAGCTCAGACAGGTAGGTTGCATTGACGGTCTGCTCGGCATAACCCAGCCCCGCCACCGAACGAATCGCGGTCAGCGCGCCTTTACCCCAGGCACCACCGACAGCGGTCAGCAGCGAGCAGATCGCCGCGCCCCCGACGGTGACCACAATCCCCATGCGGCGACCGAGACGGTCGACCAATGGGCCAATTGCCAGTGCAATCACCGCTCCGCCGACCGCCACCCAGGTGGCGATTTCCGCCTGCTCAACCTCGCTCCAGCCGAAATGGCCGCCGATTTCCGGCAGCAGGGTGCCAAACAGGATGAAATCATAAACAGCAAAAACCCAGGCGAAAAAAGCAATCCAGGTGGCAAATTTTACGTCCCTGATGGTCAACTGCTGCGGCTGCCAGCCATTTACGGAGATTTTCTTAAAGATGCTCATAGCGCTATCACTCTGTCAGGGGTTCATATTCCGTAGCGGCGCGATTTATCGCGCTGTCCTGCCATTCACGCGATAAATCGCGCCGCTACGGGACGGTATGCGTACTTAGCGCGGTTGGCGCTGTTTAAAGTCGTCGGCAATCTCATCGAAGGTGACGAAACGGACGCCTTCGTGGCTACGGATGTACTGGATCAGACGCTCCAGCATCAGCAACACCTGTGGGCGGCCAGACACGTCGGGATGGATGGTCATGGTGAACACCGCGTAGTCGTTCTCGCGGTAAACCCAGTCAAACTGATCACGCCACATCTCTTCCAGATGACGCGGGTTAACAAACCCGTGGCTGTTGGGGGATTTTTTGATAAACATCATCGGCGGTAGATCGTCGAGATACCAGTTGGCCGGGATCTCCACCAGATCGGTTTCTGCTCCGCGTTGTAACGGCTTCATCCAGCTATCGGGGTGCTGGCTGTAGTCGATTTTGGTCCAGCTATCGCCGACGCGCACATAGTAAGGATGGAAATCGTTATGCATCAGGCTGTGGTCATATTTGATACCCTTCTTCAGCAGTAACTCGTTGGTGACGTTGCTGAATTCCCACCAGGGGGCGACATAGCCGGTCGGACGTTTGCCTGCCAGTTGGGTCACCAGTTCGATGCTGCGATCCAGCACCGCCTCTTCCTGCGCTGGCGTCATGGCGATGGGATTTTCATGGCTGTAGCCGTGAATACCGATTTCATGACCGGCATTCACCACCGCTTTCATTTGCTCGGGGAAGGTTTCAATCGAGTGGCCGGGAATAAACCAGGTGGTACGCAGATTCTGCTCGGCAAACATCTTCAGCAGACGTGGCGCGCCGACTTCACCGGCAAACAAGCCGCGAGAGATATCATCAGGGGAATCTTCGCCACCGTAAGAACCCAACCAACCGGCAACAGCATCGACGTCTACACCAAATGCGCAAAGGATTTCTTTGGCCATATCTGCAACTCCATAAATGTATATTTGAAAATAATATCCATTTGTTAATTGCAATGCTCATGCCAGGATCTTGCCGCCGGGAGGAATTGATCACCTGATAAGATAGAAAAATACCGGTTAACTACGTGTTTTCAATTCGTTACATGATCATCGTCAGCATCTGAAAGAAAACGCTGCGAGTCTCTCCAGCTCGTCCTTAAGATGTATATTTATAAATATGATCCGTTATTGTGCGAGCTGCACCATAATTGTGCTTCGCCATTACGCGACTTTGCAGCCCGCCCGGATGTGATAATGTAGCGCGATGAAAACAGGGCCGATGACATGAGAATGCTGACAAACAACACCCCGGCAGCGACGGAAGAAACCGGTTCTGCGCGCTATGAAGTGATCCGACAGGTTTTGCATAACGTATTGATACAGAAGCGAGTTCCGCAAGGTCTGGTCTTGCTGGAGGGGCCGCTGGCACAGTTGTTTGGCACCAGCCGTGTCCCGGTACGCCGCGCCCTGAGCCTGCTGCATGAAGAAGGGTTGATCGCGCGCTTTGAAGGTCGCGGCTTTATTGTGGCGAAAGAGGACGAGGAACCAGAACCGTTACGCGCCGGACTGACGCGTGAACTGCTGGGTCTGGATGAACAAGAGGCGCTGGTGGATACCCGCAGCACCGGCGAAAAGGTGCTGGATAACCTGCAAGTGGTGCTCTCGACGGCAATGGTGTTTGGCTGCTATCAACTCGACGAACAACTGGCCGCACAGCACTACAACGTCAGCCGCGCGGTTATTCGGGAAAGCCTGATGCGCCTGCGTGATAAAGGTTTGGTGGAAAAAGAACCCTATTCCCAATGGCTGACCGGTCCCCTGACCGCACGCGAAATTGCTGACCACTTCGAAATTCGCGCCAGCCTCGAACCCACCGCGCTCCGCAAAGCGGGTCGCCTGCTGCCGGTCGAGTGGCTGACGGCATCACTGGAAAAAGCGCAACGCTATAAAGGTCAGCAACTCAGCGCCGCCGAACTGGAGTTACTGGAGGAGGATTTGCATGTACGTTGCCTGGAACCCGCAGGCAATAAATTGATGATGCAAATTCTGCGGCAAAACCAGTCGCCGTTTATCGTCACGCGCATCTTTTATGATCTGCTGTCCATCCCGGTGGAAACCGCGATGCTGGAAGAGCATTGCCTGGTGTATGAGATGCTGCTGAAAGGTAACTGGGAGCTGGCTGCTGGCTGCCTGCGTGACCATCTGGAACGTGCACAGGTACGCACCCTGCAACGTCTGAAAGTGTTGTCGGTGCTGCCGGTGCCAGCACTGCCCTCATTTATGGATCGAATTTAATAAAATCCATTTTCCCATTACGTAGCGGCGCGATTTATCGCGCGGGGTTTTCTAGCTCCACGCAGGAAATTGCACGATAAATCGCGCCGCTACAGATATGATGTCGCTTATGCGATTTTCCGCATAGCATTACCGTTTTTGTCATTTGTGATCGCCGGGTGATGCACATAGCATTGATTTTTATTGCCTTCCTGACCTAAACCCCTGAAGAAATGCGCAAACTTGCCAACCGCTGCCTGTCGTTAAATGATTTCGAGAAGTACGCCCAAAAACATCTGCCACGCCCGTTGTTCGCCTATGTTTCCGGTGGTGTCGAGGACAACCTTTCTCGCGACCATAACCTCACGTCGTACGCACGCTACAGCCTGATACCGGACAATATGGTGGATGTGTCACAGCGCAATACCGAAGTTACGCTGTTCGGTCATCGCTATGCCGCTCCGGTGGGGATTGCGCCGATGGGGATCAGCGCCATCACTGGTTTTGAAGGCGATCTGACGCTGGCAAAAGCGGCGGCGACGAAAAATATCCCGTTTATTATGAGCGGCTCCTCGCTGATGCGGCTGGAAGAAGTCGCGGAGGCCAATCCGGCGATGTGGTTTCAGGCATACCTGCCAAAAAGCTATGAAGAGATTGATCTGCTGATCGACCGCGTGGCGCGGGCGCGTATTCCGGTGCTGGTAGTGACGGTGGATACCCCGGTGAAAGCTAACCGTGAGAATAACGTACGCGCCGGGTTTGCCACCCCGTTCAGACCCAGCCTGCGACTGGCATATGAGGGCCTCACCCATCCCCGCTGGCTGACCGGCACCTTAATCAAAACCCTGCTAAAACGCGGCATGCCGTGGTTTGAAAACAATCAGGCGGTGCGCGGTGCTCCGCTGTTTTCCAAACATGCGGTCAGGGATTTCAGCGGCCGCAGCCATCTCACCTGGGAACATATTCAACATATCCGCCGTCGCTGGTCTGGCGCGATGGTGATTAAAGGCATCCTCAGCCAGCGCGATGCGCAACGCTGTAAAGAAATTGGCATTGACGGGATCGTGGTGTCGAACCACGGGGGACGGCAGTTGGATACCAGCATCGCGCCCATCCATGTATTGCCGGAAATCGTTGCTGCCGCGGGTGAAATGACGGTGATGCTGGATAGCGGTATCCGCCGGGGCACCGATGCCATCAAAGCATTGGCACTCGGTGCCGAAGCCTGTTTTATTGGGCGGCCATTTAACTACGCCTGCGCCGTTGGTGGCGAGCAAGGCGTGCATCTGGCGATTGACCTGATCACCAGCGAAGTCAGCCGTGATTTAGGTATGCTGGGCGTTGCCTCACTGGCGCATCTTGATAGCCGTCATCTGCGTTTTATTCAGTGACGGCGTCACGTTCACCATCCCATAATGCGTGACCAGACGCGCGGCTGTTCGCTTTCTGCCTGCCATACCTGGTAATGCTGATGCATGGCGGAGGTGGCGCAGGCGTGGTTGGGCAGGATGCGCAGACGGGAACCCACCGGAAAATCCGCTGGTGTCAGCGTACCGTTCTCAGGCAGGCTGATGATGCCGTGTTCCTGATTGGTGGTACTGAGGCATACATCCAACGGGGCACCCTGCATATCGCAAACCAGCCCATAACCATAATCGACCGGCCCCGCCGCGGTGCCGCGATCGCGTGACATCGCCATCCAACCCGCATCAACAAACACCCAGTTCTTTGCCGTGTTATGGCCGATCACGGTGGTTACCACCGACAGAGCAATATCCTGCTTCTGGCATACCCCCACGTTATGCATCACCAGATCGAACATGGTGAAGACCCCGGCACGCACCTCGCTGATGCTCTCCAGCTCCGCGGCATAATGCGCGGTCGGCGTTGCGCCAACGCTGAGAATCGGGCAGGCAATGCCCGCCGCCCGCACCCGCTGTGCCGCCAGACGAATGGCGTCACACTCAGCGCGTGCAGCAGCGCGAATCGCTTCTTCGCTACGGCAGTTGTAAGATTCACCAGCATGGGCCATCAGTCCGGTGACGGTCGCACCTTGTCCTTCCAGTTGCTGCGCCAGTTGCAGCAACGTCTCGCTGTCAGGTGGAATACCGCCGCGATGGCCATCGCAGTCGATTTCGATAAAAACCGAAAAGGTCAGTTGCTGCTGGCGGGCAAACTCGGTGACCGCCAGGGCTTGTTCTGGCGTATCCAGCAGAATGTGTAGCTGGACACCCTGACGCATCAGTTGCGCCACACGCGGCAATTTATGCGGCGCAATCCCTACCGCATACAACAGATTGCGGTAACCGGCAGCGGCAAAGCCTTCCGCTTCTGCCAGGGTGGACACGGTGGCCGGATGATCCGCCTGCGGCAACAGATACGCGGCAGCTTCCACCGAACGCAGCGTTTTCAGATGCGGTCGCACCTGGCTACCCAGCTGCGCCACGCGTTGGTATAAACGGTCGATATTGCGTTGATAACGCGCTTCATCGATCAATAAAAACGGGGTTTCAAGTTGCGTAAGCCACTCGGGAAGCGATTTCACACACGTCTCCTGCGCGATTAGTTAGCCAGCAAGGTGCCGAAACGACTGATATCGACGTTACCACCGCTGATCACAATGCCAATGCGTTTCCCACGGAAACGCGCTTTATCGGCCCGCACCGCGGCCAGCCCCAGGCAGCCGGTCGGTTCCACCACCATTTTCATGCGCTCGGCAAAGAAACGCATTTCCGCGATCAGCTGTTCATCACTGGCGGTAAGAATATCGTCGACCAGGCTTTGAATCAGCGGGAAAGTGTAGCGACCAAGATATTGGGTCTGTGCACCATCGGCGATGGTCTTGGGCGTCTCGATGCGGATGATTTTTCCCGCGCGTAACGACTGCTGACCGTCATTTCCGGCTGCGGGTTCCACACCATAAATGGTGATACCCGGACTGAGATGACGTGCTGCCAACGCGCTGCCTGCCAGTAATCCGCCGCCGCCGAGTGGTGTTAACAGCACATCCAACGGGCCGGTCTGCGCCAGCAATGCCTGAGTGGCGGTACCCTGTCCGGCGATCACATGTGGGTGATCATAAGGAGGGATCAGCGTCAGGCCGTGTTTTTCCGCCAGATCGCGACCAATCTGTTCCCGGTCTTCGCTGTAGCGATCATACGTCACCACCTGAGCGCCATACCCTCTGGTCGCGGCCAGTTTGGCCGCCGGGGCATCCAACGGCATCACGATGGTGGCTGGAATGCTGAGTAATTTTGCCGCCAGCGCGACACCCTGCGCATGGTTGCCGGAGGAGAACGCCACCACCCCGGCTTTACGCTGCTCGGGGGTGAACTGTAATAACGCGTTGAGGGCACCGCGAAATTTAAACGCTCCCATGCGCTGAAAGTTTTCACACTGGAAGAAAACTTCGGCCTCTAACGCCTCGTTCAGACTGCGCGAGGTCATGACCGGCGTCGGGTTGATATAGGGCTGGATACGCTGTGTGGCGGCTGCGACGTCATCATAAGTCGGCAAAGTAAACTCAGTCATGCGGTTAACCTTTTAGGTGAAGGACTTTGCATTGAAATGACAAAATATATAAAATTAGACAAATAATCTAGCCATTTTGGAGAGCCACGATGCCCGATCAGCAAAATGCCTTGCTGCTGGCGCAGCTGACCACCATCGCCGAAGGACTGAGCGCCACTTTTGCCCCGTTTTGCGAGGTGGTGGTGCACGATTTACAAAATCCAGAACACTCCATTCTGGCCATTTATAACAATCTTTCCGGACGGGAAATCGGTGAACCGACTACCGAACTGGGCCTGGCGCGTATTGCCTCGCCGGAATTTCCTTCGCTTCTGACAAACTATGCGAATCAGCTGGCTGACGGACGTCCGGTAAAGAGCACCTCGATTGGTCTGAAAGATGCCGAAGGGAACTATGTGGCGGCGCTGTGTCTGAATGTGGATATGACGCTGTTTCGCGGTATGCAAAGCGCACTGGCGCAGTTCACCCAGATTGCCACCCGTGATATTACAGAGCAGTTGGAACCGGCAGGTACAGAAGCCTTACGGCAGCGGATTGAACAGTTCGCCGCGCGTCTGGCGACCACGCCGCGCGCGCTAAAAGCGGCCGATCGTAAGACGCTGATGCAGGAACTGCGCACCAGCGGGTTACTTGAGGTAAAGCGATCAATGGAGGTGATTGCACAGCAACTGGGCGTTTCGCGTGCTTCGGTGTATCTCTACGCCAAAGAATAATGACTATTTTCTGCCGGGTAGCGATACACAAAGTAATCCGGCAGCAATCAACCCCACTCCGGCGAGGCTGCTCCAACGGAATGGCTCGTCAAACATCGGCAACGAAATCGCGGCAAGCCATACCAGCACATAACTGATGCTGAGTAAGGGATAGAGTCGGTTCAGCGCCAGGTGACGTAATGCCAGCATCCAGCACAGCATCGACAATGCGTAGGCACTTAAACCGATAAACAGCAAGATCAACGGCAACGGTTGCTGCCAAAGTTCACCGTCAAAGATGGCCTGCCACCCGGGAAAATGCAGCATCCCGGCGCGCAACAGGAGTTGCGCCAGCGACACCAACATCACGCTGCATAATGCCAGTCCATACCCTTTCATAAGTGGCTTCCCATCAGGGCAACGCCTGCAACAATCAACAGCGTGCCGATTATCTGCCGCAGGCTAAAACTCTCGCGCCAAATCAGCCGGGCAGCCAGCGCCACCAACACGAAATTGAGACTGAGCATCGGATAAGCGACGCTAACGGGCACCAGACGCAACACCACCAGCCACAGCAGCATCGCGAGACCAAGCAGCAACATACTCAGCGCGATCCACATCAACAGGCGCGCTTTACCTTCGCGCCTGCCGATCCAGGCCGCCTGCTTCTGACACAACTGCGCGGCACAACTCAGCAGGCTTACCAGCAGGATCAGGAGAAGATTCATGGCTGCTGATCGTAGCCGTAATACAACAACCGTCCCTGACGATAAACAAAATCAGGTTTCGGCAGGCGTGCATCCGGGTTTGTACCGGTCGAAGACATGATCATGGTCAGTGACACCTTGCCCTGCTTGCGATGCTGTGCCAGCCAGTCGGCAAAGGCATCCGCAGAAACATAGCGATGCGCAGCATCGGGATAGCTCAGACCATATCCCACTTCGCCCTTGCGTTCATAGAACAGAATATCATCGCGCTTCATCTCCCAGGCCACCGCAGACGCAATGCCGGGATCATTCGCCAGGATATAGCGACTGTCAGCCAACTGCCCGGATACCGCCGCCACGAAGTTTTGTGGTTGTTTGCTGTCACGGACCCGATCCGGGATAGCAAAACCAATCACCAACGCCAGTACCAACGGGCATAAGGCAGCCAGTTGCCAGTTTTTCTGACTCAGAGCACCAAACAATGTCCAGCCGCCAAACGCCAGGATCCCGAGCATCAGTTTGTAATGTTCAGTGACGCCAAATGGCGGACGATGCGCCAGCCCCCAGGGAGCCAGCACCACCGCCAGCGCCACGGCGGCAACGCCACCAAAAAACATATTGATCCACGCGTTGGCCTTCATGGCTTTGATCACCTGCGGCGTCATGCTGTGAGCATAGTGCGCCATCAGCAGCGCCAGCGGGGCAAAGCACGGCAGGATGTAGGTCGGCAACTTACCTTTCGCAATACTGAAAAACAGCAGCGGCAGTAGCGTCCAGCTGAGCAAGTAGCTCAAACCTGGTTGCTGTCCACGCTGACGCCAGCCCTGAATCAACGATCCTGGCAACAATCCCAACCACGGCAACGATCCCGCCAACAAAATCGGCAGGTAATACCAGAAGGGAGCTTTGTGCTGAGCATCCGACTCGGCAAAACGTTGAATATGCTCAACCCAGAAGAAATAGTGCCAGAAATCCCCCTGCTGATGATAAATCGCCAGCGACCACGGAGCACTCGCCAGCACCGCCACCAGCACCGTCAACGGGCCAAAACGTAACAGCTCACCAAAGCGGCGTTGCGCTACCGCCCACGGCAGAATAGCCAGAACCGGAACGGCCAACGCCAGAAAGCCTTTGGTCATAAAGCCCATAGCGCAGGCAATACCGAGCAAGACATAGCCCAGCAAACGCTGACGTGACGTGCTGGCCTGTACCGCCAGGTAATAGCTCGCCATCGCGGCCACCATCCATAGCGTCAGCATCGGATCGAGCACCGCATAGGTGCCTACTGCGTAGACCAGCAGCGAGGTCAGAAAGATAATACTGGCGCTTAACGCCACCGTACGGCTGGCAAACAGGCGGGTACCCATCCAGAACACCAGCAGCGCGGTAAGGGTGGTGCTAAAAATAGACCCCACGCGCACGGCAAAATTAGTGTGACCAAACAACAACTGTCCGAAGTCATTGATCCAGTAACCGGCAATCGGTTTTTCAAAATAACGCAGACCGAAAAAATGCGGCGTCACCCAGTTACCGTTGGCGAGCATTTCACGGCTGATCTCCGCATAGCGGGTTTCATCAGGTTGCCATAAGGCGCGGAATTCAATAGGGATAAGGTAGTAAAGCGCAAATACAAACAGCAGCAGCGCTGTTTTAGTACCAGTTCGCATCCGTGGTTACCTGTATTGTTGTTGCTGGCAGCCGAGCCAGCCTTCACGTCCGGGAATCTGTCCGCGTACGACGTTGCCGATGGGCAGTGTCTTGAGATCTTCAGGCAATAACTCACTCAGCGGGCAAAATTGAATGCCCTGTTTTTCCGCCCGGCTGAGCAATTGGCTAAACGCCTGATGTCCGACAATCCCTTCCACCTCGGCATGAATGGTATAAACCGCCATTTCGTCGGCCTGACTCAGCTGATTAAGCAAAAAGTCGTTGAACTCGTGGACACCCACCCTGGGGCCAACCACCTCGTCCCAGGTGGGTAACGTGACCGGAATCTGCACCGTTCCCAGACTGCCGTCACTCAGGCGCGGCAGAAAGGGGCCGGTACCCCGGCAGTCGCTGTTATAGCGGAAACCGAAGCGTTGTTTAGCCTCAACAACCCGGCCATCAGCACGCCATCCGGCCACAGCCGAACAGGTGACAGTGTCACCTATGATTGCCTCCAGCGCCTGCTTACCCCGGGCAATTTCCTCTATCAACCGCTGCTCCGACCAAACCCCCGCCCAGGTCTGCCAGGCAAAGTGGTCCCAGGCGTGCAGACCCACTTCGTGGTGATCGGCGGTGGCGCTGATAATCTCTTCCAGTCCACGACCGATCTCCTTACCCGGCCAGGCCGTACCGGCCAGCAGGATATCCCAGCCATATAAGGAGGCAGCGCGCGAGCGCAGCATCTTCCAGAGAAAGCGCGGCTTTAGCAGGCGCCACAAGTGGCGCCCCATGTTGTCCGGCCCGACGCTGAAAAAGAAGCTGGCCTGCACCTGATGCAGGCTGAACAACTCCAGCAGCGCGGGTACGCCTTGTTGCGTACCGCGCCAGGTGTCGACATCAACACGCAAGCCGACTTTTTTCATCATTGCTCAACCTGTAACTCGACGGTGCGCAGGAAGAAATCCAGCGTGTTGTCGATGGTGGTATCCATCTGCACTTCCGGTGTCCAGCCCAACAAGCGACGGGCGTTTTTGATTGACGGTTTACGGTGCTCAACATCCTGGTAGCCTTTGCCGTAATAGCTGCTGCTCTCCACTTCGCGGAAACCGGCAAACGGCGGGAACTGATCGCGCAACGGGTGGCGCTCGAAACTTGCCAGTAACTTCTCAGCCAATTCCTTAATGCTGGCTTCGTTTTCCGGGTTACCGATATTGATGATCTGGCCGTCGCAGTTGTTCTGCTTGTTCTCGATAATACGGAACAAGGCTTCAACGCCATCACGGATATCGGTAAAGCAACGTTTCTGCGCCCCACCGTCAATCAGTTTGATCGGCGAGCCCTCAACCAGGTTAAGAATCAACTGGGTGATGGCGCGGGAGCTACCGATACGCGCGGCGTTGAGGTTATCCAGACGCGGTCCCATCCAGTTAAATGGACGGAACAGCGTAAAGCGCAGACCTTCTTTTTCACCATAAGCCCAAATCACCCGATCCAGCAGTTGTTTGGAAACGGAATAGATCCAACGCTGTTTGTTAATTGGCCCCACCACCAGGTTCGAGTTATCTTCATCAAAATGACGGTCGGTACACATGCCATAAACTTCTGATGTCGATGGGAAAATGATGCGTTTTTTGTACTTCACGCAGTCTCGGATGATTTTAAGGTTCTCTTCGAAATCCAGTTCGAACACGCGCAGCGGATTGCGGGTGTACTCAATCGGCGTGGCGATGGCCACCAACGGCAACACCACGTCGCATTTCTTGATGTGATATTCAATCCATTCCGAGTGAATGCTGATGTCACCTTCAACAAAATGAAAACCCGGATGGCCGAGGAAACGGCTGATGGCATCGGAACTGATGTCCAGGCCGTAAACTTCAAAATTATCATCCTGCAACAGACGTTCGGTCAGGTGGTTACCGATAAAACCATTCACGCCGAGGATCAGCACGCGGGTGCGACGTTTCACGGCGGCGACCGGTTGTGAATACAACAGCGCGCTGGGCACCATACCGAGGCTGAGAGCCAACTGGCTGCCATTCATATAGACGCCGTTATCGCTCTGGCCAGTGACCACTTCCAGCGCACCCTCTCCGCAGGCAATCAGGAACGGATCGACGGATAACACCGTACCCGGTTTTGAACCATGAGCGGTTGGGTGCACACGTCCTTTCCAGACGATAAATTTCACCGTTCCGGCATAGGCAAACGCGCCCGGCCAGGGATCGGTCACTGCACGTACCAGGTTATTGATCTCGGTCGCCGGACGCGACCAGTCAATACGGCCATCCTCCGGCGTGCGACGCCCTACCACGGTGGCATCGTTATCATTCTGCGGGACAGCCCGAATCTCACCGCGCTTCATGGCAGGCAAGACGTCTTCCAACAGCTGTGCCGCGCTCTGTACCAGTTTGCGATGCAGCGTCAGCACGTTGTCCTGCGCGTCAATCGCTACACGGGTTTGTGCCACGATATCGCCCGCATCTGCACGCTTCACCATACGATGCAGCGTCACACCGGTTTCGGTTTCGCCGTTGACCAGCACCCAATTCAGCGGCGCGCGGCCACGGTATTTCGGCAGCAGCGAACCATGCAGGTTGTAAGCACCACGTCGGGCGCAATTGAGGATGGCATCACTCAACAGGTTGCGATAATAGAAGGAAAAAATAATCTCCGGTGACATCGCTTTGATACGATCGACCCACAACGGATGATTCACATCATCCGGGGCATACACCGGGATGCCCTGCTCTGCGGCAATGCGCGCCACCGAGCCAAAAAAGTGATTTTCACCGGCCGTATCGGGGTGCGTGAAGATGGCACTGATCTCGAAGCCAGCCTGTAGCAGCGCATTAATGCCGGCACAGCCCATGTCATGGTAGGCGAAGACGATGGTTTTCATTGTTCAATTTCCTGTACAGATGCATTTTTATGCGAAGGGATAACACGTTGAATAAAGTAGCGAGGGCGGGCACGGACATCGTTGTAAATACGGCCGATATATTCACCCAGTAGACCCATACCGACGAACTGTGCGCCGATAAACATAAACAGCACGGCGAACAGCATAAACACGCCATCACCGGCCCAGGCTGCGCCAAGGAATAAGCGCAACACCACCAAAATCAGTGAGAAGGCAAAACCCGCCAGCGCAATCACACTTCCCACCACGCTTAACAAACGCAGCGGCGTGGTGGTCAGGCAGGTCACCAGGTCGTACATCAGGTTGATCAGGCGCATAAAGCTATATTTCGAATCACCAAATTCGCGCTCCGCGTGTTTCACCGGTAGCTCGATGGTGCGTCGGGCAAACGTATTTGCGAGGATCGGGATAAAGGTGCTGCGCTCATGGCAATTCAGCATGGCATCAACAATGTGGCGACGGTACGCACGCAGCATGCAACCGTAATCACCCATAGCTTTGCCGGTAACGCGTTGAATAAGTTTATTAATCAGGCGCGAGGCGCGACGACGAAACCAACTGTCCTGGCGATTCTGGCGTACCGTACCGACCACGTCATAGCCCTGCTGCGCTGCCGCCACCAGATTAGGGATCTCTTCCGGCGGATTTTGTAAATCAGCATCCAGCGTAATGATGAGGTCACCGGTGACATGGCTGAAGCCCGCCATAATTGCCGAGTGTTGGCCGTAATTGCGATTCAGCAACACCCCCACCACATGACTGTCGGGCATATCGGCGGCATCAGCGATCATCTCGCCGGAACGGTCACTGCTGCCGTCATCTACCAGCAAAATTTCATAATCCAGTTTGAACAAGTCGCAAGCGGCATGGGTACGACGTACCAGCTCAGGCAGACTCTCTTCTTCGTTGTAGACCGGGATCACCACGGACACTTTACGAATCGGTTTTTCTTCCAGCATTTCAGCCTCCGGCCAGCGCGTGCAGCGCTTTGACGACACGGGTAACGTCGTCATCGGTCATATCAGGGAACAGTGGAATTGAGCAGATACGGTCGCTGCTCCATTCGGTATGAGGTAAAGAAAGTTGCGGGTATTGCTCGCGATAATATTTGTGGGTATGCGCCGCGCGGAAATGCAGGCCAGTACCGATGTCTTGTGCTTTTAACGCTTCCATCAATCCATCACGGCTGATGCCGCACCGGGCTTCATCCACACGAATGATGAACAAATGCCAGGCATGCTGGTGCGCCCAGGTGGGCAGCGACAATGGCAGGAAAGGTGTATCTGCCAGTTCGGTCAGGTAACGCTGAGCAATCGCACGGCGGCGTGCATTGATGGCATCCAGTTTTTGCAATTGCACCAGCGCAATCGCGGCACTGATATCCGGCAGGTTGTATTTGAACCCCGGGGTAATGACCTCGGCCTGCGGGCGGCGACCGTGGGTGTGGCGATCGTAAGCATCCACACCTAAGCCATGAAACTTGAAGCTGCGAATGCGATCGGCAAGCGCGGCATCATCAGTCACCACCACGCCACCCTCAGCACAGGTGATATTTTTAATGGCGTGCAGGGAAAAGATCGCCGTGCCGCGTTGCCCGACCTGATGACCTTTGTAGTGTGTACCCAGCGCGTGGGCCGCATCATCAATGATCGCGATACCATGCTTTTCCCCCACGGCACGAATCGCATCAATATCGGTGGGCGCACCCGCATAATGCACCGGAATAATGGCGCGGGTGCGCGGCGTAATCGCGGCTTCCACCAACTCCGGCGTCACCATCAAGGTATCGCGGTCGATATCAATCATCACCGGCGTTGCGCCCATCAAAGTGATGATGTTGAGGGTGGAAACCCAGGTCTGCGACGGCGTAATCACCTCATCACCCGGCTTAATTCCCAGCGCCATCAGCGTCACATGCATGCCGGCGGTGGCAGAACAGACGGCAACCGCGTGCTGATTGCCGGTTAACTGGCAAAAGGCTTGTTCCAGTGCGGCGTTTTGTGGCCCGGTGGTGATCCAGCCAGATTCAAAAACCGCTTTGACTGCTGCTAACTCGTCTTCGCCCAGTGACGGGCGCGAGAACGGAAGAAAGGACATAAATTAGATTCCTTAATGTTTAAGGCCTTTTGCTTAAAATTTGCTGATTAACTGCCAGAATTATCTAGTGTAAACAACGTTTTTAACGGGTTATCAATCTTATTATCATCTGCATAAACACTTAGTACAGCATGATGCACTAATCAAATTTTTCTCACATTTTGAAAGCATTAGACACACTGGGTTGTTTCGCTAAAAAACAAAATACGGCGGAAAACTTAACGGAACATTAAATGACACGAAGAAGTGAGACTGTTTCTGTCTGGTGTTGAGGATTGGTAGAACATCACGGCAGATATTCTGGTTGACGGGGATATGCCTCTTTGATGCGGGATTCACAATCTTTAATTCCCTGCAAATCCTGAAATTAAAGGATTAACTATACTCTTCTTAAGGGAAAACTAAGGTAATGGCATTATGCTGATTTACCTGGTTTTTTACTTAATTTCAGGCATGGAGGTGAACTGTGAAAACTGAAACTGACCGTCTCTCGCAGGCCGCACTGCGCCGTCATCATATTGGTGTTAAAACCAAAGGGTTACGCTTTCGTGGGGCGCTCTATGTCTTCCGCTATAATGCCGGGCATTATGATGTTTTCCTCAATAACGCGTACGTGATGCAGCTTGAAACCAGCAACGTGCAGGAAGCGATCCAGATGTTTAAGCGTCAGCAGTAATTAAATAGCGCACGACTAATCGCAATAAAATCAGACAACCGCCCTACACCCGCAAATTTATGAATGCAGCGCTGAAAACTTTGTGCAACTTGTTGTAATAGCTCATTTACCCTCGCCTTGTTTATCCCTGCCGGCATAAAGTATCCGGAGAATACTGCGAGGATAAACACATGGAATGGTGTTATTGGTTAATGCTGGGCCTGAGCATCGGCAGCTTTATTAATGTCGTGGTCTATCATTTGCCGCTACGATTAATGCAACCGGATCAACAGCTGAGCTTGTTGTTTCCCCCATCACACTGCCCGAATTGCCTTAATTCGCTCTGCTGGCGCGACAATATTCCTCTCTTAAGCTGGATGTTGCTGCGGGGTAAATGCCGCAATTGCCACCAACCGATAAGCATAATTTACCCATTGATTGAATGGCTTATGGCTGTCATCAGTCTGGTTCTGAGCAAATTTTTACCGGATATCCCTTTGTTGTTGGCGACATTATTTTTCTGTGGCTCCTTGTTGGCATTGTCGCTCATCGATATCCGGTATTATTTATTACCTGATGCGGTCACGCTGCCGTTATTGTGGGTCGGCTTATTATTGCACTGTCTGGCGCTTATGCCCGGTTCGCTGACGGATGCGGTGCTGGGCGTGGTGATTGGGTATATCTCACTGGCGGGGCTTGCACATGGCTATCACTGGCTGCGCCACCAGCACGCACTGGGAATGGGAGATGCGAAATTGCTGGCGGCGATCGCGGCCTGGACAGGCTGGGAGGCTTTACCGATTGTGCTCATTATTGCCTGTAGTAGCGGCATTTTATTTGCCTTAATTTCCAGAATTTTGTGGCAGCAACGCTTGAATCAGGCCATCGCTTTTGGCCCGTGGTTATCGCTCGCAGGCATAAGTCTTTTTATTCACTCGATTATTTAATACGCACGTCATACAACCACATTAAAATAATCGGACAATTCTTCAGCAAAGCCCTGATTCGTATATAGAAGTAATAAACAATTCTAAACAAAATTAATCATTGCCCCCCAGGGTAAAAGGCTCTATATTGGCGGCGCTTTTTTCACAGGTGGTAGTTTTTTGTTCAATTAACCAATCGGCGCGCATTTCCTGCCCCCGGTTGAGGAGAGATATGATGACGGATAAAGTCCGTATTGATAATTTTGGTGCCAACTCATTCCACGGAAACAACGACGCGTTCTTAGCCCGTCAGGCTGAGTTCGAATCGAATGTCAGGAGTTATCCACGTAAATTGCCTTTAGCAATTGCGAAAGCACATGGCGTGTGGATTACCGATGTTGAGAATAAACAATATCTTGACTGCCTGGCTGGCGCAGGAACTTTAGCACTGGGTCATAACCACCCGGAAGTTCTGCAAAGCATCCAAAATGTCATTACCAGCGGCTTGCCGTTACATACCCTTGATCTTACGACTCCGTTAAAAGATCAGTTCTCTGAAGCCCTGCTGTCTCTGCTGCCGGGTCAGGGTAAAGAGTATTGCCTGCAATTCACCGGCCCTTCCGGTGCCGATGCGGTTGAAGCCGCCCTTAAGCTGGCGAAAAAAGTCACTGGCCGTAGCGGCGTTATCAGCTTCTCTGGCGGTTATCACGGTATGACCCACGGTGCGCTGTCAGTCACCGGCAACCTGTCACCGAAAGAAGCGGTTGACGGTATGATGCCAGAAGTTCAGTTCATGCCTTACCCGCACCTGTACCGCTGCCCGCTGGGCCTCGGTGGTGAAGCGGGCGTGAAAGCTCTGACCTACTACTTCGAAAACCTGATCAACGACGTTGAAAGTGGCGTGCGTAAACCGGCTGCGGTGATCCTCGAAGCCGTTCAGGGTGAAGGCGGCGTGAACCCGGCTCCGATCGAGTGGTTGCAGCGCATCCGTAAAGTAACCCAGGAACACGGCATTCTGCTGATCCTCGACGAAGTGCAGGCTGGCTTTGCCCGTACCGGCAAATTCTTCGCCTTCGAACACGCAGGCATTGAGCCAGACATCATCGTGATGTCAAAAGCCGTAGGCGGCGGTCTGCCGTTGGCGGTTCTGGGTATCAAAAAGCAGTTCGATGCCTGGTCACCGGGCCATCACACCGGCACCTTCCGTGGCAACCAGCTGGCAATGGCTACCGGCCTGACTACGCTGAAAATCCTGAAAGAACAGGATATCGCGGGCAAAGTGGCAGAACAGGGCGAATGGCTGAAAGCGCAGCTGGCAGAAATGCAGAAGCGCTACCCGGTAATCGGCCACATTCGTGGTCTGGGCATGATGATCGGTATCGAGATCGTGAAACCGAACGAAGCGGCTGATCATATGGGTGCTTACCCGGCTGATGGCGAACTCTCTGCCCTGTTGCAGAAGAAATGCTTCGAAGCGGGCCTGATTCTGGAGCGTGGCGGCCGTCATGGCGCGGTACTGCGTCTGCTGCCGTCGCTGCTGATCAGCAACGACGAACTGAAGATTTTCCTTGATAAATTTGAGCAGGCGCTGCTTGGCGCTGGCATCAAACCAGTTTGATTCGGAAGAGTTAGATGACTGAAGTAAACCCGATTCTGGCCGCTTCTGCACAAAGCATTGAAGCGTACCAGCAGGCGATTGCGCAGAGCAGCGCCGCCGTGGTGCAGTGGCTCAAGCAGCCTGAAATGTACCAGGGCAAAACCGTTGCTGAACTGCGTGAGCGTATTACGCTCGACTTCAATCCGAATGGCCTGGGTAACCAGGCCGCGATTGAGCGCGCGATTGAATACTTTCTGAAAGACAGCCTGTCGGTGCATCATCCGCAGTGCGTGGCGCATCTGCATTGTCCGAGCCTGGTGGTAAGCCAGGCCGCGGAAGTGCTGATCAACGCCACTAACCAGAGCATGGATTCCTGGGACCAAAGTCCGTCTGCCACCATCATTGAGATCAAACTGATTGAATGGTTGCGTGCGCAAGTGGGTTATCCGGCCGGTGACGCTGGCGTGTTCACCAGTGGCGGTACCCAAAGCAACCTGATGGGCCTGATGCTGGCGCGTGATGCATTCTATGCGCGTCAGGGTCATTCGGTTCAGCAGGATGGCATCACTGGCGATCTGCGTAAGATTAAAGTGCTGTGCTCGGAAAACGCCCACTTCTCAGTGCAGAAGAACATGGCGCTGCTGGGCCACGGTTATCAATCTGTGGTGCAGGTGAAGTCAGACCGTTTTGCCCGCATGGATGTTAACGACCTGAAAGCCAAACTGGCACAGGCCGAAGCTAACGGCGAGCAGATTCTGGCGATTGTTGCCACCGCTGGCACCACTGATGCGGGTGCCATTGACCCGCTGCGTGAAATCGCCGGCATTGCTGCTGAGCACAACATCTGGGTTCACGTCGATGCGGCATGGGGCGGCGCACTGCTGCTGTCTGAGAAGTATCGCGATTACCTGGATGGCCTTGAGCTGGTGGATTCTGTCACCCTGGACTTCCACAAGCAGTTCTTCCAGACCATCAGTTGTGGTGCGTTCCTGCTGAAAGATGAGCGTCATTATGAATTGATGCGTTATCAGGCGGCGTACCTGAACTCTGAGTTCGATGAAGAGCAGGGCGTGCCAAACCTGGTTTCCAAATCACTGCAAACCACCCGTCGTTTCGATGCGCTGAAGCTGTGGATGGGTCTGGAAGCTCTGGGTCAGAAACAATACGCCGCGATTATCGATCACGGTGTGACCCTGGCGCAGGAAGTTGCGCAATACGTCAGCGACCTGCCGCGTTTTGAGCTGGTCATGCAGCCGCAGCTGGCAAGCGTTCTGTTCCGTTTCCGCCCTGAGCAGCTGGCATCCAGCGGCGATGCGGCCGTAGCGTTGTTTAACCAGCGCATCGGTGATGCACTGCTGGAGTCAGGTCGCGCTAACGTGGGTGTGACTGAGGCTGATGGCATCACCTGCCTGAAGCTGACGTTGCTGAACCCAACCGTGACGCTGGAGGATGTTAAAATCCTGCTGGCGCTGGTGGAAAAGACCGCGGATCAATTGCTGAGCGCATAATGTTTGCGTAAAGCGAAAAAGCCGATAACTGGCAACGGTTATCGGCTTTTTTTTATCTATACGATTTATCGCGCCTTTTTACCGCCGTAGCCAAAACCCGCGCGATAAATCGCGCCGCTACGAATGGAAGCCATTAACGATTACGCGCTAAAAACTCACCCAGACGCGCCAGGCCCTGCTGCAACTTATCGGTGGAGGACACCGCATGGCACCAGCGAACCCAACCATTGCCTTCCGGACCAAATGCCGCACCGGGTGCCAGGCCGAGTGAGCTTTCCCGTACCAGTCGTTTGGTCAGCAGGGTGGTATCCGCGAAGCCCTCAATTCGGAAGAACGCATACATCCCCCCGCCGCTTTCTGGCACCGTCACGCCCGGCAATTCTCGCAGTCCATTGACCAAAAATTGATAGCTGTGCGCCAGCTCGGCACGCAAACTGATAATGCCGCTTTCACCGCTCAACAACGCCGCTTGCGCCGCGCGCTGGCAGGGTTCAAACAGGCAACTGGTGTTGAACTCAATCAACTTGCCCAACGCTTCGATAATCAATGGTGGCGCGACCACCCAGCCCACACGAAATCCGGTCATCAGCCAGGCTTTGGAGAAGGTATTCACCGAAATCAGGCGATCGTCCGGTGTGGCGTAATCAAGGAACGACGGTGCATAGTGACGATCGCTGGCATAGATCAGCCGTTGATAAGCATCATCACTGAGGATCCAGATGCCGTGTTTGCGGCAGTGCGAGAGGATGGTTTGTACTTCTTCGTTGGTGATCGTCCAGCCCGTCGGGTTACCCGGCGAGTTGATGATCAACATCCGTACATCAGGACGCAACGCACTCAGCAATTGATCCATATCCAGCGCCCACGCCCCCTCCTTCACCGTCAGCGCGACACGATCCACGGTTGCGCCGAGGATCTGCGGGATCTCCACCACATTTGGCCACACTGGGGTGATCGCCACCACCTTATCTCCCGGTGACAGCACCGTTTGCGCCACCAGCATCAGCCCGTTGATACCCGCGCTGGTGATCGCCAGTTGTTCGCTACCGATGGGGCGTCCATGTAACTGGCCGAGGTAATCTGACAACGCCTGGCGCAAATAAGGCCGCCCAAGGTTCTGGATATACCGCGTTTCCCCCTGTTGTAGCGAGGTGATTGCGGCGTCGGTGATATATTGTGGTGTCGGTTTGTCCGACTCGCCAAACCAGAAGGCGAGCATATCGGGACGATCCATCCCTTCATTGGCAATTTCGCGGATAAGCGAGGGTGAAATCTGGCTGATAGTGGCGCGCGAAACGAGGGGAAAAGAAGACTGCATGAAAAAACCTCCAACGATGATCCCTGTTTAACTGTTATTTCAATACATAGCACCTGCCTGGTATATCACGCCGGGGAAAAGTTCAGGAATAGCAATTTCATCTGGCTGTATTCAACTCACGGACATAATCGATAAAGGCCTGGAGCGGTGCCGGAATTAAACGACGATCGTTGTAGTAGAGCCACAAGCCGGAAAAACTCAGCCACCACTCCGTGAGTATCGCCTGGAGCTGCCCGTTCACCAGAGCCGGTCGCAGCCAATCTTCAAACAGATAAACAATCCCGGTACCGGCAATCGCCGCTTGCACCGTTAAATCCATCGCCGCCCCGATGCTACAGGTTAACGGCCCTTTCGGCTGAAGCCGCACGGTTTCATCCGCACGGGCAAATTCCCATTCAGCCATCACCCCGGTGGCATAGCGCCCCAGCAGGCAACGATGCTGCATCAGCTCGCGTGGATGTTGCGGTATGCCATATTGCGCCAGATATCCCGGTGCCGCCGCTGCCGCGAAACGCTGGATACGTGGGCCAATGGGGAGCGCGACCATGTCCTGCTCCAGATGATCGTCATAGCGGATGCCCGCATCGCAACCGTCGCGAAAGATGTCCTGAACATTGCTTTCGGCCACCACCTCCAACTGAATATCGGGATAGCGCGCCAGGAATCCTGGGATGATTGCGGGCAGCACCAGACGCGCGGCGCTGACGGGGACGTTCAGGCGCAAGGTGCCGCCCGGTGTATCGCGAAAACGATTAAGCGCATCAAGCGCAGCATCCACTTCATTCATTGCGGGTAGCAGGCGCAGCATCAATGCCCTGCCCGCTTCGGTTAGCGCCACGGTGCGCGTGGTGCGGTTGAACAGCCGCACACCCAGTTGTTGTTCAGCGCGACGTACGGCATCACTGAGACGGGAAGGATTGCTACCCGTCATGCGAGCCGCTTCACGAAAACCGCCTGCTTTTGCCACCGCCACCACCGCATGCAGCAAAGCAATATCTAATGACATTGTGCGTCACTCCGTACACTGTGTCCTGATTTCAGCGGATAGTTGCACAGCCAATACGTCATTACAATCATCAGACAGCCTAAGAAGGAGGTTCCCATGTCTCATCCTGAAATGACGTATTCCCTTGGCCATCGTCGTGTTAACCGTCTGGGTTATGGTGCCATGCAGCTTGCCGGGCCGGGGGTATTTGGCCCGCCAAAAGATGAAGCACGCGCCGTACAGGTGCTGCGCGATGCCATCGCCGCTGGCGTCAATCATATCGATACCAGTGATTTCTATGGCCCCCATGTGACCAATCAGCTGATTAAAAAAGCGCTGCATCCGTACTCAGAGGATCTGGTGATTGTCACCAAAGTTGGCGCGCGCCGTGACCAGCAAGGGGGCTGGCTACCCGCGTTTTCCCCCGCTGAGCTAACGACGGCGGTGGAAGATAACCTGCGCAATCTGGGGCTTGAGGTGATCGATGTGGTGAATCTACGTGCCATGTTTGATGTCCACGGTCCGGCGGAAGGCTCACTGGAGACGCAATTGGCAACGCTGGTTAAACTGAAAGAGCGCGGCCTGATCCGGCACATCGGTTTGAGCAACGTCACACCAAAACAGGTGGCAGACGCCCAGGCCATCAGCCCTATCGCCTGTGTGCAGAATCTCTACAATCTTGCTAACCGACAGGACGATGCCCTGATTGACCAACTGGCTCATCAGGGCATCCCCTATGTTCCTTTCTTCCCGCTTGGCGGTTTTTCCCCATTGCAGTCGGAGCAGCTGAGCGCCGTAGCAAATGAGCTGAATGCCACACCATTACAAGTTGCGCTGGCGTGGTTATTGCAACGCTCACCCAATATTTTGTTGATTCCAGGCACCTCTTCGCCAGCACATCTGCAACAAAATCTGGCCAGTTCGGCGCTCAACTTGTCCAAAGAGATTGTTTTGCGACTGGAGGGATTAAGTAACAACTCAGACTAACCCACTGATAAATAGATATCCTTTAACCTTTCCTGAAAACAGCGAGGATCATGCTCCCGGCGGATCCTCGTTAATGCCTGCTCGGAACGGCGGTTAATACTGCCCGGATCATGCACCACATCGGTAATATACCCTTTCAGCTGGCTGATAATGGTATTCCTGATTTTTTGCTTCGTCTGGTCAGAATCAACCGTAAACTCAAACATATCATTGAGTTTGTGCTCAATAAGCCAACCGGCATAAGAAGGATTAATTTCCGGCAGCGCCCTGACATTGGTGGTGATCACCGGACAGCCACAGGCCTGCATTTCCAGTACAGAAAAACCATAGGTATCCTGCCAGGTAGGCAGCAGCCCGACATCGGTCTGTTTGAGCAATTCAATTACGGATGTATTGGGTAGAGAAGAAGCATGATGGAAAAAGGACCACTTATTGATCAGATCCTCGATTTGATGATGGAAACTATCATTATCCTGATAATGGTGATGAGCAATATTATGTCGTCGCCCGAGGTCACCAATAAGATTCACCTTTATTTTTTGTGGATCAATCAACCCCTCATTGGCTAACTCAGTAAATGCCATCACCACTTCCGCCCCACCTTTGCGATAAAACTCATTTCCAATAAAACTAAAGGTGATCAGCGTATCTGTGGCTTTGCGCACTTTGTCGGTCAACAGGGGCTGTGGAGGATGCATAACGCACAGCTTAGCGGCGATACTGTCTTTCAGCGTAGGGAAAGCATCCAACAGCTTGAGTTGAATACGGTGAGTAGCTTCAGAAATGGCGATCAGACGAACACATTCCTTGCGCGCGGCCAAACGCATTAAGGCATGGAGTTCCGGGTTTTGGGTTTTCGCGATGCCTGCAACCGGTAATACGCGCGGGATTTCAGTCTCGAATGTCGATACCCATCGGGAGGATGTACGAGCCACTTCATTAAAAAGATGAATAATATCCCCATTATCAGAAATCATGCCGGGGAAAGGCTGAAAGATGAATATCTTATTCTTTTTAAAAACTTTCTGTCGCAGGGTATTGATATAGAGATAGATGTTTTTCTTCTTTAGGTTTACATAATTGTTTTCAGGATCAACCATTATGTTCCTTTTCTCTGGGTAGCCGTCGCTACTGACTACAATATTCATCAATCCTCCTAAACACGAAACGAGTTCGGTGGAATTAAAAATGTCAGTAAGATAGTTATAAAATAAATTCTTCGCGAGTAAAGTTGTTTGATGAAAAATAGGATTAGTAATAGCGCGGCGTTTAAGAAGCATTAAAAAACTGACATTGTTAAATCATGTCAATGTATTTCAATGCTGGATGTGCCAGTAATAATTAGAAATACCCGTCGCCGGGTATTTTCAGCCCAATTAACGACCTTTCTTTTTACGACCGGGTTGGGTAAAGCGTTTGCGCGCACCAGGATTGCTGCCCGGTTTTTCACCGTTCTTTGGCCCGCTGGCAGCTGGTTTTTTCGCACTGCTCTTTTTCGCCTGCGCTTTTTGCGTCGATTTGTCTTCCGAAGAGGAATCCTCGATCAACTTAAACAGTTCAATTAACTCATCGTCCGTTAAATCACGCCATTCCCCCAAAGGTATTCCCTTCAGATTGACGTTCATAATGCGGGTACGTTCCAGCTTAGTGACTTCATAACCAAAATGTTTGGTCATGCGGCGAATCTGCCGATTAAGCCCCTGGACCAGCGTGATACGAAACACAAAGGTCGACTCTTTCTTCACCTTGCATTTCTTGGTCACGGTGCCGAGCATGGGGACACCGGCCCCCATGCCACTAATAAACTCATCGGTGATCGGTTTATCCACCGTCACGACGTACTCTTTCTCGTGGTTATTCCCGGCACGCAGGATTTTGTTCACCAGATCGCCATGATTAGTCAGGAAAATCAGCCCCTGGGAGTCTTTATCCAGTCGGCCAATCGGAAACACGCGTTTGCTATGGTTGACGAAGTCGCTGATGTTATCGCGCTCGCCCTCTTCCATCGTGGTAATGATGCCCACCGGCTTGTTCAACGCAATCAGCACCAAATCTTCTGCGTCACGCGGTTCAATCAGCTGACCATTCACTTTAACTTCATCACCAGCAAACACCTGCGCACCCACGCTGGCGCGTTTACCGTTGATAAAAACATTGCCCTGTTCGATATAACGATCGGCATCACGGCGTGAGCAAATACCGCTCTCGCTGATGTATTTATTAAGGCGGGTGGATGAGTTGGTCAGCATGGTTCCTCCGAAAAAAGAAGCGGACTATACATCAACCTTTGACATTCTGTGAGTGCTTTGCGCAAAAGTTGTAACACAAAAGCTAACTGTGGTCTGTGGCCTGAATCGGCCAGACGGATTGGGCTTTGATTTCTTTCAGCACAAACATGCTTTGCATCTCTTTAATGCCCGGCAAGCGGCGAATTACCGACATAGCAAAATCGGCATAGCGATCCATATCTGCCGCCACTACCTGCAACAAGAAATCGGCATCGCCGCCAATGCTATAGCAGGCAACCACGTTCTCCAGCGCAGCAACTTCCGCCTCAAACTTCCGCGCTTCTGCCTCGCTATGGCTGTCGATAGTGACACGCACAAACACCATCATATTGAGGCCGATCTTCTTGCGGTTCAGCACCGCGCGATACCCCTGAATCACGTCATCTTCTTCCAGTTTGCGGACTTTGCGCCAGCAAGGCGAAGGCGACAGGCCAATCGCATCGGCGAGGTTCTGATTGGTGATGCGTGCATCCTGCTGCAACTGCGTAAGAATTTTGATATCTGTCCTGGTCAAACTCATTGCGGGAATATCCTTTCTTTTAAATATCGCATTAGGGTTAATTCTGCCTTAACTTAAGGAAATAGTTTGCTAAACAGCAAGCACTTTTCTCTGCGCGTCGCGCACAATATCTGCCACAGCAACCGCAGGAGAAAAGTATGAAATTTGACGCCAATGTGCACCGTTGTACCCTGGTGATTGACCAGCAATTGCCCGCCGGGCTGGCGATGAATGCTGCCAGCGTGATTGGCATCAGCTTTGGCAAATGGATTGATAATCTGGTAGGGCCGGATATGCACAGCCAGGACGGTGAATACTATCCGGGGGTGATATATGCGCCTTTGCCGGTGTTACTGGCGCAGGGGAATTATTTGCGCGAATTGCAGCAAAACTGTGCCAATGATGCGGAGATTTTCACCATGCCGTTCAGCGCCCTGGCGCAGTCCTGCAAAACCTATGATGAATATGGTGAACGCATTGCTTCAGCGCACAGCGATCATATCGAGCTGGTGGCGATCGGCTTGATCGGACCAAAGAAAAAAATTACCCGGCTGACGGGAAATCTGAAGCTTTATCGTTAGACTGTCTCTCTCCGGGAGAAAACATCTAAGGAAACGCCATGCAAATCAGCTCGCTGCAACAGCAGCCCGCCCTTATCACGCCGCTAACGCAACTGTTATTTCGCGAATGGGCGGCGTATCCCAACTGGAACAATCCGGGGCAGATCGAGGCGCGTTTGCAGGCACGCAATCTGCCCTCGGTCAAGACCCTGACACTGGTGGCAACCGCAGCCGATGGCGCTTTGATGGCATCCGCCAGCCTGATCCAGCATGAGTTAACCGATGTTGTCGAGCGTGAGTTCTGGTTGGGTGAAGTGATTACCGCCCCTGAACATCGCGGCAAAGGGGTCGGCAGCGCGCTAATCAGCCGGATGATTACGGAAGCCCGCGCGCGGAATATCTCCGCGCTGTGGCTGTATACCCCGGACCAACAGGCGCTTTACCAGCGCTTCGGCTGGCAGGACGTGGAACAGCGCGAAGTGGATGGTGACCGGGTTTCAGTGATGATGCTCCGGCTGTAACGCCGCCAGCCCATCGCGCGCAATCAACGTGCGGAGCGGAGCGAACAGCGGTTCCGGCAAGGCTTCCGGCGCAAACCACTGCCAGCCTTCGCATTTCTCAGGTTCGAGACACTGTGGCTCCCCCTCCGCATGCAGCGCCACCATAAACAGCGTGATGTAATGCTTTTGGACTTCCGGGAACACATCGCTGACAAAAGCGCCATTTTGCAGGCTGTGCAGCTGTAACCCGGTTTCTTCCAGCGTTTCCCGCCGCGCGCACGCCTCCGGCGTTTCACCAAACTCCAGGTGACCGCCAGGCGCTGACCAGTCGCCCGCACCGTGGCTACCTTTGCGCCGCCCCAGCAACAATTTCCCGTGACGGAAAATCAGAACACCCACACCAATTTTGGGAGACATACACATCACCTTTATGTTCATACATTGCGGCGCGCTTTATCGCGCCGCAACGGACAAATAACGATTACTCAACACCTATCGGCTGATATCCCTGCCACTCTGGCTGAAACGGCTGGCCGTTTGCATCCGGGGTCAGGTGCACATATAAGTTCCCTATCTTATCCAGCAGCAGACAATCATCCACCTCTTTCAGATTGTCCTTGTGTTGCTGATCTGCCCCTTTCAGCAACCGCTCCAGCGCGCTGGCTTTTGCTTGCGCGGCATCCTGCGCTACAAACAAGTCAAAGGCATGCAGTTCCGCCAGGGTTGAAGGATGGTAGGCACCGGCATTCACAAAGAACAAGTGCTCGCCACCGGTTGCCGGTTCTGGCGACAGCGACACGCGATAGCCATCCGCCCAGGTAATACGTGCGTAGCCATCGATATGAATTTTATCCGCGTCACCAAACCAGGCTTCACGTAACGCAGGCCAGGCATCCTGCGGCTGGTCAGCCGCAACAAATTGAATATCATGGACTTCAATATTCGATTTCCCGGCATTACCACCAACATAAAACATAAACAGGTTCATGCATTTTTCCTTGTGTTGTAGGTCAAGTGGTATGCGTTATAAATCATGATATACAGCGATACAATTATTTCATCAGGTCATCAATTGAGGGCGCAGACGCAGTGCCATCCCCATCAACAGCACGATCCCGACACTCATCAACGCCCAGGCGCTATCAAAGGAGGCAGCATGATCACGTACCATGCCGGCGATCAACGGCATCAATGCCGCCAGCAGATAACCTCCGCCCTGCACCATCGACAGCAGCGCACCCGCCTGCTCCGCTGTCCGGGCATGATCGAGAGTGACGATCAGCGACAGGGGAAACAACGCGCCAATTCCTAACCCCAGCAGTAACGTGGGCAGCCAGGCCTGTTCGCCGCCCAACATCATCAGGCTGATCAGGCCAGCGAGGATAAGCAGCAGTACCAGTAACAGGGGACGGCGACGATCGGGAAAACGATGGATCAGCGCGGAAAGTACAAAACCAGCCACCACCTCCGTCAGCGTCAATGCGCCGAGCAGAAAACCGCTTTGTCGGGCGCTCCAGCCATGTTGCTGATAAAACGCGGGCAGCCATGCCAGTACCAGCGTGTAAGCACCGGTACCGATACCGAAGAACACCAGCAACAGCCAGGTACGTCGCGGATTGATCGCCTGGACGCGGGGTTGTACCTCAACGGGCTCGTGAGAACGCAGCATTTGACGCCAGAGCAGCAAAGCCAGTAACGCTGGCAATGCCGGCAACGCCAGCGTCAACGCTAAGCCCGAGCGTGCGGCCAGCGGTGCGGCACTGGCGGCCGCCAGTGCCGCACCGGCCATAATCCCGGTGGTAAATAGCGCCATCAGCGTACCGGCATGGCGCGTAAAGCGCCGTTTAATCAGTGCAGGCATCAGCGCCTGAATCAGTCCAATACCGATCCCGGCCAACAAGGCACTGGCAATTAACATCAACCCCTGCTGGCTGACTCCGCGAGCCAGACAGGCCAGTACCAGCAGGATTAATCCGCTGGCAATCCCTTTGACCTCCCCCAGCCACCGCAGCAGCAAGGGTCCCGCCAACGCCGCCAGGCCCATCATAATCACCGGTAAGCTGGTGAGCAGGCTGACCTGGGTCGCCGTGAGATGAATATCTTGTTGTATCCGGGTAAAAAGTGGCCCGATTGCGGCCATCACCGGCCTGAGATTAAGACCGACGATAAAAACCATAAAGGTAAATAAGCCGATTGCAGGTAAGGTACGTTTCACAGTGCTTCTCCATTGCTGATTTATCTTAACGTTAAGATAAATCATGATGACGGAGTAGACCATGCGCACAAAACAACACGGTAACCACAACAAGTGAGGGGAAAAGTGGCGGATCACGTCGATTTCGTGACACAACAATGGGCCAGCGCCATGCCGGAGCTGGATGCATCGTCGATGGCCGTTTTTGGCCGGATGCTGCGCATTATGAAACATCTGGCGAAAACGCGAGGCGAGGCGCTGGCCCCGTTTGGTTTTCACGAGGGGGAATTTGATGTGCTGGCGACGTTGCGCCGTGCAGGAAACCCCTTCTGTTTATCGCCCACCCAACTGTATAAGTCGCTGCTGGTCACCTCGGGAGCGATGACCCATCGACTGAATCGGCTGGAACAGGTCGGGCTAATCACCCGCGTGGCCGATCCACAAGACAAACGCAGCACGCTGGTGGCATTAACCACCGCCGGGCAGGAGAAAATTGAGCAAGCGTTGCAGGTGCATACCCAAACGCAAAGCGCGTTACTGGCCGCGCTGCAACCGGCACAACAGCAACAGCTTTCGGCGTTGCTGAGTCAGTTGCTCACTGCCTGTGAACAGGAAACGTAAAACCTTGTGTCAAAATATGAATTCACACTCACACTTTTCCGTTATCTTATTTGTTTGCCAGACTTTTTAACGGAATAGATATGCAGAACAAATTCGCCCCCTCGCAGGTTTTTCTCCACTGGCTGACATTTCTACTGGTCGTCACCGCGTATTGCACCATGGAATTTCGCGGGTTGGCGACGCGGGGTTCCTGGCAGGGGTTTGCCATGATCATTGGTCATTTCAGCGCGGGAAGTTGCGTGCTGGTGCTGATGCTATCGCGTGTATTATTGCGTTTTCGCCATCGCAGTCCAGCCATCGTACCCAAACCGCCGCACTGGCAAACCGGGCTGGCGCATCTGATGCATCTGGCGCTGTATCTGTTTTTTATCGTGCTGCCGATTCTCGGCATTTTGTCGCGTTTCTATCTTGGCCGTACCTGGTGGTTGTTTGGCATCCCGATGCCCGTCAGCAGCGATCCCGATCCAGATTTCTCGGATACCCTCAGTGGCTGGCATGAAACCCTCGCCCCTTACGGTTACTGGCTGGTGGGCCTACACGCTGCCGCCGCGCTGGTGCATCATTACCTGATCAAAGACAACACCCTGCTGCGTATGATGCCCGCACGTCGTTCACGTTGACTGACCACGCCCGGCAACCTGACTGGCCGGGCGTCCAAAGTAGCGTTGAAACGCCACGCTGAAATTGCGTGGATGCTGATACCCCACCTGCCACGCCGCCTGGGCGACCTGGTACCCTTCCTCCAGCAACTGATGCGCCTTCTGCATGCGTAACGCCAGTAATTTCTCTCCGGGGGTACAGCCGAAATGCTGCTGGAAGCCTTTCTTGAGCTGGTAATCACTGAGTCCGACAGCCAACGCCAGCGTTGCCAGGGTAAAAGGTTCCGCCAGATGGGTTAGCATCCAGCTATGCGCCTGCTCAACGCGTTCAAGATCCTGAGGATGGCGTTTTTTTTCCGGAACAACCTGCGGTTGCAACTGATGACGATGCAGCGCCAGCAAATTTAACGCCTGGATTTCACGTAGCAGTGGATCGGTCGGCACGTTATTAAGTTGGGCGGCAGTGGCACCACCAAAAGGGCTGAACAGATGACGCTTCAGTTGCGGCTGGTGCAGTAACATTTCTGCCGTCTCGGCTCCCAGATAACGTTGCGCGCTGTCGGCGTTGAGCACCAGACGGAGCTGCTGTACCCGTTCACCGGCGCGATAAAGGCGTTCTCCGCTGCTGTGCTGAAAGCTGGTGACGGTAAGATGCCCGGCGTTAAACAGCACTTCACAGCCGCTATCGGCACGAAACCGCGAACTGCCACACAAGCCAAAGGTCAGCACCAACTGGGGGAACGAACTTCCAGGGCGCGAAACTTCGGCCAGCGCGGTGAGGGGTTGATAGTCGGACTGCACCAGCCGCATGCCACCTGACAGCGTGAATTGACGCGAGCGAAATACACCAATACCTGGTTGATGTTCAACCCAGGGCGTGTCGTCGCCGTTTGGCTGGTTTTGCATGCTTTCGCCCTCGCGCAGAGTCAAATCACCGTTTTGCAGACCAACGAGCATAAATGTCTGCTGTCTGAAACGCTAGTCTGTTGCTATCACCTTCGCTCTGGAGACAGCCATGACATCCCCGTTACCTTTTCTCGATAACCTGCTGGCACAACATGCCCTGAGTGGCGCTGTGGCGCTGGCGTTTGAACAGCGATTATTCGATTTCCTGACCCGGCAGGCGGATGCCACGCAGGTGGCAAATCATTTTGGCTGGCAGCCCGAACCGGTGGAGCACTGGCTGCGCCTGCTGTGGAGCGGGGAATTGTTGCAGCGCCGTGGGGTGGAATACCACACGCCGCAAACAGCACAACCGTATCTGTGCCATAGCGGAACACGTTATATCGGTGACGCCTGGCATTATCGTCAGCAACTGTTGCAGCAGTTTGCCCGCAAACTGCCTGACTTGCTGAAGCGCAGCACCCCCGGCTGGCAGGACCCGCTGGAGATTGAAACTGCCTGGGCTGATGCAGCGATGAGCCAGATTGCCCAGGAGCAGCGGGCACTGAGCGGCGCGACCGCCTGCGCCATTGCCAGCACGCTGGCTGATTTTCAGCGTCCGGCGCGCCTGCTGGACATGGGCGGCGGGCCAGGCCTGATCACTCTGGCGTTGGCTGAGCGTTTCCCGCAGCTGTCCGGTGTGGTGCTTGATCTGCCCAAAACCGCCACGGTGGCACAGCAAAATATTGAACGTGCCGGATTAGGCGGGCGCTTTAGCGCCTGTTCACAACTGGCGGAAAGCGAGCTGGTCGACATTATCTGGTGCTCCTCCTTGTTGTATTTTGTCGAGGATCGCCAGGCGATGTTGCAGCAGTTGTACCGCCGCCTGAAACCAGGAGGGCTGTTGATCAGTGCGCATGCCGAGGTGCCTGCCGACCCGGTGGAAGCACGTCAGGTGCTACCGTTCTTCACACCATTAATGATGCGAGGTTACACTGTCACGCAACAGGGCGTGCTGAGTGGGGAATTGCAACAGGCGGGTTTTATCATTGAGGCGATTCAGCGGATGCAACCCTTCCCGATGTCGCCGCTTGATGTCCATCTGGCGCGCAAAGCGAGAATCTAAATGTGTAGCGGCGCGATAAATCGCGCCGCTACGACTCCGCATCAGGCGAGATGAAAACGTCCGACGGTCTGCGCCAGTTGCGCAGCCTGATCTTCCAGCGAACTGGCGGCAGCCGACATCTGCTGCACCAGCGCGGCGTTCTGCTGGGTGGTGCCATCCATCTCATTGACCGCGATAGTGACCTGGCTGATCCCGCGCGCCTGCTCATCCGACGCGGTGACGATCTCGCCGATAATGGTGCGTACCGAATGTACTGCCTGAGTCATCTCCTGCATGGTTTTCCCGGCATCACGCACCAACTGCACACCGCTGTCGACACGCTGGCTGGACTCCTCAATCAACGCGGCAATCTCTTTCACCGCATTGGCGCTGCGCTGCGCCAGGTTACGCACTTCAGAAGCCACCACCGCAAATCCGCGCCCCTGCTCGCCGGCCCGCGCCGCTTCTACCGCGGCGTTCAGCGCCAGGATATTGGTCTGGAAAGCGATGCTGTTGATGATGGCGGTGATGTCGCCAATCTTTTTCGCGCTATCGTCAATTTGCGCCATAGTCTGCACCACTTCACCGACCAGCGCCTCGCCACGGCTGGCAATGTGCGTCGCATTGTCGGTCAGGGTGGTCGCCTGATGCGCATTGGCGGCGTTATGTTTCACCGTCGCGGTAATCTGCTCCATGCTGGCAGCAGTCTGCTCGAGGGCGGCGGCCTGTTGTTCCGTGCGTGACGCCAGATTCAGGTTACCGCTGGCGATTTCACCCGCCCCCTGGCGCACCGAGGCGCTGGCATCCTGGATCTGGCCAACGATATCGCGCAACTGGTCCTGCATGGTACTCAGCGCATAGAACAGGCTGCTGGTATCGCGGTTTTTCACGGCAATCGCGTTATCCAGTTTGCCATCCGCCACAGCCAGCGCGATGGTGGCGGCTTCCAGCGGCTCGCCGCCAATCGGTTTCAACACCTTGCGGCTAAACAGGATACCCAGCAAAGCGCTGACCAACAGGATGCTGATGACCATCAGCACGATGGCGTTGATCAATTGGCGATTGGCTGCCGCCATCACTTCGCTGACCGGGGCCACCACACCGAGATACCATTTCTGGTCGCTGTTGCCGATGACGATCGGCTGCCAGGTCATGAGGGCATTTTCACCGAGAATGGCGTCATGACCCTCACTGACGGCGCTGCTGAAGTGGTTGGTATTACCTTTCCACGCTTTGGTGGTCTGGCTTTTATCCGGGTAAGAAACCACATTCCCGGCGCTGGAGAGCAGCATGGCGTAGCCCGTGCCTTCCCAGGGTTTGATTTTATTCACCCGATCCTGCAATGACGCCAGCGAAATATCAGACGTCACCACGCCCCAGAGTTTGCCCTGGCTGACAATCGGTGCCGCAACTGAGGTGAGCAGCGTCGGCACGCCATTGTAGGCGTAGCTGTAAGGCTCAATCAGCGTGTCTTTCTGGCTTTTCTGCGGCAGCAAATAATAGTCACCCTGGCCCGGTGTAAAAATCGAGGTGAGCGGATGCATGGCGAAATTGCCGGACTGATCGCGGTCAACAAACCAGGCATAGCGGCCTTTCGGAGCCTGTCCTGCCTGGCTGGCAAACTCGGCGTCACGCCCGTCAAAGGCGTTCTCTTCCATAATCACCGAGACAGAAAGATAGCTGGGATTGTCACGCAGCGTAGATTCCATCATCTTGTCGATGACTTTTCGATCCTGCACACCCGCGCCCGGCAGCGCGATAATGCTGTGACCGAGGTTATGCGCCACATCACGCGCATAGCTGAGATCCTGCTGGATTTGCAGCGCCTGGCTCTGCGCTATCTGTTGCAGATAATTTTCGGCCAGGGATTTTTGTTCGTGGCTGGATTGCCAGTTAAGCACACCAATGGTGACGGTAAAGCCAAGGGTAATGGTTAAGGCACCCGTCAGCAGCATTTGCGTGCGGGTACTCATCTTTTTCTTATCAGACAGTCGTTTGGCCATGCTGGCGCTCCTGGGGTCGACACTTTTTCGGTAAAAAGAACCACTCCCTGTGCTCTCACATTCCTTCAGGTAATCTATCGGCGCGTTGAGGGGGAACTTGATGGGTCAGCAGGTCTGATCAGTAAGTGAGCAGCATGGTAGCAATGAAGTTAAAACACCGGTGGTTAAATTTACATCATCATTGTACAATGACTGGGTCAACTCGAAGGAATAAAACATGCGTACCATAACTTATAGTGAAGCCAGACAGCATCTTTCGGAAACGATGATGAAAACGGTAGAGGATCGTGCCCCCATTTTGATCACCCGACAGAATGGCGACGACTGTGTCTTGATGTCGTTGGAAGAATACAATTCATTGGAAGAAACAGCCTATCTTCTGCGTTCACCCGCCAATGCCAAACGATTGATGAACTCGATTGAGAGCTTGCGTAATGGGAACACCATTGAAAAGGATATTGATGAGTGAAATTAACATGGTCGCAGGAAGCGTGGGATGACTATCTCTACTGGCAGGATACAGACAAAAGAATGGTCAAAAAAATCAATGAACTCATCAAAGACGCCAAAAGAACGCCTTTTGAAGGTAAAGGAAAACCAGAACCTTTAAAGCATATTTTGGCGGGATTCTGGTCACGAAGAATCACGGAAGAACATCGTTTAGTCTATTCAGTGAACGAGGGAGCACTTTTAATTGCCGCCTGTCGTTATCACTACTGAGGTTCAAGGCCAGGCATACGCCCGGCCCCGGCCATTTATTTAAAACTCTCACTCGCCGCTTTCGCGATGGCGATTTCATTCGGGTTAGCCGAACCGCTCACGCCCACCGCACCCAGCGTGTTACCGCGCCACTCCACCGGTGAGCCGCCGCCCAGCGGGATCACGCCCGGCAGTGTGGCAATAGCGGGTTCTTTACCGTTGGCACGATCCATATATTTGTCGGTCGGGGTGCGATACAGCGCCGCAGCGCGTCCTTTCAGGATTGACGAATCGATACAACCAACCGGCGCATTGTCCATACGCTGAAATGCCAGCAATTCCCCGGATTGATCCAGTACCGCGATGCAGACGTTGGCATTCAGTGCGTGCGCTTTTTCCTGCGCAGCTGCAATCAGCTTCTGTGCATCCGCCTGCGTGAGGATGGTTTGGGTGGTGACAGCCTGGGCACCCGCTGCGCTAAACAGGGCAGCACTCAGCAGCGCCAGAGACAGGATCTTTTTCATTTCAATCACTCCATAATAAGGGAGCCAGATCGCGGCTCCCGGAAGTTAACCGCGTCGACGACGCAGGATATAAACTAACCACAGCAGTACCACCAGCGCGATAACAGCGCCAGCAATAGTTAGAGGTTGCGCATAGCGAATCAGCCAGCTGCCACTTTCCCCGTGCAACGTTTGCCGCACGTCATCACCAGAAATGGTGTGTTGCGGGTTACCAAAGCTGGTGGAGACATAATTCGCTACCTTTGCCAGTTGTGCCTGACTGAACTGGGTGCGGAACTCCGGCATAAAGGCGTGACCTGCCGGGGTTTGACGGTCCACCCCTTCGGCGATAGTCATGATCAGGTTGGCCGGATCACTGGAGAGCACCGCAGAGGAACCCACCAGCGACGGGTAAAAACGCTGTTGATCATGAGTACCGCGACCATCACTGGCGTGGCAGGTGGCGCAGGCACCGTTATACAACTGCGCACCGCTCATGGCATCCGCCGAAACGTAATCGTTGATGTCGTCTTTCATCCCGGTTTCGATTGCCGACAGCGGCGTGCTGGCGGGCGCCACGCCAGGGGCTTTGCGATCGCTTCCGCCAATCGCGGGCACCTGTTTCAGGTAGCGGGCAATGGCCTGGAGATCGCTGTCATCGAGTTTTGAGAACGAATTCTGCACCGCCGTCCCCATCTCGCCCGCGGCAATCGCTTTGCCATGCAGCGCGCCGGTACGCAGGTAGGTTTCAATCTCCGCTTCGCTCCAGTCACCAATCCCGGCCTGTGCATCTGGCGTGATATTCGGCGCACTCCAGCTACCCACCTTCCCACCGGACAGGAAACGATCGCCCTGCTCCGCCATCATGCTGTTGCGCGGTGTATGGCAGGTGGAACAGTGCGCCAGAGTCCGTACCAGATACTCGCCGCGTTCGGCGCTACCTGGTGCGGCCGTACTCCCCGGCACCGCGCTTTTATCGAGGAACATCAGGTTCCACATCGCCATCACCGGACGGAAAGAGAACGGGAATGGCAGATGGGTTTCCGGTGCCGGATGGTCATCCGCGGGCACGCCCAACATCAGGTACGAGTAAAGCGCATGGATGTCATCATCTGACATGCCAGCAAACGCGGTGTACGGCATCGCCGGATAAAGATAATGATTACCCGGCGCTTTCCCTTCACGCATCACTGCGGTGAAATCCGCCAGGCTATAACCACCAATCCCGGCGCTTTTCGATGGCGTGATGTTCGAGCCGTAAATCATCCCCATCGGTGACTGAATGGCGTAACCACCAGAAAAAGGTTGACCGCTCTCCGGGTTGCGATGGCAGGCGGAGCAGTCTCCGGCAATCGCCAGATATTCGCCGCGTTTGACCAGATCCGGTGAGGCGTCCTGCGCCAGACTCAGGCTGCTGACCAGCAGCAGGCTGGTGAGGCTGAACAACTGATGTAAGCGCATCGTTCACACCTCCCTGGCAATGGTCGCCGCCATGCGGATCGCCAGTGCGATGCCGGTCAGCGTCGGGTTAACGGTCGCCGACGTCGGCATCACGCCGGTGGTGGCGAGGAACAAGTTGGGGTGATCCCAGCTACGACAATCGGCGTCAACCACCGAGTCCTTGCGGTTATCGCCCATAATGGTGGTGCCCATAATGTGGTACTGGTTACGCCAACCGGTCGGCGCTTCAATCACTTCACCGTTAAACGCCTGCAAAAAGTTGGCAAAATCCTTGTATGCCTGCGGTCGCATGCCACGTACATAACTGTCGAGGTGATAATTGACCTTCAGCATTGGCAGGCCAATCGAATCTTTGCGATCGTAATTCGGTACCACACGGTTGGTCGGGCTGGGTAGCGTTTCACTCATGGTGCTGATGTTCATAATGCGTGAAGCGCGATCGCGGATTGCGTCATCCAACGCCTGGCCCATCATGCCCTGCTTCAACAGCGGCACCGTGACATCGACGTTGGGCACCAGATTACGCAGTGAGTAACGAATGGCAGAATGCTGCGAACGACTCGCTTCATCGCGACGATTGGCGATGGTGCCGTGTTGCACCGAACCCCGACCGGTCCACAGCGGTTCATCGGCGAGGAAGGTCAGACTCAACCCGGTGTGATCCATCAGGTTGCGGCCCACCTGATCCGAACTGTTGGCGACGTCGTTCATCAACAGCAGCTTCGGCGTTTCCAGCCCGTGGGCGGCAACGATAAACACCTTGGCGGTCAACCGGCTGTCCTTGCCATCCGGCTTACGCCAGGTCAATGCGACAATTTTATTGCCTGCGCCCTTCTCCAGCTTCCAGGCCACCGCTTCGGTGATCAGTTTGACGCCCAGCGCCACCGCTTTGTCCACATGCATATCGCCGGAATACATAGCACCAATCGGGCAGATCGGTTCGCAGTTGTTATTACCGGCGCAGGCCGGACGACCATCATAGGGACGAGAGACACGGGCGTGCGGTTCATGCACCACCTGGTAGCCCATCGGCCCCAGTTTGGCCTGCATGCGCTGCACCATATACGGTTTTGCCTCGGGCGGCAGCGGATACGCCGCTGAACGTGGTGGATAATGACCGCGTCCCTGGCCGCTCTGATCCTCTTCGCCGGTACCGACCACACCAATTTCACGTTCGGCTTGCAGATACCAGGGTTCCAGCTCGCTGTATTCAAACGGCCAGTCACGACCCACGCCGTAAACGCTTTTTAGTTTGAAATCATTGGGTAACAAACGCCAGCAGGCCGAGGCCCAGTGGCGGGTACTGCCTCCGGCGACGCGCAGGTAGCTGGTGACGTATTCGAAATCGTCATCCCCTTTGGCATCGATATAGCCTTCGGTGTAGGAGTTGGGCGCCCACGGCAGATTGGGATACGGTGCGCACCAGTTCCGCTTGCTGGCCCCGTTGCGGTAATTCTCCACCACTTTCCAGCGCGGGATATAGGGTCCGGCTTCCAGCATAATCACCGACTTACCGGCTTTCGCCAGTTGGTAAGCGGCATTGGCGCCGAGGGCGCCCGAGCCGATGATCACCACATCAGCATCAAATTCGCTCATTTTTGTCTTTCCTGCTCACGTTCTTGTTATGTGTTGTTGTGCTGCGCCAGTAACGCCTCGGCTTCCACGAGGGTTTTGGCTTTGCCCTGAATCATCAGCAGCCAGGGGGCTTCCGGTTCTTTGATGGTGCTGGCGGCCAGCGGCGAGCGATCGCCCCAGGCGCGGATCTCCGCAGGCATGGTCGGCGCGGTAACGCCGGGCGGGACTTCCGCCCAGTAATCTCCCCCGGCGCGCGCATAAGTAGGACGAATAGTGTGATCCTTCGTCGGTTCATACATTAACGCCGACAGGAAGGTCACAAAGTGCGCGTCATCCACCGCTTTGGTGGTGGACGGATGGCCGGTGTAGCCGAGATACCACGGCGAAATAATCATCAGCGCGGTTTTCACTTCGTCATCGCTTAACTGGGCGACGATCTGCTCACGGTCTTCGCTGTGCAGCGCATTCAGACGCGCCATCAGACTGGCGAGCTGCGCGGGAAACGTGCTGTCCTGTTGGCACAACAGCGTCCACAGGCGCTCGGTAATCCCGATATCCAGCCCGCGACGTCCGGTCAGCAATTCACTGGCGCGCAGCAGCAGCGCCGCGCTGCTGTCTGTCGGCGCTGCCAGCAGTGGCTGCATGGGGATGGCAACAATCACCGGCGTCGCCATCATCAGTTTTAAAAAGTGTCGTCTTTCCATCGTCAGTTTCTCGCGCTAGCCCGCACTCAGGGCCGACAACGCCCCTTTGGCCGCTTCAGCATCAACGTTGCCATCCGGGGTGCTGACGCCAATCGCGCCAACCACCACGCCATTCAGTTTGACCGGCTCACCGCCAGGCAACGGCACCACCGCCGGGTTACCCAGCATTCCGATATTTCCGGCGGCGATCTTCTGCTGGAAACTGGCAGTAGGCACACCAAATGCGGCAGCGGAATGGGCTTTCTTCGGTGCCAGTTCGCTGTTTGCCAGGGTTGCGCCATCAAGACGGTCAAAGCTGATCAACTGACCAAAGGGATCAACCACCGCCACCACGCCGCCAATCTGGTGGCTGCGGATGATTTGTTCGGCTTTGTTCACCAGCGCCTGAGCCTGCTGGTGGGTAAGTACGGATACCTGGTTAACCGGTTGGGCAGCCTGCGCAGCGGCACAGAACAACCCGGTACACAGCAGTGCGCCTGGAATCAGTTTCATGGTGTAGTCCTGAATTAAATGGGTTAGAGGGATTAACTATTTAGCGTACTCAGCGACGTGCGAGACGGCGTTGAATCAGATGATCGAGGCTCCATTTGCCGCCACCATGCAGACACAACAGCAAGAACGCGGCGGCACAGGAGATGTTTTTCAGCCACACCATCAGGTGCGCATGACTGTAGCCCTGATAGAACAGAAAACCGGCGACCACCGAGAAAACCGCCATAAAAATGGCGGTGAAACGGGTGAGGAAACCAAGGGCGATCGCCGCGCCACCGCCCACTTCCAGCAGGATCACCAACGGCAGGAAGAAACCCGGCACATGGTTGTCGGCCATCAGTTGCAGGTTGTCACTGTAGTGCGAAATCTTGTCCAGACCGGAGGTAAAAAACAGACCCACGGCCATCACCCGGACGAGGACAGAAACGAAATCTTTGGACTGATTCATGATGTAACCATTCTGATATGTAGTTGTTAACGAACCAGACAGTACATTTTAAATCTTTACTAACTTTTACCAATTTGTGCGGCTGAAAAAGCTGCTGTTTTTTTGCGCGATCGCGAGGGTGGCACAATTTTGCCCACGGGGAAGTAAGAAATTGTTTCTTTTGTTACAGATGCTTGAGGGCATAGTTTGAAGCCGATCACACTATGAACTCAGGGTTAAGGTTGAGGGTGTGCGGGTCTGTAACAGCGTCATCAGAAGCGTTGGCGCGCGATCATCCAGCAAAGATGGTTATCCACTGTGCCTCTGCCGGTGTCACCAGAAAGTGAACAAGTTGTTAACACAGTATGGCGATGCGTTTGCCGGGTTTTTACCCAAAGCCAGGAGCAGAAAAAGTGGCATAAATTCCTGTCAGGAATGAATTGATAACTAACACAGAATATTTTTTATCGGTTTCCGATGCCAGGATGACGCTAAACCCTATCGGAGAACCATCATGACTTATCGCTTTCTCGTGACCACCACGAGCCTCGGCCAGGGAGGCCGTACGTTACTCGCTGACGCAAAATGCACCGTGGATTACCTGGATAACGCCAACGATGCGGCGGAAGTTGAACGCCGCATGAGCAGCGTGCCCTATGACGCGGTGATTTCGCGTACCGTTGAGCTGAGTGCCAAAGCGATAGCCGCCTGCCCGACACTGAAAATCATCTGCAAACATGGCGTTGGCGTCACCAATATCGATGTCGATGCCGCCACGCAACACGGCATTCCGGTACTCACCACGCCAGCCACCAATGCGCAATCCGTGGCTGAACTGACGCTGGCCTTGATACTCAACTGCGCGCGCCGCCTGCCGTTTTTCCAGCAGGAGGTGGCCGCCGGACGCTGGACGCGTAGCGGTGATGGTGAAGAGTTGCAGGGCAAAACCCTCGGCCTGGTGGGCTTTGGTGAAATTGGTCGTCGGGTCGCCCGTGTGGCTCGCGCCGTGGGGATGCAAGTGGCCTTTTTCGATCCGGCCCTTGCCGCCGATGCGGATGTGGCAGACGCGCAGCGCTGTACATCGCTGGAGCAACTGCTGCCGCTGGTGGATGTACTGAGCCTGCACTGCCCGGTGACACCGAAAACCCGCCAGATGATCAATACGCACTCGCTTGCCCTGCTGCCACCAGGCGCCATCCTGATTAACACCGCGCGCGGCGAGTTGGTGGATGAAGCGGCGTTGGCAAGCGCACTACAAAACGGACAACTGCGGGCCGCCGCACTGGATACCGTGGCGGAGGAGCCACTGGCTGCCGATCACCCGTTCCGTACCCTCCCGAATCTGATTATCACCCCACACATCGGCGGATCGACCCCACAAGCGCTGGACGCGGTGGCGCAAAGCGCAGCACGTCAGTGTCTGGCCTGGCTCGATAATCAACACATTTACCTTCCCGCCTGCGTGAATCCGCAGGTGCTTAACCGGAGTTAACTTATGACGATGCGAAGTGACTGGCCGATTGGCTATTTTATTGGCGAACGCGGCCCACAGATTGATGACGCGACACTGGCGGCATTCCGCCAACTGCCGGTCCCCAATATTGGCGACTCGATGGGCCGTAGCGTTGGCGCGCTGGGCCTGACGGCCTATCACAACGATCCGCAACTGGTGCTGTGTGGCCCGGCCTTGACGGTGAAGGTACGTCCGGGCGATAACCTGATGATCCACAAAGCGATCGAGCTGGCTCAGCCCGGTGATGTGATTGTGGTAGATGGATCCGGCGATCTTACTCAGGCACTGATTGGCGGCCTGATGCGCACCTCGGCGGTGGCGAAGAAAATCGCCGGTTTTGTCATTGACGGTGCGGTGCGCGACCTCAACGAATGGGCCGAAGGTGGCGTAGCCGTCTGGGCGCGCGGTAATACCCTGCGTGGTCCTTCTAAAGACGGTCCGGGTGAAGTCAACACCAGGGTGCACTGCGCCGGTCTGGTGGTATCACCGGGCGACTTGATCGTGGCTGATGCCGATGGCGTGATTGCCATCCCGCATGACGAACTGAGCGTGCTGCTGCCGCGCGTGCAACAACATGCGCAGCGTGAAGAGAAGATCCGCGCCAGTAATATGGCTGGGACCAACGATCCCGAGCGCTTTAACGCGATCCTGCGCGCCAAAGGTTGCCCGTTATAACGTCCTGATTGACCGATCGCGGCGCGATAAACCGCGCCGCTACACCTGCACGAACATTATAAAAACTGGAGTACCCTACCGTGCTTAAGAAAATTTCACTGAGCGAGTCGTTACCGCCGCCGATCACCTGGCGTGATAACTTCACACCAGAAGAAGGGAAAGCCTTTGGCGCGCAGCTCTCCGCGCGACTGGAGCGGTTACCTGCCGCACGTCCGTTATGGCTGATCATTTTCGCACTGGCGCTGGGTGGCTGGTTTGAAGTCTATGATGTGTTTCTCACTGCTTATGTCGGACCGGGTATGGTGCGTGAAGGGATCTTCACCCACGGCAGCCATAACTTTTTCGATCCCGGCAGTCTCGGTGCCTTTGTGGCCGCGATGTTCCTCGGCGTGTTTCTCGGCACCCTGTTGATTGCCAACCTTGCCGATCGCATGGGTCGACGTAAGGTATTTATTATCGCGCTGCTGGTGTACGCCATTGCCAGCGGCATTATGGCGTTTCAGCATCATCCTTATGCCATCGTGTTCTGGCGCATTGTCTCCGGGATTGGTGTCGGTGCGGAGCTGGTCACTATCGATGCCTACGTTTCGGAGTTTATTCCTGCCCGTCTGCGTGGTCGCTCCTACGCCTTTGTCCAGGCGATTCAATACACCTCGATTCCCACCATCGCCTTTTTATCCTGGCAACTGGTGCCGCTGGCGCCATTCGGCCTGACCGGCTGGCGCTGGGTGGTGTTGTTTGGCTGCATCGGCGCGGTGGTGGTCTGGCTGATCCGTATGGGCCTGCCGGAAAGCCCACGTTGGCTGGTCGAACAGGGGCGCTACAAGGAAGCGGAAGATATTGTGCGACGTCTGGAAGCGCGCGTGGCGAAATCCACCGGCGCGGTTCTGCCGCCAGTGGAGATGGCAGAGTTGAAACCGGTAGAGCACGTCCCGGCGCTGAAAAATGAGATGTGGCGTCCCCCTTACCGCCGCCGCACCATCATGCTGCTGGTGTTTAACTTCTTCCAGTCGATTGGCTACTACGGGTTTGCCAGTTGGATCCCTACGCTGCTGGCGGCGAAAGGCGTAACCTTTACCCACAGCCTGATGTACTCGTTCCTGATTGCCTTCGCCAGCCCACTGGGGCCGCTGCTGGCAATGACCTTCGCCGATCGCATCGAACGTAAATGGCTGGTGAGCGGTTCAGCGCTGGCAATTGCGCTGGTTGGCACGGTGTTCTCATGGCAGTCGCAGCCGGTAATGTTGGTGACCCTTGGCTTGTTGCTGTCACTCGCCAGCACCTGCATGACCTTCTCCTATCGCGCCTATCAGGCCGAGCTGTTTCCGACGCGTTTTCGTGCCAAAGCCATCGGTATGGTTTATTCAGTCAGCCGGATCAGTGGCATGTTGTCGGGCTTTACTATCGCCTGGGTACTGCATGAGATGGGTGTAGGTTCGGTGTTTATGGTGATCTCGATTGCGATGGCGATTGTGGTGTTTACCATTGGCGTTTTCGGCCCGCGTACTCTGAATCGTCGTCTTGAAGAGATCAACACCTGACAGCGTGTGTTGGCAAAAGCTGCGCAAATTGTCTGATTTGATCGCAATTAAAACATCAAGGGGATGCTTGCATCCCCTTTTTTGATCCAGCGCAATAACCTCCCTCGCGTCTCCTGTCAGCTTATTCCTCACAGGGTCTTCACACCCACATAACAAGAGGATACGAAGATGACAACTAAAGTAACTTTGGCAGGCGTGTTAGTGGTATGGCTGGTCTATGTCGCGTGGATGGTGCATTACTACGCAGGCACGTTTTCGTTGTTTACGCATTGATGACAGCGATAACGCACACTCCGTATCGGCGCGATAAATCGCGCCTTTTCCGGCAAATTTATTATCTGATTAAAACTGCGCGGTAAATCGACCCGCTACATCTCCAACCTCGGTCAATTGCGGTGACGATTTCGCAGTGGACTCACCATTAATTCTCCGCCACATCCCGGCAAAAATCTCCCCGAGCATTTTGTTGCCAAACTCCGACAGATGATTGCTATCACGGTACAACGGCACCTCACCGCGCGCGCCATAACAGAAATGGTTATCACACAGCGCCTGCGCGCTATCAAGTAGCGTGACATTGGGTATCTCCGCCACCACCTGATGCAACATCCTCAACGCATCCTGATTACGCGCCAGATATTCCTCACGCGGTAACTGGATAGCGAAAGGCTTTCCGCGCATCGCATCGCGTGTCATGCGGTAAATAACGTCGTAATCAAATTCCGGTACCGGCGTCATGATGAATACTTTGCGGTGCGTAGCCAGTTTCTTCACTGCTCGGGTGAAATGTTTCTGGAAACTTGTCAGTGAACTGACTTCATTGGCGAAGGTATATTGTGGGATATCGTCGCTGCTGCCATTTTCACCATGTAAATACAGTGAAAAGCGATTGATGATCAACACCGAGGCCTGGGGATATTTCTCTTCAATGGTGGTGAGGGCATTTTTAACAAAATCCCCGCAATCAGGTCGTCCCGGTCGGTTAATATCCGGCACCGTCGGACAACCCGACTGCGCGATAAATACCACCGCATCAGAGGCTGCATTACCGCTGGCGACCACCGAAGATAAAAGCGCATTAGCATGGCTGTCGCCCAACACTACCAGATTAACTTCATTGCCCTCGCCGAAAGTACATTGCGGTGACTGTTTACTGTTCACCACCAGACACCCACGCGCAGCGGTAAAACGTTGTTTTGCGTATTGACTAATCTGGCTAACGCTCTGTGGGGCGCGGGCCGGAAATCCCTGTTGTGCGACAATTAACAGGGCGGCCAGCAGTACCAACGCGGCATTCCCTATGGCCACTGGTGTTGTTGCACTGAGTAAACCCACTTTATTCTCAACCAGCGCCCAGGATAATCCACCCAACAACAACGACAAGGCGATCAACACGGCCTGGCTGACCGGTGTTACCGGCAAATCCGCCAGATGCCAGAACACCCACAACGGCCAATGCCACAGATAAATGGAATAGGATGCTTTGCCAATAGCTTGCACCACGCGGTTATTAAGCAACGGACTATCGTTCGCTGTAACGTGAATAATTAACGCGGTCAGCACTACCGGGATGAGGGTCATCACGCCAGGCCATGTGGTTCCTGCATCAATCCACATCGCGCTGGCAATTAACCCCAACAGCGCAGGCAATATCACCCAACGCTGCCCGGTGAGCCGACTGTTGGGTGCCAGATATACCAGCCCCCCCGCCAGCATCTCCCATGCGCGGGTTGGCAACATAAAGTACGCCAGGGTGTCATGCAAATGCGTCACCACCAGCGCCAGGGTAAATGACAGCAACGCACCCATTGCCATCACCCAGCCAAACTGACGCCGCAGATAACGGGCGGTAAACATCAGCGCCAGCGGTAGCAGCAGATAGAACTGCCACTCTACGCTTAACGACCAGGTATGTAGCAGCCATTTATACATCGAACCGGCATCAAAATATCCGGCTTCTTTAAAATAAACGAGGTTAGAAATAAAGCTCAGGCTGGCGGCAATATGCCCGGAGAGGGTTTTATATTCATCGGGCGGGATCAGGAAATAACCCACCATCAGCAGAATGGCGCACATCGCCATCAGCGGAGGAATAATACGGCGACAACGGGATGCATAAAAACCTGACAGCGAAAACCTTTGCTGTTGCAAGCGCGAAAGAATAATCCCCGTCATTAAATAACCAGAAATGACAAAGAAGATATCCACGCCAAGAAAGCCACCGCTGATACCACTGACACCAACGTGATACAGCAGCACCAGGATCACGGCGTAAGCACGCAGGCCATTAATATCAGCACGGAAATTCATACGGAATCGTCCATACAATTTGTGTATTTTAAAATCGTAAATTTGCCACCGATGCGAAGCAAGAGAGTTATTTCATTTTGTTTCCGTGGGTTTATTTTTGCCGGAACTGAATTCCTGAGTTTTATCTAAAGATTTCATCAGCAAAACCAGATGGCGATGGATAATACGGCGCGGCGGTGATTTTTTTCACATCATGAGTTGTGAAGAGATAATCGGAAAAGGCCGCAATGTTCCCCATCGCGCCCCTGCTGCCCTATCGCCCTTCCTGCGCCATAAATCCCTTTGATGACGGGAATGGGCGCATTACCCGTGCATTAACCGATTTGGCACTGGCACAGTCGGATAGCCAAAGTATTCGTTTGTATGCCATGTCAGCATCAATTCTGGCACGACGCTCCGACTATTACCGTATCCTGCAAGAGACGCAGCGCGGAGGAATGGATGTCACATCCTGGCTTGTGTGGTTTCTGGAAGTGTTGAATGACAACCTTGAACAGGCATTGCATGCAGTAACGCGCACGCAAAATAAAGCGCTTTTTTGGTTGGTTCATCGTGCCACCGAATTTAGGTCTGGAAAGGTTGCCAGGAGGCGGTCGCAGCACCCGTTATCAGATAAAATATTCAGATTGATACCAAACGTAGCGGCGCGATTTATCGCGCAATTTGATGCAATGTCAGAAAAAACCGCGCGATAAATCGCGCCGCTACGCGGGAAACAATCACGCCGTCCTTTACGACGGCGTGGTATTAAATCAGGCGGCTTTTACCGCGCGCGGTTTCTTTTCGGGTGCATCCGCCGTTGCCTCTTCGGCATCATCCACTTTGGCGGTTTCGGCAGCCACAGCGTCTTCCGCATTTACCGGCTCCGGCAGTTTGCTGGTACGCAGAATATGCTGCACCGCGTCTTTCTGCTCCGCCAGTTGCAAACCCAGCGCTTCGGCCTGGCCTTCATCCATCTCTGGATTGTTTTGCAACAGCCAGTCAGTAAAGGCATCGGCCATATCGAGCATTTTGTCCCAGGCATCTGCGTCTTTTTTATTGGCAAACGTCATTTTCTCTTCACCCTTTCTGACCACAACATATTTGGTTTCGACTGCCATGATGCACCTCGTTAACTGTATTTATATACAGTATATTCCGAATTATCGTTGCCAGGCAATGGTTTTTTGCCTGTCAGGCGATCAATTCCTGCAAAAAATCCGCGAGTGCTTTGCGCGGATCATCCTCTTCAGAGACGATCATCTCAATCCCCCACTGCCCCAGTACCTCTTTCGCCACCGGATTATTGCGATTGGTAAACAGGTAAGATTTCGGTCGCGCCGATGCCAGCCCGGTACGCCCCCACATCTTGGTCAGGCGATAGAACAACAGACGGATGTTGAAATCGCTGATGCTGTAGCCCACAAACAACACCGAGTTGCCCATCACATCATGTGTCAGCTTAATGTCCAGCGGCGAATCGAAGTACAGTCGTTCAAAATAGCTGCTTTCATCGAGGACAATCGAGGTGTCATCGTCAAAATCACCATGTAATTTGATGATATGCCGCTTATCTTCAGTGAGCGACACCAGATCGGCGGCATTTGCGACCTTACTGTAGGGCACGCCATGCGCCTCGTGCGCCATCTCCAGCCAGCGATCGTAATTGGTCGTGTAGATACGCGAAAAATTACCCTGAGTGATCATGGTATGGATTTCGGAGCTGCGCACATCAATATCCGGGCGATGCCATTCACGATCCATCCAACTGCGTAACGGGCCGAGCGACCCTTTACGCTGCTTGTAATATTCCGCCAGCGACAGATGCGTACCGTAAGTATTGAAAATTTTCGGATCGTAGCCCAGTTCATTGGCGAGATGCGCAATCAGCTCATGCCACTCCGGCAGGCCGAGGTTACGCGAAATCCCGGCCCCGGCAAACAGAATCAGCTTGCCAGCATCGTAGGCGCGTTTCAGTTCCGGTTTCATGCCAATCCCCGTGACGTTTTCAAAAATGTGGCGAAGCGATCCAGCGCCAGGCGACGCATGGAAATCTCGTTTTTCAGCTCGCCCATCTCGGCAAAGGTTTGGTTGTGTCCTTCCGGGATAAACACGCAATCCCACTGAAACTGGCGCGGTCCCGTCGCCTGCGCAGCAATGGTGCCACGAACTTCACCTTCAAACAGGTACATTTTGCGGCCATCGCAATAACCCAATACGGTTTTGGCGGTCACGCTTTGGCTCTCCAGCCCTTGCACCAGCTTGGTAAAACGTTCCGCCTCGAGGCGATTCCAGAAAATGCGGGTCAATCCGGCCGGTAAGCCGTTTAACCCGTCGAGATACAGGCCAGTATGCTCAACAAACAACGGGCGACCGATAATCGAGAACGCCTTGGTGAGCTTATCGCGCACCAGTTCGACTTCATTTTCGGTCTGGATCTCTTCGATACGGCGCGCGATGGGGATCACCTCGACACCGACCGGCTCAAGGATGGTGCGGACTTCAGCCAGTTTATGCTCATTTGCCGACAGGAAGCGTATTTTCATTGCAACCAGTTGATTTTTAATGGGTGGATTGCAGCAGTTATGATTGTATGACGCAGGATAGCTGCTTTTTGTGACGGCGGTTTTAGTCCCGCCGTGTTTGTGAGGATAGTGCAGTTTATTTTGAATGCAACTGTTTGACCAATAAGTAGCGGCGCGATTTATCGCGCTTTATCAGGTAGTTCCTGCACATGATGAATATTCGTTACAGCACCCTCGCCAAAAAGCGCTTCGTCCTTTCATGACGCGGTTGGTTGAGCACCTGCTGGCTGCTGCCCTGCTCGACAATCCGGCCATCCACCATAAACACTACGTTATCCGCCACTTCACGGGCGAAACCGATCTCATGGGTGACGATCACCAGCGTAGTGCCGGACCGCGCCAGTTTCTTGATCACATCCAGCACCTCGCCCACCAGTTCCGGGTCAAGCGCCGAGGTGGGTTCATCAAACAGCATCACGCGCGGATTAAGCATCAACGCGCGGGCAATGGCGATACGCTGCTGCTGACCCCCTGAAAGATGGCGCGGCCAGGCATCCGCCTTATGGCGCAGGCCAACGATATCCAACAGCTCGCCCGCACGGGTGATCGCTTCGCGGCGCGAGAGCTGACGATGGGCAATCGGCGCTTCAATTAAGTTTTCCAGCACCGTCAAATGGGGAAACAGATTGAAATTCTGAAACACGTAGCCCACGTTAATGCGCTGACGCAGAATAGCTTTCTCTTTTAATTCATAGAGTTTATCGCCCCGACGCTGATAACCAATGTAATCGCCATCAATCTGGATAAACCCTTCATCCACCCGCTCCAGATGATTAATGGTGCGCAGCAGCGTCGATTTTCCCGAACCGGACGGCCCGAGGATCACGGTGACGGAACCGGGGGCGAGTTCCAGCGACACATCATCCAGCGCCTGATGTTTGCCAAAAAACTTGCTGACATGGGTGATGCTGATGGCACCGGTGGCATGGAGATTACGGTAATCAATGGCTTCGGACATGGGAGAGATCCTCAGTAGTGGCGCGGTTGCGCCATTGACGCCAGCGCGAGGGTTGCGGTTCGCGGGTGACGCTGCGCGCCAGCCAGCGTTCAACGCTGTGCTGCAATAACGACAACACGGTGGTGATAATCAGATACCAGGCAGCCCCAACCATCAGCAGCGGGATCACCTGCTGCGTGCGGTTGTAAATCATCTGGATGGTGTAAAAAAGTTCAGGCATCGCCAGCACATAAACCATCGCCGTGCCTTTGGCGAGGCTGATGATTTCATTAAATGCAGTGGGGATGATGGCGCGCAGCGCCTGCGGCAGAATGATGCGGAAGGTACGACGCGAAGAGGACAAACCCAGCGCCGAGGCAGCTTCAAACTGCCCGTGATCCACACCGAGAAAGCCACCGCGAATGATTTCGGCGCTGTAGGCGCTTTGTACCAGCGTCAGGCCGATCACCGCTGCCGGGAACTGCCCCAGCACGTTGATGGTCTGGAAATGCCCCCACGACAACGTGGTAAAGGGAATGCCGAAGGAGAGCGTGTCGTATAAGTAGGAGAAGTTATACAGAATGATCAGCACCACAATCAGCGGCAGCGAACGAAACAGCCAGATATAACCAAACGCCAGCCAGCTCAGCAACCACGAGGATGACAGCCGTGCCAGCGCCAGCAGGCCGCCGAAGATCAGGCTGAACACGGTGCCAAACAGCGTCAGCAACAGGGTTTGTCCCAGCCCGCTGAGGATCACCGGATCGAAAAACCAGCGGGCAAATACGCCCCATTCCCAGCGCGGGTTAAACGCCACCGACTCAATCACCCCGGCGAGGATAAACAGCGCAACAATCGCTCCGAAGGTGCGCGCCGGATAGCGCGCCGGGACCACAGTTAAAGGTTGTGCGGATTTCATGCAGGCTCCTTGCTGTGCGCATCAATCACTTTCAGGAAGCGCAAGCGCCCGTCATGTGGCGGCTGGCCGTAGATCTCCATATCGTCACGCAGTTCAAACTGCGGCTGATAACCGTGGCCGATATACAAACGCACCGCTTCCGGCTGGCGGAAACCGGTGGTGAGGAAAATACGTTGATAACCGGCGCGCAGCGCGCGCCGTTCCAGTTCCTGCAAAATCAGCAGCGCCAGCCCCTGACGGCGCAGGTCGCTACGTGTCCAGATCCGTTTGAATTCAGCGGTGTGGTCGTCATAGGGTTTGTACGCCCCCATGGCAATGATCTCGCCGTCCCGTTCCAGCACAATAAACAACCCATGCGGCGCTAAGTACCATTCGGTCTGTTCCACTTCTTTGCTGTTGCGGAAGAAATCACCGTAGCGCGCCTCATATTCGCCGAATAATCCGGTGAGAATTGGCTGTAACTCGGGCGCTTCCGGCGACACTTCACGGAAAACTTGTTGGCTCATGCCGCCTCCTTAATCGCCCAGACCCGCCGGATTCACTTCCGAGCGGTCGATATGTTCGACACCCTCACCCCAGCGATTAAGTACCTTGAGATAGTCGCCGTTCTGCATCACGCCATTCAGCGCGGTGCTGATCGGTTCCGCCAGACCGCTGCCTTTCTTCACCGTCACCGCGATGTGCGCCGCTTTCGGCCAACCACCGTCGACGCTGCCGACTAAACGCGTCTGTCCGGTCAGGGCCGCTTTCCAGGCACCAATCACGTTGGGGCCGAAGTAAGCGTCAGCCCGGCCCGATTGCAATGCGAGGGTTTGTGCCGCGTCATCTTTGGTATAAATCGGCGTGAACGGTTTCAGACCTTTGGCCTGATTGGCTTTGTCCCACGCCAGCAAAATCGCTTCCTGATTGGTGCCGGAGCCGACGATGATGCGCAGCCCGGCGATATCTTCCGCTTTGGTGAGGGATTTTATCGGGCTGCTGGTTTTGACATAGAAACCGAGCGAGTCCTTGCGATAAGTGGCGAAATCGAAGCGTTCTTTACGTTCTTTGGTCACGGTGATGTTGCTGATGGCGGCATCGTATTTACCGGAAGCCACGCCGAGCGGCCAGTCCTCCCATGAGGTTGGTACGATCTTCAGCTTCAGCCCGAGGCTATCCGCCACCAGCCGGGCAATATCCACTTCGCTGCCCAACAGGGTTTTGTTGTCATCGCTAAACACCGTCAGTGGCGGTGAGTTCTGCGCCGCCACCGCCACGGTAAAGGTGCCGGGCGCGGCGAAATGGTGTCCGGCGGGGATCTGTGCCACGGCAGCACTGTTTTTGCTGGTGTTGATCGGGGTTTTGTTCGCTTCAAGGCTGACCTGCTGGCCGTTCAGCGCCACCTCTTCGGCGAGGGCGGCAGCGCTGCTGGTCAGTAATAACAGGGCGATGAGGGAGATCTTCTTCTGCATAGCATCAACTCGCTTTTATTGTTGTGTGAACTGATTAACCGGATCGGACAGACCGAAGCTGGCACGCAGCGTGGTCCCAGGGTATTCAAGGCGTGACAAACCGCGTGACTGCAAAATCGGCACGACGTGGTCAACAAAACGTTCGAAGCTATCCGGCGTACCGCCGTTAATAATGAAACCGTCAGTTGCTGCACTTTCGAACCACAGTTGCAGGCCATCCGCCACCTGTTCTGGCGTACCGTGGAACAGAGGGCGCGGCGTGGCCGCCTCCAGCGCCGCCTGACGCAGCGTGTGGCCGTTCTCGCGGGCTTTACGTTTGATTTCATCGGTGGTGCTACGGAAACTGTTCTGACCGATATCACCGATATCGGGGAAGGGTTCATCCAGCGGGTATTGCGAGAAATCGTGGTGGTCGAAGAAGCGACCAAGGTAATTCAGTGCATCCTTAATCGACACCAGCGCGGCAGTGGTTTGATACTGACGCTCCACATCCTCGGCATCATCACCCACAATCACCCCAACCCCCTGGAAGATATGCAGATCCTCGGGCTGGCGGCCATTGGCGACCAGCTGCTTTTTCACATCGCGGTAGAATGCCTGGGCCTCTTCGCGCGTCGGCTGATGGGTGAAAATGGCGTCAGCGTGTCGTGCTGCCAGCTTTTTACCATCTTCGGAGGCACCGGCCTGAAAGATAATCGGACGCCCCTGCGGCGTGCGCGCGATATTCAGTGGCCCCTGCACCTGGAAGAAATCACCGTGATGGTTGAGGGTGTGCAGTTTGGTGGCATCGAAGAACTGCCCACTCTCTTTATTGCGCACAAAGGCATCCTCTTCCCACGAATCCCACAGCCCTTTCACCACCTGCAAATATTCGTCGGCGATGCGATAACGCAATGCATGCTCAGGATGCTGCTGGCGCGAGAAGTTTTTCGCCGACCCTTCCAGCGGCGAGGTCACCACGTTCCAACCCGCACGTCCCCCGCTCAGATGGTCAAGGCTGGCGAACTGACGCGCCACGGTAAAAGGTTCGCTGTAGGAGGTGGAGACGGTGCCCACCAGGCCGAGATGCTGGGTGACGCCCGCCAGGGCTGACAGCAGCGTCAGGGGTTCAAAACGGTTAAGAAAATGCGGGATCGACTTGTCATTGATAAACAGGCCGTCGGCAACAAACAGGAAATCCAGCTTGCCCTGCTCCGCTTTGCGCGCAATCTGTTTGGCATAATCAATATTGATGCTGGCATCGGCCAGCGCCGCCGGATGACGCCAGGCAGACATGTTGCCGGATGCACCATGCAGAATGGTGCCCAGTCGAAGTTGTCTTACAGTCATAATGGTCCCTCTTTAGCCATAGCGAAGCCTGACGGCATCGCGCAGGATGCCGCTACAGGTGAATATCGGGTTGAAGAATGGGTTAATTCAGAATGGCGTCACGACATCGGGCATTGAGATGTAGCAGCGCCTGCTGCGCCAGTTGCGTGAAATAACTGGCAGCAGGGGCGATCAGCGCTTCATCCGGGTTAAACCCACCATGATGCAGGCCAAAATCGCTGGCGCTGCCGATGCTGACAAAAGCGCCGGGGATCTGTTGCAGATAAAAGGCGAAGTCCTCGCCACCGAGATGCAGATCGGCGGTTTGCACGCGATAGCCCGCCTGCTGCGCCACGTTACTGGCGAAAGCAGCCCAATGCGCGTCGTTCTCCAGCACCGGTGGCCCGGCGTGCCAGCTCAGGCTGGCGCTGGCTCCGGCGGCAGCCGCCACATTCTCGACCAGGCGGCGCACCCGTTGTTCCAGCTGCTGCCGCACTTGCCGGTCGTGGGTACGGGCTGTTCCACCAAATTCGACCTCACCCGGCAGCACATTCCAGGTTTTTCCGCCATCGATGCGGGTGACGCTCAGCACCAGGCTATCGAGCGTATTAAAGCTGCGGCTGGTCAATGATTGCAGCGCCTGAATAATCTGGCTGGCGACCAGGATACTGTCCACTCCCTGTTCCGGGTGTGCGGCATGCGCGCCGGTACCGCTGACGCGGATCACAAAGCGATCGGCATTGGCATAAAAAGCGCCAGCGCGCGTGGCGAAGGTGCCGGTGGGCAAGCCAGGCTCGTTATGCATCCCAAAAATCGCCTGCACATCCTGCAACACGCCAGCTTTGATGAATTGCCGTGCGCCGGTGGCGTTCTCTTCACCGGGTTGAAACAGGATACGAATACGCCCCGTTAGCTGCGCCTCCTGGGCCTTCAGTTGCAGCGCCGCACCCAGCATCACCGCGCTGTGCACATCATGACCGCAGGCATGCATCACACCGGTATGACGCGAACGAAACGGCAGGCCAGTGGCCTCATGAATCGGCAAACCATCGATATCGGCGCGCAGCGCAATCACCGTATCACCCTGACCGATCTCCGCCACCACACCGGTTTCCAGTGCATAACCCAGCAACCGTATTCCGGCGGCTTGTAGCCAGCCGCGCAGACGGGCGGTGGTTTCCACTTCGTGACTGGAGAGTTCCGGCCAACTGTGCAGCTCGCGTCGCCAGTCAATCAGCTGTTGTTGCGAAAATTGCGTCATAGGATGTCTCCGGGGATGTTGCTCAGGCCGCGACCAGACGATGGGTTGCCAGCAGTTCAAGGGATTTCAGGCGGGCTTGCTCTTCCACCACCGGCGAATCAATCACAAACTCATCAATGCCGAAGTTCTGATGCAGCGCCTCCAATTGGGCGTGTACCTGTGCGGCGGTGCCTTTCAGTAACGACGGGGTACGGGGTTCAATCACGTAATCGCTGTATCCCCCCTGACGCACATAACGTTCCGCTTGCTCCAGACTGGCAACATTCACGCTCTGGCCACCCTGCACGTTGACGTGAAAGAAACGCAGATTACTGACCAGCAGGTCAGCCGCTGCCGGTGAATCCGCCACCACCACCTGCACCGCCACCAGCGCTCGCTGGCCGTTGCTGCGCTGGTGGTAACGCGTGAGTACCCGCTCCATCAATGCACGGTCGCCATTCAGATGCGCGGCGAACACCAGTTGCCAGCCAAGATCGGCTGCCAGCCGGGCACTCTCTTCGCTGGCCCCCAGCAGAAAGCGATTGGCCGGGCGGGTGGGTTGCGGTGTGGCGACCAGTGATTCTTCATCATGTTGTTGCGTTGCGGGCTGAAGCCAGCCATCCAGCAGCGCCAGTTGTTCGGCAAAACTGCCTTTTTCAGCGGCATGGACACCGAGTTGCAATGCACGCGTCGACAGCGGCAGACCACCGGGCGCTTTACCTACGCCAAGATCGATCCGGCCCGGTGCCAGTGAGGCCAGCAGGTTGAAGTTTTCTGCCACTTTATACGGGCTGTAGTGCTGCAACATCACGCCACCGGAACCCACGCGAATATGGCGCGTCTGACCGATAATCCACGCCATCAGCAACTCAGGTGACGGGCTGGCTAACTGGGTAGAATTATGGTGTTCCGCCAACCAGAACCGATGATATCCCCAGGCTTCCGCCTGCTGCGCCAAATGCAGGGTGCGATGCAGCGCGCCAGTCGCACCCTCTCCTTCCGCTATCGGCGATTTATCCAGCAAACTCAGTCGGTATGACATGCGCCTTATCCTTTTCCATCGTGAATATGGCGGCTAGTGTGGAACGGGGAATAACGTTCGTAAAACAACAAAATCGACAAAGTGAATTAAGAAAATGGAAATGGTCAGCCCTGTTCAGTTACACAGGAATGCAACATACTCGGGCAGGTCGAAATGGTTCGGCACCGCTAAATGGAGATTGCGTACATGACAACAGCCATCGAAACACACCACCCTTTGTCCGCCGCAGACCGCACGCAGGAAGTACAAATCCTTGCGGCGCTGGAGCAGCATCGCAACACTTTCCAGGGATCTATCCCGGAGTGGTATGACGCGCTGCTGGAACAAACGCCGATCGCGGCAGGCATGATAACGGAGCCGGTCAATACCGACACCGTCAATGGCTGGTGGGTGACGCCGGAAACCGCATCCAGCCAGCGGGCGTTGGTGTTTATCCACGGCGGTGGCTATGCTCTCGGCAGCGCACGCGCCTATCGCGGTTTTGCCAGTCAGATAGCGGCACGCACCGGTATCGCCACTTTGGTGCCGGACTACCCGTTGACCCCGAATCACCCTTTCCCGGCAGCCCCCCAGGCCATTTCCCAGATTCCGACATGGCTCGCAGCGCAAGGGATCACGCAATATGCCTTAATCGGTGATTCGGCTGGTGCTGGCCTGGCATTGGGCTTATTACAAAACCCTGCCGTGTGTGCTGAAGTGAGTTCAGCCGTGGTGTTTTCGCCGTATCTCGATCTGGCATTTACTGGCGATTCGTTCAATAACCCGGAGACGTACGATCCGATTTTCCGCCCGGAAGTCCTGACCCAACTGGCCGCAACTTACCTGAACGGTAACGATCCCACCACGCCACTGGCCTCACCACTATACGGCGTGCCGGAAGTATTACCACCGCTGGCGATTCAGGTTGGAACCGATGAGTTGTTGCTGGATGATGCCACCCGTTATGCCGCAGCGGCTGCCGCGCGGGGTGGCGAGGTACGGTTGGATATTTATGAAGGGATGCATCATGTGTTTCAGGGCGATATTGCCCTCGGCGCGGCGCGTCATGCGCTGGATGCAGCGGCCGCATTTATTACGCGTCACTGGCGTTAATTCTGCGCGATAAATCGCGCCGCTACCGATCGTTCGCTTTGTAGCGCGCGCGATTTATCACGCATTTTTACCCACCCCGCCATTTATTTTTTCCGGCAAAGCTTAGTGCATTTCCTTTGTTCAACTCCGCGCCGCGGCATTCGATGATGAAAACCGCCCGTCGGGTAATTGATAACAAAGGAATTCACCATCATGAAGCAACGTTTTCACTTGCAGGCATTAACTTTCGCCCTGCTGACCGGGATCTTTAGCGCGCAGGCAGCCGACACGCCGGTAAAAGGCGGGACGCTGATTTATCTGGAACAACAACCGCATACCAACCTCTATCCCCCCGCTGGCGGATTCTACCCGAACGGCGGCATTCTCAATCAGATTACCGACAAACTCACCTGGCAAAACCCAAAAACTTTGCAGGTTGAACCGTGGATAGCCGAAAGCTGGAGCAGCAACGCCGATAAAACCGAATACACCTTTAAAATTCGTCCGGGCGTGACCTTCTCCGATGGCACACCGTTAGATGCCAACGCCGTGGCAAAAAACTTCGATACTTACGGGCTGGGTAATAAAGCGCAGCGCCTGCCGGTTTCTGAGGTGATCAACAACTACGATCACAGCGAAGTCATTGATCCTCTGACGGTGAAGTTTTACTTCAAAAAACCGTCGCCGGGCTTTTTACAGGGCACCGCCACCATCGGCTCAGGGCTGGTTTCCCTGAGTACCCTGCAACGCAGTTTTGACCAACTTGGCGATGCACGCCATATCATCGGTTCCGGGCCGTTTGTGGTCAGCAATGAACAACTGGGCCGTGAAGTCGACCTGGTGGCGCGCAAAGATTATCACTGGGGGCCAAAAAACATTCAGCAGCAAGGCCCGGCCAATCTCGACGGCATCAAAATTATTGTGACGCCTGAAGATAGCGTGCGTATCGGCGCGCTGCTGGCGGGACAGGCCGATTTTATCCGTCAGGTACAGGCGTATGACGAAAAACAGGCCACCGCACAAAACTTCCCGATTTATGCGGCCCCCACGCGTGGTGTCAACGACAGCATCAGTTTTCGCCCGGATAACCCGCTGGTCAGCGATGTGAAGGTGCGCCAGGCCTTGCTGCATGCCACCAATGCGCAGCAAGTGGTGCAAACCCTGTTCTCTCCCAATTATCCGCAAGCGACGTCCGTGATTGCTGCCTCAGCGGCGGGTTACGTCAACCTGAGTGACAAGCTGAAGTACGATCCGGCACAGGCGAAACAGCTGCTGGAGGAGGCAGGCTGGCATACCGACAGCGATGGCATCCGTGAAAAAGGCGGTCAGAAACTGGCGCTGACGGTGTATGAATCCCCGCCTCAACCACAAAACAAAGAAGTGCTGCAACTGGTGGCGCAGCAGTGGCGTCAGGTGGGCGTGGTGCTGACGGTGAAAGCCGGTGATGCGGGCAGCAAAACCCTGGATAACCTTGATCCGCTGAAAACGCCGCTGACGGTGTCGGAAGTGGGACGTGCCGATCCGGATGTAGTAAAAAGTATGTTCTATCCCACCAATCGTGATGCGCTGCTGCAAAAAGGCGGCTCCAGCGACAAGGTGAAAAATTTCCGTGACGACCAACTGAACAGCTTGCTGGTCAATATCTCGGCGGAAGTCGCACCACGAAAGCGTCTGCAATTAACCGCAGACGCCCAGCGTTACCTGCTGGACCACGCCTATGTCATCCCGATCTTTGAAGAACCGCAGGTGTTTGCCGGTGCGCCCTGGCTGAAGGGCATCAGTTTTGAAGCCGTAGGCCGTCCGTCATTCTACGGCGCGTGGCTGGAAAAACACTAACGGGGGCTGACGATGCGACACTCTCTGCTGCACAGGTTGGGACAAAGTCTGCTGGTGCTATGGGCGGCGTTTACCCTGTCATTCTTTCTGCTCCAGGTGCTGCCGGGCGATGCGATTCTGATTAAGTTTCAGAACCCGGACCTCGGCCTCAGCCCGGCGCAAATTGCGCAAATGCGGCTGGCGTACGGGGCCGACAGCCCGATCTGGCAGCAGTATCTCCATACCCTGCTGGCGATGTTGCGTGGTGATTTTGGTTATTCGGTACAGGCTGGGGTCGCGGTGAGCGCATTGATCGCCAGTAATCTGCCAGCCACCCTGAGCCTGGCACTACCGGGTTTTCTGTTGGCGGCATTGCTGGCGTTTGCCCTGGCGGCGTTGTCACGTCTGCCGGGCCTGCGTGGGCTGCGAACATTTTTGCAATCAGTCCCGGCGTTATTTATCTCGTTACCCACCTTCTGGCTCGGCATCGCCTTGATCCAGATGTTCTCCTTTCAACTGCGCTGGATCCCGGTCATCAACCCTTCCCCTCTTCAGGGCTTGATTCTGCCGGTGATCACCGTGGCGATCCCTATCTCCGCGCCGCTGGCGCAGATTTTGTTGCGCAGCATTGATGAAGTCGCTACCCAACCCTTTGTCGCGGTGGCGCGCGCCAAAGGGGCCAGCGAAAACCGGGTGTTATGGCGTCATGTGCTGCGCAACGCGCTGCTGCCGGTACTGAACATCGCCGGTTTACTGCTCGGCGAATTGATTGCCGGGGCGCTGATTACCGAAACCGTGTTTGGCCGCAGCGGGCTGGGCCAACTGACGCAACAGGCGGTCAACAATCAGGATGTCGCGGTACTTCAGGCGGTGGTGATGATCTCGGCGCTGGGGTTTGTGCTGATTAATTTGCTGGTGGATGTGTTGATGCCATTGCTCGATCCCCGTTTGCAACCTATTCCAGGAGGCCACTGATGAGTCTGGTGGATTACGCAGCCGCACGCCGTGGCGAACGCGTGTCTGGCCCACGCGCCAGGTTATCGCTACAACCGGGTTTGTGGCTGGCGTGGGGGGTGATAACGCTGGCGCTGTTAGCCGCCCTCGCGCCGGGACTGCTGACCCATTTCAGTCCCACCGCAGGCATCGCCGGCGCGCAGCGATTGCCGCCGCAGGCCACTTACTGGCTCGGCACCGACCAACTCGGACGCGACCTGTTCACCCGCATCGTGTATGGCGCGTCGCAGTCGCTGGCGGCAGCCTTTGCCGCCGTGGCAATGGGGTTTGTCGGCGGCACCACGCTGGGGGTGATTGCCGGGGCCGTCGGACGACGTACCGAAAGCGTGCTGATGCGGCTGGTGGACGTGTTGCTCTCCATCCCTTCCTTGCTGCTTTCCCTCAGCATCCTGATTTTGCTGGGATTTGGCACAATTCATGCGGCACTGGCGGTGGGTATTGCTTCGGTTGCCAGTTTTGCCCGCCTGGCGCGCGGTGAAGTGGTACGCGTCAGACGCAGTGAATATGTCGAAGCCGCATACGGCAGCGGCGGCAGTTTCTGGCGCGTGTTATGGCGGCACATTTTACCCAATTCGCTGACGGCGGTGGTCGCCTTTGCCGCTCTGCAATTTGGTCAGGCGATTCTGGCGCTCTCCACCCTGAGTTTTCTCGGTTATGGCACCCCACCACCGACACCGGAGTGGGGATTGTTAATCGCGGAAGGTCGCAATTATCTCGCCACCGCCTGGTGGCTGACCCTGTTTCCCGGCATCGTGGTGGTCGCCGTGGTGCTGGCAGCCAACCGCATCAGTCAACAATTGGCCGGAGGCGCAAAATGAGCGCATTGCTGACCCTTGAAAACCTCACCCTCAGCTATCGCCAGCAGGGGTTATGGCGTCCGGTGGTGCATAACGTCAGCTTCAACTTGCAGGCGGGCGAAATGGTGGCGCTGGTCGGCGAGTCCGGCTCCGGTAAAACCACCACGGCTCAGGCGATTATTGGTTTGCTGGCGGAAAATGGTCGCCGCGACCACGGGCGGATTCTGCTTAACGGCACTGATATCAGCAACTGGTCCGCCAAACGGCTGGATAGCCTGCGCGGGGTGCGCATCAGCCTGGTGCCGCAGGACCCTGGCAACTCGCTCAACCCGGTCAAGACCATCGGTGAACAGGTGGGTGAGATGTTGCAACTGCATCTGCGCATCAGCCGTCAGGAGCGGCAGCAGCGGGTAATTGAGTTACTGAGCCGCGTCGGCCTCAGCCATCCCGAGCAGCGTGCTGCCCAGTACCCGCATCAACTCTCGGGTGGGATGAAGCAACGGGTGTTGATCGCAATTGCCCTCGCCCTGCGCCCGCAAATTATCATCGCCGATGAACCGACCAGCGCGCTGGATGTGACGGTACAGAAGCGCATTCTCGATCTGCTGGATGTGCTACGCCGGGAATCCGGCACCGCCGTGCTGTTCGTCACACACGATCTGGCGCTGGCCGCGGAACGGGCGGATCGTTTGCTGGTGTTTCGTCACGGTGAGATTCAGGAACAGGGTGACACCGCGCGAGTGATCCATGCTCCGCAGCATCCCTACACCCGCCAGCTTTTGCAGGATGCTCAGCTTAATCGCCTGGCACAGGCTCCGCAGGTGAACGCGGCGTTTTCCACCCCGGCGATACAGCTTTCTGCCATTGGTAAACAGTTTCGACTGGGACGACGGCAGCAGTTTCATGCCCTGCGCGAGGTCAGCGTCAGCGTACCGCGTGGCACCACCCACGCGCTGGTGGGTGAGTCCGGCTCAGGTAAAACCACCCTGGCGCGCATTCTGGTCGGTTTTGAGAAAGCCGACAGTGGCCGCGTTGTGATTGATGGCATTGACGCCAGCGGCCTGAGCAGCGAAGCACGTCGCCAGCTGCGACGCAAAATTCAGTTCGTTTATCAGAACCCGTACGCATCGCTCGATCCGTGCCAGACGCTGTTTGCCATCATCGAAGAACCGCTGCGCAATTTTGAGCGTCTGAGTCGTGACCAACGCCGTCAGCGGGTTGAGGCGGTAGCGCAACGCGTGGCACTGCCGCTGGAGCTGCTGACACGCAAAGCACGCGAATTGTCCGGTGGACAGCGGCAGCGGGTGGCGATCGCCCGCGCGCTGATCCTCGAACCGGCCATTCTGGTGCTGGATGAAGCCACCTCAGCGCTGGATGTCACGGTGCAGGCGCAGATTTTGCAATTGCTGCAACAGCTCCAACGCGATCTTGGCCTGACCTATCTGTTTATTACTCACGATCTCGCTACGGTGCGGCGGCTGGCGCATAGCGTCACCGTGCTACGCGCCGGGGAAGTGATAGAGCAGAGTGACGTTGTCACCTTGTTCACTGCCCCACAGCATCCCTACACCCGGTCATTGATCGAGGCGATTCCCGCTTTCCGTCCGCTGATTAAGGAGTCTGCATGACGCGCAAACGCATTGGTTTTTTTACCCGTCTGCTGGATGAAGGCAGCGCCCAACAGCGCTACCGGCTGGCGACCGAACAGATTCAACACGCCGAGCGCTGCGGCTTAGACAGCGCCTGGATCGCGCAACACCATTTTCATGAGCACGAAGGCGGGCTGCCTTCCCCGCTGGTGTTTCTCGCCTATATGGCCGCACATACCCGCACCATCCGTCTTGGCACCGGCATCATTACCCTGCCACTGGAGAATGCGCTGCGCGTGGCGGAAGACGCGTCAGTGCTGGATTTGCTCAGTAACGGGCGTCTGGAGGTCGGTTTTGGCTCCGGAGGCACGGCGACCTCGTTTCTGCCGTTTGGTCTGACAATCGAGCAACGCGCGCCTTTTTTTGCCGAACAATTGCATAGCGTATTGAGTGCCTGGCGTGGCGATAGCCTGGCGCACCCCGATAACCATCTTTATCCGGCGGCCACTTCATTGCCACAGAGGGTGTGGATCGCCACCTTTTCGGTGGAGGGAGCCGCACGCGCCGGTCAGGCGGGGCATGGTTTGATGCTATCGCGTACCCAACCGCGTCCCGCCGAACAGCCCGATTTGCCGCTGGATGCGTTGCAAAACCCGATGATCGACGCCTATCTGGCGGCGCTACCGGCAGGGATTGCGCCACGTATCCTCGCCTCCCGCACCGCCTTTGTCGCGGATTCCAGCGGCTATGCGCGGCGTCTGGCGCAAGCCGGTTTGCAGCGTCAGGCCGACCAGTTTCGCGCCAGTGGACATCACCTGTTCGGTGATTCACTGGATGACCATATTCGGCAGTTTGACGCCCATCTCGGCGATGTCGCAGCGGTGCAGGCCTCACTGGCGCAGGACAGTGTGCTGGCGCGCGCCACCGATATCACCTTCCAGGTGCATTCGATTGATCCTCCCCACGCCGATATTTTGCGCTCGATTGAACTGATTGCCGACCACATCGCGCCACAACTGCGCAATGCTTAACAGGAGAAAGAGATGTCTCAAGTGAATGATTTGCTCGCGGCACTGGCCGATATCGATCCGGCATCGGAACTGGCGCAGGCGCGTGCCCAACGCGATGCTGCCACCCGCCATACTCAGGGCAGCTATGAGGTGCTCTTTGGTCAGCATGACGACGATTTCCCGCTCCCGGCGCGTTTTGCACTGGCGGCACAGGTGGCGGCCTGGCATGGCGAAGTGGCTTTGCAGGCGCATTACCAGCAGCAGGCTTCGGGCGCGCAGCATAGCGCGCGCGATGAGGCGGCGCGTGCTTTTGCCGAACGCCTGAGTTTCCGTCCTGTCGAAGCAACACCGCAGCATATTGCCAACCTGCACAGCGCCGGCTGGACACCACGCGGCATCGTCACGCTGGCGCAGTTGGTCGCCTTTGTCAGCTTCCAGAGTCGGCTACTGGCCGGGTTCCGCTTACTTAACGGCGACAGTTTAGCGTCTACACAACACGCGGTAGCCGGTATCTGGCATAACGCCCCGCGCACCCATAGCGGGAAAACCGCCCTCACGGCTTTCACGCAGCAGGAACTGGGCTGGGAACCCTGGCTGGCGGCTAAACCGTTGCATGAATTTACCACCGAAGAAAAAGCCACGCTGGCGCGCTTTGGTCACAGCGATTCTGATTACTTCCGCCTGTTGGGTCGCAACCTGCCACTGCTGGAACAGCGTACCCTGACCGATAAAGGCATCTTTTATACGTCCGGCGGTTTAGCGCGTGCGGAGCGTGAGCTGGCAGCCACGGTAGTGAGTAAAGTCAATGGCTGCATCTATTGCGCCTCAGTGCACGCACGTAAAGCCAGCCAGTTAGCGAAAGATGATGCGGCGGTGCAAAAGCTGCTGAATGTGTCACCTGGCGCGGAGTTATCCCACGGTCAATCGCCGCGCTGGCAGGCCATCATTGATTTCAGCGCCGCACTCTCCGTCACTCCCGCCAGTGCCAGCCAGGCACAGCTACAGGCGCTGCGCGCGCAAGGGCTGGACACCCTGCAACTGCTGGATCTGGTGCAGTCCACCGCCTTCTTCGCCTGGGCCAACCGTCTGATGCTAACCCTCGGTGAACCCTTTCTCCCCGCTGATGCTCAAGGATAACCATGACGGCCATTTCCACAGAACAACTGATCCACTGGCGACGTGAACTGCATCAGCACCCTGAGTTATCCAATCAGGAACACGCCACCACCGCACGGATTACCCGCTGGCTGCAACAGGCAAACATTCGCGTGTTGCCGCTCGGCCTGAGCACCGGGGTGGTCGCGGAGATTGGTCAGGGCGACGCGGTGATTGCGTTACGCGCTGATATTGATGCCCTGCCGATTGAGGAATTGACGCAGCAACCGTGGCAATCCCAACAGCCGGGCGTGATGCATGCCTGTGGTCACGACCTGCACAGCAGCGTGATGCTGGGGGTGGCGCATCAGCTCAAACGCATTGAAGCGCAACTGCCTGGCCGGGTACGCATCCTGTTTCAACCCGCAGAGGAAACCTTCAACGGTGCACAGCAGCTGATTGATGCAGGCGCGCTGGAGGAGGTGCAGGCGATTTTTGGTTTACACAACGCGCCAGATTTGCCGGTTGGCACGCTGCGTACCCGTGGCGGTGCGATGTACGCCAATGTCGATCGTTTTCAGATCAACATTAGCGGCAAAGGCGCCCATGCCGCGCGCCCGCATGAGGGCATTGATGCGATCGTTATTGCCAGCCATATCGTCACCGCGTTGCAACATCTGCCCAGCCGGGTATTCAGCGCGCTGGCATCGGTGGTGGTCAGCGTGACGCGTTTTACCGCAGGCAATAGCTGGAATGTGTTGCCGCATCAGGTGGAGCTGGAAGGGACGGTGCGTACCCATGATGCCGCCATCCGCGCAGAGATTCCGCAAAGAATCCGCAGTCTGATTGCCGGTATCGCCGCAGGCTTTGACGGTGGCGCCGAGCTGGTGTGGCAACCTGGCCCACCTTCGCTGATCAATACCCCGGCGTGGGCAGAGGTGGCGCTGCATCTGGCGCAACAGCAGGGATATGACATCCATACCGCGACACCGCAGATGGGCGGCGAGGATTTTGCCTTTTATCTGCATCAGGTGCCGGGGGTATTTGTCAGCATCGGCAGCGCCAGCACACACGGGTTGCATCATCCCGCCTTCGACCCGGATGAAGCGATGCTCGCCCCGGCGGTGCAATATTTTACGGCCCTGGCACAGCGGGCGCTGGCTGAGGTGCAGCAAGCGCAGGAACTGGCCTCGTGACGGTGAGAACAAGGAGAAAACCGATGGCGATAACCGTTCCGCTGCCACGTCTCGATCATGTGGTGATCAACGTGGCAGATCAACTCGATGCAGCCAGCACGCTGTTTCAGCGGCTGGGTTTTCAACTGACCGAACGTGGTCACCACTCGCTCGGGTCCAGCAATCATCTGGCGGTGTTTGGCGAGAATTATCTGGAGTTGCTGGGTTATGAAGCGGCGCGCGGCAATCTGCGTCAGGATCTCTGGCAGTCCCCCCTCGGATTGAGCGGCCTGGTGTGGAAAAGTGATGATGCTGACGCAGTGTGGCGTTATCTGGAGAGCCTGGATATTGATGGCGAGCCACCCGCCAGTTTTTATCGGCCGGTGACGCTGCCGGATGGTTCAGCGCAACAGGCTCGCTTCCGTACCGTGCGTTTACGCAGCGATCTGGTGCCGAATGGCCGCAGCTTCTTCTGCCAGCATGAAACACCGCAGGCGGTCTGGCAACCGGCATGGCAGCAGCACCCGAACGGGGTCAGCAACATCGTCGAGTTTGTGGTGGTGGCGCAGGATCCGGCAGCCGCCGCGCTGGTGTATAGCCGGCTGTTTGGTGCCGGACGGCTGGTGGCCTGTCAGGAAGGGGCTTTTGTGCTGAAAGCCGGTGCCGCAACGGTGCGCTTCGCTGCCGCCGAGTACGTGGTGAAGCGATTTAACAGCCTGCCGGACGATTACGATGGCAGCGCACGCATGGCGGCACTCAGCCTGCACACCCTGGACCTGAGTAAGGTGAAAGCCTGTTTGCTGCTGGGGGACGTGCCCTTTAGCGAGGCGGAGAACGCGGTGAGGGTGGCGGCCGAACACGCGTTCGGTGTCGCGTTACGGTTTCAGCACTAAACACCTTGCGCGATAAATCGCAAAACATTGCGCGATAAATCGCGCCGCTACGGGGGAGTATGACGTGTAGCGGCGCGATTTATCGCGCGTTTCTCAGGCTGCCGCTCGCTCTGCCCCCAGCAGATCGAGAATGCGGCTGCGCAGCGCCACCAACTGTGCATCGTCGCGACGGCGCGGCCAGGGTAAATCCACCGTGATGATATCCAGCACTTTCGCCGGACGCGGGCTGAACACCACCACGCGATTCGCCATGACCAACGCTTCTTCCACATCGTGCGTCACCATCAGGGTGGTGAATTGTTGCTCCTGCCACAAATCGACGATCTCCTGCTGCATACGCAGGCGGGTTAATGAATCCAGCTTACCCAGCGGCTCATCCAGGATCAGCAGACGTGGATGATTGACCAGCGCCCGCGCCAATGCGGCACGTTGCGCCATACCGCCGGATAACTGGTGCGGCCAGGCACGGGCAAACTGCGTCAGGCCGACGCGATCCAACATCGCATTGATACGCTGTTCCCGCACCGTGCGGCCCTCACCACGGATTTGCAGGCCAAGACCGACATTGTCGTACACCGTCCGCCACGGATAGAGCGTGGGGTCCTGAAACACCACCACGCGCGACGGATCGGGCGCGGTGATGGCGCGCCCCTCTTCCGCCAGCAAGCCGCTGACCGGTTGTTCGAGGCCAGCCAGCAGACGCAGCAGCGTCGATTTGCCACAGCCCGACGGCCCGAGCAATGCCACAAATTCTCCGGCGGCAACGTGCAGATTAATATTTTCCAGTACCGGTAACGCCCTGCCTTCAAGGCTGAAATGGTGGCTGACTTTTTCTATCGCAATATTCACCCCTGACAGTTCACCCGCCATATATTTGCTCCCACTGTTCAGAAAAATAAAAAATAATTAGCACGCGCCTTCTCGCCCACGAAATAGCAATTTCGGCAATCAATACCCCCGAAAAACATAAAGGGAAATCGCATGAAGACATGCGGGATTGTTATTTGGTGGCGCAGTCAGGCTTTGCCATAGTGCCTGAAGTGATTTTTTTACATGGAAGGAATGATGGCAATGCACAATATCTCTCTCACTCGCCGCCGCTTATTACGTGGATTAGGTTTGCTGGGTGCCGCTAGCGCGGTAAATCCGACGGTATTTGCGGCGGATAACACGCTGAAAACCGTCAAACTGGCCTGGGGGCAAACCGCTGTCTGTCAGGCCCCCATTTCCGTCGCGCTCAAACAAGGTTTCTTTAAAAAATATGGCCTGAATGTTGAGCCGGTTAACTTTAGCGGGCCAACCGATGCGCTGTTGCAGGCAATCGCGACCGGACAGGCGGATGGCGGCATCGGCATGGCGCTGCGCTGGCTTAAACCGCTCGAGCAGGGTTTTGATGTCGATCTTACTGTCGGTACCCACGGCGGTTGTATGCGTCTGCTGGCACCGCAAAACAGCGGTATCCATCGGGTGAAAGATCTGGTGGGCAAATCCGTGGCGGTGAGCGACCAGGCCAGCCCGATCCGCAACTTCTTCGCCATTCAACTGGCGAAACAGGGCATCAATCCTGATACCCAGGTGAACTGGCTGCAATATCCCTCTGACCTGTTCGGGGAAGCCCTGCGCAAAGGTGAAGTGCAGGCGCTGGCGACCGACGATCCCCAGGGCTGGTTGCTGAAAAAGCAGCATAACCTGGTGGAGGTGGACAACAACCTCAACGGGGAATACGCCCACCTCACCTGCTGTGTGCTGGGCCTGCGTGGCTCGCTGGTGCGTGACGATCCGGCCACCGCGCGGGCAATCACCCAGGCGATTGTCGATGCTCAGCAGTGGACCGCCGACCACCCCGATGAAACCGCGCGCATTTTCCAGCCGTTTGTCCCCGGCTCAGTACCGGTAGCGGATATTGCCGCCATGCTGCGCGAGCATACGCACCATCACCACTCCACTGGCGCGCAATTGCGCAGTGAAGTCGCGGTGTATGTCGATGAATTGAAGAAAATCAATGTAATCCGGCCAGATACGGATGCGCAGCGCTTTGCCGAGCACTACGTCCCGCAGTTGCTGACCGAGTCCTCCAGCCACCAGCACGCCAGCACCCTGGCGTCGATGAGTAACATGTCCAGCTAAGGAGACAATGATGGCCAGTGAAACGCTGACGATAACCCGCAGTCAGGCAAGCGTACGCCGGGTGCAGCCCGCCATCTGGGGTGCGCTGGTGTTGTGGTGGGCGCTGGTAGCGCTGATGGTGGCGGTGCCAGATAAGCCAGTTGGCTTCGCTGCGCCGCGTTTTGTCGATCAAACCCATGAACTGTTTGCCGCTCTGGCGGGGTTACTCAGCGTGCTGGCGATTATTGCCGGTCTGTTTCCCCGGTTGCAGGCACTTTCCCCTCTCAAGCGCAGCGGCCCCTGGCTGATGGTACTGGCAGTGCTAATCGGCGTGTGGGAGATCGTCACCGCCAAGCTGGCGTTGCTGCCCGCCCCCTTCTTTGCGCCACCGCGCGCGCTGATTGAGGCGTACGCCACCGACTGGCCGCGTCTGCTTGACAGCGTGCTCAACTCGCTGCGCCTGCTGGCATTGGGGTTTCTCTACGGTAGCCTGGTTGGCTTTGTCACCGGTGTCGCCATCGGTTGGTCGCGTGGGTTGGGATATTGGGTCCATCCGATTTTACGCTTCCTTGGGCCGGTGCCCTCAACGGCGCTGTTGCCGCTGTCACTCTATTTCTTCCCGTCCAGCTTCTCGGCGGCGGTATTTTTGATTGCGCTGGCAACCTGGTTCCCGGTGACGGTGCTGACCTGGTCGGGCGTCGCCAGTGTCGATAGTCGTTACTACGATGTGGCGCGCACCCTGGGGGCAAACGCGTGGTTCCTGGTGCTGCGGGTGGCAGTCCCGGCCGCGTTACCTCATCTGTTCGTGGGTTTGTTTATGGGATTGGGTGCGTCGTTTTCGGTGCTGGTAGCGGCGGAAATGATGGGGGTGAAATCAGGCCTTGGCTGGTATCTGCAATGGGCGCAGGGCTGGGCGGCTTACGCCAATATGTATGCCGCGCTGATCGTGATGGCGTTGTTGTTCTCCTCACTCATCTCCCTGCTGTTCCTGATTCGTGACCGCACTCTGGCGTGGCAGCGTAGTGCGGTGCAATGGTAACCCCTGACTACATGAGGTCGACTATGGTGGCAAAGATTGCTGGTTCCATCACCGAACTGATTGGCAACACTACGGGTGGCACCCTCACCGGCACCGGACGCTACCTGAAGGCGCAAAATCCGGCAGTGCAGATCATCGCGGTGGAACCCGGTATCGCTTCGCAGCCCAGCGAATTACGCCCGGAACCGCTGGAGATCACCGGTGTGCATGCCTTCAGCAACCAGACGCCGGAACGTATCCCCGCTAATCTTGACCATCGCGTCTATGACGAGGTGATTGCGGTAGACACCTGGCAAGCCTACGCCGCCGCACGGCAACTGGCGTTAAGTGAAGGTGTGCTGGTTGGTGATTCGTCCGGTGCGGTGTTGTGGGCGGCGCAGCAGGTGGCGGCACGCGAGGAGAACCGAGGCAAACGCATCGTGTTGTTACTGGCGGATGGCGGCAGCAGTGACCTTTCAACGCAGCTTTATGCTCACCAGGTTCCGGCGGAAAGCCTGAAACTGGCGAGTGCAGTGCAAACCTCGCAGAAGATTGCCTGATTACGACCGTAACGGCGCGATGCGCAAGGTATCGCGCCGTTACGGTCAGACCAATACATTCGAGGTAATCCCTTTGGCGAACAGCAGCGGATCGGTTTCTGGTCGCAATACGTTGATGGCTTTCAAATCCCGCGCATAGATATCAATCTCTTGTACAAACGCATTGCCCACCGAGTAATGGCCGTGGGTATGGGTTTTCAACACGCTGGCGATTTCCTGTGGCGTGGTGTTGAGCGCTTTGCCGTTAAACGCCTGAGCGACGACCTCCGGGTGTTGTGCGGCGTAAGCGTGGGCCTGCAAAATCGCGTGGGTGATCGCCGCAGCGACGTCCGGCTGATCGCGGATCAAACTGCCACGCGTCCCCACCACGCAGCAACTCAGGTTGGCGTATTCATCCATCAGGTTGGTCGCCACTTCGCGATAACCCGGCTGCTGGGTTAAACGCCACATAATCGGGTCGGAGCCGCTGGCGGCCTGAATCTCGCCTTTTTGTAACACCATCGGCAGCAGGTCCTGCGGAAAGACGCGCCAGTTCACGTCGGTAGTGGGATCAACGCCGTGCTTTTTCAGCAGCAGCGAGAAAAAGTTCTTATCCGCGCCAGCCATATCGGTCACCCCAATGGTTTGGCCTTTCAATTGTTCCAGCGAACGCGGGCCATCATCACGCGTCAGCAGGCGCATACAGCCACCGTGGGTTCCGGCGGTCAGCTTGACATCAAAACCCTGTTCCAGCGCCTTTAGCCAGCGCAGCGCCATGCCAATCGCCGCTTCAGCCTTACCGGTGGCGATCGATTCCAGTAACAGTTCAGTCGAGTTGCCAAAATTGACGAACTCCACTTCGAGGTTGTGCGCTTTAAAGAATTGATGCTGGTCGGCCACCACCACCGGCGCGAGGCAAATGGCGTTCAGATTGACCGCCATGCGAATGTGGGTGGGTTTAGCCAACGCCCATTTTCCCGCTCCGCCCTGCAATAAATCGCCGGACATGTGCATTCCGGCCATCGCATCGTCAGCGAACACCTGGCCTGGTGCCAACATAGCGGCAGCGGAATAACTGAGAAAATGGCGGCGTGAAAGTGAATAATTAACTGGCATGGTTTTACTCCCAAAAATAAATGCAGGTTGAGATGTTGTTGCTGTAATAATTCTTTTCAGGAGCAGGCAGGTTAATCGTAATTAACCGTGGCAACCAGCCGCAGAATTATGCCGATTACGCATGTGGTTATCCGCTTTATTGCTTTTACATCCCCGGCATAAAAATAAACAATCAGACCTTATTAAAAATATGCATGAATAAGGCGGCACGTAATGGCGGATAATATTTCTCTGCTCAACGAAATTTTACCGGTGATGACCCGTTCGTTAGAAAGCCAGGCAGCCGCCGTGGATGAAAACGGCGATTTTCCCCACGCCATTTTTGCGCTGCTGCGCCAGCACGGTTTGTTGCATTACGCGTTGCCGCTGGAAGCCGGTGGCAGCGGTGCGACGTTGCGTGAATGTCAGGCGGTTATCGCTGCCGTGGCACGCGGAGAGCCTTCCAGCGCGCTGATTCTGATCATGCAATATCTCAATACCCGCCGTCTGGGCAAAGACGCTGACTGGCCTGACGCCGTACGCCAGCAGGTTGCCGCCAGCGTTCGGCAGCACGGTGCTTTAATCAATGCGCTTCGGGTGGAACCCGAGCTGGGCACTCCGGCACGCGGGGGGTTACCGCGTACCCGGGCACGGCGTACCGCCGAGGGCTGGCGTGTTAGCGGTGAAAAGATTTACTCCACCGGCAGCCACGGTTTGCACTGGTTTCTGGTGTGGGCCAGCAGCGATGATGCCGATCCGCTGGTCGGTGGCTATCTGATACCCGCCAGCGCGCCTGGCATCCGTATTATCGAGGAGTGGGATCATCTGGGTATGCGTGGCACCTGTAGCCATCGGGTGGTGCTGGATGAGGTGCTGATCCCCTTCGATTACGCGGTGAACGTCGCCCCCTGGAGCACACCCAAACCGGGATTGAGTGACGAGGAGCAGATATGGATGGCAACGCTGCTTGGCACCCTGTATGACGCCATCGCCCGAAGCGCGCGCGACTGGTTTATCGCTTTCCTGCAACAACGCGTTCCGGCCAACCTTGCCGCGCCACTCGCCTCCCTGCCTCGTTTTCAGGAGATAGTGGGACGAATCGACACCCGGTTGTTTACCAATGCCTGTTTGCTGCATAGCTGCGCGCAGGGAGAGATCGCCAGCGCGCATGCCTCCCAGGTGAAACAGGTGGTGACGGAGAACGCCATCCACGCTGTACAACTGATGGTGGAGAGCATCGGCAACCACGCCTTAACCCGCCAGAATCCGTTACAACGTCACTTACGTAACGTGTTGTGTGGCCGTATCCATACGCCGCAGGATGACGCTATCTTCACTTCGGTGGGAAAAGCCGCCCTGGGCGCGGCGACATAACATCCCCTGTAGTGGCACAGTTTTGTAACAGCGCGATGAATCGCGCCGCTACGCATGGAGGCACCCGGCATGAGATAAAAAACAGTGATATCAAATATCATAACTATCAATTTCACTTATATGAAAAACAGGCTCATGCTAATCCCATCAAAACACATGAGAGGTGATTACCATGAAAATGAATGCCATTGTCTGGCCGGAAGGCTTTATCCCCGGTTTTACCGATAACTACTGTTCTAATGAAGTGATTGTTGCGGGTCTGTCTGCCGCAGACATTTGGCCGCTGCTGGTGACACCGGCGCTGTGGCCGACCTACTACAAAAACTCCGCCAATGCCCGTTTCTACGACAACAAAGGACCGGTACTGGCACAGGATGATCGCTTCTACTTTGAAACCTTTGGTTTCCCGGTTGAAGCCCGCGTAACAGAATACGTTGCGCCGTCAGCCGATGAAGCGGGACGTGTTGCGTGGCACGGCTGGGCTGGCGAAGAAGGGGCGGCAGATCGCCTTGATGTGCTGCACGCCTGGCTGGTGGAAGATTTATCTGACAACCGTGTGCGCATCCTGACCCAGGAAACGCAAAACGGTAACCCGGCGAAAGAGCTGGCTAAAGCCCAGCCGAACCCGATGATTAATGGTCATCAGGACTGGCTGGATGGCCTGGTGGCCGCCGCCAGAGCGCAAAAAGGTCAGTAATATTCATTCGTCGCGGCGCGATTAATCGCGCCGCGACAGAAGACGCCGCAGAGGCGTCTTATTATCAGAAGCGGAAAGTCGCGCTGACCGAGAAGTTTCGCGGTTCACCGTAGACAATGCCGCCGCTGCCGACGTTGGTGTCGTACTCTTTGTCAAACAGGTTATTCAGGTTGGCCTGTAAGCTAACGTTTTTGGTGACGTCATAACGGGCAAACAGATCCACCAGCGTATAGCTACCCTGACGGGCACGCCAGGTGCCATTGCCGTCCGGACCACTCACATCTCCCCAGGTTTTTGATTGCCAGGTCGCGCCGCCACCCAGTGTTAACGCGTCCAGTTGCGGCAGGCGATAGCTGGTGAACAGGTTGAACGAGGTGCGTGGCAGCTGCGAGTTGTAGGCATCGCCATTACGATCTTCCGCCAGATAGGTGGTGCCGCCGAAGGTCATCTGCCAGTTATCGGTCAACGCACCATTGACTTCAAATTCGACGCCTTTGCTGACCACGCCATTCTTGCCTTCATAAATGGTGTTGCCGGTGCTGGCATTCACCTGCCCGGTGCTCACCGCAACATTGTCCAGCTCAGAACGGAATACGGAGAACGTGGTGGTCAGACGGCTGTTATACCAGTCCGATTTCACGCCAGCTTCGTAGTTTTTGCCAATCACCGGGGAGAGGTAACCACCGGAAGCATCCTGATAATCCTGCGGCTGGAATACCGAGGTGTAGCTGGCATAGGCTGACCAGTTATCCGAGATGTCATAAATCACACCACCATAGGGGGTGATGTTGTTTTTCTCCATCTCTGCACTCATGGTCTGGCGGTTCCAGTTGGTATAACGGGCACCGAGGATCACATGCAGTGGATCGGCCAGAGAAATGCGTGTCGCAAGATAGGTCGATTTCTGCCGCACCAGTTGGCTGTCGCTGGACTCGGTACGCGGGTTCCAGTCGGTTTCCGGGTACTGTCCGTTGAAATCGCTGTAGTCACCCAACTGGGTTGGAGAGATATTGTCCCAGGCGCTGTAGTATTTGTTGTCCTGGCGGCTGTAGCTCACGCCCACCATCAACTCATGCTGACGACCAAAGAGTTCATACGGACCGCTGGCGAAGGCATCCACCGCATCGACTTTACGTTTTCCGGTGTTATAACCGGTGCCACCGATGACTGGATAGTTGGCATACGGCGAGGTGCCGATACCGGTGGATTTATCGAAATAGCCATCGACATACAGCATCTTACTGTCGAGAAACATCTCGTTGTGCGTGCCGTTCAGCGTGATGTTCCAGCCGTTATCGAAGTTTTGTTGCAGATTAACAAAGACCTTTTTGTTCTCTTTGTCGTTATAGGCCCAGTCCGGCGCGGTGTTATAACCACGGCGGGTACGAATCTGCGTGCCGTCGGTGTACCAGCGCGGCGCACCACTCCACATCGGTGAATCAGTATTAACCTGGCTGAATTCATAACCGACCGAGAGTTTGGTGGAATCGGTCAGATCGGCGTCCACCACGGCATAGACAAACTGTTTCTGGTTATTGTAACGCTCGATAAAGCTGTCACGGTCCTGATAACCCGCCACCACGCGACCACGCACGCGGCCATCTTCGCTCAGCGGTGCGGAGAGGTCAGCAACATAGCGTTGCTTATTCCAGCTGCCATAGCTGGCTTCAAGGCTGCCGGTAAATTCTTTGCTGTCGGCGTGTTTGCGCACCATGTTGATGGCGGCTGAAGGGTTGCCCGGACCGGTGAGCAGGCCAGTCGCGCCACGCACCACTTCCACGCGCTCATAAAGGGCCATATCGGTCTGCACATCGCCGAGGTTCCAGCGTGAAGCAAACGCGGTGGGAATGCCGTCGATCATGTAGTTATCAATCAGGAAGCCACGCGAATAGAACAGTGGGCGGTCCATATCCTGACTGACACTTTTGATACCGGTGGTATTTTTCAGCACGTCATTCAACGTTTGCAACTGCTGATCTTCCATACGTTGCTTGCTGATAATGCTGACTGATTGCGGAATATCACGCGCGGTCAGCGCCATTTTGGTACCGGCACGGGTCACAGGCACGCTGTAATCCTGTGCGCCCTGCTCCTGCTGGTCGGCATTCGTGGCACTGGCATTAACCGTCAGCGTTTGTTCTTTATTGGCCGTATCTGCCGCATGGGCGATACCCGAGGTAATCAACATCGCCAGCATTGACAACCGCAGCACGCGCTGCGAAGTCCGGGCGTGTTCCCTGACGCGCTTTTCTTCGAAAGACATAATATTCCTCAATTTTTTGTTATTAATGACGACATGCCCGCTGGCGTCTGCTGGCATCCGGCCATAAATAGCTGTTGAAGAATAACGGTCAGGAGGAAATAAGCGCCTGACTGTGCCGTCCCGGCACGTACAGTGCGACAGTAAAGATGTCGTCAAGAAAGCAAATGAGAAATATACGCATTAAGATTTTCATTGCAAGTAATTGTTTCCAGTTGCGTAGAATTTTTTCGTGGAAAAATCACTTATTCTTCAATGATTAAGGAAAGATGAGAGTTTCTGATGGCAATCATCACTCAAGGAAAGCTCCGTAGCGGCGCAATTTATCGCGCGAGCCGTTGCGTATTGAGGCAAAAGCGCGATAAATCGTGCCGCTACGGATCACGAAGATCGTATTACCAATGCCAGCGTTTTTCCGCTAAATCAACCAGTAAACGTGAGGCGGGGGAAAGCTCGCTCAAAGAGCGGAACTGCCAGCCAAAGGTTCGGGGCATGGTGACCAGCGGCAGAGGAATCTCCACCAGCGAAGCATCTTCGCCCTCGCCTTTCAGCAAACGCCGCGAGAGAAAACTCAGCAATTGCGTACTGGCGATGACCTGACGCAGCGGCGACAAGGTATTACTTTCCATTTGTACGCGCGGGGGCGCATAGCCTCCGCTGCGTAAACGTTGCTCCAGCCACTGACGCGTCGCCACCTGCATGGAAGGCAACAGCCAGTTAAATTGATCAAGCTGTTCCGGTGTCGGATGGATATTCGCCAGCGGATGCCGTTTGCTGGCGGCAATCACCACCGGATCGTCAATCAGCGGGCGGGTAATAAACTCGCTGTTGCCATCCGGCAAATAACCGAGGATGAGATCGATCTTGTTTTCCCGCAGCATTTTTTGCAGCAAGTCATTCATCCCCACGGTCACTTCCAGCCGTGCCGTTGGCGCTTTATGTAGCAAATCACGACTCAGCATTGGCAGCATAAATTCTGCCGCGGTGGCAGCCACGCCGAGGCGGATCACCCCCGCCGTCCCTGCCCCCAACGCCTGTAAATCCTGGCGCGTCACCTGCATCATGTGCACGACTTTTTGAGCACGTTCACAAAGTAGCAGTCCCGCTTCCGTCAGTTGCATGCCACGCCCGACCTTCAAAATCAGTCGGGTGGCGTAGAACTTTTCCAGCCGCTGCAAACATTTGGTCAGCGCAGGCTGAGTGATACCAAGGGATTGCGCCGCTTTACCCAGATGCCCGGTCTCCTTCACCGCCAGCAGATAATGCAGATCTTTCAGCTCCATTCATTCCCACCAGGAATTAATTGATAAAAATCAGAGAATATAATTTATCACTCCGGACTGCCAGGATGGAAAGACATTAACAACAGAGCAACAAATAACCTGCCATGTTCAGAAGGAAGATAAGGATGAAGCATTCGCTGCAAGCGCTGATCGCGGCGCTGACCGTAACCGTCGCCGCACCGCTACTGGCACAGGATACCCTGCCGGTTAAGCTACCCACCCAACAAGATAGCCGCCTGCAACAGGTGACCACCTCCCCACGGGTGTGGAATGGCATCACCGTCAGCCACGATGGCCGCATTTTTGCCTCTCTGACCCAATCGGAGGGCAGCGGTTTACAGCTGGCTGAAGTGGTGAACGGTCAGCTTAAGGCGTATCCCGATGCGGCCTGGAATCAATGGCAGAGCACCGATCCTGAGCATCATTTCTATCACGTTAATGCCCTGCGGATTGGCCCGGATGGCGATCTCTGGGTGATGGATGCCGGTAACAAAGGCATCGGCACCGGCGATCACGCGGTAGCAGGTGCAGCCAAACTGGTACGCATCAATCTGCAAAGCGGCAACGTGGTCGGCAGCTACGTGTTTAACGCTCCGGTACTGAAAGCCACCAGCTATCTGGATGATGTGCGTTTCAATGGGGATTACGCCTATCTGACCGATCCCGGTGCGGTGGGGTTGGTGGTGTTAAATATGAAAAGTGGTAAAAGCTGGCGCGTACTGGATGATCATCCGCTCTCTATCGATCATCAACCAATCTATGCCGACGGCAAAAAACTGTTCCTGCGCGATGGCCGGGAAAAACGTGTTGGCCTCGATCAGCTGGAAGTCTCACCTGATGGCAAATGGCTCTACTATCAGGCTATTCCCGGACCGCTGGCGCGCATCGAAACCCGTTATCTGAATGACGAGAAACTTTCACCGGCTGACGTGGCACTACACGCTGAGAAAGTGCGCGACACCTGGAGCACCGGCGGCACGGCGATTGACGCCGCGGGCAATATCTATGCCTCGGATATCAATACCCGCAGCATCAAACGCATTGCGCCGGATGGTGCCGTGACCACGGTGATTCAGGATCCACGCCTCGTTTGGATTGATGCGATGTGGATTTCTAAAGGGGCGTTATGGATGCCTTCGGCACAAATTAACCGCACGCCTGCCACCACCGGCGGGAAACCTTCAACCGTAGAATATCCGGTGAAACTTTATCGCCTGCCATTACCGATTGCGCCTTCACCACGCGATCACGGTTAATTTATGCGCCCGGTTGCAGTGGCCGGGCGTGTTTTATTTCTTCGCGATATGGTTGAGGAGCGCAAATAATACCGCGATAAATCATAACCTGAAGCGATTTTAATTTTATTAAAAATAAGAAGTTGCACGCATTTTTCCCATAAATGCACCTTGCTCTCGTCAAAATAATTTCCGGATAATAATGTCCGAATGATGAGGGGAAAAAAGGTGTGACTGAACAATAAATAGTCGTTTGTTTTTATACCCGAAACCTCTGAACAGGACACCTGCCATGCTGTTAATCCTCAGTGTGCTTATGATCGGCTGTTTTATCGGCTTATTAATGAGCAAGAAACTCTCCGCCTTAACGGCATTGATTATTATCCCAACAATTTTCGCGCTGTTATCCGGCCAGGGTGCGGAAATGGGTGCCATGGTGATTAAAGGATTACGTACCGTTGCCCCCACCGGTGTGATGTTGATTTTCGCCATGCTTTATTTTATGAGCGTCACCGATGCCGGAATGTTTGATCCGATTATTAAACGCATCGTATCCGCCGTTGATGGTGACCCGGTCAAAATATTTATCGGCACCGCCCTGCTGGGTTTTATTGTGGCGCTGGATGGTGACGGCGCAACGGTATATATGATTGTACTGGCGGCTTTTATGCCGATATATGAACGCGTTGGCTTATCAAGACTGAGTGTGGCCTGCCTGCTATTACAATGCACCGGCCTGGGGAATATGTTTCCCTGGGGTGGCCCGACAGCGCGTGCCGCTACGGCGGTGCATGCCGATGTTGCCACCTTGTTTGTGCCAATGCTGCTGCCGCTGCTGGCCTGCGTGGTCTGGACCTTTGTCATGGCCTGGTTGCTGGGCCGCCGCGAGCGCACCCGCATTGGGTTTCACCGCGGGCACTCAGCAACGCTGAGCGGATTGCAGTTTGAAGAGAAACCCTGTGTGGCCTGGCGTTTCTGGTTTAACTGGGCGCTGACAATCGCGCTCATGACCTTGCTGGTGCTGGATGTGGTGCCGATGGCCTATTTGTTTATGCTGGCAACCGCCATCATGTTCGTCGTGAACTATCCGCAACTCAGTCAGCAGCAGGAGCAAATTGCGCGCCATGCCCCGGCCATCCTCGCCGTGGCCGGGTTGATCTTCGCGGCTGCGGTGTTTACCGGCATCTTCTCAGAAACCGGTATGGCAGATAGCCTGGCAACCGCGATAGTGAACGTGATTCCGCCTGCGCTTGGCCCTTATCTGGCGGTAATTACCGCGTTAATAAGCATCCCGGTCACCTGGATGGTTTCCAACGATGTGTTTTATTTCGGCATGTTGCCAGTGCTAGTTCAGGCGGCAGGACATTATGGTATCGCGCCAATTGAAATGGCACGCGCCGCGTTGGTGGGACAACCGGTGCATATTCTCAGCCCGCTGGTCGCCTCAACCTATTTACTGATTGGCATGCTGAAACTGGATTATGCGCAAGCTCAACGCTTTACATTACGCTGGTCGTTTATAACCTGCCTGGTGTTATTGCTGGTTGCGCTGATTACCGGCTGCTTTCCGTTTTATCGTGATGCCTAAAATATCCTCGCTTTGAACGACGGGATATCAGGTTATAGTTTGCCATCCTGATATCCCGATATTTTTCAGGACTAATCTGGCTGCGACAGAATATTTTCTTTTGCCTTCATTTCCCGTAGAATGCCCTTTTTTGATTGAGTCATACCATTACTAAGGGTTTATTTATGAGCGATGCACTGAAGGCATTGAACAATCTTCGTACACTGCGTGCCCAGGCGCGTGATATTGAGGTTGAAGTTTTAAACGAAATGCTGGAAAAGCTCAGCGCGGTGATCGCCGAACGTCGTGAAGAAGCTGCGGCGGAAAATGCCGCACAGCGCGAGAAAGAAGAAAAACTGGCGCTGTATAAAGAAATGCTGCTTAACGACGGTATTGATATTAATGAACTGGCGCAATTAACTCACGGCGAAAGCAAACCTAAAGCAAAACGCGCACCGCGTCCGGCGAAATATAAGTTTACCGATGAAAACGGTGAAGAGAAATTCTGGACCGGTCAGGGCCGTACGCCTTCCCCGATCAAAAGCGTACTCGACGCTGGCGGTTCGCTGGATGATTTCCTGATCTAATATTCAGGGAAAACGCCTTGCTCCATCGTGGGCAAGGCTTGCCCTTCTCTTCCAGGCTACGTAGCGGCGCGATTTATCGCGCGTTTTTTTCCATCGTAAAGGTCAAAAGAGCGCGATAAATCGCGCCGCTACGGTGACGTGCAATTAAATCAATGCTGCACAGGCACGAGCAATGCGATGCCCTGCCTCGGTGACACTCGCAATATCCGTGGCAATCGACAGACGAAAATACGGCGACAAACCGTAGGCACTGCCGGCGACACCGGACACCCCACTTTCCAGCAGGTAGTTCAGCACATCATCTTCACTTTCCAGCCGTTTGCCATCCGGGCGGGTTTTCCCCAGCAGACCAGCACAGCGACAGAAAATAAAAAACGCCCCTTCCGGGTTAAGCACCTCAATACCCGGCACCTGACTCAGCGTTGCCATGATGGCATCACGTCGTTGCTGATACGCTTCGCGCTGCGGCGGCAGAAAATCCAGCCCCCCGTTAAACGCAGCGACCGCAGCGGCCTGGCTGATGGCGCTGGCACCGGAGCTGTTTTGCGACTGCACCACGGTCATGGCGCTGATCAATTTTTTCGGACCGGCGCCAAAGCCGATGCGCCAGCCGGTCATGGCATAGGTTTTCGATACCCCGCCGACCAGCAAGATGCGTGGTGTTAAATCTGGCGCAACGTGCAGCAGGCTAACGTGCTGACGACCATCAAACAGAATATGTTCATACAACTCATCCAGCATGATCAGGACGTCGGGATGATCGCGTAGCACTGCCGCCAGCGCGGTCAACTCTTCGTGGCTGTACACCATACCTGAAGGGTTGCCGGGGTTATTCAGCACCAGCCAGCGTGTCTTGTGGGTGATTGCCGCAGCCAGTTGTTGCGGTTGCAACTTGTACTGCTGCTCCAGCGGGCACGCCAGTAACACCGGCTCGCCACCGTTAAAACGCACGCTGTCCGGGAAGGTCGGCCAGTATGGCACCGGCACAATCACCTCATCGCCCTCGTTGAGGGTGGCAGCAAAGGCGTTGAAGATAACCTGCTTAGCGCCATTGGCGATGGCGATCTGCTCCACCTCATACCACAACTGATTTTCCCGCGCCAGCTTCTGCTGTACCGCTTTGCGCAGCGCCGTGGTGCCGGGCGTAGGCGTATAACGGGTTTCGCCCGCTTCCATTGCTACCACAGCCGCCTGGCGGATAGGGGCCGGGGTATCGAAATCAGGCTCCCCGGTGGTGAGGTCGAGAATATCCACGCCCTGCTCCTTAAGCTGGCGCGTCAACTGACGCGCCGCAGCATTGGCGGAGAGAGACACGGACTGCACACGCTTTGATAAGGTGACCATGCTGTTCTCCAGTCGTTACACCACAGGCAGGCCGAGGTTTTCGCGCAGGGTGGCAAATTCATACTCATCACGGAACAGGCCGCGACGACGCAACTCCGGGATCACCAGTTCAACGAACAGGTCAAGCTGCTCCGGCATAATCGCTGGCATGATGTTGAAGCCATCCGCGCCCCCCTGCTCCAGCCACAGCTGGAAGTCATCGGCGATATCTTCGGCGGTGCCGACAATCACGCGGTGTCCACGGGAACCGGCAGCAACCGCGGCCAGCTCGCGCAGCGTCAGGTTTTCGCGCTTCGCCATATCGGTCATCAGCTTGACGCGACTCTGGTTACCTTCACCCAGCGGCACTTCCGGCACCGGACCATCGAGCGGATACTGGCTCAGATCCATGCTGAAACGCAGGGAGAGCTGACGCAGACCGTTTTCGATATCCACCAGGGTGTTCAACTCTTTCCACAGCGCTTTGGCTTCTTCACGGGTGTGACCGACAATCGGCATCACGCCCGGCATAATTACCACATGGTCCGGGTTGCGTCCGGCGGCAATCACCTGATCTTTCTGCGAACGGTAGAATGTCTGCGCTTCTTCCAGGCTGGCTGCCGCAGTGAAGATTACTTCGGCGGTTTCCGCCGCCAGCTTCTGACCATCGGCAGAGGAACCGGCTTCGATAATCACCGGACGCCCCTGCGGCGAACGGGTGATGTTCAGTGGCCCCTGAACCTGGAAATGCTCGCCTTCGTGGTTGATCGGCTGGATCTTGTCATCAATAAAATATTGGCCGGTGGCTTTGTTTGGCTGCACCGCATCTTTTTCCCAGCCTTCCCACAATTTGTAAGTTACTTCGAGGAACTCACGCGCCCGCGCATAGCGCTCAGCGTGATTTGGCATATCGCTGCGGCTAAAGTTGCGCGCAACGTCGGTGGAGAAAGAGGTCACTACGTTCCACGCCGCGCGACCACGGCTGATATGGTCCAGCGAGGAGAAGCTGCGCGCCATAGTGAACGGGTCGCTAAAAGTGGTGGACGCCGTTGCCGCCAGGCCGATGCGTTTGGTATTGACCGCGAGGGCTGACAGCATGGTCAACGGCTCAAGGCGTGCCATAGTGGAAGGCAGGCGGTACATACTGGTCGCCAACGCATCGCCAACAAAAAACAGGTCAAATTTGCCTGCTTCCGCTTTTTTCGCGATGGTGATCAGCCAGTCGATATCGGTCGGATCGCCGAGTTGCTGCGTCAGACGCCAGCCACTGACGTGTTGACCAACGGGTTGTACAAAAAGGCCGAGTCGCAGGCGACGAGATGAAGTTGCGCTGTCCATAAAAGATGTCCTGGTCTGTAAAAGAGAAAATGTGCGCCGCAGCGCACGCTTAAAATGCGTTGTCGGTTGCCAGCAACGCCTGTTCCAGCGCCTCTGCGGACAGGCTAAACGGCAGACGTTCGGCACTGGCGGCCGGAAATTTAATTTGCTGCGCGATGGCACGAATACGCTCAGCGCGATCGCCGCTTAGCGGAGCCAGCGTCAGCGGCATATCGTATTGACGCAACAGCGCCAGCAATTCAGCATCCGGTACGCCATCATGTTCGATGAGCGACTGAACCAGCAGGCTGTAGCCGACCTTTTCGCCATGCAGCCAGTGATGCAGCTCCGGCTGGTGGGTCAGGCGATTATGAATGGCGTGAGCAAAACCTGGGGTGGGCAGCACGTCGCGTACGCTGTTCGCCAGCCCGGCCAGCACGATATTGGCATCAATGACTTTTACCAGCGCCGGGGTGACCTGCTGCTGCTGATTGGCGGCCACCGCCTCAGCGCCAAACTGACGAAAGGTATCCAGTGCGCGTAACGCGGTCATCACCTTGAGATCGAGCGCCAGGTCGTCGGGGTTGTGGCGTTGATAAGGGCGGAATTCGTAGTATTTTGCCAGCGCATCAACAATACCCGCCTTCAGATAACGGGCGTCGCTGCGCGCGATCACCTCACTATCTACCAGCACCAGTTCAGGCATTTTGCCAAGCGGCTGGCTGCGAACATGCCCGCCCTCCGGGGTGTAGATAATCGCGACCGGCGACCAGGCGGCACAGGTGGCGGCCAGCGTGGCGAAATTAATCACCGTCAATTCCGGCATCTGGCTGCCAACGGCTTTGGCGGCATCCAGCACGCGACCACCACCAATGGCAAACAACAGTTCCGCGCCTTGCTGCTCAACATTGTGTTGCAAGGTGGCGATGGCGTCATCGGTGCATTCACCGTGCAGATATTCCAGTTGCCAGCGAATGCCATGCGCCTCAAGGCTGGTGGTTAATTCTGGGTTCACCGCCTGCCAGGCGTTGGGAGAAGTGAAGATACGGATATGTGTGGCGTAAGGTTTAATAAACTCACCAGCGCGTGCGCGCAGGCCCGCCTCATGCGCATAGGCGCGCGGAGATTTAATCGCTAACACGGCGTTACCCTGATAAAAAGAAAGGCTATAACGGATAAAATTGAGTTGTTACAGAGAGTTAATGCGAATTTGTTATAGCGCTGTATGCTTTCTGCATACTACGGTAAATAAGGATTTAAGCAATAAAAAAGCGGTGATTTCATTTTCACAAATATGCATTAGCTTAGTTATTTTTTAGATATAGCGCGCATAGCCTTTGCTGTTAATCTCATTACCCTTCACGCGTGCCTTAATTATCATGCGCGTTGCCATAAATTCGTAGCGGCGTGATTTATCGCGCGAATCGCAGACCAGCGCGATAAATCGCGCCGCCTTAAACGCCAACAGGGCGGTTTTTCCGGGGAATACTATGCAACTCGATTTTCGCCAGGTCAGAGAAGACGAAGTTGAAACTTACCAGGCGCTGATGCATGCCGCTTACGCGTCCACCAAAGCACTGGGAATAAAATTCGATGCCGCCAGCGCCGATCTTGAAAAAACGCTGCGTCATCTGCAAAGCCACGGGGTGTATGGGTTATATGCCGATGGCGAAATGGTTTCTTCCATTACCATCCGCTATCCGTGGGGACCGCTACCCGGTCCGTTTGGCTTGCCGCATATTGGCTGGTTTGGCGCGCATCCCAACTATCCCGGTCAGCAATATGGTCGCAAGATTCAGGACTGGCTGGAGCAGGAGATCATCATCGGTCAGTTGCGCGCCCCAGCGGTATCGTTGGGGACCGCCATCAGCCATCCGTGGTTAAAGGAAATGTACCTGAAGCGTGGCTTCCAGCCGATGCATACCACCGACCTGGGTAAAGGTCATATCACGCTCTATATGAAGAAAGTGCTGGATGAAAGCGCACATGATGCCTGGCTGACGCGCCAGGCAGCACAACAAGGGAACAAGGCATGAGTACCATTGATGAATCCGCGCTGGGTGACTATCTCGTCGCTTTCCGCCAGGAATTGCACCGTTTTCCAGAACTGTCTAACCAGGAATTCGAAACCACCGCGCGTCTGCGCCAGCAACTGGAACACCATCAGATTCGCATTCTCGATTTGCCGCTGAAAACCGGCCTGGTGGCTGAAGTCGGCCCGCAACAGGGGCCGTTGATAGTGCTGCGATCCGATATCGATGCCCTGCCGATTGAAGAACAATCTGACGTCAGTTTTCGTTCCGAACGACCGGGCGTCATGCATGCCTGCGGTCATGATTTCCATAGCTCAGCCGCGCTGGGCGCAGCAATTTTGCTTAAAAAGCAGGAAGCCACCCTTCCCGGCCGCGTGCGTATCTTGTTCCAGGCGGCGGAAGAGACGGGCCAGGGTGCCCCGGACGTGATTGCCACTGGCGCATTGCAGGATGCTGTGGCCATTTTCGGCATCCATAACGATCCTTCATTGCCGCCCGGCCTCATTGGCAGCAAAGCCGGACCTCTTACCGCCGCCGTGGACCGTTTTGATATCACCATTACCGGCACCGGCAGCCATGCTGCCAAACCGCATGAAGGTAACGATCCGATCATCGTCGCCGGGCAGATTATCGCGGCGGCGCAAACGCTGATCAGCCGTAACGCCCCGTCGGCTGATAATGCCGTGGTGTCGATTACCCAGGTTCACAGTGGCAGCACCTGGAATGTGATTCCCGACAGCGCCTGGCTGGAAGGCACGGTGCGTTCGTTTTCGCAAACCACCCGTGAACGGCTGGAGCAGCGTTTTCGCGAAATCGTGCAGGGAATCGGTGCCGCCTTTGGCGTAGTGGTGAAATTTAACTGGCATGCGGGGCCGCCGTCGGTGGTCAACGATGCGTACTGGGCCGATTTTGCGTTACAGCAGGCCAGCGCCAGCGGTTTTGAAGCCCGCGTAGTGGAAGCCAGCCCGATTGGCGAAGACTTTGCCTTCTATCAACAGCAATTACCCGGCGCCTTTATGATGATTGGCACCGGTGAGCCTTATGCGCTGCATCATCCGGCATTTCGCATCAACGATCAGGTGTTGCTGCCGACGTCGCGTTACCTGGCAAATCTGGCCGTGGCCGCATTGCTCAGCCTGGAGCCACAGCCATGACCCTCACACGCGCGTTGGCAGAACGTATTGTTCACAGCCAACCCGATTACCTGGCGCAGACCAAAGCGCGCGAAGGCATACGTGATTTCCTCGCGGTGAGCTGGCCGGTGCTACGCGGCCAGGTACCGGACAGCGGCTTACCGGCGCTGCGCACCGTTTACGGCGATGGCAGCATCCGTTCCCAGGCGTTGTTACTGGGCTATGCCAGCCATGCGCTGGATTACGATGATTTCCATGCTGATTTTCGTGGCCATCCCAGCGTGGTGATCCTGCCGGCGTTGTTTGCCTGGCATCAGCACCAGCCACAAGCCACGCCTGAGCAGTTCCTCGATGCTTACGCCATCGGCGTGGAAGTAGCCGGACGGCTCGGTCTGGCGGCCAGTCAGCAACATTACGCGCTGGGATATCACAACACCGCCACGCTTGGCACCCTCGCTGCGGCTGCCGCGCTGGCCCGTTTTCTGCGGCTGGATGTCGCCGCAACCGCGACCCTGTTGGGCATTGCCGCCACCCAGGCGAGCGGGTTACGGGCGCAATTTGGTTCTGCCATTAAACCGTTGCACGCCGGATTTGCGGCGGAACGGGCTGTTGCAGCGGCGCAGCTGACGCTGGCCGGAATCGATGGCAAACAGGATGGCGTGCTTGAGGCTTTCCTCGCGGCCAGCAGCAACGGTCAGGCACAGCCGGAAAAGCTGTCAGAAAACTGGGGCACTCCCTGGCGTATCATCACCCCGGGGCTGGAGTTCAAACCTTTCCCGACCTGTGCCGGGACTCACAGTGCCGCCGAGGCTGCGCGCTTATTAAGGCAGGAGTGGCTGGCAAGCGGGCAACCGCTGGAGGCATTGCTGGATAACATCGTCGATATTAGCGTCGCGTTCCCGCCGGGTGGCGATATTGCGGCGTCGATACAAGTGCCAGCCAACGGCATCGAGGCACGCTTCAGCCTCGAATATGTTATCGCCGCAATGTTGATGTATGACGACCTGCGTCTGGAGGATTTTGCCGAAGGCGACCTCAACCATAACGTGATGCCGCTGGCGGCAAAAGTACGGCGTACGCCAGATGAATCCGCCCCACCGGATGCAATTAACCCGGCGCTGCGCTTTCATGAAGTGACATTGTCACTGAAAAATGGCACGCAACTGCGTCAGCGTCGTACCCGGCAGGAATCGCTGGCCGATGCGGTAGATGTGGCGGGCAAACTGCGTCTGGCGCTGAGGCAGGAAACGGCAGAACGCCAGGCTTTGTTGTGGCAAAGCAGTGAGTTAAAGACGTCAGCAGATTTGCAGGCGTTGGCAGACGTGTTGCGGGGATAGATGCCTGTCATCAAGTAACAGCGCGATAAATCGCGCCGCTACGTGATCAAAATATCCGACGCGATTTATCGCGCGCCGTTACGGATGGGTTAGCAATACGGCGGAATAAATGCCTGTACCGGCGTGAGTTCCCCGGCATACTTCCTGACCTGCACCACGGTAATTTGCCCGCTACAGCCCTGAGTTAATGACGAGGTGCCAATATCCAGCGTCAGCACGTTGGGATTCCCATGACGACACAACGGCCGCTCAGCGGTGGGATCAACCGGATCGTACCAGGCTCCCGTCGGTAGTTGGACCACGCCCGGCATGATGGTATCGGTGACGCGCGCGCTGGCCAGCACATGTCCCCGCTGGTTGTATAACTCGATAATGTCGCCATCATTGATGGCTAACCGCAACGCATCCTGCGGATTCAGGCTGCATACTTCCCGGCCATCACGTTTCCCACTCAGACTGTAATCACCAAAATCCAACTGGCTATGCAGACGCGTGGCGGGTTGATTGGCAATCAGCCAGAACGGATGTTCATCGTTCGGTTGTTGCTGTGGTTCGCGCCATACCGGGTGTCCGGGGCAGTTTTCATAATCAAAACTGGCGATGGTGGCCGAGTAGATTTCAATTTTTCCGCTCGGCGTCGGCAGCGGTGCCGCATCCGGGTCGGCGCGGAATGCGTTGATCATGCGCCCGCCGTCCTTCAATTGCGGCAACTCCACAACGCCCTGTTGCCAGAACTGCTCAAAGGTTGGGACCGTGACCTGATGCGCCGCAAGCTTTTCCTGCAACTGCTGGTAATGATGTTGCAACCAACCGCGCGTATCGCGTCCTTCGGTAAACGCCTCTTCCCGGCCCAGCCTGCGTGCCAGTTCACTGAAAATCGCGTAATCATCTTTCGCCTCAGCATAAGGTTGCGCCACGGGTTGCATGGCGAAGAGATGGCGATCGGTTGGTGCTCCACCTATATCTTCGCGCTCCAGCGTCATGGTGGCGGGCAACACAATGTCGGCGTGTCTGGCGCTGGCCGTCCAGGCAATTTCATGGACAATCAACGTATCCAGCTGACAAAACGCCTGGCGTAAGCGCGCCAGATCCTGATGGTGGTGGAACGGATTGCCGCCCGCCCAGTAAGCGAGGCGGATATGGGGATAGGTCAGGCGACGGCCATTGTAATCAAACTGCGTGCCGGGGTTGAGCAGCATATCGGCGATGCGCGCCACCGGGATCAGGCGGTCGATACCATTTTTACCCTGCGGCAACGCCGGGAAGCTGACCAGGTTATGATGCTTACCATAGTGACCGAGTGCGCCGAGGGCGTAGGTGTATCCGCCGCCGGGCAAGCCGGGTTGCCCCAATGCCGCCGCCAGCACCAAACCCAACCACACCGGCTGTTCGCCATGTTCGGCACGTTGCAAGGCGTGCGCCACCGTTACCAACACACGTTTACCCTGTAACTGACGGGCAAATTGGGCGATAAACGCCGCATCAACACCGCAAATCGCCGCCGCCCAATGCGTATCTCGTACCGTGCCATCCTCTTCGCCGCGAATATACGCCACCATCTGCGGCCAGCCGACAGTGTAGCGGGCGAGGAAGGCTTCATCGGTCAAGCCTTCCGCAATCAGTACCGAAAGCACGCCAAGGATAAACGCCGCGTCAGTACCAGGATGTAGCGCCAGCCACTCACCCTGAGCTTCATCCGGTAAATCACTTTTTAATGGGCTGACGGAGATAAAGCGCGTGCCGCGTTGTGCCGCCTGCTGCATAAAGCCACGTTCGGTGTGTTCGCTCAGGCCACCACTGGCCACCTGTGAATTTTTCAGCGCCAGACCGCCAAACGCCAGCACCACGTCGCTGTGTTGGGCAATCTCTTCCCAGCTTACGCCGCGGCGGGCAATCTCGTTCATATCGCCCACGATATGTGGCAACAGCACGGACGCCGAGCCGGAGCTGTAGCTGTTAACCGAGCGTACATAGCCACCCAGGGTGGTATTGAGAAAACGATGTACCTGGCTTTGCGCATGGTGGAAACGCCCCGCGCTCGACCATCCGTAAGAACCACCAAAAATGCCTTCCGGGCCATAGTTTTCGCCAACACGTTTTAATTCGTTTGCCACCAGGGTATAGGCTTCTTCCCAACTGACGGCAACATACTCATCGTTACCACGGCGTTGATCCGGTCCGGGGCCATTTTCCAGCCAGCCACGACGTACCATCGGACGCGCCACGCGCGCCGGATGGCTGAGGGCGTGACGGAAATTTTGTAACAACGGGCTGGGATCGGGATCGCGGTGGAATGGCTCAATGGTGAGTTGATCGCCCTGCTGTTGAGCATGGAAAGCTCCCCAGTGTGCGCTGTGCATGACTGGTTTCTGCGTCATCATTGTTCCTGGCTAAAAAAGAAAAACGGTGCTTAAAGCACCGTTGCAATAAAGTTTCTCACGCGCCCGTTTTCCGGGTCGTCGAGTACCTGCTGGGTCGGACCAGCGGCGACAATTTTGCCACCTTCCATAAACACAATGTTGTCGGCCACTTCACGGGCAAAGCCAATTTCGTGCGTGACGATCACCATAGTGATGCCGGAATGCGCCAACTGTTTGATCACCTGCAACACCTCACCCACCAGTTCGGGGTCGAGTGCGGATGTCGGTTCATCAAACAACATCACACCAGGGTCCATCGCTAACGCACGGGCAATCGCCACGCGTTGCTGCTGACCACCAGATAGATTCTGCGGCCATTCATCTTCACGGCCCGACAAGCCCACCTGTTTCAGCAACGCCAGCGCTTTGCTGGTAGCCTGCTGGCGACTCTGCTTTTTGATGCGCATCGGGGCATCGATGATGTTCTGCAACACGGTACGATGTGGAAACAGGTTAAACTGCTGAAATACCATGCCAATTTCCGCACGCTGACGCGCAATCGCGCTACTGCTCAACTCGTGCAGTGCCTGACCTTTCTGCTTGTATCCCACCATTTCGCCGCCGATACGGATGGTACCGCCATCCAGCTTTTCCAGATGGTTGATACAACGCAACAGCGTCGATTTCCCGGAACCGGAGGGACCCAGGATCACCGTCACCGAACCCGCCGGAATATCGAGGTTAACTTCATCCAGGATGGTGACACCGGAGAAACGTTTGGTCACCTTACGCAGCGCGATTGCCTCAGCCATTGCTCACGCTCCTTTCGGTCTTGGTGGCAGAAAAACGTGGCAGCGACTGCCACAGGCTGCGTTTCTCACGACGTGTCACGCCGCGACCAAAATAGCGCTCGACATAATATTGTCCTATCGACAGGACCGAGGTCATCAGCAGATACCATAACGTTGCGACCAGCAGCAGCGGGATCACTTCATAGGTGCGCTGATAAATAATCTGCGCGGAAAACAACACATCCTGTAGCGAAATAACTGAAACCACCGCCGTGGTTTTTAACTGACCAATAATTTCGTTACCCGCTGGCGGCATAATGGCGCGCATCGCCTGCGGCAGGACGGTATGGCGGAAGATCTGCGCCGGACGATAACCCAACGCACGGGCCGCTTCCAGCTGACCATTACCTACGCTCTGGATGCCCGCGCGAACAATTTCTGCCGCATAAGCGGATTGATGCATTACCAGCGCGATCACTGCCGCACTGAACGGGCTAACCAGCGAGTTGGACTGAGCGCTCCAGATCTCACCCAGTCCCGGAATCCACAGCGAAATTTTGGGATAGAGCGCCGCAATGTTGTACCAGAGAAACAGCTGCACCAGCATGGGCACACCACGGAAGAACCAGGTATAGGCCCAGCTCACCGCGACCAGTACCGGATTGGATGACAAACGCATCAACGCCAATACCGTACCGAAGGCAAAACCCAGCACCACGGATATCACTGTAAGTTGCAGCGTCATCAAGACGCCCTGCAAAATGGAGGGGCCGGTGAAGTTCTCCGCAATCACCCCCCATTCAAAACGCGGGTTGTTGATCATGGAGTGCGCCATCGCCACGACGCACAACAGTACCACCAGCGCACTCAGCCAGCGTCCGTAGTAGCGTTTGCCGACGATTTTCAGATCGTCGGTGTGGTCCTGAAAATCACTCATTTAAAGATCTCGTCATTACGTTTAGCTTCGGTCACAGCACCAAATCCAATCCCCCAGTTGTCGAGGATTTTCTTGTAGCTACCATCTTTGATTAATGAGTTCAGGGCCGCCTGGACAGCCGGTTCCAGTTCAGACTCTTTCGGGAAGGCAACGGAAACCGGGTAGTCGGTTACGCTGATCTCACCACTCATGGTCAAAGGTTTGATGACTTTAACCTGCCACAGCAGACCTTCGTACGGACCGAGGAACATCGGCACGCGTCCACTCACCACCGCCTGAACACCAGCCGGGCGGTCCGGGAAGACCGAAACTTTGATTGGCGGTTTGCCCGCGGCTTCACAAGCTTTGCTGGCTTCTTCCAGACGGGTTACCTGAGTGGTGCCAGAACCCGCCCCCACTTCTTTGCCGCACACGGCATCAAAGGATTTGAAAGGGGCGATATTGGCGTCTTTCTGCGAGATGATGCCAAGCAGGCTGGCATTGTAGTAGCTGACGAAATCTACCTGTTTAGTACGCGCTTTAGTCGCGTTGATGTTGGAGAGCGCGACATCATAACGACCGGTTTTCAGGCCAGGAATGATGTTGTCGAAGCCACCGGTATCTTGCCAGTGCACCGGGATACCGAGGCGCTCACCTACCGCATTCATAATGTCGATTTCACGACCGGCCAGAGTTTTGTTGTCTTCTTTATAGAAGGTGGTCGGTGGCGTGTTGGGGTTGGTTCCGGCAACAATGTAGCCACGTTTCACGATATCCGCAGGTAACAGGCTTTTCAGCGCCGGATCGGCTTTAACATGGACTGAGCTGTCGGTGGGAACAGATTGTTCAGCGGCAAACGTGGTGTGCGCACTCAGAGCAAGTGCGAAAAGGGTCATTCCTTTTGCGAATTTCACTGGAACCTTTCTCCTGATATTTAAAATGTTTCCCCAGCGGGAAAAGGCATTGGAGGTAGCGATGTATTGTTCACCTCATAAGCCACATTTATTTTGTGCCTTACGGGTTTATTCATCCTCGTAATGTCCCGTGGTCATTTTCTGTGAATATATGCAGGGATCACAAATGCGAAAAACAGATATCTATTGCCGAAATCTGGCAATAGACTTTTTCAGTGAGTCGGAGGAGACACGAAGTTGTGGTCAGCAGCGGAATTACAGGGATTTTGGCAGAGAATCAATGGGCTACAAATGCAGCACTCACCTCTCTTTTTATTCTTAGACATAACCATGTTTTCTAAGCGATTGCAAAACGCGTGAGGACAAACATCCATCACCCAATAACCGTGAGTGCCTGATAAAATTTCTCCGCAGCACAATTGACTCAGAACAGCGCGATATTTATCAGCAACGCCGGGAATTTTCCCATCCTTCAGTATGTTGTAATTAAATACCCCTCCCCTGATGCGAATCGAACGAATGTTAAGCAATTAAGGAGAAATCAGGGAGATTCCTTACTCAATATATACAATGAGAATTATTCTCATTATCATGCGCATTTGCTTACAAACGTTAACATATCAGGGAGAAATCTTAAGTGAATGTAACCAGATGTAGCCAAAAGCGACCTGTCGCGCTGTTTTTGGCCAGCCTGCTGAGTACGTCAGCTTATGCTGCCAATGAGGAGCCAACCGAAAAACTGGCTGACGATGAATCAATGATCGTCACGGCGGAAGAGGAATTGAAGCAACAGCCGGGTGTTTCAACCATCACGGCGGAAGACATCCAGAAAAGTCCGCCGGTTAACGATTTGTCCGACATTATTCGTAAGATGCCCGGCGTGAATCTCACCGGTAACAGCGCCAGTGGCAGCCGGGGCAATAACCGTCAGATCGATATTCGTGGCATGGGACCAGAGAACACCTTAATTATGATTGATGGTGTCCCTGTCACCTCGCGTAACTCAGTACGGTATAGCTGGCGCGGCGAGCGAGATACACGCGGTGATACCAACTGGGTGCCCGCTGAAATGGTTGAGCGCATTGAAGTCATCCGTGGTCCGGCAGCATCACGCTACGGCTCAGGAGCGGCGGGTGGCGTGGTGAATATCATTACCAAACGCCCGACTAACGACTGGCACGGCTCATTGTCATTGTTCACCAATCAGCCGGAAGATGATAAAGAAGGTGCGACTAAGCGCGCCAACTTCAGCCTGAGCGGACCGTTAGCCGGAGATGCGCTGACCATGCGTTTGTATGGCAACATCAATAAAACGGATGCCGACGCTTACAACATCAATACCGCGGAAAACGGTTCCTACGCGGCAGGCCGAGAAGGTGTGCGTAATAAAGACATCAACACGGTGTTTTCCTGGAAAATCACCCCGCTACAAATTGTTGATTTCAGCTATGGCTATAGCCGCCAGGGCAATATTTATGCGGGTGATACGCAATACAGCAACGGCAATATCAGTCCGAATGGTTTGGTCGAGTCACTTTATGGTGATGAAACCAACCGCATGTATCGTCAGAGTTATGGTGTAACTTACAACGGCATCTGGGATTGGGGTACGTCTAAGCTCAATTTTAATTATGAGAAGACCAACAACACCCGCTTGCAGGAAGGTTCGACCGGTCGCGTTGAAGGGATGATCAACAGCAATGACTACGCAACCAGCCGTCTCGAAAGTTATCGCGCGGGGGGTGAGATTAACTTCCCGGTTGAATTGCTGGTTGATCAAACCATGACATTGGGTGCCGAATGGAATCGTGATGAATTGAATGACCCCGCTTCCATGACCGCGACCGATGCATCAGGTGTGATTATTGATGGCGTTTCGGGTGACCCAGCCTCACGCAGCAGTAAAAACAGCGCCACCATTAGTTCGCTTTATTTTGAAGATAACATCGCCGCCACCGACAGTACTGAGGTGATTCCCGGCCTGCGTTTCGATTATCACAATAAATTTGGTGCTAACTGGAGCCCGAGCCTGAATATTTCTCAGGGGCTGGGTGATTATTTCACCCTGAAAGCGGGTATCGCTCGCGCCTTTAAAGCACCGAATCTGTATCAATCAACGGAGGGTTATTTGCTCTCGACCCGTGGCAACGGCTGCCCGGTGGGGATCTCTACCGGAAGCTGCTATTTATTAGGTAATGAAAATCTCGATCCTGAAATCAGCGTCAATAAAGAAGTCGGGATCGAGTTCCATAATGACGGTTACACCGCCGGTATTACCTGGTTCCGCAATGATTATAAAAATAAAATCGTCGCGGGTGACGAGGCAGTGGGCTACACCTCAAACGGATACAATGTGTTGCGCTGGGAAAACGGTGGCAAAGCCATTGTTGAAGGTCTGGAAGGCAACCTGACAATTCCGGTGATCGACGATACGCTGGAGTGGCGTACCAACGCTACCTATATGTTCCGTTCGGAAAGTAAGAAGACCGGTAACCCATTGTCGGTGATCCCGGAATTCACCATCAACTCGCAGTTGGACTGGCAGGTCACGGACAAACTGGACGCCAATATCAACTGGACACAGTACGGTCGTCAGAAACCGCGCCAGTACGCTGAGATTCGTAACGAGTCCGGTGCCATTTCTAATCGTGAAATCAGCCCCTACTCTATCTTTGGTCTGAACGTAAATTACGCTATCACCAAAAATCTGCGTGCCAACGCGGGTATTAACAACCTGTTTGATAAGCGGGTTTATCGTGAGAATGATGGCGCATCCACCTATAACGAGCCAGGTCGGGCTTATTATGCAGGGGTGACGATGTCGTTTTGATGAATGCCACCACCCTGTTGGATATTGACAGGGTGGTTGTTCTGAAGTGGATAGTTATTTGCCAGACGGGTGCGAAATGATGTTGAGTTCAATGGCGAGACTGATGGCATGTTTAGCGTTATTCACACCGAGCTTTTTCACAACTTTACCCATGTGAAACTTGACCGTACTTACCGTAATATCCAACATACGTGCGATTTCAGGGTAGGTTTTCCCAGTACTGCTCCAGTAGAGAATTTCGTTTTCGCGGGCTGAGAGTGCATTCCCCTCAGCAGTAGGCGTCTCATTTTCTTCACGATAGAGATGAAGTAGCATTTCATGGGTATCGATTAAAAGTCCCTGAATATCATTTTTATTTTTTGTTATATTATCATACATTTCTGCTTCTAAGTACTTATTCACATACAATGATAATGTAACCAAATTGTTTTTTTGATCATGCAAGATAAACGTATGGCCACTCACGATATTATAAGGCGTGACCGATTCAAATATTCTTTCGATAACCCATCGAGAATTAATCATTAAACTATCATCCCAAATAATTGGAGAGATACGGTTTAATGCATTTATTATAACAGGATCTATATTCTGATACTTGCTCTCCAGATAAACCTGTGAAAAGTAATCTGGCAAATCGGAAATGATAATCATGTCATCTGAATTACGCTTATTCATTACTGCAAATGCATAATTCATATCACCATATTTTTTTAGCTGTTTTTCCAGATGTTTCTTTACGATTTTATTTTTTTGAGGATCTGAGAAAAACTTACTATTCATTCACTTATTCCCCTGAACTCATTACACTACAACAAATGTTGCAGTTGAGAATAGTATCGTATCCAATGATATAGCACAAACATAAATCACAAAAGACGGCATGATGTGAGCCAGCCCACTAAAAGGCTGGTTCGTTTTTTAGTAGCCTGCATCAAACCGATGCCAGCAGTGGAGCAGATACTTCGAGGAAAGCACCTCTAATTGACTTTAAACTCAACCTATTGAATTAGGTTCACGCCAGATTGGGAAAAGTTCAGGAAAACCTTCAATTTGCAAAGGTTTGCCCGCATCACGATAACCAAAACGCCTGACTAAAGTACGTGTACTAAAAGCTGTACATTCGGCGTAGCACGGCAGCTTTGCCTTATCCAGAATAACATTCAGCTTGCTGAACAATGCTTTTACAATTCTTCCCCCTCTGTTAGCGCGTGAAACTGCGACAAGGAAAATATAAAAATGCGGTGGTGTTCGAGGATGATACTGGTCAAGCCCGCTCATAAAGGCTGAGGCTGTAGTGTAATCAACCCCACACTCCTGCTTAAGCAAACTATCGATTCGTTCATTTTCTTCTTTAGTCATTTCCATCAACTGCGGATGAAAATATACCAGGACGCCAACGTCGTCCTCAGCCAGAAGAACGCCGCCATTTTGTTGAGCAAGATCCACATAAATACGGAAAAATTTTTTCATTGTACCCAGACGTCTTGACATATTCTCATCAGTAAAGGCGAATTTGAGTACTGGATCGTGATAAAATTCTGAAGCCAATAACTCACAGACTTTTTCCAGTTCGGAAGTTTTCGCATGTCTACATTTCATTGTTCATTCCCCTAATAATTTAATAATCATTCCATTATATTTTATATTCAGACCAGTGCTTGCTTATTCTTTAACTCAGTAATAAGACTATCAATTGCTGCTCGTGTCACATGCGGCATAATAACGATATGTGCTAACTTTCCTCTGCCACTGAGTTGGAATAGATTGAAGATCTCTTCTCTCGGACGGCTAAAAATCACCACCAGCGATTGCGGTCCACGCTCAACACAAAATGAAGGATGAATCGCTTTTATCGATTGCATCTGTTGATAAGCATAAGCGGCAAGTTTCTCGCAGCGTGCTGCAATAGCAGCCTGCATCGTGGGTGTCACCGTATTTATGGCGTACCAGAGAATTAATGCGGCCAAACCATTGCGCGTCCCCCCCAGCGTGGTATCCGGTGTATCGACATATTCAGGCAATGTCGCCGGAAGCATGCGATACTTTTCCTTGCTCATGTAAACGCCTGAAGCAAAGGGTGCACCAAACCATTTATGGGTACTCATCACGATCGAATTCACAAACGGCAGGCGAAAATCAAAAAGCGACCCTCTCTCTGACGTTAGCCGCTGTTCACTGGCTAACTCCAGGTAAGGCAGATACGCGGCCCCCAATGCCCCATCAATATGAATCCAGCAGTCCGAATGATCACAACCATGCCGTTCCAGAATGCCTGACACCTGCTGCCATACCCGCACGGCGTCATCGAATCCACCCAGAAATGTCGTACCCACATTCAAAACAATAATCGGTGGATGCCCTCTGGAGACGAAGAAATCGACCAACGCCGACAATGCTCCCACATCCACCGCACCATGCTGGTCCACCGGTACGCCATTAGGCCATTGACCATCTGGGGTGACAGGACACTGCCCCGGAAAGTATTTATTACCCGCTTCCTGAAAAGCGGTAATATCCAAAACATTTGCACATTTTTCTAGTGAATAATGCGCTTCCTGAGAATAATAAAGTACAGGTTCACGCATCGTATTCTGGCATATTCCCCTGGCTCTCGCCCGTGAGCTGAAATATTCACGCGCACTCCATAATGCGTACATGTTCCCCTCCGTGGCCCCCATGGATAACACATAGCCCCAAAAGGAATCCTGAGTCAAAGGCGAGCGCGGAAGCGCATGCCAGAGCTTGCAAAAGTATTCCAGCACCTCTTGTTCCAGCTCGCGTGTATTCAATAAGGTCGAGTTGGCTTCGTAAGGGTCACCGAGATTATTCAGGTGAACATCGATAAATGGTGCCAGTGCCGAATAGTCGAAGTTTTGATTAAGTGGATAACCTAAAGATAATTTCTGACGACCGATGACTTCACTGTAAATATTTCTCAACCGCTTCATCACTTTTTGCTGCACCAGTTCTTCAGGACAGGCTAACAAATGAGGGTTGTAATCCCCGCACCTCCCAAGCTCACTCGAAATGGCTTTATTTACGTCAATTAATTTTTCCATAAAAATACTCCATAAACGCGTACTGACGTATCACCCAGACAACCATTGAAATATCTCGCTGACTGTCATCCTTAAACAAATCTTTTTTATCCTGCCATATTTCTAAATGATTTGTCGCGTTAATGGTAACAACTCAGACCAAATAAATATATCTGGCTCACAGATGATATATATTCATTTCTGAATATATAATAGTTTTCGTGAATTTCGTTATTTATGTATTCAGGTATAGCAGTTATTTCCCTACCCCGCCTCCACCAGCAAACGTCCCAATTCCCCCGCCAGTTCTGAGTTCGCCTGCCCGGCCCGCTGCACCAGCCCTACCTCGCGGTAAAACGTCTCCGCTCCCATCTCCACCACCCGCACCGTCTTCGGCCAGCGCTGAGTCGGTTGGGTTTGTGGCACCAACGCCACCCCCAACCCATTCGCCACCAGTTTTACAATCGCCTCCAGCTCATCCACTTCGCACAGCTCCTGCACATCGATACTGCGCTCCCGCAGATAACGGTCCACCTGGCGGCCACCAAATGAAGTACGGTCATAACGAATAAACGGATGTGTCGCCAGCAATTGTGCCGCTTCATCCCCCGTCACCTGACGCGGCACAATCAATCGGTAAGGTTCGCGACGTAAGGTGGTCCAGTGCAAATCGGTTTGCAGCGCAAACGGCGGGCGGATCACTGCCGCCAGATCCAGCTCCCCGGCGTCCACCAGGTTGACCAATTCCAGCGACAAACCCGGTACGATGCGCGTCTGGCAACCGGGAAACTGCTTATGAAATCGCGTTAACGCAGTGGGCAACAGCGAACGCTGAATAGAGGCAATTGCACCCAGGGTGACGCGAGCTGCCGGACGGGGCAGTTCGGCCTTATCACCGAGATGGCGGTATAGCGTCAGCAGCTCATCCACCTGCGGCAACAATTGTTGACCGCGCAGATTAAGCCTGGCGCTGCGCCCGCTGCGGTCAAAAAGATCAAAACCTAACTCGGCTTCCAGTCTGAGCATTTGCGCGCTCACCGCTGCCTGGGTCAGACCAATTTTGTCACCCGCTGCGGCAAAGTTGCCCTCCTGCACCACCACCATGAAGGTTTTTAGTTCCCGAATCATCGATGACACTCAAAAATTATTTGTATTAACCCCAACTATATATTGTTTTTATTCAAACAAAACCATTCGTATGATTTTGAGCAGATGCTGCACCAGCGGCGCACCGCCCCCTCTTTTTGATGCTGGAGACACTATGAGCCTTTCCCCTTTTCACCTTGCCATCCCGGTTTACGATCTTGATGCAGCACGCACCTTCTACGGCACCATTTTTGGTCTGGCAGAAGGTCGCTCCAGCACCCAGTGGGTCGATTTTGATTTTTATGGTCATCAGTTGGTGATCCACGAGCACCCCAAAACCGCCTCCCAGGAAAACGTACATTCCAACCCGGTCGACGGCCATGATGTGCCTGTGCCGCACTTCGGCATTATTCTGCATTGGGATGAGTGGGAAGCGTTGGCTGAACGCCTGCGCGGGTTCAACACCAAATTCGTGATCGAACCCTATATTCGCTTTAAAGGGCAGGTCGGCGAACAGGCTACGATGTTCCTGTTCGACCCGTGCGGTAACGCGCTGGAATTCAAGGCGTTTAAAGATATGAGCCAACTGTTTGCCAAATAAGTTTTTGGTGTCAGCCCGCGTGCTTAACGGAAAAAGTGCGCCAGGGCAGCGGCCAGCGCCAGCGGTTGTTCATCCGGGATGAAATGGCCACTTTGGGCGATAGTGATCCCGGTGACATCGTCGGCAAACTGCCGTAGCGGTGTCGCCATATCGGGGATGGAACCCTGATCGGCGCTGATTGCCAGCAGCGGCAGCGTCAGTTTGCCCTGCTCACGCAGCGCCCGATTCTGCTCCGCCGATTGCGTCACTACCCGATAGGGTGCCAGTCCGGCGCGCAACGCGCCATTCTGACGTAGCAAACGCACATATTCAGCCATGTCAGCGTCGCTGAATACCATCGGGCTGGCGGTTTTACGCCGCAGAAACCACTCCAGATAAATCTCCTCGCGCCCACTGATTAAGGCTTCCGGTAAATCCGGCAATAAATGGAAGGCAAAGTGCCAGGTCTTCCAGGCTTTATCCGGCGTGGCTGGAAGCGCCTCGGGCAATGTGATCCCCGGAATGCCCGCGTCCAGCAGCGCCAGTTTGATAACTTGCTGGCTGTAGCGCACGGCATACGGCCAGGCGACCCAGGCTCCTACGTCATGCGCGGCCAGGTAATAGCGCGGATGACCAAGCTGTTGCATCAGCCCCTGAACCTTAGCCGCCAGTGCCTGAGTATCGTAACCAGCCGACGGTTTGTCAGAGTCACCCTGTCCGGGCAAATCCGGCGCGATAATGAAATACCGATCGGCCAACTGCGCCATGACCTGATGCCAGGCGTACCAGCTTTGTGGGAAGCCAGCCAGCAACAGTAAAATTTCTCCCTGCGGATTGCCGCCGCTGACATAGTGCAGACGAACGCCCTCCACGGTGGCGTAGTGATGCGCAAAACCGGGCAGATTCGCCACCGGTTGGGACCAGGGTTGGGCGATAGCATGATCGGACATGTAAACCTCCAGTTATTTAGGAAATGATTATTTCCTTATTAGGTAAAAAATTTTAATTCAGCAGCGTCAGGGCGCTGGCTATCAGTCGCTCACGCGCCGGTAAATCCTGCATTTTTCCAGCCACGCGCATTCCCAACACCAGACAGAGCAACACGCCTCCCACGGCTTCAGCGTCAAGTTGTGGATTAACCGAACCATCCTGCTGCCCCTGCTCCAGCAATTGCAGCATCGATTGCTGGTTGCGTTCGAGCGCCGCACGCACCAGTTCAGCAAGCTCTGCATCCAGTACCTGGAGCTCGATAGCACTCCCCACCACCAGGCAACCGCGCCGCCCTTCAATATCACTGGCGGATTCAAGGTAAAAACGCAGCACTTCAGCAATACGCGACCGGCCATCCGGTTGTTGCGCCAGCCGCTGGCGCAGCGCCTGATTACGTAGCGAGGTATAGCGCGCGAACACCTGCAAAAACAGGCCGCGTTTGTCGGTAAAGGCTTTGTAGATACTGCCGGCGGTAAGTTGCATCGCTGCGCTGAGATCGCTGATTGACGCGCTGTGGTAGCCCTTTTCACGAAATACCAGCATGGCACGATCGAGCGCGGCATCGGTGTCAAACTGACGCGGGCGACCGCGTTCACGGGGCTGTACAGACATCTTATTACCATTTAGGAAATGATTGATTCCTAAATGATGCCACAGTTTTGTTTTGAGGGGAAGCACGACAGCTCGCGGCTGATTTCATATTCTAATCACCTTGCCACTTGCCCTGTTTAAATTTACAGTGTCGCCCTTACCCAATCCTTCATCAAAGAAAACCTTATGCGAACAACGGATACGTTACGCCTCCTGCTGCTGGCAGCCATCTGGGGAGCCAGTTTTTTGTTTATGCGCATTGCCGTTCCGGCATTAGGTGCCGTCAATACCGCGTTTCTGCGCGTGGTTTGCGGCAGTATCGGCCTGCTGGTGATTATGGCTGTGCTGAGAATGCCGCTGCGTTTCGACGGCAAACTGCGCTGGGCAATGCTGCTTGGGGTGATCAACTCCGGGCTGCCGTTCCTGATGTATTGCCTCGCTGCACGCGTGTTGCCCGCTGGCTATTCCGCCATCCTGAACGCCACTGCGCCGCTGATGGGCGTAATCATGGGTGCGGCCTTCTTTGCCGAAAAACTGACGTTGAAGAAAGTGATGGGTATGGTGGCGGGGTTTGCCGGTATCCTGCTAATCAGTACCACCGGTGAAGCACATCTTACCCGCGCGTTAATCCTTGGCATTCTGGCTTGTCTGGTAGCAACCACCTGCTACGGCATCGCTGGGTTTCTCGCCAAACGTTGGATCACTGCACGCGGAGGGATGGATGCCACCAAAGTGGCGTTTGGTAGCCAACTGGGGGCATCCTGCTTTCTGCTGCCGTTCTTTGCCGTTACCGCGCCGCAGACCGCAGCCAGCCAGTGGCAAATCCCGGAGGTCTGGGCTTGCATTCTGGCGGTGGGCTTTATCTGTACGGCGCTGGCTTACATTCTTTATTTCCGCTTGCTGGCAGATATCGGCCCACTGCGTACCCTGACCGTGACTTTCCTGATCCCACCTTTCGGCATTTTCTGGGGTTGGCTGGTACTGGGCGAGGCGTTAAATCAAGGATTTACCGCCGGAGCGTTGCTGATCGTTTGTGCGGTTTGGCTGGTGGTCAAAGCTGACCGACCAACCCCGCAGGTCGCCAGCGTAAAATAACCCGACTACTTTTTGCTGGTCGGTTTCATGCTGCGATTCAGATCCTGAATGCGCTTCATGGTTTTGACGGTGCGCGTCGCATTGGCCGACGCCACCGACAAAATCAGCATTTCCAGACACACCAGCACCGCGCTATGCAACGGCATACGGCCATCTTCCCCGCCGCGTGGCACATTGATCACCACATCCGCTTCTTTGGCGAAAACAGAATCCGCGGCATTGGTCAGCAAAATAATCGGGATCCCCAGACGTTTTGCTTCCTTGATGGTGGTAATCCCTTCCCGATGCGCCGATTTTTGCGCCATCATGATCAACACGTCACCACGTTGTAAGGCGATAAGTTGTTCCGCCAACGCAATACCGGAGCGATTTATCGAGACTGCCGGAATACCAATACGCACCAATAAGCGGCGGCTATAATCCGCCAGCACACCTGAGGCATTAATGCCAAATAAGCCAACCTGACGCGCCTCAATTAATAATGCCACCGCGGCGGCAATGGCCTGGCGATTATGCGGTTCAGCTAACGCATCACAGGCGCGTTTATGTCCATCCAACACAAAATCGATCCCGGAGTTAATATCGCAGGAAAGCTCACTGACGGTGGTGGCCATTTTTTCTTCGGAATTCATGACCGGGCCAAACCAGACTTCCAGCGTTTTTTTTAAATCTCGTAATCCGGCAAAACCTAATGCCTGCACCGCACGGACTACCGTGGCATCTGAACTGTTGGTCGCTGCCGCAATCTCCATTGCCGTGGCTTCCACCACCGCCTCACGATTTTCATGGATATAGCGCACCACGGTTTGTAGCTGTGGTGAAAGCGAAGCAGCCCGCGCGCGATAGCGTTCACCCAGAACATCGACACGATTTTTTATTTTATTTACTGACGCCATATTATGTCCGATCTGTTTGTTTTAAATGAGATTGTTGCCGACTGGCGCACTCCCCACGGCCACATCCGTAGTGACACCAAAGGAATTTCACAACAAAAACTACAGGGAAATGTGACGGAAAACCATCGCCTTATATCTTTATAATGGATATTATTCAATAGGTTATTAATAAAATGACTGGTTCAAAAATGTCGCTATTGTCGCTGTAGCGACTCGGGTGTTTTTTAAATTTACTACTACATTCCCTCATGGTTGAATGATTCTCAATTACATCATAACCCACCAAATTCGCTGAGAAAGAGAGGCGATCGTTGAATTCTAAGGCGTTAATCATCCGGCCATTACGCGGGGTAATGGCCCTGTTTTTACTGCTGCTGAGTAGTCATGCGTTGGCAAAAACCATCACCGATATTGATGGCAATCAAGTCACCATTCCTGACAATCCACAGCGCATCGTGCTGGGCGAAAGCCGTATGCTGTACACGCTGGCAATGCTGGAACCGGGTGATCCGTTCAAATATATTGTCGGCTGGCCGCAGGACCTGAAAAAGTATGACAGCCAGACCTGGGACATCTTTGCGCGTCAGTTTCCGCAGATGCTGAAGATCCCGACGCTGGGTTCCGGTGGTATCAATGATATAAACCCGGAGCAGGTGCTGGCGTTAAAACCGGACGTGGTGATCCTGCCAAGCCTGGCACGCTATGACGACGGCGATTTGCGCCTGGCAGCGATGCTCAAGGCGGCGCACATTCCGGTGGTTAAAATCGACCTGCGCGTACATTTGCTGAAGAACACCACGCGCAGCGTCGCAATCTTTGGTGAAGTACTGAACCAGCAGGCACGAGCCAACGCCTTCAATGATTTCTACCGCGCGCACATGCAGGTGATTCAGCAGCGTCTGGCGAGTTATCAGGGGCCAAAACCGACGGTGCTGCTGCAACTCCATCTCGGACGTCGCAATGAATGTTGCGTCACCGCCGTAAAAGGCAGCCTGGGTGAATTGCTGAACGCGGCCGGAGGCGACAATATCGCCAGCAAAACTGTGCAAGGCGTGTTTGGGCGTCTGAGTGAAGAGACGGTGATCGCCACGCAACCGGAATACTACATCGCCACGGGTGCAGGGGATAACGATGCGCAAAGCGCGCTGAAGTTAGGTCCGGCAGTGGCTCCGCAAGCAGTGCAAAGCAGCTTTAACGCCATGACCGCAAAACAGAACGGCCTGCGTGAACTGAAAGCACTGCGCAACGGTCATGCGGCGGTGATTTGGATGAATTTCTACCTCAGCCCGTGGCATATCGCCGCCACTGAGTTTATGGCGAAGACGCTGTACCCGGATCTGTTTAAAGATGTCGAACCTGAGCAAACCCTGAAGCAAATCTTCCATGACTATCTGCCGATTCCGTATAGCGGCACGTATTTCCTGCAACCACAGCCATAAAATGCCTACCTTCTCGTAGCGGCACGGTTTATCGCGCAATCCTGTGCATGATGCAGGAAAAAGCCGCGCGATAAATCGCGCCGCTACTGCCCGTGCAGAATTGCGTATCTGCCTGCGATAAATCGCGCCGTTACGGAAAACATGCCACCGTAGTCTATGCTTGTTTCTCACAGGCTAATCCCTGACCACCCCGAAATTTATAGCTCGCATTACCGTATTAGAAACTGCGCGACGTCGTTGACAGCTCACTTCTGGAACCAGCGAGGCGATAAAATGGAGTCCAATACCTTTAACAAAAGTTGGGGTGCTGAGTATGCACCTGACGGCAGCGTGCGCTTTCGCCTCTGGGCCTCCGGCCAGCGCAGCGTCACACTGCGTCTGGCGGGCGATGATCATGTGATGGAAGCCAGTGGCAACGGCTGGTTTACATGGCAGGAGAGCCATGTGACGCCAGGCACGCCTTATCAGTATCTGTTGGCCGATGGCACGCTGGTGCCCGATCCCGCCTCACGCGCGCAACAATCCGATGTGAATGGCCCCTCGCTGGTGATTGATCCCAACCACTATCCCTGGCAGCACCCTGACTGGACCGGACGCCGCTGGGAAGAGAGTGTTTTCTACGAGCTGCATATCGGCACTTTTACACCGCAGGGCACGTTTCAGGCGGCGATTGAAAAGCTGCCGCACCTGGCGGAACTGGGCATCACCATGATTGAGCTGCTGCCGGTTGCGCAGTTTGGCGGTAACCGTGGCTGGGGTTATGACGGCGTGCTGCTCTATGCCCCCCATTCGGCCTACGGCACGCCCGATGAGCTGCGGGCGCTGGTGGATGCCGCGCACGGGTTGGGTATCTCAGTGGTACTGGATATCGTGCTTAACCACTTTGGCCCGGAAGGCAATTATCTGCCGCTGTTATCACCGGATTTTTTCCACCAGCAACGGATGACGCCCTGGGGGGCCGCAATCGCCTATGATGTCGCGCCGGCACGTCACTACATTGTCGAAGCGCCCTTGTACTGGCTGAAAGAATTCCGCTTTGATGGCCTGCGCTTTGACGCCATCGACCAGATCAAAGACCCATCCGGGCAACACGTATTGCTGGAAATCGCTGAGCGTATTCGTCAGGAGATCAGCGACCGGCAGATTCATCTCACCACCGAAGACAGTCGCAACGTTATTTTTCTGCATCCACGCGACCCGGACGGCAGCGCGCCACTGTTTACCGGCGAGTGGAATGATGACTTCCATAACGCGATTCATGTCCTCGCCACCGGTGAAACCCATGCGTACTACACCGATTTTGCCGACCAGCCGGAAAAACTGCTGGCCCGCATCCTGACGCAGGGCTTTGCTTATCAGGGCGAAGTTTCGCCCCACAGCGGCAAGCCACGCGGAGTGGACAGTTCCGGGCAACCGCCGGTGGCTTTTGTCGATTTTATTCAAAACCACGACCAGGTCGGCAACCGCGCCCAGGGTGACAGGCTGCTTACCCTCGCCGGAAAGGCTCGCACTCAGGTATTGTTTGCCACCTTGCTGCTCGCACCACATATTCCATTGCTGTTTATGGGTGAGGAGTATGGCGAGACGCACCCTTTTCTGTTCTTCACCGATTTCCACGGTGATCTGGCAAAAGCCGTACGCGAGGGGCGTGCCCGCGAGTTTACCGGCCATGCCGGACATGAGGCTGACAGCGTGCCGGACCCAAATGCCCGCAACACCTTTGTGAGGTCGAAGCTCGACTGGTCGAAAACCAGCGGCAGCGAGGGACAAGCGTGGCTGGCGTTGACCCGGCAACTGCTGGCGTTGCGTCAGCAACATATCGTGCCATTACTGAATCACACGCCCAAGGGCCGGGTTATCACCATCGCGCCAGGTTTGGTTGCAGTCAGTTGGCATTTTCCCGCAGGGACCCTGTCGCTGGCGCTGAATATCGGCGAGCAAGCACAGCCGCTGCCAGCGCTGCCCGGTACTACCCTGTTTAGCTCGACTCCGGTGACCGCTTCGTTGCCACCCAATTCGGTGATCGTACGGCTGGCGCTGGAGGATCAACCATGACCATTCCAACCGCAACTTACCGCATTCAGTTTCGTGACGGCATGACGTTTGATCGTGCCGCCAGGCTGGTGCCTTATCTGAAAAAGTTGGGCGTGAGCCATCTGTATGCCTCCCCCATTTTCACCGCTACCACCCATTCCACCCACGGTTATGATGTTACGCGGGCCACGCAAATTGACCCGGCATTAGGTGGACGGGCGGGTTTTGATCGCCTGGTGCAGGCACTGCAAAACGCCGGTCTGGGGCTGATCCTCGATATCGTGCCCAATCATATGGCGGCTTCGCTGGAAAATCCGTGGTGGCGTGATGTTATCGCGCACGGCGAGCACAGCCGCTACGCGCATTTCTTTGATATTGACTGGTCGCGCCCGCTGACGCTGCCGTTTCTCGGCACACCTTTTTCCGAAGCGTTGGAAAAGGGAGAAATCAGCGTCAAAGCCGATCCCCTCACCGGTCTGCCCGCTTTCGCGTATTACGACAATGTTTACCCACTGACACTGGATAGCTGGCAGGGGCTAAATCTTCAGGACAAGGTGGACCTTACCGCGCTGCACGAACGCCAGCCCTATCGGCTGATGAGCTGGACCGATGCACCGCGCGATCTTTCGTATCGGCGTTTTTTCGAAATCACCGGGCTGGTCGGCGTGCGGGTCGAAGACCCGGAAGTATTTGACGCAACCCATCAGCTGATTCTCGAACTGGTGCACAGCGGTGCGGTCAACGGGTTACGTATCGATCATATTGATGGTCTGGCCGACCCCAAAGGTTATCTGACACGACTGCGTCAGCAGGTCGGCCCGGCGTGCTATATCACGGTGGAGAAAATTCTGGCAGGCGATGAAGCGCTGGCCGCAGACTGGCCGGTATCTGGCACCACCGGTTATGAATTTATCGCCGCCCTCGCCGATGCGCTGGTCGCCGGCCCTGGCATTCAGGCGCTGCGCCACGCTTACAACGCGGTAACCGGCAAGTCACTGAATATGGACGCTGAATTACGGGCGGCGAAAGCGCTGATGGTTGATCGCAATTTCGCAGGCGAATTTACCCGGCTGCTGGCACTGGCGCAGCAACTGGTCGCCACTGACTCACTGGAGAACGATCTACGTGAATTGCTGCTGGCCTTCCCGGTATATCGCACCTATGCCACCGCTGCGGGGTTACCTGCGACTGATGACCTGCTGCTGCAAAAAATTGTGGCGCAAATCGGGGCGGATACCCCGCTAACCCGGCTTTTTCGCGGTACGGCGCCAGATGACGCTACCGCGCTGTTTCGCACCCGCTTTCAGCAACTTAGCGGCCCGCTGATGGCAAAATCGGTAGAGGACACCCTTTTCTTCCGTCAAAGCGTGGCGCTGGCGTTGAATGAAGTGGGTGCAGAGCCACTGGCAGGTGACTTCTCGCCAACCCGTTTCCACCGCGCAATGCAGGCACGACAGCAACAACAACCCGCCGGACTTTCCAGCACCTCCACCCATGATACCAAGCGCGGCGAAGATGCCCGCGCCCGTTTGTATGCCCTCAGCGAAGCGCCAGAGCGCTGGGCAGCCGCGGTGGCGCGCTGGCGACAGCTGCATCAGCCATTCGTCCGGCAGTTGCGCGATGGCCCGGCCCCGGAACCGGCGGTGGAGTGGCTGCTGTATCAGGCGCTGGCAGGGGTGTGGCCGGTAACGCTGAAACCCGATGACGCGCCAGCATTACAGGCGCTGGAAACACGTTTTATTGATTTTGTCGAAAAAGCCCTGCGCGAAGCGAAACTGCGCACCGACTGGGCGGAGGACAATCAACACTATGAACAGACGGTGCTGGCCTACGCCCATCAGTTACTGTCGCCCGACAACCCGGACTTTTTGCAGGATTTCACCACCACGCTCCAACCGTTTATTCATGCCGGGCTGGCAAACAGCCTGAGTCAGACGCTGATCAAGCTGGTCGCGCCAGGCGTGCCGGATATCTATCAGGGGAGCGAAGCACTGAATTTTAGTCTGGTCGATCCCGACAACCGTCAGCCACCCGATTTTGCCCGGCTACAACAGATGCTGGCTGAGTCGCCGCCCTACAGCTGGCTCAATGGCCAGATAAAACAACAGGCGATCGCCGCGTTACTGTCTGTGCGCCAGCAACATGCGCCGTTGTTTGACACCGGTGCTTATCTGCCGCTGGCAACCTCACGGGACGATGTGATTGCCTTTGCGCGCACCGACGGAGACGCAGCGCTGTTGGTGGTGGTGCCGCGTCTGCCGTTCACGGCGTTTCAGGGGCAGTTGCCGCATCCGCTGCCGCGGGCACCGATTGATCTGCCCGCATCGCTGACTGCACGCCGCTACCGTGACGTGCTGCAAGGCGGCGAAATTGACGTGGGCGATACGTTGATCAGCGCTGAGCCTTACCTGGTTTTATTTAGCAGCTCACAATAACTGCGCGATAAATCGCGCCGCTACCGGATTCATACGACTCGTAGCGGCGAGATTTATCGCGCATATCGAAATCAGGTGTTTATTTACAGGAGAGGGAACCATGTCACACACCAAACCTGGCGTTATTACCGCCGGTTACAGCTATCCGCTGGGGGCCAATTTCGATGGTGATGGGGTGAACTTTGCCCTGTTCTCCGCGCACGCTGAGCGCGTCGAACTCTGCCTGTACGATGACAGTGGACAGCATGAAATCGCCAGATTTGACCTGCCGGAGTACACCCATGAAGTCTGGCATGGTTATATTCCTGGCCTGCAACCTGGCGCGCTATATGGTTATCGCGTACACGGTCCGTTTGATCCGGAAAATGGTCACCGTTTTAACCCGCATAAGCTGCTGCTGGACCCCTACGCCCGTGATCTTTCCGGTGATATCGCCTGGAACGAGGCGCATTTCGCCTATGATTTACATCACGACGGCGAAGACAAGGATCTGACGTTTGATACCCACGACAGCGCCGCCTTTACACCAAAATGTCGGGTTATCGATCCCAACGAATTCGACTGGCACGACCAAAACCGCCCCGTTATCCCCTGGTCGCAGGCCATCATCTATGAAACCCATGTCAAAGGCTTCACCCAGCTTAACCCGGCCATTCCTGAAGCGCTGCGTGGCACCTATGACGGCATGTCGCATCGCGCGTCGGTGAATTATCTCAAAAGCCTGGGCATCACCTCGGTCGAGTTATTGCCGGTGCACTGGTTTCCCGACGACCAGCATCTGCTGGATAAGGGACTGAAAAACTTCTGGGGTTACAACACGCTGAACTTCTTTTCCCCTGCGGCGCGCTATTTTGGCCCACGCGGTATCCAGGGGTTTCGCGATATGGTACGCGCGCTACACGATGCCGGTATCGAGGTGATTCTTGATGTGGTGTATAACCACACGGCGGAGGGCAACGAACTGGGACCGACCCTGTCGTTTAAAGGCATCGACAACTACTCCTATTACCGCACCCTGGCGGATCAGCATCGTTACTACGTTAACGACACCGGCACCGGTAATACCGTCAACACCTCACACCCACGAGTGTTGCAGATGATTATGGATTCCCTGCGCTATTGGGCTGAATCGATGCATATCGATGGTTTTCGCTTCGATCTTGGCACCATTCTGGGACGTGAACCCGGAGGGTTCGACCCACGCGGCGGCTTTTTTGATGCCATGACCCAGGACCCGGTGTTAGGGAAACTGAAACTGATCGGTGAACCCTGGGATATCGGCCCTGGCGGTTATCAGGTTGGCGCATTTCCACCTGGCTGGGCGGAGTGGAACGACAAATATCGTGACACGGTACGTGAATACTGGAAAGGCGACAATGTCTCCAGCGATTTTGCCGCGCGTCTGCTCGGATCCGGCGATTTGTATGATCAACGTGGTCGCCGCCCGTGGGCCAGCATCAATTTTATCACCGCCCATGACGGCTTTACCCTGAATGACCTGGTGTCGTACAACGAAAAACACAATGAGGCCAACGGCGAAGAGAACAACGACGGTCACAACGACAATCGTTCGTATAATTACGGCGCAGAAGGCCCAACCGACGACGAACACATCAATGCGGTGCGTGAACGCCAGAAGCGCAATTTTCTCGCTACCCTGCTGTTTTCCCACGGTACCCCCATGATGCTGGCCGGTGACGAGTTTGGCCGCAGCCAGATGGGCAACAATAACGGTTACTGCCAGGACAGCGAAATCTCGTGGGTTCACTGGGAAAACCTGCCCGCCAGCGCCGACGCGCTGCGCGAATTTACTCGCCAGCTTATTCGGTTGCGCGCCAGTCAGCCGCTGCTGCATCGCGAGAACTGGCGCGACGGCATGGTGATTGAATGGTTCAACGCCGGTGGCGGCCTGCAACAGTCGGAGCACTGGGAAGAAGGCACGACCCTCGGCATGTATATTGGCCGTCCCGACCTGCAAACCGTTGAGGGTATCTGGCATGACGTGTTGATGCTGTTTAACCCATTTGAAGGCAACGTGCCGTTCCGTATCCCACAGTTTGGTGAAGGAGGCTGGGTGCTGGAACTGAGTACCAGCGACAATTATCAACCCGGATTAGTGATCACCAAAGAGAAAGATTTCGAGCTGGAAGGCCGCAGCCTCGCGCTGTTCAGACGCCCCTGAGACGTTGTGGAAACACCGCAATCAGCCAGTCAATAAACACCCGCAACCGCTGCGTCACATGGCGGTTTTGCGGGTAAACCACATGAAACGGATAGGCGGCCGGTCGCCAGGGTTTGAGGATCTCCACCAGCGCCCCTCGTTGCTGCGCTTCCGCAGTGGCATAGGTAAAGGTCTGGATTATCCCCAGCCCGGCCAATGCCGCCGCCAGATGTGCGTTGCTCTCGTTGACACCGATACGGTGCTCGCTCTTGATCTCGGTTCTCTCCCCCTCACGCATAAAGCGAAACGGAAACGGACGCCCACTTTGTGGTGACAGGTAGCTGATCAACCGGTGGCCGTTTTTTAACTCATCCGGGTAAGCTGGCACGCCAAAAGCTTTCAGATAGCCGGGTGTGGCGCAGGTAATCATGGTGGCATTGCCGATATGGCGGGCGATCAACGATGAATCGCTCAGCGGCCCACCGCGAATCACGCAATCGACGTTGTCGCTGATCAAATCCACTGCGCGATCCGACACCCCCAGATCAATGCGGATATCAGGATAACGCGCGAGAAAATCGGGGAGCGCCGGAATCAGCACATCGCGGGCGGTTGAGCCGCCAACATCAATGCGCAGATGTCCACGCAAACGGCTGCTGACCACGTTAAACGACGCATCGATATCCTCCAGGTCGCGCACGATACGCAGCGCTTTTTCGTAGTAATCGCGCCCTTCCGCCGTCACCGTGACGCGGCGCGTGGTGCGTTGCAGCAAGCGAATCCCCAGATGCGCCTCCAGCTCCTGCACCAGCTTGCTCAAGGTAGCATTCGGCATATCGAGTGAATCCGCCGCGCGGGTAAAATTCCCCGCTTCCACCACGCGGGCAAACGCCCTGATCGCCAGCAGTTGATCCATTGCGCCCTCAGTTATTATCCATGTATGTGAATAGTCCTTTTCATTTTACACGATTTATCACTAAACGCGGCAAGGTTACATTGCGTCCATGCACTACACGACACGTTAAATCATCAATCTGGAGAGACAAACATGAACGCATCACTGAAAGGTAAAATTGCATTGGTTACCGGTGGCACCAGCGGTATCGGTCTGGCGTCAGCACAAGTCCTGGCAGCACGCGGCGCGCAGGTGTTTATTACCGGACGCCGTCAGGCAGAACTCGATGCCGCCGTCGCCAGCATTGGCGCAGCCGCTACCGGCATTCGCGCTGATGCGTCGGTCCTGAGCGATCTCGACGCCGTATATGCTCAAATCGCCCAACAGGCTGGCCGCCTTGATATCCTGTTCGCCAACGCCGGTGGCGGCGATATGTTGCCGCTCGGCAGCATCACCGAAGAACATTTTGACCGTATCTTTGGCACCAACGTACGTGGCGTATTATTCACCGTACAAAAAGCGCTGCCGTTGCTGAGTGACAAGGCGTCGGTAATTCTTACCGCCTCCACCACCTCGGTGAAAGGCACCGCCGGATTCAGCGTCTACAGTGCCAGCAAAGCCGCAGTGCGTAACTTTGCCCGCTCATGGGCGCTGGATGTGAAAGAACGCGGCATCCGCATCAACGTGGTCAGCCCTGGTCCGATTCGTACCCCAGGGTTAGGTGAACTGGTTAGCGAAGAGCAGCGTCAGGGTTTGTTTGATGCGCTGGCCGCGCAGGTGCCGCTGGGCCGTCTCGGTGAGCCGGAAGAGATTGGTAAGGTAGTGGCGTTTCTGGCCTCCGACGATTCCAGCTTTATTAACGCCACCGAACTGTTTGTTGATGGTGGTATGGCGCAGATTTAGTTGTCATTACGCGGTTAAATACCCGCCATCCACCGGTAAAATAATCCCGGTAATAAACGACGCCGCCGGACTGCACAGGAAGGTCACCGCCTGTGCCACATCGTCCGGCTGGCCCCAACGTTTCAGCGGCGTGCGTGACAGAATCGGTTGCGCACGTTGCGGATCATCCTGCAACGCCTGGGTTAATGGTGTTGCAATCCACCCCGGCGCAACGGCATTAACGCGGATTCCCTCCTCCGCCCAGGCAATCGCCAGTGACTTGGTGAGCTGCATAATCCCGCCCTTGCTGGCGCTGTACCCCGGAACCAAACCGCCACCAAAAAAACTCAGCATCGACGCAGTATTAACGATACACCCCTGGCTTTGCGCCAACTTTTCACGCGCGGCACGACAACAGCGCATTGTTCCGCTGAGGTTAATATCAATCACTTTTTCAAACACCTCCACCTCATGTTCCCTGCCCCGGCTGATAATTCCGGCGCAGTTCACCAACAGGTCGAGTTGCGGTAACGCGCCGAACACATCCATGATCGCCTGGTTATCACGCACATCCAGTTCCTGAATGCGAACCCGTTCGCTGGCGGCTAACTGATGCTGCTCGCTGCCGACACCCGCCGCGATCACCTCCGCACCGAGGCTGGCAAGCTGGCTGACAATACCGGCGCCGATGCCACTGGTGCCCCCCGTGACCAGCGCGGTTTTCCCGGCAAACAATGTCGGGTGAAAAGTCATCATGCGGGTTCTCCCTGTCTAACGAATAAATTGATCGACAAAATCGCTACCCAATCCGACCGCGTCGTAGTGCTCACGGCACATCGCGATTTTAGTGAACACATCCTCGAACCCAATATGCTCTCCCCAGGGATCGACGTAATACATACAGCCATGTACCTGGAACAGGGTGATCATCTCTTCCACGTCCGGGTCAACCACCAACGTATGCGTCTCGCCTGGCGGTTCGAAGACGTAACCGCCTTCTACCGCTTCCCAGTCATGTTCGAGATAGCGCCAGCGTCCTTTCAGCACAAAAGCATGAACCGGGGCAGGATGACGGTGACGACTCAGCACCCCGGACTTGCGTACTTTCAGCAAGTTCATCCAGTAACCGGCAGACCGGTTGAGGCATAGCGGGCGAAACCAGACGTTTTCTGCCTGGGGCACCCAGATACGGTCGTCCAGTGGTACCGCGTTCGGGATGACCAGGTCCGGCACCATTTCGGCGGGCTGGCTGAACTGATAAGGCATACGACGCAGGGTTTCTGCGTCCGGTGAGGTGTCATTACGCTTCATCGCTGACTCCGTTTTATTAACAATTAAGTTACATAGATTTAGTCGCTGATAACGGCTGTTGGCAACAGGCCACAGGTTGAAATGTGGACACCATCACGAAAATCTGACATGTTATAATTAAGTATAACATCAGCGTATCCTCCTGAGTACAGGAGCGCCATAGCGCGCAAATTCCGCCATTTGTGATCGATATCTAAACAATAAACTCTGCCTCTTGCCGCTTTCACCTGACCCATGACTATTATTCTGACATGTCAGTTAACAACAACAGGATATCGCTATGTCATCGCATCAGGTTGTGGGCAGGAAACGTTGGTTTGTTGCTTTTGTGTTACTTTTGGGCGGTTTTATCAACTATCTCGATCGCGCCAGCCTGGCGGTGGCCGCGCCATCGATGATGGCTGACCTGCATCTCACCAACACCGACATTGGGTTAATGGGGTCGGTGTTTTCCCTGTTTTTTGCCTTTAGCCAGTTTCCGGCTGGCTGGCTGGCGGATCGCTTTGGTCCCCGTAAGGTGTATGCTTCGGCAGCCTCCTTGTGGGGACTGTCGACTATGATCACCGGGTTATGCACCAGCCTACCGGCGCTGCTGGGCGCCCGTGCCTTGCTGGGGATGACCGAAGCCCCCGGCTGGCCGACCTCCGCCAAAATCACCTCGATTTGGTTTCCGCGCAAAGAACGGGCGCTGGCAAGTTCCATCTGGGATGCTTCCTCACGGTGGGGACTGGCATTCGCCCCACCGCTGCTGGTGTTGATGAGCCTGCATTTTGGTTGGGGAGCGCTGTTTTATCTGGCGGGTAGCCTTGGGGTAATTTTTGGCCTGTTCTTCTTCTGTCTCTATCGCCATCCGGAGCAACATCAGGGGCTTGGTGATGCGGAGAAGCAGTACATTGTCGCTGGTGGGGGTGGCAGCGTCTCCAACATCCCCCGCGGCAAACGCGTGAAATGGCGTGAGTTGTTCCGCTATCAATCGATGTGGGGAATGATGCTTGGCTGGTTTTGCTACATTTGGCTGTTCAATATCTTTGTCACCTTTCTGCCCCTGTATCTGATGAAAACCCAGCATCTCTCCCTGAGCAGCATGGGGGTGTACGCCAGCATTCCTTATCTCGCCGGTATTGTGGGTGCCGCGCTGGGCGGCTATGCGGTGAAATGGCTGATCGATCAGCGCAAAGTGGCCGAACCACTCAAGGCGAAAAAAGTGGTGATTATGGTCGCGGCCTTAATCAGCGGCGCAACCACCGTTGCCGTGCCTTTTTGTGATTCGCTGATCGGCGCACTCAGCATGATGACAGTGGCGATGTTTTTCCTCTCCGCCGTCTCCTGTACCTGCTGGGCGATCCCTGGCGATGTCGCGACCAATGATATTGTCGGTTCCGTATGCGGCATCCAGAACTTCGGCGGCTTCTTTGCCGGCGCGCTTTCACCGTTGGTCACTGGCTATATTGCCGATGTCACCGGTTCTTACGCGCTGGCCTTTATCAGCGGGGGCGTCATCGCGGCCCTGACCGGGTTGTGTTACTGGCTGCTGGTACGTAAACCGATTGAACATCGCGATGCGCCTGTCGCCCGTGACACCGTGCCGGTCAGCAATCTTTGAAAAATGCGTTAATGGCCGTGGCGGTAGCCAAATCTTATTTGTCAGGTGGGTAATTCTTGCTATCCATGAAGGCGAGGAAATCACTTAACGAAAGGGAATCAGATGAAAAAATCACTTACCGCCGTTGCTGCATTGCTGATGGTTTCAGGTTCTGCGCTTGCTGCCACCCCGGCCAGTTGCGTGAAGGTGGACCAGCAGCAAATCGAAGCTTTATTTGATAAATGGAATGCAGCGTTAAAAACGGGCAACGCGAAGCAGGTTTCCGACCTGTATCTGGAGGACGCGGTGCTACTGCCGACGGTATCAAACCGGGTGCGTCTGACTGAAGGGGAGCGTATTGATTACTTTGCGCATTTTATGGCCAATAAGCCGAGCGGCAAGATTGATAGCCGTACCATTCGCATCGGTTGTAACAAAGCGGTTGATACCGGCACCTATACCTTCACTTATGCCGACAAGCCTGCGGTTTCCGCCCGTTATACCTTTACTTATGCCTGGACGGGTAGCGAATGGAAAATATCCACCCACCACTCGTCCGCCATGCCGGAGGGATAACCCCGATCAATTGTGCCAGTTCTGCTGGCTTACGCCATTAATATCATGCACCAGGCCAGGATGCAGATCCCTGGGGGAACTGCATCCCAACTGCGCCAGGGTGCGATCTATTTCGGCAATCATCGATTGCAGCGTGGCATTCACCAGCGCTTCACCTCCCGCCGCCACGGCATACAGCAGTGGCCGCCCGAGCAACACCGCATTGGCACCCAGCGCCAGCGCTTTCACCACATCAGTCCCCCGCCGAAAACCGCTGTCGATAAGGATGGAGAAATCTGGTCCCACCGCTGCGCGAATGGCTGCCAACACCTGCATCGGGCTGAAGGTGCCGTCCAGCTGACGGCCACCGTGATTGGACAATACAATGCCGTCGAACCCCAGTTGTCGGGCAATCAGCGCATCCTGTTCGGTCATAATGCCTTTGATATACAACGGCCCCGACCATAACTCGCGCACCCAGCGCAGGGTTTCCCAATTGAGGGTGGGATCCATCTGTTGGGCAAAATAGGTGGCAGCGTTCAGACCACGTTGATATTCCGCAGGAAGATAGGGTTTGAGATTACCAAACCCCGGCATTCCGGCCGGACGTAACGTGCGCCATACCCAACCCGGATGGCTGGCGACATCGGCCAGGGCTTTGACGGAGAGTTTAAGTGGTCGCCGGTAGTGTGATTTATCGCGCTCACGGTTACCGAAATGTACCGCATCCACGGACACCACCAGCGCGGAACATCCCGCTGTCTGGGCACGTTCAATCAGACTCGCAGTGACCTGGCGGTCTTTCAACACATACAACTGGAACCAGCGTGGTCCCTGACTCACCGCAGCGCTCTCTTCCAGCGAGGCAGTGGACACCGTGCTCTGGATATATCCGATCCCATTTTGTGCTGCGGCGCGCGCCAGCATTAAATCGGCCTGGTAACGCAACATGCCATTGTAGCCGGTTGGTGCCACCAGTAACGGTGCCGCCATTGAGTCATTGGCGAGTGACGTTTGCAGACTGCGCCTGCTGGCATCCTTCAATACCGCCGGTTTAAACATCCAACGGGCGAAGACCTCACGATTATGGCGCAGCGTTTGCTCGTCATCGGCACCACCATCAACATAATCAAAGGCAAATCCCGGCAGCGCACGCTGCGCTGCCCGGCGTAAATTTTCCCAGTTAATCACCATATTGGCGAGTTAATCCCTGTTGGTTAGGTGGTTGAGACAGAGTAGATGGGGGGATGGGTGTTGTCGATAGTTTCTGGTGTCGTGCATCCTTTGCTGCGGCGCAATAAATCGCGCCGCTAACCATCGGTTCAGAATCTGAGCTGCGCCCTGTCATTATAAAAGCGTCGATAGGCCAGGTAGACCGCGATGATGGTAGAAAGACTGGCGGTGCCAATTAACATAAAGGTCACCATAATCTGGTACTTGATGGCTTTAACCGGATCGATCCCGGCAAAGATTAAACCGGACATCATGCCGGGTAAACTCACCAGTCCTACCGTTTTTGCCGCATCCACCGTCGGGATCATCGCGGCGCGAATGCTCTCGCGGATAAGCGATGCGGAAGCCAGTTTTACCGAGGCACCAAGGCTCAACATCTCCAGAATTTTTTGCCGGTTGTCAGCGAAACGCTGGTTCAGGTTGCTGTAACATAAGCCCACCGCCACCATAGCATTACCGGCAATCATCCCGGAAATAGGGATCACCTGCATTGGCATAAATTCAATGGCGCCGCTCAGCACCAGAATCACCAACGTCAGCGCCGTGCCGCTGGTGATGGCGACAAAAGAAATCACAAAGGCATGATCAATATTACGGCTGCGTTTGCGCGCGTTCGCCGCCGCATTGACGCAGATAAATAACACCATCAACACCGTTAACCCGTCATTATTGACGTCAAAAATCGATTTCAATACATAACCGACGACCACCAGTTGCACAATGGCGCGGCACACACTCCAGATAATGTCTTTACTCAGCCCCAGCTTCTCTTTCTGGCTAATCAGCACCGCAATCAGCACCAGGACCAGCGCCATAACCAGTGATGAGTTGGTGATATTATGCTGACTCATGGTCGTTCCTCTCTGGTGCGTGCAGTTTCAGCACCCGTGATGCCTGGTGGATTTCCTCAACGTCATGGCTAATCCAGATCACCGCCACCCCCTTGTCAGTCACCATCTCGCTGATCAGTCGATGGATCAGTGCTTTATTGTCTTCATCGAGGGCGCTGGTGACTTCATCCAGCAGCAACACCTGCGGCAGAAACTGCAAATTACGCAGCAAACCCACCCGCTGTTTTTCACCACCAGAGAGTTGATCGATTTTTTTATCCAGCGTGTCAGCGGGCAAATTGACTTTTGCCAGGTCGTTAATGAACGCGTCACGGTTGGGTTTCTGTTGCCGAATCTGCCACGGCAGCGCCAGATTGTCATAAACGGTACTGCCGAACAGCACCGGCGTCTGGAAGCAGTACGACACCTGTTGCCGATACGTTTCGGCTTTCAGTTGCGTGATATCCTGGTTTTGCAAGCGTATCTGCCCGCTGCTGGGGGCGAGCAGCGATGCAATTATCTTCAGCAACGTGCTTTTCCCACTGCCTGAAGGACCGGTCAGCAGTAAAAAATCACCGGGGTTGAGTTGCAGTGAAACGGGCGCCAGTAACTCGCGACCTTCCTGTGAAAACGTAACGCCTTGCACATCCAGCAAGGGAAAATCGTTGGCCATCGTTATCCATCCCTAACAATCTACATTTGCAATGACGGGCTACCGGTCACTGACCAGACAGCCCTGCGCATATTACCAGAAAGGTGATGAGGATAAGCTTAAGGTGCGGCGTCATATTGCAGGAATACCAGACGCCCCTCGCGATAGACCCGTTGAGCCAGGGGCAAATCGTCGGGCATATCGCCACCTCGCTCTAACAACAGCACCAAAGATACCGGGCCGCGTAATTGATGTGAGGCAAGCCACTGACGGAAATCCGCCCTGGAGACAAAACGCGACTGAGAATCGGGATATGCCAGCCCGTAAAGCAGCTCATTTTTCTTCGCGTAGAAATGGATATCGTTGCGCTGTAAATGCCAGGCGATGGCGGAAGCAATGCCGGGATCGTTACTCAAAATATAACGGCTGACCGCGAGTTTTTCGGCTATTTTGCTGACAAACACCTCGGGTTGGTTAGCATTCTGCACACTTTCGGGAATCGCTTTGCCTACGCACAGCGCCAGCGCCAGCGGGCAAAGCGCCGCCAGTTGCCAGCGTTTAAGACTGGCGAAACCGGCCACTGCCCAGCCCGCAAACGCAACGAGCGCCAGGGTTAGCGTCAACATCTCATGCGATTTAAACAGCGACTGCCCCCCTATTCCCCAGGGAGCCAGCACCACCACCAGGGCAAACAGTCCGAGGCAACCAAACAGGATATTGATCCAGGCGTTCAGGCGCAGAATCCGGCTCGCCCTGCTGGCAAGGGTGTGACCGTGATGCGCCATCAGAATCGCCAGTGGCGCAAAACAAGGCAGGATATAGGTGAGCAACTTGCCTTTCGCAATACTGAAAAACAGCAACGGCAACAGGATCCAGCACAACAAATAGAGGCCACCTGGCAGCGTTTTTCTTTGCTTCCAACCACTGCGCAGTGCACCGGGCAGCAGGGCCAGCCACGGCAGCGACCCGGCGATAACAACAGGCAGGTAGAACCAAAACGGTGCCTGATGTTGCGCGTTGGATTGTGCAAAGCGCTGGATATGCTCCACCCAGAAGAAGTAGTGCCAGTAATCAGGTTGCTGATGATGAATAGCCAACGCCCAGGGTGCACAGAGCAGCGCGGCACTGACAATCGCCACCGGGCCGAATATCAGCAATTCGCGCCAACGATGATGCCAGACAGCCCAGGGAACGATAGCCAGTACCGGCACCGCCAGCGCCAGAAAGCCTTTGGTCATAAAGCCCATGCCACAGGCCAGGCCCAACAGCACGTAACCCAGCAGCCGCTGTCTGTGATTCACCGCCCCGGCAGCAAACCAGTAGCTGCACATCGCGGCCACTAACCATAACGACAGCATTGGATCGAGCACCGCATAGGTGCCAATACCGTATACCAACAATAAGGTGAGGAAGATAAGGCCCGCGGTCAGCGCCACCGCACGCTGAGCATAAATGCGCCCTGCCAGCCAGTAAACCAACAAGGCGCTGAGTAACGTGGCAACCACCGAACCAATGCGCACACCAAAACGGCTATGACCAAACAACCACTGCCCAATGTTATTAAACCAATATCCGGCAATGGGCTTTTCGAAATAGCGAATGTCGAAAAAGTAAGGGGTAATCCAGTTGCCACGTTGCAGCATTTCCCGACTGATCTCGGCATAGCGCGTTTCATCAGGTTGCCAGAGGTGGCGAAATTCGAGCGGAATAACGTAATAAAGGAGCAGCAAAATAAAAAGCAAACACGATTTGGTGGTAACGGTCATGCACATTTCCCTGTGAGTCATTCACATCGCACTGGTCTTCCCGGCCAGTGCCTGTATCCATATCGGGAATAAGACCCTGGTTTTGTCGTTCGGTTTCACTGACAGAATATAAAAATGCCAGCACAAACAATGAAGCCTGGATTATGAGGAAGTATCGACGGTTGGCGCCATGCTTAATCTGAAAACCACAATCGCCACCACCACACCAATCAGGGTGTCGAGCGCTCTGGCAGCGAACAGAGAACTCACTTCGCTAAAATCCCGGCCCCCGGCCGCAATCGTCAATGCATTGGCGGTGATAAACACCGTGGCGGCGGCGTATTGCAGCACCACCCCTATCTCGATAGCGAACTGCAACACGCCAACCGTCAACGCGATCCATAACCCTTGAGGATTGAGCGTCAGAATGCTCCACGCCAGCACCAGTCCAACCAGCGTACCCAAAAGCCGGTTAAAGGCACGCCGGGAGGTTCCCGGTAAACCATCCGGCTGGTTAAGCACCACCACCACCGCCGCCATTCCCCAGTACGCATGTTCCAGCCCGAGGATGATGCCGATCGACCCGGCCACCAGCGTGCCAAAGGCGACCCGTGCCGCGGTACGTCTGGCGTTTTCTTTGATTACCTTATCCGCAGCCGGGCTGTTGTCGGCTTCGGCCCGTTCTAACAGGCAACCCAGCATATGCGCCAGCCACGAGATTGCACCACCACACAGCACCCACAAGCCACTCAACCCGGGATCGACGCTACTGTCTGGCATGCCAGTGCCGCTGGCACAGGCCAGAGCAAACATATAGGCACCCGGCGGGCCAATCTGTTGTCGGTTGCAGATCAAGGTCGCAAGAGAGGCAATACCGGTCACGGTCACCACACCGAGCCACGGATAAGGCGCGACGAGAATCCCCAGGGTGACGATAACCGCCAACGCCACCGCAATGATCGCCAGCAGACGCGCGCGTCTGCCCCAGGGGAGGCCATCGCCGTACAACGCCGTAAATCCCCCGATGGTCGCCAGCAGGCCCGCCTGAAGATGTCCGGCGTAATAACCCAGCACCACTGGCAAACCGCAGCATAGCCCCGCGCGCAATGCGAAAGGCAGACGGTGCCGCAGAGCGGCTGAAAGTGGCTTGCTCATCGTTTTCTCCGCGATAGCGTGTTAGCACTCCATTTGTAGCGGCGCGCTTTATCGCGCCACAACGGTCTGAGCTAAACGATAATACCGGACGATCAATTCTAACCCGTTGATTAATGGTAGCCCGTTGCACTTTGCCTGCCATGTTAATTTTTTGTTGTTATTCTTGTTACCCGTATCACATAAAGTAAAAAACATAAAACCTGAAACAGATCCCGCAATTGTCTCATCCCGGCCCGCTTCCTATAACTAACCGTCGATTGACCCTTAGCGATATAAAGACAGGCGGGACTCTTTATGCAAACAAGCTTAACGATAAAAGAAAAAATCAGTTACGGACTGGGCGATATGGCCAGCCATATCGCGATTGATAACGTCATTATTTTTCTCACGTTTTATTACACCGATGTGGTGGGGCTTCCGGCGGTGTTTGTTGGCACGCTGTTTTTACTGGCGCGTGTCGCCGATGCGGTGATCGATCCCGCTATGGGCATGGTGGCGGATCGCACCCGTTCACGTTGGGGACGATTTCGTCCGTGGCTGCTGATGCTGGCGGTGCCGTTTGGTGTGAGCTGCATGTTGATTTACGCCGTGCCGGAAAGCCTGTCGCTGACGGGAAAAATGATTTACGCCGCGGCGACCTACAGCCTGATGATGTTGATGTATACCGCCATCAATATTCCTTATTGCTCGATGGGGGCGATTATCACCACCGACGACACCCAACGTATCTCATTACAATCGTGGCGCTTTTTCCTCGCCACTCTCGGCGGCGCGATGTCCACCTTTTTGATGATCCCGTTAGCCACCTGGCTCGGCGGTGGTAACAAACTGGAGGGCTATTTCGCCGCCATGTCGATTATGGCAACGCTGGCAACCCTGATGTTTTTTATCTGCTTTCTGAATACCCGTGAGCGCGTCAACGCGCCCGCCAGCCACGGCCACTTTCTTGCTGACCTGCGTGATTTGTTACGTAACGATCAGTGGCGCATTGTGGCGCTGCTGGTGTTCTGCAACATCTCATTCGGCGTCGTGCGTCTCGGTGCCATGATGTACTACGTCACCTATTTTCTCGGTAACGCCAGCCTGTTTATGTGGCTACTGGCGGCACACATTGTCGGCAAAAGCGTTGGTAGCGTGCTGGCAAAACTGTTGACGCGCAACGTAAGCAAAATCACCGCCTTTACCCTCAGCGCCATCGTCACCGGCGTGTTAAGCATCAGCATCGTGTTTCTGCCCGGCAACCTTGTGCTGCTGGTGGGCATGACCTTTATCGTCTCCAGTTTCTATCAGGTCACTACCACGCTGATGTGGGTAATGATGTCGGATGTGGTTGATTACGGTGAATATCGTCAGGGCAAGCGCCTCGACGGCACCGTGTTCTCGACGCTGCTGGCGGTGTTGAAAATGGGGATGGCAATCAGCGGGGCGATCGTCGGCTGGACTCTCGGCCTGAGCGGTTATGTTGCCCAGGCCGCACATCAGCAACCCAGCGCAATGATGGCCATCGTCGCGCTATTTTCAGTCATCCCTGGCGTGCTGGCACTGTTCAGCGCGCTGGCGATGCGCGGTTACAAACTTAACGACGCCACCATGCGAACCATCAATCAAAACAAACTGGCAGCACAGCCCGCCACAACCGGCCCTACCGTGCTGCAACCACAGGAGTTGTCATGAGCGAATTACGCGCCGAATCCCAGCGTATTATCTGGACCTTTGACCGTCAGACCCTGGTTATCGAACCCTGGGGGGCAAATAGCCTGCGGGTACGAGCGACCTGCCAGGCGGCACTGACTGACAACGACTGGGCCTTGTTAGCGCCAACGCCTTGCGAGCCAGACATCCAGCGCGAGCCTGAATCGCTACGTATTCGTAACGGCAATATCACCGCCGTGGTCAATATTCGTGGTCAGTTGGCCTTTTACAACCAGCACGGTGAACTGTTGCTGGAAGAGTTCTGGCGTCAACGCAGCACCGTCGGCATAGGTGCGACCGAAAAGAGCCAGGACAAGTACATCAGCGCATTGAAACTGGACGCCCGCACCTTCCGCCCGATTCCCGGCGGGAAGTATCAGCTCAGCGTGCGCTTTGAAGCGCGGCCAGAAGAGAAAATCTACGGCATGGGCCAGTACCAGCAGGATTGTCTGGATCTGAAAGGGTGTACGCTGGAACTGGCACAGCGCAATTCGCAGGCCAGCGTGCCGTTTATGGTTTCCAGCCTTGGCTATGGCTTGCTGTGGCACAATCCGGCGATCGGTGAAGTGACCTTCGGCAAGAACGGCACGCGCTGGCAGGCCGAGGTGACGGACCAGATGGATTACTGGATCACCGCAGGCGATACCCCGGCGGATATCGTGCGCCAGTATGGCCGTGCCACCGGCACCGCACCCATGATGCCGGGCTTTGCTACCGGTTTCTGGCAATGCAAGCTGCGCTATCGTACCCAGCAGGAAGTGCTGGAGGTGGCGCGTGAGTATCGCCGCCGTCAATTGCCCCTTTCGGTCATCGTTATCGACTTTTTCCATTGGCCGAATCAGGGAACCTGGTGTTTTGATGCCCGTGACTGGCCCGATCCACGGGCGATGGTAGCAGAACTGAAGGCAATGGGGATTGAAACTATGGTTTCGGTCTGGCCTACGGTGGACAGCCGCAGTGAAAATTATCGTCTGATGAAATCCAAAGGCCTGTTGGTAAACAGCGAGCGCGGCGTCTCGGTGAACCTGGATTTTATGGGCAACACCACCTTCTTTGATGCTACCCATCCCGCCGCCCGCGAGTTTGTCTGGCAGGAAGTGAAGCAAAACTATTACGATCACGGGATTCGCAGTTTCTGGCTGGATGAGGCTGAGCCGGAATACCGCGCCTACGATTTTGATAACTATCGCTATCATCTCGGTCCGGTACAGGAAGTGGGCAATATCTATCCGCAACTGTTTGCGCGTGGTTTTTATGAGGGGTTGCAACAGCAGGGGGAAAGCGAAATCGTCAACCTGGTGCGCTGCGCCTGGGCAGGTAGCCAGCGTTACGGCGTACTCGCCTGGTCGGGTGATGTTCACTCCTCCTTCCACGCGCTGCGCAATCAGTTCACTGCCGGACTGAATATGGCGATGGCCGGTATTCCGTGGTGGACCACCGATATCGGCGGCTTCCAGGGCGGCAACATTCACGATCCAGCGTTTCACGAATTGCTGATTCGCTGGTTCCAGTGGGCGGTGTTCTGCCCGGTGATGCGGCTGCACGGCTACCGCGAACCGCAGATTGAACCAGCCGAAGCCTGGCGTGACGGCATTGCACAGTGCAACAGCGGCTCGCCCAATGAGGTGTGGAGTTACGGCGACGAGAATTTCGCCCTGATGAAAAGTTGCCTGCTGCAACGTGAACGGCTGCGCCCCTATATTGACGGGCTGATGCGCGAAGCCCATGAGCTGGGCGATCCGGTGATGCGCCCGCTGTTTTATCACTATCCTGAGCAAGCCGAGAGTTGGCAGGTGGAAGATCAGTATCTGCTGGGCCGCGATCTGTTGGTGGCCCCGGTGCTGCACGCTGGACAGCGCGAACGCGACCTCTGGTTACCGGCGGGCGATCAGTGGATTGCGCGCAATGGCGAGCGTTACCAGGGGGGACAGCGTATCACCGTTGCCGCCCCGCTCAGCGCCATCCCGGTGTTTTTACGCGTCGGCGGCAGCGCTGACGTGCTCGAAACCCCCTAGCGCAATAAATCGCGCCGCTACCGCCCGTAGCGGCGTGATTTATCACGCGTATTTTTTTACGGTTTTTCCGCCAGTTTCGTCAGCACCGCACGCCAGCTAAACGGCACCACATCCCGGTAACGCAGATGATGGGCGCTAAGCTGGGCCGGTAAATCGGCCTGCACATGACGGATAGCCTGACTGAGGGTGCCCGCCAGCCCGACATCCTGAAGCGTTTTCACCACTTCCTGCATCTCTTCGGCACGGCGCACGCCGTGTTCTGCCACCCGACTGATCAGATAATCTGGCAGCTCGGCCTGCCATCCCAGCGACGGGAAACTGGCATGCAGCGATTCCAGCACCGCGTCTTCCACGCCATAACGTTGCGCTGCGCCGAGGCACTCGGTGGTTAACGCTTCCAACCCTTTAATCATCACGCTGCGACACATCTTGATGGCAGAAACCGCACCGACCTCTTCGCTGGCGGCGCGCGCCTGACATCCGAGTTCACTCAACTGCGCGGCAATCTGCCTCGCCTGCGTGCCGCCGAGTAGCAGTGGCGTCGCGAGCCGTTTTGGCGGAACCGGGGCCATCACCGCCACATCGATATAACGCCCCGCCCCCTGAGCCACGGCACGCGCCGCCGCGCGTTTCGTCTCCGGTGCTACGGAGTTGAAATCCAACAGGGTTTGCCCCTCGCGTAACAGCGCGGCAGCCTGTTCGGCGACCGCAAACGCGTTACCGGCGGTCACCAGCGACAGCACCAGCTCCGCCCCTGTCAGCGCCAGCGCAAGGTTGCCCGCAGGCTGTACACCAACCTGTTCGGCCTGCGCCTTCAGCGCATCACCTTCCGCATTAAGAAACTTTTTGTCCCACACCTTCACCTGTGCGCCCAGGCTTGCCAGGTCCTGCGCATAGATCCGTCCGGCCTCACCAAAGCCGATAATCGCGATGTTAGTCATTGACCTTCCCCTGCCAGAGTGAACCCGGTACCGCTACCGCACCGATAAACAGCAGTCGGGCGGTGCGAATCAAACCGCTGCGGATAACGTTGCCGGCTTCATCACGCTGCAACATCACGCTGAATTCGCCACTCGGGTGTTCCACCGCCAGCCGTTGTTCACGGCCCGCCTCCAGCCGCGCAATGCCCTGCGCAACCGACCCCGGGATCAGACAAGCCGTTGCCACGCTCACTGCGCCCAGCACCCCGATGGAGGCGTGGCAACGATGCGGAATAAAGGTGCGCGTCGATACACAGCCACCGTGATTCGGTTCGGCTATCAGCGTCATTTTTGGCACGGTACGCGCAGCAACATCGCCCAGATTCATCCGCGGTCCGGCCTGTAGACGGATCGACTCCAGCCGCGCTTTGAGTTCGTCATCATTATCCAGTTGTTCACGGCTTTCACGCCCGGTACGCCCGAGATCGGCAGCACGTACCAGCACCACCGGCATACCGTTATCGATACAGGTCACGGCGACACCGGCAAAGTGATCCTGCGCCTGGCCGGTGGGCAGCAGTGCGCCACAACTCGAACCGGCGATATCGGTAAAATTCAGCACCTGTTGCGCCGCATAACCCGGAACGCCATCAATCTGAACATCGCCTTCATACTCCACCGCGCCATCCGGCGTGGAGAGTTGCGCTTCGGCGATCTGCCCGGTATTGACCATAAAAATGCGCACCCGCGTTAGCGCCCCCTGGACCGCTACCACGCCTTTCTCGATAGCAAACGGGGCCACCGCCGCCAGAATGTTGCCGCAGTTCTGCCCGTAATCAACCAGCGCTTTATCGACATTCACCTGGGCGAACAGGTAATCCACATCGGCATCTGCACGGGTTGACGGCGAAATGATCGCGACCTTGCTGGTCAGGGGATCGGCACCGCCGATCCCGTCAATCTGACGTGCATCAGGCGAGCCCATCACCGCCAGCAGCACCCGATCGCGCAACGCCGGGTCAGTTGGCAAATCCTGCGCCAGAAAACAGGCGGCTTTCGAGGTGCCGCCACGCATTAACACACAGGGGATCAGCGTCTGTTTCATAGTTAGCTATTCTTCAGTTCAGCCAGCGTTTCGACATAGCGCAGTCCCTTCGCCGCCAGTTTTTGTCGCATCTGATAGATATCCAGTCCCAGCTCACCTGCGGCAAGCCGCTGCCGTTTGCTCTCCTCCACCTCAATGCGCTGCGCCGCCGCCTGCGCAACGGTCGGAATGTCGGCACGGGGAACAATCACCACACCGTCATCGTCAGCCACCACTACATCGCCAGGATGGACTAACTGACCGGCACAGATCACCGGCACATTGACCGAACCCAGCGTCTCCTTGACTGTGCCCTGCGCGTAAACCGCGCGTGACCAGACCGGGAATGCCATTTCACGCAAGGTTTGGCTATCGCGGATGCCGATATCCCCCACCAGTGCGACCACGCCTCGCGCCTGCAACGAGGTCGCCAGCAGATCGCCAAAGAAGCCGTCATAGCAATCTGAGGTGGGAGCCACCAGCAACACGTCACCGGGCTGGCATTGTTCCACCGCAACGTGGAACATCCAGTTATCCCCCGGCGATACCAGCACCGTCACCGCGCTGCCCGCTATGGTGGTGCCCTGCTGCACCGGACGAATGCGCCTGTCCAGCAAGCCCTGACGCTGCTGCGCTTCATGTACCGTCGCCACGCCGAAGCGCGCGAATTGCGCGATCAACGCCGCATCGGCACGCTCGATATGCCGTACCACCACACCTTTCTGGTTGACATCACTCATGCCAGATCCTCCGTCACGCGCGGGAACAGGCTTTGATAACCCTCACCGTGGCTGAGTACGCGTGAGGAAGCGATACCGACATTACGTTTTGCCTGCACGCCACGTTGCAGCGCCACGCGGGTGTAGTACTCCCACAGATGCTCCTGACCGGCCATGCATTGAATCGCGGCGTATTTCTTTTCCCACACCGAGGTGATGTCCAGCAGCACGTCCGGTTTCCAGTGGCACTGCTCGGGCTGATGCGGTTCAAAACAGTAAACCGGCGGGGCGCCAATAATCGGTTCTCCCGGACGGTAACCCTCCGCCTGGGCAATGATGCGTGCTTCCTGGGTCAGATTGGCCGCCAGCGGGTGGTCATAGTTATAGGGATCAGCCACAGAATGGGTCAGGACAAAGTGCGGCTGAATCTTGCGGAACACATCAGCCAGACGGAAAAGCGTCTCTTTATCGGCACGCAGCGGGTAATCACCAAGATCAAAAAACTCAATCGAGGCACCGAGGATGTCTGCGGCTGACTGCGCTTCGCTGCGACGGTTCGCTTTGACGATCTCCTCCGTCATATTGCCTTTACGCCACAGTTTGGCGGATTCACCCCGTTCGCCAAACGAAAGACAAACCACATGGACGTCATAGCCACGTTCAGCGTGCAGCGCGATTGCGCCACCTGCGCGCCAGACGAAATCGGCGGAGTGAGCACTGACGACGAGGGCACTTTTTTTAGCGGTGTTTTCCATCTTGTATTCCTGCTGTTGCGTTTTTTTTCATCCTGACATGCAGCCATCCGCGCGAATAATGCCTTTCATTGCGCGAGCTATGATTTTTATTTATGTTGTGATTTTGATCGCCGCAGGACGTGAGGCTGAACCGAAAATGACGCAGCAAGATAATGATATTAAAATCATGCAACTACGTGCTTTTTGTATGATTGCAGAACGCGGTACAGTGTCAGAAGCTGCGGAGAAATTATTTCGAACCCAGTCGGCGATCACCCGTTCTATTCGTGATCTTGAACACACTTTAGCGATGCCGTTGTTTGAACGTCATGCCAGCGGCATGCTGCTGACCGAAATGGGAAAATGCGTGTTGCCGCGTGCCCAGCGCGCGATCAACGAATTGCAGCACATTCCCGCGGCGCTGGCACGGCTGAAACAGCGTGACCACCAGCGGGAAGAGGCAGAACCGATTTGGTTATTTAATGTGCGACGCCTTCAGGTGTTTCTCCGGCTGTATCGCCTGCACCATACGCAAAGCGTGGCTAACTCTCTCAACATCAGCCAACCAGCGGTGAGCGCCGCCCTTAAGGTGCTGGAAAAGGGTGCCGGGCTGACGCTGTTTCAACGTACGCCAAAAGGGATGATGCCTTCTACCGCGGCGCGCGAGATGGCCCCCTTTATCAGTCGCGCGCTGAATGAAATCCGTCATATCCCGGAAGATCTCGCCGCTGCAACCGGGATTTTGCGTGGCACGGTGCATGTTGGCGCGCTGCCGCTGTGCCGCAGCACCCTGCTGCCGCTGGCGATAACCCGGCTGGTGGCGGCGCATCCGGGCATTAAAGTGGTGACCAATGAAAGCGCCTTCGACGCCTTAATTACCGAGCTGCGCGCCGGGGATATTGATTTCATTCTTGGGGCATTACGTCAGGACGAGCAGGTGTTGGATATCCACAATCAGGTGTTGTTTGCTGAATCGCTGGTGTTGCTGGTAAGGCCCCAGCACCCTCTGGCGGGACGCACCCTGACGGCCAACGATTTGGCTGATGCGCAGTGGATATTGCCGCGCGATAACACCCCTTCCCGTCACTTGCTGGACGCGGCTTTCGCGACGTTGGGAATGGCCGCCCCCACCCCGGTGGTGGAAAGCGGCGATCTGGCGATTGTGCGCGGTCTGCTGCTAAATTCCGATATGATAGCCGCCGTTTCCTCGCACCAACTGGAGTACGAACTGCAAGCCGGAATTTTGCAGCCGTTGAGGTTTGCCTTACCGGACACCCGCCGTGAGATTGGCTTAACCCTGCGCCAGGGCGCACTTCATGCTCCGGCGGCTGAAGCGCTGATTCAATACATTGTTGAGGTGGCATCGTAGCGGCGCGATTTATCGCGCGGGTTTGCCCACATCGTGCACAGCATCGCGCAATAAATTGCGCCGCTACGGTTGCGTTCGGCCCGTTGCGGCGCGGTCTCCGGCACCGCGACGCGACGAGCGGGTTACGACTCCACTTTGTTAATCCCCAAACGCTTCATCCGCGAAAGTAAGGTGGTTCGCTTGATGCCCAGACGCTGGGCTGCACCACGCGGTCCGGCCACCACACCGTTCGATTGGCTTAACCCTGCGCCAGGGCGCACTTCATGCTCCGGCGGCTGAAGCGCTGATTCAATACATTGTTGAGGTGGCATCGTAGCGGCGCGGTTTCCGGCACCGCGACGCGACGAGCGGGTTACGACTCCACTTTGTTAATCCCCAAACGCTTCATCCGCGAAAGTAAGGTGGTTCGCTTGATGCCCAGACGCTGGGCTGCACCACGCGGTCCGGCCACCACACCGTTCGTTTCACGCAGCACCCGCATAATCAGCTGATATTCATCCTCTCCTTCGCGTGGCTCGGTGACGGGCGCGGCGATTTTTTTGGCGGTCGGAGTGTCCAGCATTTCCGGCAGCGACAGATGCAGCACATTGCCGCGCGTCATCAGCACCGCCCTTTCAATCACATTCTCCAGTTCTCGCACATTTCCCGGCCACTCCATGCGTCGCAGCATACTCAGGGTTTCCGCGGGAATGCTGTCAATATTACGATTCAGGCGGTGAGCGATTTTGAAAGTGAGCGATTTCACCAGCAGCGGGATATCTTCCGGTCGCTCACGCAATGGCGGTAATCGGATGGGAAAAACGTTCAACCGATAGTAAAGGTCGTTACGAAATTCACGGTCAGCCACCATTTGCTTCAGGTCACGGTTAGTCGCCGCAATCAGTCGCACATCGACCGTTTGCAGTTTGTTGCTGCCAAGGCGTTCAAACTCCTTTTCCTGTAACACGCGCAGCAGTTTCGGCTGCAACTCCAGCGGCATATCCCCCACTTCATCAAGGAATAACGAGCTTTTATCCGCCAGTTCAAAGCGACCAATTCGCTGGGTATTGGCCCCGGTAAAGGCCCCCCGTTCGTGACCAAACAAATCGCTTTCCAGCAGCCCGGCAGGCATCGCGGCGCAATTCATTTTTACCATTCGCCGACGATTGCGTTGGCTTTGGTTGTGAATGGCGCGCGCAATCAACTCCTTTCCGGTGCCGGTTTCGCCAAGGATCAACACCGTGCTGTCGCTGGCTGCCACAATCTCGACCTGTTTCAGCACATCCATCATCACTTCGCTGCGGCCAATAATTTCACCAACATCAGGGTTCCCGGCATTGATCGACTCCGTGGCCCACGAACCTTTATCCGTCAGGCTCTCCTTTAGTCGATTGATTTCCTGCCATGCCAGCGCATTATCGAGCGCAATCGCAATGCGTTCAGCGATTTGATGCAACAACTCAAGGTTGGCGGCGCTAAAGCCCCGTTCACCGCATTGCGCCAGCTTCATCACCCCCAACATATTGTCACCAAATTTCAGCGGCATCAGGCACAACGTCTGAGCCTGATTATCCCAAAGCTCCAACAACCTGCGCTCGTAGGAAGCCGCTTGTTGCTGCGGGTAAAGGTTCAGCAACAACATTTCACCACTGGCAAACACCTGTTCGGAGAGCGTACCCGCTTCAGGCACTTCACTCAGATCATGAATAGGTGACGCTTCATCGACAAAATGGGTGGAATAAATAGTGAGCCACGCTTTACGGCTGCTGCGCACCACGATGCTGATGGAATCAATGGCAAAGTGGTGATGGATTTCACGCGCGGTTTCCTGCATCACCTCGTCAAGATCCAGTTTCGACAGCACTGCATTGGTCACCGCCACCAAAATGCGAAAGTCATCCCGCTCACGACTCAGCACCTGGCAATGGTGATCGATATCCTGGGTGCTGCGAATCTGCTGGGCGCACAACCCCACCACCTGCGTCAGGGTATGCAGACGTTCCAGCTCTTTCTCGCTCCAGCCCTTGTTGCTGTCGCGAATAAACTCACAGCCACCGTAGATCTCGCCACTGGAAACCAGCGGTAGCAGGCAGTAGCGCCCAAAAGGTGTATAAAGCGGCAGGCTAGCTACTTGGGGCCAGGCCGCCTCAAACTCACGCCAGGGACAAATCAGCGCTTCAGGACGGGAAAGGATGCGTTGCATCGGTCCCGTCGCCAGTAAGCTCTGCTGATCCGGCGTGAGCGTCTTATCTCTGCCATAAAAACTGACTTGCCGGTGTTGCGGATGATAAAGCAACACATTCACGCGGTCCGCCAATGCCCCTTGTTTAACCAAACGGGTCAGGCAATCAGCAAGCGCACTAAAATCGGGCTGTTGCAGCAGGGTCTGGGTGATATCAAACAATCCCTGCTGCCCGATATCGCTCATCGGGGTATATGCCATGTATGTCGTCCATTGAAAGACCTCCCGCTAAATATGGAGGTGAGTCCATCGTCCAATATTGATGAGAATTAAAGTTTATGTGGTTTTCTTTCGGGGAGACCAGGCATAGATCAACAAATTCGTGGCAAGGGTTCTGCATGCGGGAGTTCCAGGGTACGTCTGACGCCATAAAGTCCGTTCATTCTGACGCCGGGCTTTTCAGTCACGATGCCGATAATTGCGGCACGCTCACCCAAAGGATGGCGCTGCAATGCAGCGACGACTGCCGGTGCCGCTTCGGCTGAAGCTGCTATCAGCAGTTTTCCTTCATTGGCAAAATTCAGCGCATCCAGACCTAACAATTCGCAAACACCTCGCACCGCCGGGGAGAGCGGTAGCTGACTTTCGTGGATTTCCATCCCGCAGTGGCTGGCAGCGGCGAACTCATGCAGTACCGCATTGACGCCACCGCGCGTGGCATCACGTAACGCCTTCACGCCGCTGATGCCGACCAACGGCGCAATCAACGTAGACAGTGGCGCGCAATCACTTGCCAAATCCCCATCCAGCCCCAGCTGTTCACGCAAATTGAGGATCGTGGCTCCGTGGTCACCCAGGGTGCCACTGACGATCAACACATCGCCAACGTCAATCTGTGCTGCGCCCCAGCTTAATCCGGCAGGAATCGCGCCAAGACCGGCGGTATTGATGAATAGCTTATCGACCGCGCCACGCGGCACCACTTTGGTGTCGCCGGTAACGATGCTGACCCCCGCGTCTCTGGCCGTCTGCGCCATGCTGGTCACCACCCGTTCCAGCGTCACTAACGGCAGCCCCTCTTCAAGGATAAAACCACAGGAAAGCCAGCGCGGCTGCGCGCCACTGACGGCAATATCGTTGACCGTGCCGCACACCGCCAACTTGCCGATATCCCCGCCAGGGAAAAAAAGCGGATCGATAACGTAGCTGTCGGTGGAAAATGCCAGCCGATCCCCTTTACCGGTCAGCTCGCTTAACCCCAACCGCGCCTGATCTTCCTGCTCCGCCAGCCAGGGATTGTCAAAAGCCTGGAGAAACAGATCGGCGATCAGTTGCTGCATCATTCTGCCGCCACTGCCATGTGCTAATTCAATTGATTTCATCATTCACTTCCTGACTTCTGTACTGATACCAGGCCGCGCAGGCCCCTTCCGAGGAGACCATCAGCGCACCAAAGGCGTTTTGTGGATTGCAGCCCTTGCCGAACATCGGACATTGATGCGGTTTACAACGCCCGGTGAGCACATCGCCACAACGTGCGCGCGGGTCGTCACTCACCTGCTGCTGCTGTGGCCGGAATCTGACCTCCGCATCATAGGATTGATACGCCTCCGTCAACTGAACACCGGATTCCGCAATCACCCCCAATCCGCGCCATTCAGACGCCCCTCGGAGGCAAAAAACCTCGCGCATGGCTTGCTGCGCCAGCAGGTTTCCCTCATCCGGCACCACACGTTTGTATTGATTCTCCACCCGGCTTTGCTGCTTGATTTTTTGCTCCACCAACATCAACACGCCCTGCAACAAATCCATCGGCTCGAAACCCGCCACCACCAGTGGCCGCCGGAAATGCCGGGGGATAAACTCATAGGCGGCAGTGCCGATCACCATGCTGACATGACCCGGTGCCAGGAAGGCGTCGATGCGGTTATCCGGCTGCGACAGCAGGCTGCGCAGGGTGGGGATAAGCGTAATGTGCTGGCAAAAGAAGAAGAAATTGGTGACCTGTTGCGCTTTGGCCTGTTGCAGCGTAATGGCCGTGGCGGGCATGGTGGTTTCAAAGCCGAGAGCGAAAAACACCACCTTACGGTGTGGATTCAGACGCGCCAGCGTCAGGGCATCCATCGGTGAATATACCACCCGTACATCCGCCCCCTGCGCTTTGGCCTGCATTAGCGATCCCTGTCTGCCCGGCACGCGTATGGCGTCGCCGAAGGTACAGAAAATCACTTCAGGATGGCGGGCAATTTCAATGCAGCTATCAATGCGCCCCATCGGTAACACGCATACCGGACAGCCCGGACCGTGGATAAAATCGATGTTATCAGGCAGCAACTGATCGAGGCCAAAACGGAAGATGGCGTGGGTATGTCCCCCGCACACCTCCATAATCTGCAACGGATGCTGTGCATCGTAATCCAGCAATGGCGCCCGCTTATTCAGGGTTTCAATCAGCTGCATCACGCGGGTGGGATCGCGATATTCATCAACATAACGCATCAGCCACGCTCCTCGCCGTACAGCAAGGCCCCGACATCAGGTTCCATGTCGAACATGTTTTGCAGCGCATCGAGGGTGTCACGCGCCTCCGCTTCATCAATGATGCTCATGGCAAAGCCAACGTGCACCAACACCCACTGGCCCACCGCCGCATCACCCACCAGCGTTAAATTCACATCGCGCTGCACACCACACACATCCACTTTCGCGTCATTACCCTGGCGCTCAACAATCTGGCCCGGAATGCCTATGCACATCGCTCGCTCTCCAGCCAGTTAATCCACGCTTCCATGCCTGCGCCGCTGGTGGCGGAAACCAGCATGATCTGGATATCCGGGTTGACCTCGCGGGCATAGGCCAGACAACGGTCGACATCGAATTGCAGATACGGCAACAAGTCAATTTTGTTGAGCAACATCAGCGAAGCCGCAGCAAACATATACTTATATTTTAGTGGCTTATCCTCACCTTCCGTCACCGAGAGCAGCGCAACTTTGTGGCGTTCACCCAAATCAAAACTCGCCGGACACACCAGGTTGCCGACGTTTTCAATAAACAGCACCCCGTTGTCTGCCAGCGGCAGACGCTGCATCGCCGTCTGAACCATTTGCGCATCCAGATGGCAACCTTTGCCGGTATTCACCTGAATCGCTGGTGTGCCCGTGGCGCGGATGCGTGCGGCATCATTTACCGTCTGCTGATCTCCCTCGATCACCGCGCAGGGCACCTTGCCCTGTAACCGTTTCAGGGTTTCGGTCAGCAGGGTGGTTTTACCGGAGCCAGGGCTGGACACCAGGTTCAGCACCAGTTGACGCTGCGCAGTAAAAGCGGCGCGATTCGCCTGCGCCAGCTGATTATTTTTATCCAGCACATCAAGCTCCAGCTCCAGCATCTTACGCTGGCTGATACCCGGTGCATGGGCTTCGGCCACGCCGTGCCCATAATGCAGATCGCCATGCTCACTGAGGTTTATGCCAGAAATCCGCGGCACCCGACGTGGTGCCGGGGCAAACGGGGCGCTGCGAAACGCCGAATGCGGGTTACGCTCATCGCCTTCGATATACAGGTTGCCTTCACCGCAACCACAGGTACTACACATGATTGATCTCCTGATCGATTTCCAGCCGCTTAATTTGCACGCCATCATCCGCCACGATGCGCAGTTGATGACCGCCACATTGCGGGCACCGTCTGACGCGCTGCGTAAGCAGCGTGATGTACTGCTGGCAATCGTGACACCAGCACTCCGCCTCCTGCTGATGAAGATGAAGTTCACACCCTTCAGCCAGGGTGCCCCGGCACGTCAGTTCAAAGCAGAACTGCATCGCGCTGGTCTCCACGCAAGAAAACGCCCCGACCTCCAGCCAGACCGCAGTGACACGGCGTGCGCCATGTTGTCGTGCGTGGTTATCGATCAGTTCGACTGCGCGTTGACAGAGGGTAATTTCGTGCATGCTGCCTCCTGGGTTCACTGAGGGCTGCTAATGCAAAGACGGTGCCAGCGCGGCGGCGTGTCGATGTCAAAGATGACGAAATGACATGTCACTGACGGTTTTTTTGCAACGGGAATTTATATATTAACCATAAAATTCAATACGTTAAAAACATGGCACGAAATGTGCCTTAGGGGAATATCCGCACAAACAGAGTGATTTAATAATGGATATTAGGGAACTGAGTGACAAAGCAGCCTACATCGCTGATAAGCATCAACGCTTGCAGGCACAGTGGAAACAATACGGCAACGCCTTAGTTCAGGGGATAACCCTGTCAAAAGCCAAACTGCACCACACCATCGCCTGCACACCGGGGGATGACTTGCGCTTCTTCTTATTTGAACACTTCGTCATTCATATTCAGCCAGGCGAAGGCTTTAACAATCACCGTATCGAGTACTTTCTCGCGCTGCCGGATGACAGCGATAAGATATTGATTGGTCATGCCAATATCGATAATGACGGTTGCATCGACAATGCCTTCAGCAATCGCGATCGCGAGAAAGTACTTACCCACTATCTGGAACTGATTCAGCCGATTTACGACAGCCTCTATCTGGCGGTCCATGAAAACACCCCGGTGTCGATGGAACGGCTACAACAAGCCGCCGTGGCGTAAAGAGGTTGAGGGTGTCGAAAACTGTCGAAGCGACAGGTTATCGGCATGATTTCGTCATTAATGACGACAGTCACCAGAGGAATCCGTTGGTGAACCGTTTTGTAATCGCTGATTCAACATTATGCATTGGTTGTCATACCTGTGAAGCGGCCTGCGCGGAGACGCACCGGCAACAGGGTTTACAGTCGATGCCGCGTTTAAAGGTGATGCGCAACCGGGACGAATCCGCCCCGCAGTTGTGCCGCCACTGCGAAGACGCCCCTTGTGCCAGCGTCTGCCCGGTGAATGCCATTAACCGTGTGGATGGCGCGGTACAGCTGAACGCTAACCTGTGCGTCAGCTGCAAACTGTGCGGCATAGCCTGCCCGTTTGGGGCTATCGAATTTTCCGGCAGCCGCCCGTTACACATCCCGGCAGACGTCAACAGCCCCAAAGCGCCTGCCGCCCCTGCCGATCCCCTGCGCGTTAGTTCGCTGCTGGACTGGGTTCCTGGCATTCGTGCTGTCGCGGTGAAATGTGATCTGTGCAGCTTCGATGAGCAGGGTCCAGCCTGCGTGCGCACCTGTCCGACGAAAGCGCTGCAACTGATCGACAACACCGATATCGCCAAAGCCAGCAAACGCAAGCGTGAACTTACGCTGGCGGGTGCGCTGGGTGATTTAAGCCTGTTCAGCCAGCCAGAGGCACGTAAATGAATGTTTTTTTTCTGATCCACTGGGCACTGACCGGTCTGATGCTCAGTGCGTTACTGGCGGGCATCACCGCGTTTAACCGGCACATCAGTGGCGTTGTTGCCGGTATCGGTGGCGCGATAAGTTGTGCGTTGCTGCTGGCAGCCAGCGTCCAGGGCCTGCTCGGATTCAGCGCCATCCTGACGCTGTGGCGTTGGCAGCTACAACTGAATAGCTTTAACAGCATATGGTTAGTGACAGTGTCACTCTGCGGCCTGTTTATCTGCCTGTTTAACGTAAGCTGGCATCGGCATTCTCAGGTTAAAGCCAACGGTTTGCTGGTCAATCTGATCCTCGCCGCCGCGACTGTTGCTCTGCTCGCCGCTAACCTCGCCACCCTGGTGGCGATGGCCGAAATTGTCGCGCTGGCAGGCTACTTCCTCACCGGATGTCGCAAGTCCGGCCAACTCTGGTTTGCACTGGGTCGCCTTGGCACGCTTCTGCTGGTCGCTGCCTGTTGGTTGCTGTGGCAGCAGTTTGGCACGCTGAGTTTTGACGGATTACGCCTGGCGCTCCAGGGGGCGGCGCTCTCTCCGCTGGTGTTGCTGTTAAGTTTGCTCGGCTTTGGTCTGCTGGCGGGCATTATTCCGCTGCACGGCTGGGTACCCCAGGCGCATGCCAATGCCCCGGCTCCGGCCGCAGCGCTGTTTTCCGCCGTAGTGCTGAAGGTAGGGTTGTACGGCATGATCAGCGTTTCACTGATCGCCGACGTGTTGCCGCTGTGGTGGGGGGTGCTGGTGGTGGTGCTCGGTATGGTGACCGCCTTTACCGGCGGGCTGTACGCCCTGATGGAGCACAACATCAACCGCCTGCTGGCTTATCACTCGCTGGAAAACATCGGCATTATCCTGCTGGGCGTGGGTTGCGGCTTTATCGGCATTGCGCTGCACCAACCGGCGCTGGTGGCGTTGGGGATGATCGGTGGCCTCTACCATCTGTTTAATCACAGCCTGTTTAAAACCACGCTGTTCCTCGGCGCTGGCGCGGTGTGGTTCCGCACTGGTCAGCACGACATTGAGAAACTGGGCGGGATTGGCAAGCGTATGCCGCTGATTTCGTTGGCGATGCTGGTGGGTTTGATGGCGATGGCCGCCTTGCCGCCGCTTAATGGCTTTGCCGGTGAATGGGTGATCTATCAGTCATTCTTCCAGTTAGGCAACCAGGCTTCCTTTATTGCGCGTGTCCTTGGGCCGCTGCTGGCGGTTGGACTGGCGATCACTGGCGCGCTGGCGGTGATGTGTATGGCCAAGGTCTATGGCGTCACCTTCCTCGGCGCACCCCGCAGCCCGGAGGCCGAACAGGCCACCAACCCGCCCGGCCTGATGAATATCACCGTCGTTCTGCTGGCGTTGGGTTGCGTGATTGCCGGTGTCGCGACTCCCTGGTTGCTGCCGTTGCTGCAACATGCCATCCCACTCCCACTCAACACCGCGCAGACGCTGGTATCGCAACCGCTGATCGCCCTGCTGCTGATTATGACGCCACTGCTGCCTGTGCTGTTGCTGGTGCTGTTCCGTGGCGAACGCCTGCCGCACCGCACGCGTGGCCCGGCATGGGTTTGTGGCTACGACCACGAAGCAGCGATGGTGATCACCGCATCGGGTTTTGCCCAACCGGTGAGAGCGGCCTTTGCGCCCCTCCTCGCCTTACGCAAACACCTTAATCCGGTGCGATGGGTGCCTGGCTGGCGGGGTGACGGGATCGCCATCACGTTCCGGCGTCTGGCATTTATTGAACTGGCGATTTTGCTGGTCGCGGTCATCGCCTGAGGAACCACTATGACGACGTTATTTTTTGCCCTTACCCAGGCGTTGGCCTTATTTCTGGCTGCGCCCTTGCTCTCCGGCATTTCGCGCATGGCCCGCGCGCGCTTGCATAACCGGCGTGGTCCTGGCGTGTTGCAGGAGTATCGGGATCTGTTCAAGTTACTCGGTCGCCAGAGCGTGGCACCCGCCGCTGCGGGTTGGGTTTTTCGCCTGATGCCGCTGGTGATGGTCGGCGTGATGTTGACCATTGCTACTGCGCTGCCGGTGGTTACCCTCACCTCGCCGTTGCCGCCAGTTGGCGACCTAATCACCTTGATTTATTTGTTCGCCATCGCCCGCTTCTTTTTCGCCATTGCGGGCCTGGACACCGGCAGTCCGTTCACCGGCATCGGTGCCAGCCGCGAGACGATGCTCGGCGTGCTGGTGGAGCCGATGTTGCTGCTCGGCCTGTGGGTGGCGGCTCAGGTGGCAGGCAGTACCCATATCAGCAACATTGCCATGACCGTCCATGCCTGGCCGCTCAGCCACAGTCTGACGCTGTTGCTGGCGCTGGCCGCCTGCGCCTTCGCCACGTTTATCGAGATGGGGAAACTGCCGTTTGACCTGGCGGAAGCCGAGCAGGAGTTGCAGGAGGGGCCACTTTCCGAATACAGCGGCGCAGGCTTTGCCGTACTGAAGTGGGGCATTTCGTTAAAACAGTTAGTGGTGCTGCAAATGTTTGTCGGGGTGTTTTTGCCCTGGGGGCAGATGCACGCCTTTAGCTGGGGTGGCGGGGTACTCGCCGTGGTACTGGCCATCGTCAAACTGATTGCCGCTGCCCTGCTGATCGCGCTGTTTGAAAACAGCATGGCACGCCTGCGGATGCTCGAAACGTCACGTATTACGTGGGCCGGTTTTGGTCTGGCCTTTTTAGCCTTCGTCTCCTTGCTGGCGGCGTAATTGCAGAGAACTTATTTCATGTCTGAAGAGAAAATCGGTCAACACTACCTTGCTGCACTGCACCTCAAGTTCCCCCACGCGGTGCTGGAGGAGAGCTGGCAGACCAAAGATCAAATCACCATTACCGTCAAACTCAACATGCTGCCGGAAATTGTCGAATGGCTGTATTACCAGCAGGGAGGCTGGTTATCGGTGCTATTCGGCAATGATGAACGCCAACTCTGCGGCAGCTATGCGGTTTACTACGTACTGTCGATGGAGAGCGGCACCAAATGCTGGATCACCGTCCGGGTGGCGGTAGACGCCCATCGACCAGAGTTTCCATCGGTGACGCCACGCGTCCCTGCTGCCGTCTGGGGTGAACGCGAAGTCCGCGATATGTATGGCTTGCAACCAATTGGGCTGCCGGACGAACGTCGTCTGGTGCTACCGGACGACTGGCCCGATGAACTCTACCCATTGCGTAAAGACAGCATGGATTATCGCCAACGTCCGGCCCCTACCAGCGATAGCGAAACCTACGAATTTATTAATGAACTGGGTAGCAGCAAGAACAATGTGGTGCCCATCGGACCGCTGCATGTCACCTCCGATGAGCCTGGCCATTTCCGCCTGTTTGTCGACGGTGAGAATATTATCGATGCCGATTATCGCCTGTTCTACGTCCATCGCGGCATGGAGAAACTGGCAGAAACCCGCATGGGATACAACGAAGTCACCTTCCTCTCCGATCGCGTGTGCGGCATCTGTGGCTTTGCCCACAGCACCGCCTACACCTCTTCGGTGGAGAATGCGATGGGGATTGTGGTGCCCGCGCGCGCGCAGATGATCCGCTCGATTTTGCTCGAAGTGGAGCGTCTGCACAGCCATCTGCTGAACCTCGGTCTGGCCTGCCACTTTGTGGGTTTTGACTCCGGGTTTATGCAATTTTTCCGCGTGCGTGAGTTGTCGATGAAGATGGCGGAGATCCTGACCGGCGCACGTAAAACTTACGGGTTGAACCTGATCGGCGGAATTCGTCGTGACCTGATGAAAGACGACATGATACAGACGCGCCAACTGGCGCAGCAGATGCGCCGCGAGGTCTATACCCTGACCGACATTCTGCTCAGCACGCCCAATATTGAATCGCGCACCGTGGGCATTGGCCGTCTTGATCCGGGTATCGCACGCGATTTCAGTAACGTCGGTCCGATGGTGCGCGCCAGCGGCCACGCTCGCGACACCCGTTCCGACCACCCGTTTGCCGGTTACGGCCTGCTGCCGCTGGAGGTACATACCCTTGCCGGTTGTGACGTGCTTTCGCGGCTTAAAGTGCGCATCAATGAAGTGTTCACCGCGCTGAATCTGATTGATTTCGGCCTTGATAACCTGCCTGGCGGCCCCCTGATGGTGGAAGGGTTTACCTACATCCCGCAGCGTTTTGCTCTCGGTTTCTGCGAAGCGCCGCGCGGTGACGATATCCACTGGAGCATGACCGGCGACAACCAGAAGCTGTTCCGCTGGCGCTGCCGTGCGGCGACCTACGCCAACTGGCCGACGCTGCGCTATATGTTGCGCGGCAATACGGTGTCCGATGCGCCATTGATCATCGGCAGTCTCGACCCCTGCTACTCCTGCACCGATCGCATGACGGTGGTGGATGTACGCAAAAAGAAAAGCCAGGTGGTGCCGTACAAAGAGCTGGAGCGCTACAGCATTGAGCGCACCCATTCACCGCTGAAATAGTCGGGAGTCATCATGTTTAGTTTTATTAAAAACGCGCTCAAAGGCGGTATCGCGACCGAATCTTATCCCTTGCGACCCATCGACGTGGATGACAACTTCCGCGGTAAACCCGAGCACAATCCGCAGCAGTGCATCGGTTGTGCTGCCTGCGTTAATGCATGTCCTTCCAATGCGTTAAGCGTGGCAACCGATCTCGAAGCCGGGCAACTGGCGTGGAGCTTTAACCTCGGGCGCTGCATTTTCTGCGCCCGCTGTGAAGAGGTGTGTCCAACCGCCGCAATTACCCTGTCGCAGCAGTTCGAACTGGCGGTGTGGAACAAAGCCGATTTGCTGCAACAGGCGCTTTTTCCGCTGTGCTATTGCCGGGAATGTGGTCATCCCTTCGCGGTACAAAAGGAGATCGACTATGCCATTGCCTTGTTGCGCCATAACGGCGACCAGGGGGCGGAAAACCGGCGGTCGGCGTTCGAAACCTGCCCGGCATGTAAACGTCAGCACAGCCTGGCCTCATCCGGCAGCGCCGTGTTTCACCGTCAGTTACGAGGAGCCAACGGATGAGTAACGTATCAGGTCCACGCGACCATAACGGCCTGCCACTGCCGCTCTCGGTGGAAGAGTCGATTGCCAGCATGAAGGCTTCATTGCTGAAAAAAATCAAACGATCAGCCTACGTTTATCGCGTTGACTGTGGCGGTTGCAACGGCTGTGAAATTGAGATTTTCGCCGCACTTACCCCGCTTTTTGACGCCGAACGCTTCGGAATCAAAGTGGTCCCCTCACCGCGCCATGCTGATATTTTGCTGTTCACCGGCGCGGTCACCCGCGCCATGCGCTCACCAGCGTTACGTGCATGGGAATCCGCCCCGGACCCGAAAATTTGTATCTCCTACGGGGCCTGTGGCAATAGCGGCGGTATTTTCCATGATCTCTACTGCGTCTGGGGCGGGACGGACAAAATCGTGCCGGTAGACGTGTATATCCCAGGCTGCCCACCCACACCCGCCGCCACCCTGTACGGCTTCGCCATGGCGTTGGGTCTGCTGGAGCAAAAAATCCATGCCCGTCCGGCAAGCGAACAGGATCTGCAACCCGCACGCATCCTGCATACGGCGATGGTACAGCCGCTGCGCGTTCGCATTGATCGCGCGGCGCGCCGTCTGGCGGGTTATCGCTATGGACGACAAATTGCCGACAACTTCATGCACAAACTGACCGACGGCGATGGCGCAGTGCAGCAATGGCTGGCGGAAGAGAACGATCCACGTCTGACGGAGATTGTTACGCATCTGGAAAATCTGGTGCAGATGGAGCGCGTGTAATGAGCGAGTCCGTGGTGTTTTGCCAACTTAGCCGCAAATTTGTCGATGAAAATGACGCAACGCCGGCAGAAGCACAACAGGTGATGTACTACAGCCTGGCCATTGGTCATCACCTTGGCGTGATTGATTGCCTGGAAGAGAGCCTGGTATGTCCCTGGGCGGCTTATCTGGCGTGGATTGCCACGCTTCCGGCGGCAAGCCAGGCCAGCCGTAAGATGGCCGGCGTGCCGCGCTACGGGGAAATTGTGATCGACCACAGCCATGTGGTGATGCTGGCACAGGCATTTGATACCGCCAGAGCGTGTCAGACGCCGCAGCAACAGCAATGGAGCCAGGCACTGTTGGCGATGCTCCAGGCCATTCAACAGGAACCGGCTATCTATCTGATGGTCAGGAGGCGTGATGACTAAGGTTTTATTGTGTGTCGGCAACAGCATGATGGGTGATGACGGCGCAGGCCCGTTGCTGGCGGAGAAATGTCGCGCCGCCCCCTGTGGCGACTGGCTGGTGATCGACGGCGGCAGCGCGCCGGAAAACGATGTGGTCGCCATTCGCGAACAACGGCCCGATTTGCTGCTGATTGTTGATGCCACCGACATGTTGCTGTCCCCCGGTGAAATCCGCGTTATCGACCCGGATGACATCGCCGACATGTTGCTGATGACCACCCACAATATGCCGCTCAATTACCTGATTGACCAGCTTAAAGACGATGTCGGTCAGGTGGTGTTTCTCGGCATTCAGCCTGATCTGGTGGGCTTTTGCTATCCCATGACCGAGGCGGTGAAGAACGCGGTAGACCAGGTCTATCGACATCTTGACGACTGGGTGGGTGACGGAGGGTTTGCAGCGCTCACCAGCGAAGCGTGATGGCACACAACCGTAGCGGCGCGATAAATCGCACCGCTACGACATGTGCCGACAGATGTCATCGTCAAAAGTGTCAATGCCAACAAGGCCGACAAGCAACTCATTGTTATTAAACAACTAAAAAACTGGCACGGTTTGTGTATAGCTCCCTGACAATAACAAGTTCAATGCAGGAGTTTATGATGAACCGCTTCATCATTGCTGATTCAAGCAAGTGTATCGGCTGCCGTACGTGTGAGGTAGCCTGTGTCGTGTCCCATCAGGAAAACCAGGATTGCTCGGCGCTCACCCCGCAGACCTTCCTGCCCCGCATTCATGTCATCAAAGGCGTGAATGTCTCTACGGCCACCATGTGCCGCCAGTGTGAAGATGCCCCTTGCGCCAACGTCTGCCCGAACGGCGCAATCAGCCGTGATAAAGGTTTTGTCCATGTGATGCAGGAACGCTGCATTGGCTGCAAAACCTGTGTCGTCGCCTGTCCTTACGGTGCGATGGAGGTGGTGGTTCGCCCGGTGATTCGCAACAGCGGTGCCGGACTGAACGTCATGGCGGAAAAAGCCGAGGCTAACAAATGTGACCTCTGCCACCAGCGTGAATCAGGTCCGGCGTGCATCGACGCCTGTCCGACCAACGCCATCATGTGCGTCGATCGCAACAAACTCGAACAGATGAGCGCAGAAAAACGCCGCCGCGCCGCGTTAGATGCCCCCTCATCGCTGTCGTTTTAATCCTGGCTTTTCAACTTCTTACAGGTTGGCTATAGATGAAAAAAGTGACTACCGTCTGCCCCTATTGCGGTGCAGGCTGCAAACTGAAACTGGTCGTCGAGAACAACAGAATTCTGCGTGCCGAAGCGGCCGATGGTGTGACCAACCAGAACGAATTGTGTCTGAAAGGCTACTATGGCTGGGACTTCCTCAACGACACCAAACTGCTCACGCCACGTCTGACGCAGCCGATGATCCGTTATCAGAAAGGGGGCAAACTCCAGCCCGTTAGTTGGGAGGAAGCTATCCGCTACACGGCCAAACGCCTTGGCGAGATTAAGCAGCAGTTCGGGCCACGCGCCATTATGACCACCGGTTCCTCACGCGGCACCGGTAACGAAACCAACTATGTGATGCAAAAATTCGCCCGTGGCGTGCTGAACACCAATAACGTCGATTGCTGCGCACGCGTGTGCCACGGTCCCTCCGTCGCCGGGCTACAGGTGACGCTGGGGAACGGCGCGATGAGCAACTCCATCGGTGATATCGAAAACTCCAAATGCCTGCTGGTAGTGGGCTATAACTGTGCCGACTCTCACCCCATCGTGGCGCGCCGCGTGATCAAAGCCAAAAGTAATGGCGCGAAGATCATCGTCTGCGACCCACGCCGCATCGAAACCGCCCGTATTGCCGATCAACATTTGCAAATCAAAAACGGCTGCAATATGGCGCTGGTTAACGCCTTTGGTTACGTATTGCTGGATGAGCAACTTTACGACAAGGAGTATGTCGCTAAATACACCGAGGGGCTGGATGCCTATCGCGAGACCGTTAAAGGTTACGCCCCGGAAGATGTCGAGCATTTGACCGGTATCCCGGCCCAGCAGATTCGCCAGGCAATGCGCACCTACGCCGCAGCACCTTCCGCCACCATTATGTGGGGCATGGGGGTGACGCAGTTTGGTCAGGCGGTGGATGTGGTGAAAGGCTTGTCCAGCCTGGCGCTGCTGACCGGTAATCTGGGCCGCGAACATGTCGGCGTCGGGCCGGTGCGCGGTCAGAACAACGTGCAGGGTGCCTGCGATATGGGCGTCATCCCCAACCAGTTTCCCGGCTACCAGGACGTGGTTGATCCGGCGGTGCGAGCGAAGTTCGCCAGCGCATGGGGCATTGATCCGGCAGTGATGGACGACAAAGTTGGCGTGCGCATCACAGAAGTGCCGCATCTGGCGCTGGAAGGCGAGATGAAGGCTTACTACATCATGGGGGAAGATCCGCTCCAGACCGAGGCGGATTTAGGCCTGGTGCGTCAGGGTTTTGAAGCGCTCGACTTCGTGGTGGTGCAGGACATCTTTATGACCAAAACCGCCGAAGTGGCCGACGTGCTGCTGCCCGCCACCTCATGGGGTGAACACGGCGGCGTGTTTACCTGTGCCGACCGGGGTTTCCAGCGCTTTGAGAAAGCCATCGAACCGCAATACAACGTCAAACGTGACTGGGAAATCATCAGCCTGATTGCCACAGAAATGGGCTACCCGATGCATTACGACAATAACCAGCAGATCTGGGATGAGCTGCGCGATCTGTGCCCGCTGTTCTATGGCGTAACCTACGAAAAAATGGGCGAGATGGGACACGTTCAGTGGCCTTGCCCGACGCTGGACCATCCCGGCACCCCTTATCTCTACAAAGGGAATAAGTTTGATACCCCAACCGGTAAGGGGCAGTTGTTCGCCGCTAAGTGGCGCGCCCCGGCGGAAGTGCCGGATAAAGACTACCCGTTGGTGCTTTGCACCGTGCGTGAAGTAGGGCACTACTCCTGTCGATCCATGACCGGTAACTGCGCGGCGCTGCAAACCCTCGCCGACGAACCCGGTTATATGCAAATCAACCCGCTGGATGCCGAAGCATTGGGGATAAAAGACCAGCAACTGGTGTGGGTCAGCTCACGACGCGGCAAAGTGATCAGCCGCGCCGACGTCAATGAACGCATCAACAAGGGTTCGGTGTATATGACTTATCAATGGTGGATTGGTGCCTGTAATGAGCTGACTCAGGACAATCTTGATCCGATTTCCAAAACACCGGAAACCAAATATTGCGCGGTCAACGTCAGCGCGATTGAGGATCAGGCGTGGGCTGAACTCTATGCGCAGACCACCTATAACCAGATGAAAGCGCGCCTGCGCGAAGCGGCAGAAGCGTAACAAGGGCTTCGTAGCGGCGCGATTTATCGCGCGGGTTTTTCCATTATCGCGCAATAGATTGCGCCGCGACGGTATAAATTCCTATGAATAACAACGGTATCGCATTACGTATTCGCGGCAAGGTCCAGGGCGTCGGTTTTCGCCCCTGGGTCTGGCAACTGGCACAACAACTCCAGCTCAAAGGCGACGTCTGCAACGACGGCGCGGGCGTGTTGGTGCGTCTGACCAGCCCGGCAACAACGTTACTGGCGGCGCTGCATCAGCACTGCCCGCCGCTGGCGCGGATTGATAGCATTGAACAACAGACAATGTGCTGGATAAGCCTGCCGGAGAGTTTCACCATTCGTCACAGTGACGAGGGTGCCATGACCACGCAAATCGTCCCCGATGCCGCAACGTGTCCCGCCTGTCTGCGCGAACTGCATGATCCCACGGACCGACGTTACCGCTACCCCTTTATTAACTGTACCCACTGCGGTCCACGCTACACCATTATCCACGCCATACCTTACGATCGTCCCGCCACGGTAATGGCCGCGTTTCCCCTGTGCCCGGCCTGTGAACGGGAGTACCGCAACCCGCTAGACCGCCGTTTTCATGCTCAACCGCTGGCCTGCACGGATTGCGGCCCGCAGATAATCTGGCACCACAACGGGCAACGGTGTAAGGGAGATTCGGCACTGCAACAGGCCGTGACGCTGCTGAAAAAAGGCGGGATTGTCGCCATTAAAGGACTGGGTGGGTTTCATCTGGCGGTGGATGCCCGCAACCCGCTGGCGGTGCAGCGCCTGCGGCAGCGTAAGCAGCGGCCAGCAAAACCTTTTGCTGTGATGATACCGGATACGCTGGGCTTACCGGATTCGGCCACCGCGTTCCTCACCTCACCAGCCGCGCCGATTGTGCTGGTCGACCGTCACCTGTTAAGCGGGTTAAGCGCCGGGATTGCGCCAGGTCTGAATGAAATCGGTGTGATGCTGGCGGCCAATCCTCTCCAGCATCTGTTGATGGCGGATTTTGGCGGCCCACTGGTGATGACATCCGGCAATCTGAACGGTTTGCCCCCTGCAATAGAGAATGATCGCGCGCTGGCGGAGCTGGCGGGGATTGCCGATGGATGGCTGCTGCATAATCGCCCGATCCTGCAACGCATGGATGATTCTGTGATGCGCGCCAGCGGTGAAATGTTACGGCGCTCGCGTGGGTTTGTGCCCGATGCCCTGCCGCTACCGCCCGGTTTCAACCAACTGCCACCGATACTGGCACTCGGCGGCGATCTGAAAAATACCTTCTGTCTGGTGCGTGACGACCAGGCGGTGCTCAGTCAGTACTTTGGCGATTTAGCGCAAAGCGGCGTCGAAACCCAGTGGCGTCAGGCATTGCAGCTGATGTGCGAGATCTACCACTTTACGCCACAGCAGATTGCGGTTGATGCGCATCCGGCCTGGCGTAGCGCACAACTGGGGCGTGAGATGGCGCTGCCGCTCTCAGAAATATTGCATCATCACGCTCACGCTGCCGCCTGCCTGGCCGAACATCACTGGCCGCTGGAGGGTGGCAAGGTGCTGGCGCTGGCCCTTGATGGTATTGGCTATGGCGCTGACGGTCAGCTCTGGGGGGGTGAATGCCTGCGGGTGGACTACCGGGAATGTACGCACCTCGGCGGTCTGCCACCCGTGGCGCTTCCGGGTGGCGATCTGGCAGCGCGGCAGCCCTGGCGTAATTTGCTGGCACAATGCGAAGCCTTTGTGCCGCACTGGCAACACTATGCGGAAACGGCGGTGGTTCGTGCCCAGCCCTGGCAGCCGTTGGCGCGGGCTATCACCCGCGGGGTCAATGCCCCGCTCGCCTCCTCCTGTGGTCGCCTGTTTGATGCCGTGGCAGCCGCCCTGGGCTGCGCGCCCCTCCAGCAAAGTTATGAAGGCGAAGCCGCCTGCCTGCTGGAGACAATGGCCCTCGACCACGGTCCTTGCCCGCATTCCGTGACGTTGCCGCTGGTGCAGGGATGTCCCGATATGGCTACCTTCTGGCAGCAATGGCTGGGATGGCAGGCCAGCGCCCCGGCGCGTGCGTGGGCATTTCATGATGCCCTGGCTCAGGGGCTGGCCGAGCTGGTTCGTCAGCATGCCAGTCACCTGGGCATTTCCACCCTCGTTTGCTGTGGCGGGGTGATGCATAACCGTCTGCTACGTGAACGCCTGCGCTGGTGGCTTTCTGATCTGGAGATTCTGTTTCCGACACAGTTGCCTGCGGGCGACGGTGCGCTTTCACTCGGCCAGGCATTGATTGCCGCCGCGCGTCTTATACCTCATACACAAGGAAAAAATGATGTTGTTGCGTGTTCTTCGTGAAACCCCGCGCGCTGGCGCTTTATTGGGCGCGCTGGTGGCCGCGAATTTTGCCGCCTGGATTTGGGCATTGGTGGTGTTCCAGCAAAGCACCGCATTGATGGCAACCTGCCTGCTGGCATGGTGTTATGGACTGCGCCATGCGGTTGATGCCGACCATATCGCTGCCATCGATATTGTCACGCGTAAAATGATGCAGCAGGGAAAACGTCCGACAACTATTGGCGCCTGGTTTTCCCTGGGTCACTCAACCATCGTTATTCTGGCATCGATTGCCATCGCCGCCACTGCCGCCGCTTTCCAGAAAAATATGGCCTGGTTCCATGAGGTGGGAGGCGTGATCGGCACCGCAGTGTCGGCCTGTTTCCTGCTGGCGATGGGGCTGGTTAATCTGGTGATTCTGCGCAGTGTCTGGCGTAACTTCCGCCAGTGGAAACGCGGCGAGCCGCTTACCGCCGACGCGCTGGAAAGCAGCGGGGGTGGCCTGATGAGCCGCTTATTCAACACCACCTTTAAGCTGGTGAATAAAAGCTGGCATATGTACCTGGTCGGTTTTCTATTTGGCTTAGGCTTCGATACCGCCACAGAAATCGGCGTGCTGGGTCTTTCGGCCGCTACCGCCTCTTACGGCATCTCAATGTGGTCGATTCTTATCTTTCCGGTGATGTTTGCCAGCGCCATGATGCTGGTGGATACCCTCGATAACCTGGTGATGCTCAATGCCTATGGTTGGGCGTTTAATAAACCGCAGCGCAAACTGTATTACAACATGACCATTACCGGCACGTCGGTGGTGGTGGCGCTGTGTATCGGTGGCGTGGAGGCTCTGGGGCTATTGATCGACAAACTCGGATTGCAGGGTGGTATCTGGCCGTGGATTGGCAAACTGAGTGACAACCTGGGTAATGCGGGCTTTGTGGTGGTTGGGTTGTTTGTCGTGTGTTGGGGCATTTCGATGCTTAATTACCGCTTGAGGAACTATGACGCGTTGTAATCAGTTAACGGTTTAATCCCTCTGCTTTCAGGCAGCCAACGAAGTAACAATTTGTTAGCTGCCATGTTTATCTATTACAAACCCTTATCTTTTCCCCTCATTTTTTGACAAAAAATGCATTTTTTCCCCTGCTAAAGCCCGCTTTTGCCGAAAGGCCTTACATTTAACAATTGTAAAATGTTAATGATACAAGGTCGCAACATAAAAATTGACTGCTTGTTTCAATGTCCTGAAAAACAACCTTTGTTTCAAATTTGTTCAACTTAATTAGGAAGCAATATGAAAAAAAGAGCCAAAACACTGCCGGGGGTGACACGACGGCAGGTGTTGACGTGGACAACGTTGGGTGTCGCTGCCACGGTGACACAAGCGGCTGATGCCGTGTCTCTCAAAGGTACACCGGGCTGGACGCCCTTTTCTGACAATCCTCCCGAATCATTCGATCAACAAGGCTGGCTGTTCTTTACCCCTGAAGAAGCGCAAACCCTGGAAGCGATCGTTGACCGTCTGATCCCTGCCGATGAACTCAGTATCGGTGGCAAAGAAGCCGGTTGTGCCGTGTTTATTGATCGCCAACTGCACGGTTTTTACGGGACATTTGAACGGCTGTACATGCAAGGCCCATTTCACCAGGGCACACCGCAACAAGGTGACCAGTCTCCGCTGATACCACAGCAGCGTTATCGCCAGGGCATCGCAGCGCTCAACCGCTTCGTGCAACAGAGCGCAAAAAAGAACTTCGCCGACCTTCAACCGGAGCAGCAGGACCATTTGTTGCAGGCAATGGAGGCAGGCAAGGTGCATTTCGACGGCTACGATGCGCAATCCCTGTTTAACGATGTGCTGACTAACACCATGGAAGGCTTTTTTGCCGATCCGATTTATGGCGGCAACAAAGACATGGTTTCGTGGAAGATGCTGGGATTCCCTGGCGCGCGTTACGACTATCGCGACTATATCGATCGCCATAACGAGAATCTGGGAATAGAACCCATCAGCATGATGCAATGGAAAGCCAGGGGATAACAGCATGAAAAAATTACCAAAAACGGATGTCGTGGTCATTGGCCTCGGCTGGGCTGGGTCGATCATTGCGAAAGAACTGGCCGATGAAGGCCTCGAGGTGATCGGCATTGAACGTGGCCCCTGGCGCGATACCGCGCGTGACTTCAATGTCGCCACCGTGACCGACGAACTGCGCTATGTGATGCGCGAAGAACTGATGCTGCGCACCCGGCAAAATACCTGCACCATGCGTAACAATCCATCACAGACCGCACTGCCGATGCGCACCTGGGGATCATTCCACCCCGGTAACGGCACGGGTGGCGCAGGCAACCATTGGGCAGGCATCACCTTCCGTTTCCAGCCGGAGGAATTTCGCCTCAAAAGTCATCTGACCGAACGGTATGGCGCAAATGCCATCCCCGATGAACTGGTACTCCAGGACTGGGGGACAACCTGGGAGGAGATGGAGCCGCATTATATGCAGTTTGAGCGGGTGGCCGGTACATCGGGCTATGCCGCCAACCTCAATGGTGAAAAACGTGCTGGCGGTAACCCGTTTGAAGGTATGCGTTCCGGTGATTACCCCACGCCGCCACTGCGTCAGCCTTACGGCCCCACGCTGTTTGCCGAAGCCGCAAGGAATATGGGATATCAGCCTTTTCCGGTTCCCTCATCGTTGGTGTCAGAGGCCTATACCAATCCTTACGGCGTGACGATGGGTCCCTGTACTTTCTGCGGTTTCTGCACCAACTACGGTTGCGCCAACTATTCCAAAGCCAGTGCCATTACCACGGTACTTCCGGCGTTGATGCGTAAGGAAAATTTCACCGCTTACACCAACTGCGAGGTGCTGGAGGTGCTGACCGATTCATCCGGTAAGAAAGCCACCGGCGTGACCTATATCGACTCCTCTGGTGATAAGTGGGAACAACCCGCCGACCTGGTGATTGTCGCCGCGTTCACGTTTGAAAACGTGCGCCTGATGTTGCTGTCAAAGATTGGCGAAGCCTACGATCCCGTCACAAATCGCGGCACCACTGGCCGCAATTACGCTTATCAGACCGCAAATGGCGTAACGTTGTTTTTCGACAACAAAAACTTCAATCCCTTTATCGGCGCAGGTGCCGTCGGCATGGGGATTGACGAGTTCAACAACGACAACTTCGACCATAGCGGCCTTGGCTTTCTCGGCGGAGGCAGTATTCGCGTCACGCCCATCGGTTCTGCGCCGATTGGTTACCGGCCAGTGCCGCCGAATACACCAAAATGGGGTTCCCAGTGGAAGCGTGCGGTCAAAGATAACTACCTCAGCACCATGTCGATCGGATGTGAGGCGAGCAGTTACACCACGCGTACCAACTATCTGTCGCTCGACCCCAATTACAGCGATCCCCACGGGCGTCCACTCCTGCGTATCACCTTTGACTTCGCGGAGAATGATCTGAAGATGGCGCAATACTGCACCGGTAAGGTGGCAGAAATTGCGCAATCAATGAATCCGCGCCAAATCGTCGCCAAACCGATGTCCGGCCACTGGAACAGCGTTCCCTACCAATCATCCCATGTGGTGGGCGGTTTCATTATGGGAGCCGATCCCAGCACCAGTTCGGTGAACAAACATTTGCAGGTCTGGGATGTGCCCAATTTGTTTGTCGTCGGTGCATCGGCCTTCCCGCAAAACCCTGGCTATAACCCAACCGGTACTGTCGGTGCGCTGGCATTTAAAGCGGCTCACGCCATTCGTCATTACTATCTCAAACGTCCCGGGGAGATGATCACCGCATGAAAACGCTCACGTCTCTCTCACTCGCGGCGTTACTGGCTACGGCCAGCTTCGTTGCGCAGGCACAACCGGAATATGATCAAATCAGTCGTGGCAGCTACATCGCTACACTCGGCGATTGCACGGCGTGCCACACCACCGATGCCACACAGCCTTTCGCCGGTGGTGTAAAACTCCAGACGCCTTTTGGCACCCTGGTGGGAGCCAACATCACGCCGGACCCCGCAACCGGTATTGGCAACTGGAACTATGACGACTTTAAACGCGCCATGACGGCAGGCATCGGTCACGGAGGCAAACGGCTGTATGGTGCGATGCCGTTTACGGCTTACACCAAAATGTCCGATGCGGATCTGCGCGACCTTTGGGCCTGGATGCAAACATTGCAGCCGATTCACCATGAGGTAGAGACCAATCAACTGCCGTTCCCCTTCAATATCCGCAGCAGCCTGATGGTGTGGAACTGGATTAATTTCGACAAAGGAGAATTCCAACCCCATCCCGACAAATCAGCACAATGGAATCGCGGGGCGTATTTGGTTGAAGGCCCAGGCCACTGCGGCACCTGCCACACCCCCAAAAATCTGCTTGGTGGCGATAAAGGCGGCCAGTTTCTCACAGGCGAAGTGGTTGAAGGCTGGTATGCCCCCAACCTGACCAACAGCGACCATAGCGGGCTAGGGAAATGGACAACGGAAGACATCGTCAGCTACTTGCGTACCGGCGTCAACCGCTTCGACATCGCCTCAGGACCGATGGCCGATGCGGTCAGTCATTCAACACAACATTGGCGTGATGACGATCTTCAGGCCGTCGCAACCTATCTGAAAGGTGGAGATAAACAAAGCGAAAAAGTCCCGCAACCCTTGCCAGCCAGTGATGAGCGCATGCAACTTGGTGCGCAGATTTATGCGTCCAAATGTTCGGCCTGCCATAGCCCGGGTGGACGCGGCGAGCAAAATATCTTCCCGCAATTGAAAGATAACCCTTTGCTTAACCAGTCGGATGCAACGTCGTTGATTCGCGTGGTCGCAGCGGGCAGTCGTGGTGTAAACACCGACATCCGCCCGACTGCACCCGCTATGCCCTCTTTTGCTGGTGTGTTGGGTAACGACCAGATTGCCGCGGTGGTGACGTATATCCGCAACAGTTGGGGTAACGCCGCAGCACCGGTTGATGCCACGGCGGTTCAGAAAGTGAAAGACAACCTGCAATAACCTCTTTGGGTGGCAGGGAAGCCACCTCGTTCGCGGCAACATGACTGGCAAAATTGCGCCAAATCAATTCCCCTGCAAATCACGCGAAATTCTTCTGGTTGGTTTTCATCATCAGGATTAGCCTAAAGTTGCATTTAAAATACAACTTATAAAGGGCTATGATTATGTTCTGTGTGCAATGTGAGCAAACCATTCGAACCCCGGCAGCCAACGGCTGTTCGTATGCGCAAGGTATGTGTGGCAAAACCGCCGAAACCTCCGATTTACAGGATCTGCTGATCGCCACATTGCAGGGACTGTCTGCCTGGGCCGACAAAGCCCGTACCTATGACCTGATCGATCACGACATCGACCATTTCGCCCCGCGCGCCTTTTTCTCTACCCTGACTAACGTTAACTTCGACTCCCTGCGTATTGTCGGCTACGCGCGTGAAGCCATCGCCAAACGTGAAGCCCTGAAGGCGGCCTGCCTGGCGATTGACCCGCGAGCATCTCTCGACCATCCACTGGCGGATTTACAGTTGGTCAGTGACGATCTCGGCACATTGCAGCAACAAGCCGCCAGTTTCGCGCCCAATCGTGATAAGGCGCTGATTGGCGACAATATTCTCGGTCTGCGTCTGCTGTGCCTGTACGGCCTGAAAGGGGCGGCGGCCTATATGGAACACGCCCATGTACTGGGTCAGTATGACAACGCCCTTTACGCCACTTATCATCGCATCATGGCGTGGCTGGGCACCTGGCCTGCGGATATGGATGCCCTGCTGGCCTGTGCGATGGAAATCGGCCAAATGAATTTCAGCGTGATGCGTATTCTCGATAGCGGCGAAACCAACACCTATGGTCATCCCACGCCGACGCAAGTCAACGTCAAAGCCGTCGCTGGCAAATGTATCCTGATTTCCGGCCACGATCTCAAAGACTTATACAACCTGCTGCAACAAACCGAAGGCACTGGCGTTAACGTCTATACCCACGGTGAAATGTTGCCCGCGCACGGCTACCCGGAACTGCGCAAATTTAAGCATCTGGTCGGCAACTACGGCAGTGGCTGGCAGAACCAGCAGGTGGAATTCGCCCGCTTCCCTGGCCCGATTGTCATGACCTCCAACTGCATCATCGACCCGATGGTCGGTGCCTATGACGCGCGTATCTGGACACGTAGCATCGTCGGCTGGCCAGGCGTGAAGCATCTGGAAGGGGATGATTTCACCGCCGTGATCCAGCAGGCACAACAACTCAATGGCTTCCCGTATAGCGAGATTGAACATTTGATCACTGTCGGCTTCGGTCGTCAGATCTTAACCGGGGCGGCGGATACCTTGATCGACCTGGTCAGCCGGGAGAAATTGCGCCATGTATTCCTGGTAGGTGGCTGTGACGGTTCGCGTAGCGAACGGAGCTACTTCACCGATTTCGCCACCCAGGTGCCGCACGACTGCCTGATTCTTACGCTGGCATGTGGCAAATATCGCTTCAACAAACTCGATTTTGGCGACATTGAAGGGCTGCCCAGATTGATCGATGCCGGCCAATGCAACGATGCCTACTCAGCGATCATTCTGGCAGTGACGCTGGCGGAAAAACTCGGTTGTGGCGTCAACGATCTGCCGCTGTCGCTGGTGCTGTCATGGTTCGAACAGAAGGCGATTGTCATTTTGCTGACGTTGTTATCGCTGGGCGTCACCAATATCGTCACTGGCCCGACGGCCCCTGCCTTCCTGACACCGGACCTGCTGGCCGTGTTGAACGAGAAATTTGGTCTGCGTCAGGTCACCACCGTTGCGCAGGATATGCAGCAGTTACTGAGCGCCTGAGGAGATCAACATGACCATGCCAACTCCGCAATGCCCGTGGCGTATGCAGGTGCATCACATCCACCAGGAAACACCGGATGTCTGGACGCTGTCGCTGTTGTGTCACGATTATTATCCTTATCGTGCCGGGCAATATGCGTTAGTCAGTATCGCCAACAGCGCGACCACCCTGCGTGCCTATACCCTCTCCTCCACACCCGGTGTCAGTGAATACATCACCCTCACCGTGCGTCGCATTGCAGGCGGTGCTGGCTCGCAATGGCTTACCGGTGAAGTCAAACGCGGTGATTATCTGTGGCTCTCAGATGCTCAGGGGCACTTTACCTGCGACAACGAAGCGCAGGACAAGCTATTGCTGCTGGCTGCGGGTTGTGGCGTGACACCGATAATGTCGATGCGTCGCTGGCTGGCAAAGTACCGTCCGGCTGTCGATGTGCAGGTCATTTATAACGTACGTTCGCCGCAGGAGGTAATTTTTGCCGACGAATGGCGCGACTACGCGGTCACGCTGGTGGCAGAGCAGTCGGCCAGCGCCGGTTTTGTCTCTGGCCGCCTGAGCCACGCGCTATTGAGTGAAGTCCCCGACCTCGCCGGACGCACGGTATTTTGCTGCGGCCCGGCACCCTATATGGCGTGGGCGGAAGAGGCGGTGAAACAAGGCGGCGTGACGTGCTTCTTTAAAGAACAATTTTTCACCCCGACAACATCGGTGGCGGCGGCGACCGAAGGGCTAACATTCAGCAAACTCTCCGCCGGTAAGACCTTTTTCGCCCCGCAGGGCAGTTCGCTGCTCCAGGCGCTGGAGAGCAACAACGTGCCAATCATTGCAGCCTGCCGTGAGGGCGTGTGTGGCTGCTGTAAAACCCAGGTGCTGGCGGGCGAATACCACGTCAGCAGCACCGCGACCTTAACCCAACAAGAAATCGATGACGGTTTTGTGTTGGCGTGTTCGTGTCAGCCTGAAGGAGACATGGTGCTGGCCTGATCGACTGATACGTAGTGGCGCGATTTATCGCGCCGCTACCGTTGGCATTAATCCACCAGATCCTGCAACTCACTGGCGGTGACGCGACTCGACAATGCCGTAAGTTGACCAAACAGCGGGTCCCATTCCTGTATGTCCAGTTGCGCAATGAGATTTTCACGCGCAAAAGGATCGGCGTTCACCAGCTTGCTCACTTCTTCACGGCTATCTGCGTTGAAAATCAAAAAACCAGCGCGTAGCGGAGTCTGCTTCAGCGGCCCTGAAGCGATAAGTTTCCCTTGTTTAATCAAGTCCTTCAGATAAACCACATGTTCCCGAACAAAGCTATTCCACTCGGGACCTGCCGGATGGTCCATTCTCACAATATAGATACTCATGATTCACCTCTGCTTATTTGCTGATTAAAAGCGAGTGTAATAAGTACTATTGATACTTAAAATGACCTGATATTGCGTTCTGAAACAACCAGGAGTTGTTAATGTTGGACAAAATCACCGGGATGCGCGTATTTGTCGCCACCGTACAACAGGGATCTTTTGTTGCTGCGGCGGAAAAGCTGGCTATGTCTCCGCAGATGGTGGCCCGGCACATCGCTTCAATGGAAAAGCAGCTGGAAACACGTTTACTCACACGAACAACACGTCAGCAGAGTCTTACCCCGACTGGCAACCAATATTTCAAACGCTGCCAGACGATTTTACAGGCGATTGCCGATGCCGATAGTGAAGCCCGTGGCAGTGCTGACGTTCCCAGCGGTACCTTGCGGTTGAATGCACCTGTCACCTTTGGACGCTATGCCCTGACTGACTTTCTCACTGATTTTCTGGCGCGCTATCCCCACATCAATATCGAACTCACGCTGTCGGACGACGTGATCAATCCGGCAGCGGAAGATTTTGATGCGGTGATCCGCATTGGTGAACTGGATAAAAACTTGCGACTGGCCGCGCGGCCCTTAGCCGCCTATCGGCTCATTACCTGCGCTGCGCCAGAGTACCTGGCGAAACAGGGGTGGCCGCAACACCCCGCCGATCTGGCACATCATCAATGCCTGACATTCGCGCCCTGGCAGGCAGGATTGAGCGATCGCTGGCCGTTTATCAGCGAGGGATTACTTTATGACGTTGACGTTAATTCCCGGCTGAAAATTAACGATTGGGGCGCCTTGCTGGAGGCCGCTATCCGGGGAGCAGGCGTGGTCATGGGTTATGATAAAGCGCTGGCCTTGCCACTCAAACGGGGGCAATTGGTTGCTATTCTGGCTGACTACCCATGCCCGGAACGGGCAATGCATCTGCTCTGGCAACCTGCGCGCGTCAACGAAACCCGTTACCGGGTGTTTATTGACGCGTTATGCGAATACTTTCACTGACTGCGCGATAAATCGCGCCGCTACCGGATATCGGTTCTCACCCCTGATATCCACACTGGCATGAAAGCGCCAATGCTGCTTCACGCATCTTTTCACCCAAACTTTCAACCAACCCCGTCCGGGCTTCGCTGCTGAGAAAACTGGTAGCGATGCCCGCAATCGCCTTGCCAGTATGATCGTAAATCGCTGCGCCAACGCAGGTCATCGCGGCGTGAATCTGACCGTTATCAATCGAAAAATGGCGCGCGCGGATCGCGATCAACTCCTGGCGCAACTCATCAAGGTTACTCACGCCGGCAGCTGTCATGGGCTGAGGGAAACCGTTCGCGAACAATGCCGCCAGCGCGTCGTCGGGCAGTTCGGAAAGCAACATCTTGCCGGTGGCGGTAAAAGGGGCAGGCAACCGCATACCAATACGGAACGTATGACCGAGGGGTTTTTCTGAATTTCGGCAACTGATGTAGACCACTTCATCGCGGTCGAGCACAGTCAGCGTGATGGTATAGCCAGCCAGCTCGCTGTCGCTGGCAAAGTATTCCCGGAACAGCGCCACGATATCCATCTGTGACAAAAAACCGTCTGCCCAGCGCATCAGATGCGGTCCGAGGCGGAACGCTCCATCGGCGGTCCTGACTAACAGCCCCAGTTCCGTCAGGACATTCAACTGCCCATGCGCGGTACTTTTTGGCAGGGCCAGTTGACGCGTGATATCCGCCGCGGAGAGTGCGCCGCCCTGCGCGGCGACCAGATCAAGAATGGTCACCGCCCGACGCAGTGCAGGAACAGTATCAATATTTTTGCGCGTTTGATCGCTTTTTGTTACGGAATCCCCTGACATACTGCCCCCTGTCCAACGTTCACTATACAGATCTTAGTTCAATATATTGAACTTATCTTAAGGGGGAGTCGATGATCAAACTAAAAAACCCAACATTGCTACGCGACCGTTGTCTGGTAAATGGCGAATGGGTCAGCGGCAGTAAAGGTGAAGTGATTGAAGTAGATAATCCTGCCACCGGCAAAATTATTGCCACCGTACCTGCTCTCTCGGCATCCGATACGGAGAACGCAATCCATGCAGCACAAACAGCGTTCCGCAGTTGGAGCAAAATGGCGGCCAAAGATCGCACCGCCGTACTGCGCCGCTGGTTCACTCTGATGGTCGACAATGCCGACGACCTCGCAGCCCTGATGACCGCAGAACAAGGAAAACCGCTGGCGGAAGCTAAAGGCGAAGCGCTGTATGCCGCCTCCTTTGTCGAGTGGTTCGCCGAGGAAGCCAAACGTGTGTATGGCGAAACCATTCCGGCTCCGACCAATAACAAACGGATTGTGGTGATCAAACAGCCGATTGGCGTCTGTGCCGCCATCACCCCGTGGAATTTCCCGGCCGCGATGATCACCCGCAAAGCCGCGCCCGCCCTGGCCGCAGGTTGCACCATGATCGTCCGTCCCGCCGAAAAAACACCGCTGACCGCGTTGGCGCTGGCAGAACTGGCGCAACAGGCTGGCATGCCGGCCGGCGTGTTCCAGGTGATCACCGGCGATGCGCGTGAGCTGGGCGGCGCGCTTACCGCCAGCGATATCGTCACCAAACTCTCCTTTACCGGCTCGACCCAGGTTGGCCGCCTGTTGATGGCCCAGTGCGCACCGACCATCAAAAAGCTGTCGCTGGAGCTGGGGGGTAACGCCCCCTTTATTGTGTTTGAGGACGCCGACCTCGATGCCGCTGTCGAAGGGGCGCTCGCCTCCAAATACCGTAACGCCGGGCAGACCTGCGTCTGCTCCAACCGCCTTTATGTGCAGGACGCGGTTTACGACCAGTTTGCGGAAAAACTCGCAGCGCGAGTAGCGGCGCTGAAAGTGGGCGAAGGTCATCAACCGGAGGTGCTGATTGGGCCGCTGATCGATGGCAACGCCGTCAAAAAAGTCGAGGAGCATATCGCCGATGCGCTGGCAAAAGGGGCACGACTGGTGACCGGTGGTAAGACTCATGCCCTCGGCGGGACATTTTTCGAACCCACCGTGCTGGCGGAGGTCACCCAGCAGATGAAAATCGCGCGCGAGGAAACCTTCGGCCCGGTCGCCCCGCTGTTCCGCTTTAACAGCGAAGAAGAAGTGATCGCGATGGCGAACGATACCGAGTTTGGCCTTGCCGCCTATTTCTATACCGAAAATGTGCGCCGCACCTGGCGGGTAGCCGAAGCGCTGGAATACGGCATGGTCGGTCACAACACCGGACTGATCTCTAACGAGGTCGCGCCGTTCGGTGGCGTCAAACAATCCGGCCTCGGCCGTGAAGGTTCCCATCACGGCATTGATGAGTACCTGGAAATCAAATACCTGTGCTCAGAAATCGCCTGACTCGAGCAGCCAACAAAGAGGAGAGGAGATGACTATCAATCCATTTGAGTTCCGCACCGTACCCTCGATTGAGATGAAGTGGGGAGGTGCGCAGCAACTCGGCACCAGCATCGCCAGTCGTTTTACACAACGCAACGCCTGCCTGATCACCGACGCCGGGTTGGTCAAAGCCGGTCTGATTGCGCCGATCGTCGAGAATCTCACCACTGCCGGATTTAGCGTCAGCGTGTTTGATCAGGTGGTGGCGGATCCGCCGGAGGCGATTGTCCACGCCTGCGTTGACGCCGTGAAACAGGTCGGTACCGATATCATTATCGGCCTCGGCGGTGGCTCCTCGCTGGATATCGCCAAAGTCGCGGCGGTAATGGCCGAAGGTGATCAACCGTTAGCCGAGATGTACGGTATCGGTAAGGTGACCGGTTCCCGACTGCCGCTGGTGCTGATCCCCACCACCGCTGGCACCGGCTCTGAAGTGACCAATATCGCCATCATCACCACCGGTGAAACCACCAAGATGGGCGTGGTTGCGCCACAACTGTATGCCGATTTCGTGCTGCTCGATGCCGAACTCACCGTGGGTCTGCCGCAAATCCATACCGCCGCCACCGGTATCGACGCTATGGTGCATGCCATTGAGGCCTACACCAGCAAGCACAAGAAAAATCCGTTGTCCGATGCGCTGGCGCGTGAAGCGCTACGACTGCTGGGGGCCAATCTGATCACCGCCTGCCAGGATGGCAGCAACCGCGCAGCGCGCGAAGGGATGTTGCTCGGCGCGACCCTTGCTGGTCAGGCGTTTGCCAATTCACCCGTTGCCGCGGTGCACGCCCTCGCCTACCCGTTGGGAGGGCACTACCATGTCGCGCACGGTCTTTCCAATGCGCTGATGCTCGGGCCGGTGTTGCGTTATAACGCCAGCGCCGCAGCACCGCTGTATGCCGAACTGGCGGAAGTGCTGGGCGTGGCCGGCAGCGGCGATGCCGCTACGCGTGCCAGCGCCTTTGTCGAACATATGCTGCAACTGATGGAGCGCAGCGGCGCACCGCGTCGCTTACGTGATGTTGGCGTCACCGAGGAGAGTTTGCCTCGCCTGGCAAGTGATGCCATGTTGCAAACCCGTCTGCTCACCAATAACCCGGTAGAGGTGCTGGAGCAGGACGCGCTGAATCTGTACCGCGAAGCCTTTTAAGTTTTTACCCCTAAAACAAAAAAGTACCCACGACTAACCAGAGGAATGCCCAGTATGAAAGATATACGACTCTACATGCTCCAGTCCGGCACCCTGAAATGTAAGGTTCACAACATTAAGATGAACCAGGGTGCGGGGGCCGATTATGAAATCCCGGTCCCCTTCTTTCTGATCACCCATCCTGATGGTCACACCATTATCGATGGCGGTAACGCGATTGAAGTGGCCACCGATCCGCGCGGTTATTGGGGCGGGATTTGTGATGTCTACTGGCCGGTATTGGGCGAAGACCAGGGCTGTGTCGATCAGGTCAAAGCGCTCGGCATCGACCCGGCGGATGTGAAATATGTGGTGCAGTCGCACCTGCATCTCGACCACACCGGTGCCATTGGCCGCTTCCCGAATGCCCGGCATATTGTGCAACGCGCCGAGTATGAGTATGCCTTTACCCCGGACTGGTTTGCGGCGGGCGGCTATATCCGCCACGATTTCGATCGTCCCGGCCTGAACTGGCAATTCCTGAACGGCACCGATGATGATTTCTACGACATCTACGGTGATGGCACCCTGACCACTATTTTCTCGCCCGGTCACGCGCCCGGACACCAATCCTTCCTGGTCCGTCTGCCCAATAGCAAACCCCTGCTACTGACCATAGATGCGGCCTATACGGTGGATCACTGGGAGCAAAAAGCGCTGCCCGGCTTCCTCGCTTCGGCGGTGGATTCGGTGCGCTCGGTGCAGAAGCTGCGTGCGGTCGCCGAGCGGGCAGATGCGATTGTCGTCACCGGCCATGATCCGGATGCCTGGGCCGGATTTAAAAAAGCCCCCGAATACTATTCCTGAATCCCGAGGGGCGTTAAGCCCCTTTTTGTTGCCTGCTAAACGAAATTCATACGTTAACTTTACCTCTTCAGCGGCCAAACCCAGCCTGGCCGCGTTTTTCCTCTCTCACAGATTGTCAGCCAGCTCACAATATAAATCTAACTCATACCCCTAAAAGCCTTTTTTGACAGACACTGCCTCCTGCCATGCTTAAGGTGTGATCGGATTGTTAAATTTCTCTCACCATGACAATAGCCGTCTGACACGGCATAACAGAGAGCGTACCCATGAACACAAACAACCTGGTCGATATCAAAGCATGGATCGACGCCCGGCCGATTTCACGCTTTCAATGGCGTGTGTTATTCCTCTGCCTGGTAATCATCATGTTCGACGGTTACGATGCCGCCGCTATGGGTTTTATTGCTCCGGCGCTGATTGAACATTGGGGTATCTCCCGCGCGGCGATGGGACCGATCCTTGGGGCGGCGATGTTTGGCGTCGCCATCGGCGCGCTAATCGCCGGACCGCTTTCCGATCGCTTTGGCCGTAAACGTATCATTCTGCTCTCCTTCCTGGTGTTCTCGGCGTTTAGCCTTGCCTGCGCTTTTGCCAGTACGCCGCTGCAAATGGCGCTGCTGCGCTTTCTCACCGGGCTGGGACTGGGGGCGGTAATGCCGAACTGCGTCACCCTGCTGTCGGAATATATGCCGGAACGCCGCAAAGGGGTGATGATCACCCTGATGTTCAGCGGTTTTAACATTGGTTCCGGTCTGGGTGGCTTTATCGCCGCGGGCTTGTTGAGTATCTGGTCGTGGCAAGCGGTGCTGGTGTTTGGCGGTATCGTTCCGCTGTTGATGTTGCCGTTATTTATCTGGCTGTTGCCGGAATCCGCCCTGAATCTGCTGGTGCGCAAAGCGCCGCGTCGCCAGATTGCCGCGCTGCTGAACCGGATGGGCGGCAGCTTCAGTCATGACAGCAGCTTTGTGCTGCACTCACCTCGCGTGAATGGTCACAGTCCGATTTCGCAACTGTTCCGTCATGGTTTTGCGCGCGGCACCATTATCCTGTGGCTGACCTACTTTATGGGGCTGTTCGTGATTTACCTGCTGAACGGCTGGCTGCCAACCATTATGCGCTCTGGCGGCATTTCGCTGGAGCAGGCGGCGATTCTGGCCGGATTGTTCCAGCTCGGCGGGCCGTTAGGCGGCATTATTGTCGGTGCGCTGATGGATAAGCTGCACGCCAAATATGTGATTGGTGTGGTTTACCTGCTCGGCTGTCTGTGCCTGGTGGCGCAGGGGATGTTCGGCTTTAGTGGTGTGGCGCTTGGGGCCTTCATTTTTGTCATCGGCATGTGCATCAACGGTGCGCAAAACGGCCTACAGGTTTACTCACCGGCTTATTATCCCACGGAAATCCGCGCCACCGGCGTAAGCTGGATGCATGGCATTGGCCGTACCGGAGCGATCCTCAGTTCTTCTGTCGGTGGACTTCTGATGGGCGCTTTCCCTGGACAGTCGGCGATTTTCTTTGTCCTCGCCCTGCCTGCTCTGCTGGCAGCGCTGAGTATCGTGTTGCATCGCAACCTTCCTTTAACCCTAAAAATCAAAGGCGCCGGACTTGCCGACATCCCCGCGCTGTCACAAACCCTAAATAACCGATAGTAGCGGCGCGATTTATCGCGCCATTACGAAACAACGGATTAGAACGTCACCACCGTTTTCAGCTCACCTACCCAGGCATCCTGGGTTTCGCTCAGGCTGCCCGGACGGTGCCAGTATTGAATGCCCGGTTGTAACTCCAGCCAGCTCACGGGACGGAAGCGATAATAAAGCTCAGCGTTTACCGCATGTCCCGGCACCGGGCTGTACAACGGATCATAATAATCACCCACCCCTTGCAGGCTATTTTTCTCCTGCTGATTGCGGCTGTAGTGATTGCTGATATCGATATACGACACGCCCACACCAATCCAGTCTTCCGGGCGGGCATCAAACAACCCACGATAACGCAGGGTCGCCGCTGTGACATAGTGGATATAATTACTGCGCTGGTCGCCAAATCCCGCGTTGATGCCACCGCTTAAGCCGCGATTAGCGTCATCTGCATGGCGAGTGAGTTGCTGATTAAATCCGCCGTAAAAAAACCAGGTACGGTTATATTCTTTATAACCTTCAGGATCATTCGCCCCGGCATTTTGTGTTTTACCGCTGTAAAGATCGGATTGTTTGGCGTTAGTAAATTGCGTACCTAAATTATAAATACCGGGTAATTCATGAATGTGGGTTTTCCACTCCACTTCCAGCGGCAAAATAAACCCTTTGCTACCTTTGGTTGACCAACTCCAGGCATGGCTGCGATCGGTAGCCGAGGGATTTTGCTCCAGAATACCCGCTTTCAGGGTCAATTCAGGGGTGACTTTATACGCAAACGTGGTTCCCCAGGTGTGAATATTCCAGTTGCTCCACAACATTGAGTTGGCTGATTTACCACCGCACAACATCAGCGTCTGAAAATCACAGGGCGCAATTTGGTCGAATGTCTGGACTTTATTCATCATCCCGATACGCCATTGTAACCGGCGATCGTCAAATGTCCGGCTGAAGGTTAACCAGCCCAGACGGGTAATTGAACCGGTTCCGGCACTTTCCTGAGTGGCATCATTAATATTCACCCGCGAATCCTGCACCCGTTTTGTCAGCAGGCTGTCATCGTGATTACGGTTAACAATATTGCCTTCAAGGGTGGCATCGGGAATACCGGTAAAGCGTTCTAAATCCTGGGTAAACGTGATGGCAAATTGATCAATATAGGCGAGGTGGTGATCGTGATTGTAGCCCCCGGCGATGTTGTACGCATTTTCATTGAGATACTGAAAATTATAGTTAAAGCCGTTATCGCTCAGAATGGGACGAATTCCCAGCATATCACCCAGTAAACCTTTACCCGGTGCTTCAAATCCCAATAACGTACCATTCCACTGCGGGTCTTCAGCGTGGGTATTTAGCGCAGTAAAAAGTAATCCAGCCAGAATTGTCGAACGAAAAACCCTCATGCTTTTTATCATGATTATCTCTTCTCTCTTTTTTAGGGCGTAGTTAACCCGGCAGATAAATATCTGCCTGAGTCAATTCACTGTCGGAATTTTGAGCAAAAAAAAACCTAAATCGCCGGACTCTGAATAACGAGAGCCAGGTGATTTAGGTTTTGCCTGTAAAACAGTAACAATCCTGAATGGGGAGCATCATCATCAAAGTACGACGCACAGGCAAGCGGTTATCGAAACCTTAATTAAATAATGTGAAGGAGATCTTATTAACATCGCTTTCAGGTCTGCGCATTAAAGCACATTCCGTAGCGGCGCAATTGGGGTTGTCCACATTACGGGTGCATATCCGCGCCAAAACCCTGTGGATAAACTTCTCCGGGCCGCGCCCCGCTTACCCGGAGAAATATCCGGTCATTTATTGACCGCCTTGCCGCCACTTTTCCTTAACGCAGAAAGGCTTCCGTTAATCGCGCCCAATAGGTTGCACCGATCGACAGGCAGGCATCATTAAATTGATACAACGGATGGTGCACCGCGTAGTCTGCCTCGCCGGTGCTGGTGCCCAGCCAGATATAGTTTCCTGGTACGTCCTCCAGCATAAATGCAAAATCCTCGCTGCCCATCAGCGGTTTGACCTCCGCGTAATCGGCAACACAATCGGCACCAAAGGTATCCCGTGCCACCTGGGTCGCGAAGTCCGTTTCCGCCGCATGATTGATGGTGACCGGGTAGCCAAAATCAGGCTGGATAGTGGCGGTCAGGCCAAAACTGGCGGCCTGCGCCTGTACCAGTTGTTCAATCCTCGCCTTCGCCTGCTCACGCACCTTCGCACTGAAGGTGCGCAGATTCAGTTTGAGTAACGCGCTGTCCGGGATGACGTTATGGGTGCTGCCACTTTGCAGGCTTCCTACCGTGACCACCACCGCATCCTGTGGATCAACATTGCGTGACACGATGGTTTGTAACGCCATCACCATCGCCGCCCCCGCCACGGTGGGATCAAGGGTGTTTTCCGGGGTCGCGCCATGCCCTCCTTTACCGTGGAGCGTAATGGTCATGCTGTCGGAGGAGGCCATCAGGGGTCCGGGTTTGGTAAAAAAATGTCCGGCAGGCAACAACGGAAAATTGTGCAGACCAAACACCGCATCGCAGGGGAACAAACGAAACAAACCGTCATCCATCATGCGGCGCGCCCCGCCGTATGACTCTTCCGACGGTTGGAAGATCACATGTAATGTGCCGCTGAAGGGACGTTTTTCCGCCAGATAACGCGCCGCCGAGAGCAGCATCGCGCAGTGCCCATCGTGGCCGCAGGCGTGCATTTTGCCCGGCACCTGGCTGCGCCACGGAATATCGGCTAACTCCTGCATTGGTAAGGCGTCCATATCGGCGCGTAATCCCAGCCGTTTGCTGCCGTTACCTGCCTTCAGCGTACCCACTACGCCAGTGCCACCCAGGCCACGATGCACGTCATAACCCCATGACGTCAGCAGTTCGGCAATGCGCGCGCTGGTACGAACCTCTTCAAAACCCAATTCCGGGTGCTGATGAAAATCACGGCGGATGGCAATCATCTCGTCTTCGAATGCGAGAATTTCTTTAATCAACATGTCAAACCTCAGCTTTTAGTCATCGGATAAAACCGGTTGCTCACGCCATGCCAGCAACGCCGACAGGGACACCACTGCACTCAACAGCAGATACCACGCCGGGGCCATAGCATCGCCAGTGACATTCAATAACCAGGTCACATTAAATTGGGCAAAACCGCCGAACAGGGTGACGCCAATGGCATAGATTAACGCCATACCCGAGGCGCGCACCGGACGCGGAAAGGCTTCGAGGATCAGCAGGAAAAAGGCCACCGCCGTGATATTCGCCAGAATCTGATCAAGGCTAATCAGGGCGATAGTCAGTGCAAAAGGTGCGCCGTGGTGCAGACTGGCAAAGATCGGCCATACCAGCAACAGCGATCCGATGCCACAACCCAACAACAATGGCTTGCGGCTCGGCAGGCGATCCGCCAGTTTCCCGGCAAAGAACGGCACCACCAGCGTTAATGTCGCGGCCATCAGGCTAATCCAGTACGACGTCCCCTCCGGCATGTGCAGGGTATGCACCATATAGGCGGGCATGTAATAGACGATGATGTAAAACGTGGTGGTACTTTTCATCACCAGCAGAATGCCCAGCAGCATAGTGCGGCGATGTTCGCGCCACAGACGGGCTGCCGGTGTTCCCTCGGCGTGAACAGCCGATGGCGTATGGGTTTCATTCAGGTGGCGACGGATATAGATCCCCACCGGCATAATCGCCAACCCAACGATGAACGGTATGCGCCAGCCCCAGCTATACAGGGCATCATGGCTTAAGCTATGAGTTAATAACGCCCCCATCGCCGCCCCGAGCAATGCCGCACCGCCCTGGCTGGCCATTTGCCAACTGACGCGAACGCCTCGCTGTGACTTGCCTCCCGCCTCCATTAACCAACTGGTCGCAGCGCCCACTTCGCCACCGGCGGAGAAACCCTGTAGCAAACGCCCGCAAACCAGTAAGACCGGGGCCAGCATACCGACCTGTTCATAGGTCGGTGCAAAGGCGACCAACGCCACGCCCAGCGCCATCAGCGCCATAATCAACGTCAGGGCCGCTTTACGCCCATGCTTATCGGCGTAGTGCCCCAGCACCAGGCTGCCGAGCGGTCGCATAAAAAAACCGACGCCAAAAGTCGCCACCGCCAGGAGTAACGAGGCGGAATCACTATCGGTGGGAAAGAAAAGGTGTCCAATAATGACAGAAAAGAAGCTGTAAACAGCGAAATCATAGATTTCGAGACCATTGCCGAGGGTCACGGCAAACAGCGATTTTGCATGAGCTCGTCGGCTATCCATAGCGGTAGCGCAGAAAGGAAGCGATACCGCAGCCTCCGCTTCGGCAGGCGCACATTTGACTTTTTTCATACGCATATCCTTCCAGTAACGTTCAATAAACGGTGGAAGGTGCACTATTGTCATAAATAAATTACATTTCAATCATGAGAAATTGTTATGCCCTGAGTTATCTGTCCTGAATGCTGATGGTGCGTTTTCTGCACCATCTCGTGAGTGAAGCCCGAGGAAAACGTGAAAATAAAACTCAATCAGCTCGATGTGTTACTGGAAGTGGCGGCTCAGGGCAGCATTGGCAAAGCCGCCCGCACTCTGCACCTGACACAACCCGCCATCAGTAAAACCATTCAGGAGATGGAAGCGGAGATCGGCATGCCAATTGTCGAACGTTCTTCGCGCGGCGTAGTGCTGAATGAGTATGGGCAGGTACTGCTGCGCCATGCGCGCGATATCGATCGTTCGTTGAGTCAGGCGCGTGAAGAGATTGACCACCTGCTGGGTAAAGCGATGCGCCAGCTTCGTGTCGGTTTCACCTCCGCCGCCGCCTGGGGGCCATTTACCACCACGTTACTTCAGTACCAGCAACGCTTTCCCGGCGTAAAACTGATCGCGATGGAGGGGCGTCCCCATCAGCTTTATGATGCGCTGGAGAATCACCGTATCGACCTCGCCGTGATTTCCTCCACTGATGGGATGCGTATTGCCCCGATGTATTATGAAATGCTCTATTCCCTGAGCAACGCCATCATCGCCGGTAAACAGCATCCGATTACCCACACCACGTCATTGCGCAATTTGCTGAGCTACACCTGGCTGGATTGGGATGAGCCGGGCGACCATTCCATTCTGGCGCAAGTTTTCCGCCGCTATAACCTGCCGCTACCTGAACGGGTGATCCACTGTTCATCACCCACCATCATGGCGCGTTTAATGGAAGAGGCTGAGATGGTCAGTATGTGGACGTCGGTAAGGCTGCGCTTTCCTGGTTATCAGGAAAGCTTGCGCCCCTTGTCCTTGAAGGAGGTACTTCCGGCCACCGACATCGGCATTTTGTGTGCCAATATTGGCCGTCTGTCGAGTGCCGGGCACAGCTTTTTGGAGCTGCTACGGGTGATTAGCCGTGACTGGTTGCAGCAAAGTGATGCCCACGAAATGGTGGTAAATCAGGGCTGAAGGCATGACTCAACAAAGGAAGCAAACTGGCGTGCTTTCGCCGTCGCCATGCGCCCACCAGGGAAAACGGCCCATAAATCAATGTCGGGCAATTGCCATTCCGTCAACACACGCAGCACCGTGCCGTTGATAATTTCCTGCGAAAACATCCAGTCTGAGGCGATGGTGATACCCATATCGGCCAACACCGCCGCCCGGATACCCTCGGCGGCACTGAGATGCAAACGGCTTTCCGCGGTCACACTCTCTTCCTCACCCGCGCGGGTAAAGCGCCACTGGTTGTTGAGCTGACTGAACACCAGCGTCTGATGTTGCGTCAGGTCCTGTGGATGTTGTGGGTAACCACAGCGTGCCAGATAGGCAGGTGTCGCCAGCACGGAACGTCGCGTGGTCGCCAGCTTGCGCGCCACTGCGCTGGAATCATTCAAGGTTCCCATGCGCAGGCAGATATCAATCCCTTCCGCGACCAGATCAATCGGGCGATCGTCCAGCACAATATCCACCTTTAATTGCGGATGCTGGTCCATAAAACGAGCCAAATGGGGAATAACATGCAAACGGGAAAACGTCGGTGCGGCGGCCACACGCAAGACACCCGATAAGCCTTTTCCCGCCCCACGGGCCGCCATCTCAGCCTCTTCCGCCTGTTGCAACGTGATACGCGCCCGTTCGTAGTAGCGCTGTCCGGCCTCGGTAGGGGTCAGCCCGTGGGTCGTTCGCAGTAGCAAGCGGACTTCGAGATGCTTTTCCAACTGCGCGATGGTTTTTGAAACCGCCGGTTGACCGATGTTCATAATCCGTGCCGCTGCTGAAAACGATCCTGCATCAACCACCTGAACATACATCTGCATCGCCTGAAATCGATCCACCCTATTCCTCCTGGGAATATCCATTATCGTTTTTTGCTGTCTGCCATTACCGGGTGACATTAGCAGATACTTGTCTGCAACGACAACGGGATGCAGTCACCGCATCCTGACCACGGGAGAAAACCGATGTACGAACTCTATGCCTTCGCCACACCTAACAGCATCAAGCCCGCCATTATGCTGGAAGAGATCCAGCAAGCCTGGCAACTTCGCCCGGTCAATGTGCGTCAGGGGGAGCAAAAACAGCAGGACTTTCTGGCCTTAAACCCGAATGCAAAAGTGCCGGTGCTGGTTGATCACAGCAACGATATGACTCTGAGCGAATCGGCTGCAATTTTGGTTTATCTCGCCGAGAAACATCAACGCTTATTACCCGCTGCGGGTGCGCCACGCGCTCGTGTGTTCGAACAACTGTTTTTCCATGCTTCAGCCGTCAGTCCGGCTTTTGGTCAGGCGGGCTTCTTTAATCGTCTTGCCAGCGAACCCCAACCCCTGGCGCAGCAGCGTTTCAATACCGAGGCCGCGCGTGTCACTGGCCTGCTGGACAACCTGCTCGCTACGCAGCCGTTCCTCGCCGGTGAAGCGTACAGCATCGCTGATATCGCTCACTACGGTTGGCTCTGGCGACGTGAATTTGCTGGCGTAAGCCTCGACGGATTGCCACATCTGGCCCGCTGGTTCGACACCCTTTCTGCTCGCCCTGCCGTTCAGCGGGCGACTGAAAAACTTAATGCTGTTATTTAATTACGCTAACTGAAAAGGAACTATGCCATGTCTCGCTTTGAAAACTATCGCCATGCCTTTGCCAATGCCCACTTAACCCGCTCTGCCAGCGGTGTGCTGGAAGTTAAGTTTCACACCGACGGCGGCGCGTTACTGTTCAACGGCCACACCCACGAAGAATTTGTCGAGTTGTTCCATCAGATTGGTGCCGACCCGGACAACCGCATCGTGATCCTGACGGGCTCAGGTGAGGCGTTTATGGAAAGCATCAGCCCGGAAGGCTTTGATTTCTTCACGCCACGCGGCTACGACAAAATTTACCGCGAAGGGAAGAAAGTCTTGATGAACTTGCTCGATATTGAAGTCCCGGTGATCGCTGCACTGAACGGCCCGGTTCGCCTGCATTCCGAATATGTATTGCTGGCGGATATGGTCCTGGCAACGCCGGATACGGTGTTTCAGGATAAGCCGCACTTCGAATTCGGTATCGTTCCCGGCGATGGCGTTAACCTGTTATGGCCAGAAGTTATCGGTAGCGTACGTGGTCGTTATTTCCTGCTCACACGTCAGGAACTGGACGCGACAACAGCGAAGGAATGGGGCGTGATTAATGAAATCGTACCACGCGACCATTTGTTGACGCGCGCACATGAACTGGCGGAGTCGCTGGCGACATTGCCGCCGCTGACCACCCGCTACACGCGTATCGCCCTGACGCAAAAATTACGCCGCCTGATCGATGAAGGCGCGGGCTATGGCCTGGCACTGGAAGGCATCAGTGCAGCGGATGTGGCGTTACAGGCCAGTTCCGGCGTCTGATCATCACGCAGATTTTCCCCCACCAGCACAGGCCAACCTGTGCTGGTTTTTACGTTTGCAGGAGTTAAAAACATGAGCCAGAAAAGAACATTTCTGATTACCGGTGCCAGTAAAGGTATTGGCTTTGCACTTTCACAGCGTTTGGCGGCCAGTGGACATCAGGTGATTGGCATTGCGCGCAGTGCGCCAGCCCAACCCTTCCCCGGTCACTTTGTCGCGCTGGACCTGGCAGATAGCGCGGGATTCAAACAAGCCCTGGAGGACATCACTGCCCAATTCCCCCTTGATGGCGTCATCAACAATGTCGGCCTGGTTCGACCGCAATATCTGGCAGATGTCACCCTCGATGCACTGGATGAAGTATTAAAAGTGAATTTACAGCCAGCGTTGCTGGCAACTCAGGCCGCATTACCCGGTATGCAGTCGCGAGGTTTCGGACGGGTAGTTAACATTTCCAGCCTGACGGTACTTGGCGTGCCGCAGCGCACCTCATATGCCGCGGCCAAAGCGGCGCTGGTCAGCTTTACCCGGAGCTGGGCGCTGGAACTGGCAACCCAGGGGATTACCGTAAACGCCGTGGCACCAGGCCCCACCGAAACAGAACTGTTCCGTGCCAGCAATCCCCCAGGCAGTCTGGGAGAACAGCGTTACCTCAGTAGCGTACCGATGAAGCGCTTCGGGCAGCCGGATGAGATCGCCGCAACCATTGCGTTCCTGTTATCTGAAGAGGCGGGATTTATGACGGGGCAGACGTTATATGTCGATGGGGGAGCATCAATTGGGGTAGCGCAGATTTAAAGCCAGTGACAGCCAGTAACGGCGCGATTTATCGCGCCGTTTTCGTTGTTACGATACCCAGGCAGGGAAATCGGTATAACCGCGTGCATCGCCGCCGAAGAAGGTGTCACGATCCCAGGCAGTGAACGGGTGCCCCTGACGAATACGTTCTGGCAGGTCCGGGTTAGCGGTAAATAAGCGACCAAACGCAATCAGGTCAGCGTCCCCGTTTACCAGCATCACCTCTGCCGCATCCGGTTTAAATCCGCCAGCCGCAATGATCATTCCGCTAAAGAACGGGCGCAGTTCACGACTGGCGACCGGTTCCGCATAGCTGCCGTTCTCGCGATCTTCAGGTCCCACAATCCGTGGTTCGATAATGTGTAGATACGCCAGGGAAAAATCGTTCAATTTTTCCACCAGATAACGAAACGTGGTGGCCGGGTCGCTGTCATGCATATCGCCATAAATGCCGCTCGGTGAAATACGTACGCTGACACGCCCACTGCCCCAGACATCTGTCAGCACCGCCACCACGTCAAGTAAAAACCGGGCGCGATTTGCCAGACTTCCTCCCCACTTATCGTTACGCTTGTTGCTGCCATCTAACAGGAACTGTTCCGGTAGATAACCGTTGGCGGCATGCAGCTCCACACCATCAAATCCTGCCGCCAGTGCGCGTTGCGCCGCACGCTGAAATTCGTCGATGATGGCAACGATAGCGTTTTCATCAAGTTCCCGTGGCTCAGGGAATAAGCGCCCCTCATAGTTGCCCTGTGCATCTTTGCCGACGCCATAGGTATCGCGGGCAACCAGGGCAGAAGGCGCAACCGGTGGTCTTCCGGCGGAAAGTTCGGGCAGCGACTGGCGGCCAGGATGCCAAAGCTGCAACACAATCTGGCTCCCTTTAGCGTGCACCGCCTCAACCAACCGTTGCCAACCGGCTTGTTGTTCGTCACTGAAGATGCCCGGCGCATCGGCGTAGGCATTCGCAAACGGAGAAATGGCAGTGGCTTCTGCAATCAACAACCCCCCTTCGCTGGCACGCTGGCGATAATACTCCACCATCAGTTCACCGGGAACGCCGCCGACTTCCGTGCGCATCCGTGTTGTTGGTGCCATCACCACGCGATGTTGTAGACGAAGTTTTCCAGCGCTAATTGGGGTAAATAAAGTTTTCATTTTTGCTGCTCTCTTTGGCTAAAGAGAGCAGCCTAAAGTGCCTGTACTGATTCAGAAACCGGGCAACAGGCATAACCGCTATTCTCAAATGGAATGTGTATTCTCTGTTCAGCCCTGTGGTGAAACTATGCTGAATCAAAACATTGCAGATATAGTTAATGCACTATGCAGCGCATCGTTAACTTCAGGGAAATGACGAAATGAGCTGGTTTACCCCGTGGCCGCAGTTATATCGTGTGTTGATTCTCCTTGCCTGCCTGACCCTGATTTTGTTCGGGCTTCATCTGTCGGCGCACCTTATCAATCAGGTGCTGCTGGCGTTGCTGCTTTCCATCATGCTGGACCCGCTGGTGAGTTGGCTGGAGCATAAACGGATTCCGCGTATCCTCTCTTCGCTGGCGATCATTCTGGTGCTGCTGCTGGTGATTGTTGTCACCATTATTAAGCTCACGGTACTGACGCCGGACCTGATTCTGCTGAGCCGTCAGACGCCCCTGTTGTTAACCACCCGCTTGCAAGAGATCACCCAGGCGCTGGACCAGGTGGGCATTGCGCTGGCACCGGATGAGATGCTGGCTTTTATTGATGTTGGCGCGGTGGTGAAATGGATCACCGCTTTCCTCACCCAGATTCCCGGCGTGCTGTCGTGGTGGGTGATGGTGTTTCTGATGTTGTTGTTTATGTTGTATGAACTGCCACTGCTGAAAAATGCGCTGGAAAAACGCGCCCACGGCAAATCGGCGGCGCTCTACCGTGCGTTGGATGATGGCATCCAGAGCGTGATTGTCTATGCGCGGGTCAAAACCCTGACCGGCATCTTTGGCGGCATCATCGTCTGGGGGGGTGCGCAACTGCTGGGGCTGAAATTTGCCTTCTTCTGGGGTGTGTTGATGTTTGTGTTCAATTACATCCCGGTGCTGGGTTCATTTATGGCGGCGATTCCGCCGGTGGTGCAGAGCTATATCGCTTTTGATCTGGAAGTGGCGCTGGCGATAGCCGGTTTTTTTGTCCTGTTAAATCTGACGCTCAGTTCAGTGCTGGAACCGCTGATGATTGGTAAACGTCTCGATATGGCGTTGACCAGCCAGTTGCTGGCCTTTCTGTTCTGGCAGGCGTTGCTTGGCATCACCGGTGCTATCCTCGCCATTCCGCTGACTTATCTGATCAAAAAAGTCCTGCTGGCCAGCTATCGGCAACAGCAGGACTCGGCGTTATCAGATCAATGACTGCGTTTTAACGCCACGCCAGGAGCGCGTCAGACGTTTTTCTATTTCCACGATGATGAAGATAGCGATACTGACGATTAACGAGATAAACCAGTAATTAATCGGCAACGGACGGGTACCGAACAGCGTGTTCATCAGCGGTACATAGATGATGATGGCTTGCAGGACGATCAGCACCAGCGTCACCATCCAGATACCTTTGTTTTTGACCAGGCCGCCGTCAAGGGAGAAGCCTTCTGAGTTACGGCAGTTAATCATATAGGCCCATTGCGCTGTCACCAGCATTTGCAGCAACACGGTGCGGATAAATTCCTCACTGTAGCCGCGCGGCTGGAGCCAGGCTTCCAGCACGAAGGCGCTGATGGAGATCAACAAACCAACAAACACGACACGCCAGATGGCGTAACCATCCATCACATGCGCTTTGACATTACGCGGTGGGCGGCGCATCGCATTGGCTTCTGCCGGTTCAAACGCCAGGCCAAATGACAGGGTGGCGGAGGTTGCCATGTTCATCCAGAGAATCTGTACCGGGGTAAGCGGCAGCAGGTTACCCATCAGGATAGCGATGATAATCAACAAGCCCTGCGCCAGGTTGGTCGGCATAATAAACAGGATGGTTTTCTTCAGGTTGTCGTAAACCCGCCGTCCCTCTTTCACCGCTGCCGCAATGGTAGCGAAGTTGTCATCAGCCAGAATCATATCTGCCGACTCTTTCGTCACCTCGGTTCCTTTGATACCCATCGCAATACCGACGTTGGCCTGCTTCAGTGCCGGGGCATCATTCACCCCGTCACCGGTCATCCCGACAATTTCACCGCTGGATTCCAGCGCCTTCACCAACCGCAATTTATGTTCGGGACTGGTGCGCGCAAAGATGTCATAGGTTTTTGCCGCCTGCGCCAGCTCGGCATCATTCATATGCTCCAGCTCGTATCCGGTCACCGCAGAGTTGCTGTTGCCAATGCCCAGCATCTGCCCGATCGCCATAGCGGTTTCCTGATGGTCGCCGGTGATCATCTTGACGCGAATCCCTGCCTGCTGGCATTCGTGAATCGCCGAGATGGCTTCCGGACGCGGTGGATCCATCATGCATCCCAGGCCCAACAGCACCATGCCGTTTTTCAGCTCGTCGTGGTCGAGCGTGGTCACTGGCGCTGACGTTGGTTTCCACGCCGCCGCAACGGTACGCAGCCCTTCACTGGCATAGGTGGTGATGGCCGCTTCCCAATACGCCAGATCGAGCGGCTCAACCCCCTGCGGAGTTTGTTGTTGCTGGCACAGTTTCAGCAACACATCCGGTGCGCCGGTCAGCAAAATATACGACTGGCCGTCAGCGACACAGCTCACCGACATGTATTTATACAGGGAATCGAAAGGTAATTTACTGACCACCTCAACCGATTGTTTTTGCGTGATGCCCTTCGCCGCCAGCACTTTCATTGCGCCTTCGGTCGGACCGCCAACAATCACCCAATGACCATTGGCATCCTGCTGCAACTGGCTTTCGTTACAGGTATCTACCGCGCGTAAAAATTGCTGGAACAAGGGATCGGTCGCCGAATTTAATCCGCTACCGCCTTCCGCAACAATTTCGCCTTTCGGTTCATAGCTGTTGCCGCTCACACGCCATTTGCTTTTTGCCAGCACCACCGCTTTGACCGTCATTTCATTCATGGTCAGGGTGCCGGTTTTGTCAGAGCAAATCACTGACATCGCCCCAAGGGTTTCCACCGTCGGCAATTTACGGATGATGGCCTGTACGCGCGCCATCGACTGCACGCCAAGGGAGAGGATAATCGAGATAATCGCCGGTAAACCCTCCGGCACCGCCGCCACCGCCAGGCTGATGACCGACAGCGCCAGCTCAGGGAACGGAATGTCACGCAGCAACCAGGCAAAAATAAACAGCGCCACCATCATTAAGACAATGATGAAGAAAATGGCTTTACCGAGTTTGTCGATCTGCACCAGCAGCGGCGTTTTGACCTCTTTCACTGAGCTGATCATCTCATTGATATGACCCAACTCCGTATCGCCGCCACTGGCGACCACCACGCCTGATGCGGTGCCTGAACTGACCGTGGTGCCAGAAAATGCAAGGTTGAGACGATCGCCAAGGGATTTTTCTCCCTCCAGCGATGCCACGCTTTTTGACACCACCGTGGATTCGCCAGTAAGAATCGCCTCCTCGACGCGCAGGTTATGCACATCAAATAAGCGCAAATCTGCCGGAATTTTATCGCCAGGACGCAGCATCACCACATCCCCCGGCACGATATCCTGGGTGGATATGGTGGTTTGTTTGCCATCGCGCACCAGAATCGCTTCACTGGCTAACATATTCTGAATGCTTTTCAGTGACTTCTCAGCGTTACTTTCCTGAACAAAGCCAATTAAGGCATTGATCACCGCCACACCGATAATGACAAAGGTATCAACCCAATGTGCCATGACGGCGGTAATAAGCGCGGCGGCAAAGAGGATATAAATTAACACGTCTTTAAAATGTGCGATAAATTTCAATAACGCTGACTTCTCCGCTTTTTGCGGCAGCGCATTAGGACCGTATTTCTTTAAACGATCACTGGCGTCAGTTGATGATAAGCCAGCCGGTGAACTTGCTAAGTTCTGGAAAGTTTCCTCTGTGGAGTACTGATACCAGGGTTGTGCACCCTTATCCTGACCTTGAACATTTTCCATATTGACCCCTAGCTACTAAGCTATTGTTAAAATGAGTTTTTCTAAAAAAACACACATAATCTGAGGTAATTAGATTTGTAAGACACCTGCTGACATCATTATCCGAAAAAGCGATCTGACTAATGATTTGAATGAGATAAATTAAATCTAATCTATATTATCAGAATGGCAATGTTACTTTGTCTGCACCATCAGCTTCCGGCTGGATGCGTGCCCTTCCAGGATCATTAGATAAAAAAATAAAGGTAAACAGTAATGGAAATACAAACAGTTAAGTTGGTTTGTGGATTCGTTATCATGGCCGTTGTTGCCACCACGCTGGTCGGTTTGCTGACCTATGTTGTGGTATCGCATATTTCATGAAGATCGTTTGTTTAATCCTTGCGAGCTGTTTAATTCATGGCGTGGTATTTACGGGATGAGGGAAAATAATGATAAAATACAAGGCTCTACTTTTACTTGCCTGTACATTGCTAATTGCGGGGTGCGATGAAAAAAAAGAACCGCCGCCTCCCCAACCCCGCGTCGTTAAAGCGTTTACCATCACCTCAGGCAGCGCCAGCAATGTGCGCATCTTCCCGGCGCGTATCCAGGCGGGTGATAACACCGAACTGGCGTTTAAACGTGCAGGCCGTATTGAACAACTCGATTTACGTGACGGGATGGTGGTAAAAGCGAACCAGACCCTCGCCCGATTAAATGACACCGATGCACGTTTACGCGTGAAAGACCGGCAAAATAGTTTCCAACTGGCCGATCGGCAATATCAGCGTTTCCGTACCCTTTCCAATCGCAGCGCGGTGTCGCAAGCGGATATGGATGTACAGAAATCCAATCGCGATGCAGCAGCCACCGCGCTGAAAGTGGCTCAGGAAGAGTTGCAATTCCTCACCCTCAGCGCGCCGTTTGATGGCGTGATTGCCCGCGTCAATGTGCGTAATCATCAGGTGGTTGCCGCCGGACAACCCATCGCCTTGCTGACCCGCGCCGACGTGCTGGATGTGATTTTCACCGTACCGGAGAGTTTATTCACCGCCCTCGATATCCAGAACGCCAGTTATCAACCTGAAGTGCAATTCAATGCCCTACCCGACAGAACGTTCACTGCCAGCTACAAAGAACACAGCACGCAAACCGATGCCGCGACGCTCACCTGGCAGGTGGTGCTGACCATGCCCCGTCCGGCCGATTTACCGAATGTGGCCGGGCTAAGTGGCACCGTGCGTATTCAGTTGCACAACCTGCCGAACGCACCACAGCAATCGCAGGTGGTGGTACCCGCTGCGGCAGTATTCAATCCGGATCGTAGCCCAACCAATCAGCCACATGTCTGGCTGATTGTTGGTGAAGGCGACAATTTACACGTCAAAGATCAACAGGTTGAAGTGGGCAACATCAGTGCCGAAGGCATTGAAATTATCAGCGGCTTGAAAACAGGCGACCGCGTGGTGTCTGCCGGAACAGGCGAGCTGCGTGAGGGTGAAGCGATCCGTATCTGGACCCGTGAGCGGGGGTTATAATGCGGATTATTGACAACTTTATTAATAAACCTGTCCGTATCTGGATGGTGATTTTGCTGCTGGGCGTAGGCGGGATTTACGCCCTGCTAAACATTGGTCGTCTTGAAGACCCGTTGTTCACCATCAAGGCGGCGGTGATCGTCACGCAATATCCGGGGGCGTCGGCGCAGCAGGTGGAAGAAGAAGTCACGCTCCCGTTGGAAAATGCCTTGCAACGCTTGCCTTCACTCGACAACGTTAGCTCGATTTCCAGCAATGGCCTGTCGCAGATCACCGTCTCAATTCACACCAGTTATCTTGCCAACCAACTGCCACAAATCTGGGATGAACTTCGGCGACGGGTGGGTGACGCGGCGCGCCAGTTCCCACCTGGCGTCAATGAACCCTTCGTCAATGACGATTTTGGCGATGTCTATGGCTACTTCTTTGTTATTTATGGCAAAGACTTCAGCAACGACGAACTGCGTAATTATGCCGACCAGTTGCGGCGCGATCTGGTGTTGGTACCCGGGGTCGCGAAAGTTGCCGTCGCCGGGGTGCAACAGGAACAAATTCGCATCGCCCTCTCCAGCACCAAAATGAGCAGCTACGGCATCACGCCCGCGCGCGTAGCCGACTTACTCAGCCGCAGCAATGTGGTGTCTAACGCCGGGAGTATCCGTCTTGAGGGAGAATCGATCCGTTTCAACCCCACCGGGGAGTTTCAGTCTCTGGAGGATTTAGCCAACCTGCCGATATCCCGTCCTGGCACCACGCAAACGCTCCATCTGCATGACATTGCCACCCTGTCACACGATGTCACCGACACGCCGGACAACCTCTACCATGCCGACGGTCATGATGCGCTGGCGATTGGTGTCTCTTTCGCCCCCGGCGTTAACGTGATTAACGTGGGCGATGCGCTGACACAAAAGCTTCAGGATTATCAACAGGACAAACCCGCTGGCATCTCGCTGAAAGTGTTTTATAACCAGGCACATGAAGTGAAGCAGTCGGTGGATGGCTTTATCCTTAACTTTCTGATGGCGCTGGCGATTGTAGTCGGTACGCTGCTGATTTTTATGGGACTGCGCAGCGGTATTGTCATCGCTGCCTCGCTTACCTTTAACGTGTTGGGCACGCTGCTGGTGATGTACCTGTTTGGGCTGGAACTCCAGCGTATCTCGCTGGGGGCGCTGATTATCTCCCTCAGTATGCTGGTGGATAACGCCATTGTGGTGGTGGAAGGCATCAAGATCGACCAACAACGCGGTAAACCGTTACAACAGGCCACCACGCAGATGGTCAAGCGCACGGCACTGCCACTGTTGGGAGCCACGGTGATTGCCATCATTGCGTTTGCTCCGATCGGCCTGTCACAAGACTCAACCGGGGAGTACTGTAAATCGTTGTTCCAGGTGCTGCTGATTTCTCTGCTGCTCAGTTGGATCACGGCGCTGACGCTAACGCCGGTGTTTATTAAATGGAGTGAAGCGCGCCGTAAAGAATTGCAGTTACCACCACAGGATGATCAATCTCCCTATCAGGGTGTGGTGTTCCGCATTTATCGCAGCACGCTGGCGAGCTTAATTCGGCTACGCTGGCTGACCATCACCGTGATGGTGGCCTGCCTCGCTGCCTCTCTTTATGGTTTCACCTTTGTAAAACAAAATTTTTTCCCCTCCTCCAACACGCCGATTTTTTTCACCGATCTCTGGTTGCCCTATGGCACGGATATCAATTTTACCGCCGCGACGGCGGCTGAAATCGAGCGTTTTATTAATCAGGAGCCAGGCGTTGATGCCACCGTCACCACCATCGGTCAGGGTGCGATGCGCTTTACCCTGACCTATGACGCAACCCGGCAGTACAGCAATTACGCTCAGATTATGGTGCGGGTCAAAGATGGCCGCCAACTGGAGCGGATTGCCTTAGCCACCGAACATTACATTCAGCAGCAATATCCGCAGGTGAATGAGCGTATCAAACGCATTCAGTTCGGCAGCGCCAGTGACAGTGCCATTGCGCTGCGTGTCATCGGTCCCGATCCGGATGTGCTGCGTCGTATTGGCAGCCAGATTGATGGTATTTTCCAGGCAGATGGCACCACCTTCCCGGTGCGCAATGACTGGCAGGAGCGGAGCAAGGTGATCCGACCGCAATATTCAGCGTTACGCGGTCAGGAACTGGGTATCGACAAGCGCGACATTGACCAGGCGCTGCGGATGAATTTCAGTGGCGATGCGGTGGGGATTTTTCGGGATGGCTCACGGCTGATTCCGATCATGCTCTTCCCGGCGCCGGAGGAGCGGCAGAATATTGATCATATCGCCAACATCCAACTCTGGAGCGCCTCGCTGCAACATTTTGTCCCGCTCAGTAACGTGATTTCTGATTTCCGCCTGGAGTGGGAAGACCCGCTGATTATGCGACGCGACCGGATGCGCGTGTTGACGGTACAAACCGATCCCGACCCGGCGCAAGGATTAACCGCGGCCCAGGTGGTGGCGCGCGTCCAGCCGCAAATTGAACAACTCCAACTGCCTCCCGGCTATCGGCTGGAATGGGGCGGAGAACTGGAAAGTTCACGCGAAGCCCAAAGCGGCCTGTTAAGCTCGCTGCCAATCGGGTTTCTCGTGATGTTTATCATCACCATTCTGATGTTCAATTCTTTGCGAGATGCGGTGGCGATATGGATCACTGTGCCGCTGGCTTTGATTGGCGTCACCTGCGGCTTTTTACTCACCGGCATTCCGTTTGGTTTTATGGCGTTGATTGGTTTGCTGAGTTTGTCCGGCATGCTGATCCGCAACGGCATCGTGTTACTGGAGGAGACGCGTCAGTTCCGACAGCAAAAAGCGTTGCAGGCGGCGATTCTCGATGCCGCCACATCGCGTTTACGCCCCATTTTGCTGACCGCGTTCACCACCGTGCTGGGTCTGCTGCCGCTGTTGCGCGATGTGTTTTTCCAGAGCATGGCAGTCGTGATCATTTTCGGGCTGGGTTTTGCGACGGTGCTGACGTTGCTGGTGTTGCCGGTGCTGTATCGTTGTTTCCATGCCAGGGATGCTGCTGATGAATAATATCGGGTTGAATTTGTTGAAAACCCTGGCATGTATGACGGCGGTCTCCTTTTTCACGATGTATCAGAGCTACGACCGCTACAACTATAATTACAGCCTCGCGCTGAATATCCTGAGTTTTATCTCCACCATCGCCACGCCGCTCTACTTTTTGTTGAGCGGCTATCTCGATGCCGGACAGAAGCACAGTCCGAACTGGCAGTTGGAGAAGATCCGGCGCATTTTGCTGATCTTTCTCTTTTGGTTTAGTTTTTTCTGGTTTGCCGGGGTGCAAAATAAAGGCTATCTGATTCAACCGTGGTTTGTGATTTCCCTGATTTTGATTTATGTCTCGCAACCGGTGATTGACCGCCTGCTTCTTTTCCCTGGCAAAATGGCGTCGATTATTTTTGTGCTGCTGTTGGCCGCTTTCCTGTATGACATTTTGGCCGTGCTCTACCCGAATACACGCGCTTTCTCGCTGTTACCGCAATATCGTATCTGGACCTGGGTGTTGTATTACTTATCTGGTCGTCTGATGGCGTTGCCAGGCGTGGTACAACTGCTGCAATCGATACGGGTGGTACGGCTCAGTTTGTTATTACTGCCTGTGGTGTATCTGTTTACCTGGCTTTATGAACGTTATTATTTTATCGCGCGCTTTATCACTACCGGCAATGATTTCGTACTGACCGGCTCCCAGGTCTATTTCCTGGTGATTCTGATGGCGATTAGCGTCAACGGGATAACGGTGCCTGCGCACTGGAAAAAGGTGCCCGCGCTGTTCGCCACCCTCGGTAAAACTATGACCGGGGTTTATATCCTGCATTACCTGGTGTTCAACATCCTCGCCTGGTCGATTTCCATCCGTTCGCTGGCCGATAAGATCATGGTGATTTGCCTGACTGTGGTGGTATCAATGATGATTTCGTTGCTGTTGTTACAGATTCCCGGAGTGAAAAAACTGATTAGCTTGTGAGTGAGGTGGCTGGCGGCACGCCGCACAGCCATCAACCCGCTCATTCATCAAGAATGGGTGAGAAACCACCGTAAATCATGCGTTTGCCATCAAACGGCATAGTTTCGCCCATCTCTTTCATGCGCGGATCGGCCATCAGTTTTTCATTAGCGGCATCACGTACCTCTTTGGAAGGATATTCAATCCAGCTAAACACCACCGTTTCTTCCTCTTCAGCTTTGACCGCCATACGGAAGTCGGTGAGTTTGCCGTCTGGTACATCATCCGCCCAGCATTCAACAATACGGGTCGCGCCGAATTCCTTAAACAAAGGCGCGGCCTTAGCCGCCATTGCCAGATAGGCCTCTTTTTTATCCAGCGGGACCGGCACAACAAATCCATCAACATAAGGCATAGGAATTCCTCCGTCGTTAATGACGCGGCCAGTGGTGGCCGCGAAGATTAAGTGTACGAAAAATAGACCAGTGGGGTTTGCGTGACGGGCGGCAAAATGACAGGTTGACAGCATCCAGGCTTGTTACGCTGATTTACGATACACTCGCCTTCATCCTCGTTAGTCAATACGGAATTTTATGCGCATTATCATTGATCAGGCTGACCAGCCCTTTATCCAGAGCTTTTTTGGCGAGAAAGTTGAGAGCATCGAAACAGAATCTCCCCAGGCGAAACAACTGCATCAGGCCCTTCAGGTTGCCCGCCAGCAGGTAAATACCGAGGCAGAACTGGACTGGAAACGCAGCGCCTTATTCCTCGCGCTGTTTGTGTTCCTCTATGCGGGACTGGGTGCGTCGCTGACCTTAGATCTCACCGCCAACAGCTCCAGCCATAAAAGCATTGCTTATGCGCTGGAAGCAGTGCCGGTATTGATCGCCTTTTCCGGGTTTTTCCTTTCTCTGCTGTTCCTGTTTTTTACCCGCAGTAGTGCACGCCGGGTACGTAACTGGGAACGCGGCATTCTGTTGCTGGAAAAGTACACCGCCTGCAACCTGAGCCATCAAATCAATGTGATGGGCGCGCGCACCACGCATTATTCTCAGCCAACGATCACCATCTCACTGGCGTTATTTATCAGCGTGACCTGGGTGGTGATGTATAACTTTTTCACTTTTACCACCAGCGGCGTAATTGGTAGCGTGATCTCCTTGTTTATCAGCACTATGACTTATGTGATCCTCGATCTTCAGTTACTTAAGTCCGGCCAGCAGAGCGAAATTGATGAACCGTTGATCCCCGCTGATGACGAAAAAGAGAAAGATTAAATCTGGTGTAGCGGCGCGATAAATCGCGCCGCTACGATTCTGCCTCCGATAGCACTTCTACCAGTATCAGCGGGCACTTTCTTACCCGACATGCTTGTGAGTATGCCAGCGAGCACACTGAACACAGATCCCGTACGTCTGATTGGTATTCATATTCGGTGAAATAACGAAACTGGCCACGCTCCGGCTCGGTACGCCAGAAACGTTGTGGCTCGAGAATTTCATCAAGTTGCCTGAAAGTCAGGGCCGACGGGTTATGAAACCCGACTCTTACACGATAAATAGTCATGATTTGATTATTCGTATCCAACCTGACATCAGCCAGACGTTATTAGTTTTCAATGCGATAGATCTCACTTATCACTCAGGATGACAGGCCGGATGTTCAGGGTTAAAGTGCTTCTTTTGTCTGATTTTACGAGGGAAAATGAAACGTTTATTTGTCTACGGCACGCTGTGTCCGGGTCGTTCCAACGCGCATATTTTAGAAAATATCGGCGGAGAATGGCTAGCCGGGCATGTGACAGGGACTTTTTATGAACGCGGCTGGGGAGCAGCAGCGGATTTTCCCGGCATTGTGCTGGATAAAAACGGCCCTCGCGTAGACGGTTATCTGTTTTTATCCAACAACCTGGAACCTCACTGGCCGATGCTGGATGAGTTTGAAGAGGGTTATGACCGGGTCGAAGTGGATGTGACCACCATCGAAGGTCAACGGATCACGGCATGGATCTACCAATTGCAACCACGCACTGCCTGATGAACATCCGCGGTCACGGCGATAATGTCCGTGGCCGCCGGCCAGCAATGCCGATCAAAACAACCAAAACCGTCGTAGTCTGATTTAAAAGGAAATCTTACCTCATGAAATTCCCATGAGAGAAACAGGTTATAATATTGAAATTAATTTCACCCTGTTTTTCAACCCTCCCACTTATATTAACATCGATAAAAACAGCAACTGCTAATGAGATTGCACAGGGAAAGTATCCAACACATATACGCCAGGATGGCTTAAAGAAGCTGGAATCGAACGTTGATCTCACTGCTGATCTATTATTATAAAAAACCCGATTCTATTTCTGCTAACGGAAGCGTTGATGAGAAAGGCATTATTACCATCGGCGCACTCACATTCTATAATGAATGGGTAGTAAAAAATATCAATAAAGCCGATGAGTTATATGATTTCAATCCAAATACATTAAGCACCTCCCCTCTCCGTTGTATCTCGAAAGAGAAACATGTAGAAGTGATAGAAATTGACAAGATGGTTTTAGAGTCACTGGGTGCAAAAGTTGGTGATAAAACCGTAGAGATTTCCGTTCCCTCATGAGGCCCTGATGGAAAGCAAAAAATAGTGGAAGGTGGATTACTGGTCCGAATTTGGCTGGGAAATACCGACAAAGGTGAGCCAGTGTATGAATACTATGGCCTCAGCCTGCTGGATCGAGAAGATTATATTCCTGAGTTTATCGTTCCTCCTGATTTTTCGGTAGATCGCTAATCTTCGCACGGTTCATACACCTATTTAGCCGCAGGCGGCAAAGCCTGCGGCTCATCCTCTGACTGCGAGCCACTGCGTGTTACCGATCCTCCATGCCGCACTGCCCGACAATGCGCTCCCCAATGTAGTTGCAGGTTTCATGCAACCGCCCCGTCACGCAGGTATAAGTCGTCTCGCCATCCGATCCCGGTGAGATCCGCACTTTTCCACCCCCCGATTTGCAGCAACTTTTAAACTTCGATGCGGTAGCAAAAGTACATTGACGCCCGGAACTTTGACCTCCGGCAGCACTGGTTAACGCCGTCTGTATTGACTGCATCTGCTCAGGATCATCAGAGGTCGCAATCGCCACGTTGTTAAGTTGCACACCTGTGGCCTGCATCACATCCTGACCGGTTGATGCGGCGACAGCAATGCCGGTCGCCGCGCCGACCAGTGAAGACACCAATTGCTGATTTTTAGCCTCATTCTCGGCTTCAATCCGTTGGTTATCGATTTGCGCTTGCGCATTGCTGGCGTCCAGCGCGGCCATATATTGTGACTGTGCAACATATCTGCCTGCGATATCCGCTGAGGTCTTACCTAATCCGGTGAAACCTTTTTCGTTCATCACGTCAGCAATCAGCTTATAACGATTGGCCTGAGTATCGTTATAATCACTTTGTCCACCGAAAGGATAAGCCGCCTCCGCTTTACGTTGCGAGGCTTGCAGCAGCGTATATTGTTGTTGTAACTGCTGGTATGATTTTGCGTAGTCTTTGTTATTCGCCATAAAATCCAGCAACGGACGATAATCGTTCGCTTTGGCATCTGGCATGGTATTTAACGATACCGCATAATCATTGATGGTTTTCGCGCTGGTATCACCGTTCTTCATCATTGCCTGATAGGCGGGAATATCCAGTGTCGCCATATCATTCACAAACAGGAAATTACCTCGCGAGTCAATAATATTGACATACTCTTTGTAGACATCAACCGGGCGGCTATTTTTCTTCGCCTTACCATCGTACAGTTTAAAAAGATTGCCGTAGGTCGAGACGGCCAGGTTCGATCCCCCAATTGATTTATCGAAAGGAGGAATAGCCGAGAGCAGTTGATTAAATTGTTTGATTCCTTTCTCATAATCACCGCTTCTGCTGGCGTTTTCTATGATGATACTTTCCAGTTCAAACGTTGTGACTCCCTGAACGTCTTTGTATTCCTGTATATTACAACTGGCAAGAAAATGACTGTAGGCAGCATCGAACTCACCGGCATTACTCCTTAACGAGGGAGAATGTAATGCTTTCTCCATATCGGAACATTTGGAGTATTGACCTGCTGAGCAACCAGAAAGTATGAAAGTGATGAGTAGAAAAAATATTTTCATATTGACACCTTATTAATTTTATTGGCGTCCTTTTTTCATCGCGAGCAAAGGCGTTTTAATTACCCACGTCACGCGACCGCTGAGTTCCTTTAAGAGGTAGTTTCATCCCGAAACCAAAAGCTAATCTACGGCAACAGCTATAGTGTGTGAAGTGAAGATTAACAAGGGTAAAATTAGCGAGATAATCATTAGTAGATTATTGTTTTTTAAGCTGCGTTAGTTCCAGTTATCGCCTGAATACCAACTTTTATCTGCATGGTTGGTTTTATTCTTTTAGCCGGGAGCTGGCTATTTTCGCGGGCCATCCCATCGACTCTTCGTTAAATGAGGTTGATTAATGACTGATAAAATTGGCCTGAATGCGCTATTGCGCCAGCGCGATGGGCACCATGCCCGCGTCACCTGGGAAGAACTGTTTTTCGATCTGGTTTACGTTTTTGCCGTAACGCAACTCAGCCATACCCTGCTGCATGACCTTAGCGCCAGTGGGATGTTGCAAACGCTTATTCTGTGGTTTGCGGTCTGGCTTGGTTGGCAGTACACCTGCTGGGTAACCAACTGGTTCAGTCCCGATACGCCACAGATCCGGGCGTTGCTTTTTGGCGTGATGGCGGCCGCGCTGGTGATGGCCGCCGCGCTACCAGAAGCATTCGGTGAGCGGGTGTGGTTCTTCGTTATCGCTTACATCATCATTCAGGTGGGCCGTACCGCATGGATTGTCTGTATCCTTGGCCCGCAGCATGCCCTGACAGCGAATTACCGCCGGATGCTGGTATGGCTGGTGATCTCAGCGCTGATCTGGTGTGCCGGAGCACTGAGCAGCGGCGGTTTACGCACCGCCCTCTGGGCCTTAGCGGTGCTGTGTGAATATCTCTCGCCAATGACCGGTTTTGCCTTTCCCGGGATGGGACGATCCGCCACACGCGACTGGACTATTGAAGGCGCTCATCTCACCGAGCGTTGCCAGCTGTTCGTCATCGTCGCGTTAGGGGAAACCCTGCTGGCCACCGGTGGCAGCCTGGCGGAGAGCGAGGCATGGACCTTCCCGGTGCTATCAGCCATGTGCGCTACTTTTCTTTCAGCGCTGGCGGTGTGGTGGCTTTACTTTGGCACCTCCGGCGAGCAGGCAACGCAAGCCATCACCCATTCTCCTGATCCCGGTCGCATGGGCGCACGTTTTCACTATATTCACGTCATTTTGGTGGGTGGCATTATCGTGATGGCGGTAGGGAATGACCTCATCCAGGAAGGCCCGGAACATCATGTAACGCTGCTGCATGGCGCGGTGATTAGCGCCGGGTCGGTCATCTTCCTGGTGGGTAGCGCCATCTACAAACGCGTGGTGTACGGCGCCATCCCCATTACCCATATTCTTGGCGCACTGGCGCTGTGTCTGGCCGTGGCGCTGATGCCGGTCCTGACGCTGGAACAGGCCGGTTGGCTGACCACCCTTATCATGCTGATCACCGCCCTGGCGGAATCACGGGTGCATCAGCGCCGCATGATTAAAATGAAAGGTGTATGATAACCATCATCTTCATTTTTAAGTCTTTATCCATGAAACTCAATGTCGACAATGATCTGACGGTACGCAAACTTTTCATTTTCTGCACTTACATGGAAAGCGAAAATCTGGCGCGTACCGCAGAAACCCTCGGTATCAGCACCGTCAGCGTGCACCGCGCGCTGCATACGCTGGAAGAGAGTCTGCGTTGCCCGTTGTTTACCCATAAGGGACGCAATCTGGTGGCGCTGCCCGCCGCATGGACACTGCTGGAGTACAGCCGTGAAGCGTTACAAACCCTGAGTCAGGGGCTGGATGAGACGCGCCGCACCGCAGGTATCGGGCTGGGGCATCTGCGCATCGGCACTTTGTATTCGCTGTCGCTGGAAACCGTGCCGCGTCTGATTATGAATATGAAGTTGCGCCGACCGGAGCTGGAGTTAAACCTGACGATGGGTTCGAATCAGGTACTGACGGGGATGCTGCAAAATAATCAACTGGACGCCATCATCATCTCGGTGACGGAAACGGAAATCGATCAGAAGGTGTTTGAGCAGGTCGGATTGTTTCAGGACGACATCTATCTGGCGGTGCCTGGCGCTGAACCCCGCGATGCCACAGAAGATGTCGATCTACGTGAGTACAGTGACAAACCTTTCGTCTCGCTCGATGAAGGATTCGCTACCTTCACTGGCTTTCAGGAAGCGTGCCATGTCGCGGGGTTTGAACCCAATATCGTCACCCGCGTCAATGACATCTTTTCGATGCTCAGTCTGGTGCAGGCCGGTATGGGATATTCACTGGTACCGGGCCGCATGCGTAAACAATACGAACACGATTTGCAGTTCCGCAAGCTGGCCGAACCGTATCAGATGCGTCAGCAGATCGCCATCGTCTTCGCCCGCAATCGCGAACATGACCCCAATCTGCTGGCGTTAGTTGCGGAGGCCCGGATGTACGCGCTGAGTTTACAGGATAAGGCTCAGCCCCGGGCGTAGAGATGTTGCACCAGTTCCACGCTGCTGCGTTCCAGCGCCAGACACTCGCCCTGCGGCTGTGTACTGCGCGTTAGTCCGGTCAGCACCCCACCTGGCGGCATCTCAAGCACCAGCCGCACCTCACGTTCTTCTGCGGCCACCATCGCCTCATGCCAGCGTACCTGGCGTGCCATATTCATCGCCAGATCATCAGCAATGCGCTCCGGTTGCCACAACACCCTGGCGCTGTTACCGCTGAGGTAAGCACAGCGTGGCGGTGTTAGCCGTACCTGCTGCATATGTTCCGCCAGTTTACGCGCCGATTCATTCAGTAACGCGCAGTGGGATGGCACGCTGATCGCCAGCCGACGTACGCAGTTTGCGCCTTGCGCCCGCGCCGCATCACCGACCGCTTTCATCGCCGCCTCACTGCCCGCGATCACGATCTGCGACTCTGAGTTGATGTTAGCGATAAAGCTGTGCCGGTTATCCACCAGCGGCTCCACCTGTTGCAGCGGCAAGCCGTTGATGGCGGTAAGGCCATAACCGTGCGGATAGGCGCCTTCCATCAGATCACCGCGCCGCGCCACCAGCCGTAACGCATCGGCGAAGTCCAGCGCACCGGCAATCACCGCCGCCGGATACGCGCCAATCGACAAGCCACAGACCATATCCGGTTGTACACCCTGCGCCATCAAGCCACGCGCCGCAGAAACCCCGGCAATCAGGAGCGCCAGTTGTACCGCACGAGTATGCTGTAACGCCTCATGGCTATCCAGCCGCGACAGTTCATCACCTAATACCTGTTGCGCCTGTTGCCAGGTGTCATCACGCGGCAGGTCACTGAGCATCCCCGGTCGCTGAGCGCCCTGGCCGGGAAATGTAAACAAGGTTTTCATGGCGTCTCCTCTGCCCAGGGGTTGTCCGTTAAACGCGGTCCGGTTGCGGTTTTTAGCAGCACGCGCCCACTGCGCAGCCACTCATTTAAGGCAAAACCGCCCTGCGGTGTCTCGATTTGGCTGTCGGCGCGACAGGGTAGCGTCGACAATACCTGTTGCCAGTGGGCCACATCAGCGGGTCGCAACGGGTTGGGCGCGCGGATCAGCAAATCCAGGTCGCTGTCCTGATGCAGCACCGGCAGGCCGGTAGCCAGCGCAAATCCGGTGCTGCCGGTCACGCCCCACTCCCACGGCCAGTGATGCTGACGCAGCACCACCAACGCCTGCACCGTTGGATGGTGGTTTAACTGCCTTGGCACCACCAGCATTTCCGGTGACACTACCCGAACCACTTCAGTCGGGGCCACCCATCCTGCCGCCCGTTGATGGCGTGCCTGACCACGCACGCCAACCGGAATCAATCCCTGTTTCATCACATCACGTCGCACCACCACCGGTTGCTGACAATGCCACAGCTCAGCTACCCAGGGGTCTGTCACCCCGAGCAGCGCCGTATCATGGCGCAGCCAGAGCAAGTCATGGGGACGTGCGGTGATGTTCATCATCAGATTCCTGCGGTTAAGGAGATAAACAGCGGCAGCGAGAGGATCGACAGCAGTGAACTTAACAGCAACACCGCTTCCGCATCCGGCGACTGCACGCCAAAACGGTTACCGAATACCACACCAAAGAAACCGGCGGAGAGCGCGATCATCAGAATCGCGGTGATCGCCACGGTGCCATGTAAACCAAACACCAGTACGATACCCCAGGCCAGCGCCGGTTGAATCAATAACTTGGTCACGGTGGAGCTGATCACCATGCTGTTGATTTTCAGTTTGCGCGCCGAGAGGATCACCCCGGTCAGGAACAACGCCGCCGCGGTGGCCGCCAGTCCGAGTGGTTTAATCGAGGCCAGCAACAGATCCGGCATCTTCACGCCAAACGCCGACAGTACCACCCCAAGCAACGGTCCCCAGACGATAGGTTTTTTCACCGAACGCCACATCAGCACCGGCAACATTGCCAGGGTGGAGCGTTGCGTTTCACCGGCAGCGCGCGCTTTTTCCCGTTCGAGGATCAGCAGGCAAAACGGCGTCATCAGCACCGAACCACAGGCGATGGACACCGCCACCGAGAGTGATGTCGCAGAACCTTCACCCACCACGCTGCCGAGAATTGGCAGCCCCAGCGCGGCATAGTTCGGCAGTGCCACCGTCAACGTGAGTACCGCAGCGTCCTGTGGCGACTTTTTGAATACGCCAGTGGCGATGAAATACAGCGCTGCATAGGCAATCCACATTGCCAGAGTCAACACGGCAATCAGTGGCATCTGCGCCACGATACCGCTCCACGGCGTTTGCACCGTGGCGCTGAACAACGCGGCGGGTAAAGCAAAATCCATAACAAAAATATTCAGTAGCGAGACGTTCTTGTTATCGACCATCCCGGCTTTGCCAGCCCAGAAACCCAGCAACATAATGACAAAAATGGGTGCGAGGGCATGAAGAATCACGTAAGTCATAAATCACCTGTTATTAGAAGAGTGAATACTGACGCGATGGTGTTTATTTAACAGACGCTACAGTTAGCCGGGTGTACCAACACACCCGGCCCTGTCGCTATCCGGCAGGTTTATTGTTTTTTATGTTTAACTACCAACTGGCGCGCATACGCGCGCGGACATCAGCCGAAGCCTGTCGATTGACAGCGACTTCACCGGAACCACGACGTGGATCCTTGCGGGCATCCTCGATCGCCGCCGCTAAGGTATCGCGAACGCGTTGTACATCAGACGCGCCAGGCGCATCAGGGTCGGCGATATTCAGCAGCGAGGACAGCAAACCCAGAGTGGCGTAATTGCTGATGTCATAAGCCATCGGCGGTACGGTGGCCGCCAGTTTTTCCAGCGCTTCCACGGTGCGCAGCGTAATACGTGCGGCGGATTCTTTACCCATGGCATGAACCAGTACGCCCGCGTCATTGAAGGCGATCAGGCGATTGGCCTGATAACCGTGCGCCAGAAACGCCCCGGACATCGCCTTACCGACAATCAAGCCGATCACCGGGTGACCTGCCAGACGTGCCTGGGCATACGCCCCTGCCGCACCCGCCAATGCCTGGTGGATACCAAACGCCTCTTCACGACGACCATAGGCCTGGCTCGGCACATCAATCACCGCCACAATCGGACGTTTGATGGCGCTGTTGGCATCGGCCGCGAGGGTTTCCTGTACCACTTTCGCCAGCGTCCATCCTTCCAGTAACCCCACCTCACCTTTGGCAGCGCGCGGATAGCGGTTATGTGCATCCGGGACGACCGCAATGTAACGGACACCGTCGGCGTCAGCGGCCAGCACCGATGGACACAACCCCTGAATCCGCTCTGCACCGCCGGTCAGTTGGTTAAACCAGCGTTCACCACGGCTGTTATTTGTGCTCATTTTTTCACCTCCGGGGCAAAGACCTGATGAATCACAGCCGTACTGGCCTGCTGTTGGGTGTCGAAACGCGTCAGGCGATCAAGGTAAAAGGCGTAGTTTTCGCTACGATGCTGCGCCGGAACGCCCTGAGCGATGGCGGCATCGACGGCGGTTTGCACCGCATTCACACCATCGCCAACCAGCGCATCAACCAACCCGCTTTGATAACGGATTTCGCCGCCAGTCATGCTCCAGATAAAGGGACGATCGCGGGAGTCGTACTCTGCTATCCCGGCTTCCTGTTCAATGACCTGTGGACCATTCAGGCCCAGACGCGCTTCACGGGTGACAATCAGATAGCTACATAACGCCGCCGCAATCGACATCCCGCCAAAGCACCCGACCGTACCGGCAACAATGCCGATGACCGGGGTATAACGGCGCAGATCCACAATCGCCGCGTGAATATCGGCAATCGCCGCCAGACCGAGGTTGGCTTCCTGTAGCCGCACCCCACCGGTTTCCAGACAAAGAATGGCCTGCGTCGGGATACCGTTACGGTTGTCCTCCGCCGCCAGCTCCAGCGCGGCGGCCATTTTGGCCCCGGACACTTCACCCATACTGCCGCCCTGGAAGGTGCCTTCGATTGCCACCACCACCGTCGGTTTGCCGTGGCGGCTGCCTTTCATCACCACCATGCCGTCATCGGCCTGCGGCACGATGCCCTGCTGTGGCAACCAGGGCGACATCACACCGGCGAACGGGTCGAGCAATTCGCGTGCGCTACCTGCATCCAGTAGCGCCAGCGCCCGTTGCCGCGCCCGTAACTCAATAAAGCTGCTGTCGTTACGCATGAGCGACCTCCTCAAACACCTGTTCAATGCGGATACGCGCCACACCCGGTGTCGCACCGAAGTCATGAATAACCAGTTGGCCCGCAGGCAAGTCGGTGAGCTGCGCCAGGCGATTGAACAATGCTTCCCAACGCGCGTGACTGTTATTGACTGACGTGGTGATAGCAATGTTCAGAACGTGGCTATCATCCGCCGTGAACAGCACCTCCATATCCCCCGATCCCACCACGCCCGCCAGCGCCTTGCCGCTGAGCGTACGGCCGGACGGGTATGACAACGTTATGTGTTCCATAGCTACCTCTTAATCATTAAATGTTGCTGCCTGAGCGCCGGTGATGCGGTCAAGAAACAGCGTGGCGGCCAGTAAATCGGCGGCCCCACCCGGCGAGGCATTGAACCTCAACATCGCGTTATCCAATTTTTCCAGCGCCTTGCGCCCTGCCGCCCCGGCATAGCCCCCGGCCGTCAGTACCTGGCGCGCACCCTCCTGCATGGCACGCAGCGCCGGTAAACCTGCCCGGTGCAGTACGCAGGTGTCGGTTAGCGAGGTCAGGATGGCCATCAGCGCATCAATGCGTGCTGCCGTTTCATCGGCTCCGGCACGGCGACTGGCATGGAGTTGCGGCAGCGCCAGCCGGGTAATATGGGGAAAACCTTGCTGCGCCTCTTCACGCGCACCCGGTACACGAAAACGATGTACCACCCGTAACCCTTTGCTGAAGGTTTTCGGGGCCGCGCGATCCGGCAAACGGGCAAGCTGGGCGGCAACCTCACAGACGCGGTGGCTGTCGCCAGTCCCCGCCAGCATCGCGCCAGCGCTGACCAGCAAGCCAAGCGCCCAGATAGCACCACGATGGGTGTTAACCCCGGCAGTGGCGGCCATCATTTGCCTCTCACCTTCACGTCCCAGTTGTCCGATGGTTTCCCGCAGCGCAATATCCGCCGGTCGTTGCCAGCTTTGTTGTGCCAGTGCATAGAAGGTAGGCGTCAGGCTACGCGCAGAGCGCTCCATCAGCGCCAGCGTGAGGTCGTGATGCGCCCCACTGCCACGGCGATCCACCAGCCCAGGTTTGGGCGTGAGGTTCACTTCTTCGATCAGACACGCGGTCGCCATCTGCGCCAGTTGATGCAGATGATGTTCAACCGGTGTGGGTGAGAGTCGTTTCATTACCAGCTCCGGAATTTAGCGGGCGGGTTGTAGAGGCCGTCTGACCACTCGACCAGGTCAGCGACGCTACCGGCAGCCAGCAGTGAACGGGTGGCATCTGAACGACGAATGCCGATATCTTCCGGGAACACCACTTTGCCGCTGCGACGTAATTCAGCCACGCGTTTAGCATCCACACCCAGACCGATATCGGTGATACCCGCCACCGCAGCCACCATCGCCCGACGTTCTTCCAGGCTGGTCGCCCGATAGAGGTAGGCAATACCTTCTTCGGTCAGAACGTGGGTCACGTCGTCGCCGTAGATCATCACCGGGGCCAACGGCATACCGGCGCTTTTCGCCACCTCAACGGCATCGAGGGTTTCCACAAAGGTCGGTTTGACGCCCGCCTGGAAGGTTTCCACCATCTGTACCACCAGCTTGCGCCCACGTTGCAACGGATCTGGCTCGTTGATCATTGCCAGCCAGGCGGGTGTGGCATGACGGCGTCCGTGGGGGTCGTGGCCCATATTTGGCGCGCCACCAAAGCCCGCCAGACGACCACGGGTGACGGTGGAGGAGTTACCGAGGCCGTCAACCTGCAAGGTCGAACCGATGAACATGTCCACCGCGTATTGACCGGCAAGTTGACACATCGCGCGGTTTGAACGCATTGAACCGTCGGCACCGGTAAAGAAAATATCGGGACGCGCGCGGATGTACTCTTCCATCCCCAGTTCACCACCGAAGCAGTGCACACTCTCCACCCAGCCACTTTCGATGGCCGGGATCAGGGTCGGATGCGGGTTAAGGGTCCAGTGCTTGCAGATTTTGCCTTTCAGGCCGAGTTGCTCACCGTAAGTCGGCAGCAGCAATTCAATCGCCGCGGTGTTAAAACCGATACCGTGGTTAAGTGATTGCACCTGATGTTCGGCGTAGATGCCTTTGATGGCGAGCATCGCCATCAGGATATGTTCCTGTTTAATCAGGCGCGGGTCGCGGGTAAACAGCGGTTCAATAAAGAACGGTTTATCCGCCACCACCACAAAATCAATCCAGGAGCCGGGAATATCGACACGCGGCAGATCGCACTCGTCATCCACCAGTTCATTGACCTGGGCGATCACGATGCCATCATGGAAGGCAGCCGCTTCCACCAGCGCCGGGGTGTCTTCGGTACTCGGCCCGGTGTACAGGTTGCCTTTTCGGTCGGCTTTGTAACCGGCGATCAGCGCCACGTTCGGTGCCAGATCGACATACAGGCGCGAATACAACTCGATATAGGTATGAATAGCACCGATTTCGAGGATGTTATCCTCCAGCAGCTGCGAAATACGCAGGCTCTGCGTACCGGCGAAGGAGAAATCGAGTTTACGGGCGATGCCTTTTTCGAAGATATCGAGGTGCTCGCTGCGCCCGACGCTCGGCATGATCATATGCAGATTATTAACTTTGGCGGGATTGACCTGCGCCAACATGCGCGAGAGAAAATCGGCTTGTTTCTGGTTGTTGCCTTCCAGCACCACCCGGTCACCCGAGGAGATCAACCGTTCAAGCATCTCTGCCATTTGATCGCTCGGTAGCACTTTCCCTGCCACCTTCACTTCTGCCAGTCTCCGCTGTTTTTCGATGCGCCGCGTATTCCAGACGCGCGGCGAATGCTGTCCTGATGACATGACTAACCTCCTGAATTCGCGAATCTCAATGATTGCTTCAACTGGATTCAGTCTGGCGTCAGGGCGCGGTTCCATCAATCAAGCAGCGGAGCAGATCGTTAGCCTGAGAGTAATGATTGGATATTCAGAAGTTTGATGGGGATCAACGACGTTGGCGTAGCGGCGCGATTTATCGCGCGTTTTTCCCCATCGTAAAGGTCAAAAGAGCGCGATAAATCGCGCCGCTACGGTTTACTTAACGTTTCTGCCAGAACGACTGTTGCAGCGCAAAGGTTTCCTCATCCAACGCAGCCACCGGGCCGATTAAACGGATAGGTTTCTGCCCATGCGCAAAAACCGCTGCTGCCGACAGACTCATGGTTGGGTTTTCCTCATGGCTGCCGGTGCATGCCAGTAAGCGCGTTTCACTCATGCCAAATACCACCCGACCGATATTGGCCCAGTAAATGGTTCCGGCGCACATGCAGCAGGGTTCAACGGCGGTATAAAGCGTACATTGCCACAAATATTCCGCCGGGAAGTTGCTGGCGGCGATGCGCGCCAGGGTCGATTCCGCATGGTTCACCGTGTCGATATTGCATTGCGTCAGCAAAACGGTTTGATTGTCCGGTGCCACCAGCACTGCGCCAAACGGATGTTTGCCTAATGCGATAGCGCGTCTGCCGACCTCATTTGATAAACGCAGAAAGTGGATATCCTGGTCATTAATCATGTGCGTGCTCCATAACCATTCAGGATGGCGTTCAATACCACGGCGGTGAAACCGCCCAGGAAGATGCCGCTGTCAAAAATCAGTTTTAAGGAGGGCGGCAGGACATGGAAAATTGCCGGAAAGGCCATCGGAACAATCCCCACGGCAACCGAGACAGAGATGATCAGGATGTTCTTTTCATTATTGAAATCGGTATTTTTCAGCTCCTGAATACCCGCGCTGATGGTCATACCAAACATCAGAATACCGACGCCACCCAACACCGGGCTGGGAATGGCGGCAATGATCGCGCCTAATTTCGGGAACACGCCTAAGCCCACCAGAATCGCCCCCGCAGCAATCAGCACCAGTCGACTGGTCACTTTCGTCAACATTATCAAACCGGCATTCTGCGAAAATGCATTGTACGGAAAGCTGTTCAGGCAGCCGCCGAGCATGGTGGAGAGTCCATCGGCCCGAATGGCATCCGCCAGGCGGCGGGAGGTGGTGGGCTGGCCGATCAGTTTGTCGATCAACAACACGTTGCCGGTGGTTTCGGTCATCACAATCAGCATGGAGAGACACATCACCACAATGGGTGCGATATGAAACTCCGGCATGCCAAAGGCAAATGGCAGGCTAAAACCCACCCAACCGGCAGTGGTGACCGCAGAGAAATCTGTCATTCCTGCCAGGTATGCCAGTGCCGAACCACAAAACAAGCCGAAAAGAATACTGAAGTTACGCAACACGCCACGGGTCGCGCAGTAGAAAATCAGCGTGATGATTAAGGTTCCGGCCCCCAACAGCAGTTTATCTACGCTGGCAAAATCAGGCGCATCCGGGTTGCCACCACCCAGCCAGATAGCGGCAGCGGGCATCAGCGAGATACCGATTAACGTAATCACACAGCCAATCACCACCGGCGGAAAAAAGCGCACCAGTTGGCTGAAAATCGGGGCCACCAGCAGGGTAAATAACCCGCAGGCAATCGCCGCACCAAATACTGAGGTCAGACCAAACTCATGCCCGACCATTAACATCGGCCCCAGCACCACGAAAGAGCAGCCCTGAATCAACGGCAAACGCGCCCCAAAACGCCCTATTCCCCACGACTGTAAAAGGGTGGCTAATCCCGAGGTCAGTAAACAGGCATTGATCAGCACGATAGTTTCACTGGCTGAGAGTTTCAGCGCTGATGCCAGAATCAGCGGAACCGTTACGGTGCCGGCATACATCACCAACACATGCTGGAATCCCAGCGACAGAATACGTCGGACGGTGAGCGGATTTTCCGCCTGCCCGCTGTTTAACACGCTTTCCATACAGCCCCCTGAAAATGAACCATTGAATGATTGACCGCCCAACTATATGTAATTAAAAATGGCAACCAATAATTAGCTGCTTTCAATAAAACTGAAAGGTGGGGTGTCAGGTGAAGTATTCATTGGATCAACTTATGACCTTTGAGCAGGTTGCCCGCTCAGGATCATTTTCCGCTGCCGCACGGTTGATGAAGCGTTCACAATCCTCGGTGAATATGGCGATGAGCAACCTTGAGGACGAATTTAACCTCAACCTGTTTGTGCGCACCCCACGCCAAATCAGCCTTACCCCGCAAGGCCAGACTCTGCGGGAATATGTCAAAACCATTCTGGAGCAATGCAACGCGCTGGAGCAGCGGGTCAGTGCCTTCAATATCCAAACCGAGGCACACGTTAGCCTGGCGATTGAAGTCCCCTACACCACCGTCGCCGCCGTACTATACGAATTTGCTATGCATTTCCCGGAAGTGGATATCCATGTGCGTGAACCCTTTCAGGGTGACGTGGAGGCAATGGTAAGAAGAAATGAAGTGGATGTCGGTATCTCCATGTCTCGCCCGGTTGACAGCGATGCCATTGAGTTCGCGCAGTTAGGCAAACTGATCATGGTGCATGTGGTCAGCTCACAACACCCGTTAGCACAACGTCTGCCGGTGTCATTTGCCGATCTCCATCGCTGGCGACATATCACCTTCGGTGAGCAGCAGAAAACCATCTCCACCACGGAATATCTCGGCAGCCCGATGACCTGGCGGGTGGAGAGCTACAATGCCATGATTGATGCCGCGCTTGCCGGGCTGGGCTGGGCTTCCCTGCCCCGCATTTTTGTGCAGCGAGAGCTGGAACAAGGTGTGCTGACGGAATTGCGCCAGCAGGAATACCCGCATACCGATTGGGTTGTCGGCGTGGACCTGCTATGGTCGCGCAAGAAACAGCCAGGCCGTGCATTAAGCTGGCTGATTGACCGGCTGATTAAAAATAAAATTTTTGAACGAGATGCGGCGGGAAATAGCACGACACTTTGAAAAAAAGGGCTCGCCATTTTTTATTATTTTGCTCCCGAGATGTTATTCACGGTGATTATCATCATGAATGTAAATCCATAAACATATATTTGCTGCCATCTGATTAATTAATTGTACTTTTTTATATCTGGAAAACTTCTTTCTGGCAGAATAATTCCCTGGGATTAAAAATCTAATCATCACGGTCAATTTAATTCGCCGATCATTTTCTGTACACCGCCACGCTCGTTGCTATTATAGCAACGCAAAGCACACACACAGCAACGTGCTGCGTACGAGAATTTTCCTGAATTAAATGTGCAGCATTTTAACCCGCTCCGTGCGGGTTTTTCTTTTCAATGACTCTCCATTCCCGTCTTGCAGACGTAAAGAATGCGTTAAGACAAATAAGAATGACAAAATCTGGCGACAAGCCTATGATAATCAACTTAAAAAAACGACCTGTCATTGTCGGAATAAACGGCTTACCAGGTTTACATAATTCGTTTTCATTTTAATTTTCGCATCTGAATCAGGGTCAGGGCGGAGGAATAATGTACATAAACGACAGTAGCGAAGATGGCTGCCAGCGTCTCGCGTTGCAGGTACTGCGGGACCCGGATGAAAGCCGGGATGATGTACTAAGAAAATTTACCAGCCTGGTCAGTAAAACCTTGGGTATCCCAAGTAGTTTTATCTCGGTAATGGACGATGACCACCAATATATAAAAGTCGCACACAACTTTTTGGTGGGGAAAACCGCCAGGGTTGATTCGATGTGCCAGTATGTGGTTGACGGTGAGGGTGCCATGATCGTCCATGACACCTGGCAGGATCCCCGTTTCGCAAACAATCCCTTTGTCGTGGGTGAACCTTTTGTTCGTTTCTATGCCGGGGTGCCGCTAACAAACCGGGAAGGTATGGTACTTGGCAGTCTGTGCGTGGTTGACCGCCAATCCCATCCATTCAGCCCGGACCAGGTGAATACCCTTAAGTTACTGGCTGAACTGGTGATGTCATTTCTTGAAGCATGGCATGCGGTGGGTTACACCGACCCGGTAACGGGTCTGCCTAACCGCCAACGCCTGATACGCGATCTTCAATCTCTCGCATCTTCCGGTGATAACACGCCGCGACGCCTGGTGTTGATCGATTGTATTGATATGCCCAGAGCCTATGAGCTGGCACGTTCTCTGGGGATGGCCCCGGTTGAGGGGCTGCTTAAAGATGTGGCTACGCTGCTGCCCTTACGCCTGCGCCCCGGTAATGATGCGTTGCTGTATACCATCGCGACGGGACGTTTTGCGGTATTAACCAAACAAGACGGTCGTTTAAGCGCCGCCTGGGTTGCCACAAGGCTTGAGGGTATCAGTGCCGATATGGGAGAAGGTTTGTCGGTCGATCTGACCACCCACACCGGAGAGACGGACTTTATCCCCTCGCGACTTTCCGCACATGAGATTCTGCGACGATCTGTCAGTGCCCTACATGAAGCCATCTGTCGTGGTGTCCCCGCCATGAGCTTCAGCCTGGCGTCCGATGAACGCCGGACAGAAGATTTCACCCTGGTCAATGATCTGGCTTCAGCGCTCAAACATGACCGCGAGCTTTACCTGGTTTATCAGCCGAAAATTTGCCTGCAAAGCGGTGAACCGCTCGGTCTTGAAGCGCTGATCCGCTGGGCGCATCCCATCAGGGGAGAATTGGCACCCGCAGAATTCATTCCCCTCGCGGAGCCGACCACGTTAATAGAAGAACTGACGGTATGGGTAGTCACCCATGCGATAGATCGTCTGAAACGCCTCAAGCATAGTGCGATTCAGCTCCCGATTACCGTGAACGTTAGCGTCCGTGACTTCAGCAAAAAGGGCTTTGCCGACTGGCTCGAAAAGCTGATGATTGACGCCCGCTTGCCAACCTCGTTGCTCGGTATTGAATGTCTGGAAACCGAACGAATTATTGAAAGCCCGGCTGCCATTGATGGCCTGGAGATGCTGAAACTTCGGGGATTTGGCATCTCACTGGACGACTTCGGCACCGGTTATAGCAACATCAGCTATCTGCGCCGCATGCCGCTGGATGTCATCAAGCTGGATCGCTCAATCATTAATGGCCTGTCCACCGACACCGCTTCACGTATCATCACCAAAAGCATCATCTCCATGCTGAAGGAATTGGATTATATGGTGCTGGCTGAAGGAGTGGAGAATATGGAAACCCTTGAGGCATTGAAGGAATTTGGCTGTGACCAGGCGCAGGGTTATTTCTACTCCCACCCTTTGCGGGAGGAGGAGTTGGATAACTGGCTGGCCTGGAAACTGCGTAATGTTACTTGTCAGCGTTAGCTGATTATCAGGCACCAAACGCACCGTCAATGGTGTGCATGGCCCCGGTCACAAAACTGGCTTCCGGTCCGGCCAGCCATGCCACCATTCCGGCCACCTCTTCCGGCCGACCATGACGCTTAATCGCCATAAAGCCGTGCATCAATTCTTTCAATGGCCCCTCAGCCGGATTCGCATCCGTATCGACGGGACCGGGCTGGACCACATTGATGGTAATCCCGCGCGGGCCAAAGTCACGCGCCAGGCCGCGCGCCATCCCCTGAAGGGCGGATTTACTCAACGCGTATGAGGCCATGCCGGGCACGGGCATGCGGTCACCATTAACAGAACCCATGATGATAATGCGCCCCCCGTCCGGCATCTGACGTGCCGCCTCGACAGAGGCAAAATAGGGCGCATTGATATTGATTCGAAACAGGCGCTCAACCTCGTCGGGGTCCTGTTCTAACGCATCACCGAAGGCGATGATCCCCGCGTTAACCACCAAAATATCCAGTGGCCCGCTGTCTCTGACCCGGCCAATCACCGCATCGCGATCCGCGCTGTCGGTCTGAAAAGCCTGACTGCCCGTCTCTTCCGCCAGCAGTCTGGCGGCTTCTGCCGATCCGGCATAGGTGAAGCTGACCCGAGCGCCTTCTGCGGCAAAGCGCCGCACAATCGCTGCACCTATGCCCCGGCTGCCGCCAAGTACCAACACTGATTTACCGTCAAAATAAGACATCCTCGACTCCTGCGTGATTTGAGGTAGCCGCGAGTGGCTACGATGCAGTCAGTTTAGTCGACGTTCACGACAGGTTACCGCACAAATGCGCCCGCTCCCCCAGGCCAGGACCGGCTAAAAGTTTACCTTCCAAAATCAACGCACCCGGCGTAATCTATATATAAACCATATACGTTTCATATAGGCTAAGGTGATGGGAATCGTAAAAATCTCCGATCTGATGCATGAGAACCTGCGCGTGGCGAGCACGGCGTTAAGTCGCTCAATTAACGCGCAGGCGGAACACTGGATGAAAATCGGCATGCTGGCCGAGCTTTACCCGCAGCTTAGTCATCAGGAGTTAACACGCCTGTTGATGCGCGTGGAAATTGATGGCGGCTCCGATCTGGCGCAGCTGCTGAACACCTCTTTACCCACTACGCAGGGAATTGCGCAATGAACAACATCAAACTGCACTCCGCGCAGGAAATCGAACTGGCGCGTGCAGCAGGCCACGACGCTGCCAAAGTGCTGGCGATGATCACGCCTTACGTGAAACCGGGAGTGACCACCGACGAATTGGATCGCATCTGTCACGATTTCATCGTCAATGAACTAAAGGTCATTCCCGCCAATATCGGCTATCACGGCTATACCCGCACCGTCTGCACCTCAATCAACCATGTGGTGTGCCACGGCATTCCCGGCGAGAAAAAACTCAAAGACGGCGATATCGTCAATATCGATGTGGCAATCATTAAAGACGGCTGGTACGGCGATACCAGCCGGATGTATTTCGTCGGCACGCCATCGGTACGAGCCAAACGTCTGGTGGAGATCACTTATCAGTCGATGGTGGCCGGGATTCGCGTAGTTAAACCGGGTGCCACCCTGGGGGATATTGGTGCCGCGATTCAGCAGGTGGCGGAAAAAGCCGGTTTCTCGGTGGTGCGTGAATATTGCGGTCATGGTGTGGGTGAAATCTATCATGGTGAACCGCAAATTCTGCATTACGGTACGCCGGGCACCGGTCTGGCGCTGGAAGCTGGCATGATTTTCACCATTGAACCGATGATCAATGCCGGTAAAGCGGGCACCAGCGTGTTGTCCGATGGCTGGACGGTGGTGACCAAGGATCGTTCTCTGTCGGCCCAGTGGGAACACACCGTAGCGGTGACGGAAACCGGGTTTGATCTGCTGACGCCGTGGCCGGATGGTACGGGCGAATACGAAGCGATTTGATCGTAGCGGCGCGATTTATCGCGCCGCTACGGGTAAACCATATATATCAGGATCAGGGTGTAAGTGTGAAACAAGAAAGCGCAATTTTTGCCGGTGGCTGCTTCTGGTGTACCGAAGCGATTTTCCAATCCATTGATGGCGTGATTTCGGTAGAAAGTGGCTATATCGGCGGCCATGTCGTCGCGCCCACTTATGACCAGGTGTACAGCGATACCACCGGTCATGCCGAAGCGGTCCGCATCGTTTTCGATGCTGATACCGTCAGCTACGACGACCTGCTGGATATTCACTTCGCCACTCACGATGCCACTCAGCCCAATATCAAAGATGGCGTCGAACGTTCCCGTTACCGTTCCGCGCTGTTTCCGACCTCGGCAGCACAACGCCTCGCCGCTGAGCAGGGCATCACGCGTGCGGCAGAGGAATTAGGCCTGCCGCTGGTGACGCAGCTGGAACCGCTAAGCGAATGGTATCCGGCAGAAGATTACCATCAGAATTTCTGGGAGAAAGAGGGCCAGGAAAACGCCTTTTGTATGATGAATATCCCGGCCAAACTGCAAAAGCTGCGGAAGAAATTTCCGAAGCAAGCGAAAGAGACTTAATATGTATAATCTGGGTGATAAATTATCACCCAGACTTATCTTAAGTCACCTGTCTGTCTGATTAAACATATCAACAATTAATGTTGATGATGTTCTTCGGTATCTTATTCAAACCGGAGGAATTTACTTCTATCACTGATCATTTTCCGGTAAATAACATTCCCTTTCGTTTCCTCACCCCTTAAGTATTTTGTCACCATGAAAGGGGATTCCCCTGTAGATAACCTGGCAGCTGCCTTTTCAATTATCGAATGTTTGTATTTGGTTGCGAAAACATACGTATCTGAATAAATTAAAATATTTTTCTTTGTTATGTTCCGCAGTTCCTCTCCAAACTTTTTCGCACCGTCTGGCGTACTGCAACACGTTACTTCGAGCGTATCGTAGTCCGAGTCAAAATTCCGATGAAATCTTTTTAGATATTCATAGAACTCATCAGGTCGATATCCCATGCCATTGATCTGAGGCTCACCTGTTCCTGATAGTCCATGAGAGGAGAAATACAATTTTCTCTTTTCCTCCCTGAGGGTATAAGTAACCGCGGGGCGCTGATCATCTCCTATACCCACAACGGTAATATCCCGAAGCCTGTAGTTTTCATCTTCAATAGGATGAAATTCGCCGAGATAACCTTCCGCTAATTTTCCCAATGCGTTAATTTCATTATTCAATTCTTCTGTTTTTTTCTTCTTCTCGTCCTGCTGTTGCGAGTATTTGAATACACTATCCAGCACGAAGGAAAGCCCGACTACCACACTGCCCAGAATCGCAGAACAGAATTCAAAATTTTCGAGTTCGGAACCTGACACCCATGCTGCACCCGCTAATGCATAAATCGCAATGCCCGCACCCATCACCTCCTCTTTATTAACGGTAATTCGCCCATCCTCATCAGTGAAGGTAACCGGGTTATTCTTCACCATTCTGAAAAGATTAATTCCGTCCACCCCTCCAGCCGGGTCTGTGTTAATCCAGCGCATCATCCACGGAGCGTAATAACGGTAGCGGTAGTAAAGTAATCCGGTAATATCGCGTTCTTTAGCAGCATAGCGCAGGGTTTTGTAATGGGACGTTATTTGCCTTGCTGTTGCCAAAAGAGATGTCCCACCAAATGGATAATAGTGTTCCCGACTGATTATATTCCCCTCTCCATCCAGCTCAAACCGGATGTTTTCACTACGATCGGCAAGAGAAAAGCGTGGTTGATAAATATCGACACCTTCAGGCTTGCCCCGCTGCCAGTGCAAAATACGCACACCTTTGAGCGTAATGACACGCAGATCTTCGTTCATCTGAGAAGTCATATTGGTCGTACGTAATTCCAGCCCCGTAAGGTAACGTACTTGTTGCTGGTGCATACCCTGTTTTATTGGCTGACAGGTTGACTTTGTGACACGTTGACCTGCACAGACGTAGCGGTAACGCTCACAGCTATTGTTTAACGCTGAAGCTTCTTTCATCGCAATAATTCCTCACTGGAGTCATCGCTTCACGTTAAGCGCACCGCCGTCCGGCAAATAGTAGTTAGTGATGTTGTTGCGGCGTCATCTCCTCAATCACCGCAGTGATGCGTTGAATCACCTGTTGTGCCGCACGCGACAGCTGACGAGAGGGGGCGGTACACAGCGCCAGCGTCAACGGGCGTAGCACGCTATTTTTCAGCGGCACGAAACACAGTTGTTGCTCCTCCACCTCACTCATCACATCCAGCAGGCTGAGGACACAGATGCCAGTGCCCTGCGCCACCAGACTGCGGATCAGACGGATATCATTGCAGGCGATGATATTATCCGGTGCCATACCCTGTTTGCGATACAGCGCCGCGACACGTTCGTGCACCACCAGCGACTCGCCGGGAATGATATGTCGTTCGCCACTTAACTCGCTCAGGGATAACGCGTTGCGGCCACTCAGCGCGTGTTGTGGCGGCAGGACCACCCCCATCTCCAGCTCGGCAAAGGCCAGCACATCCAGACCGCTCTGCCCGGCCGGGTCGAGAATCAAACCAAAATCAATTTCCGACTGGCGGATCCGCTGGCTGATGGCATGGCTGTTGTCGACCGTCAGCTCCAGCCGCAGCCATTGATGCTGGCGGGCAATATCCGCCAGCGCATCGGCCACCTTGCCTTTGGTCAATGACTGCACCAGCCCGGCACTGACATTGCCGCGTTTCAGGCCCTGGATATCATCGAAACGCTGGCGGGTGACGCGAAACTCACGTTGCCAGCGCATCACATCGTCATACAACAGTTCTCCAGCTGTCGTCATGCGCAAGCCGTCGGGCAAGCGTTCAAACAATGCCGTACCGAAACTCTCCTCGGCCTGCAAAATTTGCCGGTTAATGGCGGATGCCGAGACGTGCAGCTTCTCCGCCGCCTTACGCAAACTGCCGCTACGCGCCACCTCAGCAAAATAAACGGCAAATCGGGAAAATGGACTCATGGCTCACCTGTACAGTTTTTTGCAACACATAATTGAATTAATGCTGATGGATTTGTACAGGCCTGATTATTCACAATGACCAGACAAAAATGAAGAGTTTATTGTGAGCTACTGACAGGACATCGCTATGAATACCCTCACCCCACCCGCCCACTGTACATTTGAACCCGATGACTGGTTGCGCCTGGCTCGCCAGTGGCACCCGGTTGCCCGCTCCTGCGACGTTACCGGTGCCCCCACCAAAGCGGTGCTGTTGGATGAGCAATTGGTGGTCTATCGCATCAAAGGCCAGGCCGTGGTGGCGCGCGATGTATGTCCACACCGTGGCGTCCCCTTAACCCTCGGTTTTCATGACGAAGAGGGGGTGGTTTGTCCCTATCACGGCCTGCGGTTTGGTGAAGGTGGCAAATGCAACCGTATCCCCTCCAGTCCTGGCCAGCCCATCCCCGCCAAACTGAATCTGATCAACTATCAGGTGGAGGAGCGTTACGGTCTGATTTGGGTATGCATGGCACCGGATGCTGACAACCCATCACCTTTGCCGGTAATGCCGCACTGGGACGATGCCGGATTCCAGCAAATCAACTGTCCAGGCTTTGATGTGAACGGTTTCGCCGGCCGCCAGGTGGAAGGTTTTCTCGACGTCGCCCATTTCGCGTGGGTCCACACCGAGACTTTCGCCGATGCCACTAATCAGGTCGTACCGCCCTACAATCCGGTTGAAACCGCTTACGGTTTCGCGGTGGATTACTGGAGCTCGGTCAGTAATTTCGCCGCCGACAGCGGCCAGCAGGCACCGGAAGGGTTTGAATGGCTGCGCCATTTTGAGATGCACCTGCCTTTTACCGCCACGCTGACCATTCATTTCCCTGGCGAGGCCCGACTGGTGATCATGAACGCGGCATCACCGGTTTCGGCACGTAAAACCCGGATGTTTGCTCCCATCGCCCGCAACTTTGATCTGCATATCCCGGTAGAAGATGTGCATGCCTTTAACCAGCGAGTGTTTGAGGAAGACCGGTTGATGGTGGAAACCCAGATGCCGGAGCGCCTGCCACTCGACCTGGCGCTCGAAGCCCATATCCCGGCTGACCGCAGTTCCATCGCCTATCGTCGTGGCCTGAAACGTATGGGCTTCGGTGAATTTTTCCTGGTGTAACGGAGGCAACGATGAGCACAACATTACAGGTGGTGGTGGACGGGATGTTCCGCCAGGGCCGGCACAACCTCGCCGTTAACCTGGTCGCGGAAAATGGTCTGCCGTTACCGTGCTGGCAACCCGGCGCGCATATCGATGTTCATCTGCGCGAGGGATTGGTGCGCCAATATTCCCTTACCGGACAGAGTGACAACACCCGTCATTATCAGATTTGTATTGCGCGCGATCAGCAGTCACGCGGTGGATCGCGTTATGTCCATGAGATGCTGCGCCCCGGTCAGGTCCTCCGCATCTCGCCGCCGCGCAATCTGTTTCCCATGCAACCCGCCGGAAAAGTGATCCTGATGGCAGCCGGTATTGGCATTACGCCGTTGTATGCGATGGCAGAAGCGCTGGAAGCGGCGGGCGTGCCCTTCGTGCTGCACTATTATGTGAAACAACGTGGCGACGAGGCGTTTCTGCCCGAGCTATCCAAACCCTTCCAACATGGTTTTTGTGAAATCTGGCACAGCAGCGAAGGCCGCAGCCCACGCAGTCATGCGCCGGCAGAGTTGCTGGATCCGGCAGAAGATACCCATCTTTATCTGTGCGGCCCGGCGGGTTTTATGAGCCATATCCGCGCCACCGCAATCCGTCACGGTTGGCAAGAGCAGCATATTCACACTGAAGCCTTTAAGCCGCTGACGGCTGTCGCTGCACAGGATGAAGCAGGTTTCACCGTCACCCTCGCCTCTACCGGGCAGCAATGGCCGGTCGCACCCGGACAGACCATCGCCACGGTGCTACTGGAAAACGGCGTCGATGTGCCGCTTTCCTGCGAGATGGGCATGTGCGGAGCCTGTCTGACCCGTGTCACTGAAGGCGAGATCGATCATCGCGATACCGTGCAATCCGCGGCAGAAAAATCTGCGCCGGAACAATATATCGCATTGTGCTGCTCACGCAGTTTGTCGCGCAATCTGGTGATCGAACTTTAAAACAGTTCGCGCAGGTTATACCCCGCCCCCACCAGCGCCATCAGCAGCAGCAGGTATTGGGAAACCATTGCCAATTGATGCTGCTGAACGCCATTGACCCAGCGCCGCACCGCGAGGATATAACAGGCCATGACGCAGAAATCGAAGGCTATCCACAGCAGCGAGAGCAGCAGCAGGCTGGTGCTGAGGTGTGGCGTAACGGCAATGAACTGGGGAAACAAGGCAGCAAAAAACAGGATATCTTTCGGATTCGAAACGCCCACCAGAAAACCCTGCACTATCCCGCCCTGCTGCATTGGCGCGACATGCTGTGCCGGTACCGTCCTCAAGCCTCGCCAGGCACCGTAGCCGATATAAAGACACCCGACCAACGCGGCAATGCGCAAGCTCAGCTGACTGATGGTGACCAACCCAACCAGCATCAAGACTGCCAGTGCAATCAACACCAGCGACGCACCGTGGGTGCCTAGCACCGTGTTAAACGCGCGTCGGCTACCGTGACGGGCGGCGGTGCCGGTCACCAGCGCCACCACCGGACCCGGCGTGGCTAATAAGACGAAGATGGAAAACAGATAAGTACACAGTAATGGCAGATTCATGGTGGTTATTAACAGAGAAATCAGACCGTCAGTATCGCCAGCCACAACGCAGTTGAAAAACGCATTAAACTGCCGTTGAATGTGAGTTTTACTCAATATGGCAAAACCCATGTCACTTCCTCCTCTTTATGCGCTACGGGCTTTTGCCTGCGCCGCCCAATACGGTTCCTTTAGTCAGGCGGCGACGGTGCTGCACGTCACACCGGGTGCTATCAGTCGACATATCCGCACGCTGGAAACGTTGTTTGGCTGCGAACTGTTTATTCGTCGGGGACCTAAAGTGGAGGTCAGCGCCGCAGGCCGCGTGCTGGCGACACAACTACAATCAGGATTCGACAGCCTCGAACGCGCCTGTGCCGCCTTTAGCCAACAAAGTAAAAACCTGCGCCTGAAGGCCCCCTCGACCTTGACCATGCGCTGGTTGCTGGATGTGTTACAGGCATTTCGTGAGAAAAACTCAACACCTGAAGTGGCAATCTCCAGCGTCTGGATGGCAACAGACAGTGTCGATTTCAGTCGTGAACCTTTTGATTGCGCGATTTTATTGGGTAACGGCGATTTTGGCCCCGGCACCGAGAGTCACCTGTTATTTAAAGAGTGGCTGATTCCTGTCTGTTCCCCCGCTCTGAAACCGCAGGCACAGCAGGATCTCGCAAGCTGCGAACTGATTCACCCCACCGCTGACCGGCGGGACTGGCAGCGCTGGTTAAGGGGAGTCGGACTGACGCCGGGCGCGAACCTTTGGCAGGGCAAAGTCTTCGACACGCTGGAGCAAGGCAATATGGCCGCAATCAGTGGTCACGGTATCTCGGTTGGAGATCTGTTGCTGAGTCTGAATGCGCTGCGCGACGGACTGCTGACGCTTCCTTTTCCCCAGGCGGTGGCAACCGGCGACGGTTATTATTTTGTCTGGCCGGCCAACGCCCCGTTTAGCGCCGCACGCGACACGCTACTGAGCTGGTTGCGTGATCATCTTCCCGCCCTGCCAACAACCGGAATCGATGGGTTAATACTGATGAAATAACCGACTCCTGGATGGGATATAACAGCACATGCCCTATTCTCCACAATGAAAATAGATAGCAACCTAACGAATATAAATAAGCCCGAGACATCATATTAATTATTTATTTCTTACATGAACAAAACGGCAAAAATGCCAACTTAGGATTATTCTTAGTTTGCCTTAATTAAAATTACCGCTACAGTTATTCTTGCTTCCTGATGTGAGAAGAAGCGCGCTCTGTTAATCGGCAAATACATCGAAGAGGAATAAACAATGACGCAACGTCGTGGTGGTTCAGGTAACTTTGCAGAAGATAAGCAACGCGCGGCTGAAGCGGGTCGCAAAGGTGGTCAGATGAGTGGTGGGAATTTCCGCAATGACCCGGAGCGTGCCATCGAAGCCGGTCGAAAAGGAGGAAAAATCAGTCGCCGCAAGTAAAGCAAACGCTCAGATATTCCATATTCAATCTATTTTTGTGGAAACGCATATCCTGACCATCGCCTGTTCGACGTCGGGAGGTGTTTTTATTACCCGCAAACACCAGGCTATTTCCCTACCATCTTATACAATCAGTCGATTTAATTTGTACAGGGTTATATTTCTTGTACAAATTAAATCTGCGCTATATATATTTATTCCGGCATTCTGGAATATCCGCTGAATACCCTAACTTAATAATAAATCATGATTTATTGCATCTTTGATGCTACTTTATGTTGCAAGCCCCAGGTGTCTGCGCCCTGGTGATTGCAGAAGATCTATACAATGCGCGATAAATCGCCCCGCCTCATAAAAGGAGCAGCACGATGGCAGCACGGGAACATCATTATCAGGTGACGGTTCGCTGGACCGGCAATCGCGGTGACGGCACCGCCAGCTATACCGCTTATGATCGCAATGGCGAATTGCTGGCAAACGGCAAACCCACCTTGCCCCTCAGCGCCGATCCCGCGTTTCGTGGCGATGCCAGCCGCTGGAACCCGGAAGAGCTGTTGCTCGCCGCCGCGTCTGCGTGTCATAAGTTGTGGTATTTGCATCTGTGCGCCGATGCCGGGATTAACGTGGAAAGTTACGAAGATGCCGCTGAAGGCACTATGGTGGAAGGTGTGCGCGGTCGGTTTACGCAAATCACCCTGAAACCGCGCATCACCTTGCGCAACCCGGCAGATGCCGAGCGCGCAAGAGAACTGCATCATCAGGCGCATGAGGCCTGTTATATCGCTAACTCACTTAACTTTCCGGTAAGCTGCGAACCCCGCTTCGCATAAACGTCAGGCCGCGCCGGCCAGTACGGGTTGCCACAACCGCACCCCGTTACGTCCGGCGCGTTTCACTTCATACAGAGCTTCATCAGCATGACGCAGCCAGTAGCCAAGTGACTCCGCACCGGCTGCTGCTGCGATGCCAATACTCACTGAACAACTGAAATCCGGCGAGGCCGGCAAACGCAGTTGCGCAATTTTCTCTTTCAACCGTTCCGCCAGCAGCACCACGGATTCATCACAGGAATGATGCACAATCACCCCCAACTCATCGCCGCCAAAGCGGGCGGGGATATCCTGGATGCCGACATAGTTGCGCAATAACGCGGAGATCTCCGCCAGCAAAAAATCGCCCGCTTCATGGCCCCAGGTGTCGTTAACCGCTTTGAAATTATCGACATCAATCAGCAGCAGATATGCGCTGCTGTCACCACGACGGGTGCTGAGAAATTCACTCTCCAGCCGCCGTTCAAACAGACGCCGGTTGGGGATTTCCAGCCCAGGATCCATCAGCGCGATACGTTCCAGTTCGCGATTGCGTTTGCGCAACTGCCAGGTGAGGTTGTACGACGCAACGCTGAGCGCCAGCATATAAATCGTTGCCAGCGGCAGCGTCAGCCAGACAGTTTGCGTGCTGAAGGTGGGCCGGAAGCCAGTGCCATCCACCAGCCAGACCATCATAAAGGTACAAAAGAAGGCCTGAAGCGCGGCAATCAGTTGCGCACTGCCTCCCGCCGCATAACGATCCGAGGCCAGCACCGCCATAATAATAAACGAGGGCATGGGGCTGAGCCCCATCAGCGCGACCCAGGCCCCGCCAAAGGCCGCGTCCAGTGTCAAATTACGCCGCTCGGTGGCGGTGGAATCTACAGCGTGCAACGCCAGACGATACGCGATCCACGGCCAGATAAATGCGTTGGTAAACAGCAGACCGCACAGCTCAAGGCTACGGTTCATTTCCATCAACACGGAAAGAATAGGGAAGAAACACAAGATCGTGCCGAGCTGGCGCATTAAAAACATGCGGCGAACGAAGCGCACCGAACGACGCTTCAGGTGATTATCATCAGGTGAGTAGTAATTCATTCACGGGCAATATCAGACCGACAAGACATGCAGTTTATCGGAAAAGCATTAAACCGCGTGTACTTTTTCAGATTTTTTCCCTTGAATAGACACGACAGCACAATTTTTTTCCATTATGGGGAAAATAAGCACTGGCCCCATTGGTCGCAACGCGATTTATCGTGCGGTTTTCCCAAAAAAAACAGCGCGATAAATCGCGCTGTTCCTGAATGGTGCTCCGGTGCTTGTTAGCTTGCTTTACCTTGCAGACGGAATTGTGCCACCAGACGTTCCAGCATCAGTGCCTGTTCTTCCAGTGAATTTGCGGAGACAGACGAGGCGCTGACCAGCGAGGCGTTCTGCTGAGTGGTGGTGTCCAGTTCACCCACGGCACGGGCAATTTGTTCAATACCACGGCTCTGTTCATCCGACGCCGCCGAAATTTCTTCCATGATCTCATTCACGCGCGCAATGCTGCCGAGAATTTGATCCATAGTTTCACCGGCACGCGCCACCTGCTGATGACCGTTGCTGATACGGCTGACCGATTCGCTGATCAGCTGTTCAATATCTTTTGCTGCCTGCGAACTGCGCTGTGACAGGTTACGCACTTCACTTGCCACCACGGCGAAACCACGTCCCTGCTCACCCGCACGCGCAGCTTCCACGGCGGCGTTCAGGGCAAGGATATTGGTCTGGAAAGCGATGCTGTTGATCACCGCGGTAATATCAGCAATTTTCTTCGAGCTATCAGAAATTTCACCCATAGTGCTGACCACATCGCGTACCGCGACACCGCCCTGATTAGCATTGCGTGTGGCTTCTGCGGCGATTTGGCTGGCCTGACGCGCATTCTCGGCATTATTTTTCACCGTAGCGGTCAACTGCTCCATGCTGGCGGCAGTCTCAACCACCGCCGCCGCCTGCTGTTCCGTGCGTGAGGACAGGTCGAGGTTACCCTGATTGATCGCGCTGGCTGCCTGCGACACGCTGTTGACGCTACTTAACACGTCGCCAATCATGCTGCGCAGCCGTTCATTCATTCTGCCCATCGCTGAGGTCAGCTTGCCTAACTCATCACGACGATCGGTGGCAAACTGCGAACTGAGATCACCACTGGCAATGCGCTCCGCCAGTTCGAGGTTATGGAATACCGGCTGGGTAATTTGACGGATGATGTACCAGGCCACCAGCACGCCCAACAGGATCGCCAGCCCGCCAATCAACAGCGACAGGGTGGAAGAACCGTTAGCCAGTTCATCGTTGCGTGTTTTAACAATGGTGATGACTTTCTTGATGGCCGCGCTGCTTTTATCACCCGCCACTTTTACGCCGTCTTCCGCGCTGCGCAGTTGCGCATAAGCCTGAGCCGCTTGCAGGCTCAGGTCTTTAAAGCGTTCGGTATCCTGCCATAGCGCGGTAAAGCCCCCCTGCTGTTCTGGCGGAAGTTGCGCCAGTAACGCTTTCATCCCCTGATCGGCGCTACGGAAGTGGGCTTCCAGCGCGTTACGCAACGGTTCGCTGACGTTGAAGCGCAGCGCCAGCGCCTCTTCCCGCACATTGCTGATGGCAAACAGTTGGTCGTAAATCTGGTTGGTCAATTCCGGCGTGGCTACCGGGGTACGGATCAGTTGGGTATAACGGGAGGTGGTGTCCTGCTGGCTGATATTATCGAGTTGAGCTCGCAGGCTATTCAGTTGCTGGGTGGCCTGCGTCATCGCGCCGATACGTTGCTGGAAATCGGTGAGATGGCTGCCGATCTCGTCGATAATCGGTGCGGCATCGTCTGACCAGTTGAGTTTTTTGGCCTCCCCGGTCAGTTGCTGCGCATGGGTGACATATTTCGCCATCACCGCGCCAGACTGATCATCGCCATAAAGGTACTTCAGGCGGTTAATTTTTGCCTGGAACACTTCAATATTGATGTCATAAATCAGATTCGTTTTTTGATAGATATTATGAATTTCGTTGAAACGCTGTACGCTCAGCCCGGTAGCAAGCGCCACCAGCAACAGCACAATACCGAATCCTGCCGACAGTTTTCGGGTTATGCGCACGTTTCGCAATCGCGATACCAATCCCATGTTTCCCACTCCTGCGTTTATCATTTTTGTAAGGGTTACTGAGAGGGTTATCGGAGGGATTAGGGAATTGTTTATTGTCGGAAGCATAAAAAAAGCGCGCCGCAACGATTGAATGGGATCCGTAGCGGCGCGATTTATCGCGCAATCCGTGACGCGTTTATCGCGCAAGGGGTATTACTGCGGGGCCAACTGACTGATAAACAGCCCCGCCGCGCTGACCGCATCAACGGCGATACCGCCCAATTGCGCGCGGATACTATCGCCCAACGCGATGGTCGAGAAGCCGGTGCAGGAGAAGGCAATCACCTCAATCCCTTCGCGATACAAACCCTCGGCACAGGCCAAAGCACTGGCGCGGCCTTCCGTCGTCAGCAGATCGGTGGTGTTGCGAATCCCTTCTGGCCGCGCATAACGCACTGACTCACCCAGCAACTGGCGGAACGGTGCCGGTGCGGTGGCACCTATCCCCATCACTGCCACCGGTCTTTTTAACATGCGGGCGATACTGGCCGCTGCACTGCCCGCGCTAATTACCGGTACCGTCACGGCCGCACGTAACTCAGCCAGCCCCGGGTCGGCGGCACAGCTGAGAAACAGCGCATTGCAGCCCTCCGCTTCCAGTTGCTGGCCCAACGTCACAATTTTGGGCACTGCCAGCGCCTCGCTGGCATCGTCAAAAATACCTTTAGGTTGATCGGGAATCGCCCGGCTCACCGATGCAATGCCATACTCCTGGTGAATTAACCGCCCGTGTTCTTCAACAAAGTGCTGATCCGGGTGGGTCAAAACACGAATAATCCCCAGCATGTCCAAACTCCTGCATGATGTTGTTGTTATTTTGCTGACGCCGCTACGCCTGCCAGCGGCGGAAAATCAGGCTAGCATTGACGCCGCCAAAACCAAAACCATTCGACAACACATATTCCATCGGCATCGGGCGCGCGGTTAACGCCACCAAATCCAATCCCTCCGCCGCCACATCGGGTTGGTGCAGGTTCAGCGTCGGTGGTGCCAACTGGTCACGCAATGCCAGAATGCTGAAGATGGCTTCAACACCCCCCGCCGCACCTAACAAATGGCCGGTGGCCGATTTGGTTGAGGTGATCGCCACCGGGCTGTCGGCAAACAGCGCGCGGATCGCCGCCAGCTCCCCTTTATCGCCCACCAGGGTTGAGGTGGCGTGTGCATTGATATGTTGAATTTGCGACGGAGTAATCCCGGCCTGGCGTATGGCGGTTTGCATGGCCCGACGCGCACCGCTGCCATCTTCCGGCCCGGCGGTGAGATGGTAAGCATCGGCGCTGGTGCCGTATCCCACCACTTCCGCCAACGGGGTCGCGCCGCGCGCCTGGGCATGATCCAGCGATTCAATCACCAGCAACCCCGCTCCCTCGCCCATGACAAAACCGTCGCGCTGTTGATCGAAAGGTCGCGAAGCGCTGGCAGGCTGGTGGTTAAATCCGCTGGACAGCGCTTTCGCCGCGGCAAATCCGCCGAGGCTGACACGATGAATCGCCGCTTCGCTACCGCCGCACAAGGCGATATCCGCCTCTCCACTTCGGATCAGGCGTACCGCATCGCCAATCGCCTGCGCACCGGCAGCACAGGCTGTCACCGGCGCACCAATCGGCCCACGAAAGCCGTGCGCAATCGAGACGTGACCCGCCGCCAGATTGGCAAGAAAGGAAGGTACGGTAAAAGGTGACAGGCGACGTGGACCACGGTTATGAGTGGTTTCTACCGCCGCCGCGATTTCATTAAAGCCGCCGATGCCGGTGGCAATGATGGTCGCGGTTCGCTCGCGCAACGCTTCCAACTGAGGAAACCAGTTAGCCTGGGTGAGCGCCTCATGAGCAGCTACCAGCGCAAACTCAATAAAGCGGTCCATTTTTTTGCGCTCCTTGGCCGGGATAACCGCCAGCGGATCAAAGCCATGTTGCGGGTCCTGTTCTACCGAGGGCACCTGACCGGCGATTTTGCAGGGGATATCCTGCACGATGGCTTCGGGCAACGGGCTGATCCCGGATTGCCCCTGCACAAGGGCGCGCCAGACATGTTCCACGCCGCACCCCAGTGGGCTGACGATCCCCATGCCGGTAACGACGATGCGTTTTAATGAGATATCCATATGATCTCCAGTTGTGATGATTAGGTTTTTGGCACTTTCATAAACGGCACCAGCAATGCGGCGATAAAGAATCCGATCATGATCAGCCAGAACGCGTCGGCAAAAGCCTGAGTTTTGGCTTCACGCAGCGTCAGTGCCGCAAGGTTTTTCAGCGCGGCAGTCTGTGCAGCATCGGGGCTGAAACCCTGCTGGGTCAGCGCAGCGGTGGATGTGTGCATAAATTCGCCCAGCGTCAGGCTGGCACTGTTGAGATGGTCTGCGAGACGGCTGTAATGCAGGTTGGTGCGATCATTAAGTATAGTGCCGCACAGGGCGATGCCGATGGCCCCACCCAGATTACGCATCAGGTTAAACAGCCCGGATGCCAGTTTGAGGCGCGGCGGTGGCAGGCTACCCAGCGTCAGTGTCACTGTCGGTGCGACGGCAAATTGCTGCGCCATACCACGAAACGCCTGTGGCAGCAGCAGCTGATCTGCACCCCAGTCGTGAGTAATCGGCACAAAACTGTACATCGATACGCCAAAAGCAATCAGCCCGGCCGCCAGCAGCCAGCGCAGATCCACCCGATTAGCCAGCCACGAGTACAGTGGAATCGACAGCACCTGGAACAGGCCGGTAGAGAAGATCGCCAGACCAATTTCCAGCGCGCTGTAACCCCGCACCGTGCCGAGAAAAAGAGGCGTGAGATAGATGGTGGCAAAAATGCCAACCCCCGCCATAAACGAAAAATAGCAACCGAGGGTAAAGGTACGATCTTTTAGCGCGCGTAAATCCATCACCGGTTGCGCGTGGCGCAGCGTACGGATGATAAACATCACGCCACATACCAGCGCCAGCCAACCGGTGATGGTCAGGGTGCTGTCGTCAAACCATCCCCAGCGCGGCCCCTCTTCCAGCGTATATTCAAGACAGCCCAGCGATACGGCCAGCAAGCCGATACTGAGATAATCAGCGCCGCGTAACAACGAGGTATCCGGCGTATCGATTTTTACCAGCGCAGGCACCGCCAGCGTGATGTATATGCCCGGCACGATATTGATGAAGAACAACCAGTGCCAGTTGAAATTCTCTGTGATCCACCCGCCGACAGTGGGGCCAAGTGTCGGGGCCAGCGATGCCAGCCCACCAATCGTGGCGGCGGCAATCACCCGTTGCTTACCCTGGAAAAAGGCAAAGGCGGTGGTAAACACCAGCGGGATCATCGAACCCCCAGCCAGTCCCTGCAAGGCGCGAAACGCAATCATGCTCTGGATATTCCACGCCCAACCACACAACACGCTCATCAGGGTGAAACCGGCCGCCGAGGCGGCGAACAACCAACGCGTTGACATGACCCGCGCCAGCCAACCGGAAAGCGGGATAATGATGATTTCGGCAATCAGATAGCTGGTCTGCACCCAGACGGTTTCGTCATCCCCCGCCGACAGACCACCACCGATGTCACGCAATGAGGCCGAAACAATCTGGATATCCAGCAGCGCAATAAACATGCCGAGACACATAGTGGCAAAGGCAATGACTTTTTTGCTGACCGGCATCTCTAATGCCGGTGCAGCAGGCAAGGCCGTCTGGCTGCTCATGGCGCAGGTTTCTCATCAACCGTTACCGTAACCGACAGCCCCGGACGCAACAGCCCCAGCTTTGCCGCTTCGCCATCCAGCGCAATACGTACCGGGACACGTTGCACGATTTTGGTGAAGTTACCGGTGGCATTCTCCGCTGGCAGGATGCTAAAGCGTGAACCGGTGGCAGGCGACAGACTGACAACATGGCCGGTAAAGGTACGGCCCGGCAACACATCAGCGACGATCTGCGCCTGTTGTCCGGCCTGTAAATGCGCCAGTTGGTTCTCTTTAAAATTGGCATCTACCCACAACCCCTGTGCAGGCACCAGCGAGAGCAATTGCGTACCGCTGCTGACGTAAGCTCCGGACCAGGCGCGGCGATTACCGATCACCCCATCAAAAGGGGCACGAATTTCGGTATAGCCAAGATTGAGTTTTGCCATTTCCAGACCCGCCTGCGCCTGTACCAGCGCCGCTTGCGTCTGTTTCTCACGCGCATCCAACACCTGTAACTGGCGCTCCGCAACGCTTTTATCGGCGCGAGCTTTGCTCTCCTGCGCCACCGCCTGACGGTAATCCGCCTGCGCGTAGTCGCGGGTTTGCGCAGAGACCGTCTGCACCAACGCCCCATAACGTCGGTTGTCGCCTGCGGTTTTTTCCGTCATCGCCTGTGCGGCATTCACTGCCGCTACTGAACCGGCGATGGTGGCGAGTTGTAACTCACGCGTGGCGGCGATATCCGCCAGCGCAGCCTGCTGAGCGTCGACTTCTCCACTGGCTTTCATCAGTGCTGCCTGATAATCACGCGCATCAAGCCGCACCAACAGATCACCTTTTTTCACCCGCATGTTGTCCTGCACGGCGATTTCCTGCACGTAGCCCGCCACTTTGGCGGAGATGGTGCTGATATCGCCGCCGACATACGCATCATCGGTCGATTCAACAAAACGGCCGGACTGCCACCACCACAGGCCATAACCCGCAGCCAGTACCACGGCGGCAACCGCCACTAACGGGATCACTTTGCGCCTGTTCATGGCTTATCCACCTGTTTCGCCGGTGGGACAAATTTCAGCGCTGGCTCACCCGCACGTTTTTTCTGGATGTATTCGTGACGATAGCGAATCACTGGCGCGGCTACCGGACCGGGCACGATCGAATACTTATCCGCGGTCAGCGGCTCACGCGTTTCGCTATCCACCATAATCGCCTGCACCGGACGTTGGGTGGCGGTTTCCACCAATTGCACCTGACGACCTTCCGGCGAGAAGTGGCGGCTACCCCACTCCACCAACGCCAGAATGACAGGACGAAAATCACGTCCGATCTCGGTGAGGTGATATTCGTAGCGCGGCGGGGTGCTGCTGTAGCACACCTTCTCCAGCAGTCCATCCTCCACCAGCTCCTTCAGGCGTCGGGAAAGGATGTTCGGGGCGATGTCGGCATTCTTTTGAAATTCATCAAAGCGGGTAAAACCTGCTAGCGCATCACGCAGAATAATCATGCTCCAGCTATCGCCAATGCGTCCGAGGCTGCGGGCAATGGGACAAGGGGCGTGGCAAAGCGGTTCGTTTTTCATCTTGCTGGCTCGGGTTGGTTCGCAATGCGCTCAGATTTCCACAGTAACTATCAAAATGCAAGTTACTCTGATTGGCAGGAAGTGTCGCGGCGCAATTTATTGCGCAGATTTTTCCCTCAGCGTGCACGAAACCGCGCGATAAATCGCGCCGCTACGGGTGAGCCAGTCAGGGTGTAAAAATGTTTTTTTAACAGATGTGTATCAGGCAGGTTTTACCGCTTAATATCTGAACTCTTCGCTTAACAAGCCAAAAATCCAGTCATCCTGCCAACGACCATGCAGGAAATAGTTTTGCCTGAGCGTGCCTTCCTGATGAAATCCAGCGTTAAACAAGGTCCTGCGTGAAGCTTCATTTCCTGAAGTCACCGTGGCGGTTAATTTGCGATACCCCAGGATATTAAATGCGAAACGGGCAATATCTTTTAGCGATTCACTGCCAAAACCCTGACCATGAAATTCGGCGGCGAGGATAAAACCCACTTCCGCAATGCCTTCATCACGCTCGATAAAGCCGGTGACGCCCATCGGTGTATCTGTATTCTTTTGACACATAACAAGACATAACCAATGCTCACTGCCTTTATGCCAGGGTTGCAAACGTTTCTCGAAAGACTGGATTCTGATTTCTTCATCCGTGCGTGAATCGCTAATAAAATGCATGACGTGACGGTCCTGATTTAACGCCTTGAAAAATGGCCAGTCAGCAGGTTCGAGGCAGCGATAATCCAGCCTGACAGAAGAGATTTCCTTGTAATGTTTAACCATATGGCCCCGGCCCGATAGATTCGCGCATGACCAGGCGCGCGGTGAAATTTTTGTTCTGCGCCATATTGCCGCCATCCAGCATCGACACCAGTTGTTCAATGGTCTGCTGGACCATTTCGGTCACCGGAATTTTCATACTCGACAGTGAAGGAATGGTAAACGGGGCCAGCGGGATATCATCAAAACCCACCACCGACACCTGTTCAGGCACGGCAATCTTCGCGGCAGCGAGTTGTTTCATGGCGCCAATCGCCATCTCATCGTTGCTGGCAACAATGGCGCTGAAGTGACACCCGCGTGCCAGCAAGGACGCCACCGCCGCCATGCCACTTTGCGCATGCCACTTACCCTCGACAATCAGCGCATCCTGCACCGCGATCTGATGCCCGGCCAGCGCCGCTTTATAGCCGGAAAGACGTTCCAGCCCGGTAGGAGAATCCAGTGATCCGGTAATAAAGGCGATATCACGATGGCCCAGCGCAATCAGTTGGTTGACCGCCAGCGTGCTGTTGGCGTGTTGATCGGAATAGATACAGAAACTCTGATGCTGCCGCAGACGGCGGTTAATCACCAGAATCGGTTGTTTATGTTGGGAGATAATGTCGTCCATCTCATCGATGGAGAGAAAACGGGGGTAAATGATGATGCCGTCGCAACGCAAATCAAGCAGAAACTGAATCGCCGCACGCTCTTCGGCTGCGCTGTGTTTGCCATCGGCGAGGATCAGCTGTCGCCCCTGTTGCTCCATCAGGCGCGCCGAGTGAGCCATCAGCTCGCTGAAATAACTGCCGCTGTAGAGCGTGTTGGTAATCACCAGCCCGATGGTTTGCGTCGATTTCACCGCCAGATTACGTGCCAGCAAGTTGGGGCGGTAATCCGTCTCGGCGATCGCCCGCAGTACCCGTTCGCGTTTTTCCTCGCCCACATAGCCATTCCCCGATAACACGCGGGATACCGTTGCTTTTGACACACCGGCTTTTTTCGCCACTTCGAGAATGGTTGTCATCGTTTTCTCATCGCAATCAAGACGAATCGCAGTTTACCTAACATGCTCATAGATTAGGAAATTTTTCTCCTGACTGCCGCCCTGCCGTCACAGCCATTAAGTGATGAGCGTCACAATGTTTTAAATCAAATTTCAAATGTCTTGTCAGGTTAAAAATACAACTTCATTATTTTGTGAAACCGGTTTCTCATGATGAGAAACTGAACATCTGGTTGCCTCTGCCCTACAGCTGATGCACGAACGGCCAGATAAGCGACCTATTTTGATAAGAGACGAAAAATCCATGTCGAAGAATTATGCCGAGATCTCCCGCGCCATCGTCCAGGCGCTGGGTGGTGCCGAAAACATTGAAGCCGTCACGCATTGCATGACCCGGCTGAGATTTGTCGTCAAGGACACGGGCCTGGTGGACAACGCCGTGCTGAAAGCAATCCCCGGTGTGATGGGCGTGGTGCACGCCGATACCCAGTGCCAGGTGATTATCGGCAACAACGTTGGACAGGCGTTTCAGGAAGTGCTGAAGCTGGCAACACCGGGTTCAGCACCTGCCGCACAACCCGTACGGCGCAAAATCACCCTGAAACGCATCGGTGCCGGGATTCTTGATGCGCTGGTCGGCACCATGTCACCCCTGATCCCCGCCATTATTGGTGGTTCGATGGTGAAACTACTCGCCATGATCCTCAATATGACCGGCGTGTTCGCGGAAGGCTCCTCAACGCTGGTGATCCTCAACGTCATCGGCGATGGCGCATTTTTCTTCCTGCCGATCATGGTCGCGGCTTCTGCGGCGCTGAAATTTAAAACCAATATGTCGCTGGCGATTGCGATCGCTGGCGTGCTGGTGCATCCCAATTTTATCGACCTGATGGCTAAAGCCGCACAGGGCCAGGCGGTGGAGTTTGCTTATATCCCGGTGACGGCAGTCAAATATACCTACACCGTGATTCCGGCTCTGGTGATGACATGGATCCTGTCGCACATTGAACGCATTATCGATCGTATCACCCCGGCAGTGACCAAAAACTTCCTGAAACCGATGTTGATTGTGTTGGTTGCCGCACCAATCGCCATCGTACTGATTGGCCCGCTGGGTATCTGGATTGGTAGCGGGATTTCCTCGCTGGTGTACACCATCCACGGTTATCTTGGCTGGCTGTCAGTGGCCATTATGGGGGCGCTCTGGCCCCTGCTGGTGATGACCGGTATGCACCGTGTGTTCACCCCCACCATCATCCAGACTATCGCGGAAACCGGCAAAGAAGGCATGGTGATGCCCTCAGAAATTGGAGCCAACCTGTCGCTCGGTGGCTCCTCCCTTGCGGTCGCGTTCAAGACCAAAAACCCGGAACTGCGTCAGACGGCTTTGGCGGCAGCAGCTTCAGCGATTGTTGCCGGGATTTCAGAACCGGCATTGTATGGCGTGGCGGTGCGGCTAAAACGCCCACTGATCGCCAGCCTGATCAGTGGCTTTATCTGCGGCGCGGTGGCCGGTATTGGCGGTCTTGCCAGCCATTCGATGGCCTCGCCAGGCCTGTTCACCAGCGTGCAGTTTTTCGATCCCAATAACCCGATGAGCATCGTCTGGGTCGGTGCAGTGATGGCGCTGTCGGTGGTGCTCTCGTTTGTTTTGACCCTGGTGCTGGGCTTTGAGGATATCCCGGTTGCGGAATCCAGCCCGAAAACACCAGACGCGGTGGTTGACGCCGCAAAACCTGTAAACGCCAATTAATTGAGGATTTTCATGTCTGAACTGACATTTCCTGCGGGATTCTTATGGGGCGGCGCCCTTGCCGCCAACCAATCGGAAGGGGGGTATCTGGCAGGCGGCAAGGGACTGACAACCGTGGATATGATCCCACATGGCCCACATCGTATGCCTGTCAAGCTGGGGCTGGAGCAGCGTTTCACCCTGCGTGAAGACGAATATTATCCCAGCCATCAGGCCATCGATTTCTACCATCGTTACAAAGAAGATATCGCGTTGATGGCAGAGATGGGCTTTAGCGTATTCCGCACCTCGATTGCCTGGAGTCGTCTCTATCCCAATGGCGATGAGCTGCAACCCAACGCGGAAGGTATCGCTTTTTATCGCGATGTGTTCCGCGAATGTAAAAAGCACGGTATCGAACCGCTGGTGACGCTGTGCCACTTCGATGTGCCAATGCATCTGGTGACGGAATACGGTTCGTGGCGCAATCGTAAAATGATTGAGTTTTTCGCCCGCTATGCCCGCACCTGCTTTGAGGCTTTTGATGGCCTGGTGAAGTATTGGCTGACGTTCAATGAAATCAATATCTTGCTGCACAGCCCGTTCTCTGGCGCAGGTCTGGTGTTTGAAGCTGACGAAAACCCTGAGCAGGTTAAGTATCAGGCGGCACACCATGAGCTGGTTGCCAGCGCGCTGGTGACGCGCATCGCCCATGAGGTCAACCCGCAAAACCAGGTCGGTTGCATGCTGGCGGGCGGTAACTTCTACCCGTGGTCGAGCAAACCAGAAGATGTCTGGGCCGCCCTCGAAAAAGATCGCGAAAACCTGTTTTTTATCGATGTGCAGGCGCGTGGCGCTTACCCCTCATACTCGGCCCGGGTGTTCCGCGAGAAGGGAGTGAAGATTGAGATGGCACCTGAAGATACCGAGATCCTGAAAAACACCGTGGATTTTGTCTCCTTCAGCTACTACGCCTCGCGTTGTGCTTCCGCCGAGATGAACGAACAAAACAGCAGCGCTGCCAACGTGGTGAAATCGCTCACCAATCCGCACATTAAACGCAGCGAGTGGGGCTGGGGCATTGATCCGCTCGGTCTGCGCATCACCATGAACATGATGTATGACCGTTACCAGAAACCGCTGTTCCTGGTGGAGAATGGCCTTGGCGCACGCGATGAGATTAACGCCGACGGTGAAATCCATGATGATTACCGCATCAGCTACCTGCGGGAACACATTCACGCGATGGCGCAAGCGATTGATGATGGCATCCCGGTGATCGGTTACACCACCTGGGGCTGCATTGACCTGGTTGCGGCCTCGACCGGTGAGATGAGTAAGCGCTACGGTTTTGTCTACGTGGATCGCGACGACCACGGACAGGGTTCGCTGAACCGTATGCGTAAAAAATCGTTCTGGTGGTACAAGAAAGTCATTGCCAGTAATGGGCGGGATTTGGCGTAGTCTGGATTTACATGGGGCGACTACTTTGGTCGCCCTCTGACGAGATGAGTCAGCTTATCAACCAGTTAGAATCATTTCCAGATTTTCCAGTTGAGTCCTCCATGCTTCATGATTATGTTCCCTGAATTTCTCCAGGTTAACCATTTTCCACTTTACCGATGGATAATGCTGGTAATCATATATATCCCAGTCTGGTTCCAGTCTATTTAAGGATATCAAAAATCGTTTGTCTTCCTGAGTTAACCGGGTCCTGATAAGGCGAATTAACTCTGACCTTATCTCTTCATAATCATCATAACTAAAGGCAACATTGCTCATCCCCTCAAATTGATTCATAAAGGCTACTCTTTGATCTTGTAGATGAGGGTCAAGCATTTCAAATGTTGGCCGGTTACTACTTACCAGACCAAAAATCAGCCCTTTCTTAATTTCTTCGGTGAAGCCTTCATTGTTCAACAATAATTTCACATCAAACAAATCTCGTGGATGTTGTCGATCAAGGGCCGCACACAACTTACCACCAAATAGCTGAGATATTGGTACAATCGGGACGACACAAAATGCATCAAATTGCTCCTGGGCAGCATCACATAATGGCATCATGATCTTTTCACCGAGCAAACCTCGCCCTACCGGATTCACTTTAATTTTAATCACTACTTCGCTATCTGTGACCTGTAGTTTTAAACATCCGATCGATGCTGGACATGCATCGTATTGCGTAATCCAATAATATTTTTTTGAATGCGGATAAGTGCATCATTTATGGCCGTGAGTGATGTCGCTCTTTCGGCAATGTCAATATAGGTCAGATCAATATCGACAGAGAGCCTGGGCATATTACGCAGAAACAGATTTATTGCTGTACCGCCATGCATAGCTAAGCATTTTTCCTTCGCCACTTCTGGCAATACATCTAATAGCAGCTGAACTTGTTTCTTGTAAGCATTATTCACCGAATTGATTCCAACTCCTTTGGTACAATTATTTGGTATTTCGGGATATATATCCCGTTATCCACAATGGCTCTTTTCCCTTTGCCAAGATCTATTCTTTCTTTTTTTAAATAATTGAACCAGTCATGCCCAGCCTTGTCTGCCAAATACATAAACAGACGTTTGACCTTAACCGATGTACACTCTTCCAAAAGTTTTTGCACGGATGTCGGCCTTAGATTATTAAGCCCTTCCATCAATTCGTAAACTTCCAGCAACGGTTGCTCTCCCGGACTCAGGTAAAGACACTCCATCACAGCACGAGTGGGGCCGGATACTTTAACACTGAAGCCTCTGTGCTCAATATCAACCAAGCCAAGTTCAGCGGGTAAAAAACCAGACAACTTAAAGTTTACCTGCTTCTCCCATTCTTGTTTTACAAACCATAGCGGTGGCTTGTCAGCTGGTGAGCCAAATAACATGACACTCTTCTCAGCAAGCCCCAGGTAATGGGACTTGCCTTGTAGTGACAACGCCGTTTTAGCACCCGGATGCAGAGTCATCCCCAGGTGTGCTTGTAATGCGTAGACTGCCCCCAGATAGTCCACGTCATCATCCCACCGAACCATCGCGCCAGTACCGATCGTTCTAAACCACCGACTCTTTCTGTATTGCTTCTGTAACTCAAGGCTATAACCTTGTTGTGCTAACCACGCAGAGGTGAGCACGATTCCTGAAGGAATCATGCTCAGTAAAGAGTTTATTTTTGATGTTTTTGGGGTATTCATACTACCTTTATAGGCATATTTTTAATCCACAGCAACAGGCGGGTTTAAAAAAATGCATTTTACGGTATTATTTATACCTAAAACATATGAAAAATTTCTTACCAGCGCGTAGCCTGCATATCAATCACGAAGCGATACTTCACATCACCGCGCAACATGCGCGCAAACGCGGTTTCGATCGCCTCTCCAGCAATCAGTTCAATATCCGCCGTGATAGCGTGTTGACCACAGAAATCCAGCATGTCCTGGGTTTCTTTGATGCTGCCGATGGACGATCCACTGATGCTGAGACGGCGGTTCACTATCGGGCTGACGTTGGGAGACGGATGCGGCTGCTCGGGAATCCCCACCAGCACCAGTTTGCCGTTGGTTTTTAACGTTGCAAGGTAGGGGTCGAGATCGTGCGGGGCAGAGACACAGTCGAGAATCAGGTCCAGAGAAGCCTGGCAGGCCGCCATCTGCGCGGCATCACGCGAGATGACCACTCGCTTCGCACCTAAGCGCAGCGCATCTTCGCCCTTTTGCGGCGAGGTGGTAAACAAGGTCACTTCGGCACCCAGCGCACTCGCCAGTTTTACGGCCATATGCCCTAAACCACCGAGTCCTACCACGCCGACGCGGTCCCCGGCTTTCACGTTACCATAACGCAGTGGCGACCATACCGTGACGCCCGCACACAACAGCGGAGCGACACCCGCCAGCGGCAGGTTGGTCGGAATCGCCACGACAAAGTGTTGGTCCGCCACCACATGCTGCGCATAGCCGCCCCAGGTGCTGCCGCCAGTATATTTATCCGTGCCGTTATAGGTCGCGGTCCATCCGGCTTCACAATATTGTTCTTCCTGCTGCTGGCAGAAATGACACTCGCGGCAGGAATCGACCATGACGCCGACACCCACTAAATCCCCGGCCTGAAAGCGTGAAACGCTTTTGCCCGTTTCCACAACACGTCCAACAATTTCATGTCCCGGCACCAGCGGATAGTTGCTGACGCCCCATTCATTGCGCGCCATATGCAGATCCGAATGGCAAACGCCACAATAAAGGATCTCAATTTTGACATCCTGAGCCTGCACGCTGCGCAGCGCGATCTGACCAGAAGAGAGGGGTTGTGTGGCATGGGGTGCGACTAACGCGTTGATTTTCATTGCGCCTCCGAAAGCTTGTGGCAATGGCTGTGTGAAGGCGGCAGACTATAAAGAACAAGGTTCAGAATTGATAGTAGTCACCATTTGGTGACCATCCGAGGAGATAAGCACATGCCCGCCTGGGTTGACGGTAAATTGATGTTCTTCGCGGATTCCCCCCCGCGTCGCCTGATGGATCTTTTTTCTCTGAAGTGGAGCAGCATGGTGCTGCATGCGTTGTATCACTGGCCGGATCATCGCGCCCGTACTGGCGAACTTCAACGCAGTTTGCAGGGGATTTCGAAGAAGATGCTGTTTCAAACCCTTAAAGAACTGGAACAGCGCGGCCTGATCGCGCGCCATGTTTATGAGGTGATACCGCCAAAGGTAGATTACCGCCTGACGTCACTCGGTATGACCCTTGCCGCACCGATTGAACAGATGTATCAATGGGGACTGGAGAATCAGGCCGCGCTGGACCAGATGGCCGCCAACTACCACGCGGCTACGGACGCGCCATCAAACGTAGCATGCACAGCTGATCCTGCTCCCGACGCGGATTAAATACCACCAGGCTCAGACCGGGTTTGCCCTCGACGGCAAAGGTGCTGTACTCCAGCTCCAGCACCCCTTCGTCCGGTAGCCAGAGTTGTTTAATGCCTTCCCCGTGCTGGCTGACTTCCTGCGATTGCCACAGGTGACGGAAGGTTTCACTCATGGCGCACAACTCCGCCACCAGCGCACGCACATGTTCGCTGGCCCCGGTGCGCGCCACATCGGCGCGGAAGTTCGCCACCAGGTCGCGCGTGACCTTCTCCCACTCGGGTAAGCGCTTTTTCATCTGTTCATCGCGGAACATCATTAGCAAGATATTGCGCTGCTCGGGTGGCAGTTGCGCATAATCGACAAAAACTTTGGTGGCCGCCCGATTCCACGCCACCACCTGCCATTCGGCGGTTTTCACCAGCGCCGGAGTGCCTGGCATGCTGTCCAGCACCCGTTGCAACGAAGGAGATACGCTCACTCCGCCCTGCCAACTGACGCCAGGCAGACGATTCTGCGCCAACAGAAACAGGTGATCGCGCTCGGCGGCACTCAACTCCAGCGCCTTCGCTATCCTTTCCAGCACCACTTCAGACGGCGCACCGCCTCTGCCCTGTTCCAGCCAGGTATACCAGGTGGTGCTGACGCAGGCGCGTATCGCCACTTCTTCCCGGCGCAGACCCGGGGTACGACGGCGCTGCATCGGAAAGCCGAGTCGGGCTGCATCCAGCCGCTGGCGGCGTTCACGCAGATAATTGCCCAGCAGATTGTCGTCTTGCATCGTCATGGTGTTTATCCTGTTAGTCCCGATACCCGTATAAGCTCACGACTGTTCACCCGATCGCTGGCTTTTATCATAGTGCCTGTTAACAGCCTGTGAGGAGCACGAATATGCGAATTTTTGTGACCGGGGCGAGCGGCTTTGTTGGCTCAGCCATTGTGAAAAAACTGCACGTGCGTGGTCACGCGGTGCTGGGGCTGGCGCGCAGTGAGGCGTCAGCAGAGAAATTACACCTGCAAGGTGTGACGGTGTTACGCGGCGATCTGGAAGATATAGCCAGCCTGCGCGCCGCCGTGCGCCAGAGCGACGGCGTGATCCATGCCGGTTATATCCACGACTTCAGCCGCATGGATCACGCTGCCGCGGTTGATCAGCAGGCGATTCTGGCGATGGGCGAGGAACTGGCCGGTTCCGATCGACCATTGATTGTGACCTCCGGCACCGCCCTGGTGGCACCGGGACGGTTGGCGACTGAGCAGGATCAACCGGTGGCAGGCGCGCATCCGCGTTCTGCTTCCAACGTAGCGGCACTGGCGCTGGCGGAAAAAGGGGTGCGCGTGGCGCTGGTCCGCTTACCGCCCACGGTGCATGGCGCTGGCGATCACGGTTTTGTACCGATGCTGATTAACCTGGCAAAGGAAAAAGGCACGGCGTTTTACGTGGAAAGTGGCGAGAACCGCTGGCCTGCGGTCAATCGCTTTGACGCTGCCGAGCTGTTTTGCCTGGCGGCAGAGCAGGCGCAAGCGGGAGCGATTTTGCATGCGGTGCAGGAAGAAGGCATCCCCTTCCGCCAGATTGCGGAAACCATTGCCGCCGGATTAACGCTACCGATAAAAAGCCTGACGTTGCAGGAGGCACAGGAAGCGCTGGGCTGGATGGCGCGCTTCGCCGCAACCGACAATCCGACCTCCAGCAGTTGGACGCGCCAGACCTTTAACTGGCAACCAAACGGTCCGGGTTTGTTGCAGGACATGCGCGAGACGGATTATTTTCTCTAGCTATTCTGCATCGTAGCGGCGCGATTTATCGCGCGTTTTTTTAACACCAAAGGTAAAAATCGCGCCGCTACGGTTAGCTGTTATGCGAACGGAAATTCACGCGCCAGCAGACGCGCAATCACATTCAGCGCGCCCTCATCATTGTTGCTTTCGGTTTTATAACGCGACACCGCGCTGACTGGCGCGGCGGCATTCGCCATAGCAAAGCTGTAGCATGCCTGGCGCAGCATTTCGAGGTCGTTAGCACTGTCGCCAATCGCCAGCACCTCACAATCATCAATACCCCATTTCTCCTGCAACAGCGCGATACCATGCGCCTTATGGCAGCCGGGGATAATCAAATCGACAAAGCCAAAGCCACTGGAAACCGGGTGCATGATGTTCTCAATCGCATTCAGTTGCGTGTGCAGACGTTCCAGCAACGCCTCGACACCTTCATGCGCCAGATTGAGCGAAAACTTGAAGATGGTGTCGTCGATATCATAAAGATTGTCGCGTTTTTCCAGACGATGGTAATGGTTGGCAAGCATCGCCATCACCTCATCCGGCATCGAGGTATGTACATAGGCACCATTACGGCCACACACCACGGTACTGATCTCAGGCTCTTTTGCCAGAATATCGAGGATCTGATGCACCGCTGCCGGTGCCAGCTCTCCGCAGAATATCTCTTCGTTGCTGTCCGTTACCCAGGCACCGTTTTCAGCCACAAAGGCAATTTCGTTTTTGATTTCAGGAAAATAGCGCAGCAGCTGATAATATTGATTGCCGCTGGCGACCACGAAACGGATGCCCTTCTCTTTCAGCAACGCGTACTGACGCAAAAAGCGTTGTTTGTTGTACTGCTTGTTGTCATCCAGAAATGTGCCATCCATATCCACCGCAATCATTTTCACTGCCATAGTGCTCTCCTGTAACTGTGTGCCGTCAAATCCATCCGGCTTCAAAGGTTTTATTCAGCTTACTCGCGGTGTGGATTAATGAGAATGTGAATTATCAGATTGTTCACCGCTTTCAGAGATTTCCAGACCAATTATTACTGTAATTGGCCGCCTTTTTCCCTGATCCAGCTACAGATTCCGGCGAGGGCGTTGGTATCACACCCTCGCCCGACATCAGGCCGCAGCGCTCTCGCCCCTCAATCCTGCCAGCAGCGTCTGCGAGCTGGCTACCGCACCAAAGATGCCGCCCTGCATATGGATCATGCTTAAAGCAGCCTCATGATGTTTACGTTCCGTTGCGGCACAACAATCCGCCAATACCAGACATTCAAAGCCACGGTCATTGGCTTCACGTAACGTGGTATGCACACAAACATCGGTGGTGATGCCGCTGATGATCAGATTACGAATGCCGCGACTGCGCAGAATTAACTCCAGGTCGGTGGCATAAAAAGAGCCTTTACCGGGTTTATCAATGATCACCTCATCGGGCAGCGGTGCCAGTTCGGGAATGATCTCCCAGCCCGGCTCACCACGTACCAGAATGCGGCCACAGGGGCCGGGCGCACCAATCTCAGCCTGCATACGCTTTGAACGCCAGCGCTTGTTGGCTGGCAAATCGCTAAGGTCCGGGCGATGCCCTTCGCGCGTGTGAATGATGGGAAAGCCCAGCGCACGCATGGTTGCCAGCACCTGCTGCAACGGCACGATAGGGGCGCGCGTCAGGGCGATGTCGTAACCCATGCTGTCAACATAACCGCCTTTACCACAAAAATCGGTTTGCATATCGATAATCACCAACGCCGTATCGCGCGGGCTGAAGCGACCATCAAACGGCCAGGCATAGGGCGTGGAATCAATGGCATAGTCAGGCATTTTCTTTCTCCAGATTCTGTACGCTGACGGGGCGCTGCATTTTCACAATCAGGGTATAGCTGATTGCCGCGGTCACCAGCCCAATCACCGCTTCACCAAACTGCGGGAAGGCGACATGCGCCAGCACCGCACACAGGCTGCCAATCGCCCAGGCGGCAAAAGCGCTGCCGCGCAGACGGCGAGTCGGGCGTTTTTCACTGACTTTCGCCATGAAGATCAAATCGACAATCATGACCGCGCCAAAAGGTGGCACCACGATGCCGAGCAAACTGAGCCATTCAAGGAAGTAAGACCACACGCCCGCCAGCGCCAGCACGCCGCCAATGGCACCGAGGATCAGCGTCCAGAGTCGCATTTTGCTGCTGAACAGATGACTAAAGCCCACCGCGCCGTTGTACAGGCAATGGGTGCAGACCGAACCGAGATTGATAAACACAAACAGGAAGGCAACCGTCGAGAGCAAGACGCCGTGGCCCATCAGCATCGGCAGGAAATTACCGCCGTTGCTCGCCGGATCAACCGCCGCCCCCACCGCCACAATCACCACACCAAACAGGTACGAGATCACGTTCGCCAGCGGGAAGGCCGAGAACGCGGCGATGACCGCCGAGCGTCCATCTTTGGACCAGCGCGTGAAATCTGCCGTCATGGTGCCTGAATCGGCAAAGCCTGCCACCACCATCGTGACCGCCGTGCCCATACTCATCGCCCCGGCGGCGCTGGCACTACCCTGCCACTGCGTGAGGGTGCTGAAATCATGGTTTTCCGCAATCAGCCACAATGCCACCAGCCCGAGCACCACAAACAGCGGTGCGGCGATCATTCCCAGCACCGAAAGCGCCCGCACCCCGAGAAAAGTGACGCCGGTATACAGCACCATCGCGAACGCGGTCACTGCCAACGCGTTCCAGCCGAAGGTTTGATTAATCACCGTTCCGGTCAGGCCGGTCTGAAAGGCGTACCAGCCAATCACCACCGTCGACAGGAAACCGGACACCAGAATGTAGCCTTTCGTACCAAAGGTTCGTTTTGCCTGGAGCGCAAAGTTCATGCCGGTGTTACCGGCAAACCAACTCAGCGCACCCACATAAGCAAACAACACCAGATTGCCCAGCAGGATGGCAATCAGCGCAGGCCAGAAGCCGAGATGCCAGGTGATGATGCCGCCAAATAACGCATTGGTTAAGATCATCGGAAAACCAAACCACACCGCCGAAACGGAACGCGTTGAATGGCGATGGCTAAGGGGAACAGGTTCGTGTTCGAATTCCTGCTTCAGCGCAGGGGAAGATTTATCACTCATGGACGACTCCGGTAACAGCAGGATAGAAATGATTCCAGGGTTGAATGCGCTCAAAAGCGGCACTTGCCGCCAGCACCAGGCCATCGTCCAGATGACGACCTACAATCTGCATGCCAATCGGTAACCCGCTGGCAGTGAAGCCTGCCGGGACGGATGCCGCCGGTTGGCCGGTAAAATTGAAAGGAAAACAGAAAGAGAGCCAGTGGTCGCTGCGAACCATGCGACCATCAATGATCTCCGGGCCTTGCATGCCCAACGGGAACGGAGGTGTGGCTAACGTGGGCGTCAGCAGCAGGTCGTACCCCTGCATAAAGCGCCACAGTTGATTACTGAGTTTTTTGCGCGCCACCAGCGCATCGGTGAAGGTTTCCGCCTGCCAGTTATGTTGCAGCATGGCAGCCAGATGGGGAGACATGCGCGACCCCAGTTGCGTACGCAGGTCTCGCATGCCATTCAGGTCGCTTTCCAGTGCCACCAGCGCTGAAAAAGCGGCAACTTCATCTTCGATCGCCGGGTTAACCTCCTCCAGCTCTGCCCCGAGTTCGCGAGCAAAGCGACGCGCGGCGGCAGTCACAACGTCGCGCACTTCAGCGTCGACCGCCACATAACCAAAGTCCACGCTAAAGGCGATACGTAAGCCCCGCAGCGGTTTGTCCAGCGCTTGCAGCCAGTCCACGTCACTACAGGGAATGGAGTGTCGGTCACGCATATCCGGGCCAGCCATCACCGACATCATCAGCGCGGCATCTCGCACGCTGCGCGTCATCGGCCCGATATGTTCCAGAGACTCCCAACTGGAAACGCCCGGATAGCGTTCGTCACGGCAACCGGGCCACAGCGGCACCCGCCCCATCGACGCTTTTAAGCCATAGACGCCGCAATGCGCGGCCGGAATACGTACCGATCCCCCACCATCGCTGCCTAACGCGACAGGACAGAGCCGGGCCGCCAGTGCGGCTCCCGAACCGGCGCTGGAACCACCGGGAGTTTTGCTCAGGTCCCACGGATTGCGCGGTGACGGGAACAGCGGATTGTGCCCGACACCGCTATAACCAAATTCCGGCGCGGTGGTTTTCCCCAACAACACCGCATCTGCCGCCAGCAGGCGCTCGACAGTGATGTCATCTTCATCCGGGATAAAATCGGCATAGGCGGCGGAACCGGACGTGGTTTTTACTCCGGCAGTGCAAATCAAGTCCTTCACCGCCAAAGGCACCCCGGCCAGCGCGCCGAGGGGTTCCCCTTTCAGCCGTCTGCTGTCAATTGCGCTGGCTTGTGCCAACGCCCTCTCCGGCACCAGGGTACAAAAAGCCTGCACTTGCGGTTCCCGCTGCGCCAGGCGATCAAACGCCGCTTGCGTTAGTTCGCGTGCTGAAACCTCGCCGTTGCGCACCAATGTCGCCAGCAACGTTGCATCGCCATCCAGTAACTCATCAAACATGACTTTCTCCGGGATAATCGGGGTTACCCGGAGTCAGTGCAGATCGCGTGCCACATTGCGCAGCCAGAACGGCGACAAAACCAGAAAGTCAGTCAGGATACGGACTTGGATACAAGATCGAATTCTTATAACAAACTCTTGTTAGCATTATTGCTAGCAATGCACTAAAACGGCGCGTGGGTTGCGGCAAAACCGGGCACTGGAGTGCGATGCGAAGATCATTCCTTCACCTCTGACTCATAGAAGAAGTTACACAACAACTGCCAGAGATAGCTGGCTGCCGGGGTGAAACGATGATCGACGCTGCGCAGTAAATGACACTGGCTTTCGCGCGCGATACGGTGATCGATGGGTATCGCGCGTAATCCCTGCTCCAGCAAGGCGCGCGGTACCGCCTGTTGGGTCATAAATGCGATCCCTAACCCGGCCTGACACAGCGACAGCGCACTGGAAAACAGGTTGCAGCAGTATGCCGGTGCCAGCACCTGTCCTTCACTTTTGAAGATGGCGCTGAGATAACGTTGCAGACCAAAGGTGTCGCTCATGGCGATCAGACGGTGCTGCGTCAACTCCGCCACGCTGATTGACGAGTAACGGGCAATCGGGTGGTCCGGCGTCACAATGGCGCAGATTGGCCCGCGCGTAAAACTATGACTTTTTAGCCCTGGCGGCCCGGCAGTACCAAAACCGACCGCCATATCCACCTCACCGCGCATAATCAGGTCAACGGTGGTTTGCATATCCCCCGAACTGATATCGATAAATACGCCCGGCCAGGCAACGGAGAACTCCTGCAAAACATGGTTAACCACCTCTTCCACCATGCCCTGGCCTATGCGCAACGTGACCGATCCACCGCGCATATGTCGCATATCCCGCAGTTGCCGCTCCAGCAGTTTGCGCCGCTGCGTGGTTTGCGCATAATCCTCGGCCAGCAACTTACCGGCCTCCGTGAGCACCACATTGCGCCCGCGCCGCTCCAGCAGCGGCAATTGCAGGCTCCGTTCGAGCAGCGATAGCTGGCGGCTGACTACCGATGGGTTGATCCCGAGCGCATCTGCGGCACGACGGATACCGCCCTGCATCCCTACTTCATATAAATAACTTATCGCTTTCTCGGGATAAGCGGCATTTGTCATAAGATAAGCCTATCTGTTGCTTTCAGGTCAACAATTCTAGCATTCCCAGTTCATTTTTAACCGCTGACTTTTCTGCGCATACTGCCGTCTGGACTAAGGCAGGAAAACATAAATGAACCATATAAAAAATTACTTACAGCAACACGCCGACGAGATTCTGGGTGATATCAAGCGACTGGTACAGGCGGAATCACCTTCACTCGACAAAGCCGCCGTTGACCGTTGTGGCGAAGTGCTACAGGGTATTTTTCAGCAGCGCCTGGGGATCAGTGCTGAAGTCGATCATCAACCGACCTACGGCAACCATTTGCGTTTTGCGCTGGGTGAACATGGCCCGCAAACCACTGTGATCGGCCATTTTGACACCGTCTGGGATCATGGCGAGTTAGCGCTGCGTGAAGAGGATGGCAAATTCTATGGCCCCGGCGTGCTGGATATGAAAGCCGGGCTGGTACAGGCCATTTGGGCGGTGCGCGCGCTGGTGCAACTCAATCTATTGACCGATCAACGCATTGTGTTCCTGTGCAACAGCGATGAAGAAGTGGGTAGCCCCAGCTCCAGCGACTGGATTGGTCGCCACGCGATGGGTTCAGAGCAGGTGCTGGTGGTGGAACCGGCGGAAGTCGGCAGCGGCGCGCTGAAGGTTGCGCGCAAAGGCACCGGACGTTATGACGTGGTGATCACCGGTCTGGCTGCCCATGCGGGCAACAACCCCGAAGAAGGCGTCAGCGCCGTACAGGAGATGGCACATCAAATCCACGCCCTGCACGCCCTGAATGACCCGGCGCGCGGCACCACGGTGAATGTCGGCATCGCCAATGGCGGCAGCCGCATTAACGTGGTGGCTGACCATGCCGAATTGGGTATTGATACGCGTGTCACCAGTGAAGAAGAAGCGCAACGCATTCATGCCGCCATCAGCAACCTGCAAGCGGTGATGCCAGGGATTACCCTGAAAGTGACCGGTGAGCAGGGACGACCGCCAATGCGCCAAACCCCGGCTTCTGGCTTGCTGCTGGAACGGGCACAACGCGTCGCCCTGCAACTCGGATTTGCCGTTGAAGGCAAATCCGTCGGCGGCGGCAGCGATGGCAACTTCACCGCTGCATTGGGGCTGCCGACGCTGGATGGCCTCGGCGCGACTGGCCGGGGTATCCACGCGCGTCATGAACACATCAATATTGCCGATATCGTACCGCGTGCCGCTCTGGTTGCCGGTATTATCCTCAGCGACAGCACAGCAGGTGACGCAGCATGAGTCAGGTAAACATTGCGCCATCTGCCAGCGTGTCGGCAGCCCGTCCTGCGGGACAAAGCCCGTATCTGCTGCTGTTTATTATGCTGGTGGTGGCGGCTGTCGCCACCTGGCTGATCCCGGCTGGCGCATTCGATTACGAAACCCGCGAGGGGATTAAATTTGCGGTGAAAGGCAGCCTGCATGCTGTGCCGCAGTCCGGTGTGTATCCGCTGGAGATCTTCACCGCGATTGCCGATGGCATGGTGAAAGCCGCACCGATTATCTTTTTGATTTTGTTCACCGGTGGTGTGCTGGCGGTGGTGGAGTCAACCGGGGCGATTAAAACCGCACTGAACTCCCTCGCCCGCAGTACCCGCCTGAGCGATACCCGCATCATCCTGATCTTCGGTGTGATTTTCGCCATTCTCGGCACCACGGGTGCGGTGATCAATGCGGTGGTGGCTTTCGTTCCCATCGGTTTGCTGGTGGCGCGTTCGCTGGGATTGTCGCCGATCCTTGGCGCATCGCTGGTGTATCTCTCCTGCGCCGCCGGGTTTAACGTCTCGGTATTAGGTCCGGCCACCACCGGGCTGACGCAGCATTTGGCACAACTGCCGATTTTTTCCGGCATGCTGCTGCGCGGGCTGACTTTTTTGCTGTTTGCGTTTAGCGCGATGGGGTATTTGATCTGGTCAGTACGCAAGGCACGTAAGGCCGGTGAGCTACGTCCCAAACAGACGGAGACGCAGGATGCCACACTGGTGGTGACACCGCGACATAAGTTGATTCTGGTGACCTGTGCGCTGGCGCTGATTATTTTTATCAGCGGTGCCGTCAGACTGCATTGGGGCACCAATGAAATGTCGGCCATGTTTGTCTTGCTGGCGATTGTCGTCGGATTGATTGGTCGTATGTCTGGCACCGATATCGCCAACACCTTCCTTTCCGGCTGCTCTGGTCTGGTAAAGGGCGGGTTTATCGTCGGTCTGGCGGGCGCGGTTTCACTGGTGCTGCAACAGGGTCATGTACTCGATCCTATCGTGGGGTTCCTGACCGATTTGCTGGCCCCGGTGCCGCAAAAAGTCGCGGCCATTGGCATGTTTATCAGCGCAGCATTGATTCACTTTGGCATCTCATCCGGTTCCGGCGAATCGGCGGTGCTGATCCCGATCTTCTCACCGCTGGGCGATAACCTCGGCCTGACCCGCCAGGTCACAGTGCAAACGGTGTTGCTGGGCGAAGGTATCGTGAATTGCATCAGTCCGACGTCGGGCGTGTTGATGGCGGTGCTGGCGACCGCCGGTATCCCGTTCGGCAAGTGGCTACGTTTTATTGCGCCGCTGATTGCGGTGTGGTTTGCCATTTGCGTGATGATGCTGCTGATCGGTGTCTCAATCAAGTGGGGACCGTTCTGATTTTATAATCCGCAACAAGCGTAACGGCGTGATTTATCACGCCGTTTTTTTTTGCCCGCGTTGGTGAAAAACTGCGCGATAAATCGCGCTGCTGCGGATTACCCACCTTCTGGCTACCCTCAGATCAACTCACACAACATTTCACTGTTGCGGTTTTGTTTTTTTCGCTGCATATTACGAATGAAAGTTAAAACTAATTCATTCGAAACCTCGTACCCGGATCAGGAGTTGCTATGAACATGCCTTTTACTGCGGTAACCCTCCCAGAAGATCACAAGGCGAAAATCCGCCTGATGAAACAACAACTCAGAAAACAAATTGGCGATGTCGAAGGTTTATTCCTTCAAGTGAAAGCCAAAATCAACCAGGCCATTGCGCAGGCGAAGGAAGATGAAGCACAACGCGGCACGGCCTGGCCGATGGTGAACTGGCGAGATATCGCAGAGAAGAATGTCTCTCAGGAACAAATCGACTTTATCAAACGTCGTGGCTGCGTGGTGGTGAAACAAAACTTTGCCCGCGAGGAAGCGCTGGCGTGGGATAAAGCGATGCTCGATTATCTTGAGCTGAACGATTTTGATCGTCAGTATCGTGGTCCGGGTGACAGTTTCTTTGGCAGCCTCGAGGCTTCCAGGCCGGAAATTTATCCCATCTACTGGTCCAAATCGCAGATGGAAGCCCGCCAAAGTGAAGGGATCTCGCTGACACAATCGTTCCTGAACCGGCTGTGGAAATTTCAGTCTGGTGACGTGACCTGGTTTGACCCGGATGTCAGCATCATTTATCCCGACCGCATCCGCCGTCGTCTGCCCGGCACCACCTCCAAAGGGCTAGGTGCCCACACCGATTCCGGTGCGCTGGAGCGTTGGCTGCTGCCCGCTTATCAGCAGGTATTCAGCAAAATCTTCAATAACCAGTTTGCAGACTACGATCCCTGGGATGCCGCCCATCGTACCGACGTCAATGAATATGATGTGGCGAATACCACCAAATGTTCCGCCTTCCGTACGTTCCAGGGCTGGACGGCGCTTTCGGATATGGAAGCCGGTCAGGGATTGCTGCATGTGGTGCCGGTGCCGGAAGCAATGGCGTATGTGCTATTGCGTCCGTTGCTCAGTGATGTACCGGAAGATGAACTGTGCGGCGTGGCACCCGGTAAGGTGCTGCCGATCTCTGAGCGTTGGCATCCCGATTTGATTGAGGGCTTGTGCTCCATTCCGCCGTTGCAGGCAGGTGACTCGGTCTGGTGGCATTGCGATGTGATCCACGCCGTGGCCCCGGTTGAAGACCAACAGGGCTGGGGAAATGTGATGTATATTCCCGCCGCGCCGTTGTGCGATAAGAATCTGCGCTATGCCGAAAAAGTCGCGAATGCGCTGGACTTCGGTATCTCGCCCCCCGATTTCCCGCGCGAAGACTATGAACGCGACTGGCAGCAACGTTTCACCACCGCAGACCTGAACGCCATCGGCAGACGTAGCCTGGGGTTAGCCTGACCGCCATCCGCCCGGTGCTGCCGGGCGGGTTTCTGTTACACTGCCGACATTATCCTAACCGTGCCAAAGCCTGATGCGATGAATAGCCGACACCAACAGATTATCCAACTGGTAAATGAAAGGGGCAGCGTCACAGTTAACGAACTTTCGCAGTTAACCGGCGTTTCCGAAGTGACCATCCGCCAGGACCTTAACGCGCTGGAGCGCGAGAATTTCCTGCGCCGCGTTCACGGCTCCGCCGTCGCGCCCGACAGCGATGATGTGGGTGCGCGCATGCGCACCCGTTACAAAATCAAACAGGCGATCGCCGAGCGCGCCGCCTCGCTCGTCAATGAAGGGGAAGCCATTTTCATTGAAGGCGGCAGCACCAACGCCCTGCTGGCGCGCTGTCTGGCTAACCGTAAAGATTTAACCATCATTACCGTTAGCCACTACATCGCCCAGGTGCTACGCGACTCGCAATGCGAGGTGATTATCCTCGGCGGCCAATACCAAAAAAGCAGCGAATCGGTGGTTGGCTCACTGACACGCTTCTGTATCCAGCACATCAATTTCCATAAAGCTTTTCTTGGCGTCGATGGCTGGCATGCGGAAACCGGTTTTACCGGCCGGGATATGATGCGCTGTGATGTGATCAATGCGGTGATGGCAAAGCATACCTACACCATCGCCATAACCGACTCCTCTAAATTTGGCGTGATCCATCCCTACCCCAGCTCTCCGGAACACCCGTTTGACGCGGTGATAACCGATGACGGCATTCCTGCCGCCGCGCGGGAAAATCTGTCTGAAGCCGGGGTGCGGTTAGAACTGGTGACACAACCTGAGTAATCTGGCAACGCACAAATTGATCGTTGCCCGGCCCTGGGATAAGCGCATCATGTCCTCCTTTGGCCTAAAACCAGGATCAACACATGAGCAAATTGTTTAGTCCCATCAAACTGGGGTCACTTGAACTGGATAACCGCATTGTGATTGCCCCAATGTGCCAGTACTCGGCACAAGAAGGCTGTGCCACCGCATGGCATCGTATCCATCTGGGACAACTGGCGTTTTCTGGTGCCGGGTTATTGATCGTCGAAGCCACCGCCGTAGAAGCACAAGGACGCATTTCACCGCAGGATCTCGGTTTGTGGGATGACACAACGGAACAGGCCTTGCAGACGGTAGTGAACGATGTTCGTCAGTACGCCGATATTCGCCTTGGGATTCAGCTCAGTCATGCGGGACGCAAAGCGTCAACCTCCGCGCCCTGGCAGGGCGGTACGCAAATTCCGCTGGAGCAACAAGGCTGGCAAACCGTCGCACCTTCCGCCATCCCGATGCATGAAGGTGAGCACCCACCGACTCCCCTGACCCATTCTGACCTTGCTCGCATTAAACAATCCTTCGTTGCCAGTGCCCTGCGCGCGGTACGCATTGGTTTTGAGCTGATTGAACTTCATGCCGCCCACGGTTATCTGCTGCACCAGTTCCTGTCGCCGCTTGCAAACCAGCGAGAAGATGAATACGGCGGTAGCCTGGAAAATCGTATGCGCTTCCCGCTGGAAGTGCTGGAAGCGGTACGTGCGGCCGTGCCTGATCATGTGGCCGTCGGCGTCAGGATCTCCGCTACCGACTGGGTCGAAGGTGGCTGGGATGTGAAGCAATCCGCTGAGTTCTGTCAGAAAATTGAAGCGCTTGGCTCAGCGTATGTGCATGTTTCCAGCGGAGGTTTGTCAGCACAGCAGAAAATTACCGTATCGGCGGGTTATCAGGTACCGTTTGCCCGTGAGTTGCGCAAAATCACCCGTATGCCGGTGATCGCCGTCGGACTGATCACCGAACCACGCATGGCGGAAGATCTGTTACAGGACGGCGACGCCGACCTGGTGGCCCTGGCGCGTGGCATTCTTTATGATCCGCGCTGGCCGTGGCATGCCGCAGCCGAGTTGGGTGCCAGCGTGCATGTGCCGCCCCAATATCTGCGTTCAGAACCACATGGGGTCAAAGGCAGCATCAAAGCCCGTTAAGCCTCCCCCCGGTCGTAGCGGCGCGATTTATCGCGCGGATTTTTCACGCATCGCGCACGAAATTGCCCGATAAATCGCGCCGCTACGACTGTATTACGTCCTTAAGTACACGATAAATCCGCTCATCGCCGCATTGCGAGACATTAAAGCGTAAAAATCGGTCACAGCTCCCCGACTGGCTAAAGGTGTTGCCGGGCGCGAGTACCACGCCCTGCCTCAGGCAAGCGCGTGAAAACTCGGCGGCATCCAACCCTTCCGGCAGTTCACACCATAAAAACAGCCCGCTTTGTGGCACCAGCCACGGGCGAATACCGACTTCTCCAAGCCGCTGCATTACCTGTCGTCGGCTATCTGCCAGACGTAACTTGATCGCTTCCAAATGGCGTCGATAGCCGCTATCTTTGAGCACATTCAGCAACAGATCGGCGGCCAGCCTGCCACTGCTGAAGCCAGTGGCAATTTTCATATCGATAAGTTTTTCCACCCAGGTCGGTTTGGCAGCGATATAACCGCAACGCACCGAGGCTGAAACCGTTTTCGAAAAGCTGCCAATCACCATCACCCGTGCAAAACCATCCAGCGCCGCCAGACGTGGCGCGGTATGCGTCTCCAGATCGGCAAAAATGTCATCTTCGACAATCACCAGATCCGAGTTTTCGGCGATTTTTAGCAGACGATGGGCAGTGGTCGGGGATAGCGTGCCACCCGTTGGGTTATGAATGCCCGAGTTGGTGATATACAGCCGTGGCGCATGCTGCGTTAATGCCTGCTGAAACGCCGCCAAATCCGGCCCCTGAAGTGTCCAGGGAATGCCAACCACCTGCACGCGCTGCGCCCTGAGCAGGGCATGGAAGTTAAAATAGCAGGGATCATCCACCAGCACGGTATCGCCTGGCTCCAGCAGAAAACGACAGATCAGATCAATGGAGTGTGTACCGGAGTCGGTCAGCAACAGTTGGTCGGGCGTGGCGGAAAGTCCATAGGCTGCCAGACGCCGGGTCAACAGTTGGCGCAGTTCCGCGCTACCCGCCGGAACGGCATAGTCAGTCAACAGTGCGCTTTCGCTGCGTGCCGCCTTGCGTAGCGCTCGCCGGATACCCTCTTCATACATCCACTCTGGCGGCATCCAGCCACATCCTGGTTTTGGCCTATCCGGTGCGGCGTCCAACGCCTGACGCGTAATCCACAGCGGATCAACATCGCGCTCCACGGTCGGTGCCAGCTGTGCCAAATCGAGCGGCGCAATCGGCCCGGAAACGAAGAAACCTGCACCGGGACGCGAAACAATCACGCTTTCGGCTTCCAGCCGGTCATAAGCCTCCACCACCGTCGAAACGGATATCCCGGCAGATTGGGCACGCGCACGCACTGAAGGCAGGCGGCTGCCTGGGGTCAAGGCCCTTGAGGCGATCTGCTGACGGATATCGTCCATCAATTGTTCGATACGGGTTTTGTTGCGCAATGTCATCACCCCTCAGCTGTACTGCCCAGTTAACCAGTACAGTTTCTTTAAATTGTACTGGATTGTATCTGTTATCGTCCCGGAAATCAGTGGTTAACTGCGCAATATTAACGAAGGAGGGATCATGAAAATTGCATTAAACGGTTGGCTGAGTGGTTTTATTGGGGTGATGATTTTTGCCGGTTCGCTGCCTGCCACACGCGCCGCCATCGGCGGATTTGATCCGTTATTTCTTACCTGCGCACGCGCCACTATTGCGGCGTTGTTGGGTGGCGCGTTGTTGATGGTGCTGCGCCAGAAACGTCCTGCTCTGACGGATATCCCAGCTCTGGCGATAACCGCGCTGGGCGTGGTGGTCGGTTTTCCGCTGCTGACTGCATTGGCCGTACAGCATATCTCCTCTGCTCGTTCGATGGTGTTTCTCGGGCTTTTGCCGATGTCGACCGCCATTTTTGCCGTGCTGCGCGGCGGCGAACGGCCACGTCCGGTATTCTGGCTGTTTTCCCTGGCGGGCAGCGCCATTATTGCGGGCTATGCGCTGGGCGGAACGGCGGGAAACATGATGGCCGGTGATGTGCTAATGATTGCTGCCATCATTCTCTGTGGCTTGGGTTATGCCGAAGGGGCAAAACTATCACGACGGCTTGGCGGCTGGCAGGTGATCAGTTGGGCATTGCTGGTGGCCGTTCCGGTGATGTTACCCGCCGCGATTTACACCGCGCCTGCCACCTTTAGCGGCATTGCCATGCCCGCGTGGTTAGGGCTTGCCTGGGTATCGGTATTTAGCATGCTGATAGGTTTTATCTTCTGGTATCACGGCCTGGCGAAAGGCGGTATTGCGGCGGTGGGACAACTGCAACTGATACAACCCTTTATGGGTTTTGCGCTGGCGGCTTTGCTGCTACACGAATCGATCAGCTGGGCCATGCTGGCGGTGGCGGGTGCCACCATTATGTGTGTGTTTGGCGCTAAGCGGTATGCGTCATAGCGTAGCGGCGCGATTTATCGTGCGCGGAAACGGGCGATAAATCGTGCCGCTACCTGTCCTTTATTGGTTCTGCGGATAACTCAGGGTTATCGCATCATCCGGCAGTTTGGTGAAGTCTCTGATAAGGGTGTGGAAATCAGCTACCGGATGGAGATCGCTAAACTGTTGCGGATAGAGGTCTTTCGCCAGAATTTCCATGCCAATGATGTTGTAAGGATGGTTATAGAAATGGTGATACACCCCATACACCCGGCCCTGCTTCACTGGCTCGATCTGCGCCAGCCCGGTACGACTCAGCAGTTTCTGGAAGGTCACACCCACATCTTTCGGATCGACACCGTAGCCAAACGGCAGCACGTTAGCGTTCGGGCGTTTGGAACCGGTCATGATGTAGACATCGGGTTTCATGGCGATAATTTTTTCCAGCGCCACAAAGCCTGAATTGCCCGGCAGCAGCGCAGAGCCGATATTTTTGCCACCGACCGCTTCAACCAAGCCACCCCAACCGTTGTGTCCGTGGGTAAAACAGCAGTTGTCGCTGTTACCGGCGATCGGTTCAATAAACACCGTAGGTTTATTTTTAACGTTATCAATGACCTGTGTCATCTTCTGCATATGCTGCTGGTAGAAATCGGTATAAGCTTTCGCCTCTTTTTCACGGTTCAGAATTTTACCCAGCAACGTCACGCTTGGCGCGGTGTTCTGTGCCGGATGCAGTTCATAATCGACAAAAACGACCGGAATATGCAGGTTATTGAGGGTATCCAGCACACCTGATTGCTTCAACGCCGGTTTTGCACGTAGCTGGGCGATCATCAGATCCGGTTTTTGCGCCAGCACGCTCTCCAGATTGACCTGCCCCTGATCGTTAAAACCCATATCAACGATTTTTGTCGCTTCCGGCCAGCGGCCTTTCAGCATGTCCCAGGTCTGAGTGTCCTGTTTTTTCGGCAGGTTGTTCCAGGCAACCACGCGTTTAAACGGGTCATCACGATCCAGCAACGCCAGCGTCAGGACGTCGCGTCCATCCTGCAAAATAATGTGTTGCGGTTCGTGATTGATGGTCTGGGTGTGACCATCCATATCGGTGACACTCAGTGGATAGGTGGTGGCGCAGGCCGCCGTTGAAGCCAACAACCCGATAGCCAGTAACAGGCGCGTTTTCATCGCAAACTCCGTGATAAAAAGAATAGTTATTATTATCAATAACCTTAACACAACCTTAAGTTGCAAAAATAAACTGCACATCAATAGGTTGTGCCGGAGTACGAGGAAAATGCACCAACTCAGGTGAAATCCGATAATTTTTGCCCGGAAACGATCAATTCTTTCAACAGCATCTGACGCCGTTCTTCTGGCGTATCGCGACTCACCATAAAGCAGATCGCCGCCACCGCCTGCCCGCTACGCGAACGAATCGGCGCGGCCATACAGCAGGTAAAACTCTCGGATAACCCTTCGGTCAGGCAATAGCCCAACTGTCCGGCACGATGGATATCTTCGAGGAAGGCCTGTTTGTCGAGGATTTGCCCATTCGCCAGACGGTAGTCCTCTTCCGGGATGAGATCGAGAATGGCGCTATCCGACCAGTTACTGAGCAGCAAACGGCCGGTAGCGGTCCAGGTAATCGGTACCCGCACCCCGATATCAGACGTGATTTTAAATGGGTGGGCGTTGCTTTCCGACAACACCACAGTGTACTTATTCCCCTCCAGCATACATAGCTGTACCGTTTCACCATGACGGGCCACGATCTCAACCATTAGCTGATGAGCACGACGGATAAGATCGTTATGCGCCATGTAGTCTGCACCGTAATAGTGCATTTCGCGGCCAAAGAACACGGCACCGTCGGCATCCAGCTCCACCAACCCGGCTTCACTCAGCAGGCTGACTAATTCATAGACGCTGGAACGAGGCGCACCGGTGGCGTCGATCAAATCACGCATCGCCATAGGCTGACGGGCGATATGCAACTGGCGAAAAATGTCGATAACCCGGTCAACGCCGCGCGCACGCGATGGCTTTTCGTCCGGCATAAGCAAATTCTCCTGATGCAGTCGGGCGGTCGCGCCAGACAGTAAAAAAGAAAAGCATCATACACCCAGCGCCGACGTTAACCCATCCCCGTTAATTAAAATTTTAATGTCTGACTTTATATTTCTTTGTTCTATTTTGGTGCCTCATTTTAGCGCATGGCAGTCAGATCTTTTTTTTAAATCACGAGAGTGGTCACATTTCCATTTGGAAATTCCCCTCTTCTCTTTTTTATTTTGCGATCGCGACGACATCACAAAAAATTAAATCCCTGGCGACATATTGCAAAAGTAAAAATCCTGTGCAAATCTTGCCCTATCCGATATTGCAGATAGCAGTCCGATATACCAGACGGCTGTCATGCAGTGCAAATTAGCATTCTCAGAACAAAAAGGAGCAGCGTTGCATGACGATCACACGTTATGGCATTGAAGGCGGAACGGGTACCGGTGGGCAAAAACTGCCGTTCGCACGGGCAGTTGAGGCCGATGGCTGGCTGTATATCTCGGGCCAGACACCGATGCGTGAGGGCGAAGTGGTGGAAGGTGGCATCATCGAACAAACTCGTCTGGCCTTTGATAACTGCCTGTCTATCATGCGCGAGGCGGGTTATGCGGTGGAGGATGTGGTACACGTCACGGCGGTGTTAACCGACGCACGTTACTTCAGTTCATTTAATAAAGTTTTCAGCGAGATATTTACCGGAAATCCTCCGGCGCGTATTTGTAGCGTGCAGGATTTAGTCGTCGACTGCAAAGTGGAAGTGGATATGAAATGCTTCCGCGCCGATCGAAAATAATATTATTCACCTGATTATAAACTGCGTTTTTATTTACCCGCCCACACCAGGGCAGTTCGTTAATAACTGATGCTTTTCATGTCGTCTCCATTAAATAAGCGAGCAAAACAATGAATGCAACTTCGTTAAAAATCATCGGCGGAGCGCTGGTCATGCTGGCCGTTGCCGGTTGTACCCCCACGGAAGAGAAAAAAGAGGCGGGAGCAGCACCGCAATCGGCGCTGCAAACCGTATTGCAACGCGGCACGTTGCGCGTGGGTGATTGCCTGAGTTTCGCCCCCTTCGGCTTTTACGATAAAGACGGCAATCCTGATGGTTATGACGTCGATTTGGCGAAAGCCCTGGCAAAAGAGATGGGGGTGAAGCTGGAGATGGTAAACACCACCAGCGCCAACCGCATCCCTAACCTGCAAACCAACAAAGTGGACGTGGTGTTCTGTAACTTCACCCGCAACCTGGAACGTGCCAAAGAGATCGGCTTCACCAATCCATATGTGGTGGCGAGCGAAGCGATGCTGGTACGTAAAGAGAGCGGCATCAAGTCGGCGCATGACATGGCCGGTAAAACCATTGCGACGGTGAAAGGATCAACCAACGGTGACGAAGTGCGCAACATGGGCATTGACGTGAAAATTCAGGAGTACGACTCCTCACAGGCCGCCATTCTGGCGGTGAAGCAGGGTCAAGCCGATGCGATGATCGAGGATAACAACTTCCTCGCTTACCAGGCCAAGCTCGATCCGACGCTGACCGTCACCAACGAAGCGCTGGTGCCGCTGGAGTACAACGCCTTTGGCGTGAAACAGGGTGACCAGGTGTGGTTGAACTACCTCAACGAGTTCCTGTTTGAGATCAACGCCTCCGGTGAGAATGCCACGCTGTACCAAAAATGGTTTGGCGATAAGCCGCGTTACCCACTGAACCCGCAATTCTGATTGCCTGCGGCGCAGCAGCACGGGCTGCGCCGTAAGAAGGAGCCCATCCATGAGTTATCAATGGCTAACCCTGTGGAATTATGGCGAGACTTTTCTGGCCGCCGCCTGGCTGACACTACAGGTCACCCTTCTCGCTTTTATGCTGGCGGTCGCACTTGGGTTGCTGGCCGCTCTGGCAAAAGCCACCGCGTTAGCCCCGCTACGCTGGCTGAGTCACTGCTATGTCGAATTCATCCGCAATACGCCAGTGTTGCTACAAATCTTCATCATCTTTTTCGGTCTGCCTTCACTCGGTATCACCATGAGCGCCTTTACCGCTGGCGTGCTGGCACTGGGGATTAACGTCGGGGCCTATCTGTCGGAAACATTTCGCGCCGGGATACAGTCGGTGCCCAAAGGGCAACTGGAAGCCGCATGGATTTTGGGTATTCCACGCCATCAGGTGTTTTTAAGCGTGGTATTGCCGCAGGCGGCGCGCGCCGTGTGGCCTGCCATTATCAACAATCTGATTCAGCTATTGCTCGGTACGTCGCTGTTGTCGGCGATTGCGCTGCCGGAGCTAACCGGTACCGCCACGGTGATTAACGCCCGTACCTTGCTGTACATCCAGACCTTCAGTGTGGTGGCGCTGGTGTATCTGCTGTTAAGTAATCTGTTTTCCTGGCTTGGTAACCTGGCGGGACGGCGCATGTTTCATCCGCCGCTGGTGACAAAGGTAAAAAAGTCCGCCTGGTGGTGGGCAAAAAAATGGCTGACTAATCCACTGAAACGGGAGAATGCGCTATGAGCGACTTGATCATCAGCTCGTTGCCGCTGTTGCTGAAGGGGCTGGGTATTACCCTGCTGCTTTCTGTCGCCGCCATTATTGGCAGCACCCTGCTCGGCCTGCTCGCCGCCGTGTTGCGAACCAGTCGTGTGCCGGTCGCCCGACAAATTGCCGTGTTGTACACCGAGCTGTTTCGCGGTACGCCGGTGTTGATCACCCTGATGTTTATCTACTTTGGCGTGGCTTATTTTGGCTATGAAATCAATCTGTTTGCTGCGGGCATTCTCGGTCTGAGTATTTACCAGGGTGCCTACATTGCCGAAGTGTTTCGTGCCGGGATTGAAGCGGTACCCAGGGGGCAATGGGAAGTGTCGTGGATTCTCGGCCTGTCAAAACGCCAGACCTTTCTCAGCGTGATTCTGCCGCAGACTCGCGGCATCGTCTTGCCGCCGCTGGTGGGACAGTATCTGTCCCTGATTAAGGACACCTCGATCGTTAGCATGATCGGCATGTCGGAACTGATGCACCAGGGCCAGGCCATTGTCGATCGTATCGGCCAGCCGGTGGTGATTTATGGTCTGGTGGCCGTGTTGTATTTCGTTGTCTGCTTTCCCCTTTCTCGTTGGGTTCAACATCATCAAACCAGGAGCCAGTTATCATGAGCAAATCCGCCATTACGCTGAGCCGTATCACTAAATCGTTTGGCAGCACGCAGGTGCTGAAAGAGATCAGCCTGGATGTCTCGCCCGGCGAAGTGCTGGTGCTGATTGGCGCGTCCGGTTCGGGCAAAAGCACCGTGTTACGCATCATGAGTGGGCTGGAAACCGCTGACGGCGGTGAAATCTGGGTTAACGATGTGCCGCTGCACGACACTAAACGCAGTCGGGAAATTTGTGGTCATGTTGGCATGGTGTTCCAGCAGTTCAACCTGTTTCCCCACAAAACCGCACTTGGTAACGTGACGCTGGCGCTGATTAAAGCGCAAAAATTGTCCGAAGCCGAAGCCAATAAACGTGGCATGGCGGCCCTGACGCGTGTCGGACTGGCGGAGCGCGCCCATCATTATCCGGCGCAGCTCTCCGGTGGACAGCAGCAACGTGTGGCGATTGCCCGTGCGCTGGCGGTAGAACCAAAAATTATGTTTTTTGATGAGGCCACTTCGGCGCTCGACCCCGAGTTAGTCGGTGAAGTGATGGAGGTGATGCGCAGTCTGGCGCGTGAAGGCATGACCATGGTGGTGGTCACTCACGAGATGGGCTTTGCGCGCAAAACCGCTGACCGCGTCGTGTTTATGGATCAGGGCGTGATCGCTGAACAGGGATCGCCCGAGCAGATTTTTGTTCATCCGCAAAATCCCCGTACCCAGCAGTTTTTATCACGCGTGCTTGAGCATTGATCGGAGGCGTTATGTCGATTCATTTTCCGTTGGTGGCGGATGGCCTGCTGGATGCGCAACAACCCGCGCCACGCTTTAAATCCGTGGCTGGTCGTGGTGATACGCCGTTGCCGGCTGGCACCCCGGTGTTTGCCAGCGATCAGGTGTTTTCCCCGCTGATGCTGATGAAGCAGTCAGCGCTGGAGAATAATTTGCGGCAACTGGCAGATTTTTGTCGCGAGCAGGGCGTGATGCTGGCGGCACACGGCAAAACCTCGATGTCTCCGGCCATCCTGCGCCGGGCGATTACGGAAGGCGGGGCCTGGGGATTAAGCGCCGCAACCCCGGCGCAGGTGCGCGCACTGCGCCAGTTCGGCATTCGTAACGTCTTTCTTGCCAATCAACTGGTCGACCCCGCAGGTATCCGCTGGATTGGCGAGTGGCAAAAGCAACATCCAGACCACGGCTTTCTTTGCTATGTCGATTCAATGCAAGGGGTGCGTTTACTGGAGCAACATCTTGGCGACAGTCGCATCGCCGTGCTGCTGGAGATGTCGGTGAGCGGCGGGCGCACCGGTTGCCGCTCAACATCTGCGGCACTGGAAATCGCCACCGCGATTGCCGCCAGCCCTGCCCTGCAACTGGTGGGTGTCGCGGGCTATGAAGGTGCGCTGGGAGCCGGACGCGATACCGTCGGTATCGCCAGAGTGCACGATTATTGTCAGATGCTGATCGCCACGGCGGCGCTGCTGGTAGAGAAGCAGCTGTTCAGCAGCAACACCATTATTCTCAGCGCCGGTGGTGGTGCCTGGTTTGATGTGGTCAGCACCTGTTTTACCGAAGCCCGGTTGCCGCTACCAGTCACGCCGCTGATTCGCTCGGGTGCCTATATGGCGCACGATAACGGGTTGTATGCCCGTATCACCCCGTTTGCCCAATCGGGCAGCCAGCATCATTTTGCCGCCGCGCTGGAAGTCTGGGGGCGGGTGTTATCGCGTCCTGAGCCAGGCCTGGCATTTGTTGATTTCGGCCGCCGTGATGTGCCATTCGACCAGGACTTGCCGAATCCGCTGTGGGTGCGAGATGTCGATGGCAGCGCGCCTCGCGTGGCTGCTGGCATGCGTATCAGCGAGGTAAATGATCAACATGCTTATTTGTTGTTGCCAGAAGAGGATGCGCTCAAGCCCGGTGACTGGGTGGGCTGTGGCATTTCACATCCCTGCACCGCGTTTGATAAATGGCGGTACTTACCGCTGGTCGATGACGATTATTACGTCACAGATTCACTGGAAACAGCATTCTGAGTGATTTTTCGCCAACCGCCAGAGCAGATTCTGGCGGTACAGCTCACTTACGCTTGATCAGCCCCAGCACGATGACCACCGACAACGCGACCAATCCCGTACCGGCGAGAAAAGCCAGATGATTCTGGTGCAACATCAGGCTTATCCCTTCCAGATGAGAGGACCCCGCTACCGCCGTGGCAACCATGATGCTCAATCCCAAAGCACCACCCATTTGATGCGCCGCATTGATCAAGCCCGATGCTGCTCCGGCATCACTCGCTGCCACACCACTCAACCCCATCGCGGTTAGCGGGCCGGTCGCGCCGCCAATACCAAACCCCATCAGAATTAACGGCAGCAGCAATCCCGACAGATAGTGGCTTTGCGCATCCAGGCGACTCAGGAGCGCCATACCAAGTAATACCGCCAGTAAACTGATTAACAGTAGATTTTGACTCCCGAAGCGCCCCGTCAGACGTGGTACCTGCAAGGCCACCAGAAAGTTAATCAGCATGGCCGGTAAAAAGGCCAGTCCGGCCTGGATAGCGGAGTAGTGCAGAACGCCCTGCATAAATTGGGTTGAAAAAAAGAAGAAACCCATTGCAGCACCGATATAGAGGATACGCGCCAGATAAGCGCCACTGCGCATGGAACTGTGAAATAACCTCAGCGGCATAATGGGTTGCTGCGCATGTTTTTCGACCAAAACAAACACCCACAGCAGAATGATTGACGCTGCGAAAGTCAGCATCGTGGTGATACTTAACCAGCCATTGCTCACTGAACTGATGGTTGCGTAGACCAGCCCCGTCATTCCCAAAGCCGATAATACCGCGCCACCCACATCAAATTTCCCACGATGGCGTGCAGTTTCCGGTATGAAACGCAGCGCGCAAATAATGAGCAAGATACCAATCGGGACGTTGATTAAAAAACCAGCACGCCAGGAAATGAGATCTGCCACGATACCGCCAACCACTAATCCGATACTGGCCGAAAGACCACCCGCCGCCGCATACAATGAAATAGCGCGTGCTCGCGCGTGACCATCAGCCATTCCGCCGTAGGTGCAAGCCCAATACACAATGAGGAGAGCGTGAAAAGCGCTAACCCTGCCACCAGCAGATGACGACGACCTAAGATGTCACCAGCGCGGGCGCACAACAGTAATAATCCGCCAAAGGTCAACGCATAAGCGCTGGATACCCAGGACAACCCGGCTGACGTAAAAGCCAACTGGGTTTTGATTTTGAGTAACCCGGTGATCACCACCGAGTTATCAATGACAATCATGGTATAGCTGACCAGGATAATTGCCAGGATAAGATTCGAATAAGAAACTGACGCGGTCGTTGACGGCGAAGCACTATCGCTCATGGTAAATGCTCATTTGTTAGCGAGTTAACGGTGGAGTATTAACAGAGGTGTGATGTAGAAGAAGGGGAGTAACCGGGCAAACCACTGCCCGGTTAAACATGGTCAGTTTAATGTGGACATATCGATCACAAATCGATATTTAACATCACCTTTTTCCAGACGTTCAAAAGCGTCATTCACCTGAGCGGCCGTAATCATTTCAATGTCGGCGGTGATGTTGTGTTCGGCGCAGAACGCCAGCATTTCCTGGGTTTCATCAATCCCGCCGATATTTGAACCGGCAAAACTTCTGTGTCCTTTAACAACGTTAAATGCGCCGATCTCAATGGGTTCTGGCGGTAAACCGACCAACACCACCGTGCCATCAATCGCTAACTGTTGCAGATACGCATTGATGTCGTGTTTGCCTGATACGGTATCGATGATCAGATCGACTTTACCGGCAAATTTTTTCATTTGGTCAGCATCTGACGTCAACACCGCCTCATGTGCCCCTAAGCGTTTAGCATCCGCCACTTTCGCCTGCGATGTGGTGTACACCACAACCTGTGCGCCCATCGCACGGGCAATTTTAATTGCCACATGTCCTAATCCACCAATACCCAGCACGCCGACCACTTTTCCCGGACCCGCCTGCCAATGTTTTAAGGGGGAATAGACGGTGATGCCCGCACACAACAAGGGGGCTGCCGCAGCCATATCGTCAAAATGCGGCATTTTCAGGGTGTAACGCTCTTTACACACATAGGTTTGGGCAAAGCCACCCAACGTCATACCACCAAGATGTTTATCCGGTGTGTTAAAGGAGAGCGTGGTGCCATGTGCGCAGAATTGTTGCAGATCGCGTTCGCAGGCCGGGCAGGTTCCGCATGAATCGACAATGCAGCCCACGGCAGCAAAATCACCCACGTTGAATTTTTTAACTTCTGAACCTACGGCAGTCACCCGACCCACAATTTCATGTCCGGGCACCATCGGGTAGTGGCTGGCACCGAAATCATTTTTCACCTGATGAAGGTCAGAATGGCAAATTCCGCAGTAGAGGATTTCCATCTCAACATCATCGGGCAACAAGCCGCGACGCTGAATGCTAAACACCTGTAAGGGATGGGTGGATGAATCCGTGCCAATCGCTTTAATGGATTTGATCATGATTTCCCCGATGACAACTTGAGTGATAAGGGATCATACTGGCTGACGCCAGCATGATTAAGCCAGCCAGAGATATTGAGGATATGAATCACATTCATGAAATTCCCCCCTCTCATCCCGGCGTTTGCAGTTTCCCGGCTCGCATCGCCGCAATCACGCCACCATCAATCAACAGATCGCTTCCGGTGACAAACCCGGCATCCGGCCCCAGCAGGAAAGAGGCGGCAATCGCAATTTCCTCCGGAGGTGCCATGCGTTTTACCGCGGAGGCATCCACCATGGCACGATAAATATCACCAATTTCCGAGTTGAGTTCATGCAATGCCAGCGGTGTCACCACCACACCCGGACTGATGGCGTTCACGCGGGCGCCCTTCTCACCCCAACTGACGGCAGATGCCTGAACGCGCAGATGGTTGGCACGCTTCGCCAACATGTAGGCCACAAGCGTGTTCGGGACAGCGTTCTGTTGCAGGAAGGGTAGCGCCAGCAATTCTTCGGTTGGCGTATAGGCTAATGCATGGTCCTGTTCTGCGGATAGCGCAGGCATCATATGACCGGCCATGCTGGAGATAATCAACCCGGCACCGCCCGCTGCGATGACTGTTTCGAACACCTCAAACACCAGCGCTGCGCCATAGAGATCCACTTCCAGCACTTTTTCTACCGGTGCCATATTGGGCGACAAGCCTGCCGTATTGATGACCTGCATCACCTTGCCGAGCGAGGAAGCACGGGCCGCCAACTTTTCCACCGACTCACGCGAGGTCACGTCAACATCCTGCGTCTCGACGCTATAACCTGACGCATTAAGTTGTTCTGCTGCCTGTTGCAGAGTTTGTGGATTGAAATCAGCCAGCAGCAAGGTTTTACCAAAACCCTGACGGCGGGCAATCGCCTGACCAATGCCACCAGCGCCAATAATTACCACGATATCTTTCGTCATGTTGACCTCACAATCATTTGAATGGGGTGAACGCCCGACCAGGCGGTTCAATCAATGAGCGAAAGTCTATACGCGGCGGATTCAGGTGATAAGATGCTTAATAGTTAATGAACTTAGATCTGAGATTTATAAATGCTGCGAGATGAGCTGGGTGACCTGGCTGCTTTTTTAGTAGTGGCTGAGGAAATGAGTTTCACGCGTGCCGCCGCGAGGCTCTCAACCTCACAGCCTGCGTTGAGCCAAACTGTCCGACGTCTGGAAGAGAGGCTAGGCGTACGGCTGTTGATTCGTAACACCCGCAATATGGCTGTTACCGAAGCCGGTGAACAGCTGTTGAATACCTTGCGCCCGGCGTTTAGCGATATCGACAATCGTTTGCAATCACTGAGCCAGTTTCGCGATAAACCTGCTGGCACCGTACGCATCACCGCTGGTCAACACGCCGCAGATACCCTGATTTGGCCCGCCATTAATGAGGTGTTGCACACCTACCCCGATATTAAAATCGAGCTATCGCTGGATTCCGCGTTGACGGATATCGTCAGTGAACGCTTTGATGCCGGAATTCGTCTGGGTGAACGGGTAGAACAGGATATGATTGCCGCTCGTATCGGCCCCGAGTTACGTATGGCCGTGGTGGGCACACCTGACTATTTCACCCGCCATCCAGCCCCTACGTCGCCACACGATTTACCTCAGCATGCCTGCATCAATATCCGCCTCCCCAGTTCCGGTGGCATCTACGCCTGGGAATTCACTCAGGGAGAACGCGAGCTTAACGTTCGCGTCAATGGGCCGTTTATTGTCAACAACCTCAGCGCGGCGCTGAAGGCTGCACAAGCCGGAGTGGGCCTGGCGATGGTGATGGAAGACATGGTGGAAACCCAGTTGGCAGAAGGTCAGTTAGTGCGGGTGTTGGCAGAATGGTGCGCACCTTTCGCCGGTTATCATATTTATTACCCCAGCCGTCGCCTGCTCTCTCCGGCGTTTCAGGTGTTATTACAGACGTTACGTCGGAGAAATGCAGCTGAAGAAAAACCACGCAGGCCGGTTATCGACGGTAATAATCAATAATCCGTTCTCTGTGGCGACGCGCAATATTTAAACCCTGGGTAAAAATCCCCAGGGCAAGTAACATCATGCCTGCTGGCATGATAAACAGGTATATGAACGCATCGTCCTGAGTCTCTTTGGGCAAAGAGAAGCGAATCAACAAGATTTCAAGACCGATGAGCGAAATGAGCGTAATAATCTTGAATATTCCATGAAGTATCTGTAGCCAATTATTGCCATCATCTGCGGGGGAGTTGATACGTTCTCCAGACATCATCGCCACGTTAATTTGCTGTTTTTCGCCCTGTTGCGTTGCGAGTAATTGGCCCCGTTGCCCATGACGTATCGCCTGCGCCGCCCACTCCAGCATCAGCCACCGATAACCCGGCGTCCAGGTTGCAGCAACCGGTAAACGGTGCCAGTTATGCTCTGGTATGCCACTCAGTGTTTCGTTGAAGGCATCCTTGAGCAAATGCAAAGCTTCACCCTGCAAATTCCCGCTCCATACGTGGCGTAAATTGGCTGGCACCACCTGCTTTGCGGCGAATAAGATATCCAGGTATTTCTCGACCTGATGCTGATGGCAGTTCAGGCTGCGAAAACACCACACCGGCATCCGGGTGTCAGGTGATGGACATTGATGAGCAAATAACAGCGCCGTGGCGTATTCACAGAATGCGTCGTCATTAGCTCCCTGCAACTCCATGATAATCAGCAAACGGGAATCACAAAAATAGGTCATGATCCATTCTTCCAGCATCGAACATTGTGGCAGCGCCTGGAGCAAATGGAGGGTCGGTTTTTGCAGTAATGTGTGATTATGTATGATGGCGCTGGCATCCTGCTGGGTTGGTTGATCGGCGTTGCGGATGTATAGCCAGACTTCCGGCCTGTTAAGCGTTGCAATATCGAGTTGGTCTAACAAATGGGTTAAAATCTGTTGCGTGCGACTCAACCCCATGTCTTCATCAACGCCGACACTGAGTTTACGCGGAATATCTTTTAGCGGCGGCATTTCCCCTTCCAGGCGAAGCATTTTAAGAGCCGCATCTTCCACCGGAAAAAGCGAGCTATGTTCAGCCAGTCGGATACCGGCTGAGGCGTGGTTAATCCACCAATTACGCTGCTCAATATAACTTTTTTCCATCATGTCGGCCCAAAACTGACTGACACTGTGGAAAAGCAAGATAAGGGTGTAAATGAAAGCGCCTACAAGGGCAGGGATCACTAGTATCCATATGATCTTCAGCTTTGTGGATGCCTCCGGTTCTAACACCAGTGCGCTGATAATCGCAATAATAATTCCCGGCAAAAGAGAGAAGAACAGGCTGATCAGGCCAGGGGAGCGCAGATCGTCTGGCCAATAAGGTTCAGGGAGGGATTTCCAGATATTCATGATTCAACAGCCCCTGCGACAGGTAATGAAGAAACGAACGAGCAGCCGCATTTAGCCTGGTACGCCTCTGTCACCACATTCCGGCCATTCATGGTCCATCCAGGATGGCCCTCGTCAGCCTTGGTTTTACCATGAATGGTGCAACGGGCGCTGTCGCCCAATAACATGACGGGTTTGCCATCAAACATTTCACCGGTCGCATCAGTCACGCTTCCACCGTGCGATAATTTGTCTCCGAGACGGATAACGCCTTTTATCATGTGCTTAATCCTTTAATGTCCATTATTTATTGTGCACCGGGTAAATAATCAGAGCCCGGCATTCAGGTCGCATTTCATATGCGTCCAGCCCTGATAGTTTTTAACTTCGGGTATGCGGTCAGGCAGATTCTGGAAGTTGGTGTAATACTGGTTTACCGAGCGATGTAAAATGCGCGGATCGATATATTCACGGCCCCATAATGATGTATCCAGGCCTTCAGCCGGACGTATGGCGTCGATATGGTGCGCTATTTTCCTCCCTCTGAACTCCACAACATAGTCCACACCTGTTCCGCCGGGTTGCAGACGCGGATCGTCAAAAGGCAGCGACGACATATAAATGCGTCCCTGTTTGGTGAGGAGAAAACCCTGATCGTTGACGACAGTCAGGGACTGGATATTGTCATAACCGGGCGCATTTGAACCATTGTCTTCTTCACCATTTATTGAGGTTGTTTGCCAGGTTCTTCCATAATCTTTTGAAATGGTCATTACACCAATCATACCCCAACCGGGTATGGCAATATAACGCTCTGAGGGATGAATATAGGGTTTGGTAAAAATCCGGTAACCCCATTCATGCACTTCACTCCTGATCCCCCGTTTCTGGTCCACAAACCAGAGTTCACCCTCGCAGTTATAACCTTTCAGCTCCAGCCAGCGATGGTCATCAAACCGGTACACCACCTGTACCGGTTTCTGGCGCGGTTTTAACCAGTTGCCCTGACATCCGCTAACCATGAATAAAGCAACAACCAGCATCATCGAGGTAAATCCTTTTACATATTTTTGCATCATTAAAACACCATTTTTTGGCCGGTGGCGGGAAGTTCCAGACAATTGACAGATCTCACCATTTCGCTGTATTTCGCCATCTTTTTGATATCCTGACTGGTTGACCGTACTGTTTTTTTTGGTGACCCAAAAATCGCGCGATAAATCGCGCCGCTACCGGTCAGAGCCCGGCATTCAGGTCGCATTTCATATGCGTCCAGCCCTGATAGTTTTTAACTTCGGGTATGCGGTCAGGCAGGTTCTGGAAGTTGGTGTAATACTGTTTCACTGAGCGATGTAAAATGCGCGGATCGATATATTCACGGCCCCATAATGATGTATCCAGGCCTTCAGCCGGACGTATGGCGTCGATATGGTGCGCTATTTTCCTCCCTCTGAACTCCACAACATAGTCCACACCTGTTCCGCCAGGTTGCAGACGCGGATCGTCAAAAGGCAGCGACGACATATAAATGCGTCCCTGTTTGGTGAGGAGAAAACCCTGATCGTTGACGACAGTCAGGGACTGGATATTGTCGTAAGTCGGTGAATCTGAACCGTCATCTTCTTCTCCTTTGATTGAAGATGTCTGCCAGCTTCTCCCATAGTCTTTTGAAATACTCATAATCCCGGTCATATCCCAACTGGGTACCGCAATATAACGTTTAGATGCATTGATATAGGGCTTGGTAAAAATTTTATAGGACTGAAACCAAAGCTGACTGCGAATCCCCCGTTTTTGATCCACAAACCAGAGTTCACCCTCGCAGTTATAACCTTTCAGCTCCAGCCAGCGATGGTCATCAAAACGATATACAACCTGCACCGGTTTCTGGCGCGGTTTTAACAAGTTGCCCTGACATCCGCTAACCATGAATAAAGCAACAACCAGCATCATCGAGGTAAATCCTTTTACATATTTTTGCATCATTAAAACACCATTTTTTGGCCGGTGGCGGGAAGTTCCAGACAATTGACAGATCCCACCATTTCGCTGTATTTCGCCATCTTTTTGATATCCTGACTGGTTGACCGTACTGTTTTCTTTGGTGCCCCAAAAATCGCGCCGCTACCGGTCAGAGCCCGGCATTCAGGTCGCATTTCATATGTGTCCAGCCCTGATAGTTTTTAACTTCGGGTATGCGGTCAGGCAGATTCTGGAAGTTGGTGTAATACTGGTTTACCGAGCGATGTAAAATGCGCGGATCGATATATTCACGGCCCCATAATGATGTATCCAGGCCTTCAGCCGGACGTATGGCATAGATATGGTGAGCTATTTTCCTCCCTCTGAACTCCACAACATAGTCCACACCTGTTCCGCCGGGTTGCAGACGCGGATCGTCAAAAGGCAGCGACGACATATAAATGCGTCCCTGTTTGGTGAGGAGAAAACCTTGATCGTTGACGACGGTCAGGGACTGGATATTGTCATAACCGGGCGCATTTGAACCATTGTCTTCTTCACCATTTATTGAGGTTGTTTGCCAGGTTCTTCCATAATCTTTTGAAATGGTCATTACACCAATCATACCCCAACCGGGTATAGCAATATAACGCTCTGAGGGATGAATATAGGGTTTGGTAAAAATCCGGTAACCCCATTCATGCACTTCACTCCTGATCCCCCGTTTCTGGTCCACAAACCACAAGGCCCCTTCACAGTTAAATCCCTGTAATTCCAGCCAGCGATGGTCATCAAAACGGTACACCACCTGTACCGGCTTCTGCTGAGGTTTTAATAAGTGACTCTTGCACCCGCCTAGAATCAACAAAACAACAACCAGCATCATCGAGGTAAATCCTTTTACATATTTTCGCATCATTAAAACACCATCTTGTGGCCTGTTGAGGGAAGATCCAAATAATTGACCGATTACGGCATATCCCACTGAGGTAACGGGATCTCTTTATGGTGAAATTCTCCAGGTCGAGCCGGATCAATTTTGGTTGCAGGGTGGTACTCATTCACGACGCCAAATTCACCGTCTGGTAAAATTCCATCAGGTTTGTTCATGAATTTTTTGGTTTTATCCAAGTCCAGCTGACCGGTGATGTAATATAACCTCGCAAACTCATTCGGATTATATTTATGCCGCCAGTCGGCCAGCTTTCTTAGCCGCAGCCAGAACTCCTGGTCTTCAAATGCCATACAGTTACCAATCGCCAGGTCATACGCCACCGCTTTTTCCTGCACGTTCGGGTCCATCACAATGGCCGAATGCTGGCTGAATTTTACCGGATCGCCATATTTCGCCATCTCTTCAATTTCCTGGTCGGTTTTATTCCGCAATAACCGATATTCCATACGCTGCTGAGAACCAATAACCCGGCCGCCGGTAAACTGCGTTTTGTAATAATAATTCACCGCACTCAATTCATTTTCAGTGAGTACATGCCCCGGTTGCATAAAATAGGCGTGTAATTCGAGCACCGGACGGGTTTCTTTTACCTGCCACACGCCCTCGTGGGCACGGGCGGAATAATCGATATAGCGATCCTCTCCCGCAATACCGGTTTTAAACTTCATCTCCCCTTCATTGCTGCTGCCCATCATGGTCAGTTCAAACACCTGTGGCAGCGCTTCGGCATTGATAGTTACACCGCTGTGATGCGGATAGGTCGCGTTGGTGGCCCAACCGTCATAGCGGAAATCTCCTTCTTGCCAGGCCGGTTTCTCAAACGGCTGCCCCGTCGGGTTGCCTCCGGTGGTATAGCGCTGGCAAAACGCCCGCTGGTAAAGGTTCTCCATCCCGGCGGCTAACTGGTCAGGGATCCCTCGCCAGCCAAAACCCTGCACGTTCTGGAGCGACACGATGCCATCGTCCGGGCAGAAGTAGTTGTACACCCGACCATAATTGTTGCGGCCGTAGCGCGGGTCGCTGTGCCACTGGTGTTTGCGCGCCAGCGTACCGTCGTTCATCATCGCCTGCACAAAGTCCGGGTGATAGCGCCCGGCAGGATCATATTTGGGGTTAGTCGCCATCAGCCGACAAAAGTTACACAGGGTTTCCTGACGGGCTTTTGCGGTCTGCTGGCGGCCCGGGAGCTGGTTTTCCAGAAAACGCGGTGCCAGCGAATAAGGGGAATGGCAGAGGATGGTGCAGTCAGCCACTGCATATTGGGGGTCCTGCTGTCTTACCAGCATATTGGCCAGCATGGTGATAATGGTGCCCTGGCTGTGCGCAACGATATTAATGGTATCAAGTTCAGTTTTAGGGTTTTTTCTAATCTCAAGAATCAAATCCGCCAGCCGCTGTGCCGCAAAGAACTGATAAATCCGGTGCGGATTGCCGTAAATCGGGTGGGTATAATCCCCCCCGTTCAGCTTGCGGCTGTAAACGCCCGCCATCCAGATCGCGCCGCCGTTGGCGCCCGGTCCGAGCATATCCGGGATGCAGGTGGTGGCATTGGCAAAAGTACCACCCCCTTTGGCGACGGCCAGATCCAGCACGTTACCGTAGTTATCGTTGCAGAATCCGCGCATTTCCGGGTTAAGTTTTTTCAGGCGTTTTGGATCATTCTCCTGAAACGCGTCATACGGCAGCACCGATTCCAGCCCGAGCTTTTTGACTTCATCCCGGTAACGCTGCTGGTCGTTGTCATACGTCTCGCGGTCCACCGGGCGATATCCCCAGTAAAACGGGATCACCGGCGAGCGTCCACTGTGGATCACGCGCCGTGCAGCACCGTTCAGGTCGGTTAAGCCACTTATCTCCGCCCATTGATGAGGATGCATATCGGTGCGCGCCAGCCGGGTATTCAGCCCGGCGACAATCCCCTGCTCCTGTGTCTCGTAGGCGTCACCGATATCGTTGACGCCATGCACCAGAATAACGATGCAGGGTAATGGGCTGCGCACCGCAAATTCCTGGGTGAGCATTGCCCCTGCGGTATCACGGGGCACACCAATAAAAGTCCCGAGAACCGGGTTGTTGAACACATCGTCCGACTGCTTTTCCTTGCTCATCGTTTTGCCTCCCTGATTAACGTTATTTCAAGCTGTTCCGTCTCGGTCAAATCCAGTAGCGGCGAATGACCGTTCGCATCGGTGGTCCCCTCAACCACGCTGCCATCAGAGGTAGTGACCTGAAAGGCCTGATTAAGCAGTGGATGCTTGCGGTCGCCCTCTCGAAACAGACGAACCCGACGCGCCAGCGGATTATCCGCAAATACCGGATCCACAATCTTCGCCATCTCACCTTGTTGGTAACTGAGCGTCGGTGATTTCTGTTCAATGTATTTCGGCGAAAAAATTTCCACGCCCCCGCCCGGATGGATGCGAATCCCGCCGCCACCGCAGTGAAGAAATAACCCCTTCTTCGCGCTGATTTGCACTTCGCCGTTCACGCTGGTCAGTTGCATATCCTGATCTGCCAGCGCGGTTAGCTTGCCCCGCTGCGCCTGTAAGCTAATGTGGCCGGACGCGGCAATCAGTTTGATCCCCACACGGCGCACAAATGCGGAGATCCCCTGACCAGCCGCCAGTGATAAGGTTTTAAAAATATTCACGCTGCCGTTATTGCTGGCGGTAATCACGGCATCCTGCCCGGCGGAAAGTTGCAGGCTCTCCGGCGTGGCCTGCACCAACCCCGCATCGGCCCAGGCAACAATGCCCGGTTTGTTTAACCCGGTCAGCGACTGGTTAAGTTGTTGTTGGGGCGCGGTATCCACTGCATCAGCCCCGGCCTGGCCCGCACTCCCTTGTAGGCTATAAGCCAGGCTCAGCGCCTGCTCCAGATGGCGGATGGTTGCGGCCATCTCAAGCTGGCTGCCATTAACATTCGGCTGAGCAGCAGTGGTCAGGAGAATCCCCTCCCCTGCTCTGACGGATGCATGGTGCTGAGTACGGAGTTCAGCACCCGCACCGCGAGCTTGACGCTTGCTGTCTACCAGATGGCCGATATTGAGCTGCGTTTTACCAAATTCGCTTGCCAGCTTGATATGCTCACGCCCTTTCTCATCCTCCATCCGCAATTTGTTTTTTCCAAAGGTACGGATGACGTTGCGTGTGCTATTGAGATCATTGACCAGGTCTGGATTGATAACATCATGCAGGACATGCGCAATGTAGGGACGCTCCGGATCACCACCTTCAAAGGCAATCGCGACTTCGGTGTTATCCAGTAGCGGGAAATGCACGCCAAAACGGTCCCCCGCGTAGATTCGCGCCAGACGCACCGGCATACTCTCCTGCCCCTTCACCCATTCATCCAGGTCGAAGCTGAATTTAACCCGGTAGCGCCCCTGGCGATCGGGGCGCGCCAGAGTGTCATTAAGATGAAGCCCGGAGATTCGCGCCGGTACCGTGCCCGCAATAACGGGACGTGCGATCCGTTCGGGTCGCCACGCCACGCGTGCGCTGAAGGGAATGCCGCTTAACTCAGCCAGGAAAGGCGTATTACGACCTCCACGACAGTTCAGGCTCACCACCAGCATGCCATCTGCAAAAGAGCTGGGATGTTCCCCGATAATTCCCACCACCCTACCGGGTAACAGCGCGGGATCATCAACCTGTGCGGCGAGCCGGATGCGCTGACATAAATGGCGCTCATGACGAATACGGGAGAAAAACCAGGCCGTTTCGGCTTCGCCACCCTGCATACTTGCCCAGCGATCGCCTTCGCCGTGATGAATATCGCCGTAATGGTAATCACGGCCGCGAGTGAAAGGCGCTTCATTCCCCATATCCGCAAAGGATTCCAGGGCGGTGAGGCGTTGGATGCGGTAGTCATAGTCGCGGGTGTGAACCGCCGCAGGCACCACCGACGCAGAGCTGGTCATATTGCGGATGGTCAGGTGTTGCCCCGACATACCAGCCTGGGGTAATGCGATGATTTTATGACCAAAAATGTACCGTGACGGCATATCGCCAAAAACCATGACCGTTAAATGGCTGGTCGTTTCATGTGGCTCAAAGCGAAACCAAATCCCCACTTCAGACAACAGACGCAGAATGAAATGCAAGTCGGTTTCCCCCCACTGGACAATCATTTCACGCTCGGGGTAAGTCCAGCACAGGCCATCCATATCGATTTCATAGCCATGCATACCGTGCGACTTGAGCACACGGCAAACCAGTTCAGGCACGGCGAGATTCTGAAAAATGGCAAAACGACGGGTATGAGCGAGCAAAGAGAGGGGATGTTCAAGCGTGATTTCGTATAGCGCTTCATCGCGGCTGGCAGCGACACGCGACATACCGGTTATCACACCATTGATTTCGCGTTGTTCTTGCCACTGAGTCTCGGGGGGATTGCCATCTGTGGGAGCGCGGATCCTGAACGAGGCCTTTTTCATCACCAGACTATCAGGCGGGATATCACGATCTTCAGAGCAAAAACGGATCGCATAACGCCACGGTTGGCTGAGTGCCTCCTCCCCCGTAAACGATTCAACATCGGCATAAAAATCTTTATTTTCAAAGCATAACAGGTAACGATTGTGCGAACTCTTCCGATTATCCTCACGGAAATTTGTGTTAGTTAACATGCTTTCTCTCCCTGAAAGTCAGTTCACAACATTTAATTTCGGGAGAGAATAGTCAACACAGGTGATTTAGTGAACAAATACCTGTCAGTTTTGCGGCATAACACCAATTTTGGCGGGCGGCTTTGCTACGACAACGCGACCTTCACCGCATCCTGGGCATGAATCAGCGTGGTATCGAACAGCGGCACGCTGGCATCCTCCGGCTTCACCAGCAAGGTGATCTCCGTGCAGCCGAGAATAATGGCTTCCGCCCCGTCAGCCACCAGCTGCGCAATAATCTCGCGATACCGCGCGCGTGACTCATCACGAATGATCCCCAGACACAGCTCCTGATAAATGATGTCATGCACCACCTTGCGCTGCGCGGCGGCGGGCACCCGCACCTCAATACCGTACTCCTGTTGCAGGCGTCCTTTGTAGAACGCCTGTTCCATAGTAAAGGCCGTCGCCAGCAATCCAACGCGTTTCACGCCTGACTGACGGATACGCTCCGCCGTAGCATCAGCAATATGCAGCAGCGGAATATTTACCGCCGCCGTAATTTGCCCGGCAACCTTATGCATGGTGTTGGTACAGAGCACGATGAAATCCGCTCCACCCCGCTCAAGGCTGACTGCCGCTGCCGCCAGAATCTCTCCGGCTTTTTGCCACTCACCGGCAACCTGTAATTGCTCGATTTCGTGAAAATCAACGCTGTACATCAGGCTGCGTGCCGAGTGCAATCCACCCAACTGCTGCTTTACCTGTTCATTGATGATGCGATAATAGAGCGCCGTCGATTCCCAGCTCATTCCGCCAATCAGGCCGATCAGTTTCATTCTGTGTCCTTTATCCTTTCCGGCCAGCGTGCCGTCGGAAACAACGATAACCGAATATTGAACAAATGGAACAGTGGAGCAAATAACGCACGTTCCTGCATGGCACCCGCTTCCAGGCCGAGTAATAAATGATTCAGCTCCATCAGCAAGGCTGGCTGCGGCTGCGTCTGCAATGATTTCAGGCGCAGCTTAAGGAACTGGCTTAACTCATGGAACATTGCGCCACTATCGATGTGATGCGTCGCCAGTAGCGCCTGATGCCGTACGTAAAAGTCATAGCAATTGGCTCCCAGCCAGGCTTCAGCAATCAGGTTGCCACCGGACACCAGATCCGGCACCGGATCAACCCGCTTACGTGGCAGGATCACGTTGACCTTATCCAGCGTACGCGCCACGAACTGCTGTCGCATCGACATCGTCACGCCATCCAGCCGCATCGTGGTGATAAATTGCAGCAGCTCACGAATGCCCTTACGTACCGCGCGCTTCGCCGTCCAGGAGGGACGTTTATTACGGATTAAGGCGGTGATCACCACGCCAATCACAATCCCTACCATCGTCGACAGCACCGCATTCACTATAAGCAGTAAGTCAGGTTTGAAGTGGTGACTCATCCCGATAAAACCCGGTATTTGGGTCGCCACAATCAGGCCAATCAGGTTGGTGGAGGGATTGGCAATCACCAGCCCCAACGCCAGTAATCCTGGAGCCAGACAGATCACCAAGGCTTCAAACGTCACCGCCTGTGGAATGAGAAAGACGATATACATCAGGCTGATCGCCACCGCGATGATCACCCCCTTAAGGAACAGCTTCATCGGAGCAATCGGGCTATCCATGCCGGCAAAGAATGAGCAAAGTACCGCCGCCATCATCGGCGCAGTCGAACCATCGACCCAGCCGCTGCCAATCCAAAACAGGCAGGTGGCGAAGGTGGCGGTAAAGGCGGTGAAAGAGGAGAGTAACAATAAGCCTTTGTCGATATGGCGGTGGCTGCGCACCACGGTTTTCCCCGGTTTCACCGTTGGTGTCCACTCACTGACACGCTCACTGACGCTGTGGTAGGCATTGGCAATACGGACAAAATTCAGCAAACGCTCCAGCAATCCCAGCAGCAAAATGCTTTCTTCGCTGTTAAGCCGGCCCTCCTCCCACGCCAGTTTGAGTTGTTCCTGCGCCGCCAGCAAATGGTCATGCACCGGTTGGTCTTCTGCACCGTTCAGCCAGACGAGAAATTGCTGAAACGCCTGCGCCACATACTCGGGGAAAAGAATTTGCTGCTGTGCCAGCAAGTTAAGCCGTGACTCAATCGCCGTTAGTGTCGGGATCAGATATGAAAGATGTTGATACTGCACGCTTACCAGACGCACCAGACGGCGCGCCGCATCGCCTTCATAAACACAGTGAGTAATCAGCGTCTCCACATTGAGGGGATAGTTAGCCATCTGAATCAGGATGCCTTCCCGCTCAAGCGCCTTATCATTAGGTGTCGATGTCACCAGTTCGCTGCATAGCTTGCGCGCATTTTGATACCACTGGCTGACACTCTGCTCCAGCAGATGGCGCATTGATACCGGCATGATCAGACGATGCACCAGGCTACTGCACACAATTGCGACGGTGATTTCCTCGATACGTGAAATCACGGTGTAGGTGATCGATGCCGGTGAAGTGACATCGGGAAATCCCATAATGGCGGCGCTGTAGCCCGCCAGCATAAAGACATAACTTTTTGGCGTCCGGTCATGCAGCGAGAGATAGAGACACACCGCCACCCACAGCGAGATGCACAGGCTGAACAGCATCGGTTCCTGTACCGTCATTGGATAGATCAACAGCGTGAATAACCCGCCCAGCACCGTTCCCATAAAGCGGAAGATGGATTTGGACACCGTCGAAGCAGAATAGAGCTGCGAGGCGACATACACGGTGGTCAACGACCAGGCCGGTTTATCGAGATTGAGTTCCAGAGCAATGTAAAAAGCCAGAAAGGCGGCAAGACAAGTTTTGGCAGAAAACAGCACTGCACTTTGAGAAAGCCACTTCATAAAGCAAAAAAGACCTTGAGCAGGCACGGATAAGCGTATCCTGGCAGAAGCCTGGGAGGAAGGCATTTTGATTTGTTATACAAATTATTACCGTGCTAATTATATGGGCATCTATGGAAATTTCAGCCGCCATTTTCACCCGACAACTGATTACAGTGAATGGCGCAAAATTCGAAATAAAGTTATAAGCGATCGAAAATCGTTATTTATTGGTTATATATGCGCTTTGCTATGGTGGTAAAAAAACCACGCGAGAACAATGATGAAACGTAAAACGCATTTATTAAGCACGCTGGCGTTAAGCCTTGGTCTGCTTTCCGCGCACAGCTTTGCTGCCAACCCGGAAACCGTCAACATCGGTTATCAGAAAGCCAATATCTTTGCGTTGCTGAAATATCGCGGCACGCTGGATGAAACCCTGAAAAAGGAAGGCATTAATGTTCGCTGGATTGAGTTTCCTGCCGGGCCGCAAATGCTGGAAGGTCTGAATGTCGGTAGCATCGATCTGGCGGCGACCGGGGACGCCCCTCCCGCTTTTGCTCAGGCGGCAAAGGCCGATCTGATCTATCTCGCCCACTCCCCTGCTAACCCGAAAACCGAAGCCATCGTGGTGCCGCAAGATTCCCCGATTCACAACGTTGCCGATCTCAAAGGAAAGCGAGTAGGTCTGAATAAGGGTTCGGACGTCAATTATCTGCTGGTTAAAGCGCTGGAAGATGCCGGGCTGAACTATAAAGACATCACTCCGGTGTACCTGCCACCGGCTGATGCTCGCGCAGCCTTCCAAAAGGGTGCCATTGACGCCTGGGTTATCTGGGACCCGTTCCTCGCCGAAGTTGAAGCACACACCGGCGCACGCCAGGTACGCAATGCCGAAGGTTTAGTGCCGCATTACACCTTCTACCTTGCCAGCCGTCGTTTTGCTGAGGAACATCCGCAAACCGCAAAACAGGTAGTGGATGAGTTAAGTAAACTGAGTGACTGGGCTAACCACCATCAGGACGATGCCGCCGCCATTCTGTCAAAATCGACCGGACTGGATAAGGCCATCTGGCAAACCACGCTGGCGCGTCTGCCGTATGGTGCACAACGCATGACGCCGCAGGTGTTTGATGAACAGCAGGCGCTGGCGGATACCTTTACGCGCGTTGGGTTGTTGCCGGTGAAGGTGGATGTACGCAGCGCCACCTGGTCGCTGGATAAGCAATAAAGATCTACATCGTAGCGGCACGATTTATCGCGCATTTTGTCAGCCAAAAGGTCAAAAGAGCGCGGTAAATCGTGCCGCTACGGGCAAAAGGGGCGCTTCACGCCCCCCATTCATTCTCCCCTGCCGATCTGCCAGATGGCGGTTGGCGATGTACCATTTACCTGCCAGTCACCGATATCACGCGCTTTGTAGATCACCGGATTATGTGATGCCACGGTGCGTGCATTACGCCAGTGGCGATCCAATGCTTTGCTTAAGCGAGTATCAGAAGCGCCTAACGCATTAAACAACTCAGTCGCGGCACGCGGCACCAGTTCGCTGGCGATCACCTGCGCCTGCCCGGCTTCCGCTTCTGCCAGGTCATTCACCTGTTTGAGATAAACCTCGTCACCGCTGATATGGGCCTCATATGCTGATTGCAGTGAATGTGCGGCACGGATCACCGTCGCCTCCACGGCAAAGGCGAGGCTGGTCACTTCACCCACCACCTGCAACACCTGCACATCCTGGCGTGAGGCACTGCCGTTGCTGTGACTGTAGATACGCTGGCGTGCCTTTACCCCCTGTGCCGCATCACGCGCGGCAGCTCGCGCAATCCCGGCCAGCGTCGCCAGCAGCACATGCTGGTAGAACGCGGTCTGGTAACGGAAACGCTCGGCAAAATCGAACACATGATCCTGCTCAACGTGGGCATTAGCGAAACGGGTGGTGCCGCTACCGGTCAGACGCTGGCCGAAGCCATCCCAGTCATCTTCAAGGCTGACGCCGGGTTGATGCGTGTTGACCAGCGCTATCACATCCCCCTGATTGTCATTGCGCCGCGCATAGACATCAATCCAGTCGGCAAACAGGGTGCCGGTGCTATAAAATTTCTCGCCGTTCAGCGTCCAGCCCTTTTCACCTGGCGTGACGCGGGTGATGACATCCCCCAGTTTCACCGTACCAATCTCAGTCCAACCACTCCCCACCAGCTCACCATCAATAAAACGCCGGAACCAGCCATCGCGCGCCGGACTGTCCGGCTGATTGAGACGATCTTCGACGAAAGCAAAATGCGCGCGCAGCGCCTGCGGCAGATTCGAATCGGCTTCAGCCAGTTCAGTCAACAATTGGAACAGCTGCGGCAGCGAAGCGCCCCAACCGCCTTTTTCCTGCGGAATCCGCACCGTGCCAAAGCCCGCTTCTTTCAGCCAGGTCAGCGGTTCATCCGGCAACGTACGATGACGCTCACGGTCGGCTGCACCTGTGGCGATGCGTTCAAACACCGGGCGGAAATGTGCGGCCAGCCGCGCATAGTCAGTACCTGTAGCTAATAAGGTCATGGTTCACTCCTGATGGGAAAGATCATCGATATCGTGGCGGGTTGGCTCGTGACGCACCGCCAGCAGGAAGAAAATCGGGATGATGGCGCTGAGCGAAACCACCCAGAACATGTTGGTGCCAAGCGAGGCCTGAAGAATCGGCAGAATAAACAGCGCTAACGCACTACCGATACCCGACAGTGCACGGCTAAATCCGACGCCGGTAGCGCGAATCGACGTGGGATATGACAGCGCCGGATAGACCATCAACTGCGCGCCGGGGCCGAATCCTTCCGCAAACAGCCACAGACCGAGCATCAACACCGCAAACACAATGCCTGCCAGCGCTTCGGGATGACCAATCAAGGCCAGTGCGATCAGTGCGACAAACTGCAAGGCAAATCCGGCAATCGCCACATGGCGCGACGGATATTTCCACGCCAGGCGCATCCCCAGCAGGCCGCCGGTAAAGGCAAACAACGCATTCAGGCCCAGCGAGGCAGAAATGGTTTCAAACACCCCAGCCCCGAGGAACTGGGCCAGAATGGATGGCAGGAAGAAGGCGATGGCGGTGTATTCAAACGAGATGCAGATATTCATCACCCCGGCGACGATGGTGCGTTCACGCCACGGCTTCTGGAACAGCACGCGGAAACTGACTTTCGGTGCCGCCGAGGCCGGGGGCGTTTCGGGTTCCGCTTCATGGGCATGGATGCCGTAGGAATCACGCAGGATGCGCACCGCCGATTTCAGGTCCCCCTGATTAGCCGCCCATAACGGGGATTCATTCATAAACTTGCTACGCACCGCGATAATCAGCAGTGCAGGCACCGCGCCAAACAGCAACGAAGCTCGCCACAGCCAGTCGAGGTGTTCTTTCGGGAGCAGAAAGTAGAGAGCAAAGATCAGCAGGAAGCAGAGCGTCGAGGCGGCATACCACATCGGGCACCACGCAGCGAGCCGCGCGGCTTTATTGCCTTTCCCGGCAAACTTGGAGAATTCGGCCAGGTAGGACATCGCGACCGGCAGATCAATCCCCACGCCAATCCCCATCAGGAAACGGGCACCAATCAGTACCCAGACGTTGGGCGCTAACCCGGCGGCGATCGCCGACACCACGAAAAACAGCATGTCGGCCATAAATACCGAGTAGCGGCCATATTTGTCGGTAAGCCAGCCGCCGATCAGGTTGCCAACGATAGTGCCAACCATGATCGATGACGTGACCAGCCCGGTAATAAACGGCGAGATCTGGAATTCACGAACCACATCATCAATGCCGTAGGAAAGCGTGGTGAGATCGTAGGCGTCAAGAAATACGCCACCAAGCGCAAGAAACACAATCATGCGGGCATAGTTGTTTTTCTCACTGCGGGTATTGATCAGGCGCGCAACGTCGCTGACCGAACGGACCGGTTGCGAAACCGGCAGGGTGTTTTCTAAAGGGAGTGTGCTCATACCGCCTCACGGTGTTATTTGTTATGCAGGTGAGGTTGTTATAAGCGTTAACCGGACAGGACCAAAACAACAAATAGTGATATTTATTTGTTTTAAATCAATATGATAAATAGAAGTAACGCAAAAACCCAGGCACGCAGAACATGCCCGGGTGTATCAGCCATCGGCAGAGAATTAGTCGGCAGAAACCGGCACCAGAACCCCTTTTACCAGCGGATCATCCGTGGTCTTCAACCAGTGTTGCAGGCGCGGATCGGAGAAGGCTTGTTTCAGCTTTGCGATATTTTCCTGTGACAGATAAGGCGTACCGATCACCAGTTGCGATGCAAAGGTGCGCGGCGCAGGCGGGAACAGAATGCCTTTGTCACGCGGCACTTTTCCGGCATCAAACTGCGACACGTAACCAATGGCGGCATCCACCGAGTTCAGCGCACGCGGCATTGTCAGCAAATCCAGCTCCTTAAACACAAAGCCATGTGGATTACCGGTGATGTTTTTTAGTTTTGCCGTGCGTGGTTCCACGTTGGGATCGAGGGTGATTAATCCCTGACGCGCCAGCAGCCACAGCGCCTGGCCCTGGTTTGCGCCATCATCCGGCACCACAATGGTGGCCCCCTGCGGCAGCGCATCCACTGAACGGTAGCGGTCGGAGTAGATACCAAAGGCCCACTGGAACAGCGGTAACGTTGGCGTTAGCGCAAAATTATTCGCGTCCACCACCTGTTTCAGCCACCACTGATGCTGATACACCGTTGCCGCGTATTGTCCCTCTGCCACGGCGCGGTCAGCCTGCACCGGGTCTTGCACCCCGACCGCTTCCAGTTTCAGACCGTAATCCGCTGCGATATGGTCATTCACATACTCAATCAGCTTCTGCTCACCGGCCATCGCCGGTTCATAGTGAATTTTTAAGGTGGTGCCAAATACGACCGCCTGCGGTTGCTGACTACGCCAGAACCCGGCCGCAGCGGCGGCGGCAACGACCACTATAATCAGCAGCAGCCACGGCCAGCGTCGGGTTTTACGTAACTCAAATTCTTGTGTTGTCATAGCGATGTCCCCTGAGGATGACGTAAAGCGGTAACCAAACGATCACCGAGAAACTGAATGGTTTGAATTAAGGCGACCAGTACCACGATGGTGGCGATCATGATGTGATTGTCGAAACGTTGATAGCCATACACCACGGCCAGATAGCCAATGCCACCGGCACCGATGGTGCCGGCAATCGCCGAGTATTCGATCATGGAGATCAGATTGAGGGTGATGGCGGCGACAATCGCTGGCAGTGCTTCGCTGAGTTGTGCCTGGCGGATGATTTGCCAGCGCGATCCCCCACAGACCAGCCCCACAGCGGTGACCTCCCCTGGTAACTCACGCAGGGCGTTATCCACCAGCCGTCCGAAAAACGGGATACCGGCGGCAATCATGGGCACCACCGCAGCCGGAATGCCGATAGTGGTGCCGGTTAACCAGAAGGTGAACGGGATAATCGCAGCCATCAACACCAGGAACGGTAGCGAGCGTCCCATGTTCACAATCCAGCTCAACACCCGGTTCACACCCCGATGAGGAAACAACCCGCGTGCGGAGGTGTTAAACAACACCACGCCCACCACCCCACCGCAGGTCACGACAAACAACATCACGATACCGACCATCAACACCGTTTCACCCAAAGCGGGTAGCATCAACGTGGGTATTTCCTTCCAGGGTGTATCCTGACTCATGACGGAGACGCTCATACCGCCTCCTTCAGCAACGGCGCACCCGCAGTGACGCGGCCAATCAACCCCAGTTGTTCCAGCTGCATCAGCAACTGCGACAAAGGAACACGTTCACGCTGGAAGTGAATGCCAACCTGCAAGCGTCCCAGTTGCAGGCCATTCACCTGCTCGATATGCGCTCCCAGTAGATCAATACGCAGCGCAAATTGCTGACTCAGGCGAGTCAGCCAGTCACTGGCGACCGGCACATCGGTGCGGTAGCTCAGTTGAAGTACCAGCTCTGACGAGGCCGGTTGTGGCGCCAGCGGCAGAAGTTGTTGTGCCAGGCGGGAATCAGGCTGCGCCAACAACTGCTTCACCACGCCGTAATGCACAATTTGCCCGTCACGAATTTCCGCCACCGCATCTGCCGCACGGCGTACCGCGTCCATTTCATGGGTAATTAACACAATCGCCAGCCGGTACTCGTCACGTAATTTACGCAGCAGGTCGAGGATGGTGACGGTGGCCTCGGGGTCAAGCCCGGATGTCGCTTCATCAGCCAGCAATACTGATGGCCGCAGCGCCAGCGCGCGGGCAATGCCAATGCGCTGACGTTGTCCACCAGAAAGCTGTGCCGGGAACGCCGAGGCTATATGGCTCAGCCCGACGTGCTCCAGCAACTCCCCTACCCTCGCGGAGATGTCGCGTTCCACCACACCAAGATAACGCAGCGGCAAGGCGATATTTTCCCAGGCGGATTTGCGCTGCAACAACGCCGACGATTGAAACACGGTGCCGATCGCGCGTCGCTCGCGGCGCAGCACTTCACCACTCAGCCGGGAAAGGTCGTGACCGTTGACGCGGATGCTTCCGGCACTCGGTTGTTCCAGCAGGCTAATGCATTTTGCCAGCGTCGACTTCCCTGCCCCGCTCGGTCCCACCACCGCCGTGATGTTGCCAGGCTGTACCTCAAGGTTGATAGACTTCAGCACGTCGGTCACGCGTCCGTCAGGTGCGCGATAGTGCTTACTCAATGCCTCGATCTCGATCATATGACCTCCTGCGGCACCGTCTGCACGCGATAACCCGCGCCAGGATGGGGTGCCTGCAACTGTGGCCCGGCCCGGAATAACTTCTCGCGCAGCGTGCCGCTGGCGTACTCTTTCTTAAATACGCCCCGCTTCTGCAATTCCGGAATCAGCAACTCGACCACATCTTCAAAGGTTTCATGCGTCAGCGCGTAAGCAAGGTTAAAACCATCGACATCGGTTTCTTCAACCCAGCTTTGTAACTCATCCGCTACCGTTGCGGCGCTTCCCACCAGTAGCGGGCCAAAGCCACCGATACCGACCCAATCAGCCAGCGCAGCCACGGTCCATTGACGGTCAGGATCGGCGGTGGAGAAGGTTTCCACTGCTGACTGGATGGCGTTGGTGTGCAGATACTTCAGCACCTGATCCGGCTGATACTGGCCGAAGTCGATGCCGGTCCAACCCGATACCAGTGCCAGCGCACCTTCGTAGCTCACCCAGTTTTTGTATTCCTGCCACTTCGCCTGCGCTGCTTTATCCGTTTCTCCGACGATGACCGTTTGCAGATTGAAGATCAGAATGCTGCGCGGATCGCGTCCCGCTTCTGCCGCGCGGCGGCGGATATCTGCCACGGTTTTCTTCAGCAGCACTTTGGACGGTGCCGCAACAAATACGCATTCGGCATGTTCGGCAGCGAACTGCTTCCCGCGGCTGGATGCCCCCGCCTGATACAACACCGGCGTACGCTGCGGTGACGGTTCGCACAGATGAATCCCCGGTACGCTGAAGAAAGTCCCCTGATGATTGATCGGATGGATTTTGCTGGGATCGCTGAAGATACGGCGCTCACGGTCACGTAACACCGCATCTGCTTCCCAACTGCCTTCCAGCAGTTTGTACACCACCTGGAGGTACTCATCGGCATAGTCGTAACGGCTGTCGTGATCGGTTTGCGCTTTGTGCCCGATATTGCGCGCGCCACTCTCCAGATATGAGGTGACAATGTTCCAGCCAATACGCCCTTTCGTCAGGTGATCAAGCGTCGACAGACGTCGGGCAAATGGATAAGGATGTTCAAACGACAGCGAGGCGGTCAGTCCAAATCCCAGATGCTCGGTCACCAGCGCCATCGGGGTAATCAACGCCAGCGGATCGTTCACTGGAACCTGCGTGGCCTGACGAATGGCGGCATCACCGTTACCGTTAAGCACATCGTAGATGCCTAATACATCAGCGATAAATAACCCATCAAATTTGCCGCGTTCCAGCAAACGTGCCAAATCGACCCAATATTCCAGGTCCTTGTACTGCCACGAGCGGTCGCGCGGATGCGCCCACAACCCCGGTGACTGGTGTCCGACACAGTTCATATCAAAAGCATTCAGGCGTATTTCACGTTGCGATGGCATAGCAATCTCCATAGCGAGGCCCTGATCGCTGTGCGACCCGGCGTTCGTCAGTTAATTTTTAGGGGAATGTTGGGAAATCAGGGTGCTAAAGGGGGACATCGCTCCGCATGTTTGATATGCCGCGACAGGAGAATTTGGCGTGCCACCTCAGCGGCATGATCGGCAACCTGCGGCAATCCCATCAGTTCGCCAAAACGCGCCCTGGCGGCTGGGCCAACCACAAATACATTTTGGCTTGGCTGACCGGATCGCGTCAGCGTGTGGGAATGGCGATCGACGTCAATACCAAAACCTAACGCATCGGCGCGGATGAAGCCTTGTTGACTGAGCGACAGCAGTAACGGTTGGCTGGCGGTTAGCGCTTCATGGCCGGGCCCCGTGGTGACGATAAGATGGTCGAGCGGGTGGTGTTCTGTCGCCCCGTCACGGGTATGCAACGTAATATCAAGCTGGTCGCCACGGGATGCGATGGCCGCGAGACGGGCCGCCAGCACGCGCAGCGTTCCCGCCTGTTGACGTTGCGTGATCTCTGCCGCCACCTGTGGCGCAATGCGATAACGATGCACATCCCACCACGACCGCAAATGACGGACAAAACGCTGTTGTTCACGCAATGACAGCGACTGCCAGATGCTTTGCCCCTGCGCGCGCACTTCATCCAGCACACGCTGCCACGGCAATTGCTGCTCTGCGGCGCGCGCGACCTCCGCCCGAATATGATGCAACCACAGACGCGTGCTGGGTTGGGGTTGCGGTGCCAGCGTCCACTCGGGCCATTCACCGCTCAGGTTGGCGCGTGACAGCTGCCCACGCCGGGAGAAGGCTAATAACGGGCCACGATGCTGTCGTGTTGCCAGTGAGGCCACCACATCGGCCATACTCAGACCGGTGCCGATAATCGCCACCGAGGCGTGGCTGTCGATGTTATCAAGCACGCCTGGTTGCCACGGATTGGCAATCAGGGCCGGGTGTGCGGAGAAAGGCAGGAGCGCCCTCGGCAGTGAAGGCGGCGGATGGCTGATTGCCAGCGCCAACACATTGCCTTCAAGCGTTTCACCGTTGCTCAGCAGCAACTGTTGCCCTTCCCAGGCGAGAGCGCTGGCCTGGATATGGTGTAAGGTCACCTGCGGGTGCTGTAGTACAGCCTGGGCAAACAGTTCGGCGAGGTAACGACCAAACATGCCACGCTGTGGATACACCGCGCCATCGGCACAATGAGCTACTGAATCCAGTGAACATTCCGGCTGCTGCCGATACCAGCGATCAAATGCCCCCTGCTCATCCCCGCTAAGTTGCATACGTGACGCCGGGACATTGATGCGATGCGCAGGTTCTTGCGTTGAATAGGCTACCCCTGCCCCCAGCGTCTGACGAGGTTCCACCACCGTAACGCGTAATGGCGCTGTCGCGTTACGGGCAAGATGAATCGCCAGCGCTGTGCCGCTGAATCCACCACCCACAATCATCACATGGGGTATCTGCATCGCCCGATCCTCACTGCGTGTCTTCAGCATCAGCTGGCGCTCGCCTGTTTGGTTGGCCGTTTGTCACCACCAATGGTTTCACCAAACGGGCCGGTATTAACGCTGCGGGCGCGTTGTTGCTGCCCGTGCGCCAGCGGCAGCAACGGTAAGAGTAACTCTGCCACACGATGCGCTTCTTCGAGATGCGGATAGCCTGAAAGGATGAAGTTGGTCACGCCCAACGCCTGATATTCGCGAATGCGGGCAGCGACCTGCTCCGGACTGCCGACCAACGCCGTCCCTGCCCCACCACGAACCAGCCCGACTCCCGCCCACAGATTAGGAGCAATGTAGAGATTGTCACGCGAACCTTTATGCAATGCGCTCATCCGCGCTTGCCCGGCTGAATCCATACGGGCAAAAATTTTCTGCGCCTGCGCAATCGTCTCTTCATCAAGGTGCGCAATCAGTTTATCTGCGGCCGCTTTGGCCTCTTCTTCCGTCTCACGTACGATGACATGCAGACGAATACCGTATTCCAGCTTACGTCCGTGTGCTTCTGCCCGCGCGCGTACTACCGCCAGCTTCTCTGCAACTTGCGCCGGGGGTTCACCCCAGGTGAGATAGGTATCAATTTGCTGTGCCGCAACATCAATGGCAGCATCGGATGAACCGCCAAAGTACAGCGGTGGACCATTTTCCTGTACCGGTGGGAACAATACCTCAGCACCTTCAACGTGAATATGCTGCCCCTTATAGTCAACCTTTTCGCCACGCAGCAGACGGCTGTAGACGTCCAGAAATTCTTTAGTCACCTCATAACGTTCACTGTGACTGAGGAAAATGCCATCCCCTTTGTTTTCTACCGGGTCACCGCCCGTCACCACATTAATCAGCAGGCGACCGTCGGAGAGGCGGTCCAGCGTGCTGGCCATACGTGCGGCCAGGGTCGGTGGCTGCAATCCCGGACGCACCGCAACCAGATAGCGTAACCGCTTCGTTAACGGTGCCAGCGCCGAAGCAACCAGCCAGGAGTCCTCACAGCTTTTTCCCGTGGGGATCAGCACGCCATAAAACCCGAGGTTATCCGCCGCCAGTGCGACTTGCTGTAAGTAACCTAAATCAACCGGTCGCCCACCCTCCGTCGTGCCAAGGTAGCGCCCATCACCATGTGTAGGAAGGAACCAGAAGACATTGATGTTCTCATTTGAGGAATCAGCCATTATGTATTTCCTATATAACTTTATTAAAAAATGATCATTTCACTTCATTTATTTAGTTATATAGCCGTTAGCGAAATGCGTGCCAATTTCTCATCTTCACTAAACGCCGATATATCAGTAGGTTGATGGTGTTTAGCGTTCGTTATCTGTTGCATTCGCAACTTTGCTTCAACAGCATTTGCTGCATTTGCAACTTCTTATGCTTTTTTCCTACTGTTCATAGTGAATGTGCTTGTATAGCGTGAGGATACGCTTGCACAAGGATATTCATCATGTTGACACCCTATGCTGATTTTGCGGATTCTCCCCGTTTAGTCGATCCAGCCTCTCGCGCATTTCAATCTTTACTCGACAAGTTTGCCCCAACGGATGCCACCGTGCTGATTGCGGGTGAGACCGGTACCGGTAAAGAAGTGGTAGCCCGCTATCTGCATCATCATAGTACTCGCCGACATGGCCCTTTCCTGGCGGTGAACTGCGGCGCATTAACGGAGAGTCTGGCAGAAGCCGAGTTGTTTGGGCATGAGAAAGGGGCGTTCACCGGTGCCACTCAGGCACATCCAGGCTGGTTTGAGTCAGCCCAGGGCGGCACGTTGTTACTGGATGAGATTGGAGAACTCAGTCTGCCATTGCAGGTAAAACTGCTGCGCGTATTGCAGGAACGCGAAATTACCCGTGTCGGTTCGCGCAAACCCATAAAAGTTGATGTCAGAGTGATTGCTGCAACTCACGTCGATCTGGCTCAGGCCATCCGGGAACGTCGGTTCCGTGAAGATCTGTTTTATCGTCTCAACATCGCTGTTGTCCCCTTACCTCCTTTACGGCAACGACGTGAAGACATACCCGTACTGGCACAACATTTTCTGGCGCTGTATTCCCGCCGTCTGGGACGCCCGGCACGGCGTCTGTCTCCTGATGCGCTCGAAGCCCTGATGCAGTACAACTGGCCCGGCAACATCCGAGAACTGGAGAACACGCTGCATAATGCGGTCCTGCTCAGTCGTGAGGAGACCTTAACCCCTGCGCAATTACGTCTTGCTGGTTACAGTGAACATCGGCTGAGTGATGTTCAGGACTCCACCCTTGATAGTTTTCTACGTCAGTATTTGACGTCTGAATCTAATCAACTGTTCGATCGCGTGGTGCAAAGCCTGATTAATAACGCGCTGGAGCTTGCCGATAATAACCAAACCCAGGCAGCAACATTATTAGGTATTAGCCGCCATACTTTACGCACCCATCTGGCTAATCAGGGTGTCATTAAAGGACGTCGTAAAACCGTATCAGTCACCCCAGGCCAGGCTGTCTCAGCAGCGCAAGGAGAACGCGAGCTCCGCATCGGATATCAAAAGTTTGGCAATCTTGGCGTATTAAAAGCACGCCAGAGCCTGGAACAATGCTTTGCACAGCAAGGCGTGAGTGTGCTCTGGAGTGAGTTTCCTGCTGGCCCACAACTGCTTTATGCTCTGCAAAACAACGAAATTGATTTTGGCACCACCGGTGAAGTACCGCCAATTTTTGCTCAGGCGAGCGGCAATGCGGTGACCTATATCGCCTGGGAACCGCCTGCACCAAGCAGCGTCGGCATCGTCGTCCCGCTTGAAAGTGATATCACGACATTGGCCGATCTAAGAGGAAAACGGATTTCTGTCAATAAAGGTTCAAACGTGCACTGGCTGTTGTTGCAGTTGCTGGATGAAGCAGGCATTGGCCTTGATGAGATAAAAGTGGTGTATGCACCGCCCAAATATCCGTTGACGGTCAGTGATTATCTCTCCGTTGACGCCTGGATGATGTGGGACCCGCTACTCAGCGCAGCAGAGAATAATCCGGCATTGCGCGTCATCGCTAATGGCGAAGGGCGTGTCAGCAATCATCAATTCTATTTGGCCCGTCGTGATTACGTTCAGCAGCATGATGATATCGTGCATCAGTTAGTGGAAGCGTTGCAACAGACTGGACAGTTTATCGATAGTCGCAGGCATCAGGCAGCGATGCTACTGGCGCAGGAACTGGGTCTGGAAACCGATGCCGTCGAGCGCGCCTTATCACGCCGCAGCCATCAAACCCGATCAATGGCATTCGAGGTGATTAAACAGCAGCAGGCTATCGCCGACCGCTTTTATGCTCTGGGCTTAATCAATAAACCCGTTCGTGTCAGAGAGGCTGTCTGGCAGTTTTCTTCGGGGTTACGTTTACTGGCGTAATATCATCTGGCGAGCTGAGCGAGCAGGGCGCTCGGCAAAGTTATCCACCTTTTCTGTGGATAAACTATTGAATATCATTTGGCTAATGAAGGCATTGTCTGACGGCGACAGGTTGATGTGAGCTGCAACCCTGGCGATTTCAGGCTGAAATCGTTTTAAAAAAACGATGATATTCATAGAGATAATGATGAAATCGCTGTGGCGAGGTTCAATGATTTCATCTTTCCCATCGTGGCTATACGCCAAATCCAACCTTTTTCTGCTTTATGTTGCTATCGGTTAATCCTGCACCAGGCCAGCTGATTTTATGGCGTAAAGACATTGCTGCGAGGCTGAAATTATGGCGATTTCAGCCTGAAATTCACCACGGCATTATTGGAATTTCATGAGGTTAGCGATGAAATCAGGCTGGCGAGGAGCAAAAAAAACCGCCCGAAGGCGGTGTAGCTTACTGATTGAGGTATTTGTTGAGGGTTTCGTTTATCACCCGATCAAGTTCGTCCTGCAACTCTTTTGACTGGCGATTAAATTCATAGCTGAACATGCGACCTCGTGTTTTTTTACGCGCGAAACGGTCTTTGTCGGCAAAGGTCCAGAGCGCGGTAGCAACCACTTTATCTTTTGCCGGTGACTGTACCAGCGTCTGGCTTCCATTACGCACCAACCGTAAAATGCCGTTCTTCACTTCATCTTCCGCCAGCCCATCACGCGCACAGACAGTATCGACATCCATACCTATCGCTTCAATCAGAGCCTCAACCGTCTGCCCGGTTTCCTGGAGCTTCTCATAAGCCTGCAACAAGGATTTATAGTCGGGATAGGTCAGTTCGGAATGATTGGGAAACAGCGTAATTAAATCTGCCGGAACACTCGCCGCCTGCAACGCACGGGTCACTTTAGCCTGCGACAATCCTTCACTCTGCGCGATTTCTTTTTGCGACAGGCCGCCGTCCTTCAGCGCCATCAGACGCATACCCACTTCACGCAGATTATGTTCGCGTGCAGTTTGAATATCCTGCGCCAGGCGACGGGCTTCTTCAGCACTGATAGCCGCATCAGTTACCAGGACGTCAAGGCCAGTTTTACAATGCAATGCCGCAGCACGACGCCGTGACCCATCAAGAATCTCGATGCGGTCATCACGCTGCACGCCAATTGCCGGAAAGAACTGCTGGAGTTTGATAGTACGGATAATGTCACGCAGTGATTCAGGGGTGAGTCCAGCCTGGTCGCGACCATTAGTTTCCATCACCACATAGGTTCTTTCTTCAATCTCTTTCGCTGCAATACGTTCCAGGGTGAACTGGGCGCGCTTGCCTGTCGACAGGATAAAAGTTTGAGAGTGGCCTTCTGATGTTTCTTCTGTTTGCAACGGTGTCTGGCTGAATGTTCTGCCAATCGTAATGCGTTTTGCGCTCATAGTAACCTCAGTTCAGGCGAATAAATTCAATACGGTCAAACACGGCTTTGGCGAAATCTTCCGCCGCTGAACGCGCATTCTTTAAGGCTTCGCTGCTGCCAACATAGGTAGAAGGATTGGCCGAAATAACGGTGTCAAAGGACTCACCACAGCGCTCAAAACCATCCAGTCGCGGCAATGCCGCATCCAGCATGTCACCGCCAAAGATTTCTTTCGCGAGACTGTGGCATAACTTATGGTCGGCCTTATTGGACAACTTCGACATGAAGCCAATATTGCCTTGTAAGCGGCAGCTGGCCCCGGAATCTTCAATGATGCCAATCAGCTCCGGCAGGCGCGTCAAATACTTCAACGTAGAGTGAAAATCGACCTGGGCTGGTGGTACGGGTGTCATTAGCAAATCAGACGCCGCAATGGCGTTCTTCAGGAAAGCATCGAGATGCGGGCCACTATCAATAAAGATGAAATCATAATCCTTCTTCAGCTTAACGATGACGTTCTCGTATAACACCGAATGTACATTGTGCTGAGGCAAATGCTCGGCGCAGAGTTCATCCCAGCGTGAAGCAATAAAGGCATCATCAATTGAAGCGGGCAGCACATCTACACCCGGAATGATGGAGGGCACAACAAACTCGTTCAACAGTTCTTCACGGCTGACATTCTGCAACATCGCCTGCGCGGCTGTAGCCTCCACCAGACCAACAGATCGTTCATGATTGAGAAACATGGTCGCGGAGGATTGCGGATCGAGGTCAATAACCAGAATGCGTAAATCTTCAAACAGCAAATGCGGGTGGGCGCGTAATGCGTGTGCCAAAGAAACGGTTGAGACGGTTTTCGATACACCACCTTTCAGGTTGCCCACAAATAACGTGAAAGCATCTGCGTGGCGGTCACGGTACTTGGGTACACCACGATGGTGGTAAATATCGATGATGTTTTGAATTGACATGGCATATTTGGTTGAACTGCCCGCCGCGCGCTTATCAAAGGGATAGCCGTTTTCTTCCATCTCATTGACAGCATAATCAACACTGGCTCGCGTTAACTTTGGCAGTTTTGCCAGCGCTGCTTTCGCGTAAACCTGGTAAAAGGTGTTTTCCTGCAATTCTTCTTTCTGTGCCTGGATCTGTTCCGTCAGACTCATCAGCATTCTCTCAGAACGCTGAGCAACCTTCAGAACTTGCTTTTCATCGTTAGCCATAGTTGCTCCACATATGTAGGATTTATGACTTTATACCGAAATCCTGCACATCAGGCAAATATATCTCATCTAATCAGAAAGAATTGATACTGATGAAACTCCTTGAGGAAGAAGGGTGTTTGAAGGGATGTTCACTGTAATCCGTGCCGAAAAATTAGCCTCATCGGTCTGTTGTGTAAATCATGAGCTGAACACTTTTCGAGCCATCCCGCAAACATTCACTGTAATCAGTGCAAAGAAGGGAAGATTGATTGAGTCTGATCTGGAACGATAAAAATCTCAGGAGCGGAGCAGGGCATTAACGTTCACTGTAGTCAGTTAGAGTTGTCGATATCGCCTGCAAAGATTCACTGCAATCAGCATTACATTCACTGTAATCAGTAAATGGGGGAAGAACATTCACTGTAATCAGTACTCATCTCCTGACCAAACTGGATTGTGGTAGTTCCAAGGGGAAGTGGCTGGCATAAACATTCACTGTAATCAGCAAAAAGCACTACTGATTTACGTTACACGGATAAATGTTCACTGTAATCAGTAACATCAGGCAAAGAAACACCAGGGTGTTCACTATAGTCAGTAGAACAATCGAACTACAGGTGAAAACATTCACTGTAATCAGAAAATATTGCGCAACCCTTATTCAATATTCACTGTAATCAGCAGAACGCCAGTTCGCTCACCTGGAAAACGTTCACTGTAGTCAGTGAGTCACTTCAAATGCTGAATCGACGACCGGCTTTAAATAGAGAGCATAGTGTCTGCCAGTTAAATGCCGCAGAATCCAGCGTGTTGACATCAATTCGTAGCGGCGCGATTTATCGCGCTCTTTTACCTTTGGTGTTAAAAAAACGCGCGATAAATCGCGCCGCTACGGAATGTGCCTTGAGTTAATCGTGTTATGAAACAGGAAACAGAGGGAGCAGGGAGCAGGGAGCAGGGAGCAGGTGAATAATAACATTCACTGTAATCAGTAAAATCGCACGGGTGATTTGCCGGGCGAGAACAACATCGTTACCTGATACCTCATACAAAGATTCACTGTAATCTGTAGATGGGGAGTGGGTAAAAGTCATCACAGCTGTTCACTGTAATCAGTATCCAATAGCGAGCCTGCCACAACATAACGTTCACTATATTCAGTAACGCAACCCCGGCTTAAGAGACTAACGTTCACTGTAATCAGAAAGAGGGAGCAACAAAGACCAGGTTGGATCATTCACTGTAATCAGTAAGAGGTAGCCAGATAGAACGTGAGCAAGGTTCACTGTACTCAGTAAAACGCTCAGAATCAGTGCGGGTTGTTCAAAAGGGGAGCGAATCCGGAACGAATTTAAGCCAGAATTCACTGTAATCGGTGACAGCGTGACGTTGGGCTTTGATGCAACATTTCGGGCGTAAGCTCTCCCTCAAATCATCCACTGTAGTCAGTAAAATGGGGCAATCATTCACTGTAATCAGCAGACGTGACCAACCCTGTCACTTTTTATCCTCTACAAAGTCGCAAACTACCGATTACAGTGAACCCTTCATTAAATATCAGATAAAATAATTTAAAATCAGTTAGATAAATATAAACATTCACTGCAATCAGTACATGAGATAAGCAGCTTACATTCACTATAACGAGTAATGTCTGCCTTACTTCAAACGTTCACTGTAATCAGTATCCCCCTATAAAAAGGGCGTATCTGAGACGCTTAAAAATCAAATGTAAGTGCTTACTATCAATAAAATCCTTGTAATAGGCTTGTCGAAAACGAGAACTATCAAAACTGTGTAGCAAAACGAAGCGTGATTGCTGATTACAGTGAACGTGACTGATTACAGTGAACAACAGGGCTGGCTACTGATTGCAGTGAATGATACAGGAGAGAGTCAGTGTCACTTTTACGCTAAAAGTGACACTGCAACATGCGAATGGCTGACTACAGTGAACGTTGAAATTCAGTCTTCAAAATCCAAATCTTCCAGAGAGTCGATACTCTCCAGATTACTGATTCCGTCCAGTTTTGGGGTTCGACTGTGGATAATGAAAAACACAGAGCGCCCACGCTTCACTTCGGAATAGTCGAGATAACCAATCTCCTTCAACTGCTCCATCGCGCGACGAACCACATGGTTTTGTGTCGTGGTTTTAGAACCCAGGTTTAAACGCATACGCAGACGCGCCAGCGAAATAGGGGCAGGGTTAGTTGGCAGACTCTCCAGATAGGTATACAGCGCCTGAGCAGATTCCTTACGCTTAAGCCGCGAGATAGCACGCAGTTGCAGCAGAACCTTATGATCGAAGTTATACAGTTCGAATAACTTAGGATCCGCCTGAATACGCACCACATCCTTCTCACGATCGTAATAGGCCGATTGCACCAGATGGGTGTGATAAGCCTTACCATTACCTTCAAAGGAAAGGGTATTGGTGGCGATACGACGTAATGAGGCGTCAAGACGCTTACGCAGGGCCGCTGAGGAGTTCGCCGAAGGAATGCCACACATTTTAACGAAATCAATAAACGGCAACGTCACCGTGTCGCCTTTTGACGGATAGCGTGAGAATGACTGGATGATCCCGGCCCAGGTTTTAAAATCGTTATCCATATCCAGCCTGGCACCGGTGATGGTAATCTTTTCATAACCTTCAGCTTTCACCAACGAGAGGTTCTTCAGCTCTTTGGTCGCATCGGTGGAGGCCATTGCGCCTGATTTACCGCGTGCAGTTGACTTCAATGTCGGAACGAACAGTCCAAGGCGCATTAACGCCACCGGTTGTACGGTGTTATTTTTGTTAGGGTGGAGCTGAATAACTTCACCGCTGTTTTTTGTCACCGACAGAAAAGGTTCAAGTAACGCCTTGTTTTCACTCTCTTTATCTGCCATAGCCTGAGATCTTCATTCTGTGGATGAAAAGGATCGGTTTCTG